>NZ_JXQM01000003.1 GCF_000832065.1 Nitrosospira sp. NpAV | reverse complement strand
GGCATGGGCCGGAAGCGTCACGTGCTGTTCCTTGCCGCGGGTATCGGTAAAACGCAGATCAACGAATTTGACTTCGTTGTCCTGGATCATTTTAAGAACATCCACTACCGCCATTTTTCTCTCCAAACCTGGAATTCAGTTATATGATAAAAATAAGTCATTACAGCGCAATCAAAAAAACAGGAATTATATCAGTACGAACGCCATCATTACTTCAAACGAGGCAAACATTATGCCAAAGGGTATTTTCAAATTATTAATGCACGCTACATGGAGAGTTTGTTGCGAAGTAGGTTTTTATTAAACACCTGTCGCAAAAAGGAATAACATTACATTTTTCAATCATTGCTATCTGAAGCTCATATGGAAACCATCGCCGCGATACTTGAAAGGGCGCAGCAGCGCGCCAGGGAAATGAATTTGCCATACGAAGGCGCATTGCTGCCCGCTGAAGCATTGACGCTGTTACAGGAAGCTCCCGGTGCCAGATTAGTGGATGTCCGTTCCCGGGCCGAATGGGATTGGGTAGGGAGAATTCCGGGCGCGATTGAAATTGAATGGCAGTCCTATCCAGGCATGCGAACCAATCCGGATTTCCTCAATTATCTCTCAAGCCAGGTAGATAAGGAATCGCTGGCGATGTTTATCTGCCGTAGTGGGGGGCGCTCGCATCAGGCCGCAGCGACCGCCACCGGCGAGGGTTACGCAAATTGCTACAATATTCTTGAAGGCTTCGAAGGCGACAAGGATGCGACAGGGCATCGTGGCACCAAAGGTGGCTGGAAGGCCGCAGGGTTACCCTGGGTGCAGGGTTAAGCCGGGAGTCCGCAACGAATAAAATCGGTAACACTTCCGTCTTTTACATCCAGCAGTCTGCTGGACTTTTAAATCTCGTCTTCGAAATCACCCGGAACCATTCTGCCCGCTTCATGTTCCCCTTTCTTTTAGGGTGGCATAAAAGCGGACAGATCACTTGTGCGCCCCCTACCGATCATTGGGATGATAGCTTGCTTGCTATTTAAAATTCCATGTCCTATAAAAAAGCGGTGGCATACATCGTTTCCTCAGTACCCACATACACCTAATTAGGTATCTGCTCAATAGAGGGATGGTAGCCTCGTGAGAGGCATCGCGGCACCGCCCTTGGGCTGCAACCAGACAAAGAGGAGTTGCCATGCTTCAGAAAAATCGCTGCGGACCTTGCGTCCGTATTGTGACCGTTGCCATTCTCAGTGTTTCATCAGCAGGGTTAGCCTTTGCCGACATTACCATAGTGCCGCCGCGCGGGACGGCTTACGACCTGACTGATCCCTTGGGAAACCTCCCTCCTGGCGCCAGCGGAAATGTGACATTGAATCCAGCAAACGTCACGCATCTGGCGCCGCCAGCAATGGGATCCACGATCTTTACCCGGTTCGCCGCCGAAGCACCGGCCCAATTTCCTGGTTGGACGGCCGTAGCCGGGGCTGCCTTAAATGGAACCCTGACTATCAATGAGTACGACGCTCGGGATTATGTGGCTGAACCGCGCGTTGGTTTTGACACGCCGCGTGGAGGTGCCGATATGCGGGCGACCTTTGCCCGTGCGGCTGCCGACCCTGCGATTGCAAATCTACGATTCATTAATTTGTTTACTGACAACACGGGGGCTGGCGGTGCTCTCGTGAGCCATATCGATCCATTCCCAAATGATGATCCTGCCGGGGCCAGACTACCTTGGTATTACACCGAGCTTGAGCACGCCGCGCATAGTACGGCTGCCAACATGACGTTCGAGGATAGCCCGAGCAGCAGAGTGGTATCCATTCCATTCCACCGCACGGTCTCTTTCGAGACTTACCTGGCAACCTTCGACGCCGCGAGACAGACAGCCATGATCCGTGATGGCTGGAGTTGGGGTTACACCGTGACAGCGGTCCCTGAACCGTCCCCCGCTCTCCTATTCGCGGTTGGCCTAAGCACGTTATTTTTCTTGTCTCGCCGCCGGTTCATGTGGGCCAACTGAACATCCGCCATGACCACCCCTCGGCGTCTTGCGGGCGCCTCTGCCGCGATGAGCTTTTTCTTGAGCAACGTGAGCGGGTACGACGGATTCATCAAGGCAGTGGGTGAATATTCTTACTCCTCCTCTCATAATCGCGTGCATAGCGTGAATACCGAAAATACGCAAACCGCGGTCGGCTGGGGAAACGAGATCGAGGGGTTGAGCGCATCGCTCGTGAGCGACAAAGCCGAGTTCCGCTATGGGGAACCGATTCTTGTACGCTTTCATATCAGGAATACCGGAAAGCGAACGAAAATCGTGGCGCACTCAGGTTTCTGGCCGGACCATAAGTTGGTCGTCGAGAATGCGATGCGAGCTGCGCTACCCCTGACAGCTTTAGGTCAGGAGACGCGCGCAGCATTCGGTAGCGACATCGAACGCCGAAAGAATTTCGACGTTGCATTAGCTCCTGGGGAGATCGATATACCCTACGGACCATTCGATCTCCGAGATTATTTCCAGATCGGCAACGCCACCACGCTTTATGTGCGATGTCTTTATGCTCTCGGGTCGACCGAAGTTTGGAGCAATGAACTGATACTACGTATACGCTAAGCGAGCTCGATCCATCCTTCGCCTTGCGCTTTTTCAGCGAAAGTCCTCGCGGAACGCTCTTCCAACGTGACAGGGGCGCTCGGCATGAAATTCTTCTGGCCTATCCACATACCATTAGCATGGGATTGCGGGGTTTTTCAACATCCTGTAAAGGAGTCGCCTGCAAAGTATCTGGCCGTTCCATATTTTGCCGCTTCCCCGGCCAATGGAACCATGATTCAGAATCTATCCGCGCTCACTTTTTGGGCTTCGATTTTTCAAGTCCGCCAGGCCGCTAAGCTGCTGACCATTTGACTACTCCGGAATAAGCCGTGAGAAGCACAATGATCCCAAATCCAATGCGATACCATGCAAATACGGTGAAGTCATGATGGCTGATAAAACGTAACAATCCCCGTACCGCCAATAAGGCGCTAATGAACGAGGCCACAAACCCCACTACGAATACGCCGATATCGTCGAACTGCAGTATGTCGCGATGTTTGTAGACATCATAGAAAGTGGCTGCGAACATGATGGGTATCGCCAGAAAAAAGGAGAACTCGGTAGCCGCCTTGCGTGACAAGCCAAAAAAAAGACCGCCAATAATGGTTGCGCCGGAGCGTGACGTGCCGGGTATCAGCGCGAGGCACTGCATCAATCCCACCTTCAAGGCATGCTTCCAATCCATGTTTTCCACCCGATCGACCTCTATCACATGCTTTCTGCGTTCGGCCCACAGAATCAAAATTCCCCCGATGATAAATGCCATTGCCACCGGCACCGGATGAAACAGATATTGCTTGATCGTTTTGATGAACAAAAGACCCAGAATCGCCGCGGGTAGGAATGCGATGAAAAGATTCAACACGAAGCGATTCGCATCCTCGCTGGAGCCGATATTCATCACCACGCCGCCAATCTTGATGCGGTATTCCCAGCATACCGCCAATATCGCGCCTAGCTGAATCACAATCGCGAATACTTTGCCCTTCTCATCATTGAAGTCGAGCAGATCACTGACCAGAATCAGGTGGCCGGTGGAGGATATCGGTAGGAATTCGGTCAAGCCCTCGACGACGCCGAGGATCAAAGCCTTGAAGAGCAGAAGCCAATCCATGCGGTGATTATCCGGGGAAAAGCATTTGACGCCGGATAATCACGCGTAAGCATAAGCAAGTCAGAGTGCTGCTAGACAATGGAAGTATCCGATGGAGTCTATCTATCACGATTTTTCTTTTCAAAGCTATCTCTCTTAAAAATCAAATATATGCACTGTGAGAAATTATCCTAAATCCAACAGTTGAACGGGAGTGGGGCGCATGGTTTCGGGGAGCAAAGGGCAAGGCGCAGCGACGCGGAATGATCATTCCATTCCAAGGAACTGCGAAGCAGCCCTGTGCCCGCAGAAACCATGCACTCCGTCTCGTGCCGACCCTACCAAAAGGATGAAGACCACCCGGCGCAGACCGCTTTTCATGGATCATAGCCTTAAACTGAAATGAGCGGTCAATTGCCGGATTTAGAATTATATCTTGTTATAGATTTCCGCCCCTTTTGTTACAAATTCGATGGCCTTCTCTTCCATGCCTTTTTCGAGCGCCTGGTTTTCACTGACTCCCTGAGTGGCCGCGTAATCCCGCACATCCTGGGTTATTTTCATCGAGCAGAAATGGGGTCCGCACATCGAACAGAAATGCGCAAGTTTGGCACCTTCCTGCGGCAGGGTTTCGTCGTGAAATTGTTTTGCTTTGTCAGGATCGAGGCCAAGATTGAATTGATCATTCCAACGAAACTCGAAACGAGCTTTGGACAATGCATTATCGCGAATCTGCGCACCGGGGTGTCCTTTTGCCAAGTCTGCCGCGTGAGCGGCAATTTTGTAAGTAATGATGCCGTCCTTGACATCGTCCTTGTCCGGCAGGCCAAGGTGTTCCTTGGGTGTGACGTAACATAGCATCGCCGTGCCATACCAGCCGATCATGGCGGCGCCGATCGCGGATGTAATGTGATCATAGCCTGGCGCGATGTCTGTGGTGAGCGGGCCCAATGTATAGAAAGGCGCCTCGGCACAATGCTTCAATTGCAAATCCATGTTTTCCTTGATGAGATGCATCGGTACGTGGCCAGGTCCCTCGATCATTACCTGCACGTCATGCTTCCACGCAACCTGGGTTAATTCACCGAGGGTTTCCAGTTCCGCAAACTGGGCCTCATCATTGGCATCGTAGATAGAACCTGGACGCAGACCATCCCCCAGAGAGAAACTGACGTCATAAGCCTTCATGATTTCGCAGATTTCCTCGAAGCGGGTATACAGAAAACTTTCCCGGTGATGTGCGAGACACCACTTTGCCATGATCGAGCCACCTCGTGAAACAATGCCGGTCAAGCGTTTTGCCGTCATTGGAACATAGGCAAGCCGCACACCCGCGTGGATGGTGAAGTAGTCTACGCCCTGTTCCGCCTGTTCGATCAAGGTGTCACGAAAAATTTCCCATGTAAGATCTTCCGCCTTGCCATTCACTTTTTCCAATGCCTGATAAATCGGGACTGTGCCAATGGGGACTGGGCTGTTACGGATGATCCATTCACGCGTTTCGTGGATATTCTTTCCGGTGGAAAGATCCATAACCGTGTCACCGCCCCAGCGAATAGCCCAGGTCATTTTCTCGACTTCCTCCTGGATGCTCGAGCCCAGCGCGGAGTTGCCGATATTCGCATTAATCTTCACCAGAAAATTGCGCCCGATGATCATCGGTTCGGATTCAGGATGGTTAATGTTGACAGGGATGATGGCGCGGCCCCGGGCCACTTCGTCACGTACGAATTCCGGTGTGATATGCTGGGGCAGGAGTGCGCCAAAATCATGTCCCGGATGCTGGCGTGTAAGCAGTTCCCGGCGCTGAGCAACAAGATGTTCGCAACGCTGATTTTCTCGTATGGCGACGTATTCCATTTCCGGCGTGATAATGCCGCGACGGGCATAGTGCATTTGTGTTACGTTCGCTCCTGTCCTGCCGCAACGCGGCTGGCGCTTCAGATCGAAGCGCATTTCCGCCAGCTGGGGATCGGCCAGACGTTGCCTGCCATAGGCGGAAGCGGGGCCGGAGAGAACTTCCGTGTCGTTACGTGCGTCTATCCATTTCTCGCGTAACGGCGGCAAGCCGGAACGGATATCTATTTTTGCCGCCGGATCGGTGTAGGGGCCGGAGGTATCATAGACATAAATCGGGGGATTCTCCTCCGTGCCCATATTGGCGGGCGTATCGGATTGACTGATTTCTCGCATCGGTACCTGAATATCCGGGCGGGACCCTTGCACATAAACTTTGCGGGATTGAGGCAAAGGCTTGACCGCTCCTTCATCGACATGGGCGGTCTTGCTTGAAAACGGAGAAGGGAATTGGGCGGGGTTTAAAACTGTTGCATTCATAGTACGCTCCTTTAAGTCTTCAGGTGCCATAAACGAGCGGGACGGCTAATCCCAGCTTCCCTACGGCGGCATTACCCGTATCAGGTGTTAAGGGACTCTCTCACCGGTTTACCGGATGATTCCGGAACCGGACCCCTAGCTGCTGCTGTGAAGCTAATGGAAATGTGGAATAATTGCAAGTCTGTGATGACAATTTATATAAGGTTGGACATGGATCTCGAACAAATCCGGTTTAATATGGTGGAACAGCAAATTCGTCCCTGGGATGTGCTGGATCAGGAAGTTCTTAAATTATTGTTTGAGTTGCGGCGTGAGGAATTTGTCCCCGCGGCATACCGTTCCCTTGCGTTTGTCGATATGGAGATCCCGCTGGGATACGGCGAAGTGATGCTTGCTCCCAAGCTCGAGGCGCGCATCTTGCAGGAGCTCCAGGTAAAAAAAACGGACAGGATTCTGGAAGTCGGCAGCGGCAGCGGCTACCTTTCCGCCCTGCTGGCAAAGAAAGGAGAATACGTCTACAGCGTGGAAATTGTGCCGGAACTGAAAGCCATGGCGGAGAAAAATCTTCAAGCCCATGAGATTGGCAACGTGACGGTGGAATTGGGTGATGCTGCCTGTGGCTGGTCCGAGCATGGGCCTTATGATGTCATCGTACTGACCGGCTCCACTCCGGTTTTACCGGAGGCATTTCAGCAAAGCCTCAAAACTGGCGGGCGGTTATTCGCAGTGGTAGGGGATGCACCGGTGATGCAGGCACTGCTCGTCACTTGTGTGGCGCAAGGAGAGAAAACAGGCGCGTACAACACGGTGGGTCTGTTCGAAACTTGCATTGCTCCGCTAAAAAACGCAAAGCAGCCGGCGAGATTCACATTTTGATCTTCCAGATCAACCCCGCGAATTGCGTGCTCGCCTGACAGACCTATTAGCCAGGTTCAATCGGATGATGCTTTTCTTCTCCCGGCAGAATAAGGCACTCTGGATCAAAGTGAAAATTTCGCAATATATTTATGCGTTATTGATTGCCGGCGCGGTTTTTCATACTCCGCTCCACGCCAGTGACCTGATGGAAATTTATCGTGAGGCGCTGGAGCAGGATGCGCAATATAGCGCCGCGCGTGCCGCGCACCTTGCAGCCCAGGAGAAATTGCCGCAGGGACGGGCAGGATTGCTCCCGACCATCACGCTCGCGGGTGTGCGCCGGAGGCAATATATCGATATCCAGAGTGTCGGCGGGGCGACTGTCCCCGGAGTCGTTAGGCCGTCCGAAGTTATCATCGACAATACCAGTGTAACGATCACGGCGACCCAGCCGCTTTATCGCAAGGAAAATTTTGTAATCTATGAACAATCCAAGATTCAGGTCGCGCAAGCGGATTCCCAGTTCATCATTGCAGCCCAGGATCTGATCCTGCGCGTGGCTCAGGCTTATTTCGACATTCAACTGGCGCTGATAAATGTGGAGGTGGCGGTAGCCCAGAAGAAAGCCATTGGAGAGCAGCTCGCACAGGCCAAGCGCAACTTCCAAGTCGGAACAGCGACCATCGTCGATACCCACGAAGCCCAGGCGCGGTTTGATTTGGCTCTCTCGCAGGAGATTGCCATGCTGAGCGATCTGGAATTTCGAAAACGCGCACTGCAACAGATTATCGGCCGCTTGCCTGACAATCTCGTACGTCCAACTGAGAATTCTTCCGATTTGCTCAACCTGAAGTATGGAAGCATGCAGGATTGGATCAATGTGGCCGAACAGAACAATCTTGCACTGAAAGTTCAGCAATCGGTGTATGAAATCGCAAAACAGGATGTGGAACGAGCCAAGGCGGGACACTATCCGACCCTTGACCTGGTCGCGCTATACAGTGACCAAAAAGGTGTTGGCGGAACAGTTACCGGCCGGCCAATTGACCTGACTTCAAAAGAAATCGGGGTTCAGCTCAGTTTCCCGATATTCCAGGGTTTTGCGGTGCAATCGCGTGTGCGCGAGGCTCTGGCTACTCAGGAAAAGGTATTCCAGGATCTGAACAACACCCGGCGCAACAGCGTACTTCAAGTGAGCCAGCAGTACCTTAATGTTACCAACGGCATTGCGCAGGTGAAAGCGTTACGCCAGGCGGTAACCTCCAGCCAAAGCCAGGTGGATTCCACCAAACTCGGGCAGGAAGTGGGTGTCAGAACAGAAGTGGATGTATTGAATGCGCAGCAATTGCACTATTCTGCGCTGCGAGATCTCGCCCAGGCGCGTTACAATTTTCTTATGTCCAAGTTGAGATTGGAGGCGGAAGCAGGTGAACTGGATGAGGAAGATTTGAGACAGATAAATGAGTCGTTGTCGATAAGAAGAAGTGCTATCGGTGTTTCCTCTTCCCACCAGCAAGATCCAAGTTCCGTGTCTCGTGTTCAATAATCCCCAATTCGGGGTTGACCGCTCATTTAATAGATTAGTATTATGATTAATAACAATATTCCGTATTATTTGACTTTCATCTTTTAGATGGGAATCAAATGGCGGGGATATTATTTACTAAGCATAATCTTATACTGATAAATGAGCAGACAGGCTGCCGGATTCAGGATAATTCCCCATTGCAATCCAAGTGTTGGATTTGGATGAACCCAGAGCAAAGAGTGCGGGATAAGGAGGGCAGTCCGAAGAATCCCATCCTCAATAGTGGATGACGCTGCGACCTTGTGGGAAGTTACTTGATCAATCTGATTTTGTCTACCAGATTTATTCAGAGATTCCTAAGACCTACCATGAACGATCCTGCCACCTCTGATCCCTGTTGGAATCAGTCGCCCATCCTTGCCAGCGGCGAGCGGCTGGCGGGCGTGCGGGACACGCGTCCAACAGATGCTGATAAAGGTGTTCTGGATGCAAAGACGTTTGACGCGATCGAAATCAATCAGTTATTCGATTCTTGCAATCACGCGGTTACGCATGTCGGGCAATCGGTACTTTACCGGTCGCTGGCGCGGCCGGCGACCGACTCTGTCCTGGCTCAAAAAAAGCAGGAAGCGTTGCGTGAGCTTGAGTCAAATTCCAGTTTGCGGGAAACGCTTCAGCAGTTCTTGAAAGGAGTAGCGCCGGGAGAGCGCTCGCTTTATCAATTACTCTACGGTACCTTTATGGGTGGTCTCGCTATCGATAATTCCAGAGGCGGCAAAGATGAGATGGAATTCAGCGGTTACGGTTACCATCAGTTTGTCGATGGTACCGGCTTTGTGGTCGATCTGGTTGAGGCGATGAATACGTTGCCACAGCCGCAGAGCCCATACCTGCGAGATTTGTTTACTGTCATTCGCGACTTCGGAGCCTCTCGTGTTTACTCCCTGATGCGTGGGCCGATTTATCCCAGGGAGGGAAAATTCATGACGCGGGAGGAGAAGCCGCGTTATTTACCCGTTCCCCGCTTTACCCCATCGATTATAAAGCTGCTGCCGATGCTGGTAATATTAGCAGTCCTTGGCGCAGCGCTTTATTTCTTCCAGGGTATGCTCGCCAGTTTCGGCATTGCTTATCTGGGATATGGAATTCTCGTGCTGGCAGTGCCGGTTCTGCCTATCCTCCTGATTGCCATTGCGGCATCCGATCGCGATTCCGTCATCTATCCATTGCGCAAGCTATTCAGGCAGAGTTCCGAATTGGCGCGCGCGCTGGATGCATTGGGTATGATTGACGAGATCTTATCCTTTTATCATTACTCGTTGGTTTTTGGCGGCAAGATGGTACTGCCGGAGATACTGGAATGCGACCGGCATTCTCTCAACGTTACGGAAGCGAGAAATCCGCTGCTTGCCGGAGCTAATCCAGATTATGTGCCGAACGATATACTGCTTGATGATACAGGACGGCTATTGGTTATCACGGGACCCAATAGCGGAGGTAAGACAGCCTATTGTAAAACCATCGTCCAGATTCAGCTATTGGGCCAGATCGGCTGTTACATCCCAGCGGCTACCGCACAGCTGGTACTCGTAGAGCATATTTTCTACCAGGTACCGGATCCGGGCCGATTGGATGAGGGGATGGGCCGCTTCGGCCATGAATTGAAGCGTACACGCGAGATATTCTTCAGTTCCACAGCGCGCAGTCTCGTCGTACTGGATGAGCTTTCGGAAGGAACAACGTTCGAGGAAAAGACGGAGCTTTCCGAATATGTCCTTGCAGGCTTTCATAAGCTTGGAGCAAGCACATTACTTGTTACCCACAATCACGAGCTATGCGAACGTTTGCAGAACAAAGGAATTGGCCGTTATCTGCAGGGTGAATTTTTGCCTCAAGGCCCGACTTATCGGTTGGTTTCAGGTGTGTCTCGGGTAAGCCATGCCGATCGTGTGGCTGCCGCGTTGGGTTTTAGCAGAGAAGATGTGGAGAAGCACCTTGCAACGCGCCACACTTGACCGGCGAGCAACGGTACCTATTCCGGGCCCAATCGTTCATATGCGCCGATTGTTCCGGTTTACCCTGTGTCATAACGTTGAGTGTTCGATACACGCCCTTATTAGCCAATTATAAAGCCGAATCAAGTGTGAGCAGTATGGAGGATCACAACAATACGAGTTCGAATCGCTTATAAGCGCTTTGTATCAACACAGGGCCTGAAGAAAGGTTGAGCATGATGAAATCATTGGTTACAGGCGCAAATGGATTTGTTGGTTCGGCGGTCGCGCGTTGTTTACTGGACGCTGGTCATGAAGTGCGGTGCCTGGTCAGACCAGGAAGTGACCGGAGAAATCTTCATAAATTGCCCGTTGAAATTTCCGAAGGTGATTTACGTTCCGCCCCATCATTGAAGCGCGCGGTCACTGGTTGCGATAGTTTGTTTCATGTTGCCGCAGATTACCGCCTATGGGTGCCGAATCCCGAAACCATGTATGACATCAATGTAAAAGGGACGGAGGCGCTGATACTCGCGGCAGCGGAAGCCGGTATCAAACGCATGATATACACCAGCAGCGTGGCAACGCTGGGAGTGCATCAGGATGGCACCTCCGCCACCGAAGACACGCCCTCCAGTCTTGGGTCGATGACCGGGCACTACAAGCGGTCAAAATTCATGGCGGAACAGGTTGTTCAACGGATTACCGATGAATATAAGCTGCCGCTGGTTATTGTCAATCCATCAACGCCGATAGGGCCGCGTGACATCAAACCCACGCCGACAGGACGTATCGTGGTTGACACCTTATGTGGGCGGATGCCGGCGTATGTAAATACCGGTTTGAACGTCGCTCATGCCGATGACATCGCATATGGCCATCTGCTGGCTCACGCGCATGGAAAACCCGGGGAGCGTTATATCCTGGGTGGTGAAAATATGACTTTACTGCAAATACTACAGGCAATCGATGAGATTGGAGGCAAGCAGACAAAACGATTCAATATTCCTGTCAAGTTGATTCTACCTGCTGCCTGGCTGATGGAAAAAATGGCAATGGTGACAAATGTTGAGCCGCGTGCGACGGTGGACAGTTTGCGCATGGCAAAAAAAATGATGTTTTACTCCAGCGAAAAGGCAGAACGGGTGTTGGGGTATCGTCATCGGCCCGCGGTGGAGGCGCTTGAAGATGCGATGAACTGGTTTCAGGATAATGGTTATTGCGACGAACCTTGAGAGCCTCCGACTCCGCTCCCCAGTTCCGCACCCCGCTTGACGGCCGGAGTGCCTTTATGCCGCTATGGTCCGAACCTCAGCGGGGTATGAAAGAATTTTGCTACGTTTTCAATCTTCCCGACGTAGTTGCGGGAACATAATCACATCTCGAATGCTCGGGCTATCGGTGAAAAGCATTACCAGACGGTCTATGCCGATGCCTTCACCTGCGGTGGGTGGCAGACCGTATTCCAACGCGCGGATATAATCGGCGTCGTAGTGCATGGCCTCGGAGTTGCCTGCTTCCTTGGCGCTCGCCTGTTCCCGGAAACGTGCCGCCTGGTCTTCCGGGTCGTTCAGTTCGGAAAAGCCGTTGGCTATTTCGCGTCCCGCGATATAAAGCTCGAATCGGTCGGTTATCGTGGGGTTGAGATCGTTGCGCCGGGCGAGGGGTGAGACCTCCGCCGGGTAATCAATGATAAAAATCGGCTCGAACAATAAATGCTCGGTGGTTTCGTCGAATAACGATAGCTGCAAGCCACCGATTCCGTCTTCCGGTTTGGGAGTGATGCCAAGTGTCTGCAACTTGTCGATCAGGAACGCCCGGTCATTGAGTTGACCATCGGTATATTCCGGTTGGAATTTCCGGATAGCCTGAACGATGCTGAGCCGCTCAAATGGCTGTGCAAGATCGATTTCCCGTTCCTGATAGGTTACCTTGGTAGTACCCAAGACTTTCGACGCGACCTCCCGCAGCATGGTTTCGGTGAAATTCATCAAGTAAGTGTGATCCTGGTACGCTTCATAGAATTCCAGCATAGTGAATTCCGGATTATGACGGGTAGATATTCCTTCGTTACGGAAATTGCGATTTATCTCAAATACTTTTTCCATTCCACCCACGACCAGGCGCTTCAAATACAGTTCGGGCGCGATGCGGAGATACAATTGCATATCCAGCGTATTGTGATAAGTGACAAATGGACGTGCTGTCGCGCCACCGGGGATGGGGTGCATCATCGGTGTCTCCACTTCCAGATAGCCATCCGCGACAAAGAATTCGCGAATGGCCTGGATGATCCTGGAGCGCGTAATAAACACCTTGCGAGTATTTTCGTTGGTAATCAGGTCGAGATAACGCTGGCGGTATTTCTGTTCCTGGTCGGTCAGTCCATGGAATTTCTCCGGCAGGGGGCGCAAGGACTTGGTCAGCAAGCGCAGATGGGTGACGCGCACCGAAAGTTCGCCAGTCCGGGTTTTGAAGAGCGTGCCCTGAGCACCCAGTATATCGCCGAGGTCGTAGTGTTTGAACGCTTCGTGTGCCTCCGCCCCGGTAACATCATTGGTGATGTAGAGCTGGATGCGTCCGCTCATGTCCTGGATAGTGGCGAAGCTTGCCTTGCCCATCACTCGCTTTAATACCATGCGCCCCGCAATGCTTACGAGTCTCGGTGCCGTTTCCAGCATCTCGTTGGAATGTTCGCCATATTGTTGATGAAGATCCGATGACAAATCACCGCGGCGAAAATCGTTGGGGAATGGATTTCCCGCCTTACGTAACGCAGTCAGCTTGGCATGTCGTTCTTCAGTGATCGACCCAGTGTCCATCAACACCGGCTCTGCCTCTTCACCCCTACTTTGATCATTTATTTGATCAAGTTCACCCAGTTTTTTTAGGTGGTCGGGTTCATTCTTATTTTTGCCCATATTCTTAAATTCCCTGTTTCAAACTGGCCTCGATGAAATCATCCAGGCCGCCGTCGAGTATTACCTGTGTATTGCCGCTTTCAACGCCGGTACGCAAATCCTTGATACGTGATTGATCCAGTACGTAGGACCGGATCTGGTGTCCCCAGCCGATATCGGTTTTGCTGTCTTCTATTGCCTGTTTCTCGTCATTGCGTTTGCGCAATTCCGCTTCGTACAGGCGGGACTTCAACATTGCCATCGCATCCGCGCGATTGCGGTGCTGGGAACGGCCGCTCTGGCATTGCACGACGATACCTGTGGGATTGTGGGTGATGCGAATAGCCGAGTCCGTTTTGTTGATGTGCTGGCCTCCCGCGCCGGATGCGCGAAAGGTATCGACGCGCAAGTCCGCCGGGTTGATTTCAATCTCGATGGTTTCATCCACTTCGGGATAGACAAATACACTGGCAAAAGACGTATGGCGCCGGTTGCCGGAATCGAACGGGGACTTCCGCACCAAGCGGTGTACGCCGGTCTCGGTGCGGAGATAGCCATAGGCATAATCACCTGATATTTTGATACTTGCGCTCTTGATGCCTGCAACCTCGCCAGGCGATTCTTCCATCACTTCCACGCTATACCCGCGGCGTTCGCAATAGCGCAGATACATGCGTTCCAACATTGCCGCCCAATCCTGTGCTTCAGTGCCGCCAGATCCGGCCTGGATATCCACGAAGCAGTTATTGGGGTCCATCGGATTGGAAAACATGCGGCGGAATTCCATTTCCGCCACCACCTTTTCCAACTGCACGACATCGGTGCCGATGCTCTGCAGCGTGGCATCGTCATCCTCCTCTCTCGCCATCTGGAACAAGTCCCGGGCATCATGCAGCTGCCGCCCGGCTGTCTCCAGGGTGATGACAATATCTTCCAGCATTTTTTTTTCGCGGCCTAATTCCTGGGCGCGTTTATTGTCATCCCAGATGGAAGGATCTTCCGTCAGCCGGGTGAGTTCATTCAGGCGTGTTTGCTTGGTATCGAAGTCAAAGATACCTCCGCAATTCTGCCGTCCGGTTGTCGAGATCGGCGAGTTGATAGAACATGGCATTCAGTTGTTCCGCTTCCATAGGAGAGAGCCGTTTTCAAAAGGATCAATTATACAGGAAGCGGGGAACTCATTTGCCGCCAAGCTTGAGTTGTAAAAGAGAGCGGCAGGTACCTGAAAGATTGAGAGGGCAAGTGTAACTGTCGGGTAGGCGTCTGGATATCGATGAAATTCTTCAATCAGCAGCTCACTGAATTTTTATAAGGAGCATTGGGACCAAACCCGAATATTTCATCATGTGTCGTTGTTCGTCTTTTATTTCATGTGGGAACTTTATTCAGTCTGGCGTATGAATAACCAGGCTTCCTTTCACAAAATTCCCTTGCAAAATAAAAATCTGTCCAATCATCACGCCAATTTATAAAACATCCGGCATAAGGGCTGCTGCATGAAAACGTAGGTGATTTTCAATGAATGTGCTGATAAAAAAATAACTGTGATCGTAACCTGCACGCATGGTGATTTGCGCAGGATAGTTGACTGATTTGCAGGCAGCGATAAGACGCTCTGTTTTCAGCTGCTCGGTCAGGAATTCATCCGCGTCTCCCTGGTCGACCATCATTGGGAGGTGTTCCGAGGCGCGAGAAGCTTCAATCAGCAATGATGCGTCATAATCCCGCCAGTTCTTTATGTCATGGCCCAGGTAGTGGCCGAAGGCTTTTTTGCCCCAAGGACTGGTGGTCGGATGAGCGATAGGCGAGAAGGCGGATATGGATTGATAGCGCCGGGGGTTACGTAGGGCAATGACCAGCGCGCCATGACCGCCCATGGAATGGCCGCAAATCGATCGCCGGTCATTTACGGGAAAATGTTGTTCAATCAGGAGCGGGAGTTCATCGACGACATAATCATACATCCGGTAATGGCGACTCCAGGGAGCCTGGGTGGCGTTCACATAGAAACCGGCCCCTAATCCCAGATCGTAGGCAGCATCTGGCGCGCTTGCAACGAAGTCTCCTCGCGGACTCGTGTCCGGAATAATCAGCGCCACGCCAAGTTCTGCCGCAATGCGTTGAGCACCGGCTTTGATGGTGAAATTTTCATCGGTACACGTCAATCCCGATAGCCAATAAATCGCTGGTACCTTTTCAATACTGCTTATTTCGGGCGGGAGAAAAATGGAAAAATTCATTTCACAGTTCAGCGATTCTGAACGGTGCCTGTAACGCCGCTGCGATCCATCGAATAAACGGTGGGATGAGAGAAGCCTCAATTCCGGCATATTCTGAATCCTCAATAGTTCAGCGGAAACTCCGGACAAGTCTCCCATTTTGTAACTGGGCGCGACGTGGCCGCAGGGTGAGCCAAGCGCTGGGCTGATGGCCTAGTTGTTGAAATGAATAACTGTCCGAATGGATTTTCCCTCGTGCATCAGATCAAACGCTTTATTGATATCGTCGAGCCCCATGGTGTGAGTAATGAAAGTGTCGAGCTCAAATTCTCCATCAAGATAGCGCTGCACATAGCCTGGGAGTTCAGTCCGGCCCTTCACGCCGCCAAATGCCGAGCCACGCCACACGCGTCCCGTTACCAGCTGAAATGGACGGGTACAGATTTCCTCGCCCGCACCGGCAACGCCGATTATCACCGATTCGCCCCAACCCTTATGGCAGCATTCCAGTGCGGAGCGCATGACTTTGACGTTACCGATACATTCGAAGGAGAAATCCACGCCGCCGCCAGTCATTTCGATAATTACCTCTTGAATTGGTTTGCCGTAATCCTTGGGATTCACCACATCGGTGGCGCCCAGTTGACGCGCTATCTCAAATTTTCCGGGATTGACGTCGATCGCGATAATGCGCCCGGCTTTAGCCATTGCCGCTCCTATTACTACGGCCAGACCAATACCGCCGAGCCCAAAAACCGCTATGGTATCCCCTTCCTTCACCTTCGCAGTCTTGGCAACGGCACCGAGGCCTGTCGTTACACCGCATCCGAGCAGGCAGACCTTTTCCAGGGGTGCTTTCTTGTTGATTTTTGCCAGCGAGATTTCAGGTATCACCGTGTATTCGGAGAAGGTTGACGTGCCCATGTAGTGATAAATGGGTTTTCCGTTCTTAAAAAAACGTGTGGTACCGTCGGGCATGAGTCCTTGGCCCTGGGTAGTACGTATCGCCTGACACAGATTAGTTTTGCCCGATCTGCAGAATTTGCATTCGCCGCATTCGGGGGTATAGAGTGGAATAACATGGTCACCTACTGCAACGCTGGTTACGCTTTCACCCAAAGCCTCAACGATGCCTCCACCCTCATGGCCGAGGATAGTGGGGAACTTGCCCTCCGGATCGTTCCCCGACAGGGTGAATGCGTCCGTATGACATACGCCGCTGGCCACGATACGTACCAGGACTTCGCCTTTTTGTGGCGGCATCAGATCTACTTCTTCTATACTTAACGGTTGTCCCGGACCCCAGGCGACTGCTGCACGTGTTTTGATCATTTCCACCATCTAATCGTTTCCCCGTCTCTTTTCCGACAATTATTATGACATCGCTGCATGAAATGAAGATCGAACATTCAACAATCGCATTGGTATGGATGGTTCATGCCACTATTTTATAGCACGTTGCGGTTCGCATGAACATTGCTTTTTCAGGTAAGCCGTCCTATGATGAAATCGAGGTTGGTTTGAATTTCCGCCCTCCCTGAGCGAATGATTATCTGACAACTTTTAGGAGATCATGATGCGACGAATCTATTTTCTTGTTCCCGATATCGCCATTACCAAACGTATCGTCGACGAGTTGCTGCTGGCACGAATCGACGAGCGGCATATTCATGTGGTCGCAAAGCGCGGCACAGAGCTTGAGGATCTGCCGGAAGCAAATCTCCTTCAGAGAACCGATTTCATTCCCGCCGTGGAGCGCGGACTCGCGCTCGGCGGGTCGGCTGGCGCACTCGCCGGCTTGGTCGCGCTAGCGCTTCCTCCCGCCTCTACAGTAATCGCAGGGGGCGTTCTGCTGGCGAGCGCCCTCGCGGGAGCAGGAGTGGGCGCATGGGCAGGCGGCTTGATAGGTGTAAGCACCGCCAGTTCGAGGATCAAGCAGTTCGAAGCAGCGATTGAGGCAGGTCAACTATTGGTGCTGGCTGACGTGCCAAAGAGCAGAGTCGAAGAGATTGAGGCCCGTATAAAAGCACATTTGCCCACGGTGGAGATCGAGGGAACAGAACCGATAATACCGGCGTTCCCCTGATCAGCAGATCAAGGTTGGATGGGCAGCTCTTGAAACTGCAGTATAAAGCGGCGATCGATCCAGTTTTCCCATCGTGCTGCCGCCAGGCAGCCGTAAGAAGCGATGGCATGTCCGTATGCGATGCCATTGAGATTAAGGCTGTGGGCATTGCGGCTGTTAGTCCTCGAGCATACGGCCTGACAGATAGGCGTGGGTTGCAACCCAGCGTCTTTGCCATGCGTATGGCAAAGACGCCCGACTTCGGCAATGTTTGATTCCATTTTCGCCATTTCGCAGCGCCTCATAGGCCGCTATGGATTTCTACTTCTCTCAACTCGCCTTGCCCTCACCTCGTGTCCTGATGAATCGGGTTCAAACAGTTTCTTTCTCGCATCGAGGTTTAAGTTTTGCCGGTGCTGGTTTATCATGCAAGGTTCGACTGGAGGAATACCACGATGGCGGGACTAAGCAAAGATACCCCTAATCCCACTGAAATAAAATTGCATCGAAAGTCCAGGTTACTGGAAATTTCTTTTGAAAGCGGTAAAACTTTCCAGATTCCCTGTGAATTTCTCCGGGTTTATTCGCCTTCCGCGGAAGTGCGCGGACATGGTCCCGGCCAGGAAGTCCTGCAGATAGGCAAGAAGAATGTAAATATCAATCATATCGAGCCGGTAGGCAATTACGCAATCCAGCTCACTTTTTCCGATGGTCACAATACCGGTCTTTATTCGTGGGATTTACTCTACGATTATGGTTTGCATCAGGATAGAATGTGGCAGAGGTATCTCGATCGGATGGAAGAGGCCGGTATGAGCCGCGAGCCGGTTGCGGGTTCACGAGCATCAAATCAGCCATCCGGGTCGAAATAACTTCATTTCCGCGATAAAACATCACGTACTTATAGAAACTGGACATCATGGCAAAAACTACCCATTTCGGCTTTACCGCCGTTCCTGAAACAGAGAAGGCCCGCAAGGTGGCGGGCGTATTTGATTCCGTGGCGGAGCGCTATAATCTGATGAACGATCTCATGTCGGCAGGCATGCACCGGTTGTGGAAACGTTTTGCGGTGGAAACAAGCGGTGTCAAGAAGGGTGACCGTGTACTCGACATTGCGGGCGGCACCGCTGACTTGAGTGCATTGTTTGTGGAACAGGTTGGCGGAGGGGGCGAGGTCTGGCTTACCGATATCAACAATGCCATGCTCACGATAGGCCGGGACCGGTTGCTGGATGAGGGCGCGGCTGTATCGGTGACGCAGTGCGATGCGGAGAAATTACCATTTCCAAACGACTATTTCGATTGCGTGAGCGTTGCTTTCGGTCTCAGAAACATGACTCATAAAGACGTCGCATTGAAGGAAATGCTGCGTGTATTACGCCCTGGCGGATGTGTCATTGTGCTTGAGTTTTCCAAGATATGGAAACCATTGCAACCGCTTTACGATATCTACTCATTCAAGGTGCTGCCGGCGATGGGAAAACTGGTTGCCAAAGACCAGGATAGCTATCGCTACCTCGCCGAATCTATCCGTGTACACCCCTCTCAGGAAGAATTGAAGCAATTGATGCGATACGCCGGTTTCGAGCGTGTTGAGTATTTCAATCTGGCTGCCAGTGCGGTTGCGCTCCACCGGGGCTATAAATTTTAGTCCGGTGTCAAGATACAAAATCTTCTGCTGAGCATTGATTTGACAACGCCCAGTAAGACTGCTTTTTCCCTCTTTATTTTTATCTGACGCTGTTCCCGCATTAGCGGAAAACCGAGTATCAGATTTTTCAATGCCTTTCCCCGGGGGGTTATGTGTGTCATCGCACATACGAGTCTGCTCGGAATATTTACTATCAATCACTCACCGGCTGCCTGACCTTAGGACCTGTGGCAGCTTTGTCAATTCCATTCCTTTTCGGGGGCTTCCACGGATGACTGCCGCCCGCCACGCTGTACTCTTGTTTGGCGAAATTTTGATAGACCGGTTTCCCGACCAGGAAGCCTTGGGTGGTGCGCCGTTCAATGTTGCCCGACATCTGCATGCTTTCGGCTGTATGTCGGTCCTGGTCACGCGGATAGGACAGGATGAGGCGGGCGCGCGCTTATTGCAGGCCATGGAAGCGGAGGGGCTGCCCATACATGGGGTGCAGCTCGATTCCAAGTATCCCACAGGTGTAGTCGAGGTAACGCTTACCGCTGACGGCCATCGGTTTGATATTCTTCCCGATCGTGCCTATGATCATATTCATCCCCGCTTGTCCCGGATGACCGCCTTGGCGGCAAACCCCGAACTGGTTTATTTCGGGACAATGGCCCAGCGTGCCGGTTCGCATCGAGCCTTGCGTCACATGTTGCGCGCGGCGGGTGGCCAACATTTTTTTGATGTTAATTTGCGTGATCCATGGATATCGACAGAGCGACTCGACTGGTCATTGCAGCATGCGGATTTTGTTAAAACCAATGACACTGAGCTTGAACGCGTAATCCAACTGCTCGACCTGGAGGCGGTATCCGCCGAAGCTCAGGCCAAAGTACTGATACAGCGATATCAGTTGCGCGGCTTGCTCGTAACATGCGGGGCGTCGGGTGCCTGGTGGCTGGATGATTCCGCCCAATTGACAAAGATGGCGACTGAACCCGTAGCGGATATTCTTGACACGGTGGGCGCCGGGGACGCCTTCTCCGCGGTCTTCATGCTTGGCCTGCTGCATCACTGGGCGGTGCCGGTTACCTTGCAAAGAGCAAATCATTTTGCCGGAGCTATATGCCGCATACGTGGCCCGATCCCGGAACAGAACGATTTTTATCAACCATTCCTCAATGAATGGTTTGAACCTCAATCCGGCAGCTAACCGTTTTTTGAGTTAATAATATGATTTACAAAGATTCTCTATGATATTTTGCATTCCGCTTTTGGGTTTGTCATTGTGCTTTGCTCCTGTA
This sequence comes from Nitrosospira sp. NpAV, assembly GCF_000832065.1. Taxonomy (GTDB): domain Bacteria; phylum Pseudomonadota; class Gammaproteobacteria; order Burkholderiales; family Nitrosomonadaceae; genus Nitrosospira. The sequence continues at coordinate 370,880 of NZ_JXQM01000003.1, read as the reverse complement.
CTCCAGAACCGCGCACTTCACCTCGTCCAATTACCGGATTTAGGTTGAATGCAGATGAATGAATTATATGTTTTGATGCTAAGCCTGCATGGACTGATTCGGGGGAATGATCTGGAACTGGGGTCCGATGCGGATACCGGTGGTCAAACGTTGTATGTAGTGGAGTTGGCGCGCTCGCTCGCGCGTCAACGACAGGTCGGCAAGGTGGATTTGTTAACCCGCCTGGTGGAAGATTCCACCGTGTCAGCGGATTACGCACATCCAGAAGAAGTGCTTGGCAAGAACGCACGGATTATTAGGCTTCGTTGCGGTCCCCGTCGCTATTTGCGCAAGGAAAGCCTTTGGCCCTATCTCGATCAACTGGTGGACCGGGCACTGCTTTTTCTGCGCGCACAGAGGCGCTTACCCGATGTTATCCATAGTCACTATGCGGATGCGGGATATGTCGGGATGCAACTTTCGCAGTTGTTGGGCATCCCACAGATTCATACTGGTCACTCGCTCGGGCGCAGCAAACAACAACGTCTGCTCGCGCAGGGCCGTAAACCCCATGCGCTGGAACGTCAGTTTAATTTTCAGAGGCGCATCGCCACCGAGGAAGCTATATTGCAGCACGCCAGTCTGATCATAACCAGCACACCTCAGGAAAGTGTCGAACAGTATGGCTTGTATACCAATTATCAAGCTGAGCGAGCAGTCGTGATTCCGCCCGGAACCGATATATCGCGGTTTGCACCGCCCGGTCGCCGGATACCGCCAGAACCGGAGGTTGCCGGACTTATGGACCGGTTCCTGGTACAGCCGCGCAAACCCCTGATATTGACGATTTGCCGTCCTGAAATGAGAAAAAATCTCGGTTTTCTGGTGGCTGCATTTGGCGGCTCATCCACATTGCGTGAACAGGCCAATCTGGCGATCGTGGCTGGCAACCGCGAAGACATCCGCGCGCTGGAGGCTGCTCAGACTGAGGTGATGACCAATTTATTGCTCGACATCGATCGATACGACCTGTGGGGAAAGGTGGCCTTGCCCAAGCAGCATAAGGCAACCGACATTCCCGGATTCTATCGGCTAGCGGCGCAGCGCCGCGGTGTGTTCGTCAATCCGGCACTCACCGAGCCATTCGGCCTTACCTTGATTGAAGCGGCCGCCAGCGGTCTTCCAATCGTCGTGACCGAAGATGGCGGACCGCGCGATATAGTGGCCCACTGCGAAAACGGGGTGTTGGTTAATCCATTGGATGTAAAAGCCATATCGAATGCCATTGAATACGTCTTGGCTGAGCCGCGCCGCTGGCGCCGCTGGGCGCGCAACGGTATTACAGGCGTAAAAAAACACTATACCTGGGATGCGCATGTCAAGAAATATCTGCATGTTTTGTCTCGCTTGTTGCACCATGAGCGCAAGCAAATCCGGCGCAACATGGCGATATACCGGAGATCGCAACGTCATCCGCTTCCGTTTATTTCGCAGATGTTAATCAGCGACATAGACAATACCCTGCTTGGGGACCGTGCCGCCTTGCGCCGTTTTCTTGCCATGTTGCGAGCCACGCCACCAAACCTGGGCTTTGGTATTGCCACCGGGCGTACACTGGAAAGCACATTGAGAATATTAAACGACTGGGGCGTGCCCTTGCCCGATGTGTTGATTACAGCGGTGGGCAGCGAGATCAACTATGGTCCTGAGCTTCGGCCCGATATCGGATGGCAAAATCTTATCAAATACTCGTGGCGGCGCGGGGCGGTGGAAGAAGCATTGCGCGAGGTGCCTGGACTCACCCTGCAATCATCGGAGAATCAGCGCGAATTCAAGCTTAGCTACAATGTCGATCCCGATACGCTGCCGGCAATTTCCAAAATTCGCGAATTGCTGCGTGCCCGGAATCTATCCGCGAATTTGATTTACTCCCGGCAGGCATATCTCGACATCTTGCCGCTGCGTGCTTCCAAAGGAAGAGCAATACGCTATCTTGCCTATAAATGGGGGTTGCCATTGCGCGCCTTTCTGGTAGCGGGGGATTCCGGCAATGACCATGAAATGCTGATCGGCGACACGCTCGGCGTGGTCGTTGCGAACCACAGTCCCGAGCTTGCGAGTTTGAAAGGGAATGAACAGATTTATTTCGCCCGCAGCCGATACGCGGATGGCATCGCTGAGGGTATGGCGCACTACGCATTTGGTATTCCTAATCTGGAGACTGCGAATGATACAAAAACTTGATACCTGGGCTACAGACCATCGCGATGAGTTACACGCACTTTTGCGTAAATGGTTCGAGCTGGAGCGTCCGCTTCTTTTGCGCTCTGATTTGCTGGAGGCTTTTGACCTGGTGCGAGATTCTCATCCCCAGCCTCTTGTCAATACCCCTCTGCATGAACTGGTCAAGTCGCTGCAGGAAGCGGTTTGCCGGCCTCCCTTGGCCTATCTGGCGCTGCGCGAGGATGCGGGGCGCTGGTCTTACCTGCGAATTCACCAGCAACAACTGATACCGGAGGATATCAGTGTTTCCGATTATCTCGCTTTCAAGGAGTTGCTGGTGCGTCCGGACAGCGCACATGAACCGGTATTGGAGTTGGACTTTACTCCTTTTAACCGCAATTTTCCGAGACTTAAGGAAATCCGGTCGATTGGGCAGGGCGTAATGTTTCTCAACAGGCAATTGGCTGGCACCCTGTTTACTCAATCCGGCATAGGAACAGCCGAATTGCTGCATTTCTTGACGATGCACTCCATGGATGGCCAGCAACTGATGCTCCATGGCAATTTTGCCGACGTGGCCGCATTGCGCACTGGTTTACGTCGCGCGCTTGGCCTGCTCGATAGCTACACTGAGGATGCTCCCTGGCAGGCGATTGCGGAACCACTGAGTGGATTGGGTTTTGCTCCCGGATGGGGTAATTGTGTCATGCGGGTAAGCGAGACGATGAGCTTGTTGGTGGACATTCTTGAAGCAGCCTCCCCGCAGATACTTGAGAATTTTCTGGCGCGCATTCCCATGATCTCAAGATTATTGATTCTGTCACCGCATGGCTATTTCGGGCAGGACAACGTATTGGGATTGCCTGACACTGGCGGTCAGGTGGTGTATATCCTTGATCAGGTACGTGCGCTGGAACGAGAAATGAGCGAGCGCCTTATCCTGCAAGGAATAGAGGCACAACCAAAAATCCTGATATGCACACGCCTGATTCCCGAAGCGGGAGAGACATTGTGTAACCAGCCTTTGGAAAAAGTTCACGGTACCCGTGATTCCTGGATCGTGCGCGTACCTTTTCGAAAAACAAATGGCGAAATTGTCCGTCACTGGATATCGCGTTTTGAAATTTGGCCATACCTCGAGAATTTTGCCCATGACGTTGAACGGGAAGCGCTGGCACAGTTAAGCGGACGCCCCGATCTGGTGATAGGCAATTACTCGGATGGCAATCTGGTAGCGTCGCTGATTTCCAAACGAACCGGCGTAACGCAATGCAATATTGCGCATGCGCTGGAACAGAGCAAATACCTTCATTCTGCTTTGCACTGGCGCGAGAATGAAGACCAGTACCATTTCAATTGCCAGTACACGGCGGATCTCATCGCGATGAATAGCGCTGACTTCATCATTACCAGCACCTATCAGGAAATCGCCGGCACCCCGCACACGGTTGGCCAATATGAGACCTACCAGAATTACACCATGCCTGACTTATATCGGGTCATAAACGGAATAGATCTTTTCGATCCGAAGTTCAATATTGTTTCACCGGGGGCCGATGCCGAGGTGTACTTCTCGTATCTTGACCGTGAGCGCCGGCTGCAATCCCTGTTGCCTGACATTGAACGGCTTTTGTACGAGCTTGATCCCGGCGTACCGTGGCGCGGCCATTTCAATGACCCAGCCAAACCTTTGATATTCACGATGGCGCGGCTTGATCTGGTCAAGAATCTGACGTCGCTTGCAGCATGGTTTGCGCAATGCCCACGGCTATCCGATGCCGCTAATCTATTGATAATTGGTGGACATATTGATCCGGCCGCTTCCGCTGATAGCGAAGAACGTGCAGAAATCGAACATATGCATGCCCTCATGAACGAATATAAGCTGGAAGGACGGATGCGCTGGCTCGGTACCCGCCTGGAAAAGAATCTCGCTGGCGAACTGTATCGTCATGTGGCCGACATGCGTGGTATTTTTGTACAGCCAGCCCGATTTGAGGCATTTGGTTTGACCATTATCGAGGCGATGGCCTCTGGTCTTCCGGTATTTGCCACTTGCTATGGCGGGCCGCGAGAGATCATTCAGCACGGCGTTTCAGGCTACCATTTTGATCCCAATGATGGTTTAGCGGCGGCTACCGCCATGGCGGATTTCTTTGCACGCTCTGCGGGCGATCCAGATTACTGGAATAAGGTTTCAGAAATGGCTCTAAAACGGGTCGAATCACGTTATACATGGCGTCTTTATGCAGAGCGTATGATGACTTTGTCACGTATTTACGGCTTCTGGAAGTTTGTCAGCAACTTGGAGCGTGAAGAAACCGTGCGCTATCTCAATATGTTCTACCATTTGCAATTTCGTCCCATGGCACAGGCGCTGCTGCCTGATCAATGAGGAATCGATTTGCCAGCGGCACCTTCCAGGAAATCCCACTCTGAAGTGTGGGCTTGGCGGCGAGTCTACGGTTAACCAGCATTCTGTGGAGCGTGCTGGTCGATTCATCGATTTCCCCCGCAGAGAAGACATGCCCTGAATCCTTTTTCTGCTCTGCGTTCAATCTCGTTAGCTGCCGATAAACCGCTTTTATAGCGTTCCAACGTTCAAGCCGGTTACCCCTCCGAGGCGTCGCCGGAATGAAACATCTGGTTTCAATGCTGGATACTACATCCTCCGGTCCAGCGGTTCATTTGGGTGCGGCTAAGCTTTTCAATACCAAGCCTTCTGAGAATCCCGCCATGGGAAGCTTGCCGAGCGCCATAACAGATAAACTTCGATACGCTCAGGTTGGTTACTCAACATTGCCAAGGTCGGATAGTTAGACTGTTTACGATTTGCTCGTACCGATTCTTTATTGATAGAATGAAAACTTTATGTCTCACAGTTACGTCTACCCGGCGCTCTGTATTTGGGGATGATATGAGCAATTCAGATGGAGGAAAATAAACCGTCAGATTGTTTAGTGGGCGCGTCTCCGGGTATTTTCTTGGCACTCGGCTGACATTTTACGAATTTGTTTTGTGAGGGACATCATCTTTCTTTTTACCCAATCCCGCCATATCCATAGCGGATATTGCCGATCGACGCTCTCGATTCGGTGACTGGAAAAAGATCAGTTAAGGAGTATTTGTTGAGCACGAGAATTATAAGTGTTGCAGTAGCCGCGTTCGTTTTCTCGTGGCCGGTTTTTGCCGCCTCGCAGCAGCTAAAGCCACAGCCACCGTCGCAGCAACCATCGGAATCACAACTGGATCTGCATGGCGATGGCTGGCAGCTTGTTCGTTCGCTTGAACTTGGAAGTTCAGGGAATTATATTCATTTCGTCCTGATCGATAGCAAACGGGATATGGATAAAGCGGTGTATGGCGCCGCACTTAGCAAGATATGCCGGTCTGCGACTGATTTCTGCAGAGTGAGATTCTGGAATGAGAAACGCCTTATTCCCGATGCGGTATCTTTTACCCCTGAACAATTTAAAGGGTTGAGGGCGGAATACGTATTCAACCGGGCAGGAGGTGTGCAGGAGATGCGATATGCCTGCACTGTTGTATCGGATAAAAACCAGTGTTTTTCTCATTGATCTTTTGCCGACTATCGCGTAGTTATTCGGTGTGAGTGGGATTCTAGTCAAAGGGGAAGTTTTATGCCGCGCCAGTTAATAAGTTCAGGTTCCACGTTTGAACAGGAAATTGGCTATTCAAGGGCTGTGGTGGATGGCGATTGGATTTTCGTCTCCGGTACGACCGGGTTCGATTATACCAAGATGACAATTTCAGATGATCTGGTGGAGCAAGCCGAGCAATGTTTTAAAAATATTCAGGCAGCCTTGAACGAAGCGGGATCCGATTTGCGAGATATTGTCCGGGTGACCTATGTATTGCCTGATGCGGCGGACTTCCCCAAGTGCTGGCCAACCATGCGCAAATATCTCGAAAAAGTTAGACCTGCGGCAATGATGATTTCAGCCGGTTTATCAGATCCTCGAATGCGTATCGAGATTCAGGTGACGGCCCGCCGGGGTTCCGGTGCTTGACGCAGCAGATTGATGAATAGTTGATAGTGATGTATTTTTTGATGTTGCTAATAAATTGATTTTGAGGGAGGAATGAATGGCTACAAAAACAAATAAAGTATTTGTCAGCTTCGCACTCAGGGATATCAAACTGCGCGATCAGCTTCTTGAGCAACTGAACAAAGAGGAAACAGGCTTCTCGTTCGTGGACATGCCTGTCAAGCAGTCGTGGGAGCCCGCCTGGAAAGAAGAGTGCCGGGACAAAGTTACCGGTTGTGATGGCGTGATCGCCCTTATCACGAAAAATGTAGTCAGGGCCGATGGTCAACTGTGGGAAATACGTTGTGCTTACGAAGGTAGAATGCCTGTGCTATTACTTCATGGTGATGCCGAGAAGCTGCCTTCCAAATTACCTGATCCCGTGGGGGACCGCGAGATCGATGCATGGAGCTGGCCTACCATTTCGGCCTTTCTCAATAGACTATAGCGCGACCCGGAAAAGAATATACCGCCGGGTCGATCATGAATTTCCAGACCGTTATAAGTGCGACTGGAAATTCGGGAACAAACCGTTGCGATAGACATCCTCATTGCGAGCAACAGGTGTCAGTGCAATACAAGCAGAGCTGCGACCCTCTGTTCGATCTTTCGCATCATTTCGCGGTAGGCCGGCGCATCGATCCCGCCGAACCGTCGCTTGAATTCGGCTTCGGCCATGAATTCAGGCAGATCAGACCAGACTGGCATCAAATCAGAGTCTTTCAGTCCTGACGCTACGCGACGTTGAAGTTGCTGTGCCGAGGATTCGCTCGCCACGGCTTTTTCACCAAATTTTGTGCCTGCCCGGTCAGCAGCAATGTCATTGAATGAAAACCCGCTCCCGGAGCGGGAGTCCTCGACCTCCTTGTATAAACCAACTACATCGGCTAATGCAGTATCGGCATAGGCGGCGATAGTGGCCGATACCATGAAATGCTTTGCGAAGTCGTCACGTTTATCGATCGTAACCGTGTGCCGCAGTGGGCGAGGCCAGCCAGCAGCTTCTGGAAGGATCTGTTCCAAAGAAATGCCGAGCACGTAAAACGTTGTAACTAAAATTAACGCGCGGTTTTCCGCCAAAGCATCTCCACTTACCGAACGTTCGCTGGCAAGACGCACCAGCGGCGGTAAAACTTCCGATAAGGATACTACCGGGCCGTATTGCTTGCTGTTTGCGGCCAGCAGCGATTGATAACGAAGCAGCCGCTCTCGCTCGTTGTTGTCGACGACCGCAGCCCGGACTTCATGAGGGAAATCTCCCTCCCAACGATAAATGATGTTCAATTCGTTGGGTGACATTTTAACCAACCGGAGCGTATCGAATCCGGCCCGATATTCCGGGCTGTACCGCAGCCAGCGCACAAGCTGTGGCATGAGCATGTCCGTAAGCGCGTCGGGTAGTGAGAGTTTCCCAATATTCACCGACTGGAGCTGTGGGAGCTCCGCTGTTTCAACCAGTGTTGCTTCAAGATTCAGATAGCCGTCAAGTGGATATCCGTTCAACGGAAGACTCAGACGGATAACGGCATTGCGGTCGGCAAGCGCTACCTGCGCACTGCCTTTTCCAAAACGGTTGGCTAGATAGTTCGCGGCGAGATCAGCATCCGCGGGGATCACTCTGGCCGATGCCAGCATTCCGGGTCGGACCCAATAACGATGCGCATCGATGATTTGTTTCGCACGCTCCACGTGTTCTGGGGTGAGAATAACCCGGCGGTCGACGAGGGGGTGGTCTTCAATGGCCAGAAACAATAGGGCCACCAGCGCGAGGGGAAGACCCAATGCCAAGGTAATTATAAAAAGCGCGAGTTTGCGCATGACTGTCTACCGTGATGTTCTTCGGGGCCGCGAGTGGCACAGATGACCCAAAATTGCCATGCCGGAGGCCGGACACAGTCGCTTACTTCAACTTTAGTTTCCAACCTGGGTCCGGTAGTGGGGCGGGGTGAAATGCGCGGTTCTTGCAGTATAGGGTAACGCACAACAATGCCGGAGGTTGCTCCATTCCAAGGAACCGCAACGCACCACTCGGAAAATAGTCGACCTGCAGGAGGTGGAACTCAATCTCTTACCAATACGGCCTATAGTACCCTCCCCAATATGGGCCGCCATAAAATCCGTATCCAAAATATGGATTAAAGCCATATCCCCCATACCCATATCCCGGATAACCATATCCATAGGATGGATAATTCTGGTAGACAGGCCACAAATAAATGGCCTTAGACACCAGTAACGGTAGCCGGACGGTTTTCTTGCCTATGGTACGTTCGATATCACCTTGCAACGTTCCCGCAACCGTTACTTCCTTGTCTTTCGCATAAACTGCGGGATCAAGAAACTCGGCACTTTTAATGACAAAGCGTCCCTCGCTGGGTTTGTTTAATTGCGGGCGGCCGTAATAATTGAGAGGATAGGACAATACTTGTATGAGGGTAAAATTCTGCTCATTTTCCACGTCGATAATGACTCCGCCCCACCGGACAGATGTATCTTTATAACTATTCAGGTTTTGGTTGGCTTGGCTATATGAGACGTCCCTTACGGGAACATCCTTGACTGCTGACGGTAGCCCGGCGCAAGCGCTCAGTAACAAACAGATTAATAATGAATACCGTCTCATGCTTTTCTCCTCAATGATGACAAGTGCCGAGCGCACATGCACCCGGGTTTAGTATCCTAACGAGCATGACCTGGAAGCAAAAATATTAACGAATGCATGCTTCATAAGACAGTTATAGCAGAAGATGATTCCGGCATCGGATAATAAAGCAGGGTATCAGTATGGTTATTTCAACCCTGATAATCCATTAGGGTGCGAAATAAAGGCGAAACAGGTTGCGAGATCGCTTTGCCGGTTGGAAGAAATCCGCAAGCTTGGTCCATGGAGCCCGGACAAGCGGTGAAATCGCAACTGACCGCCACCACTTGCGTGGGCTTGAAAAGCTGCCTTGATAAGATTATCCGGGTTCAACTTAGAAAACTTGCAAGTGCCTTGTTGACTTCCTCAGGGGCCTCGTTTTGGACCCAATGGCTCGAATCCCGAATTCTATGAACACGCAAGCGGGACGCTACCTGCTCGAGTCCTTCGAGCAGTTGGATTCCAAGCGCTGGATCAAGCTCTCCCCAGATCACCAGCGTTTCAGCATTGATGGGTGCCGAGCGCGCGATCTTGCGCATATTGGCTATCGTCAGATTTGCGCGGTAGTAATTGAGTGCCGCGGTGAGTGCACCCGGCTGTGAAAGCGCTTCGATATACGTCTCAATGTCCTTGTCGCTGAAAGACTCCTTTCGGGCCGGACGCAGCCTGAACATATCGCGTACTGCCTTGAAATTATTCGAGGAGAGTGCAAGTTCGGGTAGACGGGGTAACAAGAAAAAGAGCATGTACCAGCTCTTGATCATCTGACGCGGGTGCCGAACCTCTTGAAAATACAACTTGAGGTGTGGAGCATTGAGGATGACGAGCCTGTCCACAAGTTGAGGGTGTTTATCCGCGAACGTCCATGCGATGATACCGCCCCAGTCGTGTCCCACAATATGTGCGCGGGGATATCCGGTTGCACGGACGAGTGCGGCAACATCCGCTACTAAATGATCCAATTGGTAAGCATTTTGCTCGGGAGGTCTGTCCGACAGGTTGTATCCGCGCATGTCCGGCGCCAATACGGAGAAGCCAGCTGCTGCCAGCATGGGAATCTGCCGACGCCAGGAGCGCCAATTTTCCGGAAAACCATGGAGCAGGATGACCGGCGGTCCCACACCGGCCGTCACCACATGCAGGTCTATGCCATCTCCGGTGATGCGCTGATGACGAAGCTCTATTTCCTCCATATACCTCCTAGCACATTGCAATTCCCATCCAAGGCTGGAGAAAGATTATCCAAACCTTCCAATAGCCGCATGCAACCGGGGACGAAACAGAAGTAGATAAATCGGTTCCGTGATATCGATAATAGCATCTGTCATTTTGCGCTGAACCAGATATCACCATACCAAGCCGTTGCCTTGTTGCGGGTGTTGTCGGTGTCGGTCATGATCGCCACGGCATCGACGCGGCCGGGCTTTTCGCCAAAGAGGCGCTGGTAATCGGCCTGGACGTCGCGTTTCTCGCTAATCCATTGATTGAGCCGGGCAGGACCAGATTCTATTGCGATCATACGCGCATTTCCGGTAAAAGCATTAAGCCAGCGGCTGCCGATGGGCTGGCTGTTCGACCATACGTAGTTGATGGCGCGCGTGCGCCAAAATATCAGGCCACCCGAAAATACGACGTAGATGCGCGCCGGGTAATCGTCGCCAGCGCGGCTGCGCTCATCGGCTCCTGCCAATATGTTACCGGCTTGCCACATCCAGTTGAGGATAGGCGTCTTATCGAGATCGATACTTACCTCGCGATACAATCCCGAAGCGGCGGCTTCGCTGTCAGCGCGCAAGGCGGTTCGTCCGTCCTTATTCTGCAAGGTATAGCGGGTTTCGCCAGTAAATACTTTTGGTTGCCAGCCATTCAGGTCTCCGCGTGAAAAGCGGGCGATGTCAATACGGTCATCGGCTGCCCATGAAAGCGCCGGGAAACAAACCATCGCCCAACACAGCCACTTGTTCATGCATTTTCCCATGCTTATGGTGCCTTCTCGAAAAGCAACTCGATGAGGAAGGCATCATCGAAGTGCCGGCGTCCGACGAAAGCGGTGGAATGGTGTCCCCACTGACGCATCGCACCTGGCGACCGGATGCCCATCGGCCACAGGAGAAAGCGCTCGCTACGTTCTGTTCCGGCGATCAAACCATGAGTGCCGAACAGGCTGCGGTAGCCCTCATCGGTAGGCAGAGAACGCAGCACATCATATTCTTCCCATGCCAGCGGCTGCGCGCCTGGCAATAATGCGGAGGGTGATTTATCGAGATAAAGTCTCTGGATGAAGTGAGTATGGTGAGCGATGCGTAACACCACGGGCTGCCGTTCACGTGCTGCCGGGGCTACTTGCGGCAACATGGGAGGTTCGAAATAAAAATCGGGAAGATCGCTGCGCAGGCGTAGCTTATGGCTCGGAAAAAACTTATGGTAGCAGCCGCAATTATGAATGGCATCGTAAAGCCATGGCTCTCCATCCGGGCCCAAGGTCACCCGCCAATTGATACCGTCAAGTTTTCCCGCATAGATATCATTGCCCGGCCGGGCCGGAAACCAGACGATGTAATTAAGCTGCAGCAGTATCTGGCCGCCAAAACGGGTATACGAAACCTTGCGGTATAGTGTTGGACGGGTGACATCAACCACCGGTCCGTTTTTCCATTGCAACAACCCGATATGATCATTCTCATCAACCACATCCACTTCCCATAACGGAGCAAATGTGGCGAAAAGCCGGTCAAGATCAGGACCCGTTGGCAGAGGGATACCGAGCGGATCAAGTGAGCGGCGCAGAATTTCGCCCACTTGCCGAGCGTTGAGCGGATCGGGGGACGATATGGTGGATATAGGTAGCCAGCGCACCAATTTGCCGGCCACCGGCAGGGACGCCAACTCTGTAGAAAAGGTACCATGCGTTTCGTTGTGCCAGGCTGAGATGCCGATGGACACAAAAGGCGCGGTAAATGGGTAGAGGCCGAGCACCCGCCACCAGGTTACGTAGTCATCCTGAACGCGAACAACATTGCGTAACCGGGCGCGGCGCTGCGGCTGCGTGAGATCGGCGGTCACCAGACGTTCGCGGCAACTGTCGAGGTCGTGGAGCAAGGCATCCTTGCGATAGCCCGCTAATGGATCCGGTAGATTGCGGAATTCCAGCGTACGTGCCTTGGCGTCGAGTTCGGCCATATGCCCGATCCATGCCGGCCAGTGTCCGGATTCGATGAGCTCGTCACGCAACGAGACAAGCAGGCGGGTCGTGCGCAAATAAGGGAAACCTGGAACCGGGGATGAGTCATGGTCACGTATCTCCTTATTATCAATGATGTCATCCACTTCTTGATAAAGTGCCTCACAGGCAGCCAGGGATCCGGTGCCCGGTGCAACCGGTGGGGTTCTTACCGTGGCGCAACCGGCAAGAAGCAGCGTGAGCAATAGCAGGACAAATTCCGCCTTTGGCGTAATGCTGCCTTCATTAGGACGGCCGGCACCGCTGAAATTATCTACAGTTTTCTTTCTTTGCATATGACTGCTTACCTAATGGCGTATCGTTCACCCCATTGAGTCAAATACAGGGAATGGATGTTAATATCGATCAAATCCGGGTCGTCCTATCAGGCGGGTCTCCGGAACTTATCCGAACCCTAGTGGATCATCTGAATTAATTGTACTATCTGGTACGTTTTCCGTTTTGCTCTTCTTCGAACCTCGTTGTGCGCGCTCGACATGGATAAAACGGCCTTAGGTGATGATGATGGGAAGCGACAGCAAGAAATTATGGAACTCGCTCCCTTTATCACAATCGAACCTGACAAGTAACGCCGGCTCAATCACCACAATCTGGTCTAATACCCGCGTCAACCCGGGTTCCCGATGGCTATAATCCTCATCAGTCTGGTTGCCGATAATTTTGAGACAGCCCATTTTTGATCACCCAGGCGGGCGCGCGCTTTGGTTGCTTTGTTATCAGGGAAACCCCGGATCCGGGGTTGAGTATGGATTTGAATGCGCGAGAAGTTATAATGTGCCTCTAACGACCTTTCAAAAACTTGTAAATTAGTCCTCTATGCGTTCTATGCCAAAATTGATTTTCCAAAGAAGTCCCACGCTATCCGGTGAGGATGTTGCTGCAAAGCGTGAGGAAATACGGGCCTATTTTCATGCCACACTGGACCGCTACGAGCAGCTTTTCGAAACGCTGCATGGCGATGAAGCCTATTTCAAAAAACCGATATCGTTGCGGCACCCGCTAATTTTCTACCTGGGTCATACCGCAACCTTCTTCGCCAACAAATTGCTGCTTGCGGGATTGATTACGGAACGAATCAATCCCAAGCTGGAATCCATGTTCGCGGTCGGCGTCGACGAGATGAGCTGGGACGACCTGAATACCACTCATTACGACTGGCCGTCCGTTGAAGAGGTGCGAACCTACCGCAACGCCATTCGCAGCATGGTCGACCGGCTCATCAGCGAAACGCCGCTGACGCTGCCGATTGGTTGGGACAATCCCTGGTGGACTATTCTAATGGGTATCGAGCACGAGCGTATCCATCTGGAAACGTCTTCGGTACTCATCCGGCAGCATGCGCTTGAACACGTCAGACCCCACCCTGCATGGGAGCCTTGCCGCAAATCCGGCCGGGCGCCACAAAATCAATTAATCGACGTGCCGGCGGGCGTGGTTTCCCTGGGAAAAAGCAAGGCCGATCCCGTCTACGGGTGGGACAATGAATATGGCCGTCATAGTGCGGAAGTCGCGGCATTCCAGGCTGGCAAATACCTGGTGAGCAACCAGGAATTTCTGGCTTTTGTCGAGGCTAATGGTTATGGCATGGAGAGTTGTTGGGAAGAGGAGGGCCGTGCATGGCAACGTCATACCCAGGCGGGCTACCCCACTTTCTGGAGCAAACATGGTAGCGAGTGGCGGCTGCGCCTGATGACCGAAGAAATACCGATGCCATGGGATTGGCCGGTGGAAGTGAACTATCATGAGGCTAAAGCCTTCTGTAACTGGAAAGCTGCGACAACCGGCCAACCGTTCAGATTGCCGACAGAGGATGAGTGGTACCGGCTCTATGACGTAGCCGGGTTGTCGGAGATTCCACACGCCGAACCAGCGGCCGCCAATATTCATCTTGACCACTCCGCTTCCAGCCATCCCGTCAATGAGTTTCCTCAAGGGGAATTCTACGATGTGGCCGGTAACGTCTGGCAATGGACCGAAACGCCGATTTATCCGTTCGAGGGCTTCGATATCCATCCACATTACGACGATTTCACTACACCAACATTCGATGGACGGCATAATCTCATGAAGGGGGGCTCGTGGATTTCATGTGGCAACGAGTCGCTCAAGAGTGCCCGTTATGCTTTTCGCCGTCATTTTTTTCAGCATACCGGGTTTCGCTATGTGGTGGCCGACACTGCTGCTGTTCAGCATGATTCGCATTACGAAACGGATAAGCTGCTCTCGGAGTACGCCGAGTTTCATTATGGGGATGAATATTTTGAGGTTCCCAACTTCCCGAAGGCTCTGGCTGAACTCGCTATCGCAGCCATGGGCGATAAACCGGCGCATAAAGCGCTTGATCTTGGCTGTGCTTCGGGACGCGCCACTTTCGAACTGGCGCGGCATTTCGACGATGTCACCGGTATCGATTTCTCTGCCCGCTTTATCGGTCAGGGTGTCCAGCTTGCAGGCCAGGGCGTGCTGCGCTATACGCTGACGGATGAAGGTGATCTGGTTTTTTATAAGGAACGTACCCTGACGGGTCTTGGCCTGGATGCCGTCAAGCATAAAGTAAGGTTTTACCAGGGCGATGCCTGTAATCTCAAAAGCCTTTTCAGCGGTTATGACTTAATCCTCGCGGCTAATCTGATCGATCGTCTATACGATCCGGCCAAACTCCTCTCGACCATTCATACGCGGCTTAACCTGGGGGGGGTGTTGATGATCGCCTCGCCTTATACGTGGCTGGAGGAGCATACGAAAAAGGAAGCATGGATTGGTGGATTCAAGCGCGATGGAGAAAGCTTTGGTACCCTGGATGGCCTGAAAGAGATCCTGGGCAGCCATTTCAAGCTGATTAAAGGCCCGCAGGAAGTTCCATTTGTAATCCGTGAAACCCGGCGGAAATTTCAGCACACGCTTTCAGAAATGACTATGTGGGAGAGAATTGCTTGAGTGGCAATGATGCTCCCAGTCATGATTTCAACCGCGATATCAACCGCATCGGTACCGCCAGCCTCAAATATGATGGGCGGCAGAGTACGTTCGGCACAGCAGAAGTTATTCCGCTATGGGTAGCGGACATGGATTTTGCCGCACCTCCGGCGGTGACCCAGGCGCTTGCGAAACGCGCCGCGCATCCGGTATATGGCTATACCCTCTACCCGGACAGTCTGTATGACTCGCTGATCGACTGGTTGAAGCGCCGCCATGGCTGGGAGGTCAGGCGCGAATGGATCGTAATGTGTCCCGGTGTGGTTCCATCGCTGCATGCCGCTGTTATGGCTTTCGCTGAGCCAGGCGAGTCGGTCATTGTACAGCCCCCCGTGTATTTTCCTTTTTTCTCAGCCGTTACCGGCACCGGTAGACAACTGGCATATAATCCACTGCGTCTGGGAAACAACCGTTACACCATAGATCTAGCTCATCTGGAGCAGTGTGCGGCGGGAGCCCGCCTGCTATTGCTGTGTTCACCGCATAACCCGGTCGGCAGGGTGTGGAGTAAGCAGGAGCTGGAGGAAATTCTGCGAATAGCGAAGAAACACGATCTGGTGATATTCTCGGATGAGATCCACGCCGATCTGATCTACCCTGGAAATAGGCATCATGTACTTTCCGTGCTGGCGGAAGCATCGGCGGACAGCGTTAATATTGTAACCGCCGTCGCACCCAGCAAGACGTTCAATATTCCCGGGCTGAATCTTTCTGCGCTGATCGTGCCTGATCCGGAGTGTCGCAAAGCACTTATCCAGACATTCGACGCCATGCATGTCAGCGCATCCAATCCATTCAGTATTGTTGCGTTCGAGGCAGCCTACCGAGATGGCGAGGCATGGCTGGATGAATTGCTGATTTATCTCCGGCAAACGCGGGACTACGTAGCGGAGTATCTGGCTACCCATCTCCCGGACATTCAGCTTATTGAATCGGAGGGTACCTACCTGCTATGGCTTGATTGCCGTGCGCTCACTGCTCGATTGAGGATAAATGATGCACAACTCAGGCACTTCTTCGTGCATGAAGCCGGCGTGGGCATGAGTCCCGGCACACTGTTCGGGGAGGCAGGCAGCGGCTTTATGCGCATGAATATCGGCGCACCGCGCCATGTCATTCAAATGGCCCTCGAAAACATCAGGGAAGCGGAACATGGAACCAGGCAAGGGATGAGCCAAGCTTAAAAGTCATTCCTGCAAGCATATATTTATTGGCAGCCTGCCGCGACCGCTTTTATCTTATTCAAAAATGTTTCTTATTTATCATGTCAAAGGCATGTTGCGCCGGCATTTTATCGATCAGGATTCAGGTTCAATCTTGAAATCCCATTCCGGTCATGGTGTTTAAGTTTCCGATCCGTGCTGCCATACATGAATATAGCGATACGTTCCCATCAAGGTTGGGTTGCGGTTTTCGTTACCATATGTATCTGGACCGGCTTCATTCTGGTCACGCGTCATGGCGGCACGGGCACGCTGACCAGTTGGGATATCACGTTGCTGCGTTTTGGGGTGGGTGCGTTGATCGCGGTCTTTTTCCTGCCGCGAACGACACTGCCACCGCTCAAGGTGACCATGCTGTTCACCTTGTTTGGCGGCATTGGGTATGCGGTGGTCGTCTATGCCGCATTTCGCATGACCCCCGCTGCTCATGCCTCGGTATTGCTGCCCGGTGCATTGCCTTTCGAGACAGCTATCATTGCGTGGCTATGGCTTGGGCAGAAACCATTGGGGCGGCAACGCGCCGCGCTTGCCATCGTCTTCGCCGGCATCGTACTGACCGCCGCCGATTCATTCTCACGTGGCCCACAACTCACCGGTCCGCAAATTTTTGGCGATCTGCTTTTTCTTTGCGGCTCATCCTCGTGGGCGATATTTACTCTGCTGCTGAGCCGCTATCCAGTGCATCCTCTTGCCGCAACGGTAGCTACGACATTGGGCAGTGCCCTGATTTATCTGCCAGTCTGGTGGTTGTTTCTACCTAGTACGCTTGTCCTAGCGCCTCTCAGCGAGATTGCAACCCAAGCGATATATCAGGGTGTGCTGGTGGTTTTCGTTGCGATGCTGCTCTACACTTTCGCGGTGCGTCGTCTCGGTTCACAGACTGTGGCCCTGCTGATGGCTTTTGTGCCTGTCATATCGGCACTTGCCGCCGTGCCGCTTCTGGGCGAACCACTGTCCGTCCTCACACTGGCGGGGCTGGGTGCGGTAACAGCTGGCGCCGTGCTGGGAGCACGAACATCCCCATCAAGTAAGTACTGAGAACGTGAATGCAAAGTCACTGACATGCTCAGACAAGGCATAATCCTAATCCGTAGCGGCCTCACCCGGAAGGTGAGTCAAATAATACGAAATATGGTTATTAATCATAATACCGATCCACTAAATAAGCGATCGACTACCGGATTTAGGATAATGTGTCCGGTATCCAGTCGCATGAACGCAAGCTTCAGGGACTTGAGTCTCGGCCTTAATGCTGGCAGTGCAGCTGTTTATCGGTTTGCAAGCATGACTCTTGAGACGAGCAGTCCATTTAAATAATGACCAGCCCTTCGCCTTCCACTATTGATCCCGCCGTTTTGCCAAGCGTCTCACCGCTAAACCTGCCTTCCGTCTGGGTCGCGCAAGTCGAGCCGCAGCTTTCTGCCGAGGAAAAAATACTGGCCTGGCTGGAAACTGATCTTGATGCGCACTTGCATTTTGCTTCGGGCCTGGTGATCGTGACCACTCGGCGCCTATTGGCCAGTCCAGGGACGGATCAGAAGGGCGCTGCTTGGCGGAAGTGGACTTACCAGCCAGGATTGATGCTGATTCGTCACGATTATTCCGGCGTTGGCAGCCTTGAGCTCCTTGACGCGGATTCGCAACTTGCTCGTTGGCGTTATACCTTCGGCGCAGACATCGCGGCCGGGCGCCTGACCGAACATTTTGCAGAGCAACTGGCTTACCGGCTTAACGGAGAGCTGCCGCAGCCGTCCGTGCATGTTGTATGTCCCAAGTGCCAGAGGACGCTCGATGCGCCCTTATTGCCGGGGGAGGAAGCGTGTGCGGCGTGCAGGACAGAACTACTTAAGCCATCTTCGACCTGGACACTTTTTCGTCTGTGGCGTTTTGCCAGACCCTACAAGTGGCAATTGCTTTCGGGTTTTCTGCTGACGCTAGGCAGTACGGCAGCGGCGCTGGTACCACCCTACATGACCATGCCGCTGATGGATAATGTGCTGATTCCCTATCAGAATGGGAAACCGATCGATACGAGCCTTGTCACCTTTTATCTCACCGGTCTGCTCGGTGCCGCCATTCTGGCGTGGGGACTGGGCTGGGCGCGAACCTACATGCTGGCAAGGGTTTCCGAACGTATCGGCGCCGATCTGCGTACGGCCACCTACCAACACCTCCTCAAACTCTCGCATGCCTATTTCGGCGGAAAGCGCACTGGCGATCTGATGGCGCGCATCGGCTCGGAAACCGATCGCCTCAACGTTTTTCTGTCTTTGCACTTGCTGGATTTCGCTACCGATGTACTGATGATAGCCATGACGATCATCATCCTGATTTCGATCGATCCCTGGCTCGCGCTGGTCACCCTGCTGCCGCTGCCGATCATCGCCTGGCTGATCCATCTGGTACGCGATAGATTGCGCACCGGCTTCGAAAAGGTCGATCGCGTCTGGGCTGAGGTCACCAGCGTGCTTGCCGATACCATTCCCGGCATACGCGTGGTCAAGGCATTTGCCCAGGAGAAGCGCGAGGCAGGACGTTTCCGGGCTGCAAACGACCGGAATCTGGAGGTAAACGACCGGGTCAACAAGATCTGGTCATTGTTCACGCCCACCGTGACGCTGCTGACTGAAGTCGGGTTGCTTGTGGTATGGGTTTTCGGCATCTGGCAGGTATCGAAAGACCAAATTACGGTTGGCGTGCTCACCGCCTTTCTTGCCTATATCAGCCGCTTCTATCTGCGGTTGGACTCGATGAGCCGTATTGTCTCGTTTACGCAAAAAGCGGCGGCTGGTACCAAACGTATTTTTGAAATCCTCGATCATGTCTCCAGCGTTCCTGAGCCCGTACATCCCGTTCATCTGCCTGTCGTCAAAGGCCGTATCGAGTTATGCGGCGTCGGATTTCGTTATGGCACGCGCAGTGTGACACACGATATAAACATGACCATCGAGCCAGGTGAAATGATCGGCCTTGTGGGGCATAGCGGTTCGGGCAAGAGTACGCTTGTCAATCTGATCTGCCGATTCTACGATGTCACCGAAGGAGCGATTTTGCTGGATGGGGTAGACATTCGCTCGCTACCGGTCGTCGAATACCGCAAGCATATTGGCTTGGTGCTTCAGGAGCCCTTCCTGTTTTTTGGAACGATCGCCGAGAACATTGCTTACGGTAAACCGGATGCAAAGCGGGAGGAAGTTATTGCCGCGGCCCGTGCCGCCCATGCCCACGAGTTCATCTTGCGCCTGCCACACGGCTACGACTCTCTGGTCGGTGAGCGCGGACAGGCTCTCTCGGGAGGTGAACGGCAGCGCATATCCATTGCTCGCGCACTGCTTATCGATCCCCGCATTCTGATCCTCGACGAAGCGACTTCCTCTGTCGATACAACGACCGAAAAAGAAATTCAGAGAGCACTCGAGAATCTCGTGCGTGGACGAACGACTATCGCCATCGCCCACCGTCTTTCCACCTTGCGCGACGCCAACCGGCTGATTGTGCTCGACCGCGGCAGCGTCATCGAGACGGGCAATCATGCTCAACTGATGGCGCAGGAAGGCCATTATTACGGTCTCTATCAGGCGCAGGCACGCAACGTCGATACTGAGGACGATTTGCGCAGACCGGATGTTGATCGCAAAGCCGGGGATGGACGCGATGACCGATAAACCGAATTATCGGCTAAGCCGAAATACCTTCGGGCGGCTGGTATTTACCGGGATGGATGGCGAGGCGCATGAAGGGGTCGTTCCCGTGCGCGCGTTCCCGATCACTGCCCCGGATTATGGTATTGCGCTGATCGGCCAGCATGGTCATGAGCTGGCGTGGATTGATCAATTGAGCGATTTGCCCGATGGATTGCGTACGCTGGTCGAAGCCGATCTGGCCAGCCGCGAGTTCATTCCCGAAATCAGACGAATTCACGATGTTTCGAGTTTTGTCACGCCAAGTACTTGGCACGTGGAAACGGATCGCGGCAAAACATCCTTTGTCCTCAAAGGCGAGGAAGATATTCGCCGCCTCACTCCACCGGCCCTGCTGATTGCGGACAGTCATGGCATTCAGTTCCTGATCCGTGATCGGCTTGCGCTTGATTCTCATAGCCGCAAGATTCTGGACCGGTTTCTCTAGGGCCTGTTAACACTTATTTCGCACCCGCGTTTTTTGCGCACAACCCAAAGGGACGGGACGGATTTCATCCAGCCCTTCGTTACTCGCCGCTTACGGAGGCCTGCTCCGCCGCGCGGCTCCTGCCTCGTGCTGGATGAAATTCGTCACCGTCGCGGGTGCGAAATAAGTGTTAACAGGCCCTAGCCCGGATACTTCGCCGGATCGCGGAAGATGCCGCCACGCGCCCGCCGGCGCTCTCGACGGCTGGCGTACAAATCAGTTACTGTTCACCCATGGCATTATTCATGCCGCTTATGACAATTTTCTGCCGAGTCTGGTGAGATATCCGGGCTAGAACGGCCGCCTTCCCATTTCATTTTCATAACTGGCGATAATCGATGATAGTCAAATCGCCTGAAACGCCGCGGCGTGGTTCTTTTCCTCATGCCTGTTTGAGCAATTATCGCCCCTGTCGCCATCTGGAGACAGGCAATATTGGTTATGCTTCAACTGGTTGATAATAAGCTGAGCACTCATTGTCGATGAGTGACGACACTCTTAATCCGATCTGATAAAGCTATCTTAATTAATCTATTGTTCTATAAGATAAAAATGATCTGGCATGACATATGCTTATGTTGTTGTCGATTCCCAGCCTGATATCGAATACAAGCAATCCTTCCGCCTTTAAAATTATAAAAAATTACATCATCAGGAATATTCCCAATTTTTCGAGAGCGTTTGCACGGTAAATAGCGAAGCTTTGTTCGTGCATGATGAGCGGCAGAGCCGCATTAGCCAAAACAATAAAAATTCAGATGGGCACACCGGACAGGTTGAATATCAGCCCGCTCTAGCGTGGATGGGGGAATTCAATATGAATGACTATCCAAAACCTCTACAGGAATCCGTCCACATACTTCCAGAATTAATTTGATAAATCTGTAAACCATTTCATGCAAACCGCGTTTAACTCAGTTTCAATCCATTTCTTGCATAATTTTATGCCGGTCTGCCCGAATTCGAACACTGACTATGTCGGCAAAAAGGACATCAAATTTCTTGAGATAAGGCATCTTAACGGACCCAACATCTGGACCTGCCGTCCGGTACTCGAGGCAGTCGTCGACATTGGTGAACTCGAAGATTTTCCCTCCGATACCATTCCGGGATTTTATGAGCGCCTTTCTTCCTGGCTTCCTTCGCTGATCGAACACCGTTGTAGTTATGGAGAGCGGGGCGGTTTTCTGCGCCGGCTCAAGGAAGGTACCTGGCCAGGCCACATTCTCGAACACGTTACACTTGAACTGCAGAACCTAGCCGGCATGTCTGGCGGCTTCGGCAGAGCTCGTGAAACTTCTCAGCGCGGCGTCTACAAGGTAACCGTCAGTGCCTGGCATGAGGATATTGCGCGCAACGCCTTATTTGCGGCCCGTGAGCTGGTGCTGGCGGCGATGGAAACCCAGCCACCCCGCAACGAGCCTTACGATGTCAATGGTGTCATCGAGCGCCTGCGCGACATGGTCGATTCGCTGTGGCTGGGACCATCAACCGCGTGTATCGTCGAGGCCGCCACCCATCGCAACATTCCTTATATCCGCCTTCTTGCCAAGGGAAATCTGGTGCAACTCGGCTACGGGGCGCGCAGCCAGCGCATCTGGACAGCCGAAACCGATCGGACTCCGGCGATTGCGGAAAGCATCTCGCGTGACAAGGATCTGACGAAGTCATTACTCCGGTCCTGCGGAGTCCATGTTCCCGAAGGCCGCATTGTCAATAGTGCCGAAGATGCGTGGGAGGCTGCGCAGGATATCGGTGTGCCGGTCGTCATCAAACCCTGCGACGGGAATCATGGGCGCGGTGTTTTCATTGAGTTGACTACCCGTGAAGAGATCGTGCCGGCTTATCATGCGGCATTGGCACAAGGCAGTGGCGTTTTGGTTGAACGCTTTATTCCGGGCACCGAGCATCGTTTGCTGGTCGTTGGCGGCCGGCTCGTTGCTGCGAACCGGGGCGACTCGGTGTCGGTTACCGGTGACGGCAAATCTACCATCAGCGACTTGATCGGCCATCAGATCAATTCCGATCCGCGCCGCGGAGCAACTGAAGATCATCCGCTCAACCTGATCGGCATAGATGGCGTAACCATCATGGAGATTGCCCGCCAGGGTTTTACCATCAACTCGATACCCCCTGCCGGACTCGAAGTCCTCATTCAGCGGAATGGCAATCATGCTTTCGATGTCACTGACGAGGTGCATTCGAGCATTGCCGCTGCCGCTTCCCTCGCAGCTCGTATCGTCGGACTGGATATTGCCGGCATCGATCTCGTCGCCCAGGATATCTCGCGGCCACTTGCCGAACAGGGTGGCGCAATCGTCGAAGTCAATGCCGGCCCCAGCCTGCTGATGCACATTAAACCTGCTGTGGGCACTCCCCGCCCCGTGGGCAAAGCCATTGTCGATCATCTCTTTCCGGACAATAACCACGGCCGTATTCCGGTCGTGGGAGTGACCGGCAGCCATGGTAAAACCACCGTGGCACATCTTGTCGCGCGGTTGCTTGCCCTTACCGGCCAGCATACGGGGCTCGCTTGCGGCGACGGATTTTATCTCGGCCCAAGGCAGGTTTATAAGGGCAATCACGCCAATTGGAAGTCAGCCAACAATATTCTGATGAATCGCTCGATCGAAGCGGCGGTTTTTGAGAACAGCGGCGACAATATTCTGGTCGAGGGACTTGCTTACGATTGGTGTCAGGTCGGCGTCGTTACCAACGTTGACACAAGCCGGCATTATGGTCGCCACGATATCGAGACGCCGAAACAGGTCTTCGATGTTCTGCGTACCCAGGTGGATGTCGTGCTGCCGGCAGGCGCAGCGGTACTCAACGCCAGGGAGCCGATGCTCGTCGACATGGCCACGCTGTGTAATGGCGAGATTATTTACTTCAGTGTTGATCCTGAGCTGCCGGTCATCAATGCGCATCGCACGAGTGGTACCCAGAATGTGGAGGGCATACGGAGCAACCGGGCCGTGACCGTTCGTGAGGGAAACATTCTGCTTGTTACCGGCCCTAGTGAAATAACGCTGGCCAAACTCGCTGACGTGCCAGTCACGCGAGGAGGGCTTGCGACGCTGGAGGTCGAGAATGTTCTGGCGGCGGTGGGCGCTGCTTGGGCGCTCGGTATAGCGCCTGCTCTCATACGTAACGGAATTGAAAATTTCTCGGGTATTCAAGACAGAAAAAACCTTGCCCCAGAATCCATGCTTCCGAATGAATAAAACAGGAGAACGGTTAATGAAAGTATCGCGTATCCGCGCATTGCGCGGTCCCAATTTGTGGAGCCGCCATACGGCCATAGAAGCTATTGTTTCATGTAGCGATGCCGAGTGCCATCCTGTCGGAATACCGGATTTTCTGGACCGGCTGCGGGAACGGTTTCCACAAGTCGATCTGCTCCGGCCTGCCTATCATCATGGCGCTCTGACCATGGCGCACGCTTTTGAGCGCGTTATATTGGGCCTGCAAGTACAAGCCGGGTGTCTGGTAACCTTCGGTCACACCATGCAGACGCTGGAAACCGGGATTTATCAGGTCGTTGTTGAGTACAGCGAAGAAGCGGTGGGCAGACTTGCCACCGAGCTCTCAAAAACCTTGTGCCACGCTGCGGCCGAGGATACCGCCTTCGATCTGGCCGATGCGGTGCGCCGTCTGCGCGCCTTGAACGAAGAAATACGCCTTGGGCCGAGCACGGGTGCGATTGTCAGCGCTGCTGTCGCACGAGATATCCCTTTCCGCCGTCTGACTGATGGGAGCATGGTGCAATTTGGCTGGGGCAGTAAGCAGCGGCGTATACAGGCCGCTGAAACCGGCCTGACCGGGGCGGTGGCTGAATCGATCGCACAGGATAAGGAATTGACCCGAACGCTGCTGAGTGCCGCTGGCATTCCCGTGCCATCAGGCCGGCCGGTAGCGAATGCGGAGGACGCCTGGACTGCCGCTTGTGAGATCGGCGGGCCGGTGGTCGTCAAGCCCCAGGATGGTAATCAGGGGAAGGGTGTAGCCGTGAATCTCACCAGCCGGGAGCAGGTGGAAGCGGCTTATGCGATGGCGGTGGAGATCAGCGGTGAGGTGCTGGTGGAACGTTATATTCCAGGTCACGACTACCGTATGCTGGTCGTCGGCAATAAACTGATTGCGGCTGCGTGGCGCAACCCGCCCGAGGTTATCGGCGATGGCATGCGCAGCGTCAGAGAATTGGTGGAGCAGGTCAATAATGACCCGCGACGTGGCGAGGGCCACGCGAACTCGCTGACAAAAATTCATTTCGATGAAATTGCGCTGAGTCATCTGGCAACGCAGGGTTTGACCGCTGAATCCATCCCGCTTAAAGGGGCAAGTATTTTTCTCCGCAATAACGCCAATCTTTCCACTGGCGGAACGGCTACCGATGTGACCGATGATGTGCACCCCGCTCTTGCCGCGCGTGTGGAAGCTGCGTCGCAAATGATTGGTCTCGACATTTGCGGCATCGATGTTATCTGCGACAGTGTGTCGAACCCCCTGGAGGAACATGGCGCCATCATAGAAATTAATGCTGCTCCAGGTCTCCGCATGCATTTGCAGCCTTCATTCGGCAAGGGACGCGCGGTGGGGGAAGCAGTCATCGCCAATATGTTCAAGGATGGCGATGATGCGCGCATCCCGGTTATTGCGGTGAGCGGTACCAATGGCAAGACCACCACTGTGCGCCTGATCGCCAATATTCTGGGTTATCAAGGCCTGCGTGTCGGTATGACCAGCACTGATGGAGTTTACATCAATGGTCAGCGCATCGATACCGGGGATTGCAGTGGTCCGAAGAGTGCAAAAAAAGTGCTGCTGCACCCTGACGTTGATGCCGCCGTGTTCGAAACAGCGCGTGGCGGTTTGTTGCGCGAAGGACTGGGATTCGATCGCTGCGGTGTCGCGGTGGTCACCAACATCGGCATGGGCGATCATCTCGGTCTCTCGTATGTTAATACGGTGGAGGATCTAACCGCTGTCAAAAGAATCATTGTGCAAAACGTTACGCCCGGGACCGGAGTCGCCGTACTCAATGCGGCCGACCCACTTGTGGCGGGAATGGCAGTCCATTGCCCCGGGTCAGTAACTTTTTTTGCCCGCAACCCCGACAATCCGGTCATCGCGAAGCATCGCGCCCAAGGTAAGCGCGTCATCTACCTTGACGGCGACTCGATTGTTGCGTCGGACGCTGACGCCGAACAGCGGATACCGCTGGGTGGAGTTCCGCTCACGCAAAATGGCGCTATCGCATTTCAGATCGATAATGTGATGGCTGCCGCAGGAGCGGGGTGGGCACTGGGTCTTGATTGGGAAATCATTCGTGCCGGTTTGGCTACTTTTGTCAGTGACATGCAAACCGCGCCGGGGCGTTTTAATCTCTTCAACCACCGTGGCGCCACGCTGATTGCCGATTATGGTCATAATGCCGATGCCATCCAGGCATTAGTGCACGCGATTGACAATATGCCAGCTAAACGACGGTCAGTCGTCATTAGCGGGGCCGGCGACCGGCGCGATGACGATATTCGCCAACAGACCAAGATTCTCGGTGACGCTTTTGATGAGGTGGTGCTTTATCAGGACCAGTGCCAGCGAGGACGCGCCGATGGAGAAGTGCTTGGCCTGTTGCGGCAAGGCCTGGAGAATGCGAAACGCACGCGTGATGTCAAGGAAATCCGGGGTGAGTTCGTAGCCATCGATACCGCTTTCGCCAACCTGAAAGCGGGCGAACTGTGCCTTATTCTTGTCGATCAGGTAGAGGAAGCGCTCGGATACATCAATGAGCGGGTTGTCGCGGGCTAAATATCGCTTAATTTTTCCCTGTGGGTGTGTACCACCCACCTTGATTGCAATTTACCGGTGTTAATCTAAACTGATGGTGTGCCGGATGCATGTGTGTTGCACCTGGGGTGTATCTCGCGCTAACCAACAAGGAGAAACGTCATGGCAGGAGATAGTATTTATCGCATAACGGAAATAGTGGGAACCAGCAAGATATCCTGGGAAGATGCAGCCAAGAATGCCGTCAAGGCCGCGTCAAAAACCCTAAGAGATTTGCGGGTTGCCGAAATAGTAAAGCTTGATATGGTAATTGAGGATGGTAAAGTGACTGCGTATCGCGCCAGAGTGAATCTGTCTTTCAAGTACGAAACCAGCAGTAAAAAAACCGGTAAATAGCTGGACCGGCAATAATCCGGAATAAAAAAGGCGCGGATTACGCGCCTTTTTTATTCCTTGCTTCCTTTTTACAAAGCGATGGTCGCTTCTTCTTCAAACTCAAGTTTCACTTTGCTGTCGGCGTCTATATCTACAGTCACTCTGCCGCCGTTGGCAAGACGTCCGAACAGCAATTCATCCGCCAAGGCGCTGCGTATGGTGTCCTGGATGAGCCGTGCCATGGGGCGGGCGCCCATGAGGGGATCAACGCCATTCCTGGCGAGATACTCTCTTAAGGCATCGGTGAATATCGCCTCCACCTTCTTCTCATGCAACTGCGTTTCAAGTTGCATCAGGAACTTGTCCACTACGCGCAGAATCACGTCCCGGTCCAGAGCAGCGAAGGAAATGATCGCATCCAGCCGGTTGCGGAATTCCGGCGTAAACATGCGCTTGATATCCATCATCTCGTCACCCGCCTGCGTCGACTTGGTGAAGCCTATCGAGGCTTTACTAAGCGATTCGGCACCGGCATTGGTGGTCATGACAATGACCACGTTGCGGAAGTCCGCCTTGCGGCCATTATTGTCCGTCAAAGTACCGTGGTCCATTACTTGCAGCAGAATATTGAAAATATCCGGGTGAGCCTTTTCAATTTCATCCAGCAACAATACCGAGTAGGGCTGCTTGATAATGGCCTCGGTGAGCAGTCCGCCCTGGTCGAACCCCACATATCCAGGCGGCGCGCCAATCAGGCGTGACACCGCATGCCGCTCCATGTATTCAGACATGTCGAAACGATGCAGATGAATGCCTAATGCATAAGCGAGCTGCCGTGCCACCTCGGTTTTGCCGACACCGGTGGGGCCGGAGAAAAGGAACGAACCGACGGGTTTTTGCGGATTACCCAGGCCGCTCCGCGCCATTTTGATGGCCGTCGTCAATGCGTTGATGGCTTTATCTTGACCGAACACGACGGCCTTCAGGTCGCGATCCAGCGTCTTCAGCGTATTGCGGTCATCGCTGGAAACATTTTGCGGCGGAATGCGTGCAATCTTGGCGATGATATCCTCGATTTCATGCTTGCTGATCACTTTGCGCTGCCGTGATTTCGGCAGGATACGCTGTGCCGCGCCGGCCTCATCGATCACGTCTATTGCCTTATCAGGCAGATGACGATCATTGATGAAGCGTGCCGCCAATTCCGCGGCGGTGGTGAGCGCAATGGCGGTATATTTGACGCCATGATGGGCTTCGTAACGAGGTTTCAGGCCCCGCAGAATGGCCACGGTTTCTTCCACGCTCGGCTCATGCACATCGATTTTCTGAAAGCGACGGGATAGAGCGTGATCCTTTTCGAAGATCCCCCGATATTCGCTATAAGTGGTGGCTCCGATGCATTTCAGTTGACCGGTATTAAGTATTGGTTTGAGGAGGTTGGAGGCATCCAGCGTCCCTCCGGAAGCCGCCCCCGCACCGATCAGCGTGTGTATCTCATCAATGAAGAGAATGGCATTGGAACTGTCGAGCAACTGTTTCAGTACCGCTTTCAAGCGTTGCTCGAAATCCCCGCGATATTTGGTACCGGCAAGTAGCGCACCCATATCCAGAGCGTACACTTGGTGGTGTGCAAGCACATCGGGAACGTCATTTTCTATGATCCGGCGTGCCAGTCCCTCGGCGATAGCAGTTTTGCCCACTCCCGCCTCACCTACCAACAAGGGATTGTTCTTGCGGCGGCGGCACAGAGTCTGTATCAGACGCTCCAATTCCTTCTCGCGTCCGATCAACGGATCGATCTTGCCGGCGAGAGCCTGGGTGTTCAGATTCACGGCGTAGCTTTCCAGCGCACCACCCGCCCCCAATTCCTGTTCGGTATCGCCTTCACTTTCGGTTTTGGCGCTACTACCTTGAGGTACTTTGCTAATGCCATGCGAAATATAATTCACCACGTCGAGCCGCGTCACACCCTTCTGGTGCAGAAAATAAACTGCGTGAGAATCCTTCTCGCCGAATATGGCTACCAGTACATTGGCGCCGGTGACTTCCTTCTTTCCTGAAGACTGAACGTGCAGGATCGCGCGCTGGATGACGCGCTGGAAACCGAGGGTAGGTTGGGTGTCCACTTCACCGCTGCCACTCACTGTTGGCGTATTCTCGGTAACATGTTCCGCCAGCAGTCTGCGCAAATCATCGATGTCGACCGAACAAGCACGCAACACTTCGGCGGCGGTGGGATTGTCGAGCATGGCCAGCAACAAATGCTCCACCGTAATGAATTCGTGCCGCTTCTGCCGCGACTCGACAAACGCCATATGTAAACTGACTTCCAGCTCTTGAGCAATCATTTCATGTCTCCTCCATCACGCACCGTAGCGGATGTTGATGCTGCCTTGCAAATGTGACCACCTGCTCAACCTTGGTGATAGCGACATCATTGGGATAAACCCCGCAGACTCCTGCGCCGTCTATATGAACTTTGAGCATAATTTGTGTCGCCTGTTCTCGATTCATGGAAAAAAAAGTCTGCAACACAACCACCACAAAATCCATCGGCGTGAAATCATCATTCAGCAGTATCACTTTAAACATGGGTGGTGGCTTGAGTCTACTCTTTTCAACTTCGAGTACAACATCCCCATGATCTCTGGTTGCCATATCATGATTTCCTATCTTGTTAGCTTATCAGTTAGAGTGCAACTATAACCGAATGTGCTTCTACTAATATATTTGATGATTACACCGAAATATTCAAGTACCTTGAGAAAATTATTCTATTGCAATTCGATAAAATAAGTGTATGACTACTTGACTTGAACAACGGATTTGCGTAAAACGGCTCTTGGCGTTTGGCTTCAAGTTCTCTGCAGTACCGGTTACAGCCGTTTTGCGGTCTTGAAACTCAAACAGTGTTCGGGTTTCCGGCCCGGTTTTTTTATAGGAAGCAATAATGGCAACAGGTACAGTGAAATGGTTCAACGATTCCAAGGGTTTTGGTTTCATTACCCCGGATGATGGTAGCGAGGATTTATTTGCCCATTTCTCCGCAATCAATATGTCCGGGTTCAAAACGCTCAAGGAAGGTCAGAAAGTGAGCTTTGAAGTCACACAGGGTCCAAAGGGCAAACAAGCTTCAAACATTCAGTCTGCCTAGTGATCTCCTGCTGACGCGTAATATCGTGATCAGCTTGTAATTACAGGATTATACAAAACCCCTTGCCAGCTAAAGCGGCAAGGGGTTTTTTTCAACCCGGATAATCCATTAGTATTAGTACGTGAAATGATGGCAACCAGTTTGGCTGGTTGGAGATTCCATAGCGGGTCTGGGGATGCCCGGCAAGCGGCGAAATGGCCGCAAACTGGCCCCCCGCACCTGGGTGGGCGCGCGGAGCCGCTCATGGATTATCCGGGTTGAGACATGGATATGAAGAAAATATCAAGTCATTCTGTCAATCAATGCCTCGCCGAATGCCGAACATGAGACTTTTTGCGCATCGGACATTTGACGGGCAAAGTCATAAGTCACGATTTTATCCTGGATGGTTTTCTCCATTGCATGGACTACCAGATCAGCGGACTCGCCCCAGCCTATGTGCCGCAACATCATTTCCGCCGACAAGATGAGTGATCCCGGATTAACCTGATCCTTGCCGGCATACTTTGGCGCGGTGCCATGAGTTGCCTCGAACATCGCAATCGAGTCACTGAGGTTTGCACCCGGCGCTATGCCGATGCCCCCCACCTGTGCCGCCAACGCATCGGAAATATAATCACCGTTCAGATTCAGTGTGGCAATCACGTCGTATTCCTCCGGGCGCAACAGGATCTGTTGCAGAAAAGCATCCGCGATGACGTCCTTGATGACGATCCCGCCCTTGTCTCCGGGCAATTTCATCCATGGCCCGCCATCCAGCAGGCTTGCTCCGAACTCCCTCGCTGCCAAGGCGTAGCCCCAATTCTTGAATGCGCCTTCGGTAAATTTCATGATGTTGCCCTTGTGCACCAGAGTCACCGAGCGGCGCTTGTTATCTATCGCGTACTGTATTGCCTTACGCACCAAGCGTTCGGTGCCTTCGCTGGATACCGGTTTGATGCCGATGGCCGATGTTTGGGGGAAGCGTATCTTGGTGACACCCATGTCCGTTAATAAAAAATTGATGACCTTTTTCGCATCTTCCGATTCGGCTCCCCATTCAATACCGGCGTAAATATCTTCCGAATTCTCGCGAAAAATCACCATATCGGTTTTTTCCGGATTTTTTAGCGGGCTGGGTACGCCCTGAAAATAGCGCACAGGACGCAGGCACACATAGAGATCAAGTTTCTGGCGCAAGGCCACATTAATGGAACGGATGCCTCCACCGACCGGAGTGGTGAGCGGTCCCTTGATGGAAACCACATAGTCCCGTGCCGCCTCCAACGTCTCATCGGGCAGCCACACGTTTTCGCCGTATACATGGTTCGATTTCTCGCCGGCATAAATTTCCATCCAGGAAATTTTGCGCTTGCCGTCATAAGCCCGGTTCACCGCCGAATCCACCACTTTTTTCATTACTGGCGTAATGTCTATCCCGATCCCATCACCTTCGATGAATGGAATAACGGGGTTATCCGGCACACTCAAAGAGAAATCTGCGTTGACCCGGATTTTTTCGCCTTCCGCCGGCGTCTTGATGTGCTGGTACATGGTATCTCCGATAATTAATGATGAGTGAAAGTTGCGCGAGCAAAAACATGCAAACCGACCATTTTACTCGTGTTTTGGAAGGAAGCGCTAACGTGTATGGTGCAGTTTGAAGCTGTTCGCCTGAAAATCCGCGTCGCCATAGCGAATATAGCAAAGTGGGTGGTGGATTCGGGATCATGCATTCATCCCTGCAAATGGAGCTCCGCTCAGATTTTTTGCTTGCCTTCATCATTATTTCTTTCTGCCGGTCAGTGACGATAGAATGTGGGCTGGGGCGTAAACCCGCTTCGTTTTTTTAACAACATGAAGTTACCCGAGAACTTATGATTTGGAAGCCCAATGTCACGGTGGCGGCAGTCGTCGAGCGAGATGGAAAATACTTGCTGGTCGAGGAGCAAACCAGTAATGGGGTATTGTTCAATCAACCAGCGGGACATCTCGAGCCGGACGAATCCATCATGCAGGGCGCTGTCCGGGAAACTCTGGAGGAAACAGGTTATACTTTCGCCCCGCAATGGGTACTGGGTATTTATCGCTGGCACTCACGTTCCGACAATGTTACCTATCTGCGCTTTGCTTTTGCGGGTTCCGTCACCGACCATGATCCCGGTCGTCCGCTGGATGCGGGAATATTGCGCGCCGGATGGTTTCGCGTTGATGAGATCCGTGAAATGACCGATCGTCATCGCAGTCCGCTGGTGATGAGGTGTATCGAAGATCATTTGGCGGGTAAGCGCTACTCTCTGGATATCCTTACTCATTACGATTAAACCCAGATAATCGATTAGGACGCGAGATGATGGTGAAGCAGGTTGCGAGACAGGTTTGCCGGTTGGGGGAAGTCCATAGCCTGGTCGATGGACGCCGAACAAGTGGCGGAAATGGCCGCAAACCGACTGCCAGCACTCGCGTAGGCCCGGAGAGCCGCCTAATGGATTATCTGGGTTAAACCTGGATTCATCAGAACCAATGAGTAAACAGCGTGTGGTGATTGGTATGTCGGGCGGAGTGGATTCATCCGTCGCGGCGTTGTTGTTAAAACAACAAGGATACGATGTGATCGGCCTCTTCATGAAGAACTGGGAGGATGATGACACCGACGGTTATTGTTCATCCCGGCAGGATTTGATCGATGCCGCCTCGGTGGCGGACGTCATCGGAATTCCTTTGGAAGCGGTGAATTTCTCGGCCGAATACAAGGAACGTGTATTCAGTCAGTTTCTTACCGAATACAAAGCTGGGCGTACACCCAATCCGGATGTGCTGTGTAACGCCGAAATCAAGTTCAAGGCGTTTCTCGACCACGCGCTCGGGCTCGGCGCGGAGCATATTGCTACCGGTCATTATGCGCAAATACGCGAAATAGACGGGTCGTTCCAGTTGCTGAAAGGTGAGGATGGAACAAAGGATCAGAGTTATTTTCTCTATCGCTTGAACCAGCAACAACTCTCCAGAACACTGTTTCCGATTGGCCACCTTTATAAACGCGATGTACGTAAAATCGCCCGGGATCACGGATTGCCGAATTTTTCCAAGAAAGACAGCACCGGAATCTGTTTTATTGGGGAAAGGCCTTTTCGGGAATTTCTCAACCGTTACGTTCCGCACGAACCGGGAGAAATACAAACACCGGACGGTACCCTTTTGGGGAAGCATGTTGGGCTGATGTATTACACCATCGGCCAACGGCAGGGATTGGGCATTGGCGGCATAAGGGACGGCGATGGCGAGCCCTGGTTCGTTTCAGCCAAGGATATGGAGCGGAATATCTTGATTGTGGTACAGGGCCATGATCATCCGGATTTATTCCGCCCCGCGCTCAATGCTATTGACCTGACATGGATAAGCGGCCACGAGCCGCATTGCAACTGGGTTTATGCCGCCAAGACGCGTTATCGTCAACCGGATGCACCTTGTGCGATTGCGCATATCGGGCTGGACCAATGCAAAATTGAATTTGCCCAGCCGCAGTGGGCGGTGACGCCGGGACAGTCAGTGGTCGTTTACGAGAGCAAGGTATGTCTTGGAGGCGGGGTGATTTCGGATGAGTAGTTCGTTTTCAACCCGAATAAGCCATTAGGGGATGCCAGATGATGGCGAGGTGGGTTGCGAGACAGTGGTGCCGGTTGGGAGAAGTCCATGCTTTGGGTGATGGACGCCGGGCAAGATAATCCGGGTTCAACGCCTGCTGCTCATTCCTTTGGCGTCGTTTCCGTAAATGGCGTCCGCTTTTCCAGCCTGCCGAAGAGTTCCGCAAGATTGGGCGATGTATCGCGCCATTCAATTTCCGGAAAACGAAAAGCCAGATATCCCAGCATGCAGCCCAGCGCGATATCGGCCAGGGTGTAGGTATTGCCATCGCACCATTTTTTGTCACCCAAGTCCCGAGCGGCCCCTTCCAGGCCCTGGGTAACCTTCGTCAGTTGGCGCGAGATCCATTCCGCGCTTTGTTCGGTGGCAGGTCGTTTGCGTTCAAGGAATACGGTGGCGGCAGCGTCGCAGATACCGTCCGCCAACGCCTCCCAGCGTTTTACCATAATACGGTGCCGGTTTGATTCGGGAATCAGACGGGATACCGGATTGACGCTGTCAAGGTATTCGACGATCACACGTGAATCGAATAAAGTGGAGCCATCATCCAAGATGAGTATCGGTATTTTTCCAAGAGGATTGTGATTCGGCACATGACTGTCCGCATTCCATGGGCTATCCACCACAAAGTCGTAACCAATGCGCTTTTCCGCCAGAACAATACGCACCTTGCGCACATAAGGGCTCGTAAGTGATCCGATAAGCTTCATGACATCCCTTGGCGGCAATTTTATTCAGGTGCGTATTATATCGGCTTTCCATATCACATGGCGTAGCTGGGACGCTATGTTAAAATGCAGCGGCGGACGGTGAAATTCAAGGGACTCGTCGCGTTTATGTATCATGGTGCTAAACAGAAGGGTGAGTGGCCAACCGCCGCATTCAGGATAATATGAAACAGTCTTTTCTCACCGCACTCTCCCCCCTGGATGGACGCTATCACGGTAAGGTTGCAGATTTGCGACCTTATTTCAGTGAACTTGCGCTGATTCGATACCGCGTTGAGTTGGAAATCGAATGGCTCAAAGCATTAAGCCATGCCCCCGGCATTGCTGAAGTACCGGTTTTTTCCGCCGCTACGATTGCGCAACTCGACAGTCTTGTGGCTGATTTTTCCGAGGCTGACGGAGAAGCTGTCAAACTTATCGAAGCACGTACCAACCATGACGTCAAAGCCGTTGAATACTGGCTCAGGGAGCGTCTGGCGGAGAATACCGAGGTCGCGAGGATTGCGGAATTCATCCATTTTGCCTGCACTTCGGAGGACATTAACAATCTCTCTCATGGATTGATGCTGATGCACAGCCGTGACCGGGTGATGCTTCCAGCATTGGAGAATATCGTTGCCCAACTTATCCGGATGGCACATGAACTGTCTGACCTACCCATGCTTTCCCGCACGCATGGCCAACCCGCCACACCTACAACGACAGGCAAGGAACTTGCCAATGCCGCTCATCGTCTGCGGCGTGGGCGTGAACGGCTTGCCAAGGTGGCTATTCTTGGAAAAATCAATGGTGCAGTGGGTAATTACAATGCCCATCTGGCAGCTTATCCGGATTTTGATTGGGAAAACTTCGCGCGCGATTTTGTAGAGAGGCTGGGTCTGGAATTCAATCCTTATACCACCCAGATTGAACCGCATGATGCCATGACCGAACTGTTTGATGCTTATGCCAGAATCAACACCATATTGCTGGACTTTAACCGTGACGTGTGGGGATATATTTCATTAGGCTACTTCAAGCAGAAGACTCGGGAAGGTGAAGTGGGCTCATCAACCATGCCGCATAAGGTCAATCCGATCGATTTTGAAAATTCGGAAGGTAATCTTGGCATTGCCAATGCGCTGCTACGGCATTTGAGCGAGAAGCTGCCGGTATCCCGGTGGCAGCGCGATTTGACAGACTCCACCGTGCTTCGCAATATGGGTGTGGCATTGGGACATACGTTGCTGGCCTATGATTCTTGCGGCAAAGGTCTGGGCAAGCTGGAGGTCAATCCGGAGTGCCTCATGAAAGACCTGGAGGATGCCTGGGAGGTGTTGGCGGAGCCGATCCAGACGGTAATGCGCCGCCATGGGGTGCACAATTCTTATGAGCAGTTGAAGGAATTGACGCGAGGCAAAGATGGCATCAACAAGGATACCCTGCATAAGTTTATCCAAGGACTTGCCATTCCCGAAGCCGAAAAAAAACGCCTGCGGAAAATGACGCCGCAAAACTATATTGGTAATGCAGCCATACTAGCCCGAAGAATCGAGAATTAGAGAGTTCTGTCTGTTGTCATGCCCCGCTGATTTTACTCCAAGGGTTTTCAAGCTACCCATATTGCGCCGGCATCACCATACAAGCAAGGTTGGCTGTCGGACTGCGATCATGATCTTGAAATTGGAAAAACAATCCCGATATAGCTTAAATTGAAAGGAGAGGAGAGATTATGGCAGATACACAAAAACCCAACCCG
Source organism: Nitrosospira sp. NpAV (assembly GCF_000832065.1). GTDB lineage: Bacteria > Pseudomonadota > Gammaproteobacteria > Burkholderiales > Nitrosomonadaceae > Nitrosospira. Next base: position 334,972 of record NZ_JXQM01000003.1, on the reverse strand, counting down.
GACCAGCCGGAATTGACTATTGCCACGGACCAGGCGAGCGGAGAGGCGAATGAAAACACGATAGCGGAACCCGCGGTGGAAACGATGCCGAGTCTGGAACAATTACTGAAGAAAGCCGAACTCGATGCGCAGGAACATCATGATGCGTGGCTGCGAGCCAAGGCGGATGCCGAAAATATACGGAAGCGTGCCCAGATTGACGTTACCAATGCTCATAAATATGCCATCGAAAATTTCTCCACGGAATTGCTGGCGGTAATGGATAGCCTGGAGGCGGCGCTTGCGGTGGAAAATGCAACGGTTGAGAATTTCAAAAGCGGCATGGAACTGACACTCAAGCAACTTACCACCGTTTTTGAAAGATTCAACGTCAAAGTGATCAATCCGGCGGGTGAGAAATTTGATCCGCATCTGCATCAGGCCATGTGTATGGTGGACTCTAAGCTTGCCCCCAATACGGTCGTGCAAGTAATGCAAAAAGGCTACGTTTTGAATGACAGGGTGATCCGGCCGGCGCTGGTATCGGTTTCGAAGACCAAATAGAAGACTTGAAATTCCGGGCTGAATCCCCATTTCACGCATTAGCGATTATTCTGCACCAACTACTACAAGGATCAAATCATGGCAAAAATTATCGGCATAGATCTCGGTACCACCAACTCATGTGTGGCTGTCATGGAAAATGGCAAGCCAAAGGTGATAGAGAACTCGGAAGGGGCGCGCACTACACCTTCAATCGTCGCCTATACGGAAGAAGGTGAGATTCTGGTGGGCGCTTCCGCCAAGCGTCAGGCGGTCACCAATCCAAAGAATACATTGTTTGCGGTGAAACGGTTGATTGGACGTCGTTTTAACGAGGACATGGTGCAAAGGGACATCAAAATGGTGCCCTACAGTATCATCAAGGCCGACAATAATGATGCCTGGGTAGAGGTGCGCGGCAAAAAAGTCGCGCCGCCGGAAATTTCCGCACAAGTGCTGAAGAAAATGAAAAAGACCGCAGAGGATTATCTGGGTGAAACGGTAAACGAAGCGGTCATCACTGTTCCCGCCTATTTCAACGATTCACAGCGCCAGGCGACCAAGGACGCGGGACGCATCGCCGGACTCGAAGTCAAGCGCATTATCAATGAGCCAACCGCGGCAGCCCTGGCTTTTGGCATGGATAAAAAAGAGGGTGACCGCAAGGTGGCGGTATATGACTTGGGTGGAGGTACGTTCGACATTTCCATTATCGAGATTGCGGAAGTGGAGGGCGAGCACCAGTTTGAAGTGCTGGCCACCAACGGTGATACCTTCCTTGGCGGTGAGGATTTCGACTCGCGCATCATCGAGTATCTTGTGGATGAGTTCAAAAAGGAAAGCGGCATAGACTTGAAAAAAGACATGCTAGCCCTGCAGCGCCTAAAAGATTCGGCGGAAAAGGCCAAAATCGAACTCTCTTCCAGCCAACAGACCGAAGTCAACCTGCCCTATATCACGGCGGATGCATCCGGCCCCAAACATCTGGCAGTGAGGATCACCCGGGCCAAGCTGGAGAGCCTTGTGGAAGAATTGATTGAGCGCACCGTGGAGCCCTGCCGCATCGCTATTAAGGATGCCGGCGTGAAGATTTCCGATATTGAGGATGTCATTCTGGTGGGTGGGCAAACCCGCATGCCCAAAGTGCAGGATAAAGTCAAAGAAATTTTCGGCAAGGAACCTCGTAAGGATGTGAATCCGGACGAAGCGGTTGCCGTGGGTGCAGCCATTCAGGGTGGCGTACTGCAGGGCGAGGTGAAGGACGTGCTGTTGCTGGATGTTACGCCATTGTCGCTGGGTATTGAAACGCTGGGTGGCGTAATGACCAAGCTCATTCAGAAGAACACGACTATCCCGACCAAGGCCCAGCAGGTATTTTCAACCGCCGAGGAAAATCAGACCGCCGTGACCATCCATGTACTGCAGGGTGAGCGGGAGCTGGCGTCCGGCAACAAGAGTCTGGGTCAATTCAATCTGAGCGACATTCCTCCCGCACCGCGCGGTATGCCGCAAATCGAAGTGGCATTCGATATTGACTCGAATGGCATACTCCACGTATCGGCCAAGGATAAGGCCACCGGCAAGGAAAATAAAATCAAGATCCAGGCAAGCTCAGGTCTGTCGGATGACGAGGTACAGCGCATGGTCAAGGATGCCGAAGCGCACGCCGCAGATGACCATAAGGCGCTCGAACTCGTGACCGCCCGCAACCAGTGCGACGCAATGATCCACTCGGTGAAAAAGACGTTGAAAGAACATGGCGACAAACTGGACGGCGAGGAGAAATCCAAGATCGAAGGGGCGCTGAAGGATGCGGAAGAAGCGATGAAATCCGACAGCAAGGACACTATTGAAGCCAAGACCCAGGCCCTGGCCGAGGTTTCGCATAAACTTGCGGAGAAAATGTATTCCCAAGAACAGGCCCAGCAAGCTCAACCTGGTGCGGAATCAGCGCCCCATGGGGGTGGGGGCGGCGGCGAGAAACCTGTGGAGGGTGAAGTGGTAGATGCCGAGTTCGAGGAAGTGAAAAACAAGAAATAAAGAGATACTGTACGTCCAGGCGCAGGGGCCGCGAAGAGAGATGAGCGTAACTCTTCTGCGTTCCCTGCGCTTGGCATTTATCGGAAGAAAGCAGTGCAAGTGAAACATGCCATAACATAGATTTCTGCTCTCTCAATTTTCAAGAAAACCTATATGAGCAAACGCGACTACTATGAAGTGCTGGGCCTTAACCGTGACGCCAGCGAAGATGAAATAAAGAAGGCTTATCGCAAGCTGGCGATGAAGTACCATCCGGATCGTAATCCGGATAACCCGAAATCGGACGAGCATTTCAAGGAAGCCAAGGAAGCCTATGAGATACTTTCCGATCCCCGGAAACGCGCAGCATACGACCAGCATGGTCATGCCGGCGTGGATCCGAGCATGGCTGGCGGCGGAGCTCAAGGATTTGCCGATGCGTTTGGCGATATCTTCGGCGATATCTTCGGCGGACGCGGCGGACACGCTAATGTCTATCGCGGTGCCGATCTGCGCTACAACCTGGAAATCTCGCTCGAACAGGCGGCGCGCGGAACGGAAACCAAGATTCGCATTCCCACCATGGAAGTTTGCGGGGCCTGCCATGGCAATGGCGCTAAGCCCGGCACCTCGCCCACTATGTGTCCGACCTGTAATGGGCATGGCCAGGTAAGAATGCAACAGGGATTTTTCTCCATCCAGCAAACATGCCCCAAATGCCATGGCAGCGGCAAGTTTATTTCGAACCCTTGCGTTACATGCAATGGTGCCGGACGCGTCAAACAACACAAAACGCTGTCGGTAAAGATTCCAGTGGGGGTGGATGAAGGCGATCGCATTCGTTTATCTGGAGAAGGCGAAGCCGGCGTCAACAATGGTCCACCGGGGGATTTGTATGTGGTTATCCATCTATCGCCACATTCCGTTTTCCAACGAGACCATAACGATTTGCATTGCGAAATGCCAATAAGTTTTACCACCGCTGCGCTGGGTGGCGAGATCGAGATCCCGACACTGGATGGCCACGCCAAAATCAAAGTACCGGCGGAAACCCAAAGCGGAAAGATCTTCCGCTTGCGTGGCAAGGGGATCAAAGGGGTGCGCAGCAGTACCCAAGGGGATTTATTGTGCCATGTGGTGGTTGAGACTCCGGTCAAGCTCACCACGCGTCAAAAAGAGCTATTGCAGGAACTGGAAGCGATTACCCAGGGAGATCATTCTCGTCATAGCCCCCGCGCCAAATCCTGGATGGATAAGGTGCGCGAGTTCTTTGCAGAGTAAGGCCTTCCGGTTGCAAGGAAACAGCTCGGATCCGCCAGTCGCGTGATGACCGGCTGCACTTTCCCCCTCTCGTAAATGACGTTTATACGGGAAGGAAATTCGCCAGCCAATTAGAGTTCGTCAGCTGTATGACGTCAGTGAAGTCACCCGAGGGCATGAACCATCACAGGTCTGCCCCATAGCGCTGATATCGTCGTGCGAGCCTGTTCTAGTGGCGCACTGGAGAAGAATCGTTCGTATCCTGCCTGGCTTTGTAGCGAAGTTGTACGATGGAAACCGAGCCGTCGTACGAGTTCACACGCTACTGCATCCGCTGAATCGATTATCGCAACATTCGGGCCAACGATTTCTCCGATGATCTGCCTGAGAAATAAATAGTGAGTGCACCCAAGTACAATCGTATCTGCCCCGGCTTCGAGAAGCGGTGAGATATACCGTAAAAGAAGCGATCGTGTGGTGTCGCTCGTGAGTTCGGTTCGCTCGACTTGTTCAACCAAGCCGGGGCATGACTGCAACAGAATCTGGGCATCATTACCGTAGCGTGCGCAGAGGCGTGCCACATTGGGACTTGCGAGCGTTTGGCTCGTGGCAAGCACGCCGACAACCCCAGACCTTGTACGACCCGATGCCGGCCGGATGGCGGGCTCCATCGCCACTATCGGAACAGGGCACCATGCCCGAAGCTTCTCAATGGCTACGACGGTCACCGTGTTGCAGGCGACAACGATCGCCTTAACGCCGGAGGCAAGCAGAAACTTGGTAATTTCTGTAGCTCTGTCTTCGATAAAGGCGGCATGCCGGTCGCCATATGGCGCATTGCCAGAATCTGCCACGTACGACAAATGCTCTGCCGGAAGTTCGCGCCGAATGCTCAGAAGGACGGATAGGCCTCCAACGCCGGAGTCAAAGACACCTATGGGGGCTTCGTTAGGGGGTATTCTCATGTCAAGTGCAGGCTCGGGGTGGCTGATCGACGGCTACCACTCGCCGCGCAATACTTTCTCTGCCCAGAATAGTCCGGAAACACTTTTATTATCCGTGATTTTCCCCGACTTCACCCATTCCAATGCCGTGGGCAGCGACAGCGTGAATACTTCCAGATGTTCGCCTTCATCAAGGTTCTCGCCTTGAAAGCTGAGTCCTTGGGCAAGATAATAAATTAACTTCTCATCGGAATACCCGATACACGGATGCAAGGTGGTGAGATACCGCCAACTTTCCGCGGTGTAGCCGGTTTCTTCCAGCAGCTCACGTTGCGCGCACGAGGGCGGATCTTCGCCGGGATCGATTTTTCCGGCAGGCAGCTCGAAAAAATCCTGATGCAGCGGATAGCGATGCTGACGCTCCAACACCAGTTCGCCATTGTCGAGCAGCGGAATGATGACGACCGCACCAGGATGGGTGATGTATTCGCGCACTCTCACTTTCCCGTCAGGTAGGCGAGCTTGATCCTGGTAAACGTGCAAAAGGTTCCCATCAAATACTTTCCGACTGCTGACCAATGTTTCGGTGAGATCCAGGGGGGGCGGTTTGGACATGAAGGTAGAGGACTCCAAAAAGTGGATCGTATAAGCGATCCACATTACGCTGAGGAGGAAAAGGAAAGCCAGCTCATCTAAAATGCTATCGTTGCATCGTAGACCGGGAATTATACAGCCCCCTATTGATCCGGCGAACAAACAATATAAGCGCATGCCGGTGGAAGCCGGTATCTAGTGGCGTTCAAAGCATGCCATTGCTGGTTTGGACTGGATTTAGGGTCAAGCCCGAATGACGAGATTCATGGTATTTTCTGGCGGGATCAATAAGTACGGCCACTCACTTGCTTTTGTGCGTTTTTGTTGTCAGCCGCGCTGCAGGGAACCAGGCACTAAAACAGCTACCTTTGCCGGGTTCGCTGACAATTTCCAACTTCGCCTGGTGACAAGTCAGAACATGCTTGACGATGGCAAGTCCCAGGCCAGTGCCACCGGTTTCACGTGAGCGGCCGCGATCCACGCGATAGAAGCGTTCCGTCAGGCGCGGGATATGCTCTGGCTCGATGCCGATGCCACTGTCCTGCACAGAGAAAACGCCTTGTCCGTCACGAATCTGCCAGTTCAATGTGATATTCCCGCCATCGGCGGTGTAGCGTATGGCATTACTGACAAGATTACTGAAAGCACTCCGCAAGTCGTCCATGCTACCCAGCAGCTTCGCTTCGGTATCGAGTTTGAGGCTGATCCGGTGGCGTCCCGTGCTCAGAGATTTCGCTTCATGAGAGAGCTCGCGCAACATTTCGGAGAGGTTGATATTGTCCTCCCGTACCAGATTTTCCGAATCTTCCAGCCGTGACAGCGTCAGCAAGTCTTCTACCAGGCGCTGCATGCGCCGGGTCTGATCGGTCATCAGCGAGAGCGCCAATTTAGTTGTTCCGGCGTCGGAACCGCCGTCTTCCGAGAGTGTTTCAAGGAATCCGCCAATGACTGTCAATGGGGTACGCAACTCATGTGAGACATTGGCGACAAAATCCCGCCGCATGGTATGGACTCTTTCAAGACGAGTAACATCACGGCTGATGAGCAATTTCTGTTTGTCGCCATACGGCACGAACTGTAGGGAGAGAATCAACCCCTGATTCCGGGATTGCTTGATGATCAGCGGTTCGTTGTAATTATGAGCATCCAGGTATTCGGCAAACTGGGTCTGGCGCACTAAATGGGTGATGGGCTGACCGGCATCGAGACTGGCGTCTATGCCCAGATGCTTTTCGGCTACCGGATTGCACCATTCGATACGGTCGATCTCATCCAGAATTATCACGCCTTCCGGCATAGCGGAGGTGGCGCGCCGCAGGCGCTCCAGCGCGGAGCTGAGTTGCTGATGATTTTTGTGCTGTTCACGCATGAGGCGTGCCAGGCGCGCAAACACGTCTCCCCATTTTCCCGAACCATCAGGCAATGGAACAGATGTAGATTCTTCGGTTTGCAGCCATCGGTCCAGGATAATCAAATGCCGCCGGTAATGAATGACCAGCAACAACAGGCCAACGCTACAAATGATCAATGTTGTGACCGCGCCGAGCGTAGCCCAAACTATGCCGGTCACAGCAGCAATAACGATGAATGTGGTAAGGCGCCCCCAGAAACCGGACACGAGTTATTTGGAAGAATGAAATTGACTCATTATATTCCCAGATAATCCATTACGATGCGAGATAATGGCGAAGCAGGCGGATAGACGGTCTTGCCGGTTGAGAGAAGTCCATCGCATGTCTATGGAAGCCGGGCAAAGCGGTGAATAGCCGCATGATGGGATGGACTATCTGCGTTCATATTATCCCCATGCTTGCCGCCGGCCCGGCGGACAGGCGATAGCCCGATCCTCGCACGGTCTGCACCAGCCCATCCTTGCTGACGTTTTCCAGGGCTTTTCGCAATCTGCGGATATGCACGTCCACGGTGCGGTCCTCCACAAATACATGGTCTCCCCATACCTGGTCGAGCAGGTGCGAGCGTGTATGCACCCGTTCGGAGTGGGTCATAAGGAAATGCAGCAAACGAAATTCGGTTGGCCCAAGCACCACTTCTTTATCACCTGCGGTTACGCGATGCGTTGCGGAGTCAAGGCGCAATCCGCCGATCTCAACAAGATCGTCTGCCGCTTCCGGTGCGCGCCGCCGCAGTACCGCTTTGATCCGTGCGAGCAATTCACGCGGCGAAAAAGGCTTGGTGATGTAATCGTCGGCACCAATTTCCAGTCCCGCTACCTTGTCACTTTCCTCGGCACGCGCGGTAAGCATGATAATAGGGATAGTCTTGGTGCGCGTTACACGCCGCAACACCCGTGCGAACTCGACACCGCTCATTCCCGGTAGCATCCAGTCAAGCAACACCAGGTCGGGTAAAGCATCGTTCACTATCTCCATGGCCTGTTCCGCGTTTCTTGCACCAAAAACGACATGCCGGGCTTGCCTCAAACTATACGAGATCAACTCCTGAATCGCGGGTTCATCTTCCACCACCAGTATGGTTGCCGCCATATGTTTTCCTTTATCGGTTATATTCCCTTCGATATTGCGATGATATGTAAGCAATATTGCGGTTTCGTGACATATTGTTGAATCAGGGGGCGACTCCTTCCATCATAATAGTTGAGTTCCACGCAGTCTTAGGGCTCATTTTTGGCTCTTAGTTCTCCAAAACCAGAATTACCCGGTAATCATTGACATTGGTCCGGGTCGGTCCCGTGAGTATCAGATCGTCAAGCAATTCGAAGAAAGTATATGCATCATGGCTGGCAAGCAAGGCTCGCGCGTTGATGCCGATTTGTTCCGCGCGCTGTATCGAATCCGATGCCATGATGGCGCCAGCGTTGTTTTCCGAACCGTCTATGCCGTCGGTATCGCAGGCGAGGGCGTGAATTCCCGCTACTCCATTGAGTTCAACGGCAAGCGACAGCAAGAATTCCGTGTTACGGCCCCCGCGCCCGCCAGGATTCATTCCGATGAGGCCATCCCGTTCACCATCGCCATTTTGCCTTAACGTAACCGTTGTCTCTCCCCCCGAGATTAGCGCCACCGGCGGCTTCCATGGCTGGCCATATCGACGGATATCCTTTACGAGCCCCGCGAAGACTTTGGCCACATCGTGTGCCTCGCCGGTTATGGTCTCACCCAGAATTACGGCGGGAATATCTTGATCATGAAAATATTTTGCCGCTGCCAGCAGCGAATCATGGGCGGTAGCGATCACCCGGTTTTCTACATTTCTGAAAACGGCGTCACCCGGTTTCGGTGTCTCGCCACGCTTGCCCTTTGCGCCTGTCAGCAATATTTCCCACACTGCGGCGGGCGCATTGATCCGGTAGCGTTTGAGTATCTCCAATGCGTCCGGGTAGGTGGAGGGGTCAGGCGCACATGGGCCGGAAGCGACATGTGTTGGATCATCCCCCGTCACGTCCGATATTATCAATGCCAATACCGGGGCACGGCATGAAGCGGCAAGTTTTCCGCCTTGAATAGCGGAGAGATGCTTGCGCACGGTATTGATTTCCTGAATCGAAGCGCCACTGCGCAGCAATCCCCGGGTGACATTTCTGAGGTCATTCAGCGATACGTCCGCCTCCGGCAGTGATAATAGGCTTGAGCCGCCGCCGCTCACCAGGCATAGCAGAAAATCATCCACGCCGAGTTTTTTCACTTCCGACAGGATATCCCGCGCAGCTTCCTCACCCTGTGCGTCCGGAAGCGGATGTCCCGCTTCGATCACCTTGATTCTTTCAAGCGGTAAGCCATGGCCATAACGGGTAAGGACAACACCATTCAGTACCGCATTCTTTGGCCAATGGTTCTCTACCGCCAATGCCATTGCCGCGGCGGCTTTTCCGACCCCGGCAACGAAAGTAGATCCCTTGGGTAACTTTGGTATGGGTACATGCCGCGGTACGATATGCAGCGGGTCAGCGGCAGCGATGGCGGCATTGAAACTATTGAGTAGAAGTTCGCGGGATTCCATTGCGGGGTTCCATTTCGCTGCTTTTGCCATGCTTTCCGCTCAGGAACCCGATAATAAGCCGAGCACGCTTTTCAAGTAATGGCCGGTAAAGCTGTTCTCGTTCATTGCTATTTTCTCCGGCGCACCTTCGGCGATGATCTGGCCGCCGCCTTCACCACCCTCCGGACCGAGGTCGATTACCCAGTCGGCAGTCTTGATCACATCCAGGTTGTGTTCAATTACCACCACGGTGTTGCCGTGGTCGCGTAGCCGGTGCAACACTTTCAGTAGCATGTCGATGTCCTGGAAATGAAGGCCGGTAGTGGGTTCGTCCAGGATGTAGAGCGTGCGGCCGGTATCGCGTTTGGAGAGTTCCAGCGAAAGTTTTACCCGTTGGGCTTCTCCGCCGGAGAGCGTAGTAGCGGATTGCCCCAGGGTAATGTAGCCTAGACCCACATCCAGCAGCGTTTGCAGCTTTCGAGCCACCACTGGCACAGCGCTAAAAAATTCATGTGCCTGTTCCACCGTCAGTTGCAGAATTTCGTTGATATTTTTTCCCTTGTATTGGATTTCCAGGGTTTCGCGGTTATAGCGCTTGCCATGGCAGACGTCGCATGACACATATATATCCGGAAGGAAATGCATTTCAACCTTGATCATGCCGTCGCCCTGACAGGCTTCGCAGCGTCCGCCCTTGACGTTGAACGAAAATCGTCCAGGACCATAGCCGCGTTCGCGCGCCTGGGGTACGCCCGAGAATAGTTCGCGAATGGGGGTGAACAGGCCGGTATAAGTGGCCGGATTGGAACGTGGCGTCCGTCCTATGGGGCTTTGGTCCATGTTGATGACTTTGTCGAAGAACGCCAGGCCATCCAGGCTCTGATGCGGAGCAGGTTCCGTGCTGCTGCCGTAAAGGTAACGTGCCGTTGCGAGGTAGAGCGTTTCATTGATAAGAGTGGATTTACCCGAGCCGGAAACCCCGGTGATACAAACAAACAATCCCACCGGCAGATTGAGGTTGACGTTTTTCAGATTGTTGCCGGATGCGCCCTCGATTCTGAGCCAGCGATCACTTTTTGGTTGGGTGCGTTTTTCCGGCAGCGCGATAGCGAGTTGACCGGAAAGATATTTCCCGGTCAGGGAGGCGGTACTTCGCCGAATGGCTGCCGGTGTGCCTTGCGCGATGACCGATCCCCCATGCTCGCCTGCGCCGGGACCCATGTCCACCACATGATCGGCGGAGAGTATGGCGTCCTGGTCATGCTCCACTACAATTACGCTGTTGCCAAGATCGCGCAGATTCTTGAGTGTCTCCAGCAATCGGCTATTGTCGCGCTGGTGCAGGCCAATGGAAGGTTCATCCAGCACATACATTACGCCAGTCAGTCCGGAGCCGATCTGGCTGGCGAGCCGAATACGCTGGGATTCTCCGCCGGACAAGGTGTCCGCGGAGCGATCCAGCGACAAGTAGTCCAGGCCTACGTTGTTGAGGAATAGCATACGGCTGGAAATTTCCCTGACGATTCTCTCCGCAATGGCATACTTTTGTCCTGTCAGCTCCATCTGATCGAAAAAAACCATGGCCTGTTTCAGAGGCAGCGCGTTAATTTCGAAAATAGCCTGGCCTCCCACCTGCACATGACGGGCCTCCCTTCGCAGACGGGTGCCCGCACATTCTGGGCAAGTCTGGGAATTCAGGTATTTTGCCAGCTCCTCGCGCACGGTCTGCGATTCGGTCTCCTTATAGCGCCGTTCCAGGTTGGGAATAATGCCTTCGAAGGTATGCGTCCGCTGGGTTCGGGCGCCACTTTCATTCAGATACGAAAACGCGATTTTTTCCCTGCCTGATCCTTTCAGGATGATGTCCTGAATATTTTCAGGCAATTGTTCGAAAGGTATCTCCAGGTCAAAATCATAGTGCTTGGCCAGACTCGTCAGCAACTGGTAATAAAACTGGTTGCGCCGATCCCAGCCTTTGATCGTGCCGGAAGCCAGCGATAAATGAGGAAAGGCGACGATGCGCTTGGGATCGAAGAATGTAATTTTCCCCAGGCCGTCACACTTTGGGCAGGCGCCCATCGGATTATTGAAGGAAAACAACCGTGGCTCAAGTTCGGGCAGCGAATAACTGCAAACGGGGCAACTGAACTTGGCGGAAAACAGATGCTCGTTGCCGGAATCCATTTCCACCGCCAAAGCGCGTCCATCGGCATGGCGCAGGGCGGTTTCAAATGACTCGGCCAACCGCTGCTTGGCATCGGGAGAAACTTTGAGCCTGTCCACCACCACTTCAATCGTGTGTTTTTTATTTTTCTGCAATTTTGGCAGCGCATCGATTTCATGTATCTTACCGTCGATGCGCAGCCGCACGAAACCCTGTGCACGCAACTCATCGATCAAATCCAGTTGCTCACCCTTGCGTCCAACCACCAGCGGCGCGAGTATCATCAGCCGGGTATCGGGCGGCAGCTTCAGAACGTGATCGACCATTTGTGAAACACTTTGCGCGATCAGCGTGATGCCGTGGTCAGGGCACTGGGGATCGCCCACGCGTGCAAATAGCAGGCGCATGTAATCATGTATTTCCGTGACGGTGCCGACGGTGGAACGCGGATTATGCGATGTCGCTTTTTGCTCGATGGCAATAGCGGGGGAAAGACCCTCGATCAGATCGACATCGGGTTTTTCCATCAATTGCAGGAATTGCCGCGCATATGCCGAGAGCGATTCCACGTAGCGCCGCTGACCTTCCGCATAGAGCGTGTCAAAGGCGAGTGAGGATTTGCCCGAACCGGACAAACCGGTGATGACGATCAGCTTGTTTCGCGGCAGATCAAGATTGATGTTTTTGAGGTTGTGCGTGCGTGCACCGCGAATTTTTATGAGTTCCATGGGCTACTGAGTGCGGTCAAACCTGTTAATATACTCAAGTTTCCCGCGTTTTCCCAATCTGATTCATGTCCGTATCATCACCCCCCGAAAAAATGTCGCCGATAGAGGTGCGCGCTACCGCCGGTTTGGCCGGTATCTATGGGTTGCGCATGTTTGGCATGTTCATCATTCTGCCCGTATTCGCGTTTTACGCCGAGCATTTGCCGGGCGGAAGCAACTATACGCTGGTCGGCATCGCTCTTGGCGCCTATGGGTTGACCCAGGCGATACTGCAAATACCTTTCGGCTGGTTGTCCGACCGGATCGGGCGCAAGCCGGTTATTTACATTGGTCTCATTCTGTTCGCCGCAGGCAGTTTCGTGGCCGCATCCGCCGCTGATATTTATTGGGTAATTTTTGGCCGCATCATTCAGGGTGCGGGAGCGATTTCTGCCGCGGTAATGGCGCTTGCCGCCGATCTTACCCGCGAAGAGCATCGCACCAAAGCGATGGCCGCGATTGGCATGACCATCGGTACGACCTTTGCGCTATCGTTGATCGTCGCACCGGCACTCAATCGTTTGATCGGCGTTCCCGGAATTTTCGCCATGACCGGGGTGCTGGCACTGCTGGCGATGGCGGTGGTGTATAAGATCATTCCCAATCCGCTCATCAGCCGTTTCCACTCGGATACCGAAGCATCGTCCGGACGTTTTGGTAACGTGCTGCATAATCCTGAATTGCTGCGCCTGGATTTCGGCGTATTTGCCCTGCACGCGGTGTTGATGGCGCTGTGGCTGGTGGTGCCGCTGTCGCTGCGCAAATCGGGGCTGGCGGTGGATTCTCACTGGCAGATATATTTTCCGGTATTGCTCTTTTCCATGGTTCTGATCGTTCCGGCGATCATCTATGCGGAAAAGAAAGCAAAACTCAAACCGGTTTTTGTCACTGCGGTGGCTGTATTGCTGGCAAGCCAGGTATTACTGGCGTTCACGTTCGAATCCCTATGGGGGACGGCGACGGCGCTGCTGGTTTTCTTTGCCGCGTTCAATCTGTTGGAAGCAACCTTACCCTCGCTTATTTCCAAGATAGCGCCGGTTGGCGCGAAGGGCACAGCCATCGGCGTCTATAGCAGTGTTCAATTTCTCGGCGCGTTTACCGGCGCAACCGCTGGCGGCTATTTATTTGAGCATCATGGCAGCTCCGCGCTGTTTGCATTTTGTGGCATCCTTCTGACGTTATGGCTGTTGTTTGCCGCCACCATGAAAGCGCCTGCCGCCGTACGTACCAGAATGTACCACGTGGAAGAAATGGAACCCGGCAAGGCCAGCGGGCTGTCGCGCCAGTTGGCGGCACTCCCCGGTGTGCATGAGGCGCTGGTGCTGGCAAGCGAAGGCGTGGCTTACCTGAAAGTGGATATGCGAGGCTTTGATGAAAAAGGGGTTGTTCAACTACTTGGGGGGGAAGCGTAAATGGCATCAGTCAACAAGGTCATACTCATCGGCAATCTCGGCAAAGACCCCGAGACCCGCTACATGCCAAATGGCGACGCGGTGACCAACATCACTTTGGCAACGACGGAAACCTGGAAAGACAAAAACGGTGAAAAGCAGGAAAAAACCGAATGGCATCGCGTTACGTTTTACCGCAAACTGGCAGAAATTGCCGGTGAATACCTGAAGAAGGGCCGTCCAGTATATGTCGAGGGGCGGCTGGAAACCCGTAAATGGACCGACAAGGCGGGCGCCGAACGCTATACCACCGAGATCATCGCCAGCGACATGAAAATGCTGGGCAGCAAACCGGGCAGCGGCAGCTACGAGGGGGGCGATAGGGACGAAAGCAGTTTTGCGCCGAGTACATCCGGCAGCAATAAACCTGCCCCAAGAAGCAGCACGGGGTTCGATGACATGGATGACGATATTCCGTTTTGATGTGATGCAATCGCGTGCCGTGTAGGGTTATGAGAAAACTTTTGTTTCTTATTGTCATGTTGTTCGCGCTTGCCGGGCCGGTCTACGCGGCTGTCAACATCAATACCGCCACTCAGGGCGAGCTGGAAACCCTTCAGGGAATCGGTCCGGCCAAAGCCAAGGCTATCGTCGATTATCGCAAGAAGAATGGTCTTTTCAAATCACCGGCTGACCTGGAAAAGGTCAATGGCATTGGCCCCGCCACCATGAAGAAACTTCGCAAGGATATTACGGTTGGCGGTGCCTCTATGGTCAAGAAGGAAAGTAAAGCTGCCGCCAAGTAATGAAGACCTGGCATTGGCAGAATAGGTAGAGGCGTTACGCTGTAACCCATCAATCGCCGATGGGTTGCGCTTTGCTTCACTAGCTTCGTCATTCCCGCTTTCGCGGGAATGACAGGGTAAAGGGGAAGTAGGTGTAGGGCAATGTGGCTGCATAAAAAATATCGTTGACAGCGAACAGAGTATCTACGAGAAACGGACACTCCGGCGTTTTTAGTCGTTACGTTTTATGTGTTTTGTAATGGGCCTTCTAGCGGCGCATATGCGATAATCCGGCACGATCTTTACGAATTCTCTGCGAATTGGACATGTACAAAACCATAGAAGACTTTGTCGGCAATACGCCCCTGGTGAAACTTAAACGCCTGCCGGGGAAAACCAGTAATGTCATCCTCGCCAAGCTGGAAGGGAATAATCCCGCAGGCTCGGTGAAAGATCGCCCCGCGTTATCGATGATCAGGCATGCGCAGGCGCGCGGGGAGATCAGGCCCGGAGATACGCTGATAGAAGCCACCAGCGGCAATACCGGCATTGCGCTGGCGATGGCGGCGGCAATCATGGGCTATCCTCTGATACTGGTGATGCCGGAGCACTTGAGCGTGGAGCGGCGGCAATCGATGAAGGCGTTCGGTGCGGAAATCGTGTTGACCTCAAAAGAGGGCAGCATGGAAGAAGCGCGGGACGTGGCTGAGCGGATGCGTGACGAGGGGCGCGGAATCATCCTGGATCAGTTTGCCAACCCCGATAATCCACGGGCACATTACGAAGACACCGCTCCCGAGATCTGGCGCGATACCGGAGGGGGAATTACCCATCTGGTGAGCAGCATGGGTACGACCGGTACGATCATGGGTTGCTCCGAATATTTCAAGGAAAGAAATCCGGAGATTCAGATCATCGGCGTACAGCCGGAAGAAGGCGCACAGATTCCGGGCATCCGGAAATGGCCGGAAGCCTATCTGCCAAAAATCTACGATGCCAATCGGGTAGATTGCATTATTCTGGTTTCCCAGGCTGAGGCCGAGGAAATGACCCGGCGGTTGGCGCGCGAGGAAGGGATTTTTGCCGGAATTTCGTCGGGAGGTGCTTTGGCGGCAGCACTCAAGATTTCCGCCGAAGTGCATAATGCGGTGATCGTTTCCATCGTTTGCGATCGCGGCGATCGCTACCTTTCCACGGGGGTTTTCCCGGCCTGAGTTACCAGTTCAGCGGCGGGGGAACCCTCCGTCATTTCTTTTGCGCTAATGGCCTGTCAGACTTGAGGATCGAAGTTTTTGCAGCCGATTTCCTTTGAGCCTACAGGCTGCTTGACTAGGCGCTACGCAGTGTGTGTTTGGCTGGACGATAATGGTTAAGCTGCTCGTCAAAATATTGTCAGCACTCTTCATCGCCATTTCTTCCGCCTACGCTGCGCCTCTCATTACCCTTTCTGTTGATGATGTTCATAGCCCTCTTTTAGATGCAAAGGGGATAAAGGCCAGCCTTACCGGCCCGCGGGCATCATTGCTTGAGATAACGTTGGGTGAAATTACGGTGCAGGGAAAGATCTGGCGTAATTTACGTTTTTCCTGTCATGCATTTCAGTTTTCCGGGGACCTGATCAGCTGCGATGATGGAGTATTGCGGCTATCCAAGTCAGCGCCGATACCCGCAACCTTTCATTATTCTTCTCGCGATAAAACGCTGGATGTAAAAATTCAGATGACTTCCGGTGAAGCCAGCGAAGGTTGGCGGTTTTCTGCCCACTGGGGAGGCGCGGCGTGGGAAGGCGTGCTGACCGTTACCAACGGACAAGTGACACGCATTGCCGAATTGCTGCCGGATAAAGAAAGAGAAATGCTTGCATCCGCCAACGGGAAAATCAATGGTATGGCCAAGTTGCGCGGCAATGCCGGCGGACTAGCTAATATAGAGGCCAATTTCGCAGTGGATGGATTGGCGTTTAGCGACGTTAGCGGTTTGCATGCGGGCGAGAATATCAGTGGGGAAATCACCGCCAAAGCTGAGCGTCAGAATCGCCAGCCGGGAAATTTATGGGAATGGCAGGCCGATATGACATGGCCGCTGGGGGAAATATTCTGGCAACCGATTTATTTTACAGGCCAAGGTCATCGCTTGCATGTCAGCGGCAGCCTGGATGACGATATCATTCGTCTGCTCAAGGGGAATCTCATGCTCGCGGGTATCGGCGAGGCGGATTTGTCGGGCGTGGTCGATCGATCCAGCAACACGCTGCGCGATCTTGATTTGCGTGCCGACAACCTGGAATTGTCCGCGTTATTCAGCCAAGTGCTGAAACCTTTTCTGGAGAATACTTCCCTTACCGGGTTAAAAGCAGCAGGGTATGCCGGAATTTACCTGCGCTACCGCAATGGCGCCAGCGAGTTACTCACTCTCAATTTGCGCGACGTGTCGGTGGAAGACGAACGCGAGCGCTTCACGTTTCGTGGCGTGAACGCCAACGTTCCCTGGCAGGCGCGAGGAGTGTCGGCAGCCGATATCAGTATCCGGAGCAGCCAGTTATTGCGGATACCACTAGGGGAATTCCGTATCCCGCTGGAAATTAACGGACAAGATCTCGCCATCTCGCGGATGACCATTCCGGTACTGGACGGCGAGTTCACCCTGGAGAATTTTCGCGCATCGAGGCAGGCGCAGGACTGGCACTGGCAATTCAGCGGCGGACTCTCGCCCGTGTCCATGCAGAAGTTGACAGAAGCGCTGAAAAGCCGCCCGATGCACGGTACGCTATCCGGGACGATTCCCAAAGTGAGTTACACGGGCCACACTCTCGAAATGGAGGGCGCTCTACTTTTCAAGGTATTCGATGGCACGGTGGAATTGAGAAACTTGATGGTGCTGGACCCAATGGGCCGGGCGCCGTCGCTGGTGGCAGATCTGGATATGCGCAATCTCGATCTCGATCTGCTGACCGGCGTGTTTTCATTCGGTAATATGCAAGGCCGCATTGATGTGGCGGTGCATGGCCTTGAGCTTTTTGACTGGAAACCAACAAAGTTTGACGCCAGCGTCATGAGCAGCCCCGGCAACTATCCGCGCCGTATCAGTCAGGCCGCTGTACAGAATATCTCTTCTCTGGGGGGATCGGGGGCGGCAGCCGCGATTCAGCGCAGTTTCCTGCACATTTTTGAGGAGTTCGGCTATTCAAAGATCGGCTGGAGCTGTTCATTGCGCAACGGAATTTGCCATATGGGCGGGATAGCGTCCGAGCATCCGGCGCAAGGTTATGTCATCGTCAAAGGCTGGGGAATTCCGGCGATCACGGTGATAGGCTATAATCGCAACGTCGACTGGTGGGAGCTGATTAACCGCCTGCAGCGGATCACTCAAGAAAACGTTAAGCCTATCTTTCAGTAGGGACGATATGAAAAACATCTTTTTTCGCGCAGGCTTGCTGACATTGACGGGTACATTGCTGTCGGGATGTGTCACCATTAATATTTATTTCCCCGCGGCCGCGGCCGAAAAAGCGGCGGACAAGATCATTGAGGAAGTGTGGCAGATCAAAAAACCCGAAGAGGGCGGGCAGGGTACGGATAAACCCGCTGTTTCCCCACCCCCTGTGCAACCATAGCAACCGCTTGCAAGCGTCACATTAAAGGTGAATCCCATGCGCAACTCAGTTTCCCGTTTGATATTGCTGGTGATATTGCTCTCGGCATCGTTTGCCGGCTACACGGCGGCCGATATCGAGATCAATACGCCGGCGATTGCGGCCCTCAAACAAAGCATGCAGCAACGGCACGGTCAATTGGAGCCTTACTATGCAAGGGGCGCAGTGGGACTTACGCGCGACGGACTTATCGCCATGCGGGATGCCAACGCGCTGCCATTGTCGGCACGCCAGCCGGTCAATGCCTTGATTGCGTCTGAGAACCAGGATAGAAATGCGCTTTATCGCGAAATAGCCCGTGCCAATAATCATCCCGAGTGGGAGGGGGACATCCGCTCCACTTTTGGTCAGCGCTGGATCGAATTAGCCAGGCCGGGGTGGTGGTATGAGGGGGCGGGCGGTGCCTGGGTCAGAAAATAAAGCCTGCGACTCATAATTGGCAAATTCAAAAAATCCGCCTGGGATTCCTTTAACGTGACACCGGTACTGGTTTTCGATATCGAGACGGTTCCCGATACAGAGGGATTGCGCAAGCTTCACGATCTTGGCCCGGAGCTTACCGCCGCCGATATCGCCGACATGGCGTTTCAATCGCGCCGCCAGGTCGTGGGAAATGATTTCCTGCAATTGCACATACAGAAGATTGTCGCCATCTCGTGTGCGCTGCGCGACAAGAATGATTTTCGTGTATGGTCGCTGGGAAGTGCGGCAGATCCCGAAGCGGAACTCATTCGCCGGTTCTTTGAAGGCATCGATAAATACAGTCCGCAACTGGTTTCCTGGAACGGCGGTGGGTTCGACCTGCCAGTACTTCATTACCGCAGCCTGATTCATGGATTGCAGGCACGGCGTTACTGGGAAATGGGCGATGATGACCGCGAGTTCAAGTGGAACAACTACCTCAGCCGCTACCATACGCGCCATCTCGATTTGATGGATTTACTTGCGCTGTATCAGCCGCGCGCCAATGCGCCGCTGGATGAATTGGCGAAGCTGATGGGTTTTCCCGGGAAGTTCGGCATGGATGGCTCTCAGGTCTGGAGCGCCTTCCAGAACGGAGAAATCGCCGCTATCCGCAACTACTGTGAGACCGATGTGGTGAATACCTATCTCGTCTTTTTGCGCTTCCAGCTTATGCGCGGTATTTTCGACGACGAGCATTATCAGCGTGAATGCGAGCTGGTGCGCTTCACCTTAAGCAAGTCTGCCGAACCTCATTGGCACGAATTCCTCGGTCAGTGGCCGTAGCGGCAACGACGACGCTTATTCCCTCACCTTACCCCGTTCAACTTCCAGATTTAGGATGATTGCTCCCGTCACCATCGAATCCCTGGATCAGGAAGGCCGTGGGGTTACGCACGCGGGAGGTAAAGTCATCTTTATTGAAGGCGCGTTGCCCGGTGAAGTGGTTACGTACAGCCCCTATCGCAAGAAATCCAGCTTCGAGATGGCGCAGGTAGGCCAGGTTCTCAAGCCGGGCTATGCGCGAGTAACGCCTCAATGCAGGCACTTCGGAATATGCGGCGGATGCAGCCTGCAACACATGGATGCACGCACCCAGGTGGCGGCGAAACAGCGTGTTCTGGAAGACAACCTCAAGCATATCGGCAAGGTCGAGCCTGAATTAATCCTGCCTGCTGTACATGGGACAGCCTGGGGTTACCGCTACCGCGCCCGGCTGTCAGTGCGCTACGTTGCCAAGAAAGGCGGAGTTCTCGTCGGCTTTCATGAGAAGCGCAGCAGCTTTGTCGCCGACATGCTAGCTTGCGAAGTCATGCCGCTGCGTATTTCCAAGCTCATCCTGCCGCTGCGGGAACTAGTGGGAAGTCTATCGATCCTCGACCGTATCCCGCAGATCGAGGTCTCGTTGGGGGAGGATGTGGATGTGCTGGTATTGCGTATCCTGGAATCGCTTACTTCCCAGGACGAAGCGTTACTCAAGGCTTTTGCCGACCAACATCACATTCAGTTTTTCCTGCAACCTGAAGGCAGCCCGCAGACAGCTTCTCCGTTTTATCCGGAAAATGCCCCGGAGCTGAATTACACCCTGCCGGAGTTCGATATTGTCATGCCGTTTCACCCGACCGAGTTTACCCAAGTCAATCCCGCCATGAACCGGATACTGGTGCGGCGTGCGCTGAACCTGCTCGACCCGCGGCCGGGAGAACGCATTGCGGATTTATTCTGCGGATTGGGAAATTTCACTCTGCCAATCGCGCGGCGTGGCGCGCATGTGGCGGGTTACGAAGGCAGCGTAGCCATGGTGAAGCGGGCGGAAAAGAATGCTAAGCGCAACGGACTTTTACGGAATACGCAATTTATTGAAGCCAACCTGTTTGAAATCGACGAAGCCTGGATGCGAGGCCAGGGATATTTTGACAAAATGCTGGTCGATCCACCGCGCGAGGGTGCAATCGCCGCGGTCAATGCCTTAGGTGAGGGAAGATCCATGCCCCCGCGCATCGTTTATGTATCCTGCAACCCGGCCACGCTGGCCCGCGATGCAGGCGTGCTGGTGCATAGGAAAGGATACCTGTTGAAGGCCGCAGGCGTGGTGAATATGTTTCCGCACACCGCACATGTCGAATCCATTGCCCTGTTTGAAAAAGCCGCCGTTTAGGAAGGATGATCCGAGAAATGGCGGGGCGCAAAAAAAGGGCGGCTGTAACAGCCACCCTTTTTGTTAGAGATTACCCAGATCGTCAGTCTCGTTCACCTGAGAATGCCAGCAACAGATGCAGCAGGCTGGTGAACAGATTATAGAGGCTAAGGTAGATACCCATCGTCGCCATCACGTAGTTGGTTTCTCCACCGTTAACGATACGGCTTACATCAAACAGAATGAAGCCAGAGAATAGCAGCACCGCAACAGCCGAGATGGCGAGCGAAGCTGCCGGCATGGCGAAGAACAGATTGGCGATGGACGCGATGATCAGCAGCACCAATCCCACAAACAGGAAGTTCTGCATGAAGCCGAAATCCTTTTTGGTCACTGTCGCGATCCCCGCCAGGGTGAAGAAGATCATTCCCGTTCCGGCGGCCGCGGTTCCCACCAGTTGCGCGCCATTCTTGAAATGAAGCGCATATTGCAGCATCGGTCCCAGCCACCAGCCCGCAACGAATGTAAACAGAAACAACAGCACAATCCCCATCATGCTATTGCGAGTGGCACTCACCCCAAACAACAGGCCCATCATCACGGCCAGCATCACCAGCGGCCCCATGATCGGCGCTTGCGCAAGGAATGAGAAATTGGTGCTCATCCCGATCATTGCGCCGAACATCGTCGGAATCATGGTCAGGCCGAGCATCCAGTAGGTATTGCGCAGGACCTTGTTACGAACAACAGCAACTCCGGTATGCGCAGTCGAGCCGGAATATCTCAGTTCAGGTTGCATGACGTCTCCTTGGTTGACGAACTTATACATGCATAAGACTACGCATGTTTATGGAAAGTTGCAATCAATATCAACATTCAAATAAGGGTCTTGCTGGCAAAACCGGCGTCAAAACGGTATGATTCTCCGCCCGGGAGTATAGAGGAAGGGAGGCGTGGCCGAGCGGTTTAAGGCAGCAGTCTTGAAAACTGCCGTAGGGGCAACTCTACCGTGAGTTCGAATCTCACCGCCTCCGCCAAAGATATTGTATATATCTATGTTTATAAAGTAATATTTATTATATTAGCTTTTGATACCCACGTTCTAACCCACGCGGCTTCCTCGTTTAATTCTCCCGCTGTAACTTGATCATCTAATTTCGAAAGTTGCCTCCAGCGGTGCCAGTCCCACGGCGGGACCTCTGGCGTTCGCCCAATATACTTTTGATTCGGGCCAACCCACCAGGGTTTCTTCATAATGATAGGGATGCAGCGAATGACTGAGTTGCGTGGTGATGGCATTTGGCAAGCGCTCGATGTTGCCTTCGAGGGTTCGCAAATACGTAACATGTTTGCCCATTTTCAAGTTCTCCTGTGGTTGCGTTTACGAAAGTACCTAAGAGGTGCCGCACCTTACTGGTGTACCCGTAAGACGATCATGGATAACTTTAGTTCACAAATAATTCACAATTTATTTATATTATCTTGACACCGATGTTCTCTTACGACGGCGATGCTCACTGTTGAACATTGGATGGGCGGACACCGCCTCCGCCACATACCAGATATAAGAATAAGACGCTGAAAATCAGCGGTTCCGTTGACTCACATTTATTTTGTGTGCTGTTGCCTGCATGTTTCGTCCAGCGACTACTCCCAACCAGATCAGACTGCCAGAAGCGGCTAGGTGATGAGAGAATCAAAAGGACAAATCAACACAAGACTTGCACAGTCACTTATTAAGAAGCAATCTAGTATCTAGAAATCTTTAAGCAGCTTTTCTTTTTACAAGACTTGCGAAACGGTTCGCCTGGTTCCCGACAACTTTCAATAAACGGCTTGGTGAATCTTTACTAAAGCGTTCAATATTTTTCATGCCATCAACAATACTGCAAGTACCGGAAGGAATAAAATCGGGGCTCAAGTAACTTGTAAGCACAAATCTGGCTATATTTTTGAATTCTGCCAAGTCTGGTTCTCGGCCATACATTTTGCCTTCTTCCATGAGCTTGAAGCTATTGATGACAAAGCCCTTGTAAGGCCCAAAGATATGAGAAAGGTCAGTTGTGCGCACAGCTTTAGCCGTGTTACCAAGCTCTTCATCAATATCTTCTGGTAGATGTTCGCCCATCTTTGTAAACATTATGCAGGTTTGAATGTCTCGAATACGTGATTCTTCAAACCCGTAATTTTGCAGGAGGACCTCCATTATATGGGCTGAATACCCCTCTTTACTGCCATACTTTTCCCAGATATCCGGCGTTATGAGGTCATGCGGGAAACCAGCGTCATGACCCATGTATGCAATCTTGGCCATGAAAGAATTGATTGGGTTGCCTTTGGCCTTTTCCTGCTCACAAAGGTTGTCGATGATATCAAGACCGTGCTCAATATGTTCATCCCAGTTGTGATAGGGTAAACGCGGCTCATAAAAGGACTTTAAATCACTCGAGAGCAGCTCCAAAAAGCCAGCTTCGTCTTGACGTTCATTATTTAATATAACGAATCCCATACAACTTGATTATACTCGCGTGTTGCCTCATAACCGGAGTGACCTAGCTTTACAATTGGCGATTCTATCTGATGCACAATGAATGGGAAATCAGAACAAAAGTCTAGAATTTGTCTATATCCTAAATTTCATATATACGACCTTTCTAGACATCTTCGGCGGAGGAATTCATGTTGCGCATTGGAATGGTAGTCGTTCCCGAATTTCAGATAATGTACTTCGCCGCCATATCCGAGTTGTCATTCGGCGGCGGCGCGGTGAACCAGGTCAATGTTCATTTGTT
Source organism: Nitrosospira sp. NpAV (assembly GCF_000832065.1). Taxonomy (GTDB): domain Bacteria; phylum Pseudomonadota; class Gammaproteobacteria; order Burkholderiales; family Nitrosomonadaceae; genus Nitrosospira. The sequence goes on along the minus strand of NZ_JXQM01000003.1, from coordinate 311,526 downwards.
CATAGAGACTATGCCATTCGGGGGTGTGGGGCAGTCAGGCATGGGCCACTATTACGGTAAATATGGATTCGACCAGTTGACACACGCCAAGTCCATGCTGATTTCGCCACCGGATGTCGCCATCGATCATCTCTTTCTGCCTTATACGGAAGAAAAGGTTAAGGCATTGTCCATGTGGTTTGACTATTGAATAAGCTAGAAAATGAGGTAACAACAATGTCCCTTCCTCAGGACACACCCCCTATCCGTTATCTGGACGATATGAAAGTAGGGTTGCGCTTCACTGGAGAATCGCGTGTCGTGCAGGAACGGGAGATCATTGCGTTCGCCAGGCAATTCGATCCCCAACCCTTCCATATTGACGCCGGCCTGGCGAGTCAAACCTTGTTCGGCGGCCTGATCGCCAGCGGCTGGCACACTGCAGCCATGACGATGCGGTTGCTGCTTGACGCCTTCCCCATAGGGAACGGTACGATTGGTCTTGGCGGCGAAGCGGCGTGGCCCAATCCGGTGCGCGCCAATGACACCCTTCACATCGAAGGCGAAGTCACTGCCGTCGCACCTTCACGGTCTTATGATGATCGTGGCATTGTCACGGTCTGCACTGAAACCAAAAACCAAAATGGTGAAGTCGTACAGACCCTGACAGCCAATCTTCTTGTTTTTCGCCGCAAAAGTAACTCTGTATAAAATTATTTCTGAGCGCCGTGCCTGTCTGCTTGTGGAGCTATCACGTACAGTATTGCGCTATGTGCCCAAGGTGCGCCTGGAGAATGAACAATAGCAAGCCAGATTGGAATGATTGGGCTCGCAGCTGAGCGAGTTTGCTACATTTATGAAAAATTATCTGGAGAGTAATATCATACGGCGCGTGATGGTAGGCACTGATCGCTCCGAAACTGCCGACCGGGCTGTCCAGTGGGCCGCCGGGTTCGCCGACCGCTATGACGCAGAGCTGTTCGTGGTACAGGTGGTGGTGCCGCAGTATCCGTCCGCCATGGAATTCGGCGAAGCCGAACAAACGCGCGCTGCGGCTGCCAATAATGAACTGGCGCACTTCGCGCAGCAGATCGCCGGGGACCGCGCTCATGCCCAGGTTGTCATTGATGCTGATCCGGCATTGGCGATCGTCCGCGCCGCTGAGCAGGAGGCGGTCGATGTCCTTGTGGTCGGCAATTTTGGCATGGCGGGTCGAAAAGAGTTTTTGCTCGGTAACATACCGAACCGTATCAGTCACAGCGCCCACTGCACCGTGATTATTGTAAACACCGCGCACTCTATCGGTGGGCATGCCTCGGACTCGGTGCGAGCTGACCTATCCAAGGGTGAAGTCCCGCCTTTTGAGCCTCGACTGGTAGCACGTGCTACGCATATCGCAGCCGTGATGGCGAAACATGGCCTCACAAAGCTGTTCGGCCAATCCAACGAACCGGATACGTCCATCCGCCGTCAGCAGGCCAAGCGCTTACGTGCCGCCTTGGAAGAGCTGGGCCCGATATTCTCGAAACTCGGGCAAATGTTGTCAACTCGCCCGGATCTCCTTCCAGTCGAATACATTGAGGAGCTTGCCCTGTTGCAGTCCCGCGTGCCGCCAATGACCGAGAGTGAGGTCGTCCGGGTTTCCGAACAGGAATTGGGAGTCCCATGGGAGGATGTATTCAAGTCGATCGACCCGAAGCCGCTTGCCGCCGGCACAATCGCTCAGGTCCATCGTGCGACACTCGAAAGCGGTGATCGGGTCGTAGTCAAGGTTCAGCGACCCACCGCTCGTGCTGATATCGAACAGGATCTCGCCCTGCTCGAGGTATTTGCGGAGAAAGTCGGAAAGCGTCCTGCGCTCAACCAGGTGATCGATATGGAGGCAGTGTTCAAACACCTTTCCACCTCGCTCCATCGTGAACTTGACTTTCGTCAGGAGGCCGACAACATCGAGCGGATGCAGGCGGTGCTCGCAGACTATGATCGCCTTGCCGTTCCCAGCGTACACCGGGATCTGTCCACGTCCAGATTATTGGTGATGGAAGAGATCCAGGGCATACCGATCAGGCAGGCGCCAGCTGGTCCAGAGCGCATTCAGGCCGCTCGTCAATTGTTGGAGAGCTACTACAAACAGATTATCGTCGATGGCTTCTTTCATGCCGATCCCCACCCAGGCAATCTGATGTGGTGGAAGGACCGCATTTATTTTCTCGATTTCGGAATGGTTGGCGCGGTAGGAGCCGACCTCCGTGAGCATCTCCTGTTAATGTTGATGGCTCTGTGGCAGGAAGATGCCGGGTTTCTCACTGATGTCACATTGATGATGACGAGCGCCATCAATAGCAGCGATCTCGACGTGGCCCGATTCCAGAGCGAGATCGGGGAAGTGATGGCAAAATATCGCGCTGCCTCGCTTGCCGAGATGCAGATCGGGCCGCTTATGCAAGAAATGAGCGCGGTCTCGTTACGGCACGGGGTGCCGCTACCGTCTTCGCTCACGCTCGCAACCAAGGCACTCGCGCAGGTACAGCTGGCGACTGCCGAGCTTGATCCAGCACTCGATCCTTACGACGTGGCAGGCAAGTACTTGATGCGTTTGATGGTCAAACGCATGGGTACCGCGCTCAACCCAAAGACATTGGTGTATCAATCGCAGAAATTGAAGGTACGGGCTCTGCGCGTGGTCGAGGCGGCCGAAAACCTCGTCGGTGTCCGACCTGGCAGCCCAAAGCCTGTGGTGAACTTCCGGGCCATTTCACTGGAGGATATAGTGCGTCATACGGGACGACGGCTGGCGCTCGGCTTGACCGCTGCGGCAAGTGTCCTGGCTAGCGGACTCACGGTCACGTCGACGGTTGTGGCCGAGTGGGTACCGTTAACATTCGGGATCGTCGCAGCTCTGCTGACCCTGGGCCTGGTTATCGATCTGCTGCGAGGGCGTTGAGGGTAAAAATGATTTACGATGGAGGGCTGTTCAGCGCCGAAGATTTTGTGCCGCTTCGCTTGATCGAACGTAGCACGGCTTTCTCGATCAGGAAGGCGATGATCCCCATTGCCATACCTATGAGTCGACGTTCCATTTTTCGAGTGAAAGGCCCTTTAGGAATCGTATGCATGGAAGCATTGTTCATCATGGGTCTATTATCGATTAAAGGATTACGATCCGCAACGAGTAATTCCCTGCGTTTGACGCAGATAATCCTGCCATGAAGGGCCGGAATATCCACCATCCACGTTGCCATGATGAATGATCGTGTATCAGAATGGCTGGATAACCTTGGTCTTGGTATATATCGCGAGTCGTTTCAGCACAATGCGATCACTTGGGATGTCCTGCCCGAGCTGAATGATGGCGATCTGGAGGCGCTGGGTGTCTTGCTGGGACATCGGAAAAAAATCTTGCGCGCGATCGCTCAATTGTCACAGGGCGCTGAAGTTATGGGCCCGAGGCCTATACCTGTTGGCGTCATTCCGGAAGAACAGCCATTCCCTCCCGAAAGAGATCAAGCAGAACGTCGCCAGTTGACGGTGATGTTTTGTGATCTTGTGGATTCGACAGCACTGTCTAGCCGGTTGGACCCTGAAGACCTCCAGGATGTGATCCGACGGTTCCTGGACGCCTGTAGCCAGGCGATTGATCGGTTCAATGGCTATATCGCAAAATACATGGGGGATGGAATGCTGGTTTATTTCGGGTACCCCCACGCCCACGAAAACGATGCGGAACGAGCGGTACATGCTGGACTGGCTATTCTGGATGCAGTGAGGGGGTTTAATCGAGACAATCCCCATCTGCAGTTTGGTATTGCTGCACGAACCGGGATCGCTACCGGACAAGTCGTGGTCGGCGAACTAATGGGGCAGGACACTGCCAAGGAACGGTCAGTGTTCGGTGAAACCCCAAATCTCGCTGCCCGCCTCCAGGCACTGGCAGAACCCAATCAATTGATCATTGATTCGGCGACGAAACGGCTTGTCGGAAATGAATTCGAGCTTCTGGATCTTGGCGCCTTATCGCTGAAAGGGTTCGGCACACCTATCCAAGCCTGGCAGGTTCTGAGTATCAGGCTGTCGGCCAGCCGGTTTGAGTCCTATCGATCCAGCCACTTAGCCAAATTCGTGGGTAGAGAACAGGAGATCTCACTCCTGTTGGGTCGCTGGCGCGAGGCCCTCGAGGGCGAAGGACAGGTCGTGCTCCTATCCGGTGAGGCCGGCATCGGAAAATCGAGAATCGCCCGTAGTGTGTGTGACCGCCTCGAAGATGAACGATATCAGACGATTCAATTTCAGTGTTCACCGTACCATACCAATACGGTGCTCTATCCGGCCATAAATTTTCTGCGGCAGGCAGCGGGACTCGCAAGTCATGACAGTGCCCAGGCACAGCTGAACAAGCTCGATGCCATGGCTATCGAAAGCGGAATCGACAGCCAGGAAACGGTGTCATTATTGGCAGATCTGCTCTCGATCCAGGGAGATCATCGGTACCCGCTGCTCAATGTGTCATCCGAAAAACGCAAGGACATGACGCTGGAAGCACTCGTGCACCATCTACAAAGATTAGCCGCTCGCTGCCCATTGTTGTTCACCGTGGAAGATGCCCATTGGCTTGATCCAACGACACAGGAACTCATGACGCGAATCATTGGCCGCATCCGGCAGATGCGCGTGTTGTTGTTGATCACCTCTCGACCCGACTTCAAGCCGGTGTGGTCGGAATATAGTTATGTGACGTCCCTGATGCTCAGTCGGCTTTCACGCCGGCATAGCGCTGAACTCGTTGCGACGATGACAGGAGGAAAAGCGCTTCCGCCCGAGGTGCAGCAGGCGATTCTGGCTAAGGCCGATGGCATACCACTCTATATCGAAACGTTGACGGAAAATGTGCTGGGATCCGGGCTGCTGGTCGAGGGAAACGATGCATTTATCTTGAAGGGCCCATTAAGGGGATTGCCCATTCCGGACAGTCTGCAAGCGTTGCTCATGGAACGGGTGGACCGGTTGGGGTCGGCCAAGGAAATTGTTCAAACCGGTGCAGCAATAGGGCGTGAATTCACCTACGAGTTGCTGCGGGCCACTGTCGAAGTGCCGGACAGCGAGTTGAGGAATGCACTCGACCTGTTCGTCGCTTCCGGGCTCGTTCTTCAAGAGGGCGAGATACCTCTTGCGACATATTACTTCAAGCACGCGCTCGTCCAGGAAGCGGCCTACAGCACGCTGCCCAGGAAGCCCCGGCGAGTACTTCATGCCCGCATTGCCAAGGCCCTGGAGAGCCAGTTCTCCGAGCGGGTAAACATGGAACCGGAGCTCCTGGCTTATCACTTTGAACAGGCAGGATTGACGGGTCCGGCAGTTGATTATTGGCATCGTGCGGCTCGTCGCGATGCGGAACGATCGGCCAATATCGAAGCGCTCAATCATTTTAACAGGGCGTTGGATTTGCTCAAGGAACTGCCGCAAAGCCCGGAGCGGAATGCCTTGGAGCTGGAGCTCCTGCTTGCACGCGGAGCCCCACTGCTGTCCGTCAAGGGCTATGCATCCGACGAAATGGAACAGAATTGTCGAAGAGCGAAGGATTTGTTACAGGAACACAGCGGTTCCGTGGATCAGTTTATAGCCATTAGAGGGTTATGGGTATTTCATCTGGTCAGAGGGCACCTCGCCAATGCGCGCGGCCTGGCCGAAGATCTCCTTGTGCTGGCTCACCGTGAGCAAAGCCCGGATCTGCTGATTGAAGCTCACCTTGCTTTGGGTGTGACCTGTCTCTTTCTTGGCCGGTTTGACGAGGCCAGAACCCATTTGTCCGCCACAAAATCTCTTGATGATCCGAATCGACAGCGTTCACAGGGTTTTTTCTTCCAAGATCCCGGAATATCCGCGAGGTCTTTCCTGGCCAGGACATTCTGGATATTAGGTGAAATTGAGCACGTTGAACCGCTGGCGCTGGAGGCCATTGGTTTGGCGAGGGCGTTGGAACACCCATTCACCATGGTTTTTGCCTTAACGTCCCTCTCCTGGATCTATGCCGGCGCCCGCAACGCGAAGAGAACGCTGGAGCTCACCGATGAAGCAATTGCGGTTTCAACACAATACTCATTTGAATTGGGGTTGGCGTGGGCGACAGCCTCTCAAGGCTGGGCATTGACCGAAAGTGGGCAAAAGGAAGGCCTCGCCAAGTTGATTGACGGGCTTTCCGCCACCCGGGCCACAGGTGCAAATACCAACAATACGTTTATGTTGGCGTTGCTGGCAGAAGTGTATTTACGTAGGGATAGAATTGACGAAGGCTTAACCACAATCGAGGAAGCGCAGAAACTTGCTGTCGCCGTGGAAGAATTGTTTTGGCAAGCGGAATTGTTTCGACTGAAAGGCGAACTGCTGCTGAAACAGTCCGACGAATCGGTCCAGGAAGCGGAAGCGTGTTTGCGTACAGCCTTAAAGATCGCGCAGGATCAGCATGCAACAATGTTTGAACTCCGCGCCGCCACGAGCCTGGCCAAACTTTGGGGAAAACTCAATAAAGCGGATGATGCCAAACGCATCTTAAATGCTGTATGTTCCAGATTCAATGAACGCGTCGACAACCTCGACTTGATTGAAGCAAAAACAGTCCTTGAACAGCTTGGTGCATGAAGTCGTCGCTGTTGTAATCCGCCCCACTTAGACGAGTCAAAATCTGATTTGAGGCGGTCGATGCGTTGCTGTACTGGCGCACATTTTTCCTGGAAGGCATCGCGACTACCCGGTTTTGGCAGTACGTCAAAGAGGCTGCGTAGCAATTTTCGCCGCTTCGCCTAAACTGAATCTTGCACAGGTCTTTTCCTGACTGGCAATCAACGGCGGTGCTTGCGTCACTGAATTACCCAACTTATGCGGAGGGTCGATGAGTGATACCATGTACCATGCCCTCTTCCAACTCGATAATAAAGGTTGAGATGAAGCTCTTAATGATGACGGCAGCGTTAGTTCTTTCCGGCTGCGCAAACCTCACGGAAGTGAAAGAAGAACGGGAAACATTATTTGCTGGTGAGATAAAGGGAGATTACTCGGCTCTCGCTCACTGCGTCGCCGCTAAGATGCAGACCGATGAACGGAAGGACATCAGCGCTCTGCAATATAGCGTCCGGGTTTATCCTGATATAGGGAAATCAGAGGTCTTGGGGGCGTACGTTAATAATAAATATCATGGCGCGGCCTATGCATTCCATCTCGAATTGAAGAAAGCTGCGCCGAACGTTTCAGATGCCCTTCTCAAGGGCGGCAAGTATGAGGGTGTCGAGGCACTGAAAACCCTGCATACCTGCTCGACAGCATGAGCGGTTAAGAATTTCACGCTGCAGAGGAATTTGCCCGATGTGGCACTGGCGATCCCCATGTTGCCCACGCCAGCGGGAAAATGCCAGCAAGGTGGTGGCCTGATGAGCGATGCTATTCTGGTTATTAACGCTGGCTCTTCCAGCATCAAGTTCTCCTTGTTCCTGGAGCGCGGCGAGTCGCTCGAATTGTTCCTCGGTGGACAACTGGAAGAGCTGTATAACACGCCCCGGTTCAAGGCCAAGGATACGGCCGGTGCAATCGTCGGTGAAAAGCAGTGGGCGCGAGGCCAACCGCTTGGCCACGATGGCGCGATCGCTTATTTGGCGGACTTCCTGCGCGGGCATCTCGTGGAGCATCATCTGGCCGCCGTGGGGCACCGTATTGTGCATGGCGGTGTCGACTATACTGCCCCGGTGCGCCTGACGGCCGAGATCGTTGGGCATCTGGAACAATTGATTCCGCTGGCACCGTTGCACCAGCCCCATAACCTGACTCCGATCCGCTTGCTGATGGCCACCCGTCCGGAACTGCTTCAGGTGGCCTGCTTTGATACCGCCTTCCATTGCACTCAACCGGCAGTGGCGCAAGCCTTCGCGCTCCCTTTCGAGATTACCGGAAGGGGCGTGCGCCGCTATGGATTTCACGGGCTTTCCTACGAGTACATTGCTTCTGTTCTGCCGGAGTACGATCCCAGCGTTGCACTGGGACGTGTCATTGTGCTGCATCTGGGCAACGGCGCCAGCATGTGTGCTGTCGAGGACGGCAAAAGCATGGCCAGTACCATGGGATTCACTGCCGTCGATGGGTTGCCCATGGGTACACGTTGCGGCAGTCTTGATCCGGGTGTGGTTCTCTATTTGATGGATGAACTGAAGATGGATGCCCGGGCGATCGAGAAACTGCTCTACCAGCAGTCCGGGTTGCTCGGGGTTTCGGGTTTGTCCAGCGATATGCGCACCCTGATGGATTCTGCCGACCCGAGGGCGAAGTTTGCGGTGGAATTGTTTGTCTACCGCGTTGGCCGGGAGTTAGGGTCACTTGCGGCATCCCTGAGCGGACTCGATGCATTGGTGTTCACCGCCGGTATCGGCGAGCACGCTGCGCCAATCCGGGAGAGGATTTGCCAAGCTGCCGCCTGGTTTGGCCTGGCGTTGGATCCCGTCGCCAACGCCGCTGGCGGCCCACGCATCAGCAAGGCGGAGAGTCGGATTCCGGTCTGGGTTATCCCGGCCAACGAAGAATTGATGATCGCCCGGCATACCCGGCGCATTCTGAAGTCCATCTCTCCAGGAGAATCGCAATGATGCTGACCCCGCCGCTCATTGCCCAAGCATAAAAGCTGGTCGTTGCAGCACCAACAAAAACTCCATTGCTTAACCAGTCTCAAGTTTTACTGTTTCGACACGATGTCTTTACGCTCGATAATAGCGATTCATTAATGAGAATGAGGAGGAGTTGCCATGACTCAATCAGCCCGGATTCCCAATCCGTTGGGTGCCGAAGAGTTGCGCTTGATCAACGCCTGGTGGAGAGCATGCAATTACCTCTCCGTCGGGATGATTTATCTGCGCGACAATCCATTGCTCAAGGAACCCCTCAAGGTTGAGCACGTCAAGCATCGGCTGCTCGGGCATTGGGGAGCGAGCCCGGCGTTGTCCTTTACTTGGGTGCATCTCAATCGAATCATCAAGCGCGACAATCTGGATGTAATTTTCGTAGCCGGTCCTGGCCATGGTGCGCCGGGCGTGCTTGGTCCGACCTACCTGGAGGGCACCTATTCCGAGGTCTATCCTGACAAGAGCCAGGATATCGAGGGGTTACGGAAGTTTCTCAAACAATTCTCTTTCCCCGGACACATTGGCTCTCACGTTACTCCTGAGACTCCCGGTTCCATTCATGAGGGCGGTGAACTGGGATATAGCCTTTCGCATGCCTATGGCGCCTGCCTGGACAATCCAGACCTTATCGTTGCCTGCGTGGTGGGGGATGGAGAAGCCGAAACCGGGCCGCTTGCGACTTCCTGGCACTCCAATAAATTCGTCAATCCTATCCGTGATGGGGCGGTACTGCCAATATTGAACCTGAATGGCTACAAGATCGCCAATCCGACCCTCCTTGCGCGCATCAGCCGCGAGGAGCTCGATGCCTTGTTTCGCGGCTATGGTTACACTCCTTACTATGTCGAGGGCGACGACCCCGCGGACATGCATCAGAAAATGGCGGCTACTTTGGAACAAGCCATCGCCGATATTCGCGCCATCCAGAAAACGGCCCGGGACAGCGGCAAGGCGGAGCGTCCGCGCTGGCCGATGATCGTGCTGCGTTCGCCGAAGGGCTGGACCGGGCCGAAAGAGATCAATGGCCACAAACTGGAAGGAAGCTGGCGTTCCCACCAAGTGCCATTCTCGGATGTGCGTGAGAATCCAAAGAGCTTCAAGATGCTCGAGGATTGGCTGAAGAGCTACAAACCAGAAGAATTGTTTGATGCCGATGGACGTTTCTTGCCTGAATTGCGGGAACTGGCACCCAAGGGTCAGTTGCGCATGAGTGCAAACCTGCATGCCAATGGTGGTTTGCTACGCAAGGAACTTAAACTGCCCAACTTCCGCGACTATGCCGTCGGAGTGCCTCAAGCAGGCAAGGTGCTTTATGAAAATACCCGGCCGTTGGGCGAGTTCCTGCGCGATGTGATGCGGGACAACATGACTAATTTCCGCCTGTTTGGTCCCGACGAGACTGCCTCCAACCGCCTGCAGGCCATGTACAAAGTCTCGAAGAAAGTCTGGATGGCGGATCTGTTGCCGGAGGATGCCGATGGTAGCGAGCTGTCACGCGATGGCCGTGTGATGGAGATGCTTTCCGAGCATACCCTGATCGGCTGGCTCGAAGGCTACCTGCTGACCGGGCGTCACGGCTTCTTCCATACCTACGAAGCATTCGCCCATGTGGTGGACTCCATGTTCAACCAGTACGCCAAGTGGCTGGATATTTCGAAGAACCATGTCCCCTGGCGGGCCTCCGTGGCTTCGCAAAACATTCTCCTGTCCTCCACGGTCTGGCGGCAGGACCACAACGGCTTCTCCCACCAGGATCCGGGCTTCATCGACCTGGTAACCAACAAAAGCCCCACCGTTACGTGCATCTATCTGCCGCCCGATGCCAACACGCTGTTGGCGGTGGCGAATCAATGCCTGCGTTCGAGCGACTGCATCAATGTTATCGTCGCCGACAAACAGAAGCACCTGCAGTTCAGTAACATTGATGAAGCCATTGTGCATTGCGCCAAAGGCATCGGTATTTGGAGACACGCAAGCAACGACCAGGGCGTTGAACCGGATGTAGTGATGGCCTCCTGTGGCGATGTGGCAACTCAGGAGGCACTGGCGGCAACTGCCATCCTACGCGAGCATCTGCCGGACTTGAAGGTGCGCTTTGTCAATGTGGTTGATTTGTACAAGATGCAACCGGCGAGCGAGCATCCGCATGGTTCGACAGAGCGGGAATTCGATAGTTTGTTTACCACCGGCAAGCCGGTGATATTCAACTTCCACGGTTATCCGTGGTTGATACACAAGCTGGCCTATCGTTTCAAGAATCATGAAAATCTGCATGTCCGAGGTTACAAGGAGCGGGGCAACATCAATACGCCGTTGGAACTGGCGATTCTTAATCAGGCTGACCGTTTTACCCTGGTTATCGATGTCATCGATCGCGTGCCGACCCTTTCCGCCAGGGCTGCACATCTGAAAGAACAAATGAAGGACGAGATTATCCAGAACCTGGCATATGCCCATGAGCATGGCGCCGATAATGAAGTGATCAGCAACTGGGTCTGGCCATACTGAATGCAGTATTCTTACCTAAATTGGATACACTCATCATGAAAGCGAAATTTCTCCGAAGTTTTCTGGAAATGGGGCGAATAAGTCCGCGCTGCCCGTCACGGATTCTGATATCCACCTCGGGATGCTGACGCCGGCGCTCATGCCGATAACGACGTCCTTCAGCGCACCTGGCGGATCATGAAACTTGGCAGCAGGGAGCGCAGCTCCTCATGCGTCCGTGCGCAAACCGGCATCGAGATCGATCCCGGCCGGGTGCTTGATACCCAGGTGAAGCGTATCCAGGCTGCTAGAAATTGATCTTGGAGCCGACTACCTCATATACTTTGCTGCTAAATTCGGTGGCGTCATGAACAACATTTCCTTCCGCTTCATCGTGAATCTTCCCTGTTTTGGAGACGATTGCTCCGATCTTATGTGCGTTTCTCCATAGGGCGCCACATATGGGATCGTTGAGGATATTTCTCTTTTGCGCGATATGCGTAGCCAGCCCACTGAGAAACTTATCGTCAGCTCCGGCATAATAGCCCCCCGCGGTGCATATCTTGTAATTCTTCTCGGCGGCTATACCGGGGCTTGAAAAAGCAGCGAAAAACATAAGCGAAAACCATTTTATTCTCATGAGGATTCCTTCTAGTGTTTTGAATAACCGGAGGGCAAAGACGGCTTTTCGATGGCCAACTCGATGCCCCTATTAGAGCTGATCCAAGAAGGATATAGTTCCAAAGTATCCCGTATATTTTCTAAATTACTGTGCATCCAGCGGCAAGAAGTTCATGCGGCTATTCGAAAAGGATGCCTGCGTTTCAGAAATAAGGCTTCTTGGACGGTTGCAGCATGCGCTTTTTGTCGAAAGATGCAATACTTTCCCAATGGTTACCGCCACATTTCGCTTCTATGAAGAACTGAACGATTTTCTGGCGCCTGAACGGCAAAGGCAGGAGTTTGCCTGCCCCTGTTCAGAGTCGGCGACAACCAAGCATATGATCGAGGCGCTCGGCGTGCCTCATACCGAGGTTGAATTGGTGCTGGTCAACGGCGAGTCCGTGGGCTTCGACCGGTTGTTGAACGACGGCGATCGTGTAGCCATCTTTCCCCGGTTCGAGATGCTTGATATTACCCCCTTGCTGCGTGTGCGCGATCAACCTATGCGGGTGACGCGCTTTGTTGCTGATGCGCACCTGGGCGGGCTGGCGCACCTGCTGCGCATGGCTGGTTTCGATACACTCTACGACAATAACTTTCAGGATAGCGAAATCGAGATCATCGTCGCGCGGGACGAGCGCATTTTACTCACGCGCGATCGGGAACTGCTCAAGCGCCGTTCAATAACACATGGCTGCTACGTACGCGCGTTGAGATCGACACAACAGCTCTACGAGATATTCGATCGGCTGGATCTGGCGCGCAGCGCGCAGCCATTTACCTTGTGCCTGACTTGCAACGCACCGTTGCGCGCTGTCGCCAAAGCGGAAGTGCTGACGCGGCTTCCGCCCGCCGTGCGCGATCGTTTCGATCACTTCAGCACCTGCGACATTTGCCAACGCGTATTCTGGGAAGGCTCGCACTGGCGGCGGATGCGTGCGCTGCTGGATGGGATTATGCTGTCAAGCTAGCATCCATCGTCACATAACTAATTACCCAACAAGAAGGAGCAAACCATGTCAAGTGTCGGTTACCATGAGCCCATTGAGGAATTGTCCAATGAAACAAGGGATATGCACCGAGCAATCGTCTCGTTGATGGAAGAGCTGGAGGCTGTGGATTGGTACAACCAGCGTGTGGACGCATGCAAAGATGAGGAACTCAAGGCAATTCTTGCTCACAATCGCGATGAGGAGAAGGAACACGCATCCATGGTGCTCGAGTGGATTCGACGCAAGGATTCAGTCTTTTCCACTCAACTGAAGAGCTTCCTGTTCACCGATAAACCCATTACTCATAAGTAGGCGTTGCTGGCCGAGTGTGCTTATGCGAGCTGGATGGCGATAGGTGACGAGCCATCCCTCGGTGCTCAATACATCGCGTAGAACCGGTCACTGATGATTTTTCCATCTTTCCAGTGCTGAACAGCGACCTGGTCGAACTTCTTGTGCCCGAAGTCCTTATGCTTATATTCATAATGCCACTCGGTCATTGTGACGTCATCACCCACAGCGGTGGCTTTGATCTCTGACTTAAGCCAGGCCTCAACTCCTTCAAAAAGATCCGACTCCCGGTCTTTGGCTTTCTGAAGGCCTGTCGCCACCACGTCATTCTTTTCGATCACTATGCAATCAGGATGATAGTACTTGTCCATGGATTCCAGGATCTCGCCCTTCAGAATCATATTGTTCAAGTCGTCCAGCTTCTCTTTCAAGGTCATTTTTTCCTCCATTCAGGTTGGATGGTCGTTTGATTGGATGAGCCGTCATGAACTAACCCAGCGTAGCAGACCGCTCATGATAGCAATAGTGGCTCCCGTGAAATTTATCTCCTTGTGCGCCGGATAATGGATGCCTCATGAGTCGTGGATGTACCAAAGTCCAATTGTTTTCGTTATCCAAATTGATACGATGCCAACATGAAGTTTCAATTTCCCCAAGATGTTTATATATAAATTCGCGCTGATATTCAAATCGCCATTTATTGTGAGCCATGAAAAAAAATACCGAAGCCCAACGACGCCATAAAGCTTATCTTCGTGCCAAAAACGCCCTGCGCGATCAGCATCAGGATGATTATACCTTGATGCTTGAACGCCACGCACAGCAGCTGGATACACTATGGGCGGACTATAACCTTGCTGTAAAGAAGCTGGCTGAAGCACATAACAAGGCCATTAAATCCAAGATTGTGCCGATGACCAAAGGGCGGGCATTAAACGTCGAGCCGGAAGAACAGGCCGTTTATTCAACCTGAATCCGGCGGTCGGCCGCTTATTTCTGTTAAGCGGTGGCCGGATTTGAGTTCAAGACTTGTTCTCCAGCCATCGCCGCCGTGCTTCACGCGCACTGGTAAAAATGCGTTCCACCGCCTCGCTATCATCGCGCGCCAGCATCTCACGCAAAGCTGCCAGCTCCTTCTGATAAGCATCGATTTGCCTGGATAGCGCTTCGCGATTGGCAAGGCATATGTCGCGCCACATTTCCGGGGAACTGCCGGCGATGCGGGTAAAATCGCGGAATCCGCTGCCGGCAAAACGCAGTGGATCGTCCGGATGCAGCGGTTCATCCGGATCATGCTCGGTGCTGAATGAGACATGGTTCATCAGCAGAAATGCCAGCACATGGGGAAGATGGCTCACGGCAGCGAGGATTTTATCGTGCTGGGCGGCGTTCATTTGCGAGACGTGTGCGCCGCAAGCCTGCCATAATTCCGTTACTTGTCTCACCGCGTCGGCGCTGGTTTCATCCAGTGGAGTCAGCACCACATTCTTGCCGCGGTACAAATCGGCATCGGCGGCGCCCGCTCCGCTCAGCTCGGCCCCCGCAATCGGGTGGGCGGGCACAAAATTTTTCAGATATCCGGCCAAATGAGAATATGCTGACCTGACGACATCCTGTTTGGTACTGCCGGCGTCGGTGACGATTGTGCCGGGTTCAAGATATGGGGAGATTTGCGCCATGATGCCGCCGAGCTGTCCAACCGGTGTGGCGAGCAGTATGACATCCGCGTGCTTCAACGCTGATGGAAGGTCATCGGCGATTTCGTCGATCGCGCCCCGCTCGAGGGCCCGCTGCATATTTTCCCGGCTGCGGCCTACGCCAACAATATGCTTAACTTTGCCCGCCTTGCGGAGCGCGAGCGCAAATGAGCCGCCGATCAGGCCCACGCCGATAATCACCAGTTTATTGATCATGACATTCAGCCGGCGTTCAAAGTGTCTGGGCTGGATTCCGGGTCAAGCCCGGAATGACGAAACTCATAGTAGTTTCCCGCCAAATATACGCTACAGGCTACGTCCAATGACGCCTGCTATTCCTTTCAGCGAGCCCATGAGAGATTCGAATTCCTGCGGATTCAATGCCTGGTCGGCGTCGCACCAGGCCTCGCACGGGTTGGGATGCATCTCCACCAGCAGGCCGTCGGCACCGGCCGCAATGGCCGCGCGCGCCAGCGCGGGAACCATCCAAGCTTTGCCCCCGGCATGGGAGGGATCGACGATAACCGGTAAATGGGTTTCTTTTTTCAGCACCGGAATGCACGTCACATCCAGTACGTTGCGATAGGCTGTTTCGAAGGTGCGGATGCCGCGCTCACAGAAAATGATATTGTGATTGCCGCCCGCGGCGATGTATTCCGCCGCCATCAGCCACTCGGAAATCGTCGCCGACATGCCGCGCTTGAGTATCACCGGCTTGTTGATGCGCCCCACTTCCTTCAGTAGTTCGAAATTCTGCATGCTGCGGGTGCCGATCTGGATCACGTCTACATCGTACTTGAGAAATGTGTCAAGCATGCGTGCATCCATCAGTTCGGTGACGATGCGCAGATTGTATTTATCCGCTGCGTTGCGGAACATTTTCAACCCTTCTTCGCCGCTACCCTGGAAGGTATATGGACTCGTACGGGGCTTGAAGGCGCCGCCACGCATCAGCCGGCAGCCGGCAGTATAGACATGCTCCGCCGCCAAATCCATCTGTTCCTGCGTTTCCACCGAGCAGGGGCCGCCGATAACCTGCACCTGATTGCCGCCAATCAGCACTCCACCCACATCTATTACCGAATCATGCTTGTGCGATTCGCGCGATACAATCTTGTACTGCTTGACAATATGCATGGAATATTCGACCCCGCTCAGGGAATCGAACATTTCCGGATCAAGCTTGCGCTCATCGCCGATTGCGCCAATCACGGTGCGTTCTGTGCCGCGCGAAACGTTCGCATCGAGACCGAAACTTCTAATTTTATTGACCACCGTATCGATTTGTTCGTCGGTGGCGCCACTGTTCATAATGATGATCAAGCTGATTCTCCGATTGCTATTTCAAGTGATTTCAAAAATTTCTGGTTTTCCGATTCGAGGCCGATGGTGACGCGAAGGTGCTCAGGCATTTCATAGATACCGATGGGGCGCACGATCACACCCTGCCTCAGGAGGCTTTCGTTTACCGCCTTGACATCGTTCTTGTTCAGGCGAAAGCTCAGGAAATTGCCGTAGGATGGAATATATTCAATGCCAAGTTGTCGCAGTCCGGTAGTGATTTGCAGCATTCCCGCCTGATTGAGCGCATAAGTGCGCTTCACAAATTCCACGTCCTCCAGCGCGGCGACCGCGCCCGCGAGAGCAATACTGTTTACGTTGAATGGCTGGCGTACACGATTCATCAAGCCGCTCACATCCGGGTGCGCCAGCCCGAAGCCAACGCGTATGCCTGCCATGCCATAAGCTTTGGAAAAAGTGCGGGTAATGAGTAGATTGGGGAAGCGTTTCAGCCATGCAATGCTATCAGCCTTGACAGTGGAGGGTAAATATTCGTTGTAAGCTTCATCCAGCACTACCAGTACGTCCGGGGATACCCGTTCCAGAAAACGCAAAAGCGCTGAGGCAGCCAGCAACGTACCCGTCGGATTATTAGGGTTGGCGATAAATACGATACGTGTCTCGGGCGTGACCGCATCCAGCATGGCGTCGAGGTCGTGGCCATACTTTTTGGCGCGAACCGCTATGCCCGTTGCGCCGACCGCCTGCGTCACCAGCGGATAGACTGCAAAGGCGTGTTGCGAATAGATCGCAGCCGCGCCTGGTTTCAGGAATACTCGCGCCGCCAGTTCCAGAACATCATTGGAGCCGTTACCCAGTACAATTTGCTCACTGGTCACGCCGTACCGTTTCGACAATGCCGCTTTCAACTCGAAACCGCTGCCATCCGGATAAAGCGCCATCTCATCCAGGGCCTTGATCATTGCCTCCAGGGCTAATGGACTTGTGCCCAGAGGATTTTCGTTAGATGCAAGCTTGATGATGGTGCGTTCGTCCATGCCCATCTCCCGCGCCAGTTCGGAAATTGGCTTGCCAGGTTGATAGGGGCTGATGGCGCGGATGTATTCAGGGGCAAGATCGCAGAGATTCATAAAGTTAGGTCCATGAATTACAAAGACACAGAAAAACGTGAGGAAAACGAAATATGGTGCGAGAGGGTTTTATCGGATTGCTGTCCGAATAAGAAACAATATTTGGAAAATGCGGTCACACCGCCGGGTAAGAACCGAGTATTTTCAAGAATGCGGCTCTCTCCCGCAATTCCTGCAATGCCTTCGCAATTTTTGAATCTTGCTGGTGGCCTTCGATATCCACAAAAAATACGTATTCCCATAGACTGGCGCGGGAAGGCCGGGATTCCAGGCGGCTCATGCTTACGCCATGCTCGGCCAGCGGAGCCAGCAATTCATGTATTGCGCCGGGACGATTCTTGGCCGACATGACCAGCGACGTTTTGTCCTTGCCGGAGGCGGCGACTTCCTGCGCGCCAATTACCAGAAAGCGTGTCGTGTTGTTGGGATCATCCTCGATATTTTCAGCACAGATGGTTAATCCAAATACTTCTCCGGCTTTTTTGCCGGCTACCGCTGCCGCGTTTTCATCTGCCGCGGCCAATCTTGCCGCGTCCGCATTGCTCGCCGCGTTGATCCGCGCTGCTTCCGGCAAATGGGGCAGATGGGCGTTAAGCCATTCATGACACTGAGAGAATGACTGGGGATGCGAGTAAATTTTTTCTACGCGCGCGAGATCGGTTTGCAGCGCGAGCAGATGCTGATGTATTGGCAGTTTTATCTCTCCGCACACTTTTAGCGGAGTATGCAGCAGCAGATCCAGTGACCTGCCAACCGCGCCCTCAGTGGAGTTTTCCACCGGTACAACTCCATAACCGGCCGCTCCCGCCTCCACCTTGCGGAATACGTCATCTATCGAGTTGCATGCCAAGGTCGTGACCGTGCTGCCGAAGCGTTTTAATGCGGCTTCTTCCGAAAAGGTTCCTTGAGGGCCAAGGTATGCAATAGTCATGGGCTCTTCCAGGGATCGGCACAGCGACATGATTTCGGTGAATAACCGTGCAATATGTTCGTTCGTCAGCGGTCCCGGATTCAATTCGCATAGCCGTGCCAATACCTGGGCCTCGCGCTCGGGGCGGTATGCCATGCCGTTCTTGATTTTCCCGATCTCGCGCGCAAGGCCGGCGCGCGCGCTCATCAATTTGAGCAGCTCGCTGTCAATCGCATCGATCTTGTCGCGCAGTTGTTTGAGTTGGCCGGTCATCAATCTATTTATTCGGCGAGGATCAAGTGATAGAAAAGGTCTCTGTGGATCGTGGTGCTAGTCGACAAGTGAACGACAAACAAGCGGTCAACGGCTGGATTCAGGTTCAAGGATGCGTTCTCATTCCGCTATTCAGCCAATATCGGCAGGTAGCGCACCATTAACACGCCGTGGATGGCCGCGATCTCATCTATTGTTTTTTGCGGCACCGGGCTATCCACATCAACCAGGGTATAGGCCATTTCCCCCCGCGATTTATTGCCCATATTGTGAATATTAAGACCCGCCTGGGCCATGCTGGTGGAAATCTGCCCGACCATGTTGGGTACGTTGGAATTGGCCACGGCCAGCCGGTAAGGAGATTCGCGCTCCATCGTGATATTGGGGAAGTTGACCGCGTTGGTGATGTTGCCGTTTTCCAGATAATCCATCGTTTGCTTCACCACCATTACCGCGCAATTCTCTTCCGCTTCCAAGGTCGAAGCGCCTAGATGCGGCAGCGTGATGACGGCCGGGTGACGCTGAAATCTTTCGCTGGGGAAGTCACAAACATAATATTTGATTCTGCCGGATTCGATTCCCATGAGAACCGCATTCTCGTCGATGATTCCGTCGCGTGAGAAATTGAGCAGAATCGCACCCTTCTTCATGCTTTGCACGACTTCCTGATTAATCAGGCCGCGTGTCGTATCCAGCAAAGGCACGTGCAAGGTTATGAAATCGCTGTGGCGCAGAAGGTCTTCGATGCTTTGGGCACGCTTGACTTCCGAAGACAGATTCCAGGCCGCATCCACGGTTATATTCGGATCGTAGCCCATCACTTTCATGCCGAGCCGAAGCGCCGCATCCGCAACCAGCCGTCCTATCGCGCCCAGGCCAATGATGCCCAGCGTGCGTCCCGGCAACTCGATTCCGGCGAATTGCTTTTTGCTGTCTTCCGCCAGCTTGTGCAGGGTGGCGTTGTCGCCCTGTAGACCCTCGGTAAAGTGAATCGCCGGGATCAGGTTACGCGACGCGATCAGCAAACCGGCCAGTACCAGTTCCTTCACGGCATTGGCGTTTGCGCCGGGTGCGTTGAATACCGGCACGCCCCGCAGATTCATGCTTTTCACAGGAACGTTATTCGTACCCGCGCCCGCCCGGCCTATTGCTTTTACACTGGCTGGAATATCCATTTGCAGCATGTTATGCGAACGTACCAGGATCGCATCCGGATCGGTTAAATCGTGGCCAACCACGTAGTGACTTGCGGCAAAATGCTTCAGGCCCAGCGGTGAAATCTGGTTAAGCGTCAGTATCTGGAAAACCTTATTGGCGCGTTCAGGCATGATGGCTTGCAAATTCCTTCATGAATTCCACCAGAACCGCCACACCTTCGAGCGGCATGGCGTTATATATCGAAGCGCGCATCCCCCCCACCGAGCGATGCCCCTTCAACTGGATCAGACCCCGTGACTTGGCCTGTTTCAGGAATGCCTCATCCAGCGCGGCATCCTTCAACGTAAAAGGTACGTTCATGCGCGAGCGATCGGATTTGGCTACGGGGCAATGATAGAAATCGGTAGTGTCGAGAAAGTCATACAGTAGTTTGGCCTTGGCGATGTTGATCTTCTCCATCGCTGGCAATCCACCTTTTTTCTTCAACCATTCCAGCACCAGGCCGGCGATATACATAGGGTAGGTGGGCGGCGTGTTATACATGGAGTCGTTATCAGCGTGGATTTTGTAGTCGAACATGGTCGGGGTTCCGGCCAGGGGTGAGCCTAGCAAGTCTTCGCGCACGATAACGACGGTGAGTCCCGCCGGGCCGAAATTCTTTTGCGCACCGGCATAAATCAATCCGAACTTGGTGATATCCAGCGGGCGCGACATGAAGGTGGAGGAAATATCCGCTACCAGCGGCACATCAGCGTTCAGATAGGCCAAGTCCGGAATCCAGTTGAATTCGACCCCGCCGATGGTTTCATTGGGTGTGTAATGCAGATAGGCGGCATCCGGATCGATATTCCATGTGTCCTGTGGCGGCACATACGTGAAGTTCGCATCTTCGGATGAGGCCGCGATATCAACAGTGCAGTATCGCTTCGCTTCCTTGATGGCTTTCTTGGACCATTCACCGGTATTGACATAGCTGGCGCCTTTTTTACCGCGCAGCAGATTCATTGGCACCATGGTGAACTGACTGGAAGCGCCGCCGGATAGAAAAAGAACCTTGTAATTGCCCGGGATGCCTATCAATTCCCGCAAATCAGCGTCGACTTTCGCGGCAATTGACATGAATTCCTTGCCGCGATGGCTCATTTCCATTACCGACATGCCGCTGCCATGCCAGTCGAGCATTTCGTCACGCGCCTGTTGCAGCACTTCCACCGGCAGTACCGCGGGGCCCGCGCTGAAGTTAAATATATGTTCCATGAATCCCTTTCCCTATCTCTACACCTGCAAGACGTTTCAATCTTGAGATCATCTTAATTCCGGATCGCACGGCAGCCTACTATCAGATCACTTGCCCCGCTCCGGGCGCGAGAAGAAATTTTAGCAGGTTATTTGGATAGGCAAGTATTACAGCGAAGCGCGCCGGCAGGCGATCATGAATCAAGGCTCGGCCGGATTAAAAGAGCGATCCGTTATCCTCATCGGTTTCTACCACTCTTTCCAGTCCGGCCAGTTTTTCTCCATCATCAAGGTTAATCAATGTCACCCCCTGGGTGGCGCGGCTCATTTCACGAACTTCCTTGACGCGTGTACGGATCAATACGCCGCCGGTGGTGATCAGCATAATTTCATCATCCTCTCTCACCAGCCTCGCCGCAACAACCTTGCCATTCCGCAGGCTGGTCTTGATTGCGATCATGCCCTGGCTGCCGCGGCCGTGGCGGGTATATTCACTTATGGGCGTGCGTTTGCCGTAGCCATTTTCCGTGGCGGTCAGGACAGCCAGCTCCTCACTTTCGGCAACCAGCAGGGAGATAACCTTTTGCCCCTTGCCCAGTTTCATCCCCCGTACGCCCCGCGCGCCGCGTCCCATTGCGCGGACATCATTTTCATCGAAACGTACCGCCTTTCCACCATCGGAAAACAGCATGACATCATGCTTGCCTTCAGTCAGCCCGACCCCGATCAGATAATCGTCCTCGTCCAGCCCAACCGCAATGATGCCGCTGGCGCGGGGACGGGAAAATTCCGACAAGGGCGTTTTCTTCACGGTGCCGAAGGAAGTAGCCATGAATATATAGCGGTTCTCGTCGAACTCCTTTACCGGAAGAATGGCGTTGATTTTCTCGCCTTCCTCCAATTGCACCAGATTGACGATGGGTTTGCCGCGTGAGGCGCGTCCGCCCTGTGGTACCGTGTAGACCTTGATCCAATACACACGTCCTCGACTGGAGAAGCATAGGATATAGTCGTGGGTGTTGGCAATGAACAAGTTGTCGATGAAGTCGTCTTCTTTGGTGCCGGTTGCCTGCTTCCCGCGCCCTCCGCGTTTTTGCGCGCGGTAATCATCGAGCGGCTGCGACTTGATGTAGCCGCTATGCGATAGTGTCACCACCACATCCGCCGATGCGATCAGGTCTTCCATACTCAAATCCTGGGTATTGGTGACGATTTCGCTGCGGCGTTTGTCGCCAAACTGCTGCTTCATGGCGGCAAGTTCATCGGTGATGATGGTCGTGATACGTTCGGGCTTGGAGAGGATGTCGAGGAAATCGGCGATCTTGTCCATTACATCCTTGTATTCACTGACGATCTTGTCCTGCTCCAGTCCGGTCAGCCGCTGGAGGCGCAGCTCCAGTATGGCTTGCGCTTGAGCATCGGAGAGGCGATAGCCATTTCCGGACAAGCCGAATTCAGCCGCCAGGCCGTCGGGACGGAATGCCTTCGTATCAACCGAAGCACGGGCAAGCATTTCCTCCACCAGTCTGGAACGCCAGAGTTTCGACATCAATGCTTCTTTCGCCACCGCGGGAGTAAGCGCAGCCTTGATCAGGGCGATCACCTCATCCACGTTGGAAAGCGCCACCGCCAAGCCTTCCAGCAAATGGCCGCGCTCGCGCGCCTTCTTCAATTCAAATACCGTGCGCCTCGTCACCACTTCGCGGCGATGGCGCAAGAATGCATCCAGCATCTGCTTCAAATTCAGCAGCCTGGGTTGTCCATCCAGCAGGGCCACCATGTTCATGCCAAAGGTGTCCTGCATCTGTGTTTCTTTATACAGATTATTCAGCACTACTTCAGGCACTTCTCCGCGGCGGAGTTCGATTACCACGCGCATGCCGGATTTATCCGATTCGTCACGCAGATCGGAAATGCCTTCGATTTTCTTGTCGCGTACCAGTTCACCGATACGGATCAGCAAATTAGCCTTGTTTACCTGATACGGCAATTCATCGATGACGATGCTCTGGCGGCTGCCTTTTTCCATATCCTCGAAGTGAGTGCGCGCACGCATCACGACCCGGCCGCGTCCGGTCTGGTAACCCTCTTTGACGCCGGCGACGCCGTAGATAATGCCGGCGGTGGGAAAATCCGGTGCCGGGATGATCTCGATCAGTTCCTCGATGGTGGTACCCGGGTTTCTCAGCAGCGCGAGGCAGGCTTCCACCACTTCATTCAGATTATGCGGTGGAATGTTGGTCGCCATGCCTACGGCAATGCCGGAGGAGCCGTTAATGAGCAGGTTGGGGATTTTCGCGGGCAGAATCAGCGGTTCTTTTTCCGATCCGTCGTAATTCGGACCAAAATCCACCGTTTCCTTGTCGAGGTCAGCCAATAGCTCATGGGCGATGCGCGACATGCGGATTTCGGTATAGCGCATGGCCGCCGCGTTATCGCCATCCACCGATCCGAAATTGCCTTGCCCGTCCACCAGCATGTAACGCAAGGAAAAGTTCTGCGCCATGCGCACGATCGTGTCATATACGGCGGTATCGCCATGAGGGTGGTACTTGCCGATCACATCCCCGACGATACGTGCGGATTTCTTGTACGGGCGGTTCCAGTCATTGGAGAGTTCATGCATGGCGAATAGCACCCGCCGGTGCACAGGCTTCAAGCCATCGCGCACGTCCGGTAATGCACGCCCCACAATCACGCTCATGGCGTAATCAAGATAGGAGCGGCGCATCTCCTCTTCGAGGCTAATCGGCAGGGTTTCTTTCGCGAATTGATCCATTGTTATATTTCTCTATCAGAGACAATAAGTTACGATACGAATTCTGCCTCAGATACCAATACATAAAAACCGTTGATTTTAGCATGCCAGTCGTATTGAAGTCACTGGGGCATTCGAGTATTCATGCCGTCTGCAACAACATGATTTGACAAGGACAGATATATGACTAGATAATTGAACCGAGAATGTGCAATAATGTGCCATTGTCAAATAATGGCTTCGTTTGTATTTGCCTGAAATCAGGGATGGGCTCTGCTAGTATTTGCATGAATTAGGGATGATTTGATTTTGAATTGAAGTTTTTCTGAAAAAGGGGCGATAGCATGAAAAATATAGTAGCGAAAAAACTCTTGCTTGGAGCAGTTGTTCTGCCAGTGCTGTTTTCGGGAACCGCCATGGCGCAAGAGCAACCTGAAGCTTACGCAAGTGATGGCCGTGGTTCAGTGGCCAGAGATTCTTCCGGCGACTGTTGGCGCTCGGGCTATTGGACGCCTGCCATGGCGATATACGAATGCGATCCTGATCTGTTTCCAGAACCCGAGAAAAAAGCTGAAGCGCCTGCTCCTGTGGCTCCCGCGCCCGCTCCCGCTGCTGTAACGGAACCTGAGAAAGTGTCTTTGTCCGCTGATGAACTATTCGATTTCAATAAGGCCGTCCTGAAACCCGGGGGCAAGCAAGCTCTGGATGACCTCGTAAGCAAACTTGGGGGTATCAAATACGACACGATCGTTGCTATTGGTTATGCTGATCGTATTGGCTCCGATGACTACAACAAGAAACTCTCGCTGCGTCGCGCTGAAGCTGTCAAGGCATACCTGGTGAAAGAAAAAGGTATTCCCGCCGACAAAATCTTTACTGATGGCAAAGGCGAAGCCAATCCGGTAACCGGCGATACATGCAAGGGTACCAAGGCAACCAAAGCATTGATTGAATGCCTGCAACCTGACCGTCGCGTTGAAGTTGAAGTCGCTGGTACGCGGGAAACAGTGCAATAATCAAAAGATTCAAGCGTAAAAAATTAAAACCCTGCCGTCGTGCAGGGTTTTTTTTTGGTACGCTTGCTGGTCTGGATATCTCAATGAAGGCAGTACAAACTGGACTGCAATGCTATTAACCAAACGCCATTATTCATGCCGCTTACAATGGTTCTCCGGGCCGGTCTGGTGAAATATCCGGGTTAATGATGGACTATCCCCTAAAAATCGATACATTGCTGGAAGCACGCTGGATAATTCCCGTGGAGCCTCCTGGTGCGGTGTTGCACGATCATGCGATTGCGATCGATAAAGGGCTGATTCAGGCGATTTTGCCCATTGCTGAAGCCCAGACGCGATTTGCGCCCGGTGAACGCATCGTTCTTCGTCATCACGCGCTGATCCCGGGTCTGGTCAACCTCCATATTCATGCCGCCATGTCGCTGATGCGTGGCATGGCGGATGACCTGCCGTTGATGGAATGGCTCCACAACCATATATGGCCTGCTGAAACACGTCACGTTGATGCGGGATTTGTCTTCGATGGAACACGGCTGGCCTGCGCCGAGATGCTGCGCGGCGGAATCACCTGCTTCAACGACATGTATTTCTTCCCTGAGGCATCGATTCAGGCGGCGCTGGCATCCGGCATGCGCTCCGCCATGGGTATGATCATCATCGACTTTCCTACCGCCTATGCAAGCGACGCCGATGATTATCTAGCCAAAGGCCTGGCTTTGCGCGACAGATACAATCACCATCCGCTACTTTCATTCTGCTTTGCACCGCATGCGCCTTACACCGTAAGTGACAGGGTTTTTGCCAATGTCCTGACCTATGCCGAACAGCTTGATCTGCCCATCCATGTTCATTTGCACGAAACCGATGACGAAATAAGGAATAGTTTGAAAACCACCGGGGTGCGCCCGATAGAGCGTTTACATAAACTTGGCTTGCTGGGTCCCAATCTGATTGCCGTGCATATGGTCCATCTCAACAGTGACGAAATCGGACTGATGGCGCAGCAAGGCTGCTCCGTGGCACATTGCCCTTCTTCCAACCTGAAACTTGCCAGCGGGCTCGCGCCCATTGCTTCGATGCTGGAGAAAGGCATCAACATTGGCCTGGGAACGGATGGGGCTGCCAGCAATAACCGTCTCGACATGTTCGAGGAAATGCGGTTTGCCGCGCTGCTCGCCAAAGGCCAGAGCGGCAGGGCAGATACGCTGCCCGCATGGCAGGCGCTGCAAATGGCGACGCTCAACGGCGCCAAGGCACTAGGGCTGGGTGCGCTCACCGGGTCGCTGGTTGCGGGCAAAGCGGCCGACATTGCCGCGGTAGATTTCTCCAGTCTCGAACTGGCACCCTGTTATGACCCTGTTTCACATCTTGTCTATGCCGCCGGGCGCGAACATGTGAGTCATACGTGGGTAAATGGTAAAATGCTGTTGAATGATGGAGAATTGACTATGCTGAATGAGCAGGAACTATTGCTCAGGGCGCAATTCTGGCGGGAACGGATGACGGATGGGGTGCAGTTAAATGATCCTGAATCCGGTAATTGACCGCTCATATTGGATCTAGCATCATGATTTACAGTGATTCTTGCTACGGTTACCGGATTTAGGATGATAAAAGAAACGGAAGAAAAAAGCGTAAATGTTGACCCGCTGGAGTTGGAGAAATTCAACCAGTTGGCGCACCGCTGGTGGGACCCCAACAGTGAATTCAAGCCACTGCATGAAATTAATCCACTGCGGCTGGACTATATCGACCGGTTTGCCGGCTTGTCGGGCAAAACCGTGCTGGATGTAGGCTGTGGTGGCGGTATCCTGTCGGAAAGCATGGCGGAACGCGGTGCGCACGTGACGGGGATCGATCTCGGCGACAAACCCCTGAAAGTGGCAAAGCTGCATCTGTTGGAAACCGGCAAGAAAGTGAGTTACCGCAAGATGGCGGTGGAAGATCTTGCCCGGGAGCAGCCTCATCATTACGACGTGATTACCTGTATGGAAATGCTGGAACATGTGCCCAGTCCGGCAAGCATCGTGCGAAGTTGCGCTGAACTCGCCAAGCCGGGTGGCTGGATTTTCTTCTCAACCATCAACCGCAACCCGAAGTCATACCTGTTTGCCGTGATCGGTGCCGAATACGTATTGAACCTGCTGCCGCGAGGCACGCATGACTATGCAAAATTCATCAAACCCTCCGAGCTCGCCCGCATGGCTCGTGACGCCGGCCTCAATGTGGAAGATATCATCGGCATGACTTACAATCCCATCACCAAAGTCTACGCGCTGGAGGCGGATTCCGACGTGAACTACATCATGGCATACCGTGCCTGAAATCGTAAGTGCGGTGAAATAAGGCCATAAACCGGGAAACATAACCCAGTCCATTCAAATTCCTATTCATCCGGTGAAAGAAAATCCTGTAATTTCGTCATTCCGGGTTTGATCCGGAATCCAGCCAGAACGAGGATGGCATGCATGCCTTGCCCCATCACTCCCAAAGTAGCCATGACTCATGATTAGAGCTGTTCTCTTCGATCTCGACGGCACCCTCGCCAACACTGCCCCCGATCTGGGTCATGCTCTCAACCGGCAGCGCATCGCGCGTGGCCTCCCAGCCTTGCCAATAGCGCTCATCCGTACCGAAGCCTCAGCCGGGGCGCGCGGGCTGCTTGGGCTTGGGTTCAATATCAAGCCGGGTGATCCCAGTTATGATGCCATGCGCAGCGAGTTCCTCGATTTTTATGCTGAGCGCCTGTGCGATGAGACCCATTTGTTTCCAGGCGTGGCCGAACTGCTTGACCAGCTTGAGGCTCGCGGGCTTCCGTGGGGGATCGTGACCAATAAACCTGCGCGCTTCACGCTGCCGTTGATGCGGGAGCTGGGCTTAAACAACCGCGCCGCATGTATTGTCAGCGGCGGCGACACCCTGCACTCCAAACCGCATCCGGAGCCGCTGCTGACAGCTAGCGGCATGATGGCCATCGCGCCCGCCGAATGCGTCTACCTGGGTGACGATTTACGCGACGTGCAGGCAAGCCTGGCCGCTGGGATGGAGCCGGTCATCGCAAGGTATGGCTACCTGGGAAATGGGCATCCTCCTGAATCCTGGGGTGCAAGATATCTCATCGATCATCCCCAGGAGCTGCTGGGTTATCTCTAGTCTCCTGCAGATAAATCGTAGGGCGTAATAAGCGAAGTGCATTACGCCGCATGAGAATTCTTTACCGGCTGCACGCCTGATTTTGGCGGCGAATCAATAGAGAGTTCCCACATTTCTGTTATAGTATGGTTGGTAGTCAGGCTCGCAGTTCAGCGTTGAACTCTTCCGTCTCACTACTATCTAATAAGTTTAATACAGAATGCCGGGGGCGACCTGGCTTCGACGTGGGTTGCAAAGCAGCGCAGGGCATACCGAGGACCAGTCACCTCGTAAATACATCTGGAAAACCATAGTCGCAAACGACGAACGTTACGCTCTAGCCGCTTAAATCCGGCTGGACTCCGCACCGGTGGGCCTCAACGCCGGGTCTGGCAACAGACAGCGGAGCCATTAACGAGGATCGCGCTCCGCAGGGTTACTTTACAGAGCGTTAAACAATAGGTGACTCGCCTGTCATCAGCCCGCCGGTTGGCGGATGCCGGGTTAAACTAAATAACATGGCTAAGTATGTAGAACTGTCTGTAGAGGACTTGCGGACGCGGGTTCGATTCCCGCCGCCTCCACCAATTAAGCATCCTAAGTTGTCCAAAGAAATCCAGAAAACCCGCATGAATAGACGATTGCGGGTTTTTTGTTGTCTAACTCCACGCTCTAATATGATTATTACAATCTGACGGTAACTTGACGGTAACAGCAATATTATCAGAGAGAGTTCCCGTCATGATGCTGGCCATACAGCGGATGGCAAATAGCAAGACCTGACCCCATGATGTGCGTTGTCGCGGGCAATACGCGCCTTGTATTTGCGCTTTCTGTCGCGTTTGCAGGCGCTTTGGCTGAGATTGCAGGGGAAGATTCAGGAGGCTTTCATTTGCGCGGCGCTTCATCCTCTGGCATACCCACTGCATTGACGGTCTTGGGGATTCTCGCGCGAATAGCCGCTGTGTGGGGTAGGAGGCTGAACTTCAGCCGTTGTAAAAATCGATGCATGGAAAGGCAGAGCACAGACATTTCCGGACCACTCGACAAAAATCTCTATTTCGCTTTGAGTTTCGCCCCGTAGGCGTCGATTACAGCGACTATTCGCTCGAGGAGTGGCGCGAAGTTCTTAAAGTCGATAACATTCGCATTCTTTGCTACAACTTCATGTGCAAAGGTGGCCTTGCCATAATGCTTTGATCCATCGTAATTATTTTCTTTGCTGAATGTTCTGCCATTCACCACTGTTGCCAACGTTGGCGCATCAAAAAAATCTTCGATAGCTGTTTTTGACAAGCCTGGCAATTGAGGAGTTGGCACCACGTAGAGATTGCCAGTAACATGAATAGATGAAGCTTTTTTGTTCGGCTTTGGCTTCTTTGTAATTCCAGCTATTGCACCATAAACTGAGTCTGCTCCACCGTCGTTGTCGATAAGTACGATAACGGGATGTTTTGGTGCGGGCGCTCTAAATCTCGTTCCCAAATCCTCATGATAGTTCTTTAGCAGCTTGCATATTCCCCCCACCCCTCCCGTCAGCTGAGTTATCTCGCTAGTTCTTCTATCCGCATATTTTAGAAACCCAACCATCGGCTTAGGGGGCGCGCCAGCGGCGACAATCTTGGGATAGAGGGCGGCAAGACTTTTGATGGCGCAACGCAAATATACATTGTCCGTGACACCTTCGCAGACTATAAGAGGCTGATTTAAGGCATAAAATTTATCGAAGTAAAGAACCCTTCTGAACAACTTGATCCGCCCTAGAGTAGGATCAGGCTCCAGCCCATTTTCCACCCAGAGCTTCCGGTTAAATTGGTCAACTTGATCGATGTATGAGAGCATTCCAATTAACTGCTTTGGCTTGCCTTTCGACCTGTAGACCTGTTCTACTCCGCTGTCATCCAATTTTTTATAGATGAACTCAAAATTGCCTGTATTAAAAAGAGCATTCGCCATCGAGCGAACAGTGTAGCGATAAGTTGCGGTGACGTTTACTTTCCGATTAACGGTTAGGCCAGTGACCTCTTGGCGCGAATCTTGAAGCTGCATCCTTGTTTTTTTATCGTTAAAACTGAACCCGCTCCTTTGGACAATTCGCAGAAGTTGACGACCAAGCTCCCAAGTGTGATTACCAGACTTGTATGCGATTTTTTCAGGAAAGCTTGAATTATTTGTGCTGAAAGTCAGATCGTCTGCATATCGCGTATAAGTCACGCCTTCACTCGCCGCAAGTTGAGCGAGAGGAATGTCCATAGTGTGACCGATGAGATTGGACATCACCGGCGAACAAGGACTCCCTTGAGGCAGTTTATTCTCATAGCAAGCAATTTGTGCGATTCCTGTTGCAACGCTTTCATGCAGCTTAAAATTTTTGTCCTTTATGAAGAAGCCCCGGACGCGACCAAAATTCAAGCTACCAAAGAAATCATGCAAGTCGACGTTGAAGACGAAGCGTCGCGCCGTATGCGCTCGCCCATTAGTCATTATTGAATGATGGCGCTTAAAGCCATGTGCGATACCCCAGTGTTTTTCATCTTCGACGTGCCCATGCGACGCTTTGATCTCGTCAGCGCATTTTTGAAGAAGTACAGATAGGCGATATTGAAGCAGTTTGAGATCGCGCTCAGGAGCGTGAATTTCACGCATCCCGCCGTGTCTCTTTGGGATATCAAATTTTTTGTAAAGCTTTGATTTCGGTTTTTTGAACAATAGATACGAAAGCATCCCAAACTGAATATTTAGCAGCTTGGCCAGTTGGCGGAGCGATGTCGCATCTTGCAATTGTTTCAGATTCGACATACTTCAGAAGAAGGCTAGGGAGTAGGATTCACGGATACTCCTATGCGTTACACCAGGCGAACTGCGAGTATTACAGAGGGATACCGAGGAGCATATCCTGGAACATTTGTTTCACATACCATGATACATGGCAAAAAATCTATCCGTGAATCCGCATCGATTTTAACATAACATTTTACCGCGGCCTACGCATGAGTTAGGATACCTTGGATTGCCGTGTATTAAAGCGATTGTTAAAGATGAGCATCAACTTTTCTACATACATTCTCGATCGGCACATAGCTCCCGGTGTCTCTACCTTTATCCAGGCCGACATTCCAGACATGTCGACCTGGGCAAAGGAATCCCCATACTGGATCGCTAATTTCTTCCTGAACTCCGCATTTACGGGATCGTTTGCGCCGCAGATGAACGCTTACGCATACAACTTCTTGCGTCGCGCACAGTACGCTTTCTCTGAATACAACCTTGCCCGCCAAAGCACATATGATTTCCTCTGCAAGGATGGCGCCGCGCCAATGCGGTATGCAGAAGCGCTTTTTCATTGGGAATGTTTTCTTGGTCAAGCCTGGCATGCCTTCGCTTTGCTTGCGGCCGCCTGGGAGGGGACAGTATTTAGAAAGAATGACGGCTCAGTTGAAGAGCGACTCAACGCTCTGTATAACCAGATGAAACATGTTGAGTCTAGGATTGAAAATGGGCAAATGTTGGCTAACGCTACAGTACCAGTCTGGCTGGAAAACGAGGGCCTAAGAAGCACTGATACTACTATGACGTACGCTGAAGCCGCGGAAATACTTAAGGAACTCGCAAAGTACGCCGACATTCTTATGAATCCGAAGACTGCCAAAACCGCGCTCCAGGAACTCGACGGCTAGCTCATTTCCAATACAATAGGAAGGACATGGCAGTATCAATAATCTCATTAGTTCCAGAAGCCAAAAATTTATTAGCCTTAGAGCCAGAAGAGGTAGCTGGAGTCATTCTCACTTACATACACTCCCTTAGTCAGTCGGAAAAAACTCAGCTTAATAGACATAATTTTGGTCTTCGCCACACCTACGAGGAGTACCCAGAATCGTATCATGAGAAAATTGCCGAAGTTCTCATGGAAGGGTGGCTGTGGCTAGAGCGAGAAGGATTTATTGCACCTAAAGCGGGTGACTGGTACTTTCTCACCCGCCGCGGCGCAAAAGCCACTCAACCCGATAGCATAGACGCCTACATCAAATCAAATCTCTTACCAAAAAAGCAACTTCACCCCTTAATTTCACAGAAAGTTTGGGCTACTTTTTTACGCGGTGACTATGATACGGCAGTTTTTCAAACCTTCAAGGAAGTAGAAGTATCCGTAAGAAGTGCAGGAGGATTCAAGCCAGAAGAAGTTGGTACCGACTTAATGCGAAAGGCATTTGCTCCTCCGAATGGACCCTTGTCAGATAAAGATTCCCCAAAAGCAGAACAAGAAGCATTAGCTCATCTATTCGCGGGAGCAATAGGGTCGTATAAAAACCCTCATAGTCATCGGGCTGTTTCGATAGAAGCCGAGGAAGCCGTTGAAATGATAATGCTGGGAAGTCATCTACTAAAAATAGTTGATTCGAGAAAGATGAAAATTAATCTTGACCCATAATGACATGCAGCACCAAAAGTGGCGCTAGAGAGGGGACCGTTTCTGGTAAGAATAGTTGACACCACTATATATCAATATATCGGACATCATGCCAATTCCGCATCACGTTATGTCATCGGTATCCAATGACCGCTAATGGCACTATCAGCCACCGCCTCCTTCTCGCATTTCTCACTGTGGCAAAAGTAGCAAACCTATCCTTAGTGTCACATTGAGAATTCATTAAATCAAAACATGGTCCAATATTTTCCTCGGAGATCAAGTCGAAGTTTCCATAGGTAGGACCAATAACATGGCGGTTACTTTGACGGTAACTGTACTTCTTCGAACGAACACAACCCAGTATTAACGGGCATTTCAGAGGATTATTCAATTGACGCCGCCCAATTGATGATTCAAGGAAGTCCAAAGAAGGCCAAAAACCGAGTTAAAACAGGGTTTTTGGCCTTTTTCTTGTTCAAAGCGAACTGGAACAATCTACCCGGCGCCTCCAGCGTGCAGACCTTTTGCGATTCAGGCGAGCCGTTAAACTAACTGCGTACAAGTAATTAAGCTATAACTTATTTTCTTTCATCTTCCACAAATGATTTCAATCTGGACAATGCCTCATCCCATTGCTCCGATACAAATCTCAAGTACTCCTCAATATCTTTGAATGGCCGCAAGTCTAAATGATACAACTGCTCGCGGCCATTCCGAGTCGAGTGTGCCAAGCCAACCCCTTCCAATACCCGTAAGTGTTTTGTAACAGCTTGCCGGGTTATTTTTGAGCCTTCTGCTAATTGTGAGATTGAATGTGAACGACCACTCGTAAGCCTAGAAACTAAAGACAATCTGGTTTCGTCGCCCAGCGCTGCGAAGACCGACGCATAGTTTTGTAATTTCGCGATGTCGTTTTCAGCGTTTCTAGGAAACATATCGTTCAATGCGTTTCATTTGTTCAGTCCATCCGCCATCATTCATACGAAAAGCGGCTTCTCTACGATTACTAGGAATCTTATCGAAACCGGATTCAGTGACTGTAAGAAGTGTACCGCCAGGAATTTGTTTCAACTTAAACTCTACAAGCGTTGGAATTTCTTTAGAGTAGTCGTAGCCTATATCAATTGCATATGGATGCCATGTGTAAGAAAAATAATGCTCGGGTTCAATTTTTTGTACCGAAATCTTAAACTTAAGCGGTCCATTTTCAAGGTTATGTAAGTTTTCTTCCGACTCTTCTCCGTTATTCGCCGCACGCGCAGCTTTGAGGCAAGCAGGGTTAGTGATGTTTCCCTCTGATTCCTTTCCTTCAATAAAGGGATTTTGCAGATTAACCCCAAACCATTCTCCGAACTTTTTATAGTCAGTCAAAGCATGCCAGACTTTAGAAATTGGAGCGTTCAATTCAATATGTTTTTCAATGTAATTACTCATAAACATCTCCTTGTAACTTTAAAGGGCAACCCATAAGTTGCATATTATAGGTTATGCATGTAAAATGCAACCTAAAAGTTGCGTTATATTGTTTTTAAAAAAACAGGAGATAAACATGAAAAATCCGGTTGTTTCGCACGACGAATGGTTGAAAGCACGTATTGAATTGCTTGCCGCCGAAAAGGAATTCACGCATCAACGTGATCTACTGACGCAACGCCGAATGGCATTGCCTTGGGAACGTGTGGAAAAATCTTATCAATTTGAGGGGTCGCATGGGACTCTTTCACTTGCTGATCTTTTTGATGGACGTTCCCAGTTGATTATTTATCACTTCATGTTAGCTCCCGATTGGGAGGAAGGATGTAAATCATGTTCTTTCTGGGCCGATAATTTCAATGGAATTCCGATCCATCTCAATCACCGCGATGTAACATTTACCGCTGTTTCACGCGCACCATTAGCGGAGATTATCGCTTACAAGGAACGTATGAATTGGAGTTTTCCATGGGTTTCATCATATGGGAGCGATTTCAATTTCGATTATCGCGTGTCGTTTACACCCGAAGAGATTGCCGAAGGTAAGGCATATTATAACTACGCGATTCGACCCAATACATCGTCGGAAAAAGAAGGAATCAGCGTGTTCTATAAAAACGAAAAGAGCGAGATGTTCCACACATATTCCTGTTATTCTCGTGGCATCGACATGCTTAATGGCGCCTACCAATTTCTCGACCTCGTTCCCAAAGGACGCGATGAGGATAACTTCAAGTTTCCGATGGAATGGGTACGCCGGCGCGATCAATATTAAAGTACTATAAATGGATAACCGCATAGCCTAAAGCTTAGTGGCGAAGTAATCCGAAGGAATTCGCCATTCATATAGATATTGGCTACTTTACGTAGATACTTAATATAAAATTCTTAAATTCAGAAAATCAATCTATGAAAACCACGTGAAGAAGTATGTATTTAGCATCTGATGTTCATTCCCGATTGTTGCCATTTTCTTTTTGTAGTTTTTTATTTTAAGGGGGAAAATCTTCCCCCTGCTGCAACCGCTGCATAGCTACGTTTTCCGGCACCTCCATCAATGGGGGTATCCCGTATCTGCATTACTTTATTAATTCCTCCATTAATTCATATAAATCTATGACTGGAGTTGACGGAACTATTCAATAGACGTCGCTCCAATGAAATGTCCTAAGTACCAAAGAAATCCATAAAACTCGCATGAATAAACGCTTGCAGGTTTTGTTGTCCCATCACGTCCAAACATAGTTATTAACTTGACGGCAACAGCAACATTATCAGAGGAATTATCGTCATAACACTGGGCATGCAGCTCATGGCAATAACAAAACCTGACCTCGTGTATGTGTTGTCGATTATTTCTATTTTTAGCTTGGGCACTTCGCCACTTTCATACCGCTACACAGCGCCAAGCCAGGAATCAGGCAGGAATTTCTCCAGTCCAACCTTCAAGGCCGAGGATTGGCCAATCCAGAAAGACGTTTGGCATCATCCGGGTTTTGTGAGGAGAACTGGAACCAGTCGGTTCTGGTTCTCCGGTTCGTCACATAGTCTCGGTCCCGTTCTTCCGGGGTTTTTAGCGCATTGAGTTTGTCATACGCTCCCCTTGAAGCATCTACTATAGGCTTCCATTCTTTCAGGGCTCCCGGAACGATGGTGAAGCCAGAAACATTTAAAAAGACTTCATTATTTTTTGGAAACTTGATATTGGGAAGGGTTTCCCATCCGATGGACCAGCAAATGGGCTCTTTATTTAGTATCTTCCCTTCACTCGATTCCATTTTTGCCACAAACCAGGGAAGTTCGCAGACATCGCTATGCGTATTGGTAAGGTAGAAATAATTGGGTTTAACGTCGCCTTCATTGACAAACAAGGCATACCAAATGTTGGTGGCATGGGCCGAGCCGCATACCAAGGTTAACAAGAGTAGAAGATATTTCATGATAATCTCTTAAGTGGATTACATGGCCGGAAAGATTGGCTCAAATCAGTCCTTGCACCGGCGGTTTTTTTTGCTGTGCGGCAACGCTCCGATTGCGCGGACAGAGGTTATATTATATTCCCATGTCACCAAAACTATGGCCATCTGAGGATAAGAAGCGCAGGATACCCAGCGAGTAGTCCGTTCAGTCTATATCGCCTGCCAATCATTACTCTATACTGAATTTAGCTAGTCAGTGGGAGATCCTCTCTTGAGAAACGTAATAGAGAAATTCCTGCCGCAGGGACCAACGATGTCAAGTGTCCAGAATTCTAGCTCCTGAAAATGATCTGTGTTGAACGCTTGAGCGGGTCAGATTAAACAGGCAGGTATGTTGAATTCTTACCCTTTGGAGGTTCATGATGGAACTCAACAAGGCTGCATCTATTATACTCATTGGCGTAATCCTTTCTTCGCCTGCTTATGCCGAGCGTTTCGTTTTTGGTAGCAGCGGTTTCGAAGGTGATAGCAATGACAGCCCTGACAATGGGTTGAATATCACGACTACGGCCGGGAATTTTTTTGTCGCCACATCCTCAAGCGGCTGGTGGAACAGTGAAGGCGCTCACAAACAAATCAATACCAATTACATTGCTGGTGTGGCCCGAGGGTGCTGTGGTAGTGACGCCAATTTCAATAATTTCTTTACCTTTGACCTTTCGAATGTAACGGGCTCGGTTCTTTCCGCTTCGCTGACCCTGAATTCCTGGGATATTGTTGGCCCTGGCCCTCTGGATTATTCTCTGTTTGACATCACTTCACCATTGCCTGAAGTGCGCGCAACTGCAACTGGAAACGACCTGAGCATATACAACGACCTGATGTCTGGCTCTATTTATGGCTCATTTTCATATACCGAAGCTGACGAAAACAAACTCCGTTCAATAGTATTGAACAGTATCGGTATCAGCGCATTGAACGGTGCATTGGGAGGCGAATTTGGAATTGGCGGTTCGGTAGCACCCATTCCGGAGCCCGAGACCTATGCCATGCTACTGGCGGGCTTGGGTTTAATTGGCTGGGTGGCATACCGCCGCAAGTCCGCTTAACCTGAATCCGATATTGAACCACAAAGAGGCTGGATCTCTTTGTGGTTTTTCTGTTTCTGTAATCAATAGGGTCAGACTCGATTGATTAGTTGCCTCTGTTCAAAACAAAGTGACCGTGATCCTTGTAGGGCGGTTCAACCACCGACTACGCAAAGTGCTGGGATTTAGAACTCTTTATGAGGTATCCTTCGAAGTGCCGGTGAGCTATACCCAGCAACCAAGCCACCAGTTCTTGCGCGTCGGACTTGAATCCGCGCCATATTGATGATTTTTAAAGAGGAAGAGTTTAATGAGTTCTAAATATATTGCATTTGTCATTGTTCTTAGTGGTACCTTGATTAGTTGTGGTGGTGGCGGTGGCGGGGGACCTGAAGCAAATTCAACAAACTGTTCTGGCGCAGGAATGCAATCGATACTTCCAACTTTCGCCAACGAAGCCGACCGGCAAGCATTTATTGATAAATGCCAATCTTTGGCAGGAAAATAAAGCTTGAGATAAGCTGTCGGGCTGGGGACAGTTGTTATCATCGGATAAAGCACCAAATTGTGAGTTTTTTCCCCAGTCGATAGACGATCACGGCACGTTCCTGCTCGCGGATCAGCCTAGAATTCCAGCGGATAAGTTTCTTGGTCTTCATTGGATGCTCCCGACTGTTCATGGTAACAGTCGGAACTATCCGTTGGAATCAGGCTATCTTGGCCCACAACATACCACACCGCCTTCCAAGCCTTGTCCCATGTGGAGTTGCACAAGAAGTATCGGGCTGGCCGTGTTGCAAACGTTGGTCGCAGATTGAAAACCCGAAGTCAGGATATTCACGTAAAAAAATACCCGGTTCGGACTCATTAATCCACCCGAAGGTATTACGATACATGCATTCTCCATCCTTTGGTTTCGCTGTCCATGACCATGCAAACGAGCATAACTACGGCAGATAATTCACCCATCCGATTGGTGATTCACGGCGGCGCCGGTACCATCAAGCGCAACAAGCTGAAAATGGAACACGAGCGGGCTTATATGCAGGCGCTTGCGCAATCGCTGACCGCTGGCTATGCAGTGCTTGAAGCCGGCGGCAGCAGTATCGATGCCGTCACTGCGGCAATTGTAGTGATGGAGGATTCACCCTTGTTCAATGCTGGCAGAGGTTCAGTGTTCAGCCATGCTGGCCGCAATGAACTGGACGCGTCCATCATGGATGGTTCCACGCGCATGGCTGGCGCAGTTGCCGCGGTTACCACGATCCGCAACCCGATCCGTGCGGCGCACGCTGTGATGACGAAAAGCGCGCACGTGATGCTCATGGGCCATGGTGCCGAAATCTTTGCCGCCGAACAGGGTCTGGAGATCGTCGATCCCTCCTATTTCTACACACAGTATCGCTGGGATCAGTTGCAAAAAGCTATCGCTAAAGAACAGGTACTGCGCGATCACGATGTTGGGCCGGGTACACCAACGCTTAGCAAGGATGAAAAGCGCGGAACGGTCGGTGCTGTGGCACTGGATCGCTACGGCAATCTTGCTGCCGGTACATCGACTGGCGGGCTCACGAACAAACGTTTTGGGCGAGTGGGGGATTCGCCCATCATCGGCGCCGGAACCTACGCGGATAATCGCTCGGTTGCTGTATCCGCGACTGGTACCGGAGAAATTTTCATCCGCACTGCCGCCGCGTTCAATACGGCAGCACAGGTGCGTTTGCTACACACACCCATTGCCGATGCAGCCGATAACACGCTTGCGGAAATCGCCGCCATTGGCGGCGATGGCGGTTTGATCGTGTTGGATGCTCAAGGCAATTATGCGCTGCGTTTCAACACCGGCGGCATGTACCGCGGCACCATTGGCAGCGATGGCATCGCGTGGGCAGGTGTTTTTCCGGAGCCTGAAAAACCCGTTATAAATTCCCTTGCATCTTCCTCATGAGAATTGCATCAGGCTCCAGTTGCGGTACACTGGGGCGGGCTTCAGCAAAACCCTGGCGTTCATCGCCGTGGTGTGGAATTTTGGTAAAGGAGATCAAGAAATGAAAGAAGAAGAGAAGGACAAGGAGCCTGAGGATGGCAATGATGGCCTGGAAACAGGAAAGGTAGGCCGATTTCTATTTTGGACGCTTGTGTTTTCTCTTGTGGGAACGGTCGTAGTATCCGCTACAGGATTTCGCTTGGTGTTATAAGGCGAGATTGATCGTCAGAATATAGAACCCTTGCCGCAAATTGGTCAGCCCGCAGACAAAACATAATCCTTATCGGCACGGAAGCAGGCCTGGCAGCTGTCGCGCCGGCTGACATGCAGGAATGGGAAAAGCAAGGCAGGTGCGAATTACACGACTATACCCATTCAGGATGTTCTCTGCTTGACGAACAACGTTGCTGCAGATGCAAAGAGTGCAGCAAAGTCGTTCCATGTGTTCCGTCCATGAATACATCTTGATCATCGATCGCCAGGATCGTCTCCCCCTAAGCGTTTCCATTGAAAAACAACTCTCCGAACGATCCACCGCAAGCACTTGGATAACGTACTCCTCCTGATGGCGTCTCGCCAGTTGCGCAGGTAAAGAATGTTGACGCCCCCGGTCAGCCAACGGAAGTTTGGATCTCTGCCCGGTTTCCCGGACATGCCTGTGAGCGTACGAATAGCCGTCACGCTCCAAGGGAGCATGACAAGAGTGTCGCGCATATTTTTCCACATACGGTTCCCTTTCCGGAAACTATAATGGCGCAGTACTTCTTGGAATACTTCCGGGTACATTGGGTTTGGGCTGGCGCAATTCGGCGTATCAACTTTCCTGGTATTTCTCATGAGATGGGCTATATTGAAATTAACAAGCTCATACCGGGCTTTCGATGCTGGGAATGCATATTTGCGAGGGAGGAAAAATGGCGGAGCAACGTGAAACCTATAAGGGCCGGGAGGTTGTCCTTCGAACCGGAGCAGAAGCCTCTACCGCGAGAGCCACCGCAGGGATCAGTGAGGCCGAAGCCGGTGCGGACGGGTCCGAGCTGTACATCGATGGAGAGCGAATCTTCACCGTGCGCGATGCGGGCGGAGCATATATTGCATCTGGCTTCGCCTTCGACCCCCAACCTTCGCCGGCTGATTTAGCCAAGAAGATTATCGATTACAGAGAAGCGGGGGATTAACATGGGAATCCGAAAAAATCAGTCCAGCCTGACAACCTCCGAAAAAGCGGCGTTCGTCGCAGCGGTGAAAGCGCTGAAGGCAAATGGCGACTACGACGTATTCGTCGCTCAGCATCGCGCCGCCTTTATGGCCAGCCCCAATGATCCCGCGCATCGCGGCCCAGCTTTTTTGCCGTGGCACCGGGAGTATCTCCGCCGCTTTGAGCTCGCGCTCCAGCAGATCGACCCAAGTGTCTCCATCCCCTATTGGGACTGGACAGTCGACAGGACGGCCGGAGCCTCGCTTTGGGCTGCGAACTTCATGGGTGGCAATGGAGCGGGCGCCAGCCGGCAGGTTACCACCGGTCCCTTTGCCTTCTCGACCGGAGAATGGACTCTTACGGTCCTTGATCCGGGCGACACCATCACTTTTCTTACGCGCGCATTTGGCGCAATGGGATCACTGCCGACGCAGTCGGCAGTGGACGCCGCCAAGAATGTGGTTCCCTATGATTCATCACCGTGGAACTCAAATAGCAGCACGAGCACAAGTTTTCGCAACCGGCTGGAAGCGGTAATTCACAACCCGGGACATATGTGGGTGGGTGGGTCGATGATGGCCATGTCGTCTCCCAATGACCCCGTGTTCTGGCTGCACCATTGCAATATCGACCGGCTGTGGGCCGAATGGCAGAGGGAAAACCCTACGGAAAATTACTTGCCGCCCAGCGGCACTCCCGGAGTTGTGGCAGGTCATGGCCTGGATGATCCGATGCCCCCCTGGGACAATGAAACGTCGCCGCCAACTCCCAGGAGCGTTCTCGATCATCATGCGCTCGATTACACTTATGATAATGAGGAGGCGGTATCTCCGGAGGCCGTTCCACTTACTATCGATGCGCCCGCTGCTTCCGCTTCGATAGGCCAGGCGGGAGAGGTTGATGCATATAGTTTTGTGGTGTCCGCGGCGGGTAGTTATGTCGTTGAAACTCAGGGCTCGACGGATGTCGTAGTGGGGCTGTACGGCCCCAACGATATGGCGGTACTTATTACCGAAGACGATGATAGCGGAGCGGCGACGAATTCACGGATTGAAAGAAACTTGTCGGCCGGTACTTATTATGTGCGGGTGCGGCACTACAGCGGCACATCAGTCGGAAATTATAGTATCTCGGTGAGGGGATCGGCAGCACAACCCATTATCCCAACCATTCAGGTGAACGGTCCCGCAGTACAGGGAACGATCGCTGCTGCAAATGAGAGGGATATGTATACGTTCACAGTCACTAGCCCCGGCACCCATACCATCGAGACTGCCGGCAACACCGACTGCTTCCTGACATTATTGGGTCCCGGTAACCAGACCACATTAATCGCCCAGGATGATGATAGCGGTCCCGGAACCAACTCGAGGATTGCCGCCAATCTCGCGCCTGGCGTATATTTTGCCCAGATCAGGCATTACAGCCCAAGCGGCACAGGCCCCTACAGCATTTCGGTCAGAACCTGATACCGCATTTTGAGTATCCTGGATAAAACCTATCCGCTTTGCATCATGGCCGCGCGAACGTTGACTCTTCTTGCCTGTCTATTTGTATTCGTTTTGTTCCCGCCGTATGCGCTAGCCGCGGTGGACTGCGCAACACTACCTCGCTGGGTTACCCTCGATAACGGCTTGCAAATGAATCAGAAGCATGTTTTTTGCGGGGAATGGACAGATAGCCGTCCAAAGGGTTTTCATTCGCGCCCCGGTGGCGTCAATCCGGCAACGGTCCAGGATTTTACGGTACAGGATTTACCCAATTCAGCGGGAATATATACTGGCAGATGGTCACATAATAATAATCCCAATAGAAGTAAATTTTCTTCGATGTTTCCCGACAGTTGTTCAAGCGAGCAGGTTCTCAATTCCATTTCCCATGCATCGGCGCATCCGGATCGTAGTTGCCCGGCAGGCTCTCCCGGCTGGGTAAGATGTGGCAAAAATCGGCCGGCTCAT
The DNA here is from genome assembly GCF_000832065.1 of Nitrosospira sp. NpAV. Classification (GTDB taxonomy): domain Bacteria; phylum Pseudomonadota; class Gammaproteobacteria; order Burkholderiales; family Nitrosomonadaceae; genus Nitrosospira. The sequence goes on along the minus strand of NZ_JXQM01000003.1, from coordinate 269,811 downwards.
GTCACCGAGAGGGAGCTGTCCGGCTATTGCAGCAGCAAGGAGGAGTTTTTCCTGATTGGCTTTGCCGCGTCTGGAAACAACAAAATCAACACAGCGTTTCCCATACGCCAATGAATGGCAATGGCTTTGATTGGCCGGGCCGTCTCGGTGGTAATCCCGCTCACGATCTCGTAATCGCTTACCTTACCATCGACATACAAAAAAATGCCCAATGGGCGGAAGAATTGTTGCAGAAAACCCGGGAAGTCAAATCAGGGCAGATTTCTTCATGGGAACGGATAGGCAACGCGTATTGGCTGCGCTTGTTTCCTGATCATGTGGAAATCGAGGAAGATTATACGGAGGAAACCGGGGAAGCCATCAAAATTGCCATCAATGATTTTGAAGCTGCGGCCGCAGCGTGGCAAGAATTTGTGAGGCAGCATACGTAAACCCATATGAGGCAGACATGGACGGGCACCATGCCCGGCAAATGATTGCTGTTACCCATTGATTATCTGAGTGAAAATGGGAATCGTCCATTATTTGCGGCCTTTGCCGCTTGAAATTGTAAGGCATCGTTGGTTGTCCTCATCCAGGATTGCTACCCTGCTTGCCCATGTCGATAACCCTCCGTGCGCTCGGTCCTCTTGACGTCCTTCTTGGCAACGCGCTGATACCCGGCAGCAAATGCTCGAAGCTTGGTCTATATTGATATCCATGGATTTCTTGATCAAGTGTTGGGCGGGACCCAAACAGATGAGCCGATACGATTGAGGAGGAAGCATGAAATTTGTTACTGCTATCATCAAACCCTTCAAGCTCGGAGAAGTGCGAGAGGCGCTGTCCGCCATTGGTGTGCAGGGCCTTACAGTCACCGAGGTTAAGGGCTTCGGCCGACAGAAGGGGCACACCGAGCTTTACCGTGGTGCCGAGTACGTCATTGACTTTGTGCCCAAGGTAAAGATCGAGGCCGCCGTACGAAGCGAGCTTCTCGTGCAGACGATCGAGGCCATCAGTAAGGCCGCCAATACCGGCAAGATCGGCGACGGCAAGATTTTTGTATTCGACCTGGAACAGGTCATCCGCATTCGCACCGGAGAAACCGATGCAAGCGCGCTTTAACAGGCAATGAAACTGTTTTCCGATCGGTTTTTTGACACAAGCGGCACACCATCCAGATTTACCACAGAATCGTCCCATTGCATGTAGATAAGCGGTTTGAGGGAATCTGATTCTCACTCCACCCCGTCATGGGAGCATGCGTCATGAAAACCAGCATGAAGCGTCTACTGAGTGTACTTTTAATGGGAGCAACGCTGTTTGGCAGCGGTGCAGTTCACGCTGAAGACAAGTCTGCCAAGGAGGCTCCTGTCGCTGCGGCTACGCAGGCAGATCTCCAGGCCTCGACTACCGAGCCCTCCATTATCACCAACGCACAGATCAATGCCGGCGATACCGCCTGGTTGATGACTTCCACCGCGCTGGTGCTGATGATGACGGTGCCGGGTTTGGCTCTGTTCTATAGCGGGATGGTACGAAGAAAGAATGTGCTGTCCACGCTGATGCAGAGCTTTGCGATTACGTGCCTGGTCACCATCCTTTGGTGGGCTGTTGGCTACAGTCTTGCCTTCACGCCGGGAGACAGCCCGTATCTTGGGGGCTTCAGCCGGTTATTCATGGACGGCGTTGTCTATATGAAGGATGTGGCAGCGGTCGCTGCCACCGGGGACGCACCCGCTGTGGCGGCGGTCGCCGGCAGAGTCTCAGTAAGTCATCTGGCCACGACCATTCCCGAGAGCGTTTACGCGATGTTTCAGCTTACCTTCGCCATCATCACGCCTGCCCTGATCTGCGGGGCCTTTGCCGAACGTATGAAGTTCTCCGCGATGCTTTGGTTCATGGGAATCTGGTCCATTGTCGTGTATGCGCCGGTTGCGCACTGGGTGTGGGAGCCGAGCGGTTGGCTCGCCTCCCGGGGTATACTCGATTTCGCAGGGGGCACGGTGGTGCACATCAATGCCGGCATTGCCGCACTTGCCTGCACCCTGGCGCTGGGCAAGCGCGTGGGCTTCAATAAGGAACCGATGGCCCCGCATAACCTGACGCTTACCGTGATTGGAGCATCACTGCTATGGGTGGGCTGGTTTGGATTCAATGCAGGCTCGGCGGTCGCGGCCGACGGGCGTGCCGGGATGGCCATGGCAGCTACTCAGATTGCCAGTGCCGCCGCCGCCCTGGGTTGGATGTTCACCGAATGGATCGTCAAGGGCAAGCCCAGCGTACTTGGCATCGCTTCCGGGGCCGTGGCCGGCTTGGTAGCGATCACGCCGGCATCGGGATTCGTCGCTCCCTCCGCCGCTGTCATTATTGGTGTTGTCGCCGGAGTCATCTGCTTTCTGGCGGCGACTTCGGTCAAGAGGGCGCTGGGCTATGACGATTCGCTCGATGCCTTTGGCGTGCACTGCGTTGGTGGGATTGTCGGTGCCCTGCTTACCGGCGTATTCGCGAGTACTGCCATCGGCGGCGGGCAACCGGGCAGTATCCTCACCCAGTCGATCGGGGTGGGCATCACCATTATCTACAGTTTCATCATGAGCTATGTCATTCTGAAGATCATTGATCTCGCGATGGGTTTGCGCGTTGGTGAGGAAGCGGAGCGGCAAGGCCTGGATGTGGCGCTCCACGGCGAGAGCATCGAGAATTCGTAGGGTATGTCAGCGATGGCGGGATTCGAGTTGTATGCTCTTGCGTCACCATCCCCATGACTATCGCTCTCCAATCCGAACTTCGCGCACCGCAATCGCCGCTGCGCGCCGCGATCACCGATGCCTACCGGCGCGACGAGGCGCAAAGCGTTAGTGAGCTGATGAGGCAGATCGATCTGCCGCGTGCGAGCCAGTACCAGGCGCGGGAACGCGCACGCAAGCTGGTAGCCACGGTGCGTGGCAAGCGCGCCCGCGCCAGCGGGGTTGACGCGTTGATGAACGAATTCTCGTTGTCGAGCCAGGAAGGCATTGCGCTGATGTGTCTGGCCGAAGCGCTTCTGCGTATCCCGGACCCTGAAACTGCCGGCCGCCTGATACGCGACAAGGTCAGCAGGGGCGACTGGGGTTCACATCTTGGGAAGAGCCCGTCGCTATTCGTGAATGCGGCTGCCTGGGGCCTGCTGATCACTGGCAGGCTGGTGTCGACCCATAGCGAAGATGGGCTGGCGTCCGCACTGACGCATCTGGCCGCAAAAGGCGGGGAGCCGCTGATTCGCAAGGGCATGGACCTTGCGATGCGTATGCTGGGTCAGCAGTTCGTGGCCGGTGAGACGATTCAGGAAGCCCTCGATCGCAGCCGCGAACACCAAGCGCGCGGCTACCGCTACTCCTATGACATGCTGGGTGAGGCCGCCATCACGATGGCCGAGGCCGATCGCTACTATGCGTCCTATGAGGCCGCGATCCACGCCATTGGCAGGGCGAGCGCCGGCGCCGGAATCTACGCCGGGCCTGGGATCTCGGTCAAGCTTTCCGCGTTGCATCCGCGCTACATGCATGCCCAGCGCGCGCGCGTTGTCGCCGAGCTGCTGCCGCGGCTGAAGTCGCTGCTACTGTTGGCGAAACGCCATGACATCGGGCTGGATATCGACGCCGAGGAAGCTGACCGCCTCGAGCTCTCGCTCGATCTGCTGGAAGCGCTCGCGTTCGACTCCGATCTGGCCGGCTGGAACGGCATCGGCTTCGTTGTCCAGGCCTATCAGAAGCGCTGTGCGTTCGTGATCGATTGGATCGTCGACCTTGCGCGCCGCAGCGGCCACCGCATCATGGTCCGGCTGGTCAAGGGCGCGTATTGGGATGTGGAAATCAAGCGTGCACAGGTCGACGGGCTGGAAGGCTATCCGGTCTATACGCGCAAGGTGCATACCGATGTCGCCTATCTTGCCTGCGCGCAAAGGTTGCTGCGCGCGCCGGACGCGGTATACCCGCAGTTTGCGACGCATAATGCCTATACGCTGTCAGCGGTCTATCAGATGGCGCAGGAGGCGTGGGTTGACGACTATGAATTCCAGTGCCTGCACGGAATGGGCGAGACCTTATATGATCAAGTGATTGGCGCGGATCAACTTGCCAAGCCGTGCCGGATCTATGCGCCGGTCGGCAGCCACGAGACATTGCTTGCCTATTTGGTGCGGCGCCTGCTCGAGAACGGCGCAAACTCGTCATTCGTCAACCGCATTCTCAACGAGAACGTGAGCGTGGACGAGCTGGTCGCCGATCCGGTCGCCCAGGTCGAACATGATGGTCCAATGCCGCATCCGGCGATTCCGTTGCCGCGCGACTTGTACGGCCAAGGGCGCAGGAATTCATCCGGCATCGATTTCAGCAACGAGCACGTGCTCGCCAAATTGAGTGCCGAGTTGACCGTGCTGGCAGGCCGGGATTGGCGGGCCATGCCGATGCTCGCCAGTGGCGATCGCACCGATGGTGAACAGCTACCCGTTTCCAATCCTGCCGATCGCGCGGATCGTGTCGGCACCGTGATCGAGGCGAGTGAAGGCGACATCGAAGCGGCGCTTGCAGCCGCGCAGGCGTTTGCGCCCGAATGGCAGGCGGTACCGCTGGAGTTCCGTGCAACGCTGCTCGAATGCGCAGGCGACGCACTTGAGAGGCACCGCGCGGCACTAGTCGGGCTCGCGGTGCGCGAGGCTGGCAAGTCGCTGCCGAATGCGCTCGCGGAGGTGCGCGAGGCGGTTGACTACTGCCGTTATTATGCGCAGCAGATGCGCAGCCAGTTCGCGAATGGCAACCAGCCAGGGGCGCTCGGGCCGGTGGCTTGCATCAGCCCATGGAATTTTCCGCTTGCGATCTTCGTCGGCCAGGTAAGCGCCGCGCTCGCCGCCGGCAACCCGGTGCTCGCGAAACCAGCCGGGCAGACGCCGCTGATCGCGGCAACCGCGGTAAGATTATTGCATGAGGCCGGTATTCCGCGCGCGGCACTGCAATTCTTGCCTGGAGGCGGTAAGTCGGTGGGTGAGCAGCTCACCGGCGACCCGCGCGTGCGCGGCGTTATCTTCACCGGCTCGACCGAGGTTGCCCAGATCATCCATCGCAAGCTTGCCAAGCGCTCGCAGGATGAGGAAATCCCCCTGATCGCCGAAACGGGGGGGCAGAATGCCATGGTGGTCGATTCATCGGCGCTGCCTGCACAGGTAGTGCAGGACATCCTGGTATCCGCTTTCGACAGCGCCGGCCAGCGCTGCTCGTCGCTGCGCGTGCTGTGCTTGCAGGAAGATATCGCCGGCCGTGTCCTGGAGATGCTGAAGGGTGCGATGCAGGAACTTGCGCTCGGCAACCCTGGGCGGCTGGCCACCGACGTCGGCCCGGTGATCGATGCCGGCGCGCGGCGTACATTGCTCAATCACATCGAGAAGATGCGCGGGGCCGGTCACGCGGTGTTCCAACTGCCACTGCCGCCCGTTTGTGTGAGCGGCACATTTGTCCCGCCGACCCTGATCGAGATCGGTGGCATCCATCAGCTGGAGCGAGAGGTGTTCGGTCCGGTGCTGCACGTGGTGCGCTTTGCACGCGACCAGCTGGACGAACTGGTCAGTTGCATCAACGCGAGCGGTTACGGCCTCACGTTCGGCGTGCACAGCCGGATAGACGAGACCATCGATTTCGTTGCCGCTCGCGTACATGCCGGCAACATCTACGTGAATCGCAACATGGTCGGGGCGGTGGTAGGGGTTCAGCCATTCGGCGGCGAGGGTAAATCCGGCACTGGCCCCAAGGCGGGCGGCCCCTTATACCTGCATCGCCTGCTGCGGCAAGCAGCAATGTCGCTTGCGCGCATGGGCGGTGTTCGCAAAAAGGATGAACCTGGGGAATCGGATGCGCTGGCGGCGCTGCAAGCACTTGCCGGCTGGGCGCGGCAGAACGGTCGCTCCGCATTCGCCAAACGTTGCACAGACTATGCGATATGCACGCCGCTGATGCATCGTATTCCGCTGCCGGGACCGACGGGGGAGAGCAACATGCTCGTGTTTGCGCCACGCGGCGAGGTTGCCTGCATTGCGAATGACGAGACCGCGCTGCTTGAGCAGATTGCCGCCGTGCTTGCAACGGGCAACCGCGTGTTGCTCGCGGATGAACCGATGCCGCGCGCGCTGGCCGCTATGCTGCCCCCACCAGTGTGCGAACAGTTGCGGGTTGAGCGCGGCTGGATGCGCGAGCCCATTGCCGCAGCACTCTACACGGGGCCAGCGGACGACGCCTATCAGCTACGCGGCGACCTCGCTGCGCGCGACGGTGCCCGGGTGCCGCTGATCGCAACCGATGGCTGCGATATTCCGCTATATCGGCTGGCCACCGAGCGCGTGGTGAGCGTGAATATGACTGCCGGCGGCGGCAATGCGAGCCTGATGACACTTGGTGCTTGAGCGCGGCGCGCATCAATGAGCATCGGAGAAGGGCGGGTAACTGAAAAGTAGCCATAACCGGCTTGGAGAGATCAGCGCTTCACCTTCCTTGTCACGAATGAAAAACGAGCATCGTTGCAATCAGGCTGTGACGGGATAATGGGAAATCCGCCGGGCGGCAAGATAACTCAACAGGATAGCCGGAATGAGCAGCCCGAGAAGAGTGCGCATCAAACGTGAATTCAGGTCGGAAAGTGGTTGCGGCTGGTATTGGAAACGAGGAAAATTATTGTAGTCTTCCGGTGTCAACGCAATATTTTTCAATGCCCTGGGTATAAAAAACCCCTGCCAATCAGTGTAAAACCGGTCAACCTGTTCCATAAAGAGTTGGTAACGGCTATTTCCAGTTCCTGCTATATCGTTCAACCCCCCCTGCATTACAATCGCGGGAGATGAGAAACCCAGCCAGTCTACGATGCGTTGCTGACGCATCAGTTGATCGTTATGCTGTGTCATGAGCTTCTCAGTCAAGCGGGCTGCGGTCTGTTGCACAAGAATTCTCTTGCGAGCAGTACCCAGGTCTTTTTTGTTCAGAACGCCATCACTGCCTGACATGGCGGAATGCTCCTCCTCGTAGCGAGCTACTGAAGCGTCATACTCCTTGCTGACATCTGTCTGTATGGCGCGCAAGCTGTTGATCATCTCTACTCTGGATGGAACTGGATACGCCACGTTCACGGCGACGCTAAGTAATGTTGGCACGATCAGTGAAAATCCTACCCATAGGCCTATCAGAACCAGCACATTATGTTCCGAGCTTTTGCCCCAAATGGAAACCACGGCGGTAACGGAAAACCAGAACAAGGCATAAGCGATGGCAAGTCCGACCCACCATGCGAGACGTACTGCAACATCGGTCGAAAATGACTGAAAAGTGTTCTCGAAAACAACAAATCCGACGGTTATCGTCGCCAGCGGCAGAATAAGCAACGCGGCCCTGCATGCAAGCTTGGCAAGAAGCACGATGCTTAGCTGGATAGGATTCGCCATGAGTATTGCCAGCGTACCTTGTTCGCGCTCGCCTGAAAGGGTGTTGTAGGACAACGCGATAATGAGCAATGGCAAGAGATAAACCATGAAAAATGCCAGATCGAAATGGCCGATGAGGAGATTGCCCGGATTCTCGATCTCCTCGTTGAAAGTAAACGTTTCCTTGCTGTCAGCGGATATCAAGATATAGGAAGGATTCAAGTCACTTTGACCGATAGCGGTCGAGGCAAGGGGGCCGGGAGGAAGAACCGCATAGGTGGCTGCATGGCGGTTTCCGATCCACAGGGGATTTGCCGGATTCCGGAAAGCGCTTGAGGCGATATACTCGCCTTTCTGCATTGCAACCAGCTTCTGGAGATTATCCTTCAATCTCAGCTGTTCCTCTTTTCCTGCTGCCTCCGTCGCATACCGCTGCTTCTCAACGGATGTCTTGCCGTTGACGAGGCCATACCCAGCGGCCAATGACAGCATGACCAAAATACTCCCGATCACCCTCTCCGCTTTGAAACTATGCCACTCGTGGCGAAAAACCTCGCGGAATGGAAAGAATGAGGACATGCGGGTTTCCGGCGTGCTCATACTGGCGACAAGCGGCGTGCGGCAAATATTGCGAGTGTTCCCATCACAAATGCCCAAGTTGCCAGTATCAGGAAATTGAAGTTTTGCCGGTCCCACACCCAGCGGGTACCGGGAATTTGATAGGTGAATGCCGGTATCTTTGCCCACAGCTCCGGGGCAGCTTTATACTCCTTGTCGCCATACTTCCGGTTTCTTACCAGATCGTCGCTCGTCATGTCCTGGATATGACGACGGTAAGTTTCCGCGGCGCGTGCGAAATCGTTATGGTGTTCGATATCCGCACCTGCCAGCCCCATCGAGATAGGTTGCATGGCCATCAACGGAAACACAAATCCCGCGAACGAACGTATCCTTTCCTGTTGCGCATAACTGTCCCACAACTTACCGTAGGCCCTGTCAAAAATACGGTAGCCGCGCATATCGTCCTCCTGTAGCGCCAATCCATCGAAATCCACGGGAAGCTCCTCAACTTTCGACACACCATACTGCTTCAATACATCATCGCGAAATTTGAGATAGGCAGGATGAGTATCGTCATGCCCGAAGGTAGCTTTGCGTGCCTCGGTGAGGGCAGTCTGAAATTCCACCGCGCTAGGTGTCGGGCTTGCGCCACGCGCAAGGTCGATCATCAGGCGCGGCACGACAAAACTGTTCAGCACCCAGAAAGCGAGCAATAACACCAGGGCCTTGCGGGAGGATTTCGCTAGGGCCGAGATACCGAGCGACAATGCGGTAAACCCCGCATGGTAAATCGCATAGCCCGCCATCATGAGGATCACGCGCTCGCGTATGTTATCGATGCTGACATGGTGCTCGGATGAAGGAAGCAGCATTATCAGGCTTCCCATTGCCAACGGCAGCATCAATGCACAGAGAGCAAGCGCGCTCGCCAGGGCTTTTCCGGCCAGCAACTGCAACGGGTGTACGCCAACGCTCAGCAATTGGCGCAGCGTACCGCGTTCCCGCTCCCCCGTAAAAGCGGAGAATGTCAGCAGGATGATTATCAGGGGCGCCAATACTTGCAATATGAAGGCAACGGATAGCTCGCCAAACCGCTGTAGCGATGTTGCATCGCGAGCCGGGCGGAACTTGAATTCATTCTGCTTGTGGGCCTCCATCCAGACGCTTACGCCCACAAACGGCGTAATACCAGGATCGACAAACAATAATGGACTGGAAGGCTTGAATGCATACTGCCCAAAATGGGCTGCACTATGCGGATTCTTTTCGCCTTGACCGAGCCACTGAGCGTACGAAACATCTTGCGCTGCGGCCCGTTCCACCCGTGTGTGCTGCATCTGCTGCCATCCCATCAGAAACGCGCCCAGCATCAGCAGTAAAAACGTTCCGGCCATCCAGGTGAGTCTCCTGTCGCGCAACAGCTCCAGGAACTCTTTCCTGGCCACGACCGCAATGACGCCGCCTCGGAGGACCGTCCCGGAGCGGACCCCAGCGTGTGGTTGAACTAGGTTACTCATGCCAATTGCCTGCTCCCGGAAATCTCCAGGTATATTCGTTCCAGATCCGTGGAATCCACGTCGGCTGTGGCGAGGGTAGATATCAGTTTTCCGCTGCGCATGATGCCTACGCGTGTTCCAGTTTGCTTGGCAAGAAAAAGATCGTGCGTGGTCATCAGGATAGCGATATTCTGGTGTTTCAATTTCTGGAGCAGGGAAGCAAATTCGTTTGCTGCCTGCGGATCGAGACCCGACGTGGGTTCATCGAGTAACAGCGCTCTCGCATTCTTGGCCATCGCAATCGCAATTCCCACCTTTTGGCGCATTCCCTTGGAATAGCCTCCGACGCGCTTGAATGCCACTTCTCGCGCCAGTCCCGCGTGATCCAGAAGTTCCAGCAATTCGTCGTCAGGCCGCTTCACTCCAAGTGCGAGCGCCGTAAAGTAGGAGATATTCTCAAGGCCGGATAAACTGCCATACAACATCACGGTTTCCGGGATATAGGCTATTTGCCGTTTGGCCTCAAGCGGATTCCTGGTGACGTCGATGTTGTCCACGAGAGCTCGTCCGCTGGACGGCCGGACGAAATTTAGAAACAGGTTGATGGTGGTGGTCTTGCCTGCTCCGTTTCCGCCCAACAAGCAAAAGATTTCTCCACCCGCCACGGTAAGATTCAACCGGTCCAACGCCAGTACGCCGTTATAGTGCTTGGTGAGATCCTGAGCGTGAAGCAATGTAGCTCTCCTTTGAAGACGAATTGGATTAAAATTTGAACGAAATTCCACCTAGCACCGTAAGGGGGGCCGCCGGATTATAGGTCCTCGAACCGCTTGTGATGCCGGCGGAAGATGCATAGCGTTCGTCCGTCAGGTTGAATACTTGGACGAAGTAACGCTGCCGCATATTCCAGGGTTGCGACTTTGGCTCGTAGCTCGCTATCAAATCCACCGTCTCGTATCCGTCATAATATGCTTGGGCTGCCGTGGCCGTTGGCAGGTTGATCGCATAACGGCCAAAGATCCTGCCTATGGCAGTAATCGACAAGCCTGGCATGGGTCGTACCGTACCGGTAAAAGTGGCCATGAATTTGGGTACCCCCGTGACGTTGGCACCCAGCAGGAAAGGCTGGGTGGGGAGGGCTTCGGTAACTCTCGAGTTGAATCTGGAAATCGCGGCTGTGGCTTCAAACCAGTCTGCCGGCATGAACCGGATTTCAGCCTCGGTGCCGATGCGCTTGGTTTTTCCGACATTGACATAATCGAGTAAGGCAGGGTTTGGCAGCGCCACCTCGTTCTTGCTCTCTATCTGGTAATGGGCGACATCGATCATCAACATCGATCCCGGCGTAAGCGTGAAACCCAGCTCGAGCTGTCTGAACGTGGTGGGCTGGACACGGATGCCGGCCGTGAATTTCGCCGCGTCGCTCGGTAGTGCAAAACCATCGGCCACGCTGAGCCGCGCTTCCAGGAGCCCCGGCCAAAGCGTGGAGCGGAAGCCGAACTTGGGGGTAGTAATGTCGAAATCCTCCATCTTGCCGCACTGGGCGCTGGCGCCTGTGCGTGTTTCGAGGCCGCGCCGGTCGCACCCCCCGTCGATAAGATCTTTGCGGATGCCGAAGGACGGCCTGAAATAGGGGCTAAGTACCCACTCGGTCTGGGCAAACAATGAAATATAATTGGTTTTGAGATTCCGGTTAAGGGTTCCGCTGCCGCCGTTGATCCCCGCAGTCAGGGTGGTGGGCGTGAACTGGCCATTATTCAGGGCATCGGCATACTTGTATAAGGTTTTTTCTTCATAGCGTTCCGCGCCTAGAACCCAAGTCAGTGGTTTTGACAGAAAGTTGTGCTTTCCGTTGACGTTGAGCCCGAATCCCAGCACATCGCGGTCGTAATCTTCCTGCCGTTGCTGCCAGGTAGTGGCATTGGTCAGCCGGGTAAAGGAACGGCGGAATGTCTGCGTGGTGGCGTAGCCAAAAAGCGCGGCTGTTATCTGCGGCGTGAACGCGTGGGAAAGGTCCCCTCTTATGGTATAAAGATCCTTGTCAGTGCTATCGTTCTGGACATTTGGATTTTTTGCGAAAAAGAAGTTGCGGTTGCTGCGATTATCGTATTGTTCCTGGGAGATCACGGAAGCGGTATTCGCCTCGCCGACGTGCGCCCGGCCTGCAATGGTGAAGCGCGTCTTGTCGGTAAAGCTATAGCCGGCGCTGAGCGATCCGGTATGACGCTCGTTATCCGATTGAGGACGAAAGCCGTCGCTGCGGAAGCTTTGCACCGCTGCATTCAAATCCACCCCATATAGATTGCCCCCCGCCGCCGCCTGCAAATCCACGGTTCCGAACGAACCACCGCGCAAATCCAGTTCGGCATATTTGCCGGATCGGCGGGTTTCCAGCGCCACCACCCCGGCCCGGTTGAAATTTCCATACAAGGCCGATACCGGGCCCTTGAAAATTCTCATGGCATTGATCTCCAGTGGAATGATCACGCTCATATCGGCGTAGCCGTCGGCATGGCTTGAGGCTTCATTCAATGGAATGCCATCGACGACGAAGCCTATATCACCACCGTGGCCGCCACCTGAAAAACCACGCAGGTTAATGGAGCTGGCAACGCTGCCATAACCTAGGCTTCGTACTTCCATGCCTGCGGTTTCACGGAAAAGCTGCTCCAAATTGGAAACCTGACGCTCCGCAATGAAATCCTTGTCGAACACATGCACGCTGAAAGGCTGATTCTTACTGATGGTAAGGGTCTGGCCCTTTATGACGAGGGGTTCGAGCCTGACGACCTTCAGATCATTGGCGGCCACCTGGAAAGGAGCTAAAGGCTGTGTCGAGGTTTCTGGCGCTTTCTCGATGTTCTTTTCAACATCATTTATTTTTTTGGGCTGCTGCGCTAGAGCAGGCAGGACGGAGAGGACCAAGGTCGCTACCATACACCTCGGCAGAATGAATTCTTGTCTCATGGTTTTCCCTCTTATATCCGGTCGACGGAGCCCAGTTATTGTTATCTTTATATTATTAAGAAGTATGATTATTTAATCATACGTATGAAATTTATCACAAAAACTTCACATGTCTGTCGGATAAAGCTGCGATATGAGGTAGGTGAAAATGAATGCCTTGTAAGGAATTCCCTACATGACTGGATTCATCTGGATTTTCGCGTTACGGTGGGCAGCAGGAAGAAGAGCAAATTAATATCCTGGGCAGGCCATGATTAAGAATTAAGTCTTATGATGCGGTAAAACATATTCTGAATCAGAAAAAGATGGCAATTGTCTAATTAAAATAGACGCTAACTTCATCGTGAAACACTTGCCGAAGGAATTTGAGCTAGAAAAGTTGCCCAGCACTATGGAAACAGTTGCGGATTGAGCAAGGCACGCATCAATGAGTCTCAAAGAGAGAAAGGACTGATACGTAAGTCGCCATTCGGCTTGGAGAAATCAGCTTTCACGCATCTTATTTGAGAAATCAGACGCGACAGCCAAACTGACAACATCGCCTGCCTGTTAGAGCGCGGGATTGTTTCCTGTTATTCTATGGATATAATTGACAGCGCTACATCGTTTCGCTGCGCTCGATGCGACCATTGTCCGGACTTTACCAAGGAAAGATATTAAATCCATGAAAAGCGTTTTGTTGATCCTTCCCTTTCTCGCGGGTTGTGCATCGATGCTGGCTGACGGTACGCCCACTACGGCGGATGACGGTTCAAGGATTTACTCCATTACAAGTTTATATGACGGAGAGTCGGGATCAAGAGAGCAGGCCATCAGATCCATGAACATCGATGCCACAAATCTGTGCATGACGGGATATACGCTTATCTCTGAAGAAGTTCGTCCAATCATGGGTCCAACTGGAGGGGTCACGTCCTCACGCCTCATTTGGGAAATCAAATGCGACAAAAAACCGGAAGAAACATCTTCCTAGCAGCTGTCGGGCTTAAAGGAAATCGGCTGCAAAAAGCATCTGGCCGGTCCCTATTTCACCGCTTTTTAGGCTAATAGAAATAGCTATTAGCCTCCAAAATCCTCAGAATCTCTCCTCGTCCAGTCACTTTCTTGCTGCAATTCTTTAAATCCGGCAGGTGCCGGCAGCCGTAAGCGCGTGTTTGGGTCCCGTGCGGTAGCGCACTGAAAGGACGGGGAATGTTTTGTATTATTCCTACACAGCACCATTGCTGGACAGATGAAAGGAACTCACCATGAATTATCCTGCAACAGCAAGAAACGAAGCGCCGCGATCCTTATGGCTCATTATCCAATCGGGTGTCAGCGCGCTAAGTATGATTCTTTTTATGTACGGTTCAGCTCAGGCACAGACCGGGCCCATGGATAGTCCTCCAATTGGACAATCCGGAGCCGAACAATATAAGCCGGGGAAGACTCCCACGGGGCAGGAGTATGGTGTCATTAAAAAGGGTGAACCTCACAAAAGCGAAGCTGCCAAGAAAAAATCGGATGGTTCAAGCGAGAAGCAGGAAACGAAGCCTGGCAGCGAGTCCATCATTGATCGTGACAAAAGAGAAAGTCACGAAGGGTCCGGTCCTGATCCGCTTGGTCGGTATTAGTATTGTTGGCTAAGTGGCTGCGGGAATTTTTCCGCAATCCGATCCGAGTAATGCGATTGCATACAACTTTCGAGTTCTTCCGGACTTTCTCAGGTCTCCGGAATACAGGGTACAGGGTTGCCGCGGTTTTACTCAATTGACGAGTAGATACGGAAGCCACAGCCACGGTTCCAGCACGCTCCGTCATGAAAAACGGCGTGGATCTTTGCAACCAGGTTTTTCCCCCATTTATATTTCCCGATTGGTAGATTGGAGTCTGGCGATAATAGTGTCTCTTGCTTTCCGCTAAATTCCCGCCGCTTCCCCAGCAAGCAATACGTCTCCCTTCAGGAGTTTCGTATGAATATCAAGCAAGTTTGGAGTCTGATCAAAGCTGCTTTTTCATCCTGGCTCGATGATTATGCACCTAGCATGGGAGCCGCCCTGGCTTACTACACCATGTTTTCTATAGCGCCGCTTTTATTGATCGTGATTTCAACAGCAGGTCTCGTCTTCGGCGAAGAAGCCGTGCGAGGGGAAATCTTTGGTCAATTGCAAGGCTTGATGGGCGATCGCGGCGCGGAGGCAGTGCAGGGCCTCCTGGAGAGTGTGAGCAAGCCGGAAGAGGGCATCGCCGGCACGCTCTTCGGAACCGTCTTACTGCTGATCGGTGCAACAACGGTATTTGGCGAACTGCAAAATGCGTTCGACCGCATTTGGCGTGTTCCAAGTAAAAGTAAGGATGAGGGAGTGTGGCGGCTGGTCCGCTCGCGGCTGCTATCCTTTGGAATAATACTGGGAATAGGTTTTCTGATGATGGTATCGCTCGTGTTCGGTGCTGCGATGGCTGCATTGGGAAAATGGTGGGGACCTTATTTTGCAAGTCTAGAAATATTGGTGACCGCGCTGAATTTCTTGGTCAGCTTTGCCTTAACGACGGTCATGTTTGCAATGCTTTATAAATTTATGCCGCGGGTCAAGATTCATTGGGAGGATGTTTGGGCTGGCGCAGCCGTTACCGCATTATTATTTACAGTGGGAAAGCTTCTCATCGGCATCTATATCGGGAAGAGTGCCATTAGCTCGGGATTTGGCGCAGCGGGTTCGCTGGTGGTTGTACTGGTATGGGTATATTACTCCGCCCAGATCTTTTTACTGGGAGCTGAATTTACCTGGATTTATGCGCGTATGCACGGGTCAAGAAAAGAATCGCCGCCATCTAAAATGCCAGGGCAAAAGGTCGGGTGAAAGCGGAGGTAAAGTAGCAGGAACATAGTGGCGCGGCCGGGGAATTCCCTGCCACAGGGAAGCAGCTGGAGGGACAATATTGCAGGCGGGCATCTATCCCGCCAGCAGTCTATCTTATCGTGGCAAGGGCGTCCCTGGCGGTATTCTGGAAGCCTCTTCCGGACTAATTCTGCCGTCGCGATCTATGTCGGCGGCTTCTCTGTTTGTCTGGTTCAGCTTGTCTCTCACGGGATCGCTACCGGTCATTGGACCGGCATTTGGATAATTGGGCTGTGGTGGCCGGGCGCCACTTTGCCCCGCGGGGGGCTGGCCAACAATGGAACCGCTCTGACCTGACGGAGGCTGGCCAATTATGGATCTGTTCTGCCCTGGAGCGGGCTGTCCTCCGACGAGCTGGGCATGAGTTGAGCCCGTTATTATGAGAATCAGTGCACCGGCAAATGCCAGTGATCGGGCCGGTAAGATTGAAGAGGGTTTCATGACGGTTTCTCCTTGGAGATGCAGAATTGCTATATGCTACGTAAGCACCTCGAGGATATCAGTGCGGAAACCCACTCAAGCGGAGATAAAGCCGCTATTTCTTAAATTGCCCTTATTCCGCTCTTCTTAGAAGGCGCTTTCCTGACTAGGGTTGCCGCAGCGGTTGGAGGTATCTGTTTCAATATACGTTTCGTAAATCGCTTGGGTTTGCGGTCGTAAAGTTTTTTCCCCAAACCGAACGCTTTTTTTTGTAGTTTTGTTCGACGCTGGTCAATTAATGCATGCAGTGTTTTTATCACCTCGGAATTAACGGGCACATAAGCGCCCCTGGCAATTTCCTGTGAAAGCATAACAAGGTCGTGATCGTTTCCCAGGTGGTCAGCCAATTGATCCATCCGTTTCAAGATTTTTACTATACCGCCCCTCTCTGAAGGATGAAGGCCCTCCATCGCATTCAGCAAATATTTCACCTGTTTTCGCCATTCATGGAGCGCTTCTGGCGTTCGGACCGTGTCAGCTTCGGCATGTGCTTTGCGGCCCTTCTGATAGATATGCCGTAATCCTGTCTCGATGGCTGCGGAATCAATGGATGAAAATTTCTCTTTTTTCGCCAGGGCGGTGCAGTCTTTAAGCAGCCGGATACAGTTCTTCAGTTCGGTTGGCGTGTGTAGAAAATGGCGTCGCGCCCTTGTCAGATTTGCGTGCAATATTTTCTGAAGGGGAGCAATTTTCACGCTTTTCAGCTTATCGCCATACCGCTCATGCAGCGAATCGAAGGCATCAATCAATGATTTGGCATCGCGGAACGGCGACAGGAAGCGGCCTGCATCCCTGAGCCCGGAGTTTTCCGTTTGATAGGTGCGCTTGCTCATCCCGTTTTGCAATAGACGCAGTGCCGCGCGTGCTTTTTTCAAGGCCTTGCGTGCATCGTGAATTGACTCGTCCGAAATAGGCTGCGGCGCCTTCATATGCTCCAAGGCTTCATCGATGGCCGCGTGCAGCATTCCGTAAGCTGGATTAACCGCTGTCATGGAGCGAGTGATCTGCATAGCCTTCATCGCTTGCGTTCACGCTTGTAGCGCCCGACGGCATCGGTCACCGCTTCTTCCGCTTCTTTTGGACCGCCGTGCTTGACGAGTTTGTATTTGCGCCCCTGCGCCTGATTGTACGAAACAAAGAAATGTACTATCTCGGTTAACAATGTGCCGGGCAAATCATCAATGCGTGCATACGAGGCTGGATTCACAGGCGTCACGGGTACGGCGAGGAGCCGATCATTGCGAAACGTCTTTTTCTTCTCGGTCTGCTCCCCGGATACCGTGCCGATCAACTTGCCGGTCACAAGACATCCCGGGAAGCTCGGCGCGTCACTGATCACAAGCACATCAAGTGCGTCGCCATCTTCCGCAAGCGTCATGGGAATTGAGCCAAAATCAAACGGGAAGAATGCCCCAGCCGGCAGAATCCGACTCAAGCGAAAGCAGCGCGTTTTGGCGTCATACTTGAATTTGTTGCGACTGCCTTTTGGCGTATCGATAATGATGTTGACCAGGCCCGGCCCGGCTCTGGGGATGAGATTATCCAACGGCTCCCTCATCTTTAGCGCTCCTTTAAAATTCATTTATCCATCAACATACTAAAATACTGGCGAGAATCATGGGCTAATGGCCGGTGGGACTTACAGGAAATGGGCTGCAAAAAGCGGGTGCAGAAGCATCGAGCCCCCGGTCCATACTTTGCCGCTTTTCTAGCCAATTGACCTTCAAAATTTATCATGCTCGCGCTGTCAATTTTTTAGCCTCGATTCTTAAGTCCACAGACTACTAGGCAATTGTTTTACCCCCGGCAGCAGCGGGAGATTGCCGCGACTCCTGGTTATCGCGCCGTAATACGCTGATTTCGCCATCTTCTTCAAGATGAGCAATTTTTATTTCATCGAGATTTTCGATACCTTGCTCTCGCAACTTGGACTTCAATTCGTCCATGGTGATCAATTCCCGCCTCATGGCTTTTCGCTGCATCTTGCCATCCCGTACAAGAACCTGCGGTGGCGGTTGCACCCAACGACGAACAGTGGGGAAATGAAAGCTCATCCAATCCAGAACATAATTCCATCCCGCAATGGTGGCAACGAGTATGCAGCCATCCGTGATGGAATCATAACCCCCCGACATGCCGTTGCTGGCCGCATCCGCGATGAGAACCAGCAACAGTATGTCCGCAACGGCGATAGCCCCGATGTCGCGGCGAAGCAGGAATCTGAAAAGTAAGAATATGAACCAATAAATAACCGTTCCTCGCACGACGATCTCGGCAGGACTGACTGAAAAGCTAAAAAGGCGAGCCCAATCCATCATCCTGCGTCCCGTAGTGGCCTCACCTGGAAGGTGAGCGTCAGATAATACGAAATATCATTACTAAACATACACTAATCTGTTAAATGAGCGCTCAACCACCGAATTCAGGATGATGTGTTGGTTTACTGGTAGTCTCAACACATTGCGTATGGCCGGGCACGCGGCTCTCGCTTCCAGGTGCCTCAATCCGAGCTGACATGATCCCTGGCCAAGCGAATGCCGGAGAATTGCCATCGGGTTCCGGCGGGGAAAAAATTGCGAAAACTGGAACGGATGCGCTCCCGCGGGGTGACGCATGAACCGCCACGCAACACGTACTGGTTCACCATGGATCTGCTGTTGTATTCCCCCACGGCCTTGTCCCAGACGGCCGATATCGGCCCCTCGGTATTTGCCTTTGCCGGACTGTAACCCGGATATGCGGAATAACTCGACTGCGTCCACTCCCATGCGTCCCCGTAAAACTGAACCCATTCCGCGATCTCAGGCATGGCTGGATGGAAGTTTCCTTTTTCGGCGAAATTTCCGTCAATTCGCTGCCGGGAAGCTGCACCTTCCCACTCGGCTTCCGTGGGTAACCGCGCGCCTGCCCATCGCGCGTAGGCATCGGCTTCATAATAGGAAACATGAATGACGGGTTGGCCGGGATGCAGCGGCAATACGCCGTTCAGGGTAAATTCTTGCCACTCGGCACCTTCGCGCAGCCAATAGAGGGGATGGCTGTATTGATTCGCCTGAAGCCAATCCCATCCTTCCGATAGCCATAACGTCGGGTCTTCATAGCCCCCCGCTTCTATAAAGCAGAGGTAATCACCGTTGGTGACAAGCCGCGAGGCCAATTGATAGGGCTGAAGATATTCCTTATGCCGAGGGGATTCGTTGTCGTAACAGAATCCTTCGCCAGCGTGACCTATCTCCCGTATTCCTTCCTCGAAGTCGTGCCATTTCAGCGTAGTGGCTGGGCTGGTGGATTGCATTCCCGACATTTGATAGCATGGTTTTAGAGGATTCTGTGAAAGCAGATGCTTGATATCGGTGAGAATGAGCTCCTGATGCTGCTGTTCGTGATTAAGACCCAAAACCGCCAGCATGGGAAGCATTTCATCTTTCTTGGGAGGTAAATTCAAAAGCCTATGCATGCGTTGATCCACGTTACGGCGGTAATCCAGAATCATGGAAAGAGGAGGCCGCGTAAATAGCCCCCGCTTGGGATCAGGATGCGTTACTCCATGGCCATTGTAAGAACTGAACATCGCGCGAAACGCCTCGTGAAACGGCTTGAATGGCACTTCATAAGGCTCAAGAACAAAAGTCTCAAAGAACCAGGTGGTGTGACCCAGATGCCATTTGACAGGGCTGGCATCCGGCATCGATTGGACGCAGCAGTCTTCCATGGACAGAGGCGCAATCAATGCCATGGTCCGCTCACGGATGCCCGCATACTTCAGCGCGCTTGGAGCGGGCATCACCTGGGGATTCCGGCGAACTGGAGCGAGTGTCATTACGTTACCCGGTCCAATTGCACCGCTTTTAGCGGCTGTGTCGCCGGTCCATGGAGAACCTGGCCACTCACGCTAAATCTCGATCCATGGCAGGGACAGTCCCAAGACTTCTCCGCGGCGTTCCACGAAACAACACATCCCAGGTGTGTACAGGCGGCCGACAGGGGATAAAGTTTGCCGTTGTCATCACGGTAGATCGCTATCTTCTTTTCCCCTTCACGCAGTATCGCGCCTTCCCCGGGGGGAATTTGCCGAGGGGAGTCAATATCTCCACTTTTCACCCAATCCCCATATTGGGCCAACGTGTTACCCAATTCTTTGAGAAATTCAGGCATGCCGTGGGTGGCTTTTCGCGCCGGGTCATAGATATCCAGCCAGGAATTGGTCCTCCCCATGATTAAATCAGTGATGAGTATTGCACCTATGGTGCAGTGGGTCATGCCATTGCCGGAATCTCCCGTGATGATGTAAACATTCTTGTCATCCATTGGATTGCGGCCCATATACCCGACGCCATCCGCCGGTTCCATGACTTGTCCCGACCATTTGAAAACGACTGGTCCCGCCATTGGGTAATGCTGGCGTACCCATTTTTCGATTTCATCATAACGATGCTGGGGGTGCTCATCCTGTCCTACCTTGTGGTCGGCTCCGCCGACGACCAGAATTTCATATTCGGCTTTTTCATCGGGTGTGGTCAACCGGATGTAGTAATAGGGATCCCCGTTGTCCCACAGCAAAATACGCGGCACCGACCCTTTGGGTACGCGGATTCCCAAAACGTAGGTGCGATAGCTGGCTTGTTTGGTATGCATGACCACACGGTCGTTAAACGGCGTATGCGTTGCCACTACAACCGCGTGGGCTGAAATTGCTCCATGTTCGGTCGTAACTGTCAAGATATCGTCATGACTACCGATATCCAGCGCGCGTGTCCGGGCATAAATAACTCCTCTGTTGCGCCGGAAGGCTTCGGCAAGCCCATAGAGATATTTGAGTGGATGAAATTGTGCTTGATTCGGGAATTCCAGACACGTGCCGGTATTAAAGCTCAAATCCGGCACACGTTCTTTCTTGTGGACTTCTATGCCGATCCGGCGCGCCGCATCGAATTCCTTATCCAGATCGGCGTAGCCCTCAAGGGTCAAGGAAAATAGATAGCCGTTCACCCGCTCGAATCCGCAATCTATCTTTTCGTTCTCGACAATTGATTCGACCAGCGCTATGCACCGCTGGAAACTTTCCCCCACCAGCCGCGCTTTGTTTACCCCAAAGGCATCTTCAATAACAAAATACCGGTTATCCGGAGGAAAAAAATGAGCGGTGGTTCGTCCCGTTTCTCCGCCGCCTATTTGCCCGGCGTCTAGGAGAACCACGTTCTTGCCTTCACGGGATAACAAGTAAGCCGTCGTGAGTCCGGCGATACCTCCCCCGATCACACAAACGTGGGTTTTGAGTTTTTCTCGCAAGACGGGAAATTGCGGTGGCAAAGCCGTGGTCATCCAGACCGATTCTGACCCATTGGAAAGATTATCCATTTTGAGATCCTCTTATGACAAATAATGGGCAGTGAAAAATGATTCTCTGGCACAAACGGAAATAAAGCGATGGGTAGCGGCGCGTGCATACCCCTATGCCACGTAGTTAACCCAAATGCGGTAGTTGAGTGCCCATTTAATAAACCAGTGTCATGATAAATAACATGTTTCGCGTTATTTGACCCCTGCCTTCCAGCGTAGGGCCGCCACCGGAATTAATTTAAAGAATAAAGGGCGGGATAAACAAATTCCGTGCGATAACGCACATTCAGCATCTTCCAGTTTCTATGAGGGTAGGCACTTTATGAGCGGGGTAGAGTGAGTCGATCAGCACCCGTATTTCGACTTTTGCGCCGCTTATGGGATGCGCGGAATAACGATCCACCCAAACCACTGCAGCCAATCCAAGTGCGAAAGTTCCATAAACCATAAGCAAGGAACGTTTCGACAGACGATGCTCGAAGCTGGGCGTCAACCGTTTTTGAAATAACATGAAAATCGACCACATAAGCAGTGGCGGTAGTCACGAAAGAATCCTTGTTTCCAGTCGCATGCTCCCGGGCAAATCCCGCAATTCACTGGAAATTCTTTTCTGTGCGCTGTCGCACAGCCTGGAAAGCAGAGACAGGATATCTTTATCGGATGAATCATCAATGCGTACTTCACGATTCTTGCGTCGCGCTTCTTCTGATCGACGTAATTAATGATCTGGAATTTGAGAAGGGAGAAAGACTCGTTGAATACGCTTTGCCCATGGCCCGGAATATCGCGCACCTTAAAGTCGAGGCAAAAACGCGTGGGATTCCGTGCTTGTACGTGAATGATAATTTTGGCCAATGGCAGTCGGATTTCAAACACTTGGTAAAGCGTTGCACAAAGCGCGGCGGGCGCGGAGCACTCATCGTCCGAGAGCTCTTACCTCAACGTGACGATTATTTTGTACTCAAACCCAGACATTCCGGTTTTTTCCAGACGCCGCTGGGTCTCCTGCTCCAGAATTTGCACGCCAAGAAATTGATTCTGTGCGGCCTTACCACTGATTCCTGCGTTTTATTTACCGCCAACGACGGATACTTGCGGGGTCTGGAAATTATTGTTCCATCGGATTGCTGTGCCGCCTTGGGCAAAGGCAGGCATATGGATGCGCTCGGACAAATGCGAAGGACATTAAAGGCAAATACAGCGGCATCGATTCAGATTGATCTTGCGCAGCTGCTGAAATAGTAAGCCCGGGAATCAAGAAGCGCGACCTGAACTATCCAACATTCCAGCGATCTGAGATAAAGACATGGCTATTCAGCAAAGTAAAAATCCACCCCGGCCCCAAACCAAGGGTGGCGTGAAGAAGAAAGAAAAGGTAATGCGTCAAAAGCCGCTCTCTCCAATACAGGAGAAGGAGGAATTATTGCTGCCGCACGACCGGGACGAGACGACCGGTTCGTCAAGTACCGCTTCAGCCACAATGCATCAGGAATCGCGGGACACGGTAAAGCAAGCTGTGGCAGACATTGAGCGTGGAGTGAGGGATACCGAGCGTCGCGGCATACCGTCGGATGTACCTCCCGGAACCAGCAAGAAGTAGGAATAAGCCGCAATTACGCCGGGATCTTTGGCGACTACGGCTGTGCTTGCGGAGGCTGGACAAGCGCTGCCTGGTTCACCGTTTTTTTTGCAACAAACGCGGATGTGCGGGCTTATTTATTTCATACATAATTTCTTGACTAAACGTTAGTTTCCCTTTAAATTGCCGTATCCCTTCTCTCCGGAAATTTTCTAAAAGGATTTTCAACTGTGACTGGTCTTATTGACTTACCGTGGTGGGGTTATATCGTAGTTATTCTGGCTCTCACTCATATCACTATTGCCAGCATCACAATATATCTTCATCGTCATCAGGCTCACCGTTCTCTAGAGTTGCATCCGCTGCCCAGCCATTTTTTCCGTTTCTGGCTATGGCTCACCACCGGCATGGTCACCAAGGAATGGACAGCAATACACCGTAAGCATCACGCCAAGTGCGAAACCGCTGACGATCCTCATAGTCCGCAAGTCCTTGGCATCAATAAAGTGCTGAGAGAAGGATCTGAGCTCTACCGGAAAGAAGCGAAGAATCTGGAAACTCTGGAAAGATACGGTCACGGTACGCCGGATGACTGGCTGGAGCACAATGTCTACTCTGGTCAAAGCCGCAAGGGTGTCGCGCTGATGCTGATCATCAACCTCATTCTGTTCGGAACCATGGGGCTTACGATCTGGGCGATACAGATGGCCTGGGCGCCGATCATGGCTGCCGGTATCATCAACGGAATTGGCCACTTCTGGGGGTATCGCACTTTCCAGGCAGAGGATGCCAGCCGCAATATTGTTCCCTGGGGTATCCTCATCGGCGGGGAGGAATTGCATAATAATCATCACGCTTATGCGACTTCCGCACGCCTCTCCAATAAATGGTACGAGTTTGACATCGGCTGGATGTACATATGTATCCTGGAATCGATGGGATTGGCTCAGGTGAAGAAAGTTGCTCCCAAACTGCGCCTTGATGCGGCCAAGACACAATGCGATCTCGATACACTGCAAGCGGTCATTTCTCATCGTTATGAAGTTCTCGCAAAGTATGCCCAATCGCTCAAGCACACGCTGGCCAAGGAAGTTGACCACCTGAAGGAAGCGGCTACGCATCTTGGCGTAGATCGGCCCACGCTTAAACGCTGGATACTTGCCGACTCCAAAACGCTGCATGAAGATGAGCGCGCCAAGCTGAGTCTGGTGCTGAGCAAAACCACGACGCTTGACAAGGTCTATACAATGCGTGAAGAGCTGATGGCGGTATGGCAACGCTCAACGACATCCAAGGATGAGCTGGTCAAGCAATTGGAGGACTGGTGTCACCGCGCCGAGGAAAGCGGCATCGAGGTGCTGCAAAACTTCTCCCGCAGGTTACGTTGCTACGCTTGAGAAACCAAGCAAGCAGGTGTTGATCCAATAAAAAACCCGCCACTGGCGGGTTTTTTATTGGAACTCAGAGCTTTTTACTGTAGGCATTATTAGCACGACCGCCAAGTCCCGCTGGTCATGAACACCCTACTTGAGTTTGATTTCCTTGTATTTGACGTGCTTGCGCGCTACCGGATCAAATTTAAGAATTTCCAGCTTCTCCGGCGTGGTGCGCTTATTCTTGGTGGTGGTGTAGAAATGGCCGGTACCAGCCGAAGATTCGAGTTTTATTTTTTCCCGCATGATGATGTCCTTAGATGCCGAAGCCTGAGCAGCGCTTCATGATGTTTTTAGATGCTGTCACCGCGTGCGCGCATATCGGCCAGCACCGTGTCAATACCGTTCTTGTCTATCGTCCGCAGTGCTACGGTAGACAAGCGTAGGCTGATCCAGCGATTCTCACTTTCCACCCAGAACCGGCGGCGCTGCAAGTTGGGTAGAAAGCGCCGCTTAGTCTTGTTGTTAGCATGGGAAACATGGTGGCCGGTCATCGGTTTCTTGCCGGTTACTTCACATACTCGTGCCATGATGAGCCACTCCAGAATTCGAGAAACGCCTATTATATCCCGATTTTTAGGATTTTCTCAAATCAAATCAATCCCCGCTCCGCGAATGACATGGCTGTTCCGCCACCAATGATAAAATGATCCAGGACTTTTACGTCCACCAGCGCAAGCGCTTGCTTGAGCGATTGGGTCAGTATCTCATCGGCCTGACTTGGTTCCGCTACGCCGGAAGGATGGTTGTGAGCAAAGATAATAGCGGCAGCATTATGGTGTAATGCCCGCTTCACCACCTCTCGCGGGTATACGCTGGTCTGGGTGAGCGTGCCATTGAACAGCTCCTCGGTTGCGACAGTGCGGTTCTGTGAGTCGAGAAAAATACCAATGAAGATTTCGTGTTTTCTGCCCTCGAGGCGGAGACGCAAATAGTCGCGCACCGCTGCTGGCGAGCTCATGGTATCGCCAGCTTTCAGTTTTTCTTCCAGAGCGCGCCGCGCCATTTCCAGCACCGCCTGTAGCTGGGCATATTTGGCTGGCCCCATTCCATGCACCTGACAAAAAATGCCTTGATTCGCGGCGAACAAACCTGTCAAACCACCAAAGTGCTTGAGTAGTTCACGCGCCAGATCCACCGCGCTTTTTCCCCTAATACCGGTTCGCAGGAATATCGCCAGAAGTTCGGCATCGGAAAGATTCGCTGCTCCGCTCTTCAGGAGCTTCTCGCGTGGGCGTTCCGATTCGGGCCAGTCTGGAATTGCCATGATGTCTCGATAACGACAGAAATAAGGCGAAGTTGAGGGGGAAAACGATCTTCTTGAAGAGGACGCCATTCCCTTTAATGAAGCGTCCCTTTTAGGTTAAACTTCTTTTTCTCCATCGAAACAGGCTCCATCCCCGCAATTATGACCGATGCTTCCTTATTCAATACCAGGCGCCTGCTGCTGGGGCTGACCGGCGGAGTGGCCGCATATAAAGCAGCTGAGCTCGCACGCTTTTTGATACAGGATGGCGTGGATGTGCAAACGGTAATGACCGAGTCAGCCTGTCATTTCGTGGGCACCGCCACGCTACAGGCGTTAACCGGTAAACCGGTATTCACGGATCTCTGGGACACCGGCATTGCCAGCAGCATGGCTCATATCGATCTTTCGCGCAACGTTGATGCCATTCTCGTCGCTCCCGCCAGTGCAGATTTTATCGCCAAGCTTGCCCATGGATCTGCCGATGATCTACTCTCGACATTATGCCTCGCGCGCGATTGCCCGTTGCTGATTGCCCCCGCCATGAATCGGCAAATGTGGGAAAATCCCGCGACTCAGCGTAATATCGTAGCGCTAGAGCGCGACGGGGTAACGATACTCGGTCCCGCCAGTGGCGTCCAGGCTTGTGGCGAGACCGGCATGGGCCGCATGCTGGAGGCATTTGAGCTTGCTGAAACGATATGTGCTTTTTTTCAGCCGAAACTGCTGCAAGGCAAGCGCGTGCTCGTTACCGCGGGACCCACCTATGAAGCCATTGACGCGGTAAGAGGCATTACCAATTTAAGCTCGGGAAAAATGGGTTACGCGGTAGCCCGCGCGGCACTCGAGGCGGGAGCGGAAGTCACGCTCATCTCCGGTCCCGTTTGCCTGGACGCTCCCATGACGGCCAGGCTCGTCAATGTGGTGAGCGCACGGGATATGCTGGCGGCGGTAAAAAAAGAGATCTCCCGTATCGATATCTTTGTCAGTGTCGCGGCGGTGGCGGATTACCGTGCCATCAGTACGAATAAACAGAAAACAAAAAAAACGGAGCACAGCATCACGCTGGAATTCATATCTAACCCTGATATCCTGGAGTATGTCGCAACCCTGTCCCGACCTCCTTTTTGCGTGGGCTTTGCGGCAGAGACTGAAAATCTCGAAAGAAATGCCGAAGCCAAGCGGCGCAAGAAGAAACTGCCGCTACTCGCCGCCAATCTGGCTCAGGATACCATCGGTTCGGATGAAAGTACGTTGACTCTGTTCGATAACGAGGGCAAGAATGATCTGCCGAAAGCACCGAAAATTGAGCAAGCGCGACGGTTGATTAAACATATTGCATCGTTATACGAGAAACAAACCAAAAAAATAAATCCGGACACGCTGACATGACAAAAATTGACATCAAAATTCTCGATCCACGTTTGAAAAATCAATTGCCGGCTTATGCGACCTCCGGCTCCGCAGGCCTGGACTTGCGGGCATGCATTGATCATGTAATGACCATTGTACCCGGGGAGGCCAATCTTATCCCTACCGGCATCGCCGTCCATCTCTCCGATCCTGGGCTTGCCGCGATGGTGCTTCCGCGTTCCGGGCTGGGTCACAAGCATGGTATTGTCCTGGGAAATCTGGTTGGTCTGATCGATTCGGATTACCAAGGGCAAATATTCGTATCCTGCTGGAATCGCGGACATAGCCCTTTTCCGCTGAACCCGCTGGAGCGGATCGCGCAACTCGTAGTAGTGCCAGTGGTGCAGGTGGACTTTAATGTGGTCGATGACTTTGAGCAGAGTCACCGGGGCGAGAATGGTTTTGGCAGTACCGGCAAACATTGAACCAACTTCGGTTGCAAGCCATGGCCCATCCACACTTCTTGTGCTACTTGACCTCTAATTTCCCGGAGAAACTTTCTACCGCCGCTCGATTAAGGTTCATGCGCATTCTTGCAATTTTCTTCCTTTTGCCGGCGCCGCTTCGGGCCGAGATGCCGGTAAGCCAGCTCAGGATTTCAGGTCATGCTATTTCCGCGGAGGTTGCGCACACGAACGATACTCGTTCACGGGGGCTGATGTTTCGACGATCAATGGGTGAAAATAACGGGATGTTGTTTGTGTTTTCCTATACCGGCCGGCAGAGTATGTGGATGATGAATACGGATATTCCGTTGAGCGTCGCTTTTCTCGACGAAGACGGGGTGATTCTTAACCTTGCAGATATGGTACCCAACACTAAAACACCCCATAGTTCCGCTGGTGCGGCAAAATATGCATTGGAAATGAATCGTGGCTGGTTCAAGACAAGAAATATCACAGCCGGCGTACGAGTTACGGGGCTCGAAAAGGTGCCGGCGGCGGAGTGACGAGACTCGTCCTTATCGCATTCCCGGTAGCATTCCCTTCATCCCTCGCAGCATTTTCGCCATACCGCCTTTATTCATCATTTTCATCATTTTCTGCGTTTGTTCGAATTGCGCCAGCAGACGGTTTACTTCCTGGACCGTGACGCCCGCACCCGTGGCGATGCGCCGCTTGCGCGAGGCCTTCAGAATTTCCGGTTTGAGGCGTTCTTGGGGCGTCATGGCATCAATGATGCCCTCGGTCCGCCCCATGACCTTGTCGTCCATCTTTACCTTCTGAGCGGCCTGGGTCAATTGTGCAGGCAGTTTATCCATCATGGCGCTCATGCCGCCCATATTTCTCATTTGTTGAAACTGCATTTTAAAATCGTTCAAATCGAAGCCTTTACCCGATTTTATCTTTTTGGCCAGTTTCTCAGCCTCTTGTTGATCCACGCCCCGCTGGGCTTCCTCAATCAACCCCAGCACGTCTCCCATCCCAAGGATGCGTGAAGCCATGCGATCTGGATGAAATGCCTCCAACCCGGTCATTTTTTCCGCTACGCCGGCAAATTTAATCGGCTTGCCGGTGACCTGAAGCACGGACAACGCGGCTCCGCCCCGGGAATCGCCATCAAGCTTGGTGAGGATGACGCCCGTCAAAGGCAGCGCCTCGGCAAATGCCTTTGCCGTATTGACCGCGTCCTGTCCTTGCATTGCATCCACCACGAAGAGGGTTTCGATAGGTTTCAGCAGCGCTTCCAGCTTTCTGATTTCCTCCATCATTGCCTCGTCGATAGCCAATCGCCCGGCGGTGTCCACAATCATCACATCATGGAAGTGTCTGCGGGCGAAATCCAGGGCGGCGGAGGCAATTTCTTTGGGTTGCTGCCCGGTTTGAACCGGAAAGAAGTCCGCGCCGGTTTGCTTTGCCAGCAGTTCCAGTTGCTGAATGGCGGCGGGACGATACGTATCGCAGGAAACCAGCAGTACTTTTTTCCTTTTCTGCTCCATCAGCCATTTCGCGAGTTTGCCGCTGCTGGTCGTCTTGCCGGCACCTTGCAGTCCCGCCATGAGGATAACCGCGGGCGGTACGGCCGCCAGGTTGATATCGGTTTTCTCCCCCCCCATGATGGCGATCAATTCCTGATGCACCACACCCACCAGCGCCTGGCCCGGTGAAAGGCTGCTCATCACTTCCTTGCCAACCGCTTTTTCCTTGACGCGTGCGATAAATTCCTTGACCACCGGTAAAGCCACGTCGGCTTCCAGTAGCGCCATGCGTACCTCACGCAAAGCGTCCTGAATATTGGCCTCAGTCAGCCGCGCTTCGCCCCGCAGGGTTTTGATAACAACGGAAAGCCGATTGGTGAGATTGTCAAACATGCTAAATGCCCCTCAAGAAAAATTGGTGTAGACTAGCCAGAATTCCGCTTTAGTCCGCAATATCAATGTCCGTTATTCTAGCCTATCTTGTTGCTTGTCTGCTTTATGGTCTGATTGGTTGGCATTTCTGGCGCACCCGATGGAATGCCCCCGCACGATTGCCCGGCGACGTTGTTGTGGGGGCGGGATGGGAACGTTATGCCATTCTCGCGCCCTTGCTGCTGCATGGCTATACGCTTTATCAGTCTGTATTCTCGGGCGCCGGATTGAATTTTGGCGTGGGTAGCGCGGTTTCATCCATCGTGTGGCTTACCGCCACGATTTATTGGTTGTCCGGTTTCTTCTACCGTCTGGAAGGATTGCAAACCCTGGTGGCGCCTGTCGCGGCGGTGGCGGTACTGCTACCCCTGGCGTTTCCTTCGTTGCGACCCCTGGCCAATACTGAATTACCCGCTTTCAAGGCGCATATTTCCATCGCCATGCTCGCTTACAGCCTGCTTACCATCGCCGCGCTCCACGCATTGCTGATGGCGGTGGTGGAACGCCGGCTGCATCATCCTTCCATGCCATCGGTGCTGACCAATTTGCCCCCGCTTCTTACGATGGAGAAATTGTTGTTCCGCGTTATCTGGGTGGGGTTCATACTGCTCACGCTGACGCTCCTCAGTGGCATCGTTTTCTCGGAGGAAGTGTTTGGTCAACCGCTCAAATTCACTCACAAGACCCTGTTCGGCATCATTTCCTGGGGTGTTTTCGCCGCACTGCTAACGGGCAGGCAGCTCTATGGCTGGCGCGGACGCATCGCAATCCGCTGGACACTGACTGGATTTGTTATTCTATTGCTGGCCTATCTCGGTAGTAAATTTGTACTGGAAGTAATACTTCAGCGCTAGCAGCCTGCCAGACTTGAACAATCGAAGCGAGAAAGTGATGGAATGAGGGCAGATTTTGACGATTTTAAGCGCCAATAAGTTATTTTATTGACTGAAAAAGCGACGAACTATGGACCGGCCAGATGCTTTAGGATCGGCTTTTGCAACCGGCTTTCTTTAAGTCCCGCAGGTTGCTAGGCACGCCGTGCGCCGGAAAACGGGTTCAAATGGATCCCACGATCGTCAGAAATTTCCGGCAGTCAGTGCTTTCCAATTCTGAATTTTTTCTACTTGCATAGAGGCGTTCTTTGGAAGACATGCCGTTGTATGTGCTACTGGTTGCACTGGTTGTTTTATTGGTCCTATCCGCATTTTTTTCACTTTCTGAAACCAGCATGATGGCTATCAACCGTTATCGGTTGAAGCATCTCGCCAAAGAGGGACATCACGGCGCCCGCCTCACCTCCCAACTATTGCTGAATACCGATAGGCTCCTGGGCGTGATTCTGCTTGGCAATAATTTGTTGAATGCCGCCGCTGCGACCCTGGTGGCGGTGATTATTTCGAATTTCTTCGGGCATAACGATCTGGCCCTGTTTATCGGAACGATATGTGTGACCTTCGCTATTCTGGTGTTCAGCGAAATTACCCCTAAGGTGATCGCCGCTGCCTATCCGGAGCGCATCGCGCTGGCTTCGAGTTATGTGCTGACACCGCTGCTGAAAGTTTTCTATCCCGTGGTATGGTTCGTCAACTTGTTCGTGCAGGCGCTGCTCACCCTTTTGCGCCTGAAACCCCGGGAGGATAGCGCCACACAGAAAATCAACCTGGAAGAGCTCAAAACTCTGGTATTGGAAGCGGGACACTTCATCCGTAAAAAACATCAAAGCATGCTGCTCAATCTGTTCGACCTTGAAACCGTCACTGTCGACGACGTCATGGTGCCGCGTGGCCAGATCGAAGCGATAGATCTGGATGCCGACGATGAAACCATTCATAATCAGTTATTAACCTGCCATCACACTCGTCTGCCGGTCTACCGGGGAACCCTGGACAACGTGACCGGCATCATTCATGTGCGCAAGGTGCTGAATCATATGAGAAGCGGCGAGGTCACTGCCGCGATACTGCAGAAAATCATGCGTGAGCCTTATTTTATTCCATCCGGCACGCCCCTGTTTTCGCAACTGCAATTATTCCAGGAGAATCGCGAACGGGTTGGCCTCATCGTGGACGAATACGGCGAATGGATGGGACTGGTGGCACTAGAGGATATCGTCGAAGAAATCATCGGCGAATTTACCACACACGCCCCAACGCAAGCGGGCATATTGGTGAAGCAGGAGGAGGATGGTAGCGTAATCGTGGAAGGCAGCAGTCTTCTGCGGGATCTTAATCGCAAACTTGGGCTGAGATTGCCGCTCGGTGGCCCCAAAACCCTTAATGGCCTCATTCTCGAGTATTTTCAGGATATTCCCGAAGCCGGCACGAGCCTGAAAATTGCGGGTTATCCGATGGAAATCGTCCAGACTCAGGATCGGGTGGTCAAGGTGGTTCGAATCTTTCCCAGTTTGGCGTCAACCGTAGGCTCTGCAGAGCCGGTCACGGATTAGCAACCCTGTATGCCGCATCTTGATGTCATTTAATTACCTATTGCAGCATTCCCCGGTTTTTTTCATTTCTCTTTGCTCCATCGCCGGTTTGTTGGCGGGCAGTTTCTTGAATGTCGTCATTTACCGGCTGCCAAAAATGATGGAGCGGGAATGGCGGCGCCAGTGTGCCGACTTGCGCGGGGAACCGGTCGAGAGGCAGCCGCCCTTCAATATTGTGATACCGCGTTCCGCCTGTCCTCATTGTGGACATAAAATAACCGCCCTGGAGAATATCCCGGTGGTGAGTTATGTGTTTTTAAGAGGACGCTGTTCTCAATGCCACGCACCCATTGCAACGCGTTATCCAGTTGTTGAAGTTCTGACCGGCCTGATCAGCGGCTTTATTGCCTGGTATTTCGGGTATGGCTTTGCTGCTTTCGCGGCGCTGGTCTTTGTCTGGACAATGATAGCACTGGCATTTATCGACATGGATACGCAGTTGCTGCCGGATGATATTACACTACCCCTGCTGTGGGGGGGGTTGCTGATCAATCTGGGCGATGGTTTCACCGATATTCGTTCCGCGATTATCGGTGCCGTTGCCGGTTACCTCGCACTGTGGTTGGTATACTGGTGCTACAGACTCCTTACCGGCAGGGAAGGCATGGGGTACGGTGATTTCAAATTACTTGCTGCGATCGGCGCATGGCTTGGGTGGCAAATGCTGCCGCTGGTGATCCTGTTTTCCTCTTTGACGGGAGCCGTAGCCGGTGTCGGACTGATGGTGATCGCAAAGCACGAGCGCCACGTTCCAATCCCATTCGGGCCGTATCTGGTCGGCGGCAGCTTTGTTGCCTTGTTCTGGGGAAATCAGATTAATCGTGCCTACCTTGATTTATTTTAAGCTATGTCCTTGAAAATCGGATTAACCGGCGGAATCGGAAGTGGCAAAACTACCGTGGCGAAATTTTTTGCCGCGCTGGGCGCCGATGTGGTTGATACCGATGTGATCGCGCATGAACTCACCCAGCCACAGGGTGCCGCTATTTCGACTATCCGAGAAATTTTTACGGAGAAGTTTATTACGGCGGAGGGTGCACTAAATCGAAAAGAAATGCGGGCACTGGTATTCTCCGACGAAAGCTCGCGGCGAAAGCTTGAGGCGATCCTTCATCCCCTTATCCGTATTGAAGTCGCTCGCCGTGCCGCATTCTTCACCGCTCCCTACGGAATAATCGTTGTGCCGCTTTTGCTTGAAACAGGCGGCTACCGTGGAATGATCGAGCGTATCCTAGTCGTGGATTGCAACGAACAAGACCAGATCACCCGTGCAATGGCCCGCACGGGCCTGGATGAACAGACTGCGCGGGCCATTGCAGCCACC
The DNA here is from genome assembly GCF_000832065.1 of Nitrosospira sp. NpAV. Classification (GTDB taxonomy): domain Bacteria; phylum Pseudomonadota; class Gammaproteobacteria; order Burkholderiales; family Nitrosomonadaceae; genus Nitrosospira. Next base: position 236,841 of record NZ_JXQM01000003.1, on the reverse strand, counting down.
CAGCTCCCACGTCAGGAACGGTTGCGGCGAGCGGATGATGTGATTGCCAATGATGTGGACATGTCGCATCTGCGGCAACAGGTGGATGCGTTGCACAAAAAGTATCTGGCTTTGACGAACAAAGACTGATTTTCCCGGGATTATTTCCTTTCATCGCGAAGCCATTTTAATGCCAAATTTTATTGTAAAATTCTGTTTTATAGGGCAATATTACATATCCCGTCTCGCACCAGTCCCGTCTTCCGGCTCACTATCGTGATTTGCTACGAACATCCGCTTAATGAACGCATTCGCACCTTGCTGCGGCTTGAGGACTTGTTTGACAAGGTGGCGTTCTTTTCCGCCAGGGACGAAGCCATTGAACACCACTCCGCACTTGTTACCCTATTTGAAATACTCGACGTAACGAGCCGCGCCGATATGAAATCGGAATTATTGCAAGAACTTGAGCGGCAAAAACAGGCATTGGAAACCCTGCGCAAAAGCCCGGATATTTCAGAGGGCGCGTTGAATGAGGTGTTGAGTAATATCCAGGCAGCATCTCAGAGCATGCTCAATATGGCAGGCAAAATCGGGGAACACATGCGCGAGGATGAATGGCTGATGAGTATCAAGCAGCGGATGGGAATACCCGGCGGGGCATGTGAATTCGATCTTCCATCTTATCACTATTGGTTGCATCTGGACCCGCTCCTGCGTCGCAACGATCTCAAGGAGTGGCTTGAGCCGCTGCTGCCGCTGGAGGAGGGCATCAACATTGTTTTGAACCTGCTCAGGCGCAGCGGCAAAACTTTCCCGCATACCGCCCGCCGTGGCGTATTCCAGCAAATGGGATCCGGACGGGTAGCGCATATGCTCTGCCTGAAGGTAGATGAGAGTCTGCCTTGCGTTCCTGAAATCAGCGCCAACAAGTATGCGCTTAATATTCGTTTTGTCATTTCCGGTTCGAGGCAAAAAACCAAAATATACGAAGATGATGTAGCGTTTGAGCTGACCTTTTGTAATTTATAAGATCTGCCGGGGTAGTCATCAACAATGCCGCCAGATGCGGAGGGTGATGCCTATTTCTATGATAAGTTGATTCCGCACTATTTTCTGATGCAATGCCAAATTTCTTTGCACTAATTCCGGCAGCGGGCTCCGGCTCCCGGATGGGAGACAAGCTTCCCAAACAGTATCTGTCATTGGCTGGCAAGCCGATGATTTATCATGCTTTAAGAAGGTTGTGTCATTCGCCGAGGATCAGTTGCGTATTTGTAGTCATTGCCTCAGGGGATGGGGAGTGGCTGCGGTATGACTGGTCTGAATTCTCAGGCAAGCTGGTTGTGCTCGAATGCGGAGGCGAAACTCGTGCCGAAAGTGTGCTTAATGGTCTGAAAGCGTCACAGGGCATTTCGTCCATTGGTGATGATGACTGGGTATTGGTACACGATGCGGCGCGGCCCTGCTTGAGCGAAAAGCAGCTCGACAAATTGATGGATGAGCTGGCTGAAGATGGGGTAGGCGGTTTACTCGCGGTGCCAGTTGCGGATACATTGAAGCGCAGTGATACCCATGGCCGGGTTGAGCACACAGAATCCCGGGAGAATCTATGGCAGGCGCAAACACCACAGATGTTTCGTTATAAATTGCTCAGGGAGGCCTTGAGCGGGGTGGGTGGCGTGACCATGACCGACGATGCCGGGGCGATCGAGGCGCTGGGTTTGCGCCCCAAGCTGGTCCTGAGCGATGCACGCAATCTGAAAGTTACTTATCCTCAGGATCTTGCCTTGGCGGAGCTGATCCTCGGAAATCCCTGAATGGCCATGCCACCGGCATGACTGATGCGGGACTACTTGCCCACTGGGCCAATAAGAGATGAAAAGAGAGAGAAAAGAGTAAGTATGGTTAGAATTGGACAGGGTTTTGATGTGCACCAGCTGGTCGAAGGCCGTAAACTTATCATCGGCGGCGTGACCATTCCCTACGAAAAAGGTCTGTTTGGGCATTCCGATGCCGACGTGTTACTGCATGCGATCTGCGACGCGTTGCTGGGGGCAGCGGCGTTGGGCGATATCGGCCGGCACTTTTCGGATACCGATCCACGTTATAAGAACATCGATAGCCGCGTGCTATTGCAAAATGTTTCCCGCTTGCTGGCGGAGCATCATTACAGGGTAATGAATATAGATGCCACAATCATAGCGCAGGCACCAAAAATGGCGCCGCATATTCCCGCTATGGTGACCCACATCGCACAGGATCTTCGCATGCGGACCGGCGATGTCAACGTCAAGGCCAAAACCGCTGAGCATCTGGGTCCTATTGGCAGAGGCGAGGGAATAGAGGCGGAGGTGGTATGCCTCATCACCCGCATGGATGATGCGGACCACTGAGGGGAATCCGGGTATCAAAACAGAAACACTCCGAGTTTTCTTTGCAATATGGCCGGATGATGGGGTGCGGAAGCAACTGGCAGGTTTGGCGGAGCAACTGCGAGAGGCGGCACTCTGTAGCGGGCGGGAAACCAAAGCAGAGAATATTCATCTTACACTGGTGTTTGTGGGGGAAGTGGATGCCAGCAAGCTGGGTGCGCTGTGCCGGGTGGCCGACGAAATTAAGGATTCCAGTGCGTGCGCATTTGATTTTGCCTTGGAAAAAATTCGCCACTGGAAACGCAACCGCATCGTTTATGCGTCAACAGTCGAGATTCCCCAGGGACTTATAAATCTGGTGAGCACTTTAACGGATGCGCTGTCCGCTGCTGGATTTTCGTTGGAGCAGCGCGCTTATAAACCCCATGTGACGTTAATGAGGGATGCTTTGTGCCAATCGTTACCCGAATTGGCGGAGCCCATAACCTGGCGGGTACGTGAGTGGATGCTGGTTAAATCGGAACAGACCGGCGACGGACCGGTTTATACACCGATGGGCCGCTGGCCGTTGAAAAGCTAGGAAACCTTGGAATAAGTCCTCTCTTGGTATGCTCTGTTAATCCATTTATTCTTTGTACGCGCATTGCCGGCAATCCGAGGACTTATTCAGCGGTTCTTTAGAATGGTGGCGGTATCAGAGATAAATACAGCTTTCCAGATGCCTGGTCAGGTTCTTTTCGCTGGCTCTGGTGTAATCCTTTTCGAAAGTGTCGCTTACCAGGGTACGCACATGGCTTCCCAGGCTCCCGTTGACGAGTCCAATAAATGGGGCTGATACCACTAGAATCAGACGCTGATAACTGTTGGTTGTACGCCCTTGCTCCAGTTCCCGCGCTAACTGAAGGGCAAAGTTCTGGGCCTGATTTTGTTTTGGATCCGTGGCGGGGATGTAGGCGCCCCGGCCATTGCCGTGACTTTTGTTGTGTCCGGGGCGGTCGGAAACCAGATCTTGTCCTTTTTCCCTGCTGGCATCATGCTTGAATTCTTTGAGCTTTTGCAGCCCTTTATTGGGTCCGTAATTTGCATAGAGATAGGCTGCGCTTGCGTTTGCAACGAGTATCCACGTGATGCTCATGACTCCTCCCTGAGATGATGTTAAAGTAACATTGCCGTAATAATGGACAATGTATTCTCGACATAAGTTTCTGCCGGAAAGGGTGTTGTTTCGGCCCTATTATAATCCTTCCTACTCATTCGATTCAGCTCCTTTGAAAATTCTCGCTCTTGATACTTCTACCGAGTACTGTTCGATTGCAGTCTTGCTGGATGGCGAAATACTCAGCCGGGAGGTTCTCGCGAAACAGCGGCATTCGGAACTGATTTTGCCGATGCTGAGGCAGATGCTGGGCGAAGCCGGGCTGACGCTGGCTCAATTGGATGGTATTGCCTTTGGTGCTGGACCAGGCTCTTTCACAGGTTTGCGCATTGCTTGCGGAGTGGCGCAAGGGTTGGCTTTTGGCGCGGATCTGCCGGTAATGGGTATATGCACATTGGAAGCAATGGCGGCGGCGGCGGGAGGAGATAATGTAATTGCGGCGCTCGATGCGCGCATGAGTGAGATTTATCATGCCGCCTATACAAAAATGGCCGATGAGTGGCAACCGGTTAGGGAGCCAACGCTATGTTCGCCACAGCAGGCGCCATTAGTGCGCGGAAGCGGCTGGATTGGTTGCGGCAGCGGTTTTTCCATATATGGCGAGGCGTTACGCAGCCGCTATGACGATTGTATCCATCGCATCATTGGCGATCTCCGGCCTCATGCGAGCTACATGATTCAACTGGCTGTGCCGAGATTTGCGAAGGGACTGGGTATTGATCCCGCTGATGCCGCGCCACTTTATGTGCGTAATAAAGTGGCTTTGAAGGAAAAGGAACGATGAGCGCTCAATTGCAGGAAATGCCCCAAATCAGGCGAATGTTTATGTCAGACCTGGACGAGGTTGTGGCAATCGAACGGGAAGTTTTTCTTTTCCCCTGGACGCGCGGCAATTTCGGTGATTCGATCGACTCCGGCTATCACTGCATGGTGCTGGAGCAGAATGGACATCTTTTTGGCTATGGTGTAATGATTATTGGACCCGAAGAAGCCCATTTACTGACGCTTAGCGTCGCCGCGGGCTCACAACGGAAGGGTTGGGGCGAGAGATTGCTGCGGCATTTTATCTGCATTGCCAGGGACCAGCGCGCGCGCTCGATGTTTCTGGATGTGCGAGAGTCCAATCGTGTGGCCGCTCGCCTGTATGAGCGGATGGGATTCAGGCAAATCGGCAAACGCCGGGATTACTATCCCGCGATGGGCGGACGTGAGGACTCCATAGTCATGGAGCTGATGTTGTGACTGCGGATGCCCGCTCCAGGCGTGCAAGGCGCAACGAAATACTCAAGGAGCTGGGTTTGACACCATTGTGGCGTGCTAGAACTTCCGGGGAAGATTCTGCTGCGCAGGTCGAGTTCAGCGAACAGGCTGTCAGCCACCCTGCCGACGCGGCGGAAGAGCGGCGTTCGAAAATCCTGCGGATGGGCTGGGATGAGCTTAAGACAAGCGTTGAGGGTTGCGTTGCGTGTCCGCTATGCCGGTCTCGTTCCCGCACGGTGTTTGGCGTGGGCGCCAAAAATGCCGACTGGCTATGCATAGGCGAAGGGCCGGGTGCCGAGGAGGACGCCAAGGGGGAGCCCTTCGTCGGGCCTTCCGGGAAATTATTGGATAATATGCTGGCGGCAATCAATCTGACGCGCGGCCGGGATGTTTATATCGCCAATATCGTGAAATGCCGTCCACCGGGCAACAGAAACCCCCATCCCGATGAGGCAGGGCAGTGCGCGCCTTATCTTGAGCGGCAAATCGAGTTGATCAAACCCAAGCTCATCATTGCGCTGGGAAAAGTCGCTGCGCAGAATCTGCTGCATACCGATGCGGCCATTGCCAGTTTGCGCGGGAGACTGCACGAGCATTCCGGCATTCCCGTTATCGTCACGTACCATCCAGCCTATCTGTTGCGAACGCTTGCGGACAAGGCGAAAGCTTGGGAAGATTTATGCTTTGCCAGAAGTATCATGCAAGGTTTGGAAAGCGCCCGCAGTGGGTGATTCCCGATTCCCTTGCAATTTGAGGTTTAACCCCAACATATCGTAAAGGGTCCCGGAATAGTTCCGTTTATGGGTCAAGCTGCTGGCAAACCCGGGGAACTTGATCGTAGATTCCTCAAATCAAATTCTTTCAGGAAGAATGCCATGCATAATTTGCTGTTGTCGCTGACGTTGCTCCTTACTCTTACCTTAAGTGGCTGTGGCTACAATACCTTGCAGTCCACCGATGAACAGATCAGGGCCGGCTGGTCGGAAGTTCTGAACCAGTATCAGCGCCGTGCCGATCTGGTTCCCAACCTTGTAAACGTGGTGAAGGGTTTTGCCGCACAGGAGAAAGATGTATTGTTGGGTGTGACCAATGCCCGCTCCAAAGTGGGTAGCATCCAGGCTACACCAGAGCTGATCAACGATCCGGAAGCATTAGCCAAATTTCAAAGTGCTCAGGGGGAATTGTCGAGCGCGCTGTCGCGTTTGCTGGTGGTGGCGGAGAATTATCCGCAACTTAAATCGGATGCTAATTTCCGTGAATTGCAGGCACAACTGGAAGGTACCGAAAACCGTATCACGGTGGCCCGCAACCGTTACATCAAGGCGGTCCAGGAATACAACGTGGTGGTGCGCTCATTTCCCAGCAATCTTACGGCAATGGTTTTCGGCTACCAGGTGAAGCCCGGCTTTGCCGTGGAGAATGAGAAAGAAATTTCCTCCGCCCCCAAGGTGGATTTCAGCACACCATCGCCAGCGAAATAGTGCCATTATCCTGAACCCAACAGTTGATCGCTCATCTTTCAGTTTTGCGCAATGATCCGCTAAGAGATTTGGGATTATGATTCGAGCTTGGGGAAGAGTTCTCACGTTAATTGTCTTGCTTCTTGCCGCCTCTTTATCGGCGGCGGAAGTAGCGGTTCCGCCTCTCAAGTCCCGTGTCACCGATCTGACCGGCACACTCACCGTGAATCAAACCGCGCGATTGGAACAGAAGCTGGCTGCGTTGGAGGCAGAGAGGGGGAGCCAGATCGCAGTGCTGATCATTCCCACTACGCATCCTGAAACTGTCGAGCAGTATTCGATTCGTGTTGCCGAGGCCTGGAAGCTTGGCCGCAAAGGCGTGGATGACGGCATTCTGCTGGTCATTGCGAAGCATGACAAAGCGTTGCGGATCGAGGTAGGCTATGGACTGGAGGGTGCGCTGCCGGATGCCGTGGCGAAGCGTATCATCGAAGAAATAATGCTTCCCAGGCTCCGACAGGGAGATTTCGCGGGGGGTATCGACGCGGGAATCGAGAAAATAACAGGGGTAATTGCAGGAGAATCGTTACCCCCGCCGCAATCCCGGCACGGCAATGGCGCTCCGGCGGGAATGGGCGGTGTTCTGGACAATATTTTCTTTATTCTTGTAGGACTTGTCGTAGCCGGCAGAATACTGCAATCCATGTTTGGACGTTTCATCGCCGCCGCCATAATGAGTGCAGCGGGAGGGTTCCTCGGCTGGCTCATTTTTTCTTCGATAATCGCTGCCTTGGTCATCGCTTTCCTCGCGTTCTTGATGAGCCTGTTTGGTAACGCGGGTGGGGGAATTGCCAGAGGAGGGCGGGGTGGCTGGCCTCCGGGCGGCGGATTTGGCGGGATGGGCGGCGGAGGCGGGTTTGGGGGTGGAGGCGGCTTTGGAGGAGGAGGGGGTGGATTTGGCGGTGGTGGCGCATCGGGGAGGTGGTAAATGAATTTCGCACGCATACTGCGGCATTTGCTTACGGGTCGTGCGGTGGTACGGCGTCTATTTTCGCATGCTTCCCTGGCAGCCATCGAACAAGCCATCAAGCGGTCGGAAATCGGCCATGAGGGCGAAGTCTGCTTTGCGGTGGAAGCAGCGTTGGATACCTTGCCCCTGCTTAGAGATCAGTCGGCGAGGGAGCGGGCGGTGGAGTTGTTTTCCCAACTCCGTGTGTGGGATACTGAACATAACAACGGTGTGCTGGTTTACCTGCTGCTGGCGGACCGCGACGTTGAGATCATTGCCGACCGAGGTATTAATGTCAAAGTCAGTGCTGAAGAGTGGGAAAAAATCTGCCGCGAAATGGAAACGGCTTTTCGTCAGGGTCATTTTGAATCAGGGGTGGTCGCTGGAATCGGCGCCGTAGGCAGCCACCTGCGAACGCATTTCCGGGCAGAGAAAGGACCGGAAGGAAGGGAAAATGAACTGCCCGATACACCGGTTATTTTGTAGCAGTATTTGGGTTAATGTCCCTTGTGAGCCCCGATCAGATGGAGCGAGTCTTCAATGCTCTGGTTATGCAGATGCCACTGACGTATCAGGGCCATGATCACCGCTACAAATAGACCGAACAGAATAATAACGGTGTAAACATGCACGTTGAAGCTTACCAGTACCGCATACACCGCCAGCATGGCGAGAATACTTAGGTTTTCATTGAAATTCTGGACCGCAATGGAGTGACCAGCCCCCATCAGGATGTGCCCGCGGTGCTGCAGCAGGGCGTTCATTGGGACCACAAAAAATCCCGCCAGTCCGCCTATCAGCATGAGAAGCACGATTGCAATCCACAGGTCACGCGCCAGAATCATGGCCATCACCACGACACCCATGGCGATCCCAAGGGGGATAACTTTCACGGACTGCCGCAGCGACACCAGCCGCGCCGCAACCACCGCACCTATCGCGATTCCCACGGCGACCACGCCTTGCAATTGTGCCGCTTTATTTAACGGATAGCCAAGTGCCGCGTCGGCCCATTTCAATACGATAAATTGCAGCGTTGCACCCGCGCCCCAGAACAAGGTGGTGACGGCGAGTGAAATCTGCCCGAGCTTGTCTGTCCATAGCAATTTCATACAGTGTCCAAACTCGTGCACCAGGAATATCGGATTCTTCTTGAGGATGCGGTGATCCACACCGGTGTTGGGTATGTATAGATTGAAGATGGCCGCGGTACTATAAAAAACGGCGACTAGTAGAATACCTGCTTCAGGTATGGTATCCACGCCGGTATCGATGAAGGGGAAGTCGAATCCTAGAAATATGGCGGAGATTGCAGGTGTTATCAATAGTCCGCCCAATACCGTGCCCAGCACAATGGAAGCTACGGTGAGTCCTTCGATCCAGCCATTGGCAATGACCAGCTTCTCGGGAGGAAGCAATTCGGTCAGTATCCCGTATTTTGCGGGGGAATATGCGGCGGCACCCAGCCCCACGATTGCATAGGCGGCGAGGGCAAAATACTGATGCGAAGCCAGGAAAAGCAGACTGCAGCCAACGATCTTGATTGAATTGCTAATGAGCATCACCCGTCCCTTGGGCATGGAATCGGCAAAAGCACCAACGAAAGGAGCGAGAATTACATAGAATAAAACGAATACAAACTTGAGCATCGGGGTGAGATATGCGGGCGCATGCAGTTCTATCAGAAGTGCAATGGCAATGACCAGCAGCGCATTGTCCGCGAGCGAAGAAAAGAACTGCGCTGCCATGATGGTATAAAATCCGCGTTTCACCCTACTCTCCCTCCCAAAACTTTCTCGTTGTTAGGCGTGAGATTATACAATGGTCATCCAGGCTTATTTTGGGGAAAAAGTTTATACCATGAAACCGTTTACGCAACCAATTGAAACCCACTGTTTCAGGATGATTAAATTTCCCTTGTATTCTGAAAACTGATGTCGCGTCCTATCCAGGCGCTGATCGATCTCGCCGCAATCGAACATAATCTATCTGTAGTTCGCCGTTATGCTCCTCGTTCGCGTGTCATGGCGGTCATCAAGGCTGATGCATATGGTCATGGGCTGCTGCGCGCGGCCGATGCGCTGAAGCGCGCGGAGGGCTTCGCGATGCTCGAGATTGACGCTGCCGTTCGTTTGCGGGAAGCGGGCTATCGCCAAACTATTCTGCTGCTCGAAGGCTTCTTTTCCATAGAGGAGCTGGCATGGATCGAACAATACCATTTAAGCACCGTAGTCCATCATCATGAGCAGCTGGCGATGTTATCAGCATACAGGCCGCGCGGCAGCCTGAATGTATTTCTGAAGCTTAATACCGGTATGAACCGCTTGGGCTTCACGCTTGATCAATTCCCCGCTGCGCTGGAAACATTGAAAGCCAATCCCGCTGTTGGCCAGATTACGCTCATGACCCATTTTGCCCGCGCGGATGAGTCCGGCGGAAAGGAGAGCGTTGCCGCGCAGTTACAACGCTTCAATGCTGTTGCCGAAGCGCGGAATCTGCCGCGCTCGCTGGCCAACTCCGCCGCTATCCTGCGTTATCCCGAAACGCATGCCGATTGGGTGCGGCCCGGTATCATGCTTTATGGAGCTTCGCCATTCCCCGATAAAACCGCTGGGGAACTGGATTTGCATCCGGCAATGACAATATCGAGCAAAATTATTGCCGTGCAAACCCTTAAGTCTGGAGAGGGAGTGGGGTATGGCCACATGTTTTGTGCCGACCGGCCGATGCGTACCGGTATTGTAGCCGGCGGCTATGCCGACGGCTACCCACGCCACGCCCCCGCCGGTACTCCGGTGCTGGTGCACGGCAGGCGTGCCCGGCTCATCGGGCGCGTATCCATGGATATGCTGAATGTGGATTTGAGTGGAATTGAAGATGCTGGCGTAGGCAGTCGGGTAACGCTCTGGGGAAAGGGGCTGCCCGTGGATGAGGTAGCCGAGTCGGCGGGTACGGTGAGTTATGAGTTGCTGTGCGCCCTGGCGTCGCGCATGCAAATAGTAACGTAGTAGCGTAACAAAAAAAGGCGGTCTGACCGACCGCCTTTTTTCCGGACTCCGAATTTAGAGCTATTCGATTTTCGCCTTGGCGCGGAGGTCGCCAACAAAAGTTGCAAACTGCCGTTGTAATACCCGCTGTGCCAGATTTTGCTTTATTTCTTCGAATGGCGGAATTTTCAATGGCCGTATGTCATCCAGGCGGATGACGTGCCAGCCAAAGGGAGTTTTCACGGGTTGCTCGGTAAGCTGACCCTTAGTCATTTTCGTCAAGGCTTCGGCAAAGGGTTGGACATAGCTGGCGGCGGGACTCCAGTCGAGCTCGCCACCTTTAGCTTTGCTGCCGGAATCAATAGATTTTTCCTGCGCAATCTTGTCAAACTTGCCGCCTTTCTTGATACGCGCGATGATATCCTTTGCTTCCGCCTCGGTAGCCACCAGGATGTGATGGGCCTTGTATTCTTTGTCGCCCATCTGGGTTTTCAGTGATTCATATTCTTGCTTCAGTTCTTCGTCGCTGACCGGGTGGCTCTTCACATAATCGATTTGATATGCCCTCACCAATGCGGTCAGACGGGCAATTTCAAGTTGAGAAACGAAATCCGGGTCTTTATCAAGACCTTTCTTTAATGCTTCCTGGGCTATGACTTCCTCGGTTATGAGATCCTCACGCAAGGTCTTCCTGGTTTCGGGACTATCGGCTTGACCTTGGGCGGCACGCGCCTTCACTATAAATTCAAGACGCGATTGGGGAATGGATACGCCATTTACCTTGGCCATGGGTGAGTTGGATTGGGCCTGAACAGCCGTTACGGCAATCAAACCGGAAATGCCAAGCACCGTCAGTTGAGCGAATTTCATAACACGCATAGGGTTTTCCTTGTCAGTGGATTGAATCGAATCAAATTTCTTCTGGAGTATACGCTTTTACGCTCAGCGCGTGAATATCCTTATGCATCATCTCTTTCAACACGGTATAGACCAAGCGGTGCCGGGCCAGAGTGGATTTGCCGAGAAATTCGCGTGAGACAATAGTGAGCAAGTAATGTCCGCCACCACTTTTAGCACCCTCATGTCCCGCATGCCTGGCGCTCTCATCCAGGATCTGAATCTGCTGCGGGTTAAGAACAGCCAGCTTTTGTCTGATTAACTCGATGGTGCTTACCATGCCTATGGCAAAACTTTCTTGAATGGCTTGACCGTCAGCTTTGCATATACACCCGACGTGGCATAAGGATCGGTTTCCGCCCAGGTGCGCGCTGCTTCGAGTGATTCGAATTCCGCTACGATGAGGCTGCCCGAGAACCCGGCGGGGCCGGGGTCGGGGCTATCAATCGCCGGGTATGGTCCCGCCAGAACAAGACGCCCCTCCCGCCGCAACTCATTGAGGCGTTCCAGGTGTGCGGTACGTACCAGCAATCGTTTTTCCAGGCTATCCGGAATATCTTCACCGCTTATCGCATAGAGCATCATGCTTCTTTATCCTCTTTGTCTTCCATATACTTTCCCAGCATCAATCCTTGTGCTACGACAAATACAAGCATCAGCCCCATGAATCCGAACAGCTTGAAATTGACCCAGGTTTCAGTGGAATAATTAAAAGCCACATAGAGATTGGCCCCACCCATCAATGCAAAAAATGCTGCCCAACTGGCATTGAGGCGGGCCCATATGGGTTCCGGAAGTGCAATTTGCTCTTTCATCATGACACGTATCAAATTCTTCTTGAAAACTGCGTGGGCCAGCAGCAGCGCACCCGCGAACAGCCAGTAGAGCACGGACGGTTTCCATTTGATGAATGTTTCATCCTGCAATATCAATGTCGCGCTGCCGAAGATCACGATGATAACGAGGCTTACCCAAAGCATGGTTTCAACCTTGCGATGGCGAAACCACACCCAGCCGATTTGTGCAAAAGTGGCGACAATGGCTACAGCAGTGGCGGCGTAGATTCCATAGATCTTGAAAGTGATAAAAAACAGAATAACCGGAAAGAGATCAAAAAGAAACTTCATAAAAATGTCGATACGGTTTACGGTTGATGATGAAACGATTATGTCGGTTAATGCTGCAAAAGGCTATTCAATTTCATGAATAACGCCCGATATGACAGATTAAAATAACTGTAATTCTATCTGGTGATAGTCGACCGCCTACTTAATAGATCAGAGTTAAGACTAATAGATCAGTGTTAAGATTGATAGCGATATTTCGGATTATTTGATCTCGCTTTTCAAGTGAGGCCGCTACGGGTGAATTGTACGGTTTTTGTGGTACATGCTTGTATTGCAACGCCTGGAATGGAACGATCATTCCGCGTCGTTGCACCTTGCCCTGCACTCAAAATACCGTATTCCGCCCAGCTACCGGATTTAGAATGATTGAACTGTTCCGCATTAGCCCGATTGCGGGGTTGTTTTTCACCTCTCCAGGTTTGTAATTCCGCCGCAGGTTTGGACATTGCCGTCCGGCAAGCCAATTAATGCTATTTCAGCAAACGTTTCAATGTAGATGTACTGGCGCAACTTCTCCTTCATCGGGAAATTCGGCATGTACCACTTCACCCTCCGGATTTGGAAACAACGGTGCGCCGCACTCCTCGCAATATTCCAGAAGGAAACGATTATCCAGCACTGTCGTATGCGTGATACCGCATTCCCTCAGCGTCGTTTCGATTTGCGTCACGGTGTCGCTGTTTTCGTCTTCGTCGCCCACGAGCGCCCAGACGATGCCATAGAGGACTTCATCGCGATCTTTGAGCATAAAGCTTATACGGTATTCTTCCAGCCATTGGTCGTAAAAGGGCGCGACCACCGCACGCAACCTGTTTGCGGAAACATTCAACGTTGATTGCAGAAAATCGATGGTGGCATGCGTGGAATAGGGCCGGGCAAGGCGATCCGCCATGCGCCATGCCGAAAAAAAGCCATCGGGTATTAATAGTTCGAACGCGCAACCTTGAAATAGCGGCCGAAGGGCTTCGGTACCATGAGTCTGCCATGCAAGCAGTATCTCCTGCTTGGAAAACTTTACACCAGGCGAATTGGCGTCGGTACTCTTGTCCATGCCGGCTCTTTCGGCTTCCTGCCACCGGAACATGGGTTTTCCTTGCTGAACCGCAATCGCACCAAGGAGGTAACGGGTATCGGACAGAAAACGCCCCGTTTCAGCCAGTTGGCGTGGATTCATATGCAGATCCCGTTCTCCCGCCATTGTGGCCGTCCACAGCTTGCTGGCAAGTTCATGCGTGAGGTGATAGCCGCGTGGAAGCTGGTCGGGGCTGAACAGGCAATCCGCCAACACGAATTGCACCTCTTTCGCCAGTACATGGGCCTGCAACTGCTCCCGGAGATTGGCAAGCACCGGCTCGGATATCAGGCCGGAAGGAATTGAGAAACGCGACCAGGTCAGCACAGGTGCTGCAAACATCAGCACGTCATGACCAACGCCTTCCCGCATCAATGTGCTGCATTCGATCGCTGCTTCGATGGCATAAATGAATTCGCCGTAACCTACAGCATTGGAGTCATAAAGTTGATCCAGCGCCGCTTCGAGGTTTTGATCGTCGCCGGTGCGTAATTGTGCGTTTATCTTTGCCGCAAGCCGATTCTCCCAGAACGCATCCTCAATGCGGCTGCCGGAAGCAGCAAGTCCCGATGCCAATCTGGAAAGCTCCTGAACCACGCGTGGGGATTTTGTGCGATGCGGAACGCGGGGTTTTTTCATGAAAAGATGTGCGAAAAAGTTGAAAAGATATTTTAACCCAAATCCAGGAGCGGGAAGGAGTAGAGTCCATTTCTAAGGAAGGAGGGGCGACGGGCTCGCACGCGAACGGCTCTTTGCCGAACTTATCGTACAATATAATATAGTTGCTAAGCGAGAATGCGACGGGGTGCGGGTAGATTTTTAGCGATTTTGAAGCCGGTTGCCGGCTGAAGGATTCAGGGCTGTCCGTTCTGCATACGCGACCCAAAGGTTTTCCAGCCGTGCTGTTATCCGTTGCCAGTTTCGCAACCGGATAGCCATCGTTACTACGCCACGTCGAGAGAAGAGATAATCCAAGTTATTTCAGGGCATCTCAGGAACCCCATTCTCATTCGCGCAATAGACTATCCGGTATTTGTAGCCAGTAAATTCCTAGCTGGCAAGTTTTGCGCCAAGTACATCCACATGCTCGATCTGTGGGGCTTCGGCGAATAGATCGGCCGCATTGGCCATCAATGCCGCAGCGATGGGGCCAGCCAAATGCGCTGATCGTCCGGCATCGTCGGTGAATGCGTCGAAAATACCGAAAGTCGAAGGGCCTAACTGTAGCGCGAACCAGACCGGTGTGGTAGTTTCCGCATTCGCCAGTGCAAGTCCCTGCTCGAGAAAACGGATGACATCCGCTTCTTTTCCTGGTTTGGCTTGTAATCGTACCAACAACGCAACTTTTACCATGATAGTTTCCTCCTTTTGAAGTTGAGCGACGAGGAGTAGACTTTAGAGAGGTCATAAGGTTTTGCCTAGTGGCAAGATTGACAAATTTGATATAATTCTCGCCATGCGTATCCACGTTCTCGCGCTTGATGAAGTGTTTGACATCGGCTTATCGACTATTCTCGATACCCTGAGCGTTGCGAATGACCTCGCGGGCGCCAACAATGCTTTTTCAACCCATTTCGAGATAACCATTATTGGTGTACGCCGCCACGTGCGGACCAGTCAGGGATTATCGGTGCCTGTGGTACCGGCCAGCCGATGCGCGTACCCGGACGCCGTATTGATTCCCGCACTCGGGGCAAAAATGCCTGAAACGCTGCGAGCGGCGCTTCAGCGCCGAGATGTGGCGGATGCCGGCAAGCTTTTGCGGCAGTGGTCTGACAGTGGTGTTCTGGTGGGGGCCGCATGCACTGGAACATTTGTTCTCGCAAACACTTTGCTTCTCAATGGGCAGAGCGCTACTACCTCATGGTGGCTTGCCCCCATGTTTCGAGAGCTTTATCCACTTGTAAGGCTGGAAGAGTCCCGCATGGTAGTAAACTCGTCCCGTTTTGTCACCGCCGGTGCCGCGCTTGCGCATATCGATCTCGCACTATGGCTTGTGAGGCGCAGCAGTCCGGCGCTCGCGGCATTAACAGCCCGCTTTCTCGTAATCGAACCACGCCCATCGCAGGCAATTTTTGCGATTCCCGACCATCTCGCGCATGAGGACCCTCTCGTTGAACGGTTCGAGCAGTGGGCGCGACTGAGATTAGCCGATGGCTTCTCACTCAGCGATGCAGCCAGCGCGGCGGGTACGAGCGAGAGAACGCTTTCCCGTCGCCTGCGGGCCGTACTGGGTAAAACTCCGCTTTCCTATTTTCAGGATCTTCGGGTCGAGCGTGCATTACATCTTTTGAGGACGAGCAGCGACAGCATTGATCTGATCGCAGCTCAGGTCGGTTATGCTGATGGCGCAACATTGCGTACTCTTCTGCGACGCAGGATTGGCCGCGCCGTGAGCGAGCTGCGCATATCCTGTTGATCACTCCGGCGATGAATGTTCAGGCGGGTGTGCCATTAAATTATCCTTGCCGGGGGTTCACCGGTACAGCACCGTTAACAAGCGGCACCAGCGGTGGATGAGAGGATGCTGCCAATCACCACTGTTGCCAGCAGATGTCGCACTTCCGCACCCGTGCGGGTGGCCAGGGTCATTGGAATGAATGAGCACTGACTGCAGCTGCGCAACCGCGTTGGGAGAACAAGGGTGGCCGAAACTATTCTAGGGGCTGAACCCGTTGTCAGGCTGGGCTTTTTTTTCGCGATCCTCGCCGCTGTCGGTCTGCTGGAAGCGTGGGTGCCGCGGCGTAAGCGGAGTTTTCCGCGGCTCAAGCGCTGGCCGAGCAATCTCGGCATTGCGGCGCTGAATACACTGGTGCTCCGAATCGTATTCCCAACAGCCGCCATCGGCGTTGCATTGTTGGGCGAAGAGGGCGGCTGGGGCCTGTTGAATGTTTTCGTCCTTCCAGAATGGATGACGGTGTTGATTGCTGTGGTGGTCCTCGACTTTGCCATTTACCTTCAGCATGTGTTATTCCACGCTGTACCCTCGCTCTGGCGGTTGCATCGGATGCATCATGCCGACCTCGATTTTGATGTGACCACTGGAGTACGTTTTCATCCGATCGAGATCGTACTCTCCATGGGCATCAAGCTGATGGTCGTAACCGCTCTCGGAGCGCCAGCGCTTGCAGTGCTGATTTTTGAGGTATTACTCAATGCAACCTCGTTGTTCAATCATGGCAATGTGCGCATCCCCCCACTCTTCGACAGAGTTCTGCGCTGGCTGGTGGTAACGCCTGACATGCACCGCGTCCACCATTCCTGGCACCCTAACGAGACAAACTCCAACTTCGGATTCAATCTGCCTTGGTGGGATCGGTTGCTGGGCACTTATAAAGACCAGCCCCGAGATGGCCATGAAGGGATGACCATTGGCATCAATCTGTTCCGTGAGCCGGCTTGGGAGCGGCTCGATCGCATGCTGATCCAGCCTTTCGTCGGCCCTGCCAATAGCTATCCCATCAACGGACGCGAGGTGGACCGGGTGTCTACCGAAGAATCCTCGGCAAAAGCCACGGAGGAACAGCACTGATCAGCATCCGGTGGTGACGTGCAGGCCAGGTTGCAGGCCAGCACTGCCCAAAGTACGACATGGATATTGTCATTACTATAGTATCTTCGTTGTTTCAGGACTTACCGATGTATCCTTATTCGAAGCATCTCGTCCATGAACCAGCCGGTACAGTACCGGCAATACCAGCAGCGTCAGTGCGGTGGAGGAAAGAATGCCGCCTATCACTACTGTTGCGAGCGGGCGTTGCACCTCCGCCCCCGTACTTGTGGCCAAGGCCATGGGGATGAAGCCGATTGCCGCTACCAATGCCGTCATCAGTACCGGCCGCAGCCGGGTGAGCGTGCCGGTTTGAATGGCGTCATCGAGCGTTAATCCTTTCTCCCGAAGATCACGGATAAATGCCAGCATCACCAAGCCATTCAACACTGCTACTCCCGATAGCGCGATAAATCCTACCGCGGCGGAAATAGAGAGGGGAATGTCGCGCAACCACAATGCCACAACCCCGCCGCTGAGGGCAAACGGAACGCCGGTAAACATCAGCAATCCGTCCCGGAAATTGCCGAACATCGTATAAAGCAGAACGAGAATCAGTCCCAGAGCGAGCGGAATGACAATCTTGAGGCGTTGTGCGGCGGAAATCAGCTGCTCAAATTGCCCTCCCCATGTTACCCAGTATCCGGAGGGAATTTGCACTTCTTCCGCGATGAGTGTTTCCGCTTCGTTGACGAAGGAACCAAGATCCCGGCCGCGCACGTTCGCGGTGACCACCACCCTGCGTTTGCCATTTTCGCGGCTTACCTGATTGGGAGCTTGGACAATTTCCAGATCAGCCACCTCGCTTAACAGGACATAACCAAAAACATTCGGAGCAGCTGCCGTGTTGCCCATGCTCGTATCGGGCAGTCGGATCGGCAAACGTCCCAGTGTCTCGATGTCGCCGCGCAGGGACTCGGGGAGCCGCACCTGTAACTCGAAACGGCGGTCACCCTCGTAAATAGTACCGGCGATTCTTCCACCAATACCGATGGTGATGGCGTCTTGCACATCCACTGCGTTCAGGCCATAGCGCGCCATCCTGGCGCGATCCATTTGTACGGAAAGTACCGGAAGTCCCGTAATCTGTTCGATTCGTACATCCGCGGCACCCGGGACGGTAGCGAGAATTTTCTCGATCTGCTCCGCTAAGGCGAGCAACGTATCCATGTCATCACCGAACACCTTTACCGCCACATCCGTGCGCACACCTGACAGCAGTTCGTTGAAGCGCATCTGTATTGGCTGGGTGAACTCGTAGTTGTTACCGGGTATCTGCCGCACAGCCTGTTCCATTGCAGCCACCAGCTCCGGCTTGGTATGGTGCGGCCCCGGCCATTCCGATTCTGGCTTAAGAATGACGAAGATATCCGCCACGCTTGGCGGCATGGGGTCTGTTGCAATCTGGGCGACGCCAATCTTGGAGAAGGTTCTGTCCACCTCTGGGAATGCCTTGATCTTTTTTTCCACTTCGTTCTGCATCTCGATGGACGTGGTCAGATTTGTGCCGACAATGCGTATCGCATGGAGCGCGATATCCCCCTCGTTCAGGCTGGGTACAAACTCGCTGCCCATGCGGGTCGTCAGCAGGCCGGACAGCACCACAATCACCACGGCAAGCGTGACGGTCAGCGCCTTGTTGCGCATGGCGGCGCCAAGTGCGGGCACGTAAACTTTTTTGGCCCATGTCACGGCGGAACTTTCTTTTTCCGCGACCTTCCCCGATAGAAAGAGCGCAATCGCGGCCGGAACAAACGTCACGGACAGAATCATCGCCCCCAGTAGCGCGATCACCACGGTGAAAGCCATGGGATGAAACATTTTTCCTTCCACTCCCGAGAGCGCGAAGATGGGGAGGTAGACCACCATGATAATCAGCTCCCCATAAATCAATACCTTCCGCGCTTCCCTGGATGCGTCGAAGACTACTGAAAAACGCTCAGCGGAGGTTAATTCCCGCCCCAGCCTTGCCTGCTCATGGGCGAGCCGCCGGATGCTGTTTTCAATAATGACGATGGCGCCATCCACGATGATGCCAAAATCGAGTGCCCCCAGGCTCATCAGGTTGGCGCTGACATGATTGGCGACCATGCCGCTGAAAGTGAACAGCATGGAAAGCGGGATGACCAGCGCGGCAATGAGCGCTGCGCGCAAATTACCCAGAAACAGGAACAACACCACGATGACCAGCGTGGCGCCTTCGAATAGATTGGTGGCAACGGTTCGAATGGATTTGTCGACCAGGCTGGTGCGATCATATACGGCAGTGGCCACCACCCCCTCGGGCAAGGTACGATTAATCTCCGTTAATTTGTCAGCGACGGCCCTGGACACGGCACGGCTGTTTTCACCGATCAGCATGTGTGCGGTGCCCAGTATGACTTCTTCGCCATTCTGCGTGGCGGCGCCGTTGCGCAGTTCCTTGCCGATAATTACGTCTGCAACATCCTTGACGCGTATGGGCACCCCTTGGCGATTCCCCAGAATGATGTCGGCAATCTCGTCCAGGTTCGTCACTTGTCCGGGTACCCGGACCAGATATTGCTCACCGCTTTTTTCGATGTAACCGGCACCGACATTCAGATTGTTGCGTTCTAGAGCGAGGACGACCTCTTGCAGTGTCAGACCGAACGAGAGCAGTTTCTCGGGATAAGGCGTCACGTGATATTGCTTAACGTAACCGCCGATCGCATTGATTTCGGTGACGCCTCTCACCATGCGTAGTTGGGGCCGGATGATCCAGTCTTGGATTTCACGCAGATCCGTGATGGTATACGCCGTGCCATCAGGCTTCTTCGCGTCTTCCGCGGCATCGACGGTCCACATGAAGATTTCCCCCAGGCCGGTGGAAATTGGGCCCATTGTGGGCACAATTCCGGCAGGCAGGCTACCCTGTGCTTCCTGAATCCGCTGATCCACCAATTGCCGGGCGAAATAAATATCCGTGCCGTCATCGAAAATGACAGTTACCTGGGACAGTCCGTAGCGCGAGATGGAGCGGGTGTGGTGGAGATGGGGAAGGCCGGCCATAACCGTTTCGATTGGAAAGGTTACGCGCTGCTCGGCTTCCACCGGCGAATAACCGGGCGCCTGTGTATTGATTTGCACTTGCACATTGGTAATATCCGGAACCGCGTCGATGGGCAGCCTGTGGTAACTGTAAACCCCCAATCCAGCCATCGCCAGCACCGCGCCCAGGACGAATCCGGGGCGCTGTATGGATATGCGTAAAATACGTTCTATCATGGTCTTCTCTTCGATGGACGCTTCATTGACGGGGATCTTTCGGATAGCCAGCATGATTCTCAATGATCATGGGATGCGCCGGCCTTGCCGAGTTCGGCTTTGATAGCAAAGCTGTTTCCTGCCGCGTACTGTTCCCCGGCGGAAAGTCCGTGGACCACTTCAACCAGTCTGCCATCACTGCGCCCCAGTTTTAGGGGGCGCGCTTCGAAGTATTGCCCGTAGCGGCCGAATACCACTGACCAATCATGCAATGTCTGTATCGCCTCCACGGAGACGGCAACCGGCACCTCAATTTCCTCCGTCACGAGCTCCGCAGTGACAAACATGCCGGGGCGCCATTGTCCATCCGGGTTATCGAGCACCACCCGTGCGGTGGCACTGCGAGTCTGTGCGCCGATAAGCGTGCTGATGTAGGAGATAGTGCCTTCGCCCTCGACATCAATTGCGGTTGCTCTGACAAGGGCCTTCTCCCCGAGCTTAAGCTTATCCAGATCTTTCGCATAAACTGTAATTTGTGCCCATACGGTCGATACATCGGCTATGGTAAAGATGGGCGCATCCTCTTTAAGCGTCTGGCCTTGGGCTATCGCTTTGGCAGTGATGAGTCCGGAAATCGGGGCGCGGATCTCATATCGGGCCAGGTCACCTCTTTGGCGAGTCGCCCCGGAGGGGACTCCAAGCGTGCGCAGTTTGACTAAAGCGAGATCCGAGGCGATGGCAGCTTCAGTCATGGCCTGCTGCGCTGCCAGATAGTCTTGTTTGGCGGAGATCTTTTCCTCCCACAGCTGCTTCTCTCGTTCAAAGGTAATCTGCGCCAAGGACAAGCGTTTTTGCGCTGCGAGGAACTGTGCGCGCATTTCAGCCAGTATTTGGCTATCGATGACAGCAAGGACCTCTCCTTCCTTTACGTGCTGGCCATGATGGCGATGGACAGAAGTCACTATCCCTGGTACACGCGGCACGACTTGGACGATGGTATGCTCGTCAAACCCGATCTCGCCTGGCAACTTGAGTGTGGGTCTGATCGTGGCTGGACTGGCAGTGCGTATTTCCACACCAATACCCTTCAGCACTTCATCAGGCATTTCCACGCGCGCCTCGATCTGGCTGTAACCCCAGCGAAAAGTTCTACTCTTGTGTTCGGCGGCAATTGCCATATCGAAAGAGTGAGGCTCCTCCACCACTTGGTCGCCGAGCAGATAGCCGGCCTCGGGTTTGAAACTAAATACCTGCGCCGGGGCACCGAGACGCGATAGTGTGACGGTGACTCTGGCGGCGGCGGGAGGAAGTGGCTTGCCATTTTCATAGAGGTAGAGCCGCAACTGGGGCGGTACCCCTTTCTCGAAGATAGTAATCTCTACGCCAAACCCGTCGGTAGTGAATAGTTTTCCCCCTTTAGGGCCTTTGCTTGGCTCACGCTCCATATTTTTATCCGCTGTTGGCGTATCCTCGGCTTCAGCATGTCCGTGCGCATGGCTGGATGAGTGAGCTTCGTCATGATCGTCGTGCGGCGCATGGGACGAGTCAGCCTTATCATGACCACTGTGCGTCGTTGCTGGTGGGGCAGCTTTATCCCAGGTAAGAATGAGCCCCCCCAGCACAACTCCAATTGTGATAACAATGATTATTAATATTGTTTGGCCTTTATTCCCTTTATTCACAATCCGCTCCTGAGATCGATATCCGCAGCATTGCCATTAATGACAGGAGGATTCAATACGCCATCGATGGGAGCTGCAATCAACCGTTCAATTTCGTTGACCAAGCGCTGATAATTTGCAAGCGCACGCACATATAAGATCTGGTTCTGAAATAGGGTACGCTGTCCGTCCAGCACTTCCAGAAAACCGAACCTGCCTAGCTCGTAGCCTTTGTTGGTGACTTCGAAGGCATTTCTCGCCTTGGGCAGTATGTTGTCTCGCAATATGCGAATTTCATTCTGTGCAGCCGATAAAGCTTCATAAGCCTGGGTCAGCTCGGTTTTGAGCCGCAACTCGGTGGCCATCTGTTCATCCATTGCCTTATCCATGCGTTCATGGGCTTCGCGCAGGTTGCCCTGATTACGGTCGAATATCTGTAGCGGTATGGAAATGCCAGCCACAGCGGTCGTACCTCCAGTTTGCGAGTGGTTCAGGACCCCGGCGACAACGGTGAGATTGGGTATGCGCCGAGTTTGTTCTACTTCCAGTAGTGCTTTACGCTGCTCTATATTTTTGATGGCGCGCAGCGCCATGGGACTGGCGAGTGCGCGTTCCGCAAGCACTTCAAAACTCGGTAGGGTAACTAATAATTCAAGGTTTCCCAGCGCCCTGTTAAATTGCGGAGCAGAACTGCCCCACAGCAGAGCCAGCCGTTTGCGCGCTGTTGCCAGATCGCGCTGTGCTTGTACCAGGGCGATTTCCGTGGCCGAGAACGCGACTTCGACCTTGGTCTCTTCAATGGGCGGCACTTTGCCGGCCTGAACGCGCTTGGCAACCGTGTTAACCACTCTCTGCGCCAACTGCTGGCTTTCTTCCGCGAGCCGTAACTGTTCTTGTCCCGCAAGCACGTCGGTAAACACGTTTGCCACTTGAGCAATAAGTTCCACTCGCCTGGTTTCGTAGGCTTGACCCGCTAGCTCCTCGCCAAGCGATGCCGCTTTAACCCGTGCGGCACGTTTTCCACCGAGCTCAATCAATTGATTGATCCGAATCGTTGTGTCTTGCTGTTCCACTTCCTTGATGGGCGTACCCGGGGCGTTATTCACCTTCTGAAGATTCCCAGCATTCTCAGCCATAATGATCACGTCGGGATTCGGCAGCAGCCCGGCCTGTAGCGTCGCGCCCTTTAGGGCACGAATTTCTTTGGCGAAAGCTGCCAGCTCGGGGTTACGCAACAATGCGATACGCGCGGCACTGCGCAAAGTGAGGTCGCTCTTTTCTTCCGGCAGCGATGAAAGAGAATAATCGGGGTCACCGGCTGGCAGTGCGCCGGAAAAAGTATTGCCCGCGGTTGCTACAGACGTGCAGCAGATTGCCAAAATAAGCAATCCAGATGGCATCAGATACCGGCATATCGTGAACAATATGCTGAAGTTCATGGAAATTCTCCCCATGTGTGAAGTGACCGAGCTGATCGCTACGCAATCAGCGGCACGGATGGCATTACGCATGTGCGCAGCGGTTACTACACGTGAAAATGCATCAAGCTTGTTAAGGGTTGCATTCCTGACATAGCTTGAGACGATCTAGTCGGTCAAAGCGGCGTGTGAGGGACGGCCCCGGTAGGACACCAGCCTGTCGGACTTAAAGAATCGAAGCGAAAATGCGGCTGGGTGAGGATGAATTTTGACGATTTTGACGACCGATAGTTATTCTATCGGTCGAAAAAACGGCGAAATATAGACCGGCCAGACGCTTCTGCAGCCGATTTCCGTTAAGTCCGAAAGGCTGCTAGCTTGTGAGGGTGTTTCGAGGAGGATGGAGCGGGGAATCCGGAATGGATTCGGGAACGGTGACAGAAATAAATGTCATCAAGACTTCCGCCCCGGCAGAAGCAGGTACTAATGGAGGCATCGTCAAGAAAAAGGGCTGATATTGCCCAGCCGCATGGAGGCACAGATGAGTGGCTGCATCCAGATGCCCCTCATCCCTGAAAACGCTCTCTTGATGTGCCTTAAGATGCGCCGCCGGATCGAGGGAGAGTACGTGGTGCTCATGATCCAGTTCGTGGGCAAATACTTCACCATTAAACGCCCAGCCAAATGCATTCGTCAGCATGCTGACGAACAATAAAAGCATGACAGAATAGGTATGGCGGCGTTTGGTCATAGCGTTCAGATTGTATACCCCTATAAAGGGTACTGACAAATTTGTTTTTCTATAAGATATCCTGAGCAGGGCATTGTTGGATCGTTTGGATCACCAGAAAATAATCAAATGCTTCGCCATATGCGGCCGTAATTGGATGGAATAGTTAGCCTGCGCTCCTGCCCCCCATCGACAGAAAAGTTGTCTTGCCCGTGCAACTGCTCGTTATAGCCACCGGCGCGCATAAAAACGAATGGCACAGTCTGTTCGATCCCGGTGAAATTTACTGCCACAAGGCTTACCGCAGCAGCGGCCTCGCGCTGGAACAGCAGAATGCCACGCGATAGGTAACGCTCGTAGTCGTTGTAGAAATAATGGCTGCCACGACGCAGTTCAGTGCAATTCTTGCGCAGGTTTATCAGCGCGCGGGTCAGCCTGACCAAGTTTTTACCCGCCGTGTCGTAGAAATAATCCCAGCGCAGCGGCCGCAGCAGTAACACCCGGCCAAGGCCGGTATCGGGCAAAAAGTAGTTCTCGCCGAATTCCTGGCCCTGCCATAGCATGGGAATGCCTTTGGCCGCCAGCAACGCAATCAAATAGGGCTGGAGCCGATACCATTGCTTACGGTTGCCTTCCGCAAATAGCAAATTCCAGTCGCGCTGATCCAGGCCAAACTCACATAGAAAACGGCTGTGATCGTGGTTCTCGATATATTGCAGCGGCGCCTTGGCTATTGTTTCGCCGTTGTGAGTGGTGCGTTCGATATAGCCAAGCGCACCGAGACGCTGGCCCAGATTCTCGATCGCACCTGCGGCGCCGCGAGCGCAAGCCACCGCGGCTCCATAAGTGGCATTCTGCCAGGTGGCATTGCTGTAGCTTTGTTCAAGGATTTGTTCCGGAGCTTCCAGTTGCTCGGCGATCTGGATCAATCGCGGGCCTTCCGGCGCATCGAACCGGGTCAAACTGGCGATCGAGGTTTTGACGTATTCATAGGTGTGGAAGGCCAGATTGGCATAACCCACACCCAGCGCGCCATCCCAATAGTTCGGTACACAATCGTAGCGGAAGCCATCGATATGATAAGTATTCAGCCAGTGGAGATTGACGCTGAAAAAGAAATCGCGGGTCAGCGTGCGGTTGAAATCAGTGCTGACACCGAAATAGTTCTCAGCAAACCACCCCATAAACGGATTTTCCTGGTACTGGAGCCGCCGGTAGAGGTCGGCGTAAGGGAAATCCTCGCCGGTATGACCATAAACCGCGTCAACAATCACCGCCAGTCCGCGCTGGTGCGCCGCGTCGACGAAGCGCTGGAAATCCTCGCGCCGCCCAAAGCGTTCATCGACTCCAAAATAGCCTAGCGGCAGATAACCCCAGTCAACCTCCAGCGAGACATTGTTGACGGGCATTACCGACAGCGCATTCACACCGAGATCGGCAAGGTAGTCGAGCCGGTCGATGGCACCTTGCAAGCCGGTCCCAAATTCCGCGAGGTTCAGCTCATAAAGAATCAAGTCGTTTAGCGCGGGTGTTTTCCAACCCGTTTCGCCGGCACTCCAGGAATAGGGGATGTAGCCGAGCGTAAAGGCCGAGAGTTTGCCGATGGCATACTCGCGCGCGTAAGGATCGACAATCCAGTCCAATGCGCCGACATTCGGATTGTGCAGCTCGAAGCGGTACACATGCCGGCCAGGCGCGCCGAAATGCGAGCTTGGCTGTGAGTCGTGAGTCGTGTTGAAATCGACGGTTACCGACCAGATATCGCCATAATCAGCATTGACATCATGCCGCAGTTCAAACGCTAGCGGTTGAGTCGCCTGGATGAACTGGTCGCGCTCGTGAATGATTTTCACGAATAGCCGATTGCCGTTTGCCGCCGAAACCCATGGCAGCAATATGCCGAAATTTACCACACCAGGCGTGGATTCGCGGGGGCCGAGCTGATTCAGAGGAAGGTTGTTCATAAGTTGATTCCCTTCATGAGTTGGCGTTTTTAGCTGTTTGACAGCTTATCCCAGCGCCGGATGGATCAGGGGCTTTCGCCTCTTTCGCCACCTTGCGGTCCCCAGAATACTACCCATGTTCCGAAATCGCTGGAGAAATTCTTAAACTGGTGTTCCACATTAGCCGCCACAAAAAGACAATCACCTGCCTTGAACGGATGCGAATTTCCGCCAATGATGAGTTCCCCCGTTCCTCTATGGATGAAATAGATTTCATCCTGCTCATGCGGGGTTTGCGGGTCATGGCCGGCAGGCGCGTAATACTCCACTGACATGGTGCCATGGGCAAGAGCGACGGCGAAGCGCTCGCCCATGGGCCACTCCGCCGTGACGGGACCGGGGATGCGGGAAAGTACTTCTTCGACGGTTGCCTTGGTTTTCAATATAGGCTTTTAAGGTAAGGAAAGGGGTAGGGACCTTTGTCGCGTGGCTTAGGTTGGCTGGTCATTTAGCAAGGCATTCGATTGTATGAGGTCTGAGCCGGACGTGCAACGTCGGGCGTGTGTCCAGGTAACATTATGGTTTGTCGCGATACATTACCACCGTAAAGCGGACCCCGCGCTCGTCGCGCGTGGCGTCGAGATCAAAGGGATAGGCATTGTTGGCATCGAGCTTACTGGCCACTGCGTCAGCATCAAGATCGGCGTACCACGCCCATTTAACGCTGCTCGACTGCTCAGCAACCGCAGCGAACCGCCGCTGGCCGTCCTCGGCATAGGCGCGCACACGCAGTAAATTTGCGCCAAGTTCTGTGAGCCTAACATCGAGTTCGTGCGCCGTGACATGGGTGAGAAACCACGAGGGTCCGGATCGCTCCTCCAGAATCACGGCGTATTTGCGGGCGCCATCCGTGACATACGTGACGAAGTCAGCAATGTTCTGGTGGTCATCGAGGAGGAGCTTGCGCACGCTGGTTTCATCCAGATCGACATATAGATTAGACAGCGGCTCCGGCACTTTTTGCAAAACCAATGAAAATCGTGGCTGCGACCCGCTGGCATCGACAGTGATGGCAACTGGCCGAGCACCGGTTTCGCGCAACCGGGTCTCGACCGCGGCGGCGTCGAGATCGAGCGCGTAACTGCACTCGGGTCCGGGGTCTTTGAACACCAACGCAGCGAAGCGTCGATGACTACCTGTGCCATAGCTCGACAAACGCATTAGATGCATGCCCGGTGCCACTATGCCGCCGATTTGATCCGACTCAATGTCGTGTGACCAGTACCAAGTCTCGGGTGGTTTTCCTATAGTCATGTTTTCTCCTGCAGCCCTGAGGGAAGAACGATTGCCCAGGTTTATCTGACAAATGAAAATCGAATATACGCAACCATGCGGGGAAGGCTGATGATCGCCGCTTGGGTGGTATCGGTACTTCGCATGAAATTCCTGTTTCGTTGAATTCAATGACCTTATTATGCCATTTTCATGGATTGGACAGGGTTTTTCAACATCCTGTTAAGTCCGGCGGGCTGCTAGTCATCGGTCACAGGTTCATTTACGGAGCTGTCCGGTAATTTCTGGAAACTCCCTGAAAGCGCGGCAAGAAATTGGCTACGGGCAGTCAGGAACTTATAAAGCGGGAAAGCGAGAGTGCCAAAGAACAGCCCCAGAAGCAGGCCGGCAAATGGCGCTAAAAGGATAACAAGAACTGCTTTGCCAATGCCGCTGCTCTGAAAGGTATAAAAGGCATTGAAAGGCGAAAACAACGTATTGGCACAACAAAATGCCAGTGAATTGAATTTGATAAAGGAAATGAAGTCCAGCTGTACGAGGTATTTGCTCATTTTACCCTCCAGCGATTAATTGGGCGGGTTCCCGCCGTGGTACGACCACCCGAGTTTGATTGTATGAAATCCGTACGCGGCACACAATGGTCATATACCCAGCATGTAGAGCGCGAGAATTGTTGGCTGCTGGGCGAACCGGTATGGTGGCTGAGCCCTTCAATCTGTATCCCATGACAAAAAAATATTTGGAATCAAAGCGCTAACTTAAGAATGAGCGATGATTGCGGGAACTCCTATTTCTCGTCGGCATCACAAAGAATTTGACTGCTCAGCAAAGATCCACTCAAGTTGACGTTTGGGTGACCCATGCTAGACTGAGACAACGGTGTGTGAGATTCCTATCTTTCAATGCAACGTTTTTCCACGCCACTCTTCTTGAAGGAAGTCTTCAGTATAGCGCAGAGCCAGGCATTGATCTGTGCGACAGATCCAGGAATTGTTTCTTACCGGAGAGAATTGCCATGGAACAAATTGCCGCAACCAGATTCGACCTGCCCGATGGGGTGATTGCGCTGGTGCCCATGCGCAATGTCGTATTGTTTCCGCATGTACTGATGCCCATTACCGTTGGCCGCGTAAAGTCGATCGCCGCTGTTGAGCACGCGCTTCGGTCCAGTGCCCCGGTCGGCATTGTGCTGCAGAAGGATGCCGCTATCGATGATCCGGGCATCGATGCGCTATGCCCCATCGGTACGGTGGCTAATGTCGTGCGGCATATTGCTTCGGTCGACGGGTTACGCCATGCCGTATGCCAGGGGATTGAGCGTTTTCGCATTGAGGAACTGGTGGAGGGCTACCCATTCCTGGCAGCACGTGTGCAGCGTATCGATGAGTCGGAGCTGGTGTCTACCCAGGCCGAGGCGCTTGCCATGCAACTGCGTGAACGCGCGGTCGAAATCCTGTCATTGCTGCCTGGTGTTCCCGCCGAGCTTGCGCATGCACTCCAGGCAACGCGTGCTCCGTCGCATCTGGCGGATATCACGGCCAGCCTGCTCGATACGGAAGTGAGCGAGAAACAGATGCTGCTCGAGACCATGCGCACCGAGGAGAGATTGCAAAAGGTGTTGCAGATCCTGTCGCGCCGCATCGAAGTGCTCAGGTTGTCGCAGGAGATCGGTGAGCGTACGAAGGAACAACTGGAGGATCGCGAACGCAAGTTTCTTTTACGTGAACAATTGAAGACCATCCAGAAGGAACTCGGAGAGAGTGATGGCAACGATCAGGAAATTGAGCAGCTTGGTGAGGCGATAACCAACGCCGGCATGCCGGATGAGATTGAAGCGCAGGCACGAAAAGAATTGCAGCGGCTGCAACGTATGCCGAGCGCATCGAGTGAGTATTCCATGCTCCATACTTATCTGGAATGGATGTCTGAACTGCCCTGGCGGCTGCCGGCCGATCCGCCTATCGACTTGAATGCCGCACGTCAAATTCTCGAGGCCGACCACTTCGGACTCGATCGTGTCAAACAGCGCATTGTCGAATTCCTGGCGGTACAAAAGCTCAAGCCTCAGGGACGTGCACCAATTCTATGTTTCGTCGGACCGCCGGGGGTCGGCAAGACCTCCCTCGGCCAGAGCATCGCGCGCGCATTGCAGCGAACTTTCGTCCGCGTATCGCTGGGCGGGGTGCACGACGAAGCTGAAATGCGCGGTCACCGCCGCACTTATATTGGCGCTATGCCGGGCAATATCGTGCAAAGTTTGCGCAAAGCCGGTGCACGCAATTGTGTGATGATGCTTGATGAGGTCGACAAGATGTCGGCCAGCCTCCACGGCGATCCATCGGCGGCTCTGCTTGAAGTGCTGGATCCAGAACAAAATTCGACTTTTCGCGACAATTATCTTGGCGTACCGTTTGATTTGAGCCGCGTTGTCTTCATTGCCACGGCGAATGTGATCGATCATGTACCGCCCCCGGTACGCGACCGCATGGAGATTATCGATCTGCCGGGCTATACCCGCGAGGAAAAGCTTCAGATTGCGCTACGCTACCTGGTGCGCCGTCAACGCGAGGCGAATGGTTTGAGCGAAGCGCAGTGCGAACTGACAGCCGCAGCGCTGGATAGCATCATTGCCAATTACACTCATGAGGCCGGGGTGCGCCAGTTCGAACGGGAAATTGGGCGCGTAATGCGCCGCGCGGCCATGCGCATCGCCGACGATGAACGTCTCCATGTACGGGTTGATGCCGCGGATCTGGACGCTATCCTCGGACCTGCGAAATTCGAGCATGAAATCGGACTGCGTACCAGTCTTCCGGGAGTGGCCACCGGTTTGGCCTGGACGCCGGTGGGCGGTGACATCCTTTTCATCGAAGCAACGCGGGTAGCCGGCAGAGGGCAACTGCTTCTGACCGGGCAGCTGGGTGATGTAATGAAGGAGAGCGCCCAGGCGGCCCTTACCCTGTTAAAGGCGCATGCAAACGAACTCAATATTCCTGCGGCAATGTTCGACGGTATTGACGTACATGTGCACGTGCCGGCAGGCGCCATCCCAAAGGATGGTCCCAGTGCCGGAGTCGCCATGTTTGTGGCGCTCACGTCACTTTTTACCGATCGGCCTGTGCATCACGACGTGGCGATGACGGGTGAAATCAGTTTGCGGGGATTGGTATTACCCGTGGGTGGCATCAAGGAGAAGGTGCTTGCCGCGCAACGCGCCGGCCTGCGCAGGGTGTTGTTGCCGGCCCGCAACCAGAAAGATCTGAGCGAGGTACCCGAAGCGACGCGATCCGTCTTACAGTTCATTTTCCTGGAAACCGCGGCTGATGCGATCCAGGCGTCGCTCGGCGAGCGGTCCCCCCGTCTTCTTGAGTCAGCATTCAAGCTTGTCTAGAGGACCGGCCGGATAATCTTGCGCTGCATTCGAAGTCCCGGTATTTTTGGATGAGATCAGCCTATGTCAAGTCCGACGTCGAACGTTGACGCGTAGCCTTGCGCAGTCTGTACGAGGGTAAGCACCAACTGGCTTCCACCCATCCAGAAAATGGCGTCCCCCTTGTTTCCCCGGCCGCGCGGCCCTCTTCTCGCATACGGCTGCTGCGCATAGACGAGATCCGAAAGCGAGTCATCGAAGTAGAGCTGCGAGGTGAATTCATAGGCCCGCATATGCTTCGGATCGGTACGGATCTTGAAGTGTATATGAGGTGTCCTGCCCGGATACCAGCCAGGATAAATCGTGAGGAAACGCACGCTGCCATTGGTATCCGTTACCTGAGAGCCACGCAGGAACTTTTTCCCGAGAGTATTAAAATTACTATCCACGACATCCGAATATACTCCGTCGGCATCACAGTGCCAGATATCCACCGTAGCACCTGCGAGCGGCCTGCAATGGGCTTTATCTACTGAGGAAACGCGAATCTCGAGCGTAAGTGGCAGCCCTTCTTTCACAGACCCATCGGCGGGGTCGGACCGGATATCTGAGCGAGCCAGATGCTCTTCAACAAAATAGGGGCCTTCAGTCTGCTGGGGGGTGACGATACAAGAAAGTGTCTTCCCATTTACTTCCCTGGTGCCGGCGCCGCGAGACGAGCACCCGGCAAGCATATTTATTCCCGTTGCCCCGAGAAGGGTCAGCATTTTTCGTCGACTTAACAGCCATTCCCTGTAATCATCAGCGCTCATGCCTCTCTCCATAAATTTTTGGTCAGCGGCAAAACCACTCACCTTCAATGGATTTCGCTAACGCCCCGCGCTTTCCGCATCTATCTGTCGCAAACAAACGGGCGTGGTTGGATCTTTGAATTTAGAGGCCGAAAAATCAAAATAATTCCAACTACACGCCAGAGCCAGGTTGTATTTTATTTCAGGTATCACGGCTGTTGGCACAGAGCCTGCTCAACAGGTTGTTTTTCACCGCCGGCCATTCATGCTGAAGTATAGAATAAACAACCGTATCACGGATTGAGCCATCGGACATTCTTTGGTGGTTGCGTAAAATTCCGTCTTGTTTTGCACCTAGCCTTTCAATTGACGTTCGGGAGATCTGATTGAAATAATGAGTTCTGAATTCCACCGCGATAGCATTTTTCTGCTCAAAGATATATTGAAGCAACAGGAACTTGCTTTCACTATTCACGCCCGTCTTACAGACTGATTTCGCGTACCAGGTATAGCCCAGCATTGGCCTTTGGTTTAACTCGTCAACGTTATAAAAACGGGTAGTGCCAACAATCCTGTCTGTTTTATTGAGTCTGACAGCAAACGCGATATTTCCTTTCGCTGCGTCTTCAACAGCGTGCCTCACATAGCTTTCCATTTGCTCCGGTGAGGGTACCTTCGCAAACCAGAGTTTCCAGAGCTCTCCATCCGATACCGCAGCTTTTAACGGTTCGACGTCATTAATCCCGAGAGGCGCGAGTGTCACAATCGCCCCCTTCAACTCCACGGGTTCAAGCCAGCTCATTTCTTCTTGCGTTCATGTTTTGCTATTGATTATCGAGAGGGTGCCACAAATTTCGCTATTCCGTATTGGGACACGAAATTCAGCCGGAACCACGTGTGTTACACGCCGGATCAATAAAATGCGTTGCGTCGAATCGAATCTTAAAACATCGGCTTCTTTTTGGCTGAATTATAGCGCTTGACCCCGCCCATAATTTCTGCCTTGGCTTCTTTGACGCCAGCCCAGCCATTTATTTTGACCCATTTGCCGGCTTCAAGATCTTTGTAGTGCGCAAAGAAATGTGCGATTTGTGAGCGCACCAGTTCCGGTAAATCATCGTAGGATTTTTTTTTGCGGTAGAGACCGCACAGCTTGTCGATAGGTACCGCCAATACCTTGGCATCCTCGCCGGCCTCATCGGTCATTTTCAACATGCCCAGCGACCTGCAGCGCACTACCACGCCGGAAATGAGGGGAACCGGCGATATCACCAGCACATCCACCGGATCTCCATCTTTCGATAGCGTGTGAGGAATATAGCCGTAGTTGCACGGATAGTGCATTGACGTGGACATGAAGCGATCCACAAACATCGCACCGGTTTCCTTATCGACCTCGTACTTGATGGGGTCGGCGTTCATGGGGATTTCTATGATGACGTTGAAATCGCTGGGCACGTCGCGGCCAGAATTTACCCGGTCGAGATTCATTTGTATTCTTGCTCCTGGTAACTGAAAATCAACTATTATAACGGTGAGTCCGCGCGATTAAACAATTTCTAGCCATGCGTATGTTGTTTAGCTTAGGCATTGTGGCTGCGATCGCATACGGTGCGCTGGCACTGGTGATATTTATTGCCCAGCCGGGCCTTATCTATTATCCGGAATCCGGGCGAAATATTATCGCCGCTCCTGATTATGTAGGGCTCGCCTACGAGCCCGTGGAAATTTCTACGACCGACGGCGAAACTCTGCATGGCTGGTTTGTGCCGGCCCCTGCTGCGAAAGGAACCATACTGTTCTTTCACGGTAACGCCGGCAACATTTCGCATCGCCTGGAATATCTGCTGATGTTTTATCGGCTCGGTTACAACACATTCATTTTTGATTATCGCGGCTACGGCCAGAGCAGTGGCTCGCCCTCGGAATCCGGTACTTTTCTCGATGCCCAGGCAGCATGGCGTTATCTCACCGAAGCAAAAGGTACTCCATCTGCCCACATTGTGCTGTTTGGTGAATCGCTCGGCGGCGCGGTGGCGGCATGGCTTGCGATGAGCGAAAAGCCGGGGGCGCTGGTGCTCGCATCGGTATTTACCTCGGTACCCGACATGGCGGCAAAAATTTATCCCTTTCTGCCAGTACGTCTGCTGTCCCGTTTCAACTACAACACGATTGAGTACTTGCGGTCTGTTGCCTGCCCGGTGTTTGTCGCGCATAGTTCGCAGGATGATATTGTGCCGTTCGCGCATGGCCAGGCGTTATATCAGGCCGCACCGGAGCCGAAGCAGTTCCTGGAGCTGCAGGGCGGTCACAACAGCGGTTTCATTTTCATGCGGGAAGAATGGATAGAAGCGTTGGGTAGGTTTATGGATACACAGCTAAAGCAATAACTTTACTATGAAGGAGACTAGTCAGGACCATGTTTGATAAATTGAATTTACTTGGGAACAAGCCATGCTGGTAATCGCTCACCGGGGTGTTCACGCCGCGGTCCCCGAAAATACCCTGGCAGCTTTTGAAGCAGCGGTGGCGCTGGGTGTAAATGGCATCGAAACCGATGTGCGCATCAGTCTCGATGGCTTGCCGGTGCTGATTCATGATCGTGTGATCTCGGGACAAGCCGTGGACAGCCTTACCCGCCGAGACATCGAGCAGGCCGCAGGACATGAGGTGCCCACACTGGATGAAGCGTTGGAGCAATTCTCCGGTATCTTGTGGAATATCGAGATCAAGACGGCGAAGGCATTATCCTCGGTTATCAAAGTGCTCGAAAAACATCAAGCCGGTCACCGTATTATTGTCACCTCCTTCCGTCACGACCTGATTGCGATCTGCGCATCATCCCTTATGGTTAATTGCGGCCTGTTGGTAGCGCATCGGCCGCAAACGCTTACCTCCTTGCTGGCCGACTTTGATTGCGAGGGCAATCCCCGAGTCAATCATATTGTGTGGGATTATGAAGTTCTGGATGATAATCTGTTGAAGCAGGCGATTGCGGACGGTTTTCGTAATTTTGTTTATGGGCCGATGACAAAAATGGAGCACGACTACTGCCGCGAACTCGGTGTAGATGGCGTGATTACGGACTATCCCCTTTTGGCGCAAAACGCGTAGGCCGCATTGAGGAAAACAAGCATTTCAGCTTGGCAAAAAGAGATACGGAAGAAAGCCAATAGTTATCGCGGAAGCGAGGGCTTACTTGACAATTTTGATTCTTTGGCCGGGCACTGGCTCACCATCAGGATATTGGCCGTTAAGTAAGCGCAAGTAATTTTCCGCATTCACGCCCAAGGGAGAGTTCCGTGCCAACTCGGCGTAGCTCAAGCCCTTCCTCGCCATGATGGTTTTGATCTCCAGCGATTTAATGGATTTTCGCTCCGCATCGGTGAGTGCGCGGAAACTCTCAATCGCATTGGAGATCGCCGTCCGGTAACGGTCGAATATGGCGGGAGAGTTGCCTCTGCCCGCCAGAAGGTATGCCTTGCTGTCATGGTAAATCACGCCTGCCTTGAATGGCTCTCCATTCTGGGTGGTAGCGGTCACAACCGCGACAGGCAAGCCATTGTTGGTCATCGATAGAATCTGATCGGGAGATTCAAGGCGAAAGCGTTCGCGGGCAAGATCGGCCGGGGAACCGCGGGGAGCGCCGAAAAGACTCAATACCATCAGTGCGTCGCCGTCGGGGCTGGTCGCCACCACTTCATCCGGCTGATTGCGTATACGCCACTCGGGCGGAAACGACAGCATGAAGCCCATGTCCTTGTGTCGAAACGTATTTCCCCGCACGATCCCTTGATTGGCAGCATCGCCAAAAACCATACCGTCGGTTTGGCGCAAGAATTCCGCACGGCGATCATCCGTGCCGGCCGGCTCGATGTATTGGTTCGCTTCACCCACCACCTCCTGCAGGCGCGTGTCGTTGTCGGGGTGGGTAGCGAAAATACCATGATAACGGCGCGGTTCCCGGCCTTCCTGCTTGGCGACTTCAATGTCGAATAGCTCCTGATTCTTCAGCACACCGATAACCTTGATCATTGCCTGCGGGTCATAGCCGCTCCGCGCAAGGTACTCGGCGCCCAGACGGTCCGCCTCCAGCTCATGGCTGCGACCATATCCCGAAAGGAGGACACTCCCGGTAAATCCTAGAAGACTTTGAAGGCTTTGTGCCAGTTGTCCACCTAGTTGCGGCATGAATACCCCCGCCACGAGACCACCAATGGTGGCAGCGGCATTGGTGGCAGCGGCGGCGCTATATTGCCGTACGCTGTGACGTGCCGTGACGTGGCCAATCTCGTGTCCCAATACGGCGGCAAGTTCGGCTTCGGAGTTCAGATACGCCAGAATACCGCGCGTGACATAAATATAACCGCCTGGTAGGGCAAAAGCGTTTACCTGAGGGCTGTCGACGACGGTGAAATGGTATTCGAGCTGTGGCCGGTGGCTTTTTTTTGCAAGTTTTTGCCCGACCGCATTCACATAATTTTGGAGGCTTGGCAGATCGTAACTATCATATTTCTTCTGAATCTCCGCCGCCGCCTGCCGCCCTTTATTCATTTCATCGGCTTCCGACATGAGAGTGAAGTTCCGGTTGCCGGTAACCGGATTTACCGCGCAGCCGGTAAATAGACACGCCATGCAGAATGCAACGATGAATTTAAGTATGGACGAGATCCTCATGGCGACATTAACGATTGATATACGAAAAGGTTGCAGGAAATAAAAAAGGGCAGCTTGAAGCTGCCCTTGGTTACCCGGTTCCCTTTCTACCGTAACGGCCCATACCGATCGAGATAGTGTTAAGCCGTTGTCTGCTTTTCCGCCTTCTTGCCGTATTTCTGGCGGAATTTTTCTACCCGTCCGGCGGTGTCAACGATTTTTTGCTTACCGGTATAGAACGGATGGCAGACCGAACATACTTCTATATGCAAGGGCTTGCCCATGGTGGAGCGGGTCTGGAACGTGTTGCCGCAACTGCAGGTCACGGTGATTTCCTGATAATCTGGATGAATTTCTGCTTTCATGGTGTGTGTCCTTGATCTATACCCGTCCGGCAGGCTGCGAAACGGAAAGGCGCATATTATCCTTTAATCCGGAAGGGGTTGCAACAATGCGGTTGTTATGCGGGGATAAGTGGCGGGCCTTGAATCAGAAATACGAAACTATTGGCGCCCGGTGCCTGAATGATGCAGAGACAAAAGTCCATTTCGTTATGGCATCTATACTCGTCGCATTGAATCGAAGAAATCCGCATTATTTTTTGTGGCCTTGATCTTGTCGAGCAAAAATTCCATTGCATCCATGTCATCCATCGGATAGAGCAGCTTACGCAGCACCCAGATTTTCTGCAACACATCCGGCTTGATAAGCAATTCTTCTTTACGGGTGCCGGAGCGGTTGACGTTGATCGCCGGGTAGGTCCGTTTTTCCGCCATGCGCCGGTCGAGGTGGATTTCCATGTTGCCGGTGCCCTTGAATTCCTCGTAGATCACATCATCCATGCGCGAACCGGTGTCGACCAACGCGGTGGCGATGATGGTGAGGGAGCCGCCTTCTTCGATATTGCGTGCAGCGCCAAAAAAACGCTTGGGACGCTGCAATGCATTGGCGTCCACACCGCCCGTCAGCACCTTGCCGGAGGCGGGCACCACCGTGTTGTATGCGCGTGCCAGGCGCGTGATCGAGTCCAGCAGTATCACTACATCCTTCTTGTGCTCCACCAGCCGCTTGGCTTTTTCGATGACCATGTCGGCGACTTGCACATGGCGCACCGCAGGCTCGTCAAAAGTGGAGGAGACCACTTCGCCTCTGACCGAACGTATCATCTCGGTCACTTCTTCGGGGCGCTCGTCTATCAGCAACACCATCAGCATTACGTCGGGATGGTTGGCGGCGATCGCGTGAGCGATGTGTTGCAGCATAACCGTTTTCCCAGATTTGGGACTGGCCACTAATAGGCCGCGCTGCCCCTTGCCAATGGGGGCAATGAGATCAATGATGCGACTGGTGACGTTTTCCTCAGCTTTGATATCGCGTTCGAGCAGCAGCCGTTGGGTGGGAAAAAGCGGGGTGAGGTTTTCAAACAGAATTTTATGCTTGGAATTTTCCGGTGGCTCATTGTTAACCTTGTCCACCTTTACCAGCGCGAAGTAGCGTTCGCCATCCTTTGGAGTGCGTATTTCGCCCTCTATCGAATCTCCGGTATGTAGGTTGAAGCGCCTGATTTGACTGGGGGAAACATAGATGTCATCCGGACCCGCCAAATAGGAAGTGTCTGGCGATCGCAGGAATCCGAATCCGTCCTGCAAGACTTCCAGCGTACCTTCGCCAAAAATACTCTCTCCCTTTCGTGCCTGATTCTTTAAAAGTGCGAAAATCAGATCCTGTTTTCGCAGACGATTGGCACCGTCTATTTCATTGGCAATAGCCATCTCTACCAGTTCGGTGACATGAAAGTTCTTGAGGTCGGATAAGTGCATGGACGGAATCGTGGGTGAAAAAACAGGGGACGTAAAGCGTCAGAAAACGTTGGGGGAAGGCGATGCGGCAGAGAAAGAATTAAAAGCGGGGGTCCAATCGGGTTCCGCTTTGCTTACTTTAGGAAAACAACAAACACAAGAGTAGCCGGTTTAAATATGACTGTCAATAAAAGCGGTCAGTTGCGATTTTGATAGCGCGCCAACCTTGGTTGCCTCAATGTTGCCATTCTTAAATAGCATGAGCGTAGGGATACCTCGAATACCGTATTTTGGCGGTGTGGCCTGATTTTCGTCGATATTGAGTTTTGCCACCTTGAGGCGCTCCCCATATTCTTTCGCGACTTCGTCCAGAATAGGTGCGATCATTTTGCATGGGCCACACCATTCCGCCCAGTAATCAACTAGTACGGGCACGGTTGATTGCAATACCTCGGATTCAAATGTTCCATCGGAGACGTAATGGATATGCTGGCTCATGGAGTTCTCGTTGAAAAATTAATATATTCGGCTAATGCCGTGCGGCAAGGGGATATCGGTGCTATACGTCTGGATCGCTCGAGATAGATCTATAAGATAACGGAACACGGAAAAATTACCCATCCTTATATATGCCTATGCTAGCGAAAAAATGCATGAAAGGGAAGTGTAACATTATAACCAGATTATGATCACCGATACGCGATACAGAGAAATATTCCTGCACCGCGGGTGCCCTCTCCGCGACATTCATCACATCTGCCCCGAAGTGCGTACAGGAAAAATGATCCCGCTGGTGCATCCGGCCGTGGCATACAGCATATTCCGCATAATTCCACTGCAACATCAGGCGACTTTTTATCCACCGGTTTTTCCCCATGAATCCCGCAACGTTACCGCACGGTTGAACACCGGTTTGCCCGGAACTGTGTCCTCGCGGTCGGCGACGAAGTAACCGTGACGTTCGAATTGAAAGCGGTCTTCCGGCTGCGTCTGATTGAGGAAAGGTTCCACGTACGCGGTGATGGTTTTCTTGGAATGCAAGTTGAGAGACGCCTTGTAATCGTTGCCGCCGGTATCGGGATGGGCGTGCGTAAAAAGACGATCATAAAGCCGTACTTCGGCCTGCTGCGCGTGTCTCGCCGACAGCCAGTGAATGTTACCTTTAACTTTGCGTTTTTCCGCTCCCTCCGTACCGCTTTTGGTATCGGCATCATAGGTGCAGTGAATTTCCATGATTTCTCCGCTGGCATTTTTCAAGACGCCTATACATTTAATGATATAAGCATAGCGTAACCGTACTTCGGCACCGGGGGAAAGGCGAAAATAGCCTTTGGAGGGAATCTCCATGAAATCGCTGGCTTCGATATAAATAATTTTCGATAGCGGCACGACGCGCTTTCCCCAATCCGGTTTTTGCGGATGGTTGGGAGCAAGGCATTCCTCCTCGCTGTTTTCCGGATAATTGTCGATAACGACCTTTAGCGGGTCCAGGATGGCGATGCGCCGAGGAGCGCGTTCATTCAGGTCTTCGCGCAGGCAGTCCTCCAGCACGCCCATTTCTATCCATGAGTCGGCTTTGCTGACACCAATGCGCTCCGCAAACAGCCGTATGGACTCGGGCGTGTAGCCTCGACGCCGCACGCCAGCCAACGTATTCATGCGCGGATCGTCCCAGCCATCGACGAAACCATTCTCGACCAGTTCGATCAGTTTTCGCTTGCTCATTACCGCATAGGTGAGATTCAGCCGTGCAAACTCGATTTGTTGCGGATGACATGGAACGACATCTTTTAACTGGTCCAGCACCCAGTCGTAGAGGGGACGGTGATCCTCGAATTCCAGCGTGCAAAGCGAATGAGTAATTTTCTCCAGCGCATCGGAAATGCAATGCGTGTAATCATACATCGGGTAGATACACCATTTATTGCCGGTGCGGTGATGATGAGCGCGGCGGATTCGGTAGATCACCGGGTCGCGCAGATTGATGTTGGGAGAGGACATGTCGATTTTGGCGCGCAAAACGTGAGCGCCATCAGCGAATTCCCCTGCTTTCATGCGGCGGAACAAGTCGAGGTTCTCCGCAATAGTACGGTCGCGGTAGGGGCTGTTCTGTCCGGTCTCGGTCAGACTACCGCGGAACGCGCGTATTTCCTCGGCAGTAAGGCTATCCACGTAAGCTTGCCCTTGATTGATGAGGTATTCTGCAAACTCGTAAAGTTTGTCGAAATAATCGGAGGCATAGTAGAGGTGCTTGCCCCAATCGAAACCGAGCCATCGGATCGAATCAAGTATTGAATCAACATATTCTTGCTCTTCTTTCTCGGGATTGGTGTCATCGAAGCGCAGGTGGCATGCGCCATTATAATCATGCGCGAGACCAAAATTGAGGCAGATGCTTTTAGCATGTCCGATGTGCAGGTAGCCATTCGGTTCGGGGGGGAAACGGGTTTCCACTCGTCCATTCCATTTGCCGGCGCGATTGTCTTCTTCAATGATGTTGCGGATGAAGTTGGAAACAGGCGGCGCGGTGGGGATAGTTGCGGAATTATCTTTCAAGTCAGCCTCTCGGGATATCATTCTTATACGTCAGGCAAACTATTATAGTGGCAATCGTATTCAGGGGTTCCCTGAATACGTCTTTCATTGTACTTCGAGTTGGCAAACTTTTCGCCAAGCTCAGGAAACGACTCAAGAATTTATTCGAAAAAGAGGATCATCCTATAAGCCGCAATAACACAAGCGAGGATATTTACACTACACTGACCGTCATGAAGCCCCTTACTTTTTCCATTCTGCGGCTGTTGAGCGATGGTGAATTCCATTCCGGCGTAATCCTTGCCCAAAGATTGAATGTCTCGCGCGCCAGTATCTCCAATGCGCTTCGCGACCTGGAGGCGGTTGGCGTGGCCATGCACACGGTGCATGGGCGCGGTTACCGTCTGTCGGACCCGGTGCATTGGCTGGAGCGGGACACTATCCTCAAATATCTTGGCGAGGAAGCGCGCAATTTTCATCTGGAAATACTGGATACCGCCGAATCCACCAGTAGTCTATTATTGCAAAAAGCTGCAATGGCATTGAATTCCGGCAATGCAGGTATTCATGTGATCGCAGCCGAACTGCAAACCCGCGGGCGAGGGCGGCGAGGGCGGCAATGGCATTCCGGCCTGGGTGACGGTCTTACTTTTTCTCTGCTATGGCGGTTCCAGCAAGGCGCGAGCTTTCTGTCGGGCTTGAGTCTTGCGGTCGGCGTCGCTATCGTACGCGCGCTAAGATCGGTAGGGATTAAGGATGCCGTACTTAAGTGGCCGAATGATGTGATGGTTAGCTTCTGTAAGCTGGCGGGAACGCTGATCGAATTGCAGGGGGATATGTTCGGTCCCACCGTTGCGGTGATCGGCGTCGGCATGAACCTGAAATTGCCGGAGAGCATACAGGCTCGCATAGACCAGGGCGCAACAGATGTCTTTACCATCACCGGTGAAATGCCTGATCGCAATGAATTGCTGGCTGTACTGTTGATTGAGCTTACAACGATGTTAAGGGAATTCGAGTATCGAGGCTTTGCGCCGTTCCAGAAAGAATGGGTGGATCACCACGTATGTGAAAACAAGCCTGTCATACTGAGTCTACCCGATGGCTCGAGCCAGGAGGGTGTGGTACATGGCATAGCGGCTGACGGATCGTTGCTGCTACAGACTACGGCAGGAAT
Source organism: Nitrosospira sp. NpAV (assembly GCF_000832065.1). Taxonomy (GTDB): domain Bacteria; phylum Pseudomonadota; class Gammaproteobacteria; order Burkholderiales; family Nitrosomonadaceae; genus Nitrosospira. The sequence continues at coordinate 195,371 of NZ_JXQM01000003.1, read as the reverse complement.
TCATGGTTACAGTAGCGGTGAGATCACGCTATGCAGGATGGTATAACATAGTTTCAGCGGTTGATCGCTTATTGTTCCGCTCAATACTGTGACTCATAAAGACTTTCGAGACCTTCTTCGCCACGTGCCTTTCACCTTTATGGTGAGTTCGCTACAACTACCGGATTTAGAATGACAGACTCTTCACCTCTTCTGTTGATGGTTGATTCGGGTAACACCCACGTCAAATGGGGGTTGCATGATGGAAGCAGCTGGCTCGAGCAGGGGATCGCAGCGCACACCAGGAAGGCGCTATTGGATCAGGAGTGGCAAGAACTGCGGGAACCCGCGCATATCCTCGTATCCAACGTCGCTGGTACGGATGCAAAGGCGGATTTGTCCGAGCTATTTGCCCGCTGGAAGATAGAGCCACAGTGGGTCACCGCGGTTGCCTACCAATGCGGCGTGCGCAATTACTACGCAGACCCTGCACAGCTTGGCAGCGACCGCTGGGCAGCACTGGTTGCGGCGTGGGAATTACAGCGGCAGGGTTGTCTGGTGGTGGATGCCGGCACTGCCATGACCGTTGACGCGCTTTCCGATACGGGAGAGTTTCTCGGCGGTATCATCACCCCCGGTGTTGATATGATGCAAACGACGCTGATAGAACATACCGCATCGCTAAAATCCGGTGAGGGACAGTTTTGCGATTATCCTGATAGCACCGCCGACGCCATATTCTGTGGTGCGATGCATGCGCTTGCAGGGGCGGTGGAGCGCATGGCTGCATTACTCACTACTACTCTCGGCCATGTGCCTGACTGTATCCTTTGTGGCGGTGCGGCGCAGCGGTTGCAACCCCGACTTAATCTGAATGTCAGAATAGTAGATAATCTGGTGCTGGAAGGCCTGGTATTGATTGCCCGAGAGAATATGGAGAATACTGTGGTAAGCGCCATAAAATTGGATTCTTGAGTATAACCAGCCAGGCATTCATTTCTTTGCATCTCAGCCACCTGGAATATATGTCTGTTTTTCAGCACACAACTTTCTATACGACGGTTAATCAGTTGCGGCAGTTGCCGCCGCCGGATGGCGTGGAGATAGCCTTCGCCGGACGCTCCAATGCGGGTAAATCCAGCGCCATCAATTCACTCACTAACCGTGCGCGTCTCGCTTTCGTCAGCAAAACGCCGGGACGTACCCAGCACATCAATTTTTTTGAACTGGGAAGCGGTCGTTTTCTGGTTGATCTTCCCGGCTACGGTTATGCTAAAGTCCCTCTCGAAATTCGCCAGCATTGGGAGCATTTGCTCAGCACTTACCTCCAGACTCGCGAATCTCTTCATGGCATGGTACTGATCATGGACGTGCGGCATCCCTTGACCCCGCTTGACCGGCAAATGCTGAGCTGGTTCGCGTCAACGGGAAAACCGGTACATGTGCTGCTTACCAAGTCAGACAAGCTGAGCAGGCAGCAGGCCGCGAAAATACTCAAGGACGTACTGTTGTTCTTGCGCGAAACGTATCCGCAATGTAGCGTACAATTATTTTCCAGTATGACCCGGGAAGGGGTTGAAGAGGCGGCTGCCTTGCTGGGCACGTGGTTTGGGTTGGATACGGATCTGATTCAGAAATTAAATGCTGAGCAAAGCCAGCAAACAAAAATAAAAAACCCCCGGTTAAAGGGGAATAAAACCGGGGGCAAACTACCTTAATAGGGATTAAGGTACCCGCTCAGGGAGGAAAAGCGGGAGACAATTAAACACCGTCTGCTAGTAAGATAAAAATTTTGTGTACAAGTTCCCCATATTTAAATTTTTATCTAATTTATTCTTTTTTTAGGTTGATCATGTCAATTTTTACCCAGTTTCCACAGAAAAGGATGCGGCGCATGCGGCGCGACGAGTTCTCCCGCCGTTTGATGCGGGAGAATCGTTTGTACTCGGATGATCTTATTTATCCGGTATTTGTACTGGATGGAAAAAAACAAGAAGAAACGGTAGTTTCAATGCCGGGAGTAATGCGGCAGAGCCTGGATCTGCTCATGTATCGGGCGGAAAAATGCCTGCAACTCGGTATACCCGCGATGGCTATTTTTCCCGTTATCGGGCCTGGTCTGAAGAGTCTTACCGCCGCCGAGGCGCTCAATCCAATGGGACTCGTACCCCGCATCGTAAGCGAATTGAAGAAGCGCTTCCCCGAACTTGGGGTCATCACCGACGTGGCACTCGATCCCTATACCAGTCATGGTCAGGACGGATTGATTGACGCCAATGGCTATGTAATGAACGAAGAAACTGTGACGGTATTGGCACAGCAGGCGCTGATGCATGCTCAAGCCGGCGCGGACGTGGTCGCGCCATCGGACATGATGGATGGGCGCATTGGCGCGATCCGATCCGCGCTTGAAAGCGGAAAGTGCATTCACACCCGTATTCTCGCTTACTCCGCGAAATATGCGTCCAGCTTCTATGGCCCGTTTCGCGACGCGGTAGGTTCGGCCGCCAACCTGGGTACGGGAAACAAGTATACTTATCAGATGGACCCGGCCAATTCAGACGAGGCGCTATGGGAAGTAGAGCTGGATTTGGAAGAAGGAGCGGATATGGTGATGGTAAAACCCGGCTTGCCCTATCTCGATATTGTCCGGCGAGTCAAGGAGCGGTTCGGCGCACCCACTTTTGTTTACCAGGTCAGCGGAGAATATGCCATGCTCAAAGCCGCTGCGCAAAACGGCTGGCTGGATGAAAAAGCGTGCGTTCTGGAATCCATGCTGGCGTTCAAGCGAGCAGGGGCGGATGGCATCCTGACCTACTATGCGATGGATGTGGCGGGATGGCTTAAGCAGGAAGAGTAAATTTTCGGGAAAACAGGCAATTGGAGGCGTGCCGCAATGCTTGGGTTTAATGAGCGAGGAATTCTTTTATAACGTCCTCGGCAGACTTGATCGCTTCATCCACCCCATTCACGCTATCCTCTTCCGGTGGTAACTGCTCCTCCAGAAAATACTCCGTCATCGTACCTTTCGCTTCTCTCAATCCAGTCGCGGGATTGATTTTAGCTGTCGTAATGCCTGGCGGAGGTGTATAAGCCGCCACTGGAACGCCTTTTAACGCCTTGGCCATATAATTCATCCAGATGGGCAAAGCGGCGTGGCTCCCCGTTTCTTTATTACCCAACGGCCTGGGCGTGTCGAAGCCAATCCAGGCAATCGCGACCAAATCCGCCTGATAACCACAAAACCACGCGTCGACGTGATTATTGGTAGTGCCTGTTTTCCCTGCGAGATCGGTGCGGCTCAATTGTTTTGCCTTGGTCGCAGTGCCTCGCTGGATCACATCCTGCATCATGCTGGTCATAAGAAAAGCGTTGCGTGGATCGATGATCTGTTTCGCTTTTTCCGCCGCCAACGCTGGTTGCGATTGCTCCAGTACGTTGCCTTTCACATCCTCGATGCGCTTAATGAAATAGGGAGACACGCGAAAACCCCCATTGGCGAATGCCGCATACCCCACCGCCATTTGCATCGGCGTGACCGATCCGGCGCCCAATGCCATCGGCAAATAGGGAGGATGCTGTTTGGGATCGAAGCCAAAGCGGGCAACGTAATCCTGCGCATACTGGACGCCGATTGCCTGGAGAATGCGAATCGATACCAGGTTCTTGGATTTGGCAAGCGCTTCACGCATGCGTAATGGACCTTCGAAATTGCCGTCGAAATTTCTCGGCTCCCAATCTTCGCTTCCTGTTTCCGCAGCGGTAAAAAAGAGCGGCGCATCATTGATGACGGTCGCGGGCGTAAAGCCCTTCTCGAGGGAGGCGGAATAAACGAAGGGTTTGAAACTGGAACCTGGCTGGCGCCAGGCCTGCGTGACGTGGTTGAATTGATTTCGATTGAAGTCAAATCCGCCCACCATGGCGAGAATCGCCCCGTCTCTTGAATTTATCGATACCAGCGAAGCCTCGACCTGGGGAAGTTGCACAATTTGCCATGCACCTTTTTCGTTCTTCGATATACGGATTAGCGACCCTCGGCGGATATGCTGTTGATTGGAGCCAGCCTTGCTGGTTGTGAGAAATTTTTGTGCAAACTTGAGGCCATCACCGGTGATTTCGACGATCTCTCCGCCTCTGCGATATGCCTTGACCAATTTGGGGTCGGCGGCCAGCGCCACGGCAGCATGAATATCACCGCTGTCGAATACCTCCTGGAGCGCGTCTTCCAGTATTTCCTCTCGGTCGGAGCCATTTTTGGTTAGATCAATAATTCCCTCAGGGCCGCGGTAGCCGTGACGCCTGTCATAATCCAGCACGCCCTGACGCACCGCCTTGCCGGCTGCTTCCTGATCCAGTTTTTTTACCGTTGTATAGACCCGGTAACCTTTGGTATAGGCATCCTCCTGATAACGTTCATACACCGTCTGGCGCGCCATTTCGGCGATGTAGTCGGCGCGCATGGTGAATTCCTGCGATTCACGCTTGACGTGCATCGGTTGTTTTTCCGCTTCCTTGAATTCCTCATTGGAGATATAGCCCAAGTCGTGCATGCGCCGCAGTACATAAAGTTGGCGCGCTTTGGCGCGCTTGATGTTAACTACCGGGTTGAAGCGTGAGGGTGCTTTGGGAAGACCCGCAAGCATGGCCGCTTCAGCGAGGTTGATGTCATTCAGGGTTTTGCCATAATAGACCTGTGCCGCCGCGGCGAACCCATAGGCGCGTTGCCCGAGATAAATCTGGTTGAAATAAAGCTCAAGGATTTCATCCTTGCTCAAACTGTGTTCGATCTTGAATGCAAGTAAAGCCTCACTGAATTTTCGGGTCAGTGTTTTTTCCTTGGTCAGGAAAAAATTCCGCGCGACTTGCATGGTAATGGTGCTGGCGCCCTGGCGTACGCCGCCGGACGCGAAATTGGAATAGGCGGCGCGCAATATACCGATGTAATCCACCCCGCCATGCTGGTAAAACCGGTCATCCTCGGCAGCCAGGATCGCCTTCTTAAGACGTTCTGGAGCCGTACTGATTTTAATCACCTGACGACGCTCTTCGCCGAATTCTCCAATCAGGAGGCCCTCGTCACTGTAGACTCGTAAAGGAATTTTCGGACGGTAATCGGTTAATGCCTCAAGCGAGGGTAGTGTGGGGATGGTGACCAGCGCCGCAAAACCCACTAATAGAACACCAAGCAGACTCACCGCAAACAATGCGGCGATCGCATAAACCCACCAGCGGGTTAGCATGTGGGCTGAACGTTGAAGAGGAGGGTCAAAATGAACATCCGTAATTATTCAAGGTAATCTACTAGGCGACTCTCTGTGCCAGCCTATCGTGCTGGCGGTCAGTTTGCGGCCATTTCGCTGCTTGCCCGGCGTCCATGGACCCAGCTATGGATTTCTCCCAAGCGGCAAAGCTGTCTCGCAACCTGCCTTGCCGTTATCCGATCTCCTAATGGATTATTATCTGGATTAGAAGAAGCCGATTTCAATCCTGAATGCAAGTAGCGAGATGAAGTATAAGGGTTGAATGCGGTCAGTGGAATTGAAATCCTATTTTCCGTTGTACCCTGCTCTTAACGCCCTTCACAATAAACGGATGCAATTATAAAGTAATCGCTAAAGATAATGCGTCACATATGATTTTGATCGCTAAAAGTTTAAACTCCGGTCTATGTTGATTGCTTATGACATCAGGAAAATACGGTAGGGTTTTTAGTGAGGGCGACCAGTACGATATAAATAAATACGAGCTGAGCGGCGATCCACGCGGAAATTTTTGCTTTGCGGGTTTTTCCGAATCTCAACGCCATCATGCCGAGACCGATATAAAGCAGCAGGCCCATGATTTTGGCGGTGAGCCATGAGTTATTCACCGGGTCCTGGTCAATCATGATAGCCAGCGCAATGGCGCTGGTCAGCAGTACTGTATCCACTATGTGCGGCGTGATTTTTACCCAGCGCTGTTGCAGCGCCTCCGATCCCCGCATCATCCACACGCCACGCAAGGAAAACAGCAGATAGCTGATAACGATGCTGGTGACATGAATCATTTTTAATGCCGCGTAGCTCATATTGCCCAAAATCCGCCGGCAGACCACTCATTTGTCAATTTAACGCAAGGACTCACAATGATTTTTTGCCTCACTTGACTCTCACTTCTGAATCCGGTCTCCAGATTCAGGATTAATCTTCACGCAGCATCCAGCCATGGCTACCCGCCACCGCTCCCGCCACAGCGATGAGGCTCAAGCTTAGCATTACCCAATGCATACGCCGCATCCGCGCGAAAGTCTTTTCCGAGTCATGCTCCGACGTACTTTTTATCTGTCGGCGCAGTACAAAAGGTTCCACCACAAATAGCATCAAGGTAAACATTAGCCACACCAGAACCATGGCGTGCATCCACCAGAAACGCAGTTCTGCGAAACGGCTCCATGCGTTGAGTATATGCACCATGTAAAAACCGCTCAAGCCGACGAGCAACGTGGTGAAACGCGCCTGAGGCGCGAAGCGGCTTTCGACACGGCTGAAAAATTCCGTTCGCTCGGCTGCCGATCTCATTTGTGCCATGGCGGGAATCAATACGGTGGTGACCATTGCTACACCTCCGATCCACAACACCACACCCAGCACATGGAGCACTCTGGCAAATGCAAATTCATCCATAAAGGTAATCTTCCTATTTTGCTCGTTTGTTCCGAGTACCGTGCTGACAATGACATGCTCCCGCCTTGGACCGTGGTTCATCCACGGAATTCAATGCGACGATTGCCATACCAGCAGGTAGCTGTCCGGCCCGGTTACCCTTGATTAACCAGCTCAATCCAGCGCATCGGCTTTGAATGCGTCACAGCCCGCGAGATCGGATTCGCCGCAGGGGGGAAGCTGCGCCGCCAGATCGCGCAAGGCGGTGCGTAGGCCCTCTTCGAGAACCGGGTGATAAAACGGCAGTCGCAGCATATCCTGTACCGTCAGCGAACGATCAATTGCCAGCGCCAACAGATGCGCCATATGCTCGCCGGCGGGTGCGCACATTTCAGCACCGAGCAGCCGGCCGCTTTCCGGTTCCGCATAGAGATGCATGATGCCTTTGTTGCGCTGACCGGCCCGGGCACGACCCTGGTGTTCGAAGCGCACTTCGCCCAACAATGTCTTTTTGTCATCGAGCGCCCGGAAGCTGCTGCCGACTGTCGCAATACCGGGATCGGCAAAGACTATCGCCAGCGGTGTCCGGCGTGTAAAACAAATCGGGACGGAGCGGGTGGCATTGATCCCGGCGATGTGTCCTCCATCAGCCGCCTCGTGCAACAGCGGTATCTGTTGATTGGCGTCACCGGCCATGAAAACCGGCAGATCGGCCACTTGCATGGTGTGCGGATCAACCGGCGGCAAGCCCTGTTCGTTCAGTTCGACGCCCAGCGTCTCAAGCCCGATGCCGTTGATGTTTGGGCGCCGGCCCAAAGCGACAAGCACTTGGTCGACGATGACTTCCCTAGTCCCGGATCTCACTCGCACACCTTCATTTATAGCATCCAGATCAGCTTTCTCACCCAGATACAAAGGGAATTCACGTCCCAAAAGCTCTCGCGCAACAGTATTGATTTGCGGATCACTCAAACCGGCAATGGCGCTGTTTTCACCAAATGCCGTTACGTCCACACCAAGCCGGGAAAGTGCCTGGGCCATCTCAACGCCGATGGGACCCAAGCCGACTACCGCCATACGTGAAGGCAGGGATTCCTGTTCGAATAAGGTATCCGTGGTCAGTAATTGTTTGCCCAGCGTGCGCCAGGAAGCCGGCACAACCGGGCGAGAACCCGTGGCGATGATGATATTACGTGCACGGAGCTCCCTTCCATTTACCTCCAGTCTGCCAATGCCAAGCAGACGCGCACGGCCGGAAATGGCGCGCTTGCCCAGAGTATCGGTAGTTTTTAAGGTACTGGCGACAAAATCATCGCGCAGCCGGCGTACGCGTCGTAGTGCGGCGGCGATATCGAGTGTGAGACCGCCACCGCCCCGGATACCGAATTCCTCGAAAGTGCCGCGATGGTGAAAAGCATTTGCCGCCTCGATGAGCAGCTTGGAAGGCATGCAACCCACCCGGGCGCAGATTGTTCCCCAAGGCCCGTCGTTGATAAGGACAAAATTATGCGTGCGCTTTCTTACCTCCCGCAGGGCAGCGAGCCCGGCAGTGCCGCCTCCGACAATAATGACATCGAATATTTCACTCATGGCGATTTCCCCGGTGTGAGCTTTTTACTTCGAAGGGTTTGATCCTGGTTTCCAGAAATTCATACGAATTTCTGTCAAGTATAAAGGCCAAGTTATCAGCCGATCAGGCCGGGATTAGTTCCTGCTGCTATTCCCTAGTGTGCCGCCGCTATTCGATTTTGCCAACGGCAGCGGTATTCGGCTCAACGATAGGATTAGCGGCGGGTACATCGTTACCTTCCATTCTTGTCGTTTCCGGCGCCTGTGGTTTGGGCTTGGGCCGTGAGGCGAGCCACTCACGGGAAATCTTTTGAGCCTGCGCAAGTTGTTTGGCGCTGAGAGATCTCATAACCTCATCCCGGATCATCACGGCCTGCTGAATACCGGCTGCGGCAGCAAGATTCAGCCACATGTAGCTCTGTATCGGATCAATAGCGAGACCATGACCAGTGCGATAAATCAGGCCCAGCTCATATTGCGCAAGCGCATAGCCTTGTTCCGCGGCTAATTTAAGCCATTTGGCGGCTTCTGCGAAATCTTGCAACGCGCCATTTCCGGTGAGATATAACAAACCAAGTTTGTATTGTGCATCGCTATCTCCTTTTTCCGCACTTTCTTGATACGACTGCACTCTGAGATAGTGATCATCCGCAAGCTTCTGTGCATTGGATATTGTTGGCCGTGCCTCAGGGGCTATATTTGCGGTGTCAGAGGACCTGCCTTTGTCGGCATTTTTCGCGTCCGGGTACAATAGGGGATCGCGATAAGATCTAGCAGCTTCAGAAACGGCCGGTTGCTCCGATCCGGTCTCCGTTGCGACGTATCCATCCGACATATTGGCTAATATGATCAGCCAAACCGCGCCAATAAACAGTCCGCTTATAGCCAGCGTTGCTCCCGCTGCGAGATAGGCGCTGGGATTTCTCACCCAAAAGCGTTCTTTGCAATCGCTGCAGCGCATGGGTCGGAGAAACAGCGTTCTCAAGGTTCGCTCACCTGGCCGCACACGAGAGCTGTGCGTCTTTTCACTTCCGCACTTAATGCATTTCGCGTACATAATGTCTCTTGTTGTTCTGCTGCTCCGTCCGAAAATGGCAAGTATGGTTTAACTTTTCCGCACAGTCTAAGTATTGCCCTGCCGGGCGTCAACCCGACAGTGGACGTGGATACTTCGAACGTTGTCGGACGCTCCTGCTTCCCGGGATTCTCTCGATATCTCTCCAAGTAAAAATCAGGGATTTGAGCTTATGAGGTCAGCGCTAGCCGCTGTGACGCGATATCGATTAGATTCCGGCGCCGCCGTCGAATACCTCATTGCGTATCTGCGCCTGTGAAATGTTGCTGCCAGGGGGAACGCTGCGTGTGAGCCAGACGTTGCCGCCAATGGTTGAGCCACGGCCAATGGTAATGCGGCCAAGAATGGTAGCGCCCGCGTAGATGACGACATCATCTTCGACAATCGGGTGCCGTACGTTGCCCTTTACCAGCGCGCCATTTTCATCCACCGGAAAGCGCTTGGCGCCGAGAGTCACCGCCTGATATAGCCGCACATGTTCGCCTATGATGGCGGTTTCACCGATAACGACGCCGGTGCCATGGTCAATAAAAAAACTGCCGCTAATGCGCGCACCCGGGTGGATCTCGATGCCGGTCGCGGAATGGGCGATTTCGGAAATCATGCGGGCAATCAATGGCGCTCCCAGGGAATGCAATTCATGGGCGAGCCGGTAATACGTGATAGCGGTAAATCCGGGATAGCAGACCAGTATTTCGTCGATGCTTCGCGCAGCGGGATCTCCCTCATAAGCTGCCTGAATATCGCTCTCCAGCAAACTGCGTATATGCGGTAATCTTTTGGCAAATGCCTGGATAATGGCGGCGGCCTGCTCGCGATCCGTATTGCTTGTGGCGTCAAGGCCGGATACAAAGCGCAGTTCACGGCGCACTTGCACCAGCAAATCCCGAAGTGTCACATCCAGCATGTGACCCACATAAAAATCGACGCTCTGATTAGTGAGTTCCGGTAAACCCAGTCGGTGGGGAAAAAGCACGGCACTCAATCCATCCGCGATACCCACCAGTACCTTGCGGGAAGGAAGCTTTGGCGGCCTATCCCGTCTCTGTCGATTTTCCAATGATTCCAAACGCAAGGTGCGCAACTCGGCAACAACCGTGTCAATTTCCAAACCCGTTCCTTTCATGATGAATGCTCTGTTTTTTGAACTTTGCCGTTTAGGCCGTCAATCCTTGTGTGTCGAATACGTCTTCAAAAAGGATGGAGCTCAGGTAACGTTCCCCGGAATCCGGCAGGATAACGACGATCGTTTTATCCGCATTTTCCGGGCGACGGGCATAACGTGCCGCAACTGCTACAGCAGCGCCGCATGAAACTCCGGAAATAATGCCTTCCTCACGCGCAAGGCGGCGCGCATAGCGTAAGGCCTCCTCATTACTGACCTGCTCGATTTCATCCACCAGTGAGAGATCCATATTTTCAGGCACAAAACCTGCCCCGATTCCGGGAATCTTATGTGGGCCGGGTTTTAGTGGCTCACCGGCGCGTTGCTGGGTGAGCACCGGGCTGGCGGATGGCTCGACCGCGACCGAAATAATTGCTTTTCCCTGCGTTTTTTTGATATAGCGCGAAACGCCGGTTATGGTGCCGCCTGTGCCTACACCGGAAACAAAAATATCAATGGCCCCATCGGTGTCGTTCCAGATTTCCGGTCCCGTGGTACGCTCATGGATGGCTGGATTAGCGGGGTTGGTGAATTGCTGTAGCAATACGAACCGGCCAGGATCGGAAGCGGCAATTTCCTCGGCTTTTGCTACCGCACCTTTCATGCCGCGCGCACCTTCCGTCAGAATCAACTTTGCGCCATAAGCGGCAAGCAGCTTGCGGCGTTCCAGGCTCATGGTTTCCGGCATGGTCAGGGTCAGAGGCAGGCCGCGTGCGGCGGCAACGAATGCCAGAGCAATACCGGTATTGCCGCTGGTGGGTTCTACCAGTTCTTTTCCCGGACCAAGCAGTCCACGCGATTCCGCGTCTTCGATCATTGCCGTTCCAATGCGGCATTTGACGGAATAGGCCGGGTTACGCCCTTCAATCTTGGCCAGCACGGTCGCCGGAGCGCCATCAGTAACGCGATTAAGCCGTACCAGTGGCGTGTGTCCGATGGATTCCGAGTTATCTTTGAACCAATGTGGCATTTTTGAAACTTCCTCTAGTACAGATTGCCGCGCTCAGTCATTCCCCTGAGTATGAGAGGGACATGGGAAACTAGGCTGGCTCATCAACGTGCCGGAGATTCCGGATGCCGGAAGAATATCCGCCCAGGCCAGTAGAAGGTGATATACAAACGAATAGCGGTGGAATCTTATCTATGATAAGAGAATTTCTTCGTGGTTGAGACCGGTTAGTGGGATATGATCACCAACTATTTTGCCCTTGCGGGGTTGAGCGGTCAATATCAGTTATGAATCCGCTGGTTTTATGAAGAAGGGTACCGAAAAAGGGAAAACAGGGGGAAACATTCCGGAGTTGATTATAATAGCAAATTTTTCCGTCAAGTTTCTGTCGTCCTTTGGCATGCTTTCCGGCCAACATGACGACGTTCAAAGTGGTTGGCGCGAATCATGTCCGGATGCTGGGAACCGAGCGTGAATCTGCATTGATATACAAGGGATTTCAAGGGGGGAAGTGATAAATGTCAAACACAGAATTTTTGCGCGGTAGATGATCTTATCTGCCAGGCATGATGTAAAGTTTCTCGATCTTCCCGCGATCAAGGCCGTTGAAGGTGTGGTGCGCCTGCCCGGCTCCAAGAGCATTTCCAACCGTATTCTGCTGCTTGCTGCGCTGGCGGATGGCGTAACCACTATACGTAACCTGCTTGCCTCCGATGATACGGCGCGGATGCTGGATGCGCTCGAGGCCTTAGGCGTGGCCATCGTTCCGATCGATGGGAACGATTATCGTGTCCGGGGTATCGGTGGACAATTTCCCTTGCGTTTTCCCGTAGATGAAGCGGACTTGTTTCTGGGTAATGCAGGCACGGTTTTCCGCCCATTGACTGCCGTACTGGCGCTGTCACAGGGACGCTACCGACTATCGGGCGTATCGCGCATGCATGAGCGGCCCATCGGAGATCTGGTGGATGCGCTACGTCAGGTGGGCGCGGATATCACCTATCTTGGCAAAGAAGGTTTTCCGCCGCTGCAAATTCAACCCGCCCATATCCGGGGTAACGCGATAACCGTTAAAGGTGATGTATCCAGCCAGTTCCTCACCGGGTTGCTGATAGCATTGCCCTTGTCGGCGCCAGCCGGGGGTGAAGCACTGGCGATAACGGTGATGGGGCAGCTGATTTCGCGGCCTTATGTCGACCTGACCATTGCTTTGATGGATCGTTTCGGCGTGCATGTTGAAAATGAGGGATGGCGTCAATTTGCACTGCCCGGGGGACAGCGCTATTGCAGTCCGGGTGAGATATTCGTCGAAGGGGATGCATCCTCCGCTTCCTATTTTCTTGCCGCTGGCGCTATCGGTGGTGGTCCGGTAAGGGTGGAGGGAATAGGACAGGACAGTCTTCAGGGGGATGTCCATTTTGCTGAAGCACTGGAAAAAATGGGAGCCTGCGTCAGGAGGGGAGATAACTGGATCGAAGCCGGCACATCCAAATCCGGTTACCTGCGAGCGATCGACCTTGATTGTAATCATATTCCCGATGCCGCCATGACGCTAGCGGTGGCGGCGTTATTCGCCAAGGGTACCACCACGCTCCGAAATATCGCCAGTTGGCGGGTAAAGGAAACCGACCGGCTCGTGGCGATGGCGAAGGAATTACACAAGTTGGGCGCCATAGTGGAGGAGGGGCCGGATTTCCTGCGTATCACGCCGCCGCCGGGTGGAAGTCTTGCCGTGCATGCGGCTATTGATACCTATGACGACCATCGCATGGCCATGTGCTTCTCGTTGGCGTCATTGGGGGTGCCGGTGCGGATAAACGACCCGGCCTGTGTGACCAAGACATTTCCCGATTATTTTGAAAAATTCACGGCGATAACCAAGGCCTGACTTGGTCCCCAAAAATGGATCCAAATCCAGCGGGCGACCGCTCATTTAACAGATCAGTGTTACGCGTAATAACAATATTGAGGTTTTTTCATGAGTATTAACGATATTCCGGTTATTGCGATTGATGGTCCTTCCGCCTCCGGCAAGGGTACGGTTGCGCAACGCGTGGCGGTGGAGCTGGGGTTTCATTATCTCGACAGCGGCGCACTCTATCGCCTGGTGGCACTATCGGCAATGCGGATGGAAATTGATTTCGAGGATGAACTGGCTCTGAGCGACATTGCCACCCGGCTTGATGTTATTTTTGAAGACGCGGGAATCCGGTTGGGGAACGAAGATGTTACCGACGCTATTCGCGCGGAGGCATGCAGTAATGCCGCATCCAGAATTGCTGCCTATCCACGGGTCAGAGCGGCGCTTTTGGAGCGGCAACGCGCGTTTCAACAGTTTCCCGGCCTGGTGGCGGATGGGCGCGATATGGGTTCAGTAGTATTTCCCGATGCCGCTCTCAAGATATTTCTTACCGCAAGCGCGGAAACACGCGCACAACGCCGGTATAAACAGTTGATGGAAAAAGGGATAGATGCTAATATTGCCACCCTTTTACAGGATATACGAGAGCGTGACGCACGCGACAGCAGTCGAAGCGTGGCGCCCTTGCAACAGGGAGCGGGTGCAAGTTTATTGGACACGACTTCACTTGATATCGGACAAGCGGTAGATGGCGTACTACGGCGCTACGCTGAAATTTGCGCAAAAAAGTGTCTTTAAGATTTCAGGCGCAACCCGTGCTCCTTGTCCGGCAAATAATGCTGGATAGTTTGGGGTTTAGCCGGCCCAGAAAATGGAACGAGCTGGCAAGTAAGGCGCGAACAAAAAGTGGATGCGGTGACATCCCGAGACAGGCCCCCATTTTGAGGGGGTGATTAATGGATATGGCGGCAAAATTCAGATATTTTTTAGTGTATTGAAGGATAGTTTCAGACAGTTGCTTACCCGGTGCTGCCGCGTCAACCCTTGAGCAAAAGAGGGTGGATTTTGCATTCAGGCAGTTATTATTAACCTACTAGCCCCGTCAGGGTTTATTTGGACGGGATCTCAAATCAGGTATTTTTTATAATGACCATTGCTTCCCCCGCTACAGAGTCCCCCGAAAGTTTTGCGGCACTTTTTGAAGAAAGTCTTTCCCGCCAGGAGATGCGGGTCGGTGAAGTCATCACCGCCGAAGTCGTTCGGGTTGATTACAACATCGTTGTGGTGAACGCCGGCCTCAAATCGGAGAGTTTTATCCCAGTCGAAGAATTCAAGAATGACAAAGGTGAAATCGAAGCCAAGCCCGGCGATTTCGTCAGTGTTGCGATCGAAGCGCTTGAAGATGGCTATGGTGAGACACGTTTGTCGCGCGATAAGGCAAAACGCCTGACGGCTTGGCATGACCTGGAAGCCGCCATGGAAAGCGGCGCTATTGTGTGCGGCCTGGTGAGCGGTAAAGTCAAGGGTGGCCTGACCGCCATGATTAACGGAATCCGCGCCTTTTTGCCGGGGTCGCTGGTGGATATCCGGCCGGTCAAGGACACCACGCCGTACGAAAACAAGGAAATGGAATTCAAGGTCATCAAGCTCGACCGCAAGCGGAATAATGTGGTGGTGTCGCGTCGCGCGGTTCTGGAAGAGAGCCAGGGCGCGGATCGCCAGTCATTGCTTGCAAATCTGGCGGAGGGTGCGGTGGTCAAGGGCGTGGTCAAGAATATCACCGATTATGGTGCGTTCGTCGACTTGGGCGGTATAGATGGCCTGCTGCATATCACGGATCTTGCATGGCGGCGGGTGAAACATCCTTCCGAAGTCATCAATGTCGGCGATGAAGTCACCGCCAAGGTGCTCAAGTTTGATCAGGAGAAAAATCGCGTTTCCCTGGGTATGAAACAGTTGAGCGAAGATCCATGGGTAGGTCTCTCCCGGCGTTATCCACAACATACCCGTCTGTTCGGCAAAGTCAGCAATCTGACGGATTATGGTGCATTTGTTGAAATCGAGCAGGGCATTGAAGGGCTGGTGCACGTTTCAGAAATGGATTGGACCAACAAGAATGTGTATCCGTCCAAAGTGGTGCAGCTAGGTGACGAAGTCGAAGTGATGATTCTGGAAATCGACGAGGAACGCAGACGTATCTCGCTCGGCATGAAGCAATGCAAGGTTAATCCCTGGGATGACTTTGCCATGAATCATCAGAAAGGCGACAAGGTGCGCGGGCAGATCAAATCCATTACGGATTTCGGAGTGTTCATCGGGTTGCAGGGCGGCATAGATGGATTGGTGCATTTGTCCGATCTTTCGTGGAATCAGCCAGGTGAAGAAGCGGTGCGTAATTACAAGAAAGGCGATGAAGTTGAAGCGATGGTGCTGTCCATTGATGTCGAGCGGGAACGCATTTCACTGGGGATCAAGCAGATGGAGGGTGATCCATTCAACAGCTTTGTCTCGGTGAATGACAAGAACAGTATCGTCAAAGGCACGGTCAAGTCAATTGACGCCAAGGGTGCGGTGATAGCCCTGGAGAATGATGTGGAAGGTTACCTGCGTGCATCGGAAATATCGCGTGACCGGGTTGAGGATATTCGCACGCACCTGAAGGAAGGCGATACGGTCGAGGCGATGATTATCAATGTTGACCGCAAGAATCGTGGTATTAATCTTTCCATCAAGGCCAAAGATATGTCTGAGGAATCCGACGCCATGCAGAAAGTTACGAGCGACAGCGCTGCCAATGCCGGAACCACCAGCCTGGGGGCGCTGCTTAAAGCCAAGATGGATGTCAAAAATACTGAACAATAGGAATTGCCAATGACAAAGTCTGAATTGATCTCAAAGCTTGCAGCCCGTTACCCCCAGTTGGTGGCGAAGGATGCCGAGCTTGCAGTCAAGGTGATACTTGATGCCATGGCCAAGAGTTTGTCACAGGGGCAGCGCATTGAAATTCGCGGATTTGGCAGTTTCGATCTGAATTACCGTCCGCCGCGTATCGGCCGCAATCCAAAATCCGGAGAAAAAGTGCGAGTTCCGGAGAAGTATGTCCCTCATTTCAAGGCAGGAAAGGAAATGCGTGAGCGGGTCGACCGCAAGGACTAAAAAAATCGTAGAGATTTATAATGGCGGCAGATCGCAAGATCTTGCCGCTTTTTTTAGACTTGCGGCGGGGGTGGTCCCAGCTTTTTTTATATGCCGCATAATGGGTTCGTTAAAGGACTGCAATGGGCGATCGACTGCCGGATTAGGATTATGCGTTATCTGATAGGGCTCTTACGCATTGTTCTATTTGTGTTGCTGCTCGGCTTCGCCGTGAGGAATGCTGAAACCGTAACACTACGTTATTATTTTGGCTACGAATGGCAGACGTCACTGGTACTGGTAATACTATTAGTTTTTACGCTTGGAGTGGCAATCGGTATCCTGTCCTGTCTCGGCAAAATATCCAGACAAGGACGGACAATTGCCGCATTCAGGAAAAAATATCCTCCACTGGATCAGCATGGATAGCCACGGAACGTTTGTTAGCGACTCATTAAGTAACGGCGCTGATTGTGTGCGTGATCCCCGCATTATTGTTGCGCTGGATTTTCCTGATGCAAAACAGGCACTGGCCCTTACGGACCGGCTTGAACCGGGATCGTGCAGGGTAAAGGTAGGCAAGGAGCTTTTTACCGCCGCCGGACCGCAAGTGGTGGAGAAGCTGATGGGGAAAGGTTTTGAGATTTTTCTCGATCTGAAATTCCACGATATTCCCAGCACTGTGATGAAGGCGTGCAAGGCAGCAGCGGGTCTGGGTGTGTGGATGATGAACGTCCACGCGTTGGGTGGAAGAAAAATGCTGCTTGCCGCCCGCCAGGCTGTACCCACGGGAACGGCTAAAGTCATCGCGGTGACTTTGCTTACCAGCATGGAGCATAATGATCTGAAGGAGATCGGCCTGAATGGAGATCCGCAGGATGCCGTACAGCGACTGGCGCTCCTGGCAAATGATTGCGGACTGGATGGGGTCGTATGTTCCGCCCAGGAAGCGCCGCGGCTCAAGCAAATCATAGGCGGGAATTTTTGCCTGGTCACACCAGGTATCCGCCCTATCGATGCTTCAATGGATGAGCAGAAACGGGTAACAACGCCGCGGCAGGCGATCGACAACGGCGCGGATTACCTGGTTATCGGCAGGCCCATCACACAGGCGGCGGACCCGGTATCCATATTACGTCGATTGAATAATGAAATAGCGGGACGGGCCGAATAATCGGGCTGTAATGCCGTCGGCTGCCAAGCCTCCCGGCAGATTCCCGGATTTCAAAGAGACCTCCCTTCTCTGGGAAAGAGGTTTTTAGTTTGCTCGCTCTCGATTGCGTAATTTTCCATAGTATCGGGTAGTTAGCGGGGTGGCGTTTGCATTTCATATTGACCCATCATTCTGTTGAGCGTAGAGTTAACAAGGGATGTTTGGAATTCGATCTTATCAATTCCGAGCGTATACCCATTCACTCTTGCTGGAGGACAATATCATGCCCGATTACCACGTCCTACCGGCACAGCGCCTGACGGGCGCTGTGCGAGTAGCCCGCCCCATTACGCCTAAATCTGTAACGCTTGCATCGCCTGCCCTTGATGTGATGACCGATTTGCGGCAAATCCATGCCGCGGTAATCGAATCGCACCAGACGATGGAGTCGGCTAACGCATATATGATACAGCGCGGTATACGTTCCCTGCTGGTATTAAACCAGGACCAGGTTCTCAATGGCTTAATCACCGCAACCGATATTCTTGGTGAGAAGCCCCTCCGCTTTATTCAGGAGCGGAGTATGAAGCATAATGAGATCCTGGTTTCCGATATCATGACTCCGCTTGACCGGCTGGAAGCTATTCCCATTGAAAAAATCCATCATGCCAGGGTGGGAGATATTATTGCCAGCTTGCTTGATACCGGCCGACAACACACCCTGGTAATAGAGAACGACGCTGACGGCAAGCCGGCGGTGTGCGGCATTTTTTCCCTGACACAAATCGAGAAGCAACTGGGTACCGCCATTCCATCCACGGAAGTTGCCAAAACATTTACTGAGATCGAGACCACATTGATGCATTGATGGCGAGTGAGCATAGCGTTAGCAGCGCTGAAGGTGTGGCCACCCGGTCAGAAAGAATCAAGATTAATAAGCGAATGCCGACAGGCATCCGGTGACCGTGGTTGGTCCGGATTTAGTGCAGATTCCGGCTATTTTGGGGGATTTCCGAGTAAATAATTCTGCAGGATTTCACCCAGAGGTTTTCCGGGTGCAAGGCTCAATCCACCCGACGAGATAAGTTCTCATTCTCGCCTTCTTGTCATGCATAGTGACAAATTTAAAGTTGTCTCTAGAGACGGTACGGTTTTGTTCAAGCAGATGAGCCCTCCAGCCGGCGCTCAATGCACACCCCTAGTTTCTTAACTCCGCGTATCGCGCTGAGTTTCGCCACGCTGACCTTGACCCACGGCGATTTAAATTCCTTCAGGATGATTTGAGCGATGTGCTCAGCCAACGCCTCCAACAGAGAAAAATGTTTTTGTGAAAGCGTTTCGTTGATGCGTTGGACAATAAAGGCATAATCCAGCGCGTCCTCGAAATTGTCTGTTTGACAGGCCTGGCTCGTAGGCATCGCAACTTCCAGGTCGAGCTGGATGGTTTGCGCAATATTGCGTTCCCATGGATAAATGCCAATCAACGTTTTGACCTTGAGTTCCTGCAGAAAAATGATGTCCATTATGGGGGAGCCTCTGAATAAGTCCTTTGCTGGCATGGCGGCGACTTTGCGGGATGGGATGCCACAGCAACAAGGGAGGCGACGATGCGGATGGCGATCCCCTTCACTGGGAGCTTGGCAAAACAGATCGCCCGCAAAACGACCGTCCCATCGCTCAGTGGGCAAATGAGCGGTAAAATCGGGCGCCATCGCGTTACACCCTTGGCACCATAGACCGAGCGATGACCTGCGTTGTGTGCCTTGTGATCATCCCGATTTTAACAGCAACGCGCTCCACGGAGGACTTATTCAGAGGTTCCTGAGTTAAAGCGGTTCCGGGATATGTCGTGGAAGCTGGTTTTTCACGTAAAATCAGCGCAGGATTTTATTCTATTTGCAAAGATGACGCTAATAACATGACGTGGATGGTTCTCATACTGCTGGCTTATTTGCTGGGATCCATCTCCTTTGGCGTGTTGGCGAGCTGGTTGTTTCATTTGCCTGATCCCCGTCTGTATGGCTCGAAGAACCCAGGGGCAACCAATGTCTTGCGCAGCGGAAAGAAAACAGCAGCGGTATTCACGTTGCTGGGCGATGCCGGTAAAGGCTGGGTGGCGGTGGTCTTGGCGCAACATTTCATGCCTGCGTTGGGGGGAGACGATAAAGCGATTGCCGCGGTAGCGCTGGCAGTATTCCTGGGTCATATATTCCCGATATTCCTGGGGTTCAAGGGGGGGAAAGGCGTGGCGACGGCCGTTGGTGTATTGCTGGGACTTAATCCATGGATGGGGCTATTGGCGGTCGCTATCTGGATTATGGTTGCGGCGATCTGGCGTATGTCATCCCTGGCTGCGTTAGTGGCCGCAGGGCTTGCTCCATTTTATGCGCTATTTTTTCTTGGTTTCGACTCAGGTACTTTTGTCGTTCTGGCCATGTCCTTGCTGATCATCTGGCGACACAAGTCGAATATCGCTAGCCTGATTGCGGGCAAGGAAACGCGCATCGGCAAGCGCAGCATACCCTGACCCGATATTGAGGGCTAAGCATCCGGCGGCATTTTTTGAACTTCCAGATCCCATCGAGCCCTTATCGTAAAGATATCCGCCGGCTCCCAATCCCGGAGTGCTGGCGACTGCAAGCGCATTGCCCCCGCGAACGCGATCATGGCACCGTTATCCGTGCAAAACTCGAGTTCGGGGAAAAAAACCTTGGCGCCTATTTTCTCGGCTTTGTGACAGAGTTTTTTACGCAATTGACGGTTAGCGCCTACGCCGCCCGCGACCACCAACTGAGTCAAGCCGGTTTTTACCAGTGCCGCCAGTGATTTTTCCGTCAGCACATCCACCACGGCTTCCTGAAAAGCCAAGGCAATGCGGCCCGTGGTTTGCTCGGTAATTTCGTGTTTATTTATCAGAGTCAGCACGGCGGTCTTCAGGCCGCTGAAACTGAAATTGAGATCGCCGCTGTGGAGCATGGGACGGGGGAGTCTGTATTGCCCTTGTTGCCCCGAGCTGGAGAATTCATCGGCGAGTTTTGATAATGCCGGTCCACCGGGATAACCCAGTCCCAGCAATTTTGCGGTTTTATCAAAAGCTTCTCCCGCGGCGTCATCCACGGTTTCGCCCAGGAGCGTGTATTGTCCAAGGCCGCTCACTTCCATCAGCTGCGTATGGCCACCCGACACCAGCAGCGCCACAAACGGAAAATCAGGCGCGGGGGTGGATAAAAGCGGAGACAGGAGATGTCCTTCAAGGTGATGAATGCCCAGTACCGGGATTTTCAGGGCGAACCCCAGGGCGGTTGCGATACTTGCCCCCACCAGCAAGGCTCCAGCCAGTCCCGGTCCACGGGTGTAGGCGATCGCATCGAGGTTCCGTAGATCGAGACTGGCAGCCGCCAAGGCTTGTCTGATAAGGGGCAGCACTCGCCGGATATGGTCGCGCGAGGCAAGCTCCGGCACAACGCCGCCATACTCGCCGTGCATTGCCGTTTGTGAATAAAGCGCATGGCTCAGTAGACCGCGCTCCGTGTGATAGAGCGCAATGCCGGTTTCGTCGCAGGAAGTTTCAATGCCAAGTACAAGCAAGGGAGTGTCTGAGAAATTAGTCTTTTACAACGGAATTATGTACTGTTATATAATGGCGAGCTTCCCATCCCGGATGTTTCATAAATTCGCGTAATGATTGCGCGGGATTTGTTTTGTAGGGAGCGTTTGGAAAAGAGCGGCGTGGTTATTCATACACGCGGCACGCGACTGAACAAAATTTCCATATGAAATAAGAAGCCAGCGACGCGCATTAATTTATGAAACATCCGGGATGGAGTTGCGCCATTTATTCAATTATTAACATATTAAGGAAGGAACCGCATCTTCATGACCACCATTAAAGTCAAGGAAAACGAGCCGTTTGAAGTCGCCATGCGTCGTTTCAAGCGTACCATAGAAAAAACCGGTTTACTCACCGAATTACGTGCAAGAGAATTCTACGAAAAGCCTACCGCCGAACGCAAGCGCAAGCTAGCCGCTGCGGTTAAGCGCACCTACAAGCGCCTGCGCAGTCAGCTACTCCCACCGAAACTTTATTAGTTAAAGTTAGTCAAAAAGAATTATCCACAGATCCTGCAGCGCCAACATGGATTTGATCCCGTGCAATAAAGGATTCTATAAACCTACCAATTGTTAACGTATGGTTCATGTTGGCCCGATGATTGAATTGACCATGGTTGATGCGATGTGCGATTTAATCGACGGGTTCCTGGCAAGTAAAGACAAATAATTTTCATTGTGAATCTGAAGCAGCAAATCACTGAAGACATGAAAGCCGCGATGCGCGCGGGTGACAACAGGCGGCGCGATGCTATCCGGTTGCTGCAGGCCGCGATCAAGCAGCGCGAAGTGGATGAGCGCATTGTGCTGGATGACGCCGCGGTCGTTGCAGTAATAGAAAAAATGCTCAAGCAACGCAGTGATTCCATTACACAATACGAAGCCGCGAATCGTCATGATTTAGCCGATGCGGAGAAATACGAAGTCGGCGTACTACGGGTTTATATGCCTGAAGCATTAAGCGACGCCGAGGTGGAGGGTGCCGTCACCGAGGCGATTATGGCCTCTGCCGCGAAAGGGCAGCAGGATATGGGACGTGTAATGGCGATGCTCAAGCCCAAACTTTCCGGACGGGCAGATATGGGCAAGGTATCCGCGTTGGTCAGAACAAAGCTCCTTAGCTGATATTCTGGTGTTTGTCTTCGCGGGATAGTCAATGAGGTCCCGGTTGCGGATGTGCGGTAGGGAACGTGTTCTCTTGCATTTTCAGAAAGCATCCTATAATGAAATCGCGTGATCAGCTTTTACTGATTTGCACGCTGTCTAAGATATTATGGTTTATCCGCTATAGATGATCTCACAATCATTCATTCAGGATTTGCTTAGCCGCGTGGATATCGTAGATGTCATCGAACGTGACGTGCCGCTCAGGAAAGCCGGCGCAAATTACACCGCCTGCTGCCCATTTCACAGTGAAAAAACACCATCATTTACAGTAACGCCCACCAAGCAGTTTTATCACTGTTTTGGTTGTGGTGCACACGGTAGCGCCATCGGTTTTCTCATGGAATATGGTGGCATGAGCTTTGTCGAGGCGGTTGGCGATCTCGCAGCACGCGCCGGAATCCAAGTTCCTGTTCAGGAGGCCGAATCCCTTCGCCGTACCCCTGGAGCCGGGTCTTCGTCCGGTGAAGTATCGGACAAGACCCAGCGGCCAGAAGGTTCTTTCCAGGATTTGCTTGAGACAATGAAGGCTGCCGCGCAGTTCTACCGGGAACAGCTCAAGCATTCGGAAGGGGCTATTGCTTATCTGAAAAAGCGCGGTTTGACAGGCGAAACAGCTGCCCGTTTTGCCATTGGCTATGCCCCGGCCGGTTGGCGAAACCTGGACTCGGTATTTCCCGATTATGCGGCCAAGGCGCGGGCAAATCTGCTGGTCGAGGCCGGGTTGATCATCAAGAGCGATGATGGCAAACACTATGATCGCTTCCGCGACCGTATCATGTTTCCTATTCTTGACCTCAAGGGAAGAATCGTCGGTTTTGGCGGGCGGGTGCTGGAACAGGGTGAACCCAAATATCTCAATTCTCCCGAAACGCCTCTGTTCCAGAAAGGCCGGGAACTCTACAATCTGTTCGCCGCGCGCAGGTCGATTCGCGAGGCGGGACGGGTGATCGTGGTGGAAGGATATATGGATGTGGTGGCACTTTCGCAGCATGGCATCGGATATGCCGTAGCCGCCTTGGGCACCGCCACCACCTCGTTTCACATACAAAAGCTTTTGCGCCAGACCGATAATGTGGTGTTTTGCTTCGATGGTGATGGTGCCGGCAGGAAAGCAGCATGGCGTGCACTGGAAGAGAGTCTGGCGCAGCTTGTCGATGGTAAGAGCATCGGTTTTCTCTTTCTGCCCGAAGGTGAAGATCCCGACAGCTATGTCCGCAATTTCGGCAGGGAAGCATTTGAGGAATTGATCAAACAGGCATTACCCCTGTCAGTTTTTCTGTTCAGGGAATTGTCGGCACGTGCCGACCTGACGACGAGCGAAGGCCGTGCCAAACTGGTGCAGGATGCGAAGCCTTTGCTGACACGGGTCGCAGCACCAGGCTTGGCGTTGATGCTGTTAAAGCAATTGGCGGAAATCAGTGGCGCCACCCAGAGAGAGTTGGAGGATTTATTGAAAATCAGGCGTGTCTCGCCTTCTCAATTCCGTGAAAGAGCGCCACGGCCACAACCTGCCTCGCCATACCGCTGGTTGATACAAATACTCTTGTATGATCCCGGTTATGTCCGGAAGCTGGATAGAGCACTGCTCATGGAAATCCGGGAACATGCTGAGGAAATAGCAGCGCTTACGGCATTGGTTGAATTTATCGATACGCACCCCTATCTTGGAAAAGACACGGCAATACCTTCGGCGATCACATATTTTCACGATAGTCCTCATCGTGCGCTGCTGCATAAAGCCGAGAGCGAGACGCTTGCGTGGGACAGCAATATCGATCTGGAAGCGGAATTTGGGGGCGCGCTGGCGCGTTTGCGGGAAATGCAACGTAAGCAACGCATGACAAGGTTGCATAACAAGCCTCTGAGCATGCTTACCCCTGAGGAAAGACAGGAGCTCCAGCGATTGGCCATGCCTTGAGAGCAATAACCGAACAGCATTCATAAAATATTGATATAATCGAAAAATTTTTAGGTCTCAACCAGCCATACTATTTTTGGGAATCGACATGGTAAAAGCGAAAACGCAAGCCAAGGTGCCGGTAAGAACAAAATCGAAAGGTGAAGCGTCGGGAGCCGCATCTGTGGGTCGTCCCGCCGGTAAGGTCAAGATGGCGAGAAAAAAGGAAACAAGCCAATCCGTTACAGAGCCGCTGAAATCGGCAAAATCACCGATCAAGGTGACTGCAGAAGCGTTGGAGGAAAAAATTACGACGGCTGCAAAATTATCCACTAAAGCGTCGGGCCGCGTGACGGAGATCGAAAGAGCCGTCCTTGCGGTCACGGAACCCAATTTGCTTACCGCGAAAATAGCCAGGGCCAAGGCGATAAAGGAAGGCAAGAATCAGGCGAAAGATGTGGAGAAAACTCCACTCGCGCCACAAGACATTGAGGCGCGGCGCATGCGCTTGAAGAACCTCATCGTGCAGGGCAAGGAGCGCGGCTACCTGACTTATGCCGAGATCAATGATCATCTTCCCGATGATATGCTGGATGCTGAGCAGATAGAAAACATCATCAGCATGATCAATGATGTGGGTATCTCTGTTTATGATGAGGCGCCTGACGCGGAAACGCTGCTGATGTCCGAGACTGCGCCGACGGTAGCCGACGAGGATGTGGTAGAAGAAGCCGAGGCGGCGCTTTCCACTGTGGATTCCGAGTTTGGCCGCACCACCGATCCGGTACGCATGTATATGCGGGAAATGGGTTCGGTGGAATTGCTCACGCGCGAGAGTGAAATCGAAATCGCAAAGCGTATCGAGGATGGATTGAAGCATATGATCCAGGCAATTTCCGCCTGCCCGACCACCATAGCCGGAATACTCGATCTTGCCGACAAGGTGGCGCGAGACGAAATGCGCATTGACGAACTGGTGGATGGATTGTTGGATCCGAATGATCCGGAAATGGTCAGCGAAGAAATCTCCGATGAAACACTAGAGCAGGAACTGGGTGCGGAGAATACGGAAGATGAGGATATCGCAGCAATAGCAAGCGCCAATCTACTCAAGTTGAAGAACGATGCGCTGGAGCGTTTTGGAGTGATCCAGCAGGCGTATATCGAAATGCAGAAAGCGCTGGCAAAAAAAGGATCGGCCAACAAGGCATACAAAGACATACAGGAGAATATTTCAGCCGAGCTCATGGCCATTCGCTTCTCCGCGAAAATGGTTGAGAGGCTCTGCGACACTCAGCGTGGCCTAGTGGATGAAATGCGCGGCTATGAGCGCAAAATCATGGAGCTCTGTGTGACCAAGGCGGGCATGCCGCGTAATCATTTCATCAAAGGCTTTCCAGGTAACGAGAGCAATTTCGACTGGGTGGCGCAGGAAGTCGCGGTTGGAAAGCCGTATAGCCAGACACTGGGACGCTACCAGCCGGCTATCCTCGAACAGCAGGAGAACCTGCTGACGCTGCAAAAGCGAGTCGGCATCCCGCTTAAAGACCTCAAGGAAATCAACCGGCGGATGTCCACCGGCGAGGCCAAGGCACGCCGTGCCAAACGCGAAATGACCGAAGCCAATTTGCGGCTGGTGATTTCCATTGCCAAAAAATATACCAACCGCGGACTGCAATTCCTTGACCTCATACAGGAAGGCAATATCGGACTCATGAAAGCGGTGGATAAATTTGAATATCGGCGGGGTTACAAGTTTTCGACTTACGCCACCTGGTGGATTCGCCAGGCCATTACCCGCTCCATCGCCGATCAGGCACGCACCATCCGTATCCCAGTGCACATGATCGAGACCATCAACAAGATGAATCGTATTTCGCGCCAGATTCTGCAGGAAACCGGGCAGGAGCCGGAACCGGCGCTATTGGCGCAAAAAATGGAAATGCCGGAAGAAAAAATCCGCAAGATCCTCAAGATTTCCAAGGAACCAATCTCCATGGAGACGCCCATCGGGGATGACGAAGATTCCCATCTAGGTGATTTTATCGAGGACTCGGCCACCATGGCACCCGCGGACGCCGCGGTTTACGCCAGCCTGCGGGATGTCACCAAGGATATACTGGACTCTTTGACGCCACGTGAAGCAAAAGTGCTGCGTATGCGTTTTGGCATCGAAATGAATACCGATCACACGCTGGAGGAGGTGGGTAAACAATTCGACGTGACTCGTGAACGCATTCGGCAGATAGAAGCGAAAGCACTGCGTAAATTGCGTCATCCTTCGCGTTCTGAACGTCTGCGGAGTTTTCTGGATACCGAAGGCTGATCGGCTTTCGGTATTTATTTCCATTTTAGTGCCTAAATAGGGTCTGTAGCTCAGTTGGTTAGAGCAGGGGACTCATAATCCCTTGGTCGCTGGTTCGAGTCCAGCCAGACCCACCATAAGAACAAGGAGTTACGGGATATCCGGCAACTCCTTTTTTGTTTTCTAAAATGTAACCGATTTGTACCGAGAAATCTCAGCAAGAGAGACACAGCAAGGAAATGTAATCAAGCTTCGAAAAGCGTCCTTATAGCTTCCTATTTAGACAATAGGATGACGGACCCCAGGCACCTTCAAAGAGAGACTGTCATAGGCGGCGACACCGTTACCTTAAAAATAGATCAAGAAATCATCGTGATATGCAAGACCAAGTTTTCTTGGAGAGGGAAAAATATCGCGGTGAAATTCACGGATACTGCGACCGGCCCGTTGCACACCAGAGCTTCAATGTGGGAAAGGGAATGAAAAAGCCCGGCGAGAAAGGAGATAACTGCCGGGCTGAGGGCTTCTACATGGGAATGAACATAGGCGCCATTAAAGATCGGCATCGTGAATACTATCTCATAAAAGTGTGTCGTTCTTGTGAACGCGTGCCGTTGGGTTAGGCAATAAAAACTGGCTGAAGCGGGTCTGAAATGAAGCGGCGCTTTACATTGCGCTGTAGCGCTTTGCGGGAAGGAGATGGACACATCCCTCTATTTAAGCGAGCGGCACTTTCTGTTGCTGTTGGTAGTCATGCTAAGGGCCAGAGCAGTTTTTTTTGCCCGTTGACATCTTTACGCCAGGCTTCTTCTGTTTCGGCATGACAAACTTTTTCATAAAATTCCGTCAGCTCCTCATTCATGCGAATTGGCGCCACTAGCTTCACAAACCTTTCAGCATGAAGCTGGGTCCTAAAAGCTAAACCGTCATAGCGAACAACCGATGCCGCTTGCGAGGCAACCATAGGAATATCAGCTGTGCATCGTGAAGCAATTAGTCATGCCAATATCTGAAAGGGAAATATTGATTGCCTTGGTTTCCTAGACCCAGACATCCTCTCTCACTCGCTAGTGCGAACTCCTCTACGCTGGCGCTCCGTTGCGTCTTGCCCTGAAGCCGACCAGCCCCAATCCGGCCAGCATCAGGACGTAGGATGCAGGCTCCGGGATAACGCCGGTAACGAGTACCTGTCCCCGGTTATTGATCTCGATAGCATAGAGTGAACGATACCCATCTGGCAAATCACCATAGGACGAGAGATCGGTTGCATCCGCGCCGTTGGGGCCTGTGATGAAGGCGTAGCTACCAGGGGCTGGGCCCAATTCGTATTCTCCCACTATCTGCCCGGCATCGTTGATGCCATAGGCTATGGTCGAAGAACTGTTGATACCAGTCCAATACTCGTTGGGACCTTCCATGAAAACGGTATAAAAAGGAAAACCAGGTTCCTTCTCGTAAGCTCCCACCACCTGCCCGGTGGCGTTGATATCATAGGCTTTTGGGTGGCGCTGGGGAATATCCACTAACTCAGTCATTCCCACCCCATCCGGGCCCGTGATAAAAACACTACCGTACGAGGCTCCCACCACCTGCCCAGCAGCATTGATTGCTGTCGCCTCGCTGGAATATCCACCAGCCAGGGTACCAAGATTTTTCATCCCAACACCATTAGGGCCTGTCATGAAAGCATGTGTGCTATTGTCCTCCATCGAGGCCCATCCCACTACCTGCCCGGAATCATTGATGTCATAGGCTCGGCTCTGAGATCCACCCAGAGTGCCGAGATCAGTCATCCCTACGCCATTAGGTCCAGTGATGAAGGCGTGCATGGCACCATCTGCGGTAGTGGACATCCCCACCACCTGCCCGGAGTTATTGATACCGTAGGCTTCGCTGGAATATCCACCCAACGTACCAAGATTGGTCATCCCCACGCCGTCTGGGCCCGTAATGAAAGCGTAGGTACCCTTTGCAGAGGTTACGGAGCCCGCAACCTGCCCGGCATCGTTGATATCTTTACCGACGGTATTAACTCCCGAGTTACGGATATAGGTTACTTTGCCGCCAGGATTGACAATGGCTGATGAGTCGTAGTCGGCGAAGGCTGGGGACGCTAAACCGAGGCCAACGTCGAGGGTCGCTGCCAGGACAAAGGTGGAAGTTTCAAAAATGCGGTTGATTTTCACGAGGAATGCCTCCAATAAACGATCGAGATAGGCTTAGGCAGGTTAGTGCAGGCACATTTGATAATCAGAAACACATCGCGGGCGAGATCGAGCCTTTGTTTTAACAAGCAAGTAAGATATTTCTACAACATCCCTATAACAATGATTTCTATGTCTGTAAATCTTCCGATCGGACTATAGTAAGCCTACTGGCTCCTCGACAATTTATTGATATATCTGAAAACTGGTGCCAACAGACCTTGTAGATTTTAATATCCGTGTTTGACGCACAGCTAAAGCCCGCTAATGATGCAGCGGCAAGGATTAATGCTTTATCTCGCGTATTCCGGTTACAACATTGCGCAATACGTTGACAAGATTTTCCATCCCCATTGTGAGTATCAATAATTGCTCATCGTTCGGATCACCTGCCTTAAGCATTGCCGAGGCGCTATTTAGCGAAATCTCGCCATGCTTTATCTGGTATCGGGCAACAATCAAGGCAAGCAATCGCATGCACTCCGCCAGCTGCTCCCTAGTCGCCTGTCCAATCAGCAAGTCCGCCTGAATGGAATATTGTTCAAATGCCTCTAATTGTTGAGCCACAAAAACTCCTTTATGACGATAACCCAGGCTGCCTGCCTTTGGTTACGTCCTACACGTTGTACCATTATGTTTAGTCCGGTTTCCGCCCAACACATTCCAAAATTCTATGCAGCAATACCGCTTCTGGTGGATCGACTGCAATCGAGGTAAACCCCAACAGCCATTTCTGTCCCGCAATATGACGGGAAACCCTTTCACAAACCAGATTGGTTACATCATTGAACATGCCAGTGTAGAAATAAATGCAATGGAACATGGTGCCCATGATGGAGAGGGTGGGGTTGGCCGGGTGGGATCATGAATCTTGAGGGTTCGGCCAGCTTCCCGACCCGGAATTCGCACGGCGTCTAGTTCCGATGGATAGGCTTCGTCGCTGCATAGTCCATTGGGCGAGTCCAGCTTTACCGGCACGGTACCGACGATGGAACCGTACAGTTCAGTGTCAACAATCACCCACGGGGCCGTCAGCGCGTGATGTGCGGTGTAACCCTGTTTCCGATATGGTGCGCCTACCAGCCAATTCAATGGGGGGAGGAATCTGCCAATGTGCACGGTATAGGGATCGAAGGTGGCCTTTATGATTCAGCATTCTCGGGATTGCGGGAAAACGGAGATATTCGACCGTTAAGGTTTACTGTCTATCGTCGTTTTCAGTCGGCCAATCCTTACATCATCCAACTCGATTTACCGTTCCATTGTTCCCCCAATTCTGTATTCAATAATGTCGAACTTAGAACCGCTTCCCTGCCAGAAGAACGATAAAGCTTCCAATTTGATGCTGGCTGCGACTTCGTAGAATACATCACCGTTCTTACACCGGATATCCACCAGCATTTCCTTGGATACCGGGCAGCACGCGCCATCGTGTTTAATCCATTCGCCAGAGATAGCATAACCGGCTGAGCCGACCCCAAAGTTTTCTATTATGATGATGGGTTTATTCGGAATATAAACGGTGGCTTTATCATAGCCTTGATCAATACTGTCAGTACATTGGGGAAACACTGAATCTATCCTAATGGAAACCCCGGTTATGCTCTAGGTAAAACCATTGGGAAATTTAAATTTTGGATACGACAAGA
Organism: Nitrosospira sp. NpAV; assembly: GCF_000832065.1. GTDB lineage: Bacteria > Pseudomonadota > Gammaproteobacteria > Burkholderiales > Nitrosomonadaceae > Nitrosospira. Next base: position 165,013 of record NZ_JXQM01000003.1, on the reverse strand, counting down.
TGGCATAGACGCTTCGAAAAAATGCAGCCACCTCAGGATCTCGGTTTGGATAGCATTGAGTGATTCGACCGTTATCGCATGATCCGAGCTTATAATCGAAATATCGAGCGTATCGATGCTGTTTTCCGGCGTTCGAATGCGCGGGCCATCCAGGCCACGACTAATCGGACGGTTCTCAGCCGATTCGGACGAAGTTGATGCCACGCCTAGCTCGCGGGAAAGAGTATCGTCCAGCCCTTCTCGTAATGCCAATCGCATGGCTATCCTGCCACACTCCAGAATATCAGTCTGATGTAACTCAAAGCTCCACTCAATGTTTATTGTTCTCATTAATCTGCTCCTGCTTATGACATCGGGCTCTAGAGAAGCGGGGGTGTCATATAATATCGGAGCTAAAATCCGGGTAGCATCGAATTTGTCATGCTGAACTTCGATCTTGTGAGCCCGAATTGATGCGCTGGGGAAACGTACCAAGCTACATGTACATTTCCTCGCATGTTGTAGAAAATTAACCTTGAGCAATCTGTTATTGATTAGATTATCTATTGATAATAAGTTATTATTAGTATGAAGTTAAGGATAGATGAGACCAGATGGTGATTTTCTCAACGCCCCGCTATAAATTTGTCATTGGCGAGGCTTTCTTATCGAAATCAATCCGAGGAGTGGAGAAATGAACAAGATAGTTGGAGCTGTGGACTATTTCGGCATGATGGCGTCAACGCTGTGCCTGCTGCATTGCCTGGGGACACCATTATTCTTGTCACTGTTCCCATTGCTCGGGTTGGTGCGGCAGAATGAAGTGCTTCATTGGTATATGGTTGTGCTGGTGACGTTACTGGTCCTGCTCGCATTGATCCCTGGATTCGTCACGCACCGTCGGTGGCTCGTTCTCATGTTGGGTGGGTTCGGTCTGGCTTGCGTTAGCGTGGCGCTGTTGGTGATCGGGCCAAGCTATGGGGAAACCGCGGAGACCATGTTGGCGGTAATCGGTGGAGCGCATCTTTTCGCTGCACATTTCAAGAATCGTGTTTTTTGCCGGAGTTGCGCGGTGCCAAGCGATCAAGGGATTTAGTCAGTTTAAATATGCAACTCTGTTGCAATAGATATTGCAAATGAAAACTGAATTCGTGCCGGTATCGGGGCTGGCGTTGCTGTTCATACTTGGTTTGCGGCATGGTCTCGATCCCGATCCCGATCATATTGCCATGATCGACTGTTTGGCTTATCGCAGCCCGGCAGAACGGCCGAGGGTCGCGCCCTGGATCGGCACGTTGTTCGCGCTGGGACATGGCTTGACGGCGACCCTGATTGCCGTCGTGCTTAGTTCGGTCGCCGGCAATCTGTCAACTCCCATTTCATTTAGCGCCTTGGTAGAGTGGTTGCCAATCGTCTTATTGCTCGTTGTCGGCACACTCAATTTGTACGGTTTGCTCGGCCAGCGGGATTATCATGCCACCGGTTGGAAAACGAGATTTGTCCCAGAACGGCTGCGCAGTAGTTTTCATCCATTGTCTCCCGGAATTCAAACCCGGGTCGAATCCCGGCGATCAGATTTTGGAGATGCAATGGCATCAGGGGGATGATGTAGCTGAATAGCTGTAAAATTTTACAGGTATAAATAACATCTTCGGGGGTACATAATTTAGAACCGATCATTCACATGAAATATCTAGAAACTTGACCATCAAATGGCGCTTGATCTATATCCTTTCCTTCCTGGTAGTCTTCCTGCTGGGGGTTGAGATACTTGGCTTGTTCGGCATGAGCAACGCGATCGGTGGCCTAAAAACCGTTTATCATGATCGTGCCATTCCGCTCAAGCAAATGGCGGATATCGAATCACTCCTGCTTCAGAATCGACTCGCCATCACTTCGGCCTTGCTTGCGCCGACACCAGAGGCCATTCAAAACAAAACCGCAGCAGTAGAGCGAGATATCGAGGAGATGACTCGAATCTGGCAAGATTACCTTAAAACCTATCTCACCCCGGAAGAAGAATCGCTGGCCGCGAAATTCAGCGAAGATCGCGACGAATTTATTACGGAAGGCATCCAAGCAGCAGTAAAGGCTTTACGTGCAAACGAGACCGAGGATGCATACCGCATCCTCATGGAGAAGATTCATCCACTCTATCAGTCGGTCGATACGAGTATTAAAGCCCTCTTTAAACTGCAAGTGGATGAGGTCAAGAGGGAATATGACGGCCAGCAGGACCGTTACGAAACTATACTTGACATTTTGGTGATTTCGGTAGTCGTTGCGCTAGCGTTGGCTGTGCTCATTAGCATTATGCTCAGAGACTCAGTTTTTCAGCCTTTGGAAAAGGTAGTGAAAATTTCTCGAGATATTGCCGCAGGAAATTTTTTGCAGAAAATCGAAGTCCAGTCGAAGGATGAAGTTGGGCAGCTTATGCAAGCGCTGAAGGAAATGCGGGATAGTTTGGTAGATACCATCGATCAGGTACGCGATAGCGAGGCTCATACCCGTGCCTTGCTGAGCAATCTGATCGATGGAGTCGCATCGATCGACGAACAGGGGCTCATCAAAAGCTTCAACCCCGCCGCGGAACATATTTTTGGTTATTTGGAAAGAGAGGTCATCGGTCAAAATATTAACCTGCTGTTAGCAAGGCAGGGGAGCGGAGGTCAAAATGCTGACCATCTTTCGAATTACCTTGCGACGATAAAATCCCCCGCGCTCGGAAGGACTCATGAAGTAACCGGTATCCGTAAAAATGGAACATCCTTCCCCATGGACCTTGCAATTGTCGAGATTCACGGAGGGAACCACCGCATGTATGTCGCAATCTTCCGAGATATCACCGAACAAATGCTGGCACAAGAATCCATGCGGCTGGCAGCCATGGTCTATGAAAATACTACAGAAGCGATAATGGTGGCCGATACTAATGACAACATCATTAGTATCAACCCTGCTTTTACCCGCGTTACAGGCTATACACCCGATGACATCATGGGAAAGAATATCAATGTTCTCAATACCGGCCTTCACAATGCGGCTTTTTTTGAAGCCATACAAACTTCACTGAGAACTACTGGCTACTGGGAAGGAGAAATGACAGGCCGGCGCAAGGATATGCAGACCTTTGTTGAGTGGCGCAAGGTGAACGCCATCTATGACAAGGATGGGAGGATAACCCGATGGGTGGCACTGTTCTCGGATATCACGAAGAGAAAAGAGGCTGACGTACTTATATGGCAGCAAGCTAACTTTGATACCCTCACCGGTTTGCCAAATCGGCATATGTTTCGCAACCGTCTGGAACAGGAAATCCGAAAGACTAATCGCTCCGGTTCTTCGATAGCATTGATTCTACTCGATCTCGACTGCTTCAAAGAAGTTAACGATATTTATGGGCACAAAATTGGTGATCTCTTACTCAAGGATGCCGCGCAACGCCTGAATCGTTGCGTGCGCGAAATTGACACTGTGGCACGGCTTGGGGGGGACGAATTCATTCTTATTCTGGGAGGGGTGAACAATCCCATAAGTATTAACCGAGTTGTACGGGACATTTTGCGCAAGATGGCTGATCCATTCCAGCTAGGGGATGAGGTGGCTTATGTATCGGCAAGCATTGGCATCACGTTTTATCCCCAAGACGCCGATGACATGGAGGTGTTGTTGAGTAATGCTGATCAGGCTATGTATGCTGCCAAGAATCAGGGTCGAAACTGTTTCAGCTATTTTACCCGAGCTTTACAGGAAGCTGCGCAAACCCGTATGCGGCTGGCTAGCGACTTACGCGGCGCTCTCGCGGGCGGACAGTTTCAATTGTACTACCAGCCGATAGTGAATCTGGCAAGCGGCTATATTCATAAGGCGGAAGCGTTAGTGCGCTGGCACCATCCAAAACTTGGCCTGGTAAATCCTGCGGTTTTTATTTCCATTGCCGAAGAAACAAGAATGATTGTCGATATTGGCGATTGGGTGTTTCGGACCGCTATGCAGCAAACGAAGAACTGGCGTACGCTGCACTGCGCCGAGTTCCAGATGAGTGTCAATACGTCGCCCGTGCAATTTCGCAAGGATGTCGACCTTCACAAAATATGGTCCGAGTTTTTGCAGGAGTTGGAGTTACCGGGACAAAGCGTTGCGATCGAGATTACCGAAGGATTACTGATGGATGCCAGTACTGCCGTTACGCTCCAGCTGCTTGCCTTTAAAAACGCGGGCATTCAGGTCTCTATGGATGATTTCGGAACGGGTTATTCCTCCCTGGGCTATCTCAAGAGATTTGATATCGACTACCTCAAGATAGACCAGTCCTTCGTACGGAGCCTGGCACCCGATTCCAATGATTTGGCATTATGCGAAGCCATCATTGTAATGGCGCATAAACTCGATTTAAAAGTTATCGCCGAAGGGGTCGAGACAGCAGACCAGCGCGATCTGCTTACCCTAGCTGGGTGCGACTATGGGCAAGGCAATCTGTTCTCAAAGCCGGTACCCGCTGACGAGTTCGAGAAGCTGCACTGGCCTACTTGATAGTTGGCTTGTGCCTTTTGTCACAAGACCACGGTGGCGATAAGCCGCGCTACGAGCAGCGCGATGCTCGGCTTGAGGTGTAGCTCATCGGGCCGGCCTCATGCAGCTGACGTCGCCCTCCGGACAATTTGTCAACCTGGTGAGTTCCTCCGTGCGAGCGGGTTCATTCTTTACTCCTCCGGGGGTTGAATCACGATTGACAGTTTTCGGTCCGATCAAAAAGGATGGGACCGGCTCAGTCTTTTAGCGGCATAATAAACTACCTATTGTTACCTGACAGAACTTACCTTCCACAGCGTAACTTGAATCTGGCCAGAGCCTTACCGCATGCCCTATATCCTCGCCCTCGATGCCGGCACGACCAGTGTGCGTGCCATTGTCTTCGATTACGAAGGGCAGATATGCGCCACCGCACAAAAGGAAATACGCCAGATTTTCCCGCAGCCGGGCTGGGTCGAACATGACCCGCAGGAGATTTGGCTTGCTCAAATAGCGGTCGCCGTGGAAGTGCTGGATCGCGCGCGTATTGAGCCACGCGACGTTGTTGGCGCCGGTATTGCCAATCAGCGTGAAACCAGCATTGTGTGGGATCGTGAAACCGGCAACCCCATATACAACGCCATCGTCTGGCAGGATCGCCGCACTGCCGGGATGTGCGATGAGCTGCACGCCGCGGGTCACGATGGAACGATTCAGGAGCTCACCGGATTGATCCTCGATCCGTATTTCTCCGCGACAAAGATTGCCTGGATTCTCGATCATGTCCCCGATGCGCGTACACAGGCCGAAGCGGGTAAACTCATCTGCGGCACGGTGGAAACGTGGCTCATCTGGAAACTGACCGATGGGAAGGCGCATGTCACCGATGTGAGCAACGCGTCGCGGACGATGTTGTTCAATCTCCACACCGGCGCGTGGGACAGGCAATTGCTCCAACTTTTCCGCATCCCTGAGAACATGCTGCCAGAAGTGCGCCCTTCGAGCGAAGTATATGGCGAAATCAGCGCCTTACCCGGTCTTGCGCATATAGCTATCGCGGGCGCGGCGGGTGACCAGCAGGCGGCTCTTTTCGGGCAGCTATGTGCACAGCCCGGACTGGCGAAGAACACCTACGGTACCGGTTGTTTCCTGTTACAGAATATCGGCACCAGGCCTGCCGCATCAAAGCAGCGCCTGCTCACGACGGTGGCATGGAAAATCGGCGAGAAGCAGGAATTTGCACTGGAAGGAAGTGTCTTCATCGGTGGCGCGATCGTGCAGTGGCTGCGGGATGGGCTGCAAATCGTGCGCTCCGCGCAGGAGGCGGATATGCTTGCGGCGTCGGTACCGGATAGCGGTGGCGTGGTTCTTGTGCCGGCCTTCGCCGGATTGGGCGCGCCGCATTGGGATGCCTATGCGCGCGGGTTGATAATCGGCCTCACCGGTGACACCCATGCTGCGCATATCGCCCGCGCCGCACTGGAGGGCGTAGCCTTCCAGGTCGCGGATCTGGTCGACGCCATGCATGCGGATACCGGTAAGCCATTTACGGAGCTGCGTGTCGATGGTGGCGCGTCACGCAGCGAACCGATGATGCAATTCCAGGCGGATCTGCTCGGTGTACCCGTGGTGCGCCCCGCCGTGGTCGAGACGACCGCGCTGGGCGCCGCTTATCTCGCCGGACTCGCAGTCGGCTTTTGGCAAAACACTGACTCGATCGCCACGCATTGGCGGATCGAGAGGGTCTTCGAACCTAAGATGCCGGGTGCACGCGCGGCCGAACTCCGCAGCCGCTGGAACGATGCGCTTGAGCGCGCGAAAGGTTGGGAGCCGAAAGAAAAAACCATGAAGCCAGCAAAGCGCATATAAATACCATCATGAAAAATAGGGCCAAGCATAATTATTGTTTTAGAATCGATACTTTCAAACTGTCTGCCTGACGGGAGACGCTTTCAGCCTGTCCAGTCAAATCTATGCGTATCTCCATCGTTCGAGCATTGTTGTTCTTCTTATTATCGATATCACCTGCCATTCTCCTTGCCCAACAGGTAACGACATGCGCTAATCCCTCGGGTCATGCATATTTTGCACATATGGGTGTTCTGGAAAAGGCGGACAGTGAGTGGAAGATAGATACCGTACCGAAAGGAGCTTTTACTTTGCGAAAGCACGGAAGGGATGATTTTGACATTATTTTCGTGGATTCTACAGAGCGGAATCATTCGACGGCAGATGATGGCGCAAAGGTATTTCCGCTCCGCCGTAGCGAAACAGAGGCAGCCTTTCTGGTTCATTTCCATGATGCTGGAGAGTCTCAAATTTTTTCATTTTTTAAAGACAAGAATGGTGAGGCCAGGTTTTCTATTCTTGTCAGCAAAGGTGGTCCGTCCATATACAAGAGTAGCGTGATGGTGGGTGATTGCACCCCTATCGACTTTAAACTCATCAATGAAGGTGATAGCCATTGAGCTATGATTTTGTTGTGATCCCGAGCATGATTGCCCGACTGGGAATGGGGCTCGGCGGAGCGTCGCTGGTCAAGATTCACCGATGATCGCAGCAAGCCGGCGGGTTGTTGCGCATGGGCTGGAATAAATAAACCTAATGGATGGAAATCGCAGTGCGATATCCGTTTGTATCAACCCCTGGTATCAATAAATTTTCCCGTGCCAATAGGCTAAATATGAGGCCACTACTTCTGTCGGTAATGTCGTATAGTTTATTACGTTATACTTCATTTTCCGAATCGCCGGAGAGATCATGAAAATCCACGAATATCAGGCTAAGAAGATTTTGCGCGAGTTCGGTGTCACCACGCCCCAAGGCATCGCCTGCTTCAGCGTGGAGGAGGCGATGGATGCCGCCGGAAAACTGGGTGGCGGCGTATGGGTGGTCAAAGCGCAGATCCATGCGGGCGGGCGTGGCAAGGGCGGCGGCGTGAAAGTGGCGAAATCACTCGATGAAGTGAAACAATTTGCCGGGAAAATACTGGGAATGACGCTTATTACGCATCAGACCGGTTCGCAGGGCCAGGTTGTCCGGCGGCTCCTTATAGAGCAGGGCGCTGAGATCAGGCAGGAGTTTTACGTTGGCCTGGTGGTGGACCGTGGCAGCCGGCGCGTATGTTTGATGGCAAGTTCGGAGGGCGGCATGGATATTGAGGAAGTCGCCGCCAGGACGCCGGAGAAAATTCATAAGATATTTATCGATCCCATCACCGGGCTAAGTGCGTACGATGCTGATGACATTGTCCGCAAGGCCGGTTTCCCGGAATCCGTCGCCGAGGAAGCGCGGACCGTTCTGCAGGGCTTGTACCGAACCTTTGATAGCACCGATGCGTCGTTGGTCGAAATCAATCCGTTGATACTCACCGCTGACGATCATGTCGTTGCGCTCGACGCAAAAATGAATTTTGACGACAACGCGCTGTTCCGTCATCCGGAAATTGCTGCTCTGCGTGACCTTGACGAGGAAGATCCGGCAGAGATCGAGGCGTCCCAATATGATCTCTCCTATATTTCGCTGGACGGCAACATCGGTTGTCTGGTTAACGGTGCGGGCCTGGCGATGGCAACCATGGATATCATCAAGCTCTACGGCGGAAACCCCGCCAACTTTCTCGATGTGGGCGGGGGCGCTACTACCGAGAAGGTAACGGAGGCGTTCAAGCTGATGCTGCGTAACCCAAAATTACAAGCCATACTGGTCAATATATTCGGCGGCATCATGAAGTGTGACGTGATTGCCGAGGGTGTGGTTGCGGCGGCGCGTGAAGTGAAGCTAAGCGTCCCGCTGGTAGTGCGCCTTGAAGGCACCAATGTGGATCTGGGCAAAAGGATCCTTGCCGAATCCGGTCTGCCGATCATTTCAGCAGGCAATATGGCGGATGCCGCGCAGAAGGCAGTGAAGGCAGCCGGACCGGCAAAGGCGTCGACAACGGAAGGGGGCATATAGTCATGGCAATCCTGATCAACCGGAATACCCGGGTCATGACGCAGGGCATTACAGGCAAGACGGGGCAATTTCACACCCGCATGTGCCGCGATTATGCCGATGGAAAGAATTGCTTTGTTGCCGGGGTTAACCCGAAGAAAGCGGGTGAGGATTTAGAGGGCATCCCGGTTTACGCTACCGTGCGAGAAGCAAAACAGGCGACCGGTGCTACGGTCTCGGTGATCTATGTGCCGCCGCCATTTGCCGCCGCCGCAATCGACGAAGCGGTAGATGCGGAACTGGATCTGGTGGTTTGCATTACCGAGGGTATTCCGGTTCGCGACATGCTGCGCACCTGCCACAAGATGCGGGAGCGGAAAACCCGGCTGATCGGCCCCAATTGTCCCGGCATTATCACACCCGACGAAATCAAGATTGGTATCATGCCTGGCTATATCCACAAGAAGGGTCGTATCGGCGTAGTGTCGCGCTCCGGCACCCTGACATACGAAGCGGTGGCGCAATTGATGGAGCAGGGACTGGGACAATCCACCTGCATCGGCATTGGCGGCGACCCCGTGAATGGATTAAAGCATCTGGATGTGATGAAATTATTCAATGACGACGACGAAACGGATGCGGTTTTAATGGTGGGTGAAATCGGTGGCTCGGATGAAGAGGATTGCGCCCGCTGGGTCAGGGACAATATGAAGAAGCCGGTGGTGGGCTTCATCGCAGGTGTAACCGCGCCGCCGGGCAGGCGCATGGGGCACGCGGGAGCAGTCATCTCCGGGGGCAAAGGCACGGCACAGGAAAAGCTCGCCGTAATGGAAGCTTGCGGGATCAAGACAACACACAATCCGGCGGAAATGGGCAAGTTACTAAAATCGGTATTGCTGAAACCGGGATGACAAAGACAATCGTGGCGCTTTCGCAATGACCCTATTTTCTTTAATTTTTGCTCTCCTGCTGGAGCAGTGGCGCCCCAGCGGAGATCGAAACCGTGTTATTTTGCTGTTCCTCTCCTATGCCGATGCGCTGGAGCGCTACTTCAATACCGGCGTGCGCCATCACGGCATTGCCGCCTGGGTTGCGGCGGTGGTTCCGGTACTGATCGTTACGGGATGGATCTATTATTTCTTGTATAACCTCAGTCCGCTGCTGGCTTGCGGTTGGAACGTGGCAATACTCTATTTCACCATGGGATTTCGCCAGTTCGGTGACACCTTCGCTGAAATCAAGGAGGCGCTCAAGAATGGGGATCTGCTTCTGGCCCGCAAGTTGTTGAGGGAATGGCGCGGCACGCCTGAGGATGAGCCCAGTAGTCAGGAAATCGCCCGGATCACTATCGAATTGGGATTGATTCATTCGCATCGCTATGTATTCGCAATAATCGTTTGCTTTGTTGTTCTGCCAGGACCGCTGGGTCCGGTGCTGTATCGTCTCGCAGAATTATTGAGTGAGCGATGGGGTAGCCGGGAGCCGCAAGCCCCGGACGCATTTGGTCATTTTGCGGTCAAAGCGTTCGACGCCATAGACTGGATACCTGCAAGATCAACCGCTGTGAGCTTCGCCATTGCCGGCAATTTTGAGGATGCGGTTTATTGCTGGCGTGCACAAGCCGCTTCATGGATCGATCACGCCCAAGGCATTATTCTTGCCAGTGGCGCAGGCGCGCTCGGGGTTCGTCTGGGTGATTCGTTGCGGGAAGAGGGGGGACAATACTATCGCCCGGAATTAGGTGTGGGCGAGGAAGCCGACATGGATTTCCTGCAAAGTACCGTCGGCTTGATTTGGCGTACCCTGGTGTTGTGGCTTTTGCTACTTTTGTTACTTGAGATTGCAAGTTGGGTGGGATGATGAAAAAGACTAACGTATTGGACTTAGGCCCTGCCTGACGCAATTATAAAGCTCTCTTAAACCACCTGCGGGATTTTCTATGCCAGAACCATTACTAATCGCCAAATCAGACCATACTATTGAGCTGTTACCCGGTTTTGCCAATCGACATGGGCTGATCACAGGCGCGACCGGCACCGGAAAAACCGTTACGCTGCAGGTATTGACCGAACGATTTTCATCCATTGGCGTACCGGTATTTATGGCCGACATCAAGGGCGATCTGTCGGGTCTCGCCGCACCAGGCACAAGTTCATCAAAAATGAAAGACCGGTTGACGCATCTCAAACTTGACGAGCCGAAGTGGACGGCATGTCCGGTAACGTTCTGGGATATATACGGAAAATCAGGACATCCGGTACGCGCAACGATATCCGACATGGGGCCGCTGCTCCTCGGGCGGTTATTCAACCTGAACGACACCCAACAAGGTGTGCTGGCGCTGGTATTCAAGATTGCGGATGATAACGGCCTGTTGCTGCTTGATCTGAAAGACCTGCGCGCGATGTTGCAATTTATCGGCGATAACGCGAAGAAGTTCACCGTTGAATACGGCAATATCTCCGCAGCCTCGATCGGAGCGATCCAACGCTCGCTGCTTGCGGTCGAACAGCAGGGAGGCAGCCATTTTTTTGGCGAAGCAATGCTTGATATCAGCGATCTGATGCAGACTGATAGTCGGGGTTGGGGTATGATCAATATTCTCGCCGCTGATAAGCTCATGAATTCGCCGAAGTTGTATTCGACATTCTTGCTGTGGATACTGTCCGAGCTATTCGAGCATCTGCCAGAAGTCGGTGATCTCGAGAAGCCGAAGCTGGTATTCTTTTTCGATGAAGCCCATCTCCTATTCAACGAAGCGCCCCGCCCACTACTGGAGAAAATCGAACAAGTGGTGCGATTGATACGTTCCAAAGGGGTTGGCGTATATTTTGTGACACAGAATCCGCTTGACGTTCCAGAAAGTGTTTTAGGTCAGCTTGGCAACCGTGTACAACATGCATTGCGCGCGTTCACGCCACGCGACCAGAAAGCGGTCAGGTCCGCGGCGCAAACCATGCGCGCCAACCCTGATTTCGACACCGAGAAAGCCATCACGGAACTCTCGGTCGGCGAGGCCCTTGTGTCGTTACTGGATGAAAAGGGTCGCCCCTGCATCGTGGAACGGGCGTTTATTTTACCGCCAGCTTCGAGAATAGGTCCGCTTACCGATGCGGAACGAGCGGCCATGATCAAATCGTCTGTCATTTTTGGACATTATGAGGAGATGGTGGATCGCGAATCGGCTTATGAAATAATCAAAAGCCGCGCCGCAACCAGGCAGAATACCGAGAGTGATACGGCGACGCCGCAGGCGGAGACCGCCACGGGTGATGGCATGATGGATATGCTGGGGGGTATGCTGCTTGGCAAAACCGGACCTCGCGGAGGGCGTCATCCAGGTATTCTCGATGCGGCTGCCAAGAGCGCGGCACGTTCGATCGGCTCGCAGGTTGGTCGCGAGATCTTCCGGGGGGTTTTAGGAGGCATCTTCGGGGGTGGGCGCAGGCGTTGACAGGTTCACCCCCGCAGTAATTAGTAGTAATTTATTTCGTGGGACAGCATTGATTGAGATAGGCTGACCGCTGGCTTATTATGGCGAATTACAGGAGAATTCCAGGCAGGCGGAGGAGAAGGCGATGCGTTTAACCGGGATAATTTTTTTGGTTTTTACAATTGCGGGCTGTGCGACGACAACGACAGGACAGGGTCAGCGTCCTTCGGGACCGCTGCCGCCAAGTACACGGCCTGCCTATAATCTTACCGGCTATTCACCCGCCTTCAAGGATGGCTATATTGACGGCTGCGAAACCGCCAAGAAAACTTCCTACGGATTAAAGAACGAACGCCGCTTTGCTGCTGACAGTCAATATCGAATGGGTTGGAACGACGGATTTAGCGTATGTCGCGGTAAACCGTAACGGGGATATTCGAGGAGAGTGCAGGTAACGTGTTCCACGTGGGTGGGATATAATAACGTTTTTTTGCGGCTTGCCATGAAACGTTTATTCTCGCTATTACTATGCTGTTTAGCGCTTCCCGTGGTTGCCCAGCAACCCAGGTCCGATGTGACGCCGCAACCTCCCCTATCAGTAGCCGCCAAATCCTATATTCTCGCCGACTTTCAGAGCGGTCAAACTTTAGCCAGCTTGAATAGATACGAGCGCGTGGAACCCGCGTCGCTTACCAAGCTGATGACAGCCCATGTCGTCTTTTCAGCCCTTCTGCAGAAACGGATCACTTTGACGCAAACCGTGATGGTGTCCGACCGTGCCTGGCGCGCGCAAGGGTCCCGCATGTTCATTGAACCCAACAGACCGGTGACGGTTGATGAATTAATGCGCGGCATGATCGTACAGTCCGGTAATGATGCCTGCATAGCGCTGGCGGAAGCTGTCGCCGGTTCAGAGGATGCCTTCGTGCAGATGATGAACAAGGAAGCGGCCCGGTTGGGGATGAAGAACACACGCTTCGCCAATTCTACCGGACTCCCGCATCCGGAGCATTATACTACCGCTCATGATCTCGCTTTACTGGCGGCAGCCATGATTCGTGATTTTCCGGAATATTATCCGCTTTATTCGTTACGGGAATATACATACAACAAGATCACGCAGCCCAATCGCAACCGTCTGTTGTGGCTGGACCCCAACGTCGATGGCCTCAAGACAGGTCATACTGAAGCCGCCGGTTATTGCCTTATTTCATCCGCCAAACGCGGCGACCGGCGGTTGATTTCGGTGGTGATGGGGACCGTCTCCGATAATACGCGTACCATCGAAAGCCAGCGTCTGTTGAACTACGGGTTCCAGTTTTACGATACCGTCCACCTGTATAAAAAGGAACGTGAAGTGACAGCCATCCAGCTATGGAAAGGCTCGCAGGACAAGCTCAAGACGGGATTCGGGCATGACGTTTATTTCTCGCTCCAGAAAGGCCAGGCCGATAAGCTGAAGGCAAGCATGGAATACAAGCAGCCTTTGATTGCTCCCATCAGTGCGGGACAAAAAGTAGGGGTGGTGAAGTTCACGCTTAATGACAAGCTTATGGCGGAGTATCCGCTAGTGGCGTTGGAAACCGTGAGTGCGGCAAATTTTTTTGGTCGTGCCTGGGATAGCATACGGCTGTTGTTCAATTAGCGAAATTAGCACGCATGCGTCCCATTACCGATTTTATTCTCAAGGGCCATCATGATTTATCTCAACGGTGATTTTATGCCTATCGAGGAAGCCCGCATTCCGGTGCTGGATAGGGGTTTTATCTTTGGTGACGGCGTGTACGAAGTGATCCCCGTATATTCCCGCAAGCCTTTTCGTCTGGCTGAGCACCTGCTCCGCTTGCAGCACAGCCTGGATGGTATTCGCTTGTCAAATCCGCACTCCGACAAGAAATGGAGCGAGTTATTGGAACAAATAATCGCTGGCAACGAGAGCGACGACCAATCTTTATACTTGCACGTTACTCGTGGCGTGGCCAGGCGCGAGCATGCCTTTCCGAAGGGTGTCATGCCAACGGTATTCATCATGAGTAATCCCCTGCTGGCGCCGCCGGAAGAGTTGCTTGCTACTGGCGTTGCCGCCATCACGGCCAACGACAATCGATGGCTACGCTGCGATATCAAGGCAATTTCGTTGCTGCCCAATGTGTTATTACGGCAAATGGCGACTGATGTGGGTGCAATAGAAACAGTGCTGCTGCGGGAAGGCTTTATGACCGAGGGCGCGGCCAGCAATATTTTTGTGATAAAAGAAGGAATATTGCTGGCTCCGCCAAAGAATCATTTGATGTTGCCGGGAATTACCTATGATGTTGTGCTTGAACTTGCGGCCGCCAATGAGATCCCCCACGAAGTGAGGGAAGTGTCCGAATACGAAGTGCGTACCGCCGAGGAAATCCTGCTGACATCTTCAACCAAAGAAATCATGCCCATCACTCGTCTCGACGACAAGCCGGTGGGGGACGGTAAACCGGGAACAATGTTCACGCTGCTGCACCAACTCTACCAGAATTACAAGAGTACCGTAATGCGGGGCAATGCCAATGTTTCAGCATTTTAAATGTGACCCTAACGTTCTCCGTTCATGGAAAGCACCGTGGAATCCTCCTTAATCGAATATCCCTGCGATTTTCCCATCAAGATAATGGGGCGCGTGGATGGTTTACCGGTGAAGCCGGTCGTTGACCGGAAATGTGAGGCTACTCCATCTTATGCCCTGGATGATGCTGTTACCGCTATTTCGGCGGATGATGGGAGGCAAGATTTTATCCAAGTGGTGCTGATGATTGTGAAACGCCATGCCCCGGATTTCGATGAAGCAGGTCTGGAGGTTAAATTCAGCAGAAAGAATACGTATCTGAGTCTAACCTGCACAATTCGTGCCGTTTCCCGTGAGCAACTGGATGCGTTATATCAAGAACTGTGCGATCACCCGATGGTGGTCATGGCACTTTGAGCATTGCGCGAACCTGAACCTTCAATAACTTACGGATAGGCTTCCCGGATATGGTGGCTGTGAATCATAACGTTAAACAAATAAATGAGTGGCCGGCCCAGATTCTGGGTTCAAGCGCTAAAGTCAGGCATCTCGGCTTGGCGGACTATCTTCCCACCTGGCAAGCGATGAAAGATTTCACGGCATCCCGCACCGAGAATACACCGGATGAAATCTGGCTATTGCAGCATCCGCCGGTTTATACTCAAGGCATAGCAGGCAAGCCGGAACATTTGCTGTATAACAACGGCATTGTTGTCGTTCGGACAGATCGTGGCGGACAAATTACGTACCACGGTCCCGGTCAAATTGTCGCCTATCTTTTGCTCGACATGCGCCGCCTTAAGCTCGGTGTGCGCGGCTTGGTCAGGAAAATGGAAGAGGCCGTGGTAGACTTGCTATGGGATTATCGAATTGTTGCAGAAGGTTGCGTGGAGGCGCCGGGTGTGTATGTGGAGGGCGCGAAGATCGCGGCATTGGGGTTGAAAATAAAAAATGGCTATTGTTACCATGGCTTGGCTTTCAATGTAGACATGGATCTGAGTCCGTTCGCCGCAATTAATCCTTGCGGTTACGCAGGCTTGCAGGTAACGCAAAGCAAAGATCTCGGAGTAGCCGCCGGACTGGATAAACTGAGCGAAAAACTTGCCGGCAAGCTGCAAATAGGACTGGGGATTTGAAGAATTCAACAAAAATATTTGATAACGCCAAGTTAAAGAGCTAATTCGCAAGATACGGTACTCGCAAATACGGATTTTTGGCTATACCCCTTATCGAGGAATGAGATCATTTTGTCATGACAATTGAAACCCGCCAGAAAGGCGCGGCTAAAACCGCCCGCAACCCCATCAAAATTGTGCCGCAATCTCAAAGTGAGGTATTGCGTAAGCCATCATGGATTCGTGTGCGCTCTTCCAATAGTCAGGGGTTTCATGAGGTCAAGCGAATTTTGCGGGAGCAGAAACTGCATACTGTTTGCGAAGAGGCCTCCTGCCCCAATATCGGCGAGTGTTTTGGTAAAGGCACCGCTACCTTCATGATTCTGGGCGATCTTTGCACCCGCCGTTGTCCTTTCTGCGATGTGGCGCATGGCAAACCCTCGCCGCCGGATGCAGAGGAACCTTTGCATCTCGCGCAATCCATTGCCGCGATGAAGCTGAAATACGTCGTCATAACCAGTGTTGACCGCGATGATTTGCGTGACGGCGGCGCACAGCATTTCGTGGATTGCATCCGTGAAGTCCGTGCCCATTCGCCGCGGACAAAAATTGAAATTCTTGTACCGGATTTTCGTGGCAGACTGGAAGTTGCATTGGACAAATTATTCGCCTGCCCGCCTGACGTCTTGAATCATAACCTTGAAACGGTACCCCGACTCTATAAGCAGTGCCGCCCCGGCGCGGATTACATGCATTCGCTCAAGTTGTTGAAAGACTTCAAGGCGCATTTCCCGGAAATCCCCACTAAATCCGGATTAATGCTGGGTCTTGGGGAAACCGATGAGGAAATTCTTGAGGTGATGCGTGATTTACGCCGCCATGATGTCGAGATGCTCACAATTGGACAATACCTGCAGCCCAGCATCGGTCATTTACCCGTATTGCGCTACGTACCGCCGGAAGGGTTCAACGAATTCGAGCGTGCGGCAATAGAAATGGGTTATAGCAACGCTGCCTGTGGTCCGATGGTGCGCTCCAGTTATCATGCCGATCAGCAGGCGCACGAAGCGGGCATAGCATAGTCATTCATAAACGGATAAGGATCTCAAGGATAATCGACCAAGGCGCTCAACGGGAGTTGCATCCATGCGTACCATTACTGCTATCTTTGTCTGGTGTCTGGTTTCCATGCCTGCCTTTGCTGCGGGAATCGACGCGCTATCCGATGAAGAGGCGGTCGAGGGCCTGAAGCAAGCACTTACTCAGAGTGTTAACGCGGCGGTGGACAGACTGGGTGTTGCGAACGGATTTCTTGAGAACCCCAAAGTTAAAATTTCCTTACCCAGCGCGCTACAAAAAGTGGAAGGCGTTATGCGCACTTTAGGAGCAAGTAAGCACGCTGACGGTTTGATCGTGACCATGAATCGCGTAGCGGAAGTGACGGCCGCTGATGCCAGGGCGCTGATGGTGGATGCGGTGGAAAAAATGCCTGTAGAGAACGCCAAGAAGATTCTTGCCAGTGGTGGCGATGCCGCCACGCAGTACTTTCGTACCGCTACTTCGGAGGAGCTTGCCCAAGAATTTCCGGCCATTGTGAAAAACGCAACAAGCCAGGTGGATCTGGCCAAGAAATATAATGATTTCGTTCGGAAAGGCGGGAAGTTTGGCGTGGTAGCGGAAAAATATGCAAACATTGAGGGGTACGTTGCACAAAAAACGCTGGACGGCATCTATCTGATGATGGCGGAAGAGGAAGCCATCATTCGTCAAGATCCAATGGGTCAGGATAGCAAGGTTCTGCAAAAAGTATTTGGATCATTGAAATGAAGAAGCCATCAAGGTTAAGGATTCTGCGACGATTCTTTCGTTTCATCCGGTAATTTCTCCGCAAGCCAGTTAATCAGATTTTCGATCAGTTTGTCGCTCGCTTCGCTCAGGGCGCGCACGGCGCCCGCAGCGGTGGCATCCGGTGCTGCTTCCTCCACACCGAAGCTACGCTGTGCCAGCAACGAACGCGTGCTGCGCTGGATGAGACTGGCGCGCAACTTGATTACAGCGCGGCTTTGGTGGGGCGTATCGAATGCTTGCGTGAACTCTTCCAGTTCGAGGCGCAATGCATAGTCCGCCCGCACACCGTCATTGGCGCCGACCACTCCGTCATTATTGACGCCGGCGATGCGATCCTTGATCCGCTGCGTGAGCAAGGTCGCTGGCGCCGCCGCCCAGCGGCTGCTTGCATAGGTATATGATCGCGCGCGGTCGTGATATAGCAGACGATACTGGATTGCCGGGTTATCCAGCCAAGCAGGGGACGTTGCCGCCACCAACAAGCTTGCCGATAGACGTGGTCCGCTGGATGACGGATCGGCGGCGCTGGATGCAGCGGATGGCCGCTCCAGGCCAAAATCATATATTGCCGTGGGTATCTGAGTGCGGGGGGCTGCGCATCCAGCGAGCAATATCATTGCAAGAATTGGAACTAGCAATTTTCTCATTTGGAAATTCCCTGAGGTGATGGGGGTGATACAAAACCATCTTCTCCCGGACCCGGCGGCGGTGGCGATTTGCCGAACAGTAAACTTCGGGGTTGTTCTTCGAGTTGCATAAGAAAGCGATCAATGCTGCGGGAATTACGAGTGATGCCTTCAGTTGCTTCCCGCAGTTTATGCATGGTGTCGGTCAGTTCTCCGGCTGTATGAGACAAGCTGTCGACTGGGCCATCCCGCTGGTTAATTTTCGTCGTGATCTGGTTAAGATCAATTATCAGTTGATCGGTATGCTTCAGTACCGAACTCGCATCGGCTGCGAGACCAGGCAAGGATTTGAGTCCGGGTTCCAGTTGGCTGACGGTGCTGCGCAAACGGCCTGTTAGACCCGCTGTGTTCTCCAGAATGTGTGAAAATCGCGCCTGGTTCTGATCGCTAAGCAGCAGATTCAAACGCTCCGTCAATCCGTTTGCATTGCTGAGCAGGCGTTGCCCCGACTCGGCTATACTATCCAGCGCGGAGGGACGAAAGGGAATCTGCGCGGGATTGTCCGCGTCAGTTGCCAATCGTTCAGCTTGCTTGCCGTCGTCGTTCAACTGCACGAATGCAAGGCCTGTCAAGCCCTGATAGCCAAGCTGCGCGTATACATTTTTGGTCAGTGCCAGGTCTCGATCCACGGCAATGCGGATTAAAATCAAATGCGGATTATCCGCATCCAGACGGATATTCTCTACTTTACCGACGCTCACTCCACGATAACGCACCACCGCCTGCGGGTTGAGTCCGTTAACGGGGAATTCCGATACCAGCAGATACTTGTCACGCGTGACGGCACCTCCGCTGAACCACATGGCAACCGCCGCGACAGCCGCACTCAGAAAAATTACAAACAAACCCGCCGTAAGGGCATGGGCACGGTTTTCCATAACAACTCCCTATAAAACGTCGCTGGTGCTTTCGAGCGCATCGCCGGTGCATCCCAACGCTTTCCGGCCACGCTCGCCGCGGAAAAAGTTTTTTATGAAGGGATGATCCGTACCCACAACCTCCCGCAGACTACCCAGCGCCACGATGCGCTGGTCCGCCAGGACGGCCACGCGATCGGAAAGTGCCACCAGTGTATCCAGATCATGCGTCGCCATGACAATTGTAAGCGTCAACTCGGTACGCATTGTCCGGATCAGCTCGACAAACCCTTCACTCAATTCCGGATCCAGCCCGGCGGTAGGTTCATCCAGGAACAGCAGTTCCGGATCCAGGGCTATGGCTCGCGCCAGCGCGATGCGTTTGATCATGCCGCCGGAAAGCTCTGCGGGCATCTTGCTCGCATGACGTGTTTCGATATCCACCATCTTAAGTTTGAGCATGACCAGATCACGTATCATGCCCTCGTCCAGCGTGCGCAACTCGCGCATCGGCAGCGCGATATTGTCATAGACTGATAGGGCGCTGAATAACGCGCCTTTTTGAAACAACACTCCGCAGCGGTTGCGCATGGATTGCAATTTTTCACGGTCATGGCCATGCAGGGGCTCGCCACAAACCCGAACAACGCCTTCGGCCGGCATCTCCAAACCCAGCATCTGCCGCATCAAGGCGGTCTTGCCGCTGCCGGAGCCTCCTACCAGGGCGAGCACTTCCCCGCGATGAATGCAAAGATTAATGTCTTCGTGCACTACGTGGCTGCCGAAGCGGGTATGCAACCCTTCGATCTCGATAACGCATGCTTCATTCGTCATTAGATCCCCTTACTTTAATCCCACATTGGAAAAAACAATGGCGAAAATCGCATCGATGATAATCACGACGGTGATCGCGGTCACGACCGAATTTGTGGTGCCCTCGCCCAGACTCTCGGTATTGGATTTGATTCTCAAGCCGAAATGGCAGGAAATCAACGCGATCACCATCCCGCATACCACGCCCTTGCCCAGCCCCAGCCACAGATTGGCAACCGGTACCACGTCCGGCAGCTTATTCAGAAAAAACTGATGGCTCAGTCCCAGCTGAATTTCGGCAACAACCATTCCTCCCACCAGCGCGACGGCGCTGGTCCATAACACGACTAGCGGCATCGCTATACCGAGTGCCATGACTTTCGGCAAGATCAGCCGCAGACTATGAGGTATCCCCATTACAGTCAACGCATCGAGCTCTTCGGTTACCCTCATCACCCCCAGCTGCGCGGTCATTGAGGAACCGGAACGTC
Organism: Nitrosospira sp. NpAV; assembly: GCF_000832065.1. GTDB lineage: Bacteria > Pseudomonadota > Gammaproteobacteria > Burkholderiales > Nitrosomonadaceae > Nitrosospira. Next base: position 144,804 of record NZ_JXQM01000003.1, on the reverse strand, counting down.
CGGCCACCAATATCGCGGCAAGCATAGGGCCGAGTTCACGGATAATACTGACGCCCAGAATATTTATGATGAATATATCGGCACCAAATGTCTGCAGCTGACGGGAGGACAGAAAACTCAGTACGACCCCGATGAGAAATCCGACCAGCGCGGTGATACCCAGCGCCTGTGCGCCGGTACGGTACAGATTCGCTGAAATTTCACGCCATGGAATACGAGCCGGGTGACTTGTCAGGTATATTACATCCAGCAGTATCTGACCAATCAGTAAGACGAGGCCGGTCAAATGCTCCCACAGCAAAAAGACAGCTTTCCCCAGATTTGTGATGGGCCACAGAAAATCAGGGGGAATAGGGGTGGGCGGAGCCGGGGCCTCCTTCATGCGGGTGAATAACCTCTCGTGCTCCGGCCGCAACAGCAAATGGGAAGGACGGTGCGAGCCCCATGCCCGCCATAGCAGTACTGCCCCGGCGTCATCCATTTGCTCGATCCCGGTCAGATCCCACTGCAATTCGGTATCGGCCGCATATGCAGCCAGTTCGGCGGGCAGCGTATGCAGCCGCTGCCCAAGAGCGGACAGCGTGTATTTGCCGGCAAGCATCAACCGGGGCATGCCATCCTCGCCGGTTACATGCTGCAATACGGTTGAATTGCCTTGATTTTCCGGCATCATGGTTGGTCCGGTCAAATTAACGATACATAATACGGCAATCGGGTTTTTGTAGTTCACTTCACCCGCTTTCCGCCAGATCCTCTAGTGAAGGCGCTTTATCCGCTCGAATAGGATCCGGGCGTTCCAACGGCGCCAAATCATCATCCAGGTATTTCGTAGTAGAACCCATTCAAGGTTTTCGGGTCAAGCATTGCCTACCTCAAGACCTGATGATAAGAATCAGCGCCGCGCCACACCGTGCCTGACCCAATTCAGCATATTCAATTCGCCGCAACTTATGCATGAGTTGATCTCACCGCCACTATAGCTTTTTTCCATAAAACGTTCATTCCGGACCTCAGCTAATACCGCCCCGCGCGAGTGTCGGAACTTTTTACATCCTTTGTCTTTGTTATTCCCAAGTATATAGATAGGTGTCTGTTATATATTAATTATTAATAACTGGCATAAGATTTGCTTATAAGCTAGTAGGGTAATTATAAAAAGCTTCAACGCGACTTACTAAGGGGATTGTAGGGAGCGGTAACCCCGATCCGATTTTTTTGGACTCAGGGAAAAGAAACAGGGAGTATGGAAGGGGCAACAATAATAATAATGCAGGAAGAATAATAATAACAATAGCAAAATCAGGATCGGGGTAATTTTCCAAACATGAAATGTTACCCTGACCCTGATTATTTTTTACCCGCATAAACTCACCGGCAGCCGTTTTAGCCTTCTTTGCTGCGTCAAATACCGCTGACGTTTTGTACCGCCTAATGCTGATGATGAGTATGGGAAGGATGCATCTCCGGTTGAGCGGTTGGCTCCTTGACGCGAATCTGATAACCGGCATGACAGGTATTGCACTTTTTCATGGAGTCGCTCAATTGCCGTAGCGTGTGCTTGGGATCTTTCAGGGATTCCGCGTCAATGGCGATCTGGTCGAAATCCTTATGTACCGACATGCCAAGCTGCATGAACTCTTTCGGCAGTATCGCCTTGAGATGATCTTCCGCCTTGTGGACCATGCCCATGCCCAGCGACCCTGCATAACGTGCTACCGCCGCCATATCTTCCCTTAACAGCGCATCCAGAATATTCTGCGTTCCGGTTAGCAGGGCCCGCATTTCAGTCAGCACATGATCCCGCTGCATTTCGTTAATGTTCAGGATTTGACGTTTATCGATTTCATTCGCCGCCACTGTTGTCGTGATGGCGATAAAGGTCAGGGCGATAGCAAGGATTGTTTTCATCTAAGCTCCTGTTTCAAGTTTTTTTAAAGTGGACACTGCATAGCCGTAGGCTTATTCGCCACCTGATCGAGTGGCGCAGGCATGCTCGGCTGGATCAATCAAGCGACAGTACTGGGTTCTGTGGCTAGTGCCCTTGCCCACAAATCGTGCGCATCGGAGCCAGTGATTTGGACCTCGACAAATTCGCCGGGTTTTATTGATTTTGCGCTATCGATGTAAACCATACCATCGATGTCGGGCGCGTCGGCGCTGCTGCGAGCGATAGCCTTATTATTCTGAATTTCATCCACCAGCACAGTCATACACTTACCGATTTTCCGGGTGAGTCGCGCGGTACTGATTTCTTCCTGCACCGCCATGAAGCGGGCACGGCGCTCCTCCTTGATCTCTTCGGGGATGTGATCGGGAAGCGTATTTGCAGCGGCACCCTCCACCGGCGAATAGGCGAAGCAGCCGACGCGATCCAGTTGCGCTTCCCGCAGGAATTCCAGAAGCGCTTCAAACTCCGCTTCCGTCTCTCCGGGAAAACCAACAATGAAAGTGCTGCGCAGCGTTATATCGGGACAAACCTCCCGCCATTTCTTGATGCGCGCCAGATTGTTTTCCGAACTGGCCGGGCGTTTCATCGCTTTCAGGATGCGCGGGCTGGCATGCTGAAATGGCACGTCGAGATAAGGCAGGATTTTTCCTTCGGCCATCAGTGGAATCACTTCATCCACGTGTGGATATGGATAAACATAGTGTAATCGCACCCACACGCCGAATTCGCCCAAGGCGCGCACCAGCTCGGTCATACGGGTTTTGAGCGGCCTGCCTTGCCAGAAGCCGGTGCGATATTTCACATCGACGCCATAAGCGCTGGTGTCCTGAGAAATGATAAGCAGTTCCTTGACACCGGCGTTAACCAGATTTTCCGCCTCCTGCATGACTTGATTAACGGGGCGACTGACCAGGTCGCCACGCATGGAGGGGATGATGCAGAAAGTGCAACGATGATTGCAGCCTTCGGAGATCTTGACATAGGCATAATGCCTGGGTGTGAGGCGTATTCCCTGAGGAGGGATCAGACTGGTATAGGGATCGTGTGGTTGCGGCAGATGCATGTGTACCGCCGCCATGACCTCCGGCAAGGCATGCGGACCGGTGACCGCCAGCACCTGTGGATGCGCTTGTTTGACCACCTCGCCACCGCCTTTGGCGCCGAGACACCCCGTGACGATGACCTTGCCATTCTCCGCCAGTGCTTCGCCAATGGCATCGAGGGATTCTTCCACTGCGCTGTCGATGAAGCCGCAGGTGTTAATAACTACCAAGTCCGCATCCTGGTAGGTGGAGGAGATGTCGTAGCCTTCGGCACGCAACTGGGTGAGAATCTGCTCGGAATCCACCAGCGCTTTGGGGCAACCGAGCGAGACAAACCCGATTTTGGGAGATAAGGATTTGAGAGAGGGCATGGGTACTTAAAGTATTTGCTATGGGATAAATAAAGTATCGGAACGAAGGCCGTTCAGCGTATGAAACCTTCGATCGATTCAAGCGGGAGATGGAGCTGGTGGTTCGATGGTTCAGGCATGATGGGAGAAAAGGTTGCCGGCCAGCCAGATGGAACTGATGCCGAGGGTGATAAGTGCAACTTGTTGTATGGTGGCATCGATTTCGGGGCGTTTGTGCAGGCCGGGAATCAAATCGGACATTGCCACATAGATCATGCTGGCCGCAGCCAATCCCAGCAGCGAAGGGAGAAGATGATTCATGTCTTGCAGCATGAAGTAGGTCAGCATGGCGCCGGTCAGCGTGGCAAAGCTGGATAACAGGTTAAAGAGCAGCGCTTGCCGCCGGGTATAGCCAGAATTGAGCAGAATCAGAAAATCCCCGGCCTCCTGCGGAATTTCATGCGCAATAATCGCGATGGCGGTAACGATACCCAGTTGTATGTCCGCCATGAATGCGGCCGCGATGAGTATGCCATCGACGAAATTATGAAACGTATCGCCCAGCATGATCAACATGCCGCTGCGGCCATGATCGTGATCGTTCGCCGGTGCGGCCACCACGTCGGCATTACCATGCAGTGGGTCGTGGACCTCGCATTCTTCCAGGTGGCAGTGGCGCCACAGCACCAGTTTCTCCAGAATGAAAAATAACAGAATGCCAAACAGCACGGTGGCGGTCATTTGGGCGGGATCTTTTGAGATCTCGAGGGCTTCCGGCAATGCGTTGAGGAATGCGGCTCCCAGCAGCGCCCCAATCGCATATGAAACCAGTATTTGTACCCACGAGGCGCGGGTGTTGAGCGTTAGCGCGGCGGCGAACAAGACGCTTAATATGCCGCCAAACAAAGTGGTGGCAATGATCCAAGTGAGAATAGACATTAGCGCCGATTTTTAGGAAATGCGGAATTATACGCTTTTGCAGGATGCAAAACCGAGGCAAAGGAACGATGTTGGCAGAGCTTTGCTGACTTATATGTCATCTGTCCAGCCAGATCAATCCCGCCATTCGTCCGGTATTCCCGTCCCGGCGATAGGAAAAAAATCTTTCCGGATCACTAAAGGTACATTCGCCTCCGCCGTAAACTTCAGTAACCCCCGCTTCCGCCAATCGCTGCCGTGCCAGCAGAAAAAGATCGGCGAGCCATTTTCCGCCGTGGGCGCGGTGTGGCAGGAAAGCAATAGCAGATATCTTGTCGTGTTCGATAAATGCCTGACGCACTTCCTCGCCGACCTCAAAATGGCTGGGGCCGATTGCCGGTCCGAGCCATGCCATGATCCGGATGTCTATTCCCCCTGTCGGGCTTATCCGCGATAGCGTGCGTTCTATAACGCCGCCAGCCATGCCTCTCCAGCCCGCATGAATCACGCCGGCCACGGTGCCCGCGTGGTCGCAAAATAGTATGGGCAGGCAATCGGCGACAAGTACCGCGCAGACGTTGCCGGCACACCGGCTGAATGCGGCGTCGCCGTCACATGGGGCTGAACAATCATATTGGTCGATTCTGACAGGTGTCGTGCCGTGCACCTGTTTTAGCCACCGGGGCTCGGCCGGTAGAATTCGGCGCAGCAGCGCGCGGTTTTGTTCGACGATTTTTGGGTCATCGCCAACATGGTCTCCCAGGTTGAAGCTGGCATATGGTCCGCTGCTGGTGCCGCCATTCCGCGTGGTAAACAGTGCCTTGACATTGCCGGGTGCAGGCCAGCCGGGCGTAATCCAATCATTCATACCAGCGAGTTGGCGGGCGAGGAACTCTGTTCCCTATGTTGCCGCAGCACCAGCAAGAGATTATTCATATCCTCGGGCACGACCGCCTCCCACGTCATCTTCTTGCCATGCTGCGGGTGGGATAATTCCAGCCTTTGCGCATGCAGCGCTTGTCTCGAAAAACCGGCAATCAGCTGTCCTGTTTCCCCTGCGACCTTCTTCGGTTTGCCGCCATAAACCGGATCGCCCACCAGCGGGTGACCGATGGAGTGCATATGTACACGGATCTGATGAGTCCGGCCCGTTTCAAGACTGCACTGAAGCAGGGTGCACCCATCGAATTTTTCCATCACGCGATAGTGGGTGCGCGCCTCCTTGCCGCTCATGGTTACCGCCATTTTCGTACGTTGTACCGGGTGACGCCCCACCGGCGCGTCGATCCATCCCTCGACGGAAACATGTCCCAGTACCAGCGCCAGATAATCACGCTTCACGCTACGTTCTTGCAGTTGCCGCACCAAACTGGTTTGCGCTGTCAGGGTTTTTGCCACTACCAGCAGGCCGCTGGTTTCTTTGTCGAGCCGATGAACGATGCCCGCGCGTGGTATGGCGCTCAGTTGCGCCGCATGGTGAAGGAGCGCGTTCAGCAGGGTGCCCCGCCAGTTCCCACTGCCGGGGTGTACAACCAATCCTGCCGGTTTGTTGACAACCATGAGCACATCATCTTCGTAAACAATATCAAGCGCGATGGCTTCAGCGGCATAAGCGGCTTCGATGCGATCACTTATGGGCTGTTGGATCTGTATCTTCTCTCCACCCCACAATTTTTGCTTGGGAATGGCTCCCCCCTCATCCACGCTAATGCGTTTCTCCAATATCCATGCCTGTAGCCGGCTACGGGACCAATCGGGCAGCAGGCGCGCCAGCGCCTGGTCCAGCCGCATTCCCGCGTAATCCGGGGGGATGGTCAATTTAATGGCTCTTTCAGCCGATTCAGACGATATGGGCTTTGCGCTATAATGGTTATATTCGTCCCTATTTTCAGGTGAGTTTGCCATGTCGCGTAGTGTAGCTTTATTTCTGGTGTTGCTGCTATCAGCGTGTGGTCTGTTGCCGAAGCAAAACAGCCCGGAGGATTCCAAGAACTGGTCTGCCAGCAAGTTCTATTCCGAGGCGAAATCGGAGATGTCCAGCGGAAATTACTCGGCCGCCATTAAACTGTTCGAGCAGCTGGAAGCCCGTTATCCTTATGGACGCTACGCACAGCAGGCGCAGCTTGAAATTGGTTATGCCCATTACAAAGACGGGGAACAGGCCACCGCTATCGCCGCCGCCGATCGCTTCATCAAGCTGCACCCGAATCATGCGAATGTGGATTATGCATACTATCTCAAGGGACTAGCGAATTTTAATGATGACCTGGGCCTGATGGGTATCGTATCGGAAAAGATTCTCAACCAGGATATGAGCGAGCGCGATCCAAAGGCCTCACGTGAGTCGTTTGAGAATTTCAGGGAGCTGGTGACCCGTTTTCCCGATAGCAAATATACGCCCGATGCGGTACAACGCATGAAGCACCTGTATAACGTGGTGGCGCTAAACGAAGTGCAGGTGGCGCGTTATTACATGAGGCGAGGCGGCTATGTTGCAGCCCTCAATCGTGCGCAATTTACCCTCAAGGAATACCCACAGACTCCGGCCACGGAAGAAGCGATATTCATCATGATAAAGGCCTACGATGCGCTGGGCATGGCCGACTTGCGTGATGATGCGGCGCGTGTCATGACAAAAAATTTCCCTAACAGCCGATTTTTCCCGGATTCGACCGCAGCGAGCGGCGATTCCTGGTGGAAATTCTGGTAGCGTGGGCCCGGCCTGTCGGAGGATCGGCTGCAAAATCATCTGACCGAGCCATATTTCGCTGTCTTCGGCCAATAACTATTGGCCTTCAAATCTGTCTTCGCCCAGTTGCTGTTTCGCTTCAACTCCGCAAATCTGACAGGTTGCTAGACAGTTTTCGGATTCAACGTGATGGAGTGCCCGCTGCCTTTCCCGATGGATTGCTTGTGCGCGGTTTCATCCTGCAAGCGGATTGCCATAACATCGCAAGTGGCATGATGCAGGACACTGTTTGCCGTTGATCCCAGCAATAAAGCGAGGCCGTGGCGTCCATGCGAGCCGACAATAATTAAATCGACGTGTTCCTGCGCCGCAATTCGCACGATTTCCTGCCCGGGTACCCCCCAGACCATCCAGCGACAGGCTCGGTCGACATTCAACTGGTCACCGATCTGCATCAACCTGGATTTTTCCGCTTCCAGCAGTTCATATGAGGAATCGTGGTACAGCGGAATAATTGTGCCATAGGCGGTATCCGGCATCGGAATATTATCCAATACATGAATAATGCTCAGTTTTGCATGAAAAACATTTGCCAAGTGCCTTGCTTTCTGGATGACATGATCGCCAGGGGTCGGAAGATCCACCGCCAGTAGAATATGCTGATAGCTATCCATTGGGTCAATATAAAGTTTCAGGGGCGTCCATCAGCAATGGTCGGCTGTGATTTAAACATCGTGCGTAATACTTTCCATACATTCTCCACGATTTTTTGTTGTGCGTGCCCATTCGGATGTATTCCATCCGCCTGAAAGAATTCACGCTTGTCGCCAAAACCATCCAACAGGAAGGGTACCAGTTTGAGCTGATGGCGTTTTGCCAGTTGTGCATAAATATCCTGAAACTTTTGCGTGTATGCTATGCCATAATTGGGCGGCAGTTGCATCCCCGCCAACAGCACCGTTGCGTTATTTCGCTGGCAGGCTTCAATAATGGCTTCGAGGTTATCACGAATAGATTCGATGGATGCGCCGCGCAACCCGTCATTGCCGCCGAGTTCGAGAATGACGATGTCCGGGCGATGGGTTTTGAGCGCCTGTTCAATGCGATTGCGTCCGCCCATCGCGGTTTCACCGCTGATGCTGTTGTTGATCAGGTGAATCTGCGATTGCGTTTGGAGCCGCTTCTTCAGCAGACTGACCCATCCAGCCTCCTGCGGCAAGCCATAGCCAGCGGACAAGCTGTCGCCGAATACCATAATAGTAGTGGTTGCGGGTGTGGCTGCGGCGCCGGGCACGGCTGTGGCGCCAGAGTTGGCGGAGATAAAAGTGAATAGTGTATAGAGGATAATCAGGAAATATTTCATGACAGATAACCTTGTTGAAAAGTCTATTGTGCAAGCAATAGCCTTGACCAAACGAGTCAGCACTGGCGACGAACAGCTTACCATTCTGGAGGACATTAACCTTAAAGTAAATGCGGGCGATTCCGTTGCCGTGGTGGGTGCATCGGGTTCGGGTAAGTCGACATTGCTGGGACTGCTGGCAGGATTAGATACTCCCACGAGCGGCAAGGTTCATCTTGACGGGGAAGATATTTTTTTATTGGACGAAGATGCGCGGGCAGCATTGCGCGGACGCATATTGGGTTTCGTATTTCAGTCATTCCAATTGTTGCCTGCGTTGACCGCGGTTGAGAACGTAATGTTACCGCTGGAACTCGCCGGTGCAAACAATGCCAGCAGTGCCGCACTGGAGTTGCTTGAACGGGTCGGACTGGGGGAGCGCCTGAAGCATTATCCCAAGCAATTATCCGGGGGCGAGCAACAGCGCGTCGCCATTGCGCGCGCATTTGTCACGCAACCGCAATTGTTGCTCGCCGATGAACCCACCGGCAATCTGGATTCCGCCACAGGCGCGCAAATCATAGAACTCATGTTTGAGCTGAACCGCGAGCGGGGAACGACATTGGTCCTGGTCACGCATGACGAGGCAATCTCCAGCCGCTGCGCATGGCGGATACGGCTGGCGGGGGGGAAGGTTGTAAATTGACTGGCTTAACGGAAGGCATGTCCCAAACAGAACCGGGTACCAGGCGGCGTACGTGGGTCACGATGGCGGGTATTCTGTTCGTTGTGCTGATTACAGCCACCTGGGTCTGGCGCCACCAAAGTGGGGTGGCGGATGCGAGGAGCAGAGGGGATAGAGGCGACAGGGCAATTCATGTCGTCACCGCTTTGGTTACCCGAAGCGATGTGGCAGTCAGACTCACGGCAAATGGCACGGTGTCTGCGCAGCAGACGGTAGCGGTAAGGCCGCAGCTCAGCGCCATGATTAGATCCGTGCACATCAAGGAAGGGCAATTTGTGCAAAAAGGCGAGAAGTTATTCACGCTTGATGCGCGTACCGAAGATGCCAATCTCAGCAGGACGGAGGGGCAACTGGCCAAATCCCGGGCTGATCTGAGGAATGCCGAGCGTAACCTTGAGCGCCAGCGCGAATTGTTTCGGCAAAACTTTATTTCACAGGCAGCGCTTGAGGTGGCTGAGAATCAGGTGGAGGGCCTCAGCGCCCAGCTTTTGGTGGATCAGGCGACGGTACAGGCCAATCGCGTCGCTCGCGGGTTCAGCGAAATCACCGCGCCCATTGCCGGGCGCACGGGTGCCATCCCGGTGTACCAGGGCAGCCTGGTGCAGCCGAATGATGCCTTGGTAAGTATCACGCAGATCGATCCGATCAATGTCAGCTTTACCTTGCCGGAGCGCGAATTTGTCCCTTTGCAGCAAGCGCTGGCCGAAGGTGAAGTGGCTGTCAATGTGCTGCTGGATGCGGCCGGAAAACAAACCCGCAAAGGGAAGCTGGTTTTTGTTGATAATGCGGTAGACACGGCAAGCGGCACAATTGGTCTCAAAGCGGAATTTCCCAATGCGGATAGGCATCTCTGGCCGGGCATGTTCGTCACCGTGACGCTTGCACCCCGTATGCTGGCAGGCGCGCTCATGGTACCGGTGCAGGCAGTGCAGAATGGTCCGGAGCGGAAGTTCGTTTATGTAATTGGGGAGAATGGTCAAGCGAATCCTCTCACCGTCGAGGTACGCTGGATTCAGGACGGGTTTGCCGTTATAGAGGGAGAAGGCGTCGCGCCGGGTATGCGGGTTGTTGTCGAGGGCGCGCAGAATCTCAGGCCGGGCAGCGGCGTCGCGGAGGTCAAGCCTAGGAGCGGCGAGGCTGGAGTTGGCGGCTAGATGAGCGAATCAGCGGATCGGCGATGAATCTCTCCGAATTGTGTATCCGCCGGCCAGTAATGACGGTGCTGCTATCGGCCTCCGCCATTATCGCGGGGATCATTGCCTACGGTGGCTTACCGATCGCCGCGCTGCCAAGTTACGACTCGCCCACCATTACGGTAACTGCGGCGCTTCCGGGTGCAAGTCCCGAGACGATGGCTTCATCGGTGGCCACCCAGCTTGAGCGCCAATTCTCCACTATTTCCGGTCTTTCGGTCATCAGTTCGACCAGCACGCTGGGCAATACCACGATTACACTGGAATTTGACCAGGATCGGGATATCGACAGCGCTTCCATCGATGTGCAGGCGGCGTTGCTGCGCGCCCAGCGCTCGTTGCCCATCGAAATGACGGTACCCCCATCCTACCGCAAGATCAACCCCGCTGACGCTCCCATTATTCATCTCGCCTTGACGTCACCCTCGATGTCGCTGTCGGATTTGAACAGCTTCGCCGAAGATCTCATTTCTCCGACGTTGTCGACGATAACCGGCGTGGCACAGGTCCAGATCAATGGCCAGAAAAAATATGCCGTCCGTGTGCATGTGAGCGCGGAAGCACTTGCGGTGCGTAACTTGACGCTGGATGATGTTGCGGATGCGCTGCGCACCGCCAATGCGAATTCGCCGATTGGCACGCTCGAAGGCCCACGCCAAAGCCTGACCATCCAGGCCAATCGCCAGCTCAGTGATGCCGCCGAATTTGCGAAACTGATTATCGCGACCTCTCCCAGCGGCAATCCGGTACGACTCTCTGAGGTGGCGGAGGTTGAAAACAGCGTGGAATCCGTCAAAACCGCAAGCTGGCTTAACGGCGAACGCGCGATCACGCTTTCCGTGCAACGCCAGCCAGGCGCAAATACCGTGGCCACGGTCGATGCTATCAAGAAGGTCATTCCGGAATTGATAGCACAGATGCCGTCATCTGTTCAGCTCAAGCTGACCAGTGATCGTTCGGTTTCAATTCGAGAATCCATCCATGATGTGCAGGTTACGCTGGGAATAACCATCGTCCTCGTCTTGCTTGTGATTTTCCTGTTCCTCCGCAAGGCTTCTGCTACCTTGATTCCGGCACTGTCATTACCGATTTCGCTGTTGGGAACAGTGGCGCTGATGCGGATCTTCGATTACAGCCTGGACAATATTTCATTGCTCGCCATCACGCTCGCGGTCGGGTTGGTGGTGGACGATGCCATCGTGATGCTCGAGAACATCGTACGCCACATCGAGAAGGGTATGCCGCCGCTGCAAGCCGCCTTGCAGGGATCCCGGGAAGTAAGTTTCACCATCATCTCAATTTCCCTCTCCCTGGTTGCCGTTTTCATTCCAATTTTTTTCATGCCCGGCGTGATCGGATTGCTTTTTCATGAATTTGCCGCCGTCGTGGGGATCGCCGTCCTGATGTCGGCTGTTGTATCGCTTACATTGGTTCCGGTGATGACTAGCCGCTATGTTGCCGGGCACGAAAGCGAAGCGCGCAGCCTGAAATGGACGGAATGGTTCGAGCGCGGATTTGCTAAGCTACTGAAGCTCTATGAGCGCATACTCGATTTAGGGCTCCATCATCATCGTATCGTGCTGGGTATCGCTTTCGGAACGTTCCTTGCCACGGCGCTATTGTTCGTGGTCGTGCCCAAAGGTTTTTTTCCGACCGAGGATATTGGTCAAGCCCTGATTACGGTAGAGGCTGTGGAAGATATTTCGTTCCCGGCCATGACCGAGCTGCTGCTGCAAACCGACCGCGTCATACGTGCCAATCCCGCGGTCGATGTACTGATTGTCAACGCTACCGACAGCAATAGCGCCCGGCTATTCATGACACTCAAGCCACGCAGCGAGCGCCCACCCCTTGATAAGATTATCGAGAGCCTACGCCGGGACGTAAGTACCATTCCCGGCGTAAATGTGTTCATAAACCCTATTCAAAATCTCAGGCTTGGCGGCCGTACCAGCAAGAGCCGCTATCAATATGTCATGCGCAGCGTGCGTGCCGGCGAGCTGCGCGCGGCGGCGGACAGTCTCATGTCACGCATGCGTGAAGACGCCATTTTTCGCGATGTTACCAGCGACTCTCAACTGAAAGGGTTGCAGGCGATGCTGGATATCGATCGCGATAAGGTCAACCTGCTGGGCGTGCAAATGGCCGATATCCGTTCCGCGCTTTATAGCGCCTTCGGCGAGCGCCAGGTATCCACAATTTATACTTCAACCGACAAATATCAGGTTATTCTGCAGGTTGCCGCCGAAGATCGTATTGATGAAAGCGCTTTCAATAAAATCCATTTGCGTGCCAAGAATGGAGTGCTGGTCCCGCTCTCGAGCGTGGCATCGGTCAAACGCGAGGTGGGGCCGGTCGCGATCAATCATGCGGGGCAACTGGAAGCCTTGACCCTCTCGTTCAACCTTGCTCCCGGTGCGGCGCTGGGGGATGCTTCGGCCCGTATCGACCAATTCAAGCGCGAGTTGAATCTTCCGGAAAGTGTTTTGACCAGCTATGCAGGTGACGCTGCAGCGTTCCAGTCTTCGCAAGCGAGCCAGGTGATATTGATCGTTGCCGCGCTGCTGGTAATCTATGTGCTGCTTGGCGTGCTGTATGAGAGCTATATCCATCCTCTCACCATCCTTTCCGGGTTGCCTTCGGCGGCGGTAGGCGCGTTGGCGATGTTGTGGTTATTCAATCTGGAGTTATCCATTATCGCCATGATCGGCATCCTGATGCTGATCGGTATCGTCAAGAAGAATGCCATCATGATGATCGACTTCGCGCTCGACGCGCAGCGCAATGCTGGCATGTCGCAGCGTGAAGCGATCCGAACCGCCTGCCTGCTGCGTTTTCGCCCTATCATGATGACCACGCTGGCGGCCCTGATGGGGGCGCTGCCCATTGCGCTTGGATTGGGTGCGGGCGCCGAGTTGCGCCAGCCGCTGGGTCTCGCCGTGGTCGGGGGGCTGTTGTTCTCGCAGATCATCACGCTGTTCATTACGCCAGTGATCTATCTTTATCTGGATCGCTTTTCCGGCAACGGACCGCTCAAATTTGAAACGGATCGGGAATCCTGGCAGCGGCAGGAATTGCCGTAAGATAATTTGTGCGCCGATAGCGAAACCTGCAGTTAATTTCCAAAATCATTTACGATGATTTTGCCTCCCGAAATAACAAGATCGGGATACTCCAGAATTTTCAGATTCTGGGAAGGGTCGCCTCTCACCGCAATAATATCGGCCGGCGCACCGGGTTGTAAGGTGCCCAGCAGCGGCCAATTCAGGTGCTGACCCGCTTTGGATGTTGCAGCGCGCAAGACATCGATCAACCCCATTTTTGCCATTTGCCTCATATAGATCAACTCCTGCGCATCGATTCCCCTGGGAATGTCCGGATGGGCAATTTCAGCCCCATACAATAATTCTCCGCCCAGCGCTGCCCAGACGGCTGCATTGTGGGCAACGCCCGAACATTTGGACAGGGTATCCAGCGTAGTGACTATTTTTACATCCTGCTCCACTGCTTTTTTCAATAACGACTCGGGAATGGCGTCGCAAGGCATATGAGCCCATTCGTCGATGCCCGCATTGATGGCAATGCGCGCCCCTGCTGCTTCGGCAATATGCGCCGTTACCTTGCGATTATGCTTATGTGCTTCATCCACAATCGCTTTCACGACATTTTCTGATAATAGCGGCCATGTTTGCTTCGAAGCATCATGGGCAGGCTTGGGATGTGCAGGCGCATGCTCGCTCCGTTGATCATGATGACCGTGGCCATGACCAGAATCATGGCCATGATCATGACCGGACGACCAGGGAGCGCCTGCTTCGCCCCCGGGTTCCAGGGCGACCTTGATCACGACTGCGCCGCCGTTTATAAGATCACGGACAGTCTCCCGCGCTTCTTTTTCGGTGGAAACCTCCGTTGCGATATTTGTTTTTCCCAGCATCGGGATGGGATAACCATTCGGTGCCGTAATAATCGGTCCGGAGGTTAATACGCGCAGGCTGCCGTTTCCGCCGTATGGCTTGTGTACCGGTCCGCCCACGTCCCGAATCGTCGTAATGCCATGTTTCAGAACGGTGCCGGCCGGAATATTCTGGAATGAGAGGTGGGCATGCAACTCGATAAAACCGGGTAGTATGGTCGCATCACCCAGATCGATGACGTTGGCATTGCTGGGCTTGAATGATTCGCGTGCATCGATTTTAGCCACTTGCCCGTTTATCACCAGCACCGAAGTATTCGTTCTCACGTTATTGCCGTCGAAAACCCGCGCGGCATGCAGGAGGATAGCTTCATGCCCGGATTCCTGAGCGATCACAAAGGAGGAAGTTAGCATTGCCGGAATCAAACATAGGCAGGCAGTGAACCGGCTGATCAATCCGAGAGGTGTACATTTCATCATTTCAACTCCTTCATTTATGGATGTTTCGGAATTTGGCTATCGTGGTTGATAAATATTATTAACAGTGGTTTGGCTGGATGACATCAACAAGAATGGAGAGCGCCGCCATGAGAAAATAGCTGCCCCAGGCTGACTCGACCAGTTCGTCCTTCCCGTGATTGGTTTTGTAGCAGCAGCCCCAGAATATTCCCGGAGCAGCCCCATCTTTATTTTTCTGATGACTGCTATTTCTCTGAACCCCGCTGAAGTATTGGCTGTGAATGATCGCAGTAATTTGTCGATGGGCATGAATACGCCATTGATCCCCATCGGGCATCAGGTCAGCGAGGGAAAGCATTGCCAGCGAGGCGATCACGGTGGATGAAGGGTCGCAAAGCCCCAACGGGTCGCTCAATCGGCTGGGTGGCAAGGAACCGGGACGCGAACGTCTCCAATATTCACAAGCGGAATGAGACTGAGTCAAGTAAGGTTCCCCCCATTGTGCCGCAGCCCGGCTCAATCCCAGCATGGCCCAGGCCTGGCCGCGAGACCATATGCCAGCGTGATCAGCGGTTCGAAAGCTGCCTTGGCTAAAGCAGGCGTCCGGATAAAATGCGCCGTCGTCGCGGCGGCATGCAGTCAATAGGGTATCCGCATGGCAACGTGAGATTTGATGATAAACGCGATGTTCACTGCGGTTGAAAAGCTGGATCAGGGCGGCAAGCGTGTCTATCGTAATTCGTCGATTCCCTTCCTTTCCGCCACCCATGCCGGTACCAAGGGGAATACAGTTTATTTCCGGGTCATAGGAACCCGCAATTGCGGCAATGGATTCTTTCGTGAGCTCGCGTGCGGCGATGTTGCCAAACCAGATATCGCCAAGTGATGCGCCGTGCCAAAAAATCAGGCTGCGGTTAATGGAAGTGACGCTGACTTTTTGGGATAAGCGCTGACAGATATCCGACGCTTTGCGTAGATCCAATGCTGATCCCGTTATGCGTGATCGCAGCCACCACCATCCGCTCCAGAATCCCCCCGTCCAGGAACCTCCGGGGGAAATGACCCACTCATCTGAAATTCCTGGCGAATAGAGTGGGAAGCCATCTGCGCAACGGGAATCAATGGCATCCATGCGATGAATCATCAGCGCAAGTGCATTTGTCATCTCCTCCCGGCTCAACAGTTGTGCATTGGTGTTGCAGGATTCCCGTTCCAACCGGTGCATAAGTAATCCCTTTTCAAAAAATAAAGTTGAAATCCACGTAGACCATGTCGGCATCCTTTTTTTCGCTGTAAATATTCTGAGTGACGCTGCCCCCGAACGCATGTCCATAATAGAATCTCCATGACAATTCCTTGGTAAGCGTATGCGTGAAACTGATGTCCACCAGTTGACCTACATCGCCTTTGCCATTTGAAGGCTTTCCTGAATAGCCGAATGCGCCCGAGCTCGACGTCGGTCCTAATCCACCGTAGAACAAATCGGCCGAATTGGCGAGTGACAGATGATGCAGGTCAATGGTTACCCGGGTTTGTGGAGTGGGTGATACGATCATCTGGATGAAGGCATCTTGCAGATTCATCAGGTTGTAGAATGGGAACTTGGCGTAGCCACGACCATTGGGAAGCACTGAGAAGAAAGTTTTGTGCTTGCCGTCTCTTGCGTCATCGTCTCCTGAACTTAGAAAATAGAGTGCGCGCAGCCATGGCTTGAAAGAAAGTTTGGTCCATTGGTAACCCGCCTCGGCAGCGATAGCCCAAGCCTGATGATCCTGGTTGGTCCAATCGCCGAACTGATAAGCTCCCCACAATAAGGCGTCGACGCTGCCCGCGTTCAGTTGATGAAGAGTCAGCAAGTGAGCGCCTATGGTATGAATATTCAGATTCTGGCTATCAAGCCGGGGTCGATCAGCGGCGGGACGGTTGTCCACCACCTGAGTGTTGCGCTTGTCATCGTAATTGATATAGAAGAGCCGGCCCTCGGTTCCCGGCAGCAGTGCATCCTTCTTGCTGGTGAGTGCCGCGTAAAACAGATTGATGTCGCTGATTTCATTTTGTCCCTGGACAGTAAACCCACCCTGGGTTGGGCGCATGCCATTCGCCGTGATATTGAAAGCTGGCCGGTCATAAGCAGCGTGAAAGCCATCGAAGCTTCGCCCTACATGGACAATATTCGACGCCACGAGGCGCTGCGCGACACGCGCCCTTTTGAGCCCGTCGAACTTGTCATTGCCGGTTCTGTATTCCATCCCATCCATGAACTCGAATCGACCGATCTTCAGGGTTGTTCCAGGCAGGCCCAGCGAATTGAATTTAAAGTTGAGATAAGCCTGTTTTAGAAAAATATTACTGGCATTCGTGGACTGATTCGCCAGGAAATAGGCTGCACCCAATCCCAAAGGACCGCCGGGCGACGCAACCGCATCATTGGGGAGGCCATATAAACCAACATATTGGGCTTGTGCGTAACCATCGACGTATGAAGTCGTGAGCAATGCACCGAGTCTGCCGCGCAGCGCCCATAAATCGTATGAATTGTTATTATTCATCGCTGGACCGGGCCGAAAATAATTCCACGCCTCATAGCTGCCATAAAATTCGCCGGTAATGCGCAGGTAGGGGTTGATCTGGCCCAGGAATTTAGGTTCTTCAGCCGCCGGTGTGCTGCTGATTGGCAGTATTGACCCCATAACAATCCATGGAATTAACAGTTTTAGTCGCATACTGTATGGATCGGTTTGTTTATTTATGGGCATGTGCTTAAATTCGCCAGCTTCTTCAATTTTTTTCGCGTTTAAAAAATGCAAAGTCGGAAAAATCCGCGATCAGAGAAATCATGGAATTAATTTCTTCCAGGGATGGGGTGCCCATCGCATGCTGGCATGGCGGCGCAGGGGAGCCCCTGCTGCTTGTGCACGGCACCGCTGGCGATCACTTCGCCTGGGCACCGGTATTGGCCGCGCTCGAACGTCACTTCGACGTATGGACCTTTGATCGAAGGGGACGTGGCCACAGTGGCGACACCCATCGCTATGCACTCGAACGAGAGTGCGAAGATATCGTTGCAGTCATTGATGCCATAGGGGGTACCGTACATCTTCTCGGACATTCCTTTGGGGGGCTCTGTGCCCTGGAAGCTGCAAGCCTGACTTCAAACATCGGCGGACTTGTGCTCTATGAACCGCCCATGTCGCTGGCTGGCAGCGGTTGGTCGGCGGAGCTCGGTACATCCATGCAAACGCTGCTGGATGCGGGAAACCGGGAAGAAGCGCTGCTGCTCTTTTTTCGAGACATCGTCAAAACACCCTCACATGAGATTGCCGCCATGCAGACTGGATTGCACTGGCAAGGACGAATTGCCGCGGCGCATACCATTTACCGCGAATTGCAGAGCATTGACCGCTACGTCTTTGAACCTTCCCGGTTTCATGCCTTGCGAATTCCTGTTTTGCTTCTGCTTGGCGGCGATAGTCCCTCACGCCGTCATCGTATTGCCGAGACGCTTCACCAGGCGCTGGCTGGCAGCCAGATCAAGATCCTCCCGGGACAGCAGCATAGTGCGATGAGGACCGCTCCCGGTTTATTCGTTCATGAAGTTGTAAAGTTTTTAAATGTCCATGGTCTTCGTACGCTGAGCGGCGGGAACCATCAGGGTTGATGTCCGTATCTTGCGCCGGCGCGTGGATGCCAGTGCCAATGACATGATGCAGGCACATAGAAGCACACCAATCAGTGCACTCCAGCCCAGCAGGCCTTCGGAATGGTTCGACAAGGCGCCATACAGCGGCGGGCCCAGCGCAAAGCCGCCGAAAAAGGCAACCGAAACAAAGCCGGATGCGGCGGTCACCGGACCAAAGGCCGGATCTCGTATCAACATGCTCATGGCTATTGCGTTGGTGCCTACCGCGGTGAGCCCCATGCCTATTGCGCCGGCCCATAGCCGCCAGTGAGTTTCGGGACTCGCCTGCATCGTTGCCGCTATCGTGCAAGCTGCAATCGCTATCAGTACAAGCAGAAGCAGTGATTCCTCCTTGAGTTTCGCTCCTATCGGGGTCAACACTATCCTGGAGATGATTCCCATCACCCCAAAAACCGCGATCAAGGTGCCAGCCAGGGAGAACGGCATGCCTTGCCGGATAGCAAAGCTCGGCAGGAATGTGACGAAAGCAGAGAGCGATATCCCGACACAGAACTGAATGCCCATCAGCCGCAGCAATAGCGAATTTGGGCGCGAAAACATGAAACCCTTGACTGGTCCGCCATGTTTTCCGGGAGTGAACAAAGGCGTCGAGATGGCGAATAATAGGGCGACCGGAACAATCATGCCCAATGCGACGCGCCAACCATACTGAAATGCGATACCGGGGAGTATCAGGCCGGCGAAGAGGGCCGCTACCTGAACGCCGGATTGCTTCAACCCCACGACTTTGGCCTTCTTATCAGGCGGAACCTGCTGCGCGATCAGCAAATTTGTGACAGGGTTCGCAAGTGCCTGGGCGATACCGCAAATAGCGGTGGCTGCGACCAAACCATAAAAATTCTTGACTGTTGCCATCAGCGCGAAAGCCAGCGCGATGGCGGAGAAAAGCACCATCAATGCATAACGTGAACCCATGCGATCCACGATGGCGCCCGCCCAGAGTGACAAGATGGCTGCCAAGCCGAATGAACTCATTACCAGGTAGCCCAGTAATGCGGGCTCAAAGCGCAAGTCGCGGCCAAGGAGCGGCCCAAGGGTGCTGGTGGCATATAAAATCAGCATGGGCAAGGCCATGGCAAACACCAGGACAACCCGGAAGCCGATGGCGACAACCGTCGTGGACCGAGGGCCGGGGGTCATTATCGGCATTGTCCGTACCCTCTGCCCATGAGCGGATTTTGACGCCGGTACCATGATGCAGGCGAGTAAAAGCACGCCGTCAATACATTGCACCCAGGCAAGTTACGGTAAATATCTGAAAAGTTCGCAAGAATTGAATCAGTCAAAGTGATAGACGTCCTCTTCTTTATAGAAGTCGATGAGCCGGCGGCCCACCGAACTGATAAGCGACTCATCCGAACCATCCAGGATGCGTGACGTGCGCGCTATTCTGTAGATACCGGAAAGCGGGGTAAGATCGCTGATGCCTTCGGCACCATACAGTTGTACCGCGGAGTCCGAGGTGATGCACAAAGCCTGGGATGCCGCCATTTTGGCGACGTTGATCTCGATATCGCTTGGGCGCTGGGCATCGACACCCCTTGCGGCTGCGCGGATGAGTGCGCGCGCGCTTGCAATAGCCTGATATGCCTTGGCAATATGCTGGCGTACCAGCTGCTTCTCTGGCAGACGGGCGGATCTTCCGCGGCCGGAATTAATTCGGGCGCCCATCAAATCGAAACATCGCTGCGCCAATCCCACCCAATTCATTGAGCGAAGCAGACGGCCGATTCCCAGTCGCCGGCCCATCAGATCCATACCGCTGCCGCGGGCACCCAACAGATTATGCGCCGGGACCCGTACCTCGCTAAAAGATATCTCGCCCTGACCCAGGGCGCGGCCCATCACGGTAATTTGACGTTCAACCTTGAATCCAGGTGCATCCGTCGGGACGATAATCATGGAAAGGGCCTTGCCGGGTGCTGTGTTTTCTTCGGCCGTGCGCGCTAGGACAGTGACAAAAGTCGCCCGATCCGTATTGCCGACAAACCATTTCCTGCCGTTGATAATCCAGCCGCCGTTTGACAGATATGCAGATGTCGTTATCAGGGCGGGAAATGACCCACCATGTTCCGGCTCCGTCATGCCGTAGCTTGGAACAGATTTTCCAACCACCATGGGTTGTAGGAAGTCCCGGCGGATTTCATCGGTGCCAAATCTCAGCAGCATATGCGCGTCAAGTGCGGAGTGGCTGCCAAGGATTGCGGGGGAAAATTCCGAGCGCCCCTCCTGTTCAGCAACGATCAGGTAGTCTTCCAGAGAAGCTATTTTTCCACCGTGGGAGGGTGGATAAAATAAACCCCATAGTCCCGTACTCCGGGCTTTTTCGGCCAATTCCGATTGCAGGTGGAATGATGAGTTTCCATCTTGAGCCAGCTGCGATTCGTGGGGAATGATGATTTCATCGACAAACTTTCTCACTTCGTTCGCAAGAGCTCTGGCCAGCTTCGTGTGCGCTGATTTCTCGCGTATTTCTGGCATCAGTGCGCCCATTGAGCAAGATCGGGTTCAGTCGCGCGCTGGACAAATTCGATTTCCGCGGTCAACTGTTTCTTATCGATTTTTCCCGCCGGACTGAGTGGCAGTTGCCGGTAGTAGCGTAAATATTCAGGAAGCTTATTTGTTTCCAGGCCCTGTTCACGCAAGTAGCGGGTGAATTGGGAGAGCGATGGACGCTCGACTTCGTCTCGTAATACCAGGCAGAGACAAACGCGATGTCCCAGGTCGGGATCGGCAACGGGTACACAGGCAGCGCTGACAACAGCTGGATGGGAGGCCGCGATATTCTCGATTTGGGCGGGACTGATATTGACCCCGCCACGAATAATGATGTCTTTTTTACGGCCGGATAGCACCAGATATCCATCACTATCGATAAGGCCGAGGTCTCCGGTATAGACCCAGCCTTCCTCGTCCCGGTATAGCGCATCCAGCTCTGGTGCATTAACATATTGCATAGGGCTTATCGGGCCTCTGGCGGTAATTTCACCAATGCAACCTTGCGGCACCTCCTGTTTCTGATCATCGACTATCCGGATGGAACAGACGTCCGGATTAGGCCGGCCCGCTTTACGAAAAATAGTTTCCAGATCGTCATCGAGGGTGGTGTGGCAGTTAACACCGTCCGCGGATCCGTATAAGCTGATAAAACCACATCCGAATGCGTCGGTACATCGGCGGATTGAGGCCTCATCGATTTTCGCGCCGCCACTGATAATGGCAATCAGACTGGAGGTATCGATCTTGGATAATTCCGGGTCCGCGGCGATGCGTTGAAACATGGTGGGGACGCCAAAGATATAGGCCGGCTTCAGCTCCGCGATAGTTCGAATGGCAGCCGCGACATCGAATTGCGGCAGAACGATAACCGATCCGCCGAGCCAGGATAAAATACCGAATGTTGCGGTTGAACCAAATGCCGTGCCAAGCGGCATTAAGTAAAACCCCCTGAAAGTGCTTCCATCAGGATGTATTCGTTGCAGAAAACGCCCCCGTCCGCCAGCCAGCGCGTTGTGGGAATAGGCAACCCATTTCGGTTCGGATTCGGTCCCGGATGAAATCAGGAGGCGAACGGGGGACTCGGGAGAAACTTCCGGTAATTGACTCAATTCAATTGGCTCGGCTTGAAACAGGTCGTCCATTGTGTGCCAGCCGTTGCGGCTTATTCCATCAACAACGAGAATACGGAGTGACAACAAAGTCGGCCGTATCGATTCAATCATTTCGCATAGATTGGCCCCGGCGTATTCCTGCTCGACAACAATTAAACGCGCATCACACCGTCTCAGCAAAGACTGGGTATCAAGGCGCCCGCGCCCTGGGGGAAAAGGCGCCACGATTGCGCCCAGCGCGGCCGCCGCGAGATCGATTGCACAGCTATGCCAGCTGTTGGGGAGCTGGTACGCGACAACGTCTCCGGAAACAACTCCCAGCGCTTTGAGACTGCCAGCCAGGCGATGGATCTTGTCCAACAGCTCTATGTAAGTGATGGTTTGATCAAGGGATATAACCGCCGGACTGTCGGGGTGCCGCCGCACATGCTCGCAAAATAATTCATATACGGATTTACCAGGGTAAATTCCATTTTGGGCCCACTGTTGGCGAATTTCAGCGGGAACCCTATCTATGACGCCCGAATGATTCATTTGAAACTCCAGGGAGAATTAACTCTTGTATAAGGGCCGGGACTCAGGCCAGGTTGCAGATGTGCTGTGGTCTGCAAGTCAGCGAGGTCTTCAATAACAACGGCTGAAGGTATGCGTGCCTGTTCAAAGATATCGGCCCACTCATACGCCGTTCTTGACAGGAATATGTCGCTCAGGCATTGCTCAAGATCATCTTGGACATCGATGGCGACTTCCAGCACTTCGGTCAATCGCACCAGCGCCCCCACGTCACAGCACTCGATCGCAATTTTCCCCTGCTTGGTGTCATAGACATTGTCGATAACGCTTTTAGGGAGGGCGCCGGGGCCCGGCAAACTGTATAAGTTCTGAAAATCATCCGCACACAAAAGTGTTGACGCGCTCATCAGCGATGAGGTGACTTTCCCGCCCGCACTATTCATGCATCGATTGAGCAGTGCAAGTGTGATCCCCTGTGCCGCGACGACGCCCCCAAGTACATCAAGTACCGTAAATAATGATCCGCCAAGCGTGCCGGAAGCCTCGGCGATTCTTTTGGCGACGCCGGAGTAGGCTTGGGTCATGAAATCCGTGCCGGGCATCGGGCTTGAAGGGGAATGGGCGGCGCTGTCAGTGGCCCAACCGGCGGCGTAGGCATAAATCATGGAAGGGTTGATCGTAGCCAAGTCATCATGGTCAAGATTTAACAGCACCGCTTTACCGGGTGCCCAGTTATGCAGAAATACGTCGGCATGACGTGCCAATTCCTTGATTTCCGCTTGCCCGGCGGGAGATTTGATATCCACTTCCCGGACGGTTTTAAGCCGGTTGAGCGCATCGAATCGTGCGGAGCAGCCCTCGGCCATCGGTGGCATACCCCGCAGCGGATCCCCACCCGGAGGTTCTATCCTGATAACCGTTGCTCCCAGAAGCGCGAGCAGGTGTCCCGCAAGAGGGCCTTGAATCCGCCGGCAGGATTCGATGATGGTAAGTCCGCTTAGCGGCAGGTCATTGGTGACATGAGTTGACGCCCTGTCGTTGGGGCTAGCCTCGAAAACGAATTCCCATGGACCCTGAAGCCATACGTGTTTGCTGTCGTCGTCTTTGGCCCGGTCGTCGATTGAGCGCACCGGGCAAATAGCCATGCCGGCACGAATGCATATTTGTGAAATATGGGAGTAAGAAAGTTTCGATATTGCGCTAGCTAGTTCCTCAGGCAGGGGGGATATAGCTTTGGCATATCGATGCAAAAAAGCCATCCATCCCCTGCCGGCTACGGTCGAACTCACGCCGATCTCGGTCCAGAATCTTTGCCACGGTCCGGCATCAAGTGTTTCGAGTTCAAAGATGACGCCATCCGATGAAACAAAGGGAAGACAAGCCGGCCGCGAAATACGGTCTGGCAATAGTGTTTCGGGAGACTCTGAGGCGGTAGCTCCCGCTATATACTGTCCCACACTCAACAGGGCTGCGGATGCCATCGAAACACTGCTGTTGGATACCGAAAGGCCCCGTAGTTGACCGATCGAGGCAGCCGCTCCCCCTTGGAGCGCCAATGCGGCCGTCAAGGTTGAGACGTAATTCAATCCCAGGGGGCGGGATCTGCCGCTGGCGCGTCCATGCACCGACATGAGTCCGCATGCCGCCTGCATGATATTTTCAGTCACAGAAGCCTGCCGGGAGGTGTCATCCCATCTCGTCACGCCGCACATGATGGGGGTGGTATGAGGAGTCTTGAATTCGAACGAAAGTGCGGCATTGTCCGCCGAATTCGCATTGGGCATGATTTTCATGCCCAATGCGGTAGACTGGTAAATCAGCGAAGATGCAATGGCGGCAAAATCAGGCGGCGAGTTTTTTAATGCCCCCGTCATCATACAGCCGGTTAATATACGATTCATGCTCATATTTTTAACGTATGGAAATGATTCAAGCCTAAATCCAGTGATCGCTCATTCGTAACTCTAATTATCGGATTTAGGTCAAATCCGCTTATCCTCCCGCAACGGCAGGCAGAATGGTTAACGAGTCGCCGTCTCTCAGGCTTGTTGAGAGACCGTTGACGAAACGGATGTCATCATCATTCACGTATATATTGATGAAACGGTGCGCTTTTCCGTCGGTGATCAGCTTTTCCTTGACACCGGGATACTGTCGTTCCATCTGCTCAATGGCTTCAAGAACATTGAATCCGGCAATTTCAATACGTTTATGATTGTTGGTGAGCGGCCGGAGTATGGTTGGGATATTTACGGTGATCGGCATATTTGTTCCTTTGGAAATTTATTTTTAAGAGAAACCAGAAGTCGTGGATAAGATAAAGCTCGCGATGGAATCTGGGTTTCTTAAGCCACCATTGCCAACTCCCACTCTGTTTTATATGATTCCAGCATTCTTACCCGTTCTTCGGTTACCATCCCGTCCGCGATGCGGAAACTGCGAATCTCTTCTCCATGTCTGGCATCCGTGGGAATAATGACGTAATGAGAGCGGGGCTCGGTCGCGTACTTGACGTCGGTACGGCTCGGATAGGCTTGCGTACCGGTGTGCGAGTGGTAGATGACGACCGGCTCTTCACCTCGCGCCTCCATCGTTCTCCAGACCTGCAACTGCTGTTGCGGGTCGAACTCAAAAAATGTCTCTGAGCAGGCTACATTCCGCATTGGGATCAGACGTAACGGAAGATTGGATCCTTCGGGGCCGGCGATGACACCACAGGTTTCGATGGGATGATCTTTGCGTGCTTGAGCAACCATTGCCTCAACAAGCTTAGCGTGTATGGTCAGCATAATTTTTTCGACTCCTGACGATATGTTGATAAAGATGAAAAGAATTCTCTGCCCTGCCAAAAAAAGCATTGTTAAAAATCCGGTGAATGTAGGGTAGCCGGGGAATGTGCCGTGTAAAGCAAGACCGCGGTGGAAAAGTAGACGTCTACGATGAAAAAATGGAAACGGTAATATTGCTTTCGCATTTCGACTAATAACGCGGTAAAGAGCGATCAACGTCTCTAATCCACGCCAAAATTCCGCCATCCAGACTTTTAACGTTCGTAAATCCTTGCTTTCGCATCTCAAAGAGAACATCTTTGGAGCGGGCACCCATTTTGCAATGAAGCACGATGAAATCCTCTTTATTGAATTGGGATAAGATGTCCTCGGACATTATTTTATTTTTGGGGATATGGTTGGCGCCTTCGATATGAACAATGTTCCATTCCTCGATTCCACGCACATCGATCAGTCGCAAATTCGTCCCGCTTTCCCGCATTTCTTTTAGCTCCAATGCGCTGATTACCGGAGCATCCGTTTTATGATCGATTGCCGCCGGCCTTTGTCCGCAAAATTCCTGATAATCGATCAATCCGGTTACAGGCGTTCTCATGGGTGACCGCCGTATCGGAATAAATCGATATGTCATATCCAGCGCATCGTAGACAGCAAGCCGGCCAAGCAGGGTTTCACCTAGACCGGTGATCAATTTAATAGCCTCCGTTGCCATGATTGCGCCGATCGAAGCACAGAGAATGCCTAATACCCCGCCTTCCGCGCATGAGGGTGCCATTTCGGATGGCGGCGGTTCGGGGTATAGATCACGATAGTTCAAACCGCCTCCACCCGGCGCATCTTCCCAAAAGACGGAAGCCTGCCCTTCGAAACGGAAGATGGATCCCCAGACATAAGGCTTTCCGGCAAGTACACAGGCATCGTTGACAAGATAACGCGTGGAGAAATTATCGGTTCCATCCACAATCAGGTCATAACCCGAGATTATTTCTACGGCATTGGCTGCCTCAAGGCGTTCATTATGAAGCTGTACCTGAACATAGGGATTTAACTCGTTGACAGAGTCTTTCGCGCTCTTGGATTTGAATCTGCCAATATCCGATTGTCCGTGAATGATTTGTCTTTGCAGATTGGATTCATCGACAATATCGAAGTCGATGATTCCCAAAGTCCCCACCCCGGCTGCCGCGAGATACAAGAGCACTGGGGATCCCAGACCCCCGGCGCCTATCACCAGGACTCTACTGTTCTTGAGGCGCTGTTGCCCTTCCAGGCCCACGTCGGGAATCAACAGATGACGGCTGTAGCGCGAAATTTCATCGTTAGTCAGGTCTTCAGAAGGGTGTACTAGGGGTGGTAGCTGCATCAAAAACCTCCATGTTTAAAACAAAATTCGTCATCAATATTTATCGGCTTCAACAGAGATCCGTTACTTGCATCTGGCTTTGCCATGCTCTCGTATTCAGAAGCTTGCCGATAAGCCAATTTGACCCCAGCGTCCCGGCATGGGATACCCTGGGCGATAGGCATAGTTGGCATCCAAAAGATTTTCCATGGCCACGAAAATTTCGCCTCGTTTGCCCAGCATCGGTACTCGGTGAGAGACACGTGCATTCATGATCACAAATGAATCAACTTCCTCGGTATTGATGGCTCCCGCCGCGCGTGGACGGCTCAGCGCCAAAATACTTGATTGATACTGCGTATCGACTGTCAGGCGGATGGGTCCCATCTGCCCATTTATACCCGCTGTGACAGCCCGTTTCGGTGTATAGGGTAAATTGTCGATGCTGGGGTCAAGCAAGGTCAGGCCGCCAAATACTGTCCAATTAGGAGTAATATTTTGTCTGATCGCAATTTCGGCACCCCGCATCACATAGGTACCCAGGTTCACAAATTGGGGAGGGGGCGGAACATTGGGCGGAAAACCAAAGATGTAGCGGTTTTTTACCTGATCGATAAACACACTGATATCGATCTGCGTTGATTCCACGGGGGTCAGCTTCACTCCGACCTCGGCGTGATTGAGCTCTTCCGCGGAAAGTTGCTTCCAGCTTTGTCCCAACGGAGGGATCAGGGAGGAGAGGACCGGAGCTTCCAGCCCCGGATAGTTGATGCCGCGCGACACATTGCCAAATACCGTAATTCTCTCGGATATCAGAGACAGGCCGGCGTGTGGCGAGGTTCTGGTTCGAAATTCGCTGTGGTCGTATACGCGCATACCGGCTGCCGGCACGAGTGCCCAGCCTTGGCCTAGATCGATCGTCTGGCTCAGTGCAATGTAGGGTGACGTAACGCGAAAAGTCGGCGAATTAAAGCTGCCCTGCGGCGCTGGCGCCACGCGATTGAATCGCGAATCACCCGACACCCAGTCACTGTCCAGTCCGGCAACAATAGCACCCCCTCTCCACAGGGAAAACTCTTCTTTCCAGCGAACGCCGGTCATCTGGAAATTATTGAACTGATTCCCTTCCAATCCCGATTGGTGCAGCCAGTTGCCTTCCCCCCTGTTGTGGTAAACACGAAGGCTGCCACGCCAGTTGCCGTGATGATGCGATGCAAAAACGGAGACCATTCCCGCCTGGGTATAATATTGCGGCGCCACAGCGGGTGCCGGGAGACGATTGTCCCCAGGGTCGCGCGCCAGGTTGTTGACGTAAAGAAAGCTTGTGCCAATCGACCAGTTGGCATTCAGCCGCAAGCCAATGCGTCCCATTACATTATTCAGTTCGCCGCTTGCGTTGGGCCGATGACCATTCGACTGGGCGTGGCCTTGTGCCAGCATGAAATCTACGTTACCCCGGCGGCCGACCACGTCCACTTGTTCGATAAAGGTGCTAAAGTAGCCCCCGGATATTCTTCCGTTGGCTTGCACACCGTCTTCGGTTGCGCGCTTGGTTTCCAGATTGATCGAGGCGAAGTTGTTGCCATTGATTTGCGGCTGCGGACTTTTATAGACAGTGATGGACTGCATGCCATTGACTGGCAACAAGTCGAGCAATGGGTGATTCCACACCCCCATGTAAAATGGAACGCCATCAATGTAAGTCTTGATTTCGCTGCCCGGACGGCTTACGCCCATTCCGCGAATATAGACAGCGCCGCCCTGATCGCCACCAAAGCCGCCAACAGGGTTGTAGCGCGATATTTGCACCCCGGGGGTGCGGCGCAGCGCCGAGGCTAGATCGAATGCGTTCTGATCGCGCAATTGACTTTCGGTGACCACTGCGGATGTGCTCGAAAACGGGTCGACGCGAACTTGATCAATAATCGGATTGGCCGTCACGACAACCGGAGAGAGCTTGGTACCCTGAGATGGAGTTGTACTCTGTGCCATTGAAAACCCTGAAAAAATCATTGTTACGGCGGTGGATGTTGCGGTTACTAGGATTCTTTTTCTTTTCATTTTTCTTATTCTCATTTGAATTGCCGGTGCCGGCGAAGACAAAACCAGAGCGTGCCAGTGTCATATATTTTTATGCAAGCCTTATGACAAGTACTCAGAATGTTATTACAAACGCTCATATGCCTGCTGGTGGAAAATATAAGCCAAATCGTTGAAATTAGGAATGTGGCATATTGTCACATGCGGCAAGTTGTCGCATGTGTCATATTGCCGCACCTGTTTAATAATAATAGCTATGTGGATTGAAGCTTAGGAAGTCCTTGGATAAGCCCTTCGTGGAGTGCGCGTTTGACAGCTGAGCCGGGAAAGCCGGTAACGAATTCAAGGGCTCGCTAAATGGGGTAGGGTAAAAAAATAGTAAAACCGATATATGATAAATGGATAAATGGCGGAATTTTTGAGCAACCCGTATCAGAACGGCATCTGTATCTATAGAATGTCCTTATGAACCTCATTAAGCTTTCCTTTCGGATGCTTCGCCGTGATTGGCGTGCGGGCGAATTGCGCGTACTGGCTTTTGCGCTGGTAATCGCCGTGGGCGGCATGACCACGGTGGGGTTTTTCGCCGACCGGGTGCAATTGGCGCTTTCCCGCCAGGGCAATCAGCTGCTTGGCGCGGATCTGATAATTTTTGCCGACCATCCCCTGTCGCCGCATTATGCGGCTGAAGCGAGCCGGCACGGACTGACTGTTTCCACCGCGATTAAGTTTCCCAGCATGGCCGCGAAGGGGGAGACCAGTCTGTTGACCGAGATCAAGGCGGTTACCGCTGGTTATCCCCTGCGAGGCGAGCTGCGCATCAGCGAGGATTTTAGCGATGGATCATCCCCCCGGCCTACGCATATCGCCAATGCAATTCCCGCACCCGGATCGGCGTGGGTGGATGAAAAACTCATGATTCGTCTTGGGCTCAATCGGGGCGATACGATTGAGCTGGGCGCGGCGCACTTTACTGTTACCGCACTGATAACGCAGGAGCCGGACTACTCGATTGGTTTCATAAATTTGCGGCCGCGTGTATTGATCAACAAGGTTGATCTGCCCGCGACCGGCTTGGTGCAGCAGGGGAGCCGGGTTGGCTATCGTCTTCTGGTTTCGGGGGAAGACAGTGTGGTGGAAAATTTCCGGAGATGGGCTCAATCGCATTTGACGCTGGGAGAAAGAATTGAAGGCATCCGCGATGCTCGCCCTGAGATCAAATCGGCGTTGGAGCGGGCAGAAAAATTTCTCAGTCTGGCCGCTCTCGCAAGCGTGGTACTGGCGGCGGCGGCAGCGGCGCTTGCGGTGCGCCGTTTCACGCAGCGCCATCTCGACGGTTGCGCCGTGATGCGTTGTCTGGGCGCCAGCCAGGCAGCGATGCTACGCCTTTACCTGGGGCATTTCGCCGCACTGGGCCTGATCGCCAGCGGGGCCGGTTGCCTGCTCGGTTTTTTCGCGCAAGAAGCGCTGGCTTTCTGGCTCTCCGGGCTGGTGAAGGCGGAATTGCCTTATCCCAGCGTGTGGCCTGGCGTGCATGGATTGCTGACCGGCATGGTGTTATTGCTCGGCTTTGCGCTGCCGCCCTTGCTCAATTTGCGTAGCGTGCCCGCATTGCGCGTATTGCGCCGGGATATCGGGATGCCGAATACGGGCAGCCTGACGGGCTACGCTCTGGGACTGATAGCGCTGGCGATATTATTTATGTGGAAGGCGGGTGACGTGCGTCTGGGTGCTTCTGTCATGGGCGGATTTGCCGCGGCGATAGCGGTTTTTGGTTCGCTGGGATTTCTGCTGGTTAAAGCCTTGGCACATATGCGCGGTCAGGCGGGGGGTGCGTTGCGCTATGGATTGGCGAGTATCCGGCGGCGCGCCACCGCTAGCGTGGTGCAGGCGGTGGCGCTGGGATTGGGCCTGATGGCGCTGCTGGCGCTGACATTGATCCGGGATGATTTGCTGCAAAACTGGCGCACGAGTTTGCCTCCGGACGCACCCGATCATTTTCTGGTGAATATTCAGGACGATCAACTGGAGCCGCTGGCGGCATTCTTTGACCAGCACGGCCTCAAGCGGCCACCGGTTTTTCCAATGGTTCGCGGGCGCCTGACAGCAGTCAACGGCAAGACCGTGACCGCTGGAGAATATACCGACATCCGCGCAAGACGGCTGGTTGAGCGCGAGTTCAATCTTTCCTGGGCGGAGGAAATGCAGAGCGATAACCAGATTATCGAGGGCCGCTGGTGGAAAAATGAGGATAAGGGAAAAGCGATGATGTCCCTGGAGGAAAGTATCGCAAAAACGATAGGTGTCGGTCTTGGTGACACGCTGACTTACGACGTTGCGGGGAGCACCTTTTCCGCCACGATCACCAGTCTGAGGAAGGTGGACTGGGATACGTTTCACGTTAATTTCTTCGTGGTTACACCCCCGGGCGTGCTGGAAAAATATCCGGCCACCTACATTACCAGTTTTCACCTGCCGCTGGAGCGTATGGAAGTCACCAACAAACTGATCAAAGCCTTTCCCAATCTGCTGGTGATCGATGTGGCGACTATCATCAGCCAAGTCCACAAAGTAATTGAACAGGTGACCAAAGCGGTCGAATTTGTTTTCCTGTTCACGCTGTTGGCGGGATTGGCAGTGCTGTATGCCGCGATCGCTTCCACCCAGGATGAACGCATTCACGAGGCTGCCATATTTCGCACGTTGGGGGCCAAGCGCGGTCAATTGGCGCGCGCCTGGGCTGCGGAATTTGCCTTACTCGGCGGACTGGCCGGTCTTTTCGCCGCGGCGGGAGCCAGTGCGCTGGGCTATGTCATCGGTGAATATACGTTGAATCTGACCTACACCTTCAACCCGTGGATATGGCTTACCGGCTTGCTTTCGGGAACGATAGGCGTCACCGTGGCGGGGCTGATGGGGACCCGCTCCGCGCTTTCAACTCCACCACTCATGACGTTACGGAGAATTTGATGAAGTATCGCAGGAATTTACTGCCTGCATTTTGATCGGGTGGATTGCTGAATGGTTCGGCGCATTGCACATCTTGATATGGATGCCTTCTACGCGTCGGTCGAGTTGTTGCGCTACCCTGAATTGCGCGGGGTCCCTGTCGTGATCGGCGGACAGAGCGATCGGCAACCGGCGCTTCTCAAGGACGGCAGCCGGCATTTCGCACGGCTGCGGGATTATGCGGGACGAGGAGTGGTGACCACGGCTACTTATGAGGCCCGCGTTTTCGGTGTCTTCTCCGGCATGGGTCTGATGAAAGCCGCGCCGCTGGCACCGGATGCGATCTTGCTGCCCGCGGACTTCCATGCCTATCGCCATTATTCACGGCTGTTCAAAACCGCCGTGGCCACTATCGCCCCCCGGATCGAAGATCATGGCATTGATGAGATCTACCTCGATTTGAGCGATCTGCCCGGCGACACCATGACGCTCGCCCAACGCATCAAACAGGCGGTATATGAAGCCACAGGACTCTCTTGTTCCATCGGCGTGACACCCAACAAGCTGCTATCGAAAATCTGTTCGGATCTCGAAAAACCCGATGGGCTCACCATACTAGGCCTGGCGGATATTCCAAGCCGGATCTGGCCTCTACCCGTCAAGAAAATTAACGGCATCGGCCCCAAGGCGACTGACAAGCTCGCAGCGCTTGGCATCACTACCATCGCCGAACTGGCGGGTGCCGAGCCCTCCTTTCTGCAGATGCACTTCAGCCACGCCTATGCTCGCTGGCTGCACGAGGTTTCCCACGGCATCGACGAACGCCCGGTCATCACGCATGCCGAACCTAAGTCGATCAGCCGGGAGACAACTTTCGAACGGGATCTCCATGCCCGCCGGGATCGCTCCCTACTCTCGGAAATCTTCACGGCGCTATGCACCGATGTGGCAGACGATCTCCAGCGCAAGGGTTACCTCGGACGCACCATCGGCATCAAATTGCGGTATGCCGATTTTCGCACCATAACCCGCGACCTCACGCTATCCCTTCCTACCGCCGACCCCATTACCATTCGCCGGGCAGCTGAAGAATGTCTGCGGCGCGTACCGCTGAATCGGAAGCTGCGGTTGCTGGGTGTGCGGGCCAGCGCGCTGTCTTCCGCGAAGGTTGCACAGCAGAGTGCCCGCATATCCCGTCAAAGGGAACTCCCGCTGACTGTGCAACAACCTATCGAGCAATAGAACGTGGCTGGTCACTCAAGGTTGCCGGTCTTTACGCAACCAGCGGAAAAAGAATACATAAATAAAGGCAGGAACGAACGGAAGTATCCACGGAAACATCTGTGCAAGCCATGCGGCATAAAAATTGTTCATGTAGCGAGCCTTGGCTGAAGCGCAGGCTTCCGCGGCAGGCAGACGGCAGGCCACCTCGATCTCCAGGGATACCTGGGCATGGGCCCGCCACAGCCAGTATGCCATTGATGCCGCAAAAATAATCAGAAGTAGCGTAAACAGCGTTATGCTGCCTTTTTGTCGCAATATCGGTTGCATTTCTTTCCGCTCCCGGGAGGGGTGGCTTGATTTTGAATAACGGAAGGTTCAACGGCCTTGCCCGAGCCAAGCGGCAAACGGATGGGAAATCCGGTGGAGCGTTCTGAGGAGCCCAATTCCTCACCCCGTCGCATGATGTACTCCGGGTGAAATGTTGTCAAGTGACGGGAGCAGCGGAAATCAGGTCTCCTTCATGACAAGCTTTCGTTTTGCATGAGTTCACACGCGCTTTCTGCGGCTCAGCGCATATCGATCGTGACGTACATGCCAAAATGACCTTGTAATAGTCGGCATAAAGAATTCAGGCGTTACGAAAGCGCGTTCGTTTGACGAACAAAATGGCCAGGAGTGGGAGCGCAAAACCGATGGCGGTCACGGTTATCAGGAGTAAGCCCAGTTCGCTGTAATCGGCAGGTACCGTGATTTCACCGGTGGCGGGGTCCTTTACCTCGCGGGCGACCACAAAGATTTGATTGATGTATTTGGTTGCGAGCTGCGAAGCGGATAGGGCAAGGTTGGTAAATGAGGCCATTACCGCAAAGAAGGTTGCCTTGAGCTTTTCAGGCGCCGAGTTGGCGATCCACGCCAGCATCGGGATCATGGCGATCTGACCGAGGGGCGACTCCAGCGCGGTATCGATAACAGCGATAAACCGGGCATCCACGACGCCGCCGGTAAGGGAAGCAGTCCATTCATGCAAGCCGAAATACATGCCGATTATCGGTAATGACAGGAAAGTCCCGGCAATGGTGAGGGCGCCTATGATATAGGCCATCGAGCGCTCAGCCATGAAACGGCGGAAAATGAACATTCCGGCGAGCGTCAGCGTTGCGCCGATGAGCGACAATGCAGCAAGAAACTGCTGATCGAAACCCAAGTCGTCGATCATCCACCATGTCGAACCCGCGCCCGGTCCCGGCATGGCGCGGAATACAAATATCAAGACTGCGGTGCCTACCAGTACATTGCGCGCCTGGGGCTCGAGTTCTCCAGTTAGCCGCCACATCAGAAATAGCACAATCGCCATGGAAACGCAGAAGACGATTTCTTCCCCGCCAGGGATGCGGTTGAGACCCACGCTGAGGGAAACCGCGGTAAAGGCCAATCCACCGCCGAGGATCCACCAGTTGACCGGAGGCGGTTCGGTATATGTGCCAAGAAGCGCTTCGCATTCCTCACGGCTGTGCCCTTGTGCCGCAAATCGCGCCATATCGCGCCGCCGCAGCCAGGTAGCGAACAAGACCCCAAAAACGGAAACCAGCGGGATTATCAGGGCAAGCTGATAGACGAACAGATAAGTGGCCGCCTTATCCGCCTCGGGCAGTTCACCTACGCCGTGCAGCAGGAAGACATTCATCAACGAAACCAGGACACCGCCGCTGATAATGGCGACACGCCCCAGGGTCTGCATAGTGACATGCATGGACTTTCGATCATCCAGTGTCAAGGGCTGTCCGTATGCATCCACGCGCGGCACGGCTTCGACCGTCATGGCATCCGCAACCACGTCCTGCAGCACATAGCCCACGGGTGCGAGCAATGCCGCGCTGACGTACCAGGCTTCCACCGTGGCGATGGCGCGCATTGCGTCCGTGTGGCCAAGCAGCCCGATCATGATCAGCAGGCTCAGCGTGATAAGACTTGCCCCCAGATATACGAGCAGCCCCTTCCAGCGCCATACCAGATCCACCAGATGGCCGAGCGGCATTTTCAGCGCCCACGGCAGCATCATCCAGAACCCGAGTGCCGCCAGAAACTCGGCTGAAAGACCCAGCCGTTCCTTGACATAAAATGTACCCACGATTCCTGTCAGGCCGGAAATACCGGCGGCGGCATAGACCATGAGCGGCGGCAGGTACGACAAACGCATTTCCCGTCCCAATGCGAAAATATTGGCATCGAGCCAGCGGCCCACGGCAGCAACAAATCCGATGGAAGGGGGTGCGGTCGTCATAGAATGGTTTTTTTTGAGTGCTATCCGGATATGGCGTGCTAATTTATGGGCATGGCCTTGCCATTGCATGCTTTGCTTTTGATCTTAGTGGATTCGCCGGAAAATTTGCCGGGTAAGACCCACCGATTCGCCTGCGGGTCTACGACTCAGACAATATACTCCCTGAGACGGTTCCAGTAGGCGGTCGCCACGTATTCATTGGCGCAGGTAAGTGTTGTTATCGCCATTACCCCATACACGGTGCTGCGGGGCGCTTTCACATTGACGGCGGGGTTGAGTAAGTCGGGAGCCACCGCGACGCGTCTCAATGTCTCTCCGGCCAACAAAATCGGCCACATACAGGCCAATCGCTGGCGTGTCTCGGATCGGGGAATGGCCAGGGTGTACCGCCAGCCCTCATCCAGATGTTCCAGGGCAAGCCGGATGAGCCGATTCAAGGCGGGCCGGAATTTCGGCAGATTGTCTTCATTCAGCAGATCAGCGGGCTTTAATCCAGCTTCCTGCAGGAGCGGCACTGGCACATAGCAGCGGCCATTATGCAGGTCGCGGGCGATGTCCTTCACAATATTGGTAAGTTGCAATCCTTTTCCGAATCTCACACCCATGGCGGACATCTTCGTGACATCCCATCGCGCCATCACCGAGCTATGCGCACAGACCATTCTGGTCCAGAATTCCCCGACACAACCCGCGACATAGTAAGTGTACTGATCCAGCTCGTCCAGCGTGGATAATGCAGTAAGTTGCCCGGCCGACTCACCGGGAAACCGGGTCAGATCCATTTCCATCCCGTTGGGCAGCACCTCCATCAGCCATTGGATGCGCGCCCGATCCCCGGCGGAGTATGTTTCATACAATTTCAAACAATCCTCCAGCCGCTGGAGAAGAATGCTTTCCGCAGAGTCTTTCTGGTGGGGAACCAGTGCGGTCTGAATCTCCCGAATGGCCCGCCAATCAATTTCAATAACTCCAAATTGCGCGCGAAACTGATTGAGGTATTTCAGACGTTGCGTACGGTCGATAAGATCCGTATCGGCAATGGTATCGGCGGCGCGCGCAAACAGATACGACAGTCCCATCTGATCGCGCACCCCTGCCGGCAGCACATTAAGCGTGAGATAAAATGACCGGGAGACCTGCTTGAGAATATCATGCAGAAGCTCGTGTGTGGCGGATTCGGTGCTCAAGGATAGGAATTCCAGAAATGCTCGATCAATCAGGGCCGAACATTACATGGTGCCGAACATGAACGTCAAGATATTGCGTTCTTCAAGCGGATATTCGGGGAGAGAAGCTTCTCATTCCGGACGGATGGCATTAACGAAGCCACAATAAAAACGATAATTTGGAGCCCAAGTAAAATCAGGGCAGATTCATCGTTTATGCTGCGTGCTTAGGATGGATGGGGCGTAGCATAGCCTGTCGAAAGATCCTGCGCAAAATGGTTTGAGCCCGCCTAGGCGGAGCTCAGATTGGATGGGCTGATGGACAACATTTGATCCAGCACGGCGTCAAGGAGAGAGCTTCGCCAGATATGCTTTTGGATCTCGCCATGGATAATTTGTAAACGGATATTCATCTATAAATCAATAGGAGATTGAAAACGAATGGCGAGGATTCTCGGCTATATTGCGTCAAGCCTTGACGGCTTCATTGCGACCGACGACCATAACCTGGATTGGCTCTTCCGATACAACGATATGGATTTGGGAGAGCATGACTACGAGTTGTTTATCAAGCGTATCCGTACGGTTGTTATGGGGCGCGGCACCTACGATTTTATCGCCAACGATCCGGCTCCATGGAGTTATGGAGACCAAAGGGTTTTGGTTGTTACTTCAAGCCCCATCGATCGCCCTAAAGGGGATCTTGAGGTGCGCAGCGACGTCGACGCTCTCATCGCCGAGTTGCGAGTACTGGAAGATGGCGACGTATGGATGCTCGGAGGCGGGCAATTGCAAATGACATTCTTGGAAAAAGGCGCCCTGGATGAGATCGAAATCTACCTCATTCCCGAGTTATTGGGCGGTGGCCGCCCACTGTTTCCCGCTACAGGCCATCGCGATAGTCCAAAGCTGATTAGTGCGCAACCGATGGATAGAGGATGCGTACGTCTTCACTATCGCTTTGACCGTTTCGAGTGAGCCGAAGATTGTTGCAAAACTTCCGGGGACCGTGTGAAAACGATCAGGTAGCGCCCGGCCGATGAAAGCATATCGAGACAGCATTAATCTTGGCACATTCTCTCTCTACGTCTGACCCATAGCGCTATCAGAACCATTCCCGCCAGCATCATCGCGTAGCCTTCCGGTTCCGGTACGGCGGTTATCATTCCAATCCGGCCGTTGATGCTCACCAGATACAGATTACCAAAGCCATCTTCGCCGAATGAAGAAATTTGTCCGGAAATGCCGGTGGGAGACAGCAGTTCGGCGGTTCGGTCGGTGAGTTCCGTAATGCCGGTGCCGGTGAAACGGAAAGACATGACCTGATCGGTAACGAAGTCGGCAAAAAAGTAAGTTCCTTGCAGTCCATCAATCTCCAACCCACGGTATACATAGCCGCCGGTGATTGAAGCACCTAATCCGTTATGATCATATTCGAAGATCGGCGGCGTGTGATTCGGAGGTTGCGCATCGTCCGGAAAATTCAAACGGGTTCCTTCGAATACGCGCCAGCCGTAGTTGGCGCCAGCGCTGCCGATGTTGATTTCTTCCCGGTTGTTCTGCCCGACATCGGCAATATAGAGAGTACCGGTTTCCCGGTCGAAACTGTCGCGGTATGGGTTACGCAATCCGTAAGCATAGATTTCGGCGTTGATTCCGGGGTTGCCATTTGCCAGATTGCCTGCGGGAATCGCATAGCCATATCGTGTGGTGTCGCCGGGGAAACGGTCGGCCGATACGTCGACACGCAGCATTTTACCGAGGTTCTCGGTGAGATTTTGTGCGCGATTCTGCGGATCGTCACGAAATCCGCCGTCTCCGGTCCCAATGTATAGATTGTTTGCCTCACCGGGGCGAAAACCGATCCAGCCCGCTTTGTGGTTGCTGAACTCGGGTTGAGCGATGGTGATCACGGTCTGTGCGCTGGCGGCATCCGCGACATTAGGCTGGGCCGCACTGGCTTGGTAGGTGGCAACCACCGTATCGAGGGTGGTCTTGTTTATATAGTTGACATAGAAGCGCCGATTGTCCACGAAGTTCGGATCGAATGTCATGCCAAGCAGGCCACGCTCACCCGAGGTATCGACCGAGCCGGATAAATCGAGGAACGGAGTTGGCAGCACCGTACCGTTCTGAATAATCTTGATTAACCCGCCCTTCTCGACAACGAACAGACGCGAGTCTCTATTGGGTGCGGTGGCGAATAATGGTTGATCAAAGCCGGTCGCGACAAGCCGGGTCTGTAGCGGGGGAATGGGCGCCGCCCAGGCGGTAGTGGAAATTGTTGCAGCTAATAGCGTGAAAAATGATTTGATCATTATTGTTTCCTTAAGACCAAATTTTATGGACGGGTACCCATTTTCTAGATTAATGCTTAGCCGCATTTCTATGAATAACATTAAATCCTGTACGTTGTTTCCTGTATATAGGACGATCTTCCCATTGCGCTTGATAAAGGAGGTACGCCAGCAAATAAGAAATAAATTGCTATACTGGATTTTTAATAGTCCCTATTACTGGAGGCTACGTGATTTATGAGGTAAGGGGCGATATTCTGTTGAGTCATGCCCAGGTTATTGCCCACGGGGTGGCCCCCGATGATTATTTCAATCAAGGATTGGCCCTGAGCCTGGGTGAGCAATGGCCGGCCATGGTCAAAGATTTTCGGCACTTTTGCCACGCAGCGCAGCCAAAATCCGGTGATGCGTGGGTGTGGTCTGGCGCAATGAGCAAGCGCATTATCAATCTGCTCACTCACGAAGCGCTGCATAGCCAAGGTAGTGGACCGGGGCGTGCCAGAACCGAATATGTCGATCATGCATTACGCGAACTGCGTTATTTGCTGGAATATGACAGATTCGCCAGCCTGGCGTTGCCGCGCCTCGCAACCGGAGCAGGCGGTCTGGATTGGGATGCGGTACGGCCGCTGGTCACGCATCATCTTGGAGAGTTAGGATTGCCTATTTACATCTATACCCATTACGAGAAGGGAATCCAGGCCGTCGAACCCAGGCAGTGATAGCGTTCTCATATCGCTGATATTCGTTTCTTGCTCGATATATCCCGCCTCTTGCCACGCTGATCATTATCGGATTATGGCATTCTCCCAACAGGATGTGCGGCAGGCTGCAGATGCAGCGTCTGCCTGGGCGGACCCGGGAGGAATGGCGTTGGTTTGCCGGCCACCCAGTCCGCATGACCGCTTCCATAGTAGGGCGACAGCGGGTGCCCGCTTTGTCCACCGGCCATTTCGAAATAACCATGCTCTTCATCGCCGGGTGCAACCGCGAAACGCTGCGAAGCGCCAAAATCCGGCG
This sequence comes from Nitrosospira sp. NpAV, assembly GCF_000832065.1. Classification (GTDB taxonomy): domain Bacteria; phylum Pseudomonadota; class Gammaproteobacteria; order Burkholderiales; family Nitrosomonadaceae; genus Nitrosospira. The sequence goes on along the minus strand of NZ_JXQM01000003.1, from coordinate 105,269 downwards.
CTTGTACGCGCGGCATATTGACGTCACCAGGTAGCGCGTCTTTTCTCATGTCCAGCCAGTATGCGACAAATTCCGGCAGGATACGGCTAAGCGGATGCCGGATACGCGCGGTGTTGCGCTCCCCCCAGCTGCGTTCGGCGATACCCCCCGGCTGATTTTGCATGCGCTCGGCTACGCGTTTGGCACAGCTGACGAGCAAATCATCCCAGCTGGCATAAGCCGGCGGCAACAGGTGTTGCGGGCGGTGCGCGATCAAGGTCCACACCGCGTATTCGGCCTGATTCAGCTTTGGCAGCACAAAGTCTGGGTGATCGCGCCGGATGGCGGCAGCAAAGCCGCTGAGGACACTATGGGTGACTTCCTGGCGGAATGCCCGCACCGCCCGGTAAGCCACCGATGCCGTCGAAGCATGTCCATTCCAATCAAGGAGTGCCTGCTGCATTTCGGTGTGCCAGGGTGCGGCTTCCAATGGATTCAGGGTGAGTTCAAGAAGCTTTTTCCAGCGTACGAGGAATAGCGCGCGATCGTCGAGCTGGATCGCCAGCATGCCGGCAGGCGAGAAACGCTCCTGTTCGCGCATGCTGTCGCGGATTTGCTTTGCACGCGCGCCAAGGTCGTAGCCGCCGTCGCCGAGTCTATCAAGCAACGGGCCATCGACGGTACGTGCATTGGCGGTCCACAGGCGCTGCTCCGGTGGATCGACAATCAGTGGATACTGCGCGGGCATAAGCCAGCCGTTCCACCCCATGTCCGGCTTGCTCCAGTCGGCTGGAAGCGTCGGGTCATAACCATTCGTACGTGCGGGGATGCGGCCTGCGATGGTCCAGCCAATTTTACCTTGCCGGTCGCCGACGACAAAGTTTTGAGCCGGAATGCCCGCATTTTGCGCAATTGCGATGGCTTCATCAACGGATTCAGCCTGATCCAGCAAGGTGAGTTCCATATTTACCGCGCCAGACCGGTGTGCGGCCCAGGCCAGTGCCAGCGGCGTGCCATCATGGTCGGCAGCCAGGATAGGACCCCACTCCGTCTCATGCACCTCCTGCGTTTCATCAGGCGCACCGCGCACATGCAGGATTTCGCGGTGAATAGTGACGGGTCGCCATCCAGTCGAGCTGAGATAACGCGAGGCATCCGCCGGATGATGGATAACACGAACCCAATCCGCGAGATCACCATAACTGTTGGTAAAGCTCCAGGCAATCTTACGATTTGAGCCGACGGCAATGGCCGGTGTACCGGGCAGACTGGCACCGCTGATGTCGTTCATGAGTCCAGTGCGGCGCGAGTTCGGATAGATCAGGCGCGCGCGGAACCAGATACTCGGTACACGAAGATCCAGGTGCATGTCATTGGCGATCAGTGCGGCGCCAGCAGCCAGCGAACCAGCAACGGCGAAGCTGTTACTGCCAGGCAGGTTGTCGCTGTGCTCATCGGTGCTGCGCATCAGGCCGGGATCGAGCTTATGCAGATCCAGCTCTTCAGCGGAGGGAAGCCGTGGCCAATCAAGTGCCGTGCCAATGAGTGGCGCGTCCCAAGCACCGCCCCCGGCGGTGAGAAATCGATAGGCGGCTTCAGGGAGAGCCGCGCGCATGGTGGAGAAGGCAAGCTCGCGGCGATTGCCGCCATCATTCAGCATGAAATACATTGCCTTGACGACCAATATACTATCCTCGCTGCGCCATGGGAGCGGGCGCGTACGCGTCAGCAGATATGGAAATGGCCGCACCGTAAGAGCGTCCAGACCCTCATTCACCCCATCGCGATACGCATCGAGCAACTCGCGCTGTGTGGCTGGCAGCTCTTCCAGTATCGCCGATGCGCGGGCACGCATGCGATGCATCCGTACTTTGAGGTCGGTTGGCAAGGCGGCGGGACCGAATAATTCCGCCAGTTCCCCGGCTGCCTTGCGCCGCATCAGATCCATCTCGAAAAAACGTTCCTGCGCATGGATGAAACCGAGTATCCGAACCAGATCATGACGATCTTGTGCGCGCAAGGTCACGCTGCCAAGCGCATCCCGCTCGACCGTCACGGGTGCGGCCAGTCCCGCCATGTTCACGGTTCCCTCGTATTGAGGCAGGCTGCTCCGTAGGGCCAGCCAGGCAGCAGCCATCAACAGCAACGCCAGTATAAGCAATCCAGACAGGAGCCGGTAGATCGGGCGTAGCGCGGCGGTCATAGAGGAAGCGTAGAAGTTGAAAACGGTTGTGCCGGCGCCGGTTTAGCTTAGTACATCCGGTTTCCGGGCGCCATGCTCGCGACCAGCCAAGCATTCATACCGATAAGCAGGTTCAGGAAGATTCCAGTTTTTGCCGGATGAACTCGATACGTTCGCGGTTTACGCCTAAATCGCTGCTTCCCAGGCGCGAGGATGACCGTACTTGAATTACTCCCGCAGCCGGGTCAAAATAGAATTCGGCATCATCCACATACTTCATGATCCGGGTAGTGAATTGTACGTAAAGGTAACCAGGTTCCATTTTAACTATTTGCGCACCATCCATTGTCTTGATGATGCTGGCAATTTGGGACAGCGTGGCGGCACCATCTCCCTTCATCGATAAGGGTGCGATGCTGGCATAAGCACGCTGCGGGTGATCGGGATAGAGTGATGCTTGACTGGAGACACTATTGGGTGTTTTTGAAGGTGGCTTGAGTTTACCTTCACGCACGCCTAGATCAGTGGGCGGCGTGCCTTTCAGGAGCCCAAGCTGGCCAGCGATCACCCCCGTGATAACCACGAGAGCGACAACAATAAGCAACCACTTAATAATCACCATTAATATCGAGATCCTGCCGTAAACTGACCGCCCGCATTACGCGTTGACCTGTTGTTCATGGGGTCGTGCAAGGACGATCGGCGGATTACTTGGTTTTGCTGTTTGAGAGTACAAATTCCGCCAAACGTTGCGCCGGTTCACCTTTAATATTGGGGAATGCAGGCATGGACATGCTTCCTTTATGTATTTTCTGGATAATGGCATCCTTATTCGCCACGGCGGAACTCAGCGTCATCACGTTGCCGGCCGCTTCCGGCTTGTGGCATTTGGTACAGTTTGCATAAAATATATCTTCTCCGCTTGCACTTTCGGGCGGCGTGTAAGGATCGGTCTTCGAACAACCAACCAAACTTACGAACGCGGAGATTGCCAACAATAAGGTCATTTTTTTCATTTTCTATTCTCCAGTTTATTTTCTGATGGTAGGAATTCAGGATTGAATTTCATGGATGGCATTATCCCAGATAATCCATTAGCCGGCTCTCCAAGCTTAGGCGAGCGCTGGCGGCCAGACTGCGGCCATTTTCGCCGCTTGTCCGGCGTCCACGGACCCAGCTATGGACTTCCCTCATCCGGTAAAACTGCCTCGCAACCTACCTTGCCATCATCTCGAGTCCTAAGGGATGATCCGGGATTATATCTTGTCTGTCTGAGGGTTAAGATATTGTATTGCTCGACTGGGCTGAAGAGTGGCCCTGGGAATATGTCTGCCGCCGTTGTGGAAGCAGAATACCCACGGCGGGGGCTTATTCAGAAGCTCCCAAGTGACCCAGAAGCCGAAGGGCGAGTAATACGGTGAGCGGGATATAGATGAGCAGACCCGTCATGCCTAGAAGTGATTCGCCGATCCAGAAAGTGACAGTGAGGTTGAAGATCAATACGCCATAATAGAGGCCGCAACCCAGGAGTATGTATCCGGTGACCGCCCGATCAGGCGAGAGACCGGTCTGGAGAAGTTTTCGATCCAATGGAAAATAAGCACGGAGCGAAAGGAAGCCGACAACCGCCCAGCCGATATAATTCGCCACAGGTACGCCAAAATGGGTGCCGGGATCGGGATAGTAATAAATCTGACCGAGAAACCAGCGCTCCCCGCGAAGTGCGACTGGATCAATGATTATGTCGATGAAACTGAAAAAAAGAATTGTCAGCAGCATGACAGGCCAATCCGTTCTTGTAGCGAGAGGAAATCGCATCCGGACCATACCGATAGAGAGCCCAAGGCCCTGTGGACGGGTGGCAGGTAAAAGAAAAGCCAAGGCCATGCAGTAACTCGCATAAAGAAGGAAGGGAAGCGAGAGGGAATCCATAAACGGAATATCCGCGATATACAATTCCTGCCCGACGGTCGAGCCGGTATAGTGATACCAGCCGAATGGAATACCGGTACGAGTGGAAGAAAATTCGCACAAAAGTGCCACGAGCCATGTGATTCCCATGAAGTACCATGTTCTTCGCCAGCCGATCAGGCGGGCCGCGGAGAATAGAAAAACGGTGAGGAATATAAATACGTAAGGGCGGAGGGCAATTGTCTTAAGGAGGAGGCTAAAAAATTCCATCGGGATTCCATTGGTTCAGTAAGGCAGGTTCACAATTCCGAGATACCGTTGCAGGCCCCCATCCATGTTGTTTATTATGCAGTTCAAAATTCCTTTGCTGCAACGCAACACTGCGGCAAGCGTGAGATTATCAGGCATTTGTGCTATGGAATGCGGATAAAATCAACGATATCAATGAATTTGCCAATATATCCCGCTTTATCCCATCAATCATGCAATATAGCGTGAAACTGAATCCATATCGTGGATCTTCAATAACTTATAGAGATCAAAATCCCATTTTGATAACTCCATCGTGAGGCGTGCGCTCAAATTTCTTGCCCTTGTTGTCCTGATCCTGCTTTTCGTCGCGCTGATTATTGCTGCTTTCCTTATCTACTGGGAAGCGGAAACTTCTACATATCAGGCACACCGTCTCGCCAGGCTGGCCGGCGAGCTGAACTGGGAAGTAAAAAGTGGACCCAGTGACGATCCGCATTTTCCGCAATCGGGACCTTATGACGTGCGTTTGGGCTATAGCCGGCTGCCGGAGATGCTGCATAATCTGGTCATACATGGTTTTCAGGTGCAGGCGCAGGCACGGGCTTCCGCACGCATGAAGGAACTTGTCGCCCACGGTTTGTTCGTCCCCTATCATGAGAAAACCCAGGCCGGGCTGGAAATTGCCGCTAGCGGAGGGCGGCCATTGTATCGGGCCATCTTCCCGGGCCGGGTTTACAAAAACTTCGAAGCGGTTCCCTCGCTGGTGGCGGACAGCCTGTTGTTCATCGAAAATCGAGAGTTGCTTGATCCAATCCACTCAAAAAAGAATCCCGCAATCGAATGGGATCGGTTGGGCAGGGCAATACTGGACAAGATAATCCAGGTCTTTCGTCCCGAGCACGGTGTGGTAGGGGGCAGCACGCTGGCAACCCAGATCGAGAAATACCGCCATTCCCCCAATGGCCTGACGATTACGCCCGAAGACAAGCTTCAGCAGGTTGCTTCCGCCTCCGTGCGCGCTTACCTGGATGGGAAGGAAACGATGCCCGCCCGCAAGCGTATTGTCGTGGATTATCTTAATACCGTCCCGTTGGCCGGGGCCGCGGGTTTCGGCGAAGCGAACGGGTTGGGGGATGGTCTATGGGTATGGTACGGTCTGGATTTTGATGAAACCAATCGCATCCTCAGCTCGCGATTCGTCGACGGTGATGGGCTGATCGAGGGGGCCCGTCTCTACAAGCACGTGCTGAGTCTGATCATTGCCCAGCGCAGGCCCTCCTATTATCTGCTTGCCGGACGCAAAGCGCTCGAGGAGCTTACTGACAGCCATTTACGCGTGCTTGCCCAGGCTGGCGTGATCCCTGACAGCCTCAGGGATGCCGCACTGGAAATTCCGTTACGTTTCCGCGACACCGCGCCACCCGAAGAACCCAGGAACTTCTCCGCCAAGAAAGCCGTTAATGCGGTGCGCATGCAACTTGCATCCCTGCTCGGATTAAAGCGCATGTATGATCTGGACAGGCTGGATTTGTCTGTGCAGAGCACTCTCGATGCAGACCTCCAACAGAAAACCACGGATGTGCTGCGCCAGCTCAAGAATCCGGAACATGCGAACGCGGCGGGATTGTATGGGCCTCGCATGCTGGATACGGAGGATCCGAGCAAGATCGTCTACAGCTTCATGCTCTCGGAGTTGACCCCGGAAGGAGCCAAGTTCCGGATCCAGGCTGATAACTTCGACCAGCCCCTGGATATCAATAAGGGGACCAAGCTTGATTTGGGTTCCACCGCGAAATTAAGAACATTGGTGACCTACCTTGAAATTGTCGAAGCGCTGCATGGGAAATATGCAGCATTGGACAAGAAATCCCTGCTTAAACAAGAGGTGGATCCAAGCGATATGCTGAGCCGCTGGGCGATCGGGTATCTATCGCAAAGTACGGACAAAAGCCTGGCAACCATGCTGGATGCCGCTCTGGAGCGTAATTATTCGGCCAATCCTGATGAACGTTTTTTTACGGGTGGCGGTGCGCATGTTTTTCACAATTTCAAGCGCGAAGACGACCGCAAGTTTCTGAGTGTGCGCGAGGCAACGCTGAAGTCGGTCAATCTCGTATACATCCGTTTGATGCGAGATATCGTGCGCCACTATATGTTCCACATCGCGGGTTCGTCCGCCAGGATACTGAAAGATGCTGGAGACCCTGACCGGGAAGGGTATCTCAGACGATTTGCGGACAAGGAAGGCAAGCAGTTTATTAACCGGTTCTATCTTAAATACAAGGGGAAAACAGCGACGCCGGATATGATTGGTAAAGTATTTTTTTCCAGCTTCCGGCACACGCCGCGCCGTCTCGCCGCCGCATACCGTTATATTTACCCTGAATCGACGTTCGGGGAATTCGAGAAATTCATGCGGCCGTATCGGTCCGTTTTTAAACGTCTGACCCCGGATTTTCTTCAGGATCTGTATGAAAGTTACGGACCCGGTAAATACTCGCTGGCCGACCAGGGCTATATAGTCACCGTTCATCCCTTGGAGTTATGGCTGGTACGCTATTTGATCACTCATCCGGGCGCGCAATATGCGGATGTAATTCAAGCCAGCACTGATGAGAGGGTGGCTGTCTACCACTGGCTGTTTAAGACTAAATACAAGAACTCGCAGGATAGCCGAATTCGCGGACTCCTGGAGATCGAAGCATTTCTTGAAATTCATCGCAGCTGGAAACGGCTTGGCTATCCTTTCGATTCACTGGTGCCGTCGCTTGCCACCGCCATCGGGAGTTCAGCGGACCACCCCGCTGCGCTTGCCGGACTGATGGGTATCATTCTCAATGATGGAGTGCGGGTTCCAGCGGTGCTGATCGAACATCTGCACTTTGCGGCTGGCACGCCTTTTGAAGCCATCGTCGAACGGCCACCCGTCCAGGGCGAGAGGATATTTTCCCCCGAACTGGCGGCGGCAGTGCGTGGCGTATTAACCGATGTGGTGGCGACGGGAACAGCGTCGCGGCTCGCCCGCGCCATGGTGGAAGAGCGCGCCATGGTGGAAGAGGATGGTAACGTGGAAGAGGACAGTAATGAAATCCTGATTGGAGGAAAGACGGGGACAGGAGATCACCGTTACATTACGTTTTCCTCGCCTGGCGTCGTCAAAGAATCCCGTGCTGTGAATCGTTCAGCGACTTTTGTGTTCTTCATCGGCGATCGTTTTTTCGGAACGATGACAGCGTTTGTGCCGGGTGCGGATGCTGCGAATTATAAATTCACCTCGGCGCTCTCCACACAAGTCGTGAAGCATCTCCTGCCCATCCTGAAGCCTCTCACGGACAAGGCCCAGCCGCTGCCCGAGCAAGCCGAACAGGCCAAACGAGCTTCGCAGAAAAAGGTAGTCAAAGAAGCTTTGCCTAAAGCAAAAAGAAAGCATGGAAACTCGAGTTGAGGATCTCCAGAATAGGGCTCAGTCATCACTGCTGATCCATCGTAGGAAGACGATTAATCCTAGAATAAACCCAAGGCCTAAAACGGCCTTCAGAAATTCCTTGACGAACCAGAACAGCATGGATTCATAAAGATCCAATTATTTATCCTCTTCAAAAGCAGTGGTTATTTTCGGAACCACCACCATAGCAGTGACAGGAAAAGGGACACTACCAGCCCCGTAGTCAGGGGAAAGTAAAGCCGGAAATTCTCCCGCTCGATGACGATATCTCCCGGCAGCCGTCCGAGAGGTAGTTTCGACAGCCACGGCCATGCAATGCCCATCAATACCAGCAGTATCCCGAGTATGATGAGTAGACGTTGCATAACGATTTCTTTGAGATACTCGCGCCCGTACCCGCATGAGTGTGGGTGAGATTCCAGGGGGGATCTGCGGCTTAGTGTAAACGGTTTTTTCGGAAAAGATCAATTTGCTCTTTCGGGTGATGCATAACCCCGTTATCCTCTGCAAGCTTCCCGGTTGATCACACTCAGGGCCGGCATGAATCTTGAACAACGCGTTTAAGTATGTGCAGCCGGCCATGAAAAAAATGTTCGGCGCCGGGAATGACAACGACCGGCAATTCCTGGGGGGCAGCCCAGTTCAGAACGGTATTGAGCGGAACGATGTCGTCCTGATCGCCGTGAATAATGAGTATATCCGGGATCGATTCGCTGTCCTGTTTAGCGCCGGGGTGAGCGAGGGAAGGGGCATTCAATCGTTCCACCGATGGGGCCACCATGATCAGTTTTTGAGGCGTGAGCCTGTGAGCGACATACGCCTGGATTGCTCCACCGAAGGAGAATCCAGCCAGTATCAGTGGTGGAGACTCATTGAAAGAGGAAGCGAATTGATTCCTGGTTGTTTCAATCACTGCGAGCACGTCCTCGATCTCGCCAGCCCCATGGTCGTTCCCTGAGTAACGATCACCCTGGCTTTGTTCCACGCCACGGAAATTGAATTTGACCGCGATGAATCCCAGTTCGAGCAGTGCCTTGAAGAGGGTATGGACCACTTTATTGTTCATTGTTCCGCCGTACAGCGGATGAGGGTGCGTAATGATGGCAATCCCGCGCGGATGGTCGGAATCCGGTTCCGCCAGAACTGTTTCCAATCTTCCCGCGGGACCATCGACAAAGATTTTTTTTGGAGTGCGTGAATTCAATCTAAATCCGGTAGCCGTAGCGGACTTAGCCAAAAGGTGAGAATCAAATGGCAAGTTCTTTACGAATCATAATCTTAAACTGATAAATAAGCGGTCGACTGCGAGTCTCAGATTCAACAGATGAACCGAATCTGGCCATTTTCCCGCCTTCAGATTCTCAGCCGTTCGACTACGCGGCCATTTCTCAGATGTTCTTCAATGATTTCGTCGATGTCTTCTTTATCCACATACGTATACCAGACATCTTCCGGATAGACCACAATAACCGGCCCTTCATTGCAACGGTCAAGACATCCCGCGTTGTTGACCCGCACTCTTTTGCTCTTGCTGTCGAGTCTAAGCATCTTGACACGCTCCTTGGCGTAATCGCGCATTGCCTGGGCACCGTGATTGTTACAGCAGGCTGCCCCTCCTTCACGCTGATTGACGCAGAAAAATACATGCCGCTGGTAGTAACTCATAAAGAAAGTTTTAGAATGGGTGAATAAGAATTATACCGGAACGGATGAGTATTTCCAGAGAGTGCCGCTGCCGGCAGCGGCGGGCTATCGCAGCTTAATTTCGGTCCATAACCGGCTTAGCAGGCGGCGTTTCTTGCGGTCGAGGTCGTGCAGCATCTCCAACCGGTTGTGCAATTCAGCGTCTGGAAATATCGCCTTATTGTTCGCAATTTCGGGCCGGATATATTGCATCGCGCCCGTGTTGGGATTGCCCGATCCTATGAGATTGGTGAGCTCGGCGGAGTTTTTTCCGTCCAGCATGAAATTAATGAATTGATGAGCGAGGTCGGGACGATGCCCGCTTCGATGGAGTACCAAACTGTCGAGTGCCAGAACCGCTCCTTCCTTGGGGGTCGAGTAGCCGATCGTGAATCGGCGTCCGGTTTTTGTTGCATCGAGCGCCGCCTGAAACATATCATTGGAATATCCATGCGCCACCCACAGGTTGCCTATGGCCAACTCTTTGATATAGCTGGTGTTGCTGAAAGCTGCCCAGTAGGGCTTTGCGCGTATGATCAAATCCGAAGCCTGCTTCCAGTGCCCTTCGTCAGTATCGTTAGCCGAATAGCCCAGATACTTTAGTGCCGCAGCCATCAATTCGCGCTGGCTATCAAGTACGGTTACGCGCCCCTTGATCTTTTCAAGGTATTCCGGTTCAAAAATAATTGCCCAGGTGTCGGTGGGAAGGCCGAGTTCCTTTATTCTTTCCGCATTGAAGCCAAGCAGGGTAAGCGTATAGGCATACGGAACGGAATATTTATTACCCCTATCGAATTCGGTATCAAGATATGCGGGGTTGATATTCTTGAGATTGGGCAGTAACGATTTATCCAGCGGCTTGAGCGCCCCCTGCCGAATAAGAGTGTCCATCGCATTGCCGGTGGGAACAATGAGATCATGTCCAGTCGCGCCGGCAGCCAGTTTCGCCAGCATTTCCTCGTTGTCGGAATAATAGTCCTGCGCTAGCTTGCAATTGCAGAGTTCCTCGAATCGCACAATTGTTTGCGGTGCAATATAATTATTCCAATTGAATAGGTGAAGCGTGTTTCCGGCCACCCTGGCGCCATCTTGATCCTGTCTTGCGCAGCCCGTAACGAATGGAATCAGCAATGCGATCAACAAAAGCGATACCAGCGGTAACGCGAGCAAACGCCGTGGATTCATTGTTTTACTATTTCTCGCGGCATTTTGACTCTTCCCGACGAGGCGCGCGATTCCAGTCTGGCCGCAATGATGATCATGACCAGCGTAAGCAGCATCAACAATGTGGAGATGGCATTCACTTCCGGTGTCACCGCTACCTTTATCATGGTGTAGATCTGGATGGGAAGTATCGGTTCGCCGACGCCTTTGGTAAAGAAGGTGATGACGAAGTCATCAATGGAGAGGGTAAAAGACATCAAGGCGCCGGCCACCACCGCTGGCATGATAAGCGGCAGAGTAACAAGCCGGAAAGTTTGCCACCGCGATGCGCCGAGATCGCGTGCCGCCTCAAAGAGGCTTTCATCCATGCCCTGAAGCCGTGCCCGTACGATAATGGCAACGAAGCCGATACAGAACGTGGTGTGCGCGATGATGATGGAAACCATGCCCAGCGTTAGATTCAGGACTTGCAGGAAGAATAGCAACAGCGACACGCCCAGGAGGATTTCGGGCATTGCCACCGGCGTGAAAACCAGTATTGGCAGAACCTTGAGCTTATATCGGTGTATCGCCAGCCCTGCCATGGTGCCAAGCACGGTGGCGCCGAGACTCGCGCTAAACGCGATGATGAGCGAATTGCGCGCGGCAGTGAGCATTTCCGTGTTGTTGAACAGCGCCTGATACCAGGACAATGTGAAGCCTACCCACTCGGCATTCAGCCTGGAATCGTTGAACGAATAGAGCACCACGATCGCGAGCGGAATATACAGAAAGGCGTAGATCAGCACCGCCATGGACCATAGCCAGATATTGCCGCGGCGCATGCTAGGCTCGTTGTCCGGTGGCGGAACGCGCGAACCATGTCGCCAGCCCGGCGACGGATAGCACCGCCAGCGTTAGCATGATTGAAAGCGCTGAGCCAAAAGGCCAATCACGGGTGCCGAGGAACTGGTCCTTGATCAGATTGCCGATGAGAATATCGCCTGTGCCACCAAGTATATCGGGCACCGCAAACATGCCCAGCACTGGAATGAATACCAGCGCGGAACCTGAAAATACACCCGGCAGCGATAGCGGCCAGGTGACACGCCAGAAGCGTTGCCAGGCCGTTGCGCCCAGATCCTGAGCCGCATCCAAAAGGGAGGCATCGTGCTTCTCCAGATTGGTATAAAGAGGCAGTATCATGAACGGCAGATGTACATAAACCATTCCCACCAATACCGCGAACGGCGAGAATAACAGCGTCACCGGCGCGAGGCCGAATGCGCCAAGGATAGCGTTGACGAAATGGCTGAACGCGGACTCCGGTCCAAGAATGATCATCCAGGCATAAATGCGGATGAGGAAATTGCTGGCGAACGGTAGTACCACCAGCAGAACCATCAGATTGCGGAACCGTTTCTCGCTGCGTGCGATCAGCAATGCCAACGGATAGGCCATGATGAGACAAATCAACGTAGTGGCTAGTGCGACGCCGAAGGATTTGAGGAAAATCTTGGCATATAGGACGTCGCTGAAAAAGAATTGATAGGCCTCGGGCGTGAAACCATATTCACCCGAAATTTTCTCCGCGGGTGCGGCAATGGGCGCCAAACCTCCAAACTCGCCCGGAAAGCGGAATGAAGTGAGAATCATGATCAGGGTCGGCGCGACAAAAAAAACCACCAGGAACAACAGTGGCGGGCCGCTCACCAGATATCTGGCGGCGCGGTTCTCTCTTGGGGCTTCTTTAATCATTCAGGAAAATACCCGCATCGTGGCGCCATGAGACGCCGACTTCATCCCCAACTTCGAAAAATGTGGCGCGTCCTGGCGAGGAGTTGGGCAGCAAAGCCTCTATGTATGCGCCATTGGAGAGTTCCACGATATAGGTCGTGACATCTCCGATATACAGAAAATCATGTACTTTGCCGACGAAGTGGTTTTTCAACCGGGGCTCTTCCGAAGGATGGGAAATTCGAACCTGTTCGGGACGAATTGCCATCATGCCATCATCGCCCGCCTTTATCCCTTCCCTGCCAGCAGTGATCACTTCGCCCAATTCTCCCACATTAAGTTTCAGGTGCGACGGCGTGGCTTCCACAACCTGTGCATTCATCATGCTGATCTTGCCGATGAAATCCGCGACGAAACGGTTTCTTGGAAAACCGTAGATTTTGGAGGGTTCGTCAATTTGTTCAACATTGCCATGATTCATCACCGCGATGCGATGTGATAGCGCCAAGGCCTCATTCTGGGCGTGGGTAACGAAAACGAAGGTTACTCCCACTTCTTTCTGAAGGTTGATGAGTTCGATCTGCATTTCCTCGCGCAGCTTCGCATCCAGCGCCCCCAACGGTTCATCCAGCAAGAGCAGGCGAGGACGATTGACCAGCCCCCTGGCGAATGCCACGCGTTGTTTCTGCCCACCCGATAATTCATGCGGAAAACGGTTACCGAATTCCGGTAAACGCACGCTATCCAGGGCCTCTCCAACTCTGTTTTTTATGTCTTGCGGGGTTTTTCCCGCCATCTTGAGCGGAAACGCGATATTGTCGGCTACCGTCATATGCGGAAACAACGCATAGGTTTGGAACACGGTATGGACAGGGCGTTTTTCCGGCGGTGTGCCAACCATATCCTTCCCGTCCAGAAGAATTTGACCGGAATCGGGAAGATCGAATCCGGCGATCATCCGCAAGAGCGTGGTTTTGCCGCAGCCCGATGGTCCCAACAGCGTGAAGAATTCGCCTGTTTCAACGCTAATGCTGACGTTATCGACTGCGGTATAGTCACCGAAGCGCCGGGTTACGTTACGGATTTCCAGGAGCGACATGGTCGTGCCAATGAAAAATCGGGGATTTTACCAAAATTCTTTCAAATTACTGCGTTTGGGAGCCGCCGCACTTGCGCGGCACTGATAAGAGTGTGCCCCTGTGGAACTTAAATGGGAAGTGGAACTGCGCTGCGGCGGGACAATGCTTCCGTCTCTTCCGAGAGGGGGAGAACCGGTGGTCGGAAAGTTACAATCTTATTGCCACATCTGCCACAGTATTGCCACCGCCAGCAATATCACAATAATGGAAAGCAGGCGATTCTGGCGTTTTTTTTCCACCACAAATTCGCTCATTTTCTGTTCCAGCTCCTTTGTGCGGATTTCGCTCAAGGCATGATGAAGCAAACGAGGGAACTGCGGCAGCATGACTGCCCAGCTTGATGCCTCTTTGCCCAAACGGCGGGTGAATCCACGCCACCCGAGTTGCTCGGCCATCCAGTTTTCCAAGTACGGCTTCGCAGTTGTCCATAGATCAAGATCGGGGTCCAGGTCGCGCCCCAGTCCTTCAATATTCAACAAGGTTTTTTGTAGCATTACCAGTTGCGGCTGGATTTCAACATTGAATTGGCGCGAAGTCTGAAACAGTCGCAGAAGCACGCGGCTAAAGGAAATTTCCTTCAGCGGCTTATCAAAAATCGGCTCGCACACGGCACGGATCGCGGTTTCGAAATCATCAACCCGCGTATCTTTCGGCGCCCACCCTGCCTCAACATGCGCTTCCGCCACGCGCTTATAGTCACGGCGAAAGAATGCCAGGAAATTTTGCGCCAGATAATTCTTGTCCTCGTCGGTGAGTGTACCCATGATGCCGAAATCCACCGCGATGTAACGGCCGTCGCTGCCAACGAAAATATTGCCGGGATGCATATCGGCATGGAAATAACCGTCACGGAATACCTGAGTAAAAAAAATCTCCACGCCCACCCGGGCGAGCCTCGGGATATCCACCCCCTGCTCGCGCAGCGTCGTTACATGGCTGATGGGCGTGCCTTTTACGCGCTGCATCACCATGACGCCGGAATAGCAGTAGTCCCAATAGACTTCCGGGACCAAAAGCAGGGGGGAATCAAGGAAATTGCGCCGCAACTGACTACAGTTGGAGGCTTCGCGCATGAGATCAAGCTCATCTTCCAGATGCCGGGAAAATTCGCTTACCACTTCGCGTGGTTTCAATCGCTTGCCGTCTGGCCATAGCGCTTCAACCAGCCAGGCGCCGGTTTCCATTAATGCCACATCATGGGCGATTATGGGGGCGATGCCGGGGCGCAGCACCTTCACCGCGACTTCTGTGCCGTCTTGCAGCACCGCCAGATGGACTTGGGCGATCGATGCGCTGGCTACCGGCTCGGCATCGAATAGCAGGAAGACTTCATTGACAGGCTTCCCATAGATCTGTCCCAGTGTTGTAAGGGCGAGACTGGAAGAAAACGGTGGAACCTGATCTTGCAGCTTGGCCAGTTCATCGGCAATATCCTGCGGCAGAAGGTCGCGGCGGGTGGAGAGCATTTGGCCGAACTTGACAAAAATGGGTCCCAGCGCTTCCAGCGCTAGGCGAAGGCGTTCGCCACGAGCCTTATCCAGCCGTCGCCAGAATGTGGTTACCTTGACAACAGGTCGCAGGAAACGCAGCCGTGCATGGCCGAGAAAAAATTCATCAAGGCCGAAACGAAATGCTACCGCGAGTATTTTGAGAAGACGAAAGAAACGCATTTAAACGCCAGTTCATCCGTAGTTAGAACCTCTGAGCAAGCGACCTGGGTTTCCAGCAATGCGCTTCACGAAGTGGTTCCTTAATAATCTTCTCAGTTTATAGAGGTGTTCTGTTACCTAGAGGCCTGTCGGCCGTCAATGCTTTTACCCGTTCTTCCAATTGTGCCGCCTCGTCCTGCA
Organism: Nitrosospira sp. NpAV; assembly: GCF_000832065.1. Classification (GTDB taxonomy): domain Bacteria; phylum Pseudomonadota; class Gammaproteobacteria; order Burkholderiales; family Nitrosomonadaceae; genus Nitrosospira. The sequence continues at coordinate 89,948 of NZ_JXQM01000003.1, read as the reverse complement.
ATGCATTTATTTCCCGAATAAATTCATGCATATCAATGGGCTTGGCCAATAGTGGCTGCTCTTCCGTCAGGTATTCCACGAGCGTCTGAGACAGGTTACGAATGGTTTCGGTGTGCCAATGCATCAGACGGTCGCCGGCCTGTACCACGCGATGTGCCACGATATCGCCCACTACCCCGCTTAAATCCTGTTCCACGTCCCAATGCAGATTCTTTCCGATATGGAGAATCTCTTCGGCGAACGCGCTGTCGCCGGAAATCCTGATTTCACGATAAGCATCCTCCTCGTGTGCAAGCAGGCGCGGCAACAATCGGGGAGCAAGGGTGAAGACAGCGTCGTCCAGGGCGCCGCTTGATGCGGTGGATACCTCGCCGCTGGCCTGCACGGTCAGGGCGAGGTTAAAAAAAGGCGGAAGACGAAAACGCGCAGTCTTGCCGGCACAGGGTTGCAACCGTTTGCGCGCCCAGCTTTCCCCCCGCAGCAGGTGGTTGAGCGGGGCTATCGCGGCCGATGCCAACATAAGCACTAAAATCTAGGAAACCTGTTGAATTCCCGCCAACAGCCAGACGGATTCAGGGTCCTTAAGATTTTTCTGTACGTGCCATATTTCATCAAACGCTTCCGGTGATCCGCCGGGGGCTTCACGAAGCTGCCCATTGAAGCGGACACTGGCGATAGCCAGGTCTTTCTCGGTAACGACCTCGAGTAATTCCGCGTTAATGGCCATCACCTCGGTTCTTTGAGGCTCATTGCCGCGCTCGTTGATCTGCATGCTTATTTCGGCGAACATTTCGGGAGTGGTATATTCCCGGATATCACTTACGTCACGCGCATCATTGGCCGCTTGCAGGCGAATGAATGAGGTTTTGGCATTGCGTAGAAACGGCGCCACCTCAAAATCAGCGGGAATATTGGGGGTGCCGGTTTGGACAGGTGCGGCTGAACTTGCTGTGGTTGCCGCTGGTGCTGGGCTAGCCGGGGGAACGCTGGTATTGCCGGTGTTCCCTCCCATCCCCGAAAACTGCATCGGGCGCGTAGACTGTTCCTGCCGCGGCCTGCGCAACATCCGTACGACAAAGAACACCGCAGCCATCAGCGCAGCCAGCATCAGTACATCCATCATGTTGATACCTTCGAATGCGCCGCCCATGAAAAGCGCCGCCAGCAATCCGCCTGCGGCTAAACCCGCTAGCGGGCCCATCCATTTATTGCCTCCCGCGGCTGCAGGCGCAGCGGACGGAGCCTGCCCCGGTTTGGGCGCAGCTTGCGGACTCACCGCTTCACGTTGCTTGCCAATACTTTTACCCCCGCCAAAGCGTTTTGCCTCAGCATCAAAGGCGGCCAATCCGAAGCTAAGAATGGCCAAAGTGAGCAGAGTCAATATTTTCTTCATGAAGGTCTCCTGAAATAGGGCTGAAGCGGAGAGTATAGCACTATCGATTCATTCGAATGGGAGACTGTATTATGAAAATAATCGATATTTGGCGCGCGAGGAATTTGTAGCATGCCTACCCCTGCCCGATGTATCAAGCTAATGGAAATGGTAGCGTCTTATTCGCCGGTCAGACTTATTGTTCAAAAGAGATATTCATCAATCGCCGCCGGCGCAAGCAATTTGAAGAGTTTCCTTGCTTTCGTATATATTGCATAATCAGCCTTGATATATCCAAAGACTTCCCCCGAGCCTCCAGTCAAATTTGGATGTTTTTATTTGAAGTCATGCTATGACTACCGTTGCTTTTTACGATGCCAAGCCTTATGACCGTCAATATTTCGAGCGGGCACCGGGGGCTGGACGGCTGCGTCCTCGATTTCATGAATTTCGTTTGGTCGAGGAAACGGCAGACACGGCGGCGGGCGCGCAAGCGGTCTGTATTTTCGTTAATGACCGTTTGACCCGTCCTTGTCTTGAAGTCTTGCACCGCGCGGGAGTGCGGCTCATTGCCTTGCGATGCGCAGGTTTTGATAACGTGGATATCGATGTGGCCAGGAAACTCGGTCTTGTTGTGACTTATGTTCCCGCCTACTCGCCTCATGCCATTGCTGAGCATACCATCGGATTGCTGTTGACGCTCAATCGTAAAATACACCATGCTTACAATCGCACCCGCGAGCATAATTTCTCGCTCAATGGTTTCGTCGGTTTTGATATTTGCGGAAAAACGGTAGGCATTATTGGTGCTGGCAGGATCGGACGGATCGTGGCGCAGATTTTCCGGGGCTTTGAAGCCAGGGTGATAGCCTGTGATTTGCTTCCATCGGTTGACTGGGCGAAAGAACATGGCGTGACTTATGCCGATTTCGATACCGTGCTCACCACAAGCGATATTCTCACGCTACATGTGCCGCTTACACCGGATACGTTATACATGCTTAACGAACAGACGCTTTCACGGATGAAGGCCGGTTCGTACCTTATTAACACCAGCCGCGGCAAACTCATCGATACCAGCGCTCTCCTCGCGGCACTCAAGAATGACCATCTCGGCGGCGTTGCGCTGGATGTTTACGAGAAAGAGGCCGGTATTTTCTTTGAAAACCTTTCCGGCGGGATATTGCACGATGATGAGCTCTCGCGCTTGCTGACTTCCCCCAAGGTACTTGTTACTTCGCATCAAGGATTCCTGACACATGAGGCGCTTACCGAGATCGCTCATGTGACAACAAGCAATCTTTTGACGCTGGAAACAGGCGAGCCCTTTCTGGAAGGGACTACTTTAAGTCCGGCGAGTCGCTAGCGCCTTTGACGCGTTACGCACAGATCATACTTCTATTGGTAATTCAATAAATGACCTCAGATCATGACCCATCGCCAACATTGATTAATAATCCTCCGTTGCTGGAAAAGGCACTTGAAAAAAGCCAGGAGGTGAAGGATAAGGTGGAGAAGTGTGCCGATGAGCTATCTACCGTTAACGAAACCATAAAGAAGGAGATGGCGGCCGGTATTACATTGTGTCAGGCGGAGAAAGCGCTTGCACAAAGCGAAAGTGTGGAAGATAAAGTGCACGAGTGCGCTGGCGAGCTTAATGAAGTCAATGATGTTCTGGCGCAGGAAATCGATGACCGCAATAAGCTCAATCGGGAGTTGATCGAAACGCTGCAAGAGCTGTCCACTGCCCAAAATGTTTTATCCGATCCGCAAGATGTGCTGGCGATTGCGCAGGAGGTGGTGGGGGAGGCAAAACAACGTACATTGCGCGATTTTGTCACAGGAATTCCCAATCGTGAGCTATTCGACGATCGCCTCGACCAGGCGATTGCCCTTGCCAAGCGGTGCAACTGGATATTGGCGGTGATGTTCATTGATCTGGATGGTTTTAAGAAAATTAACGATACGCATGGCCATGCCATAGGTGACAGAGTCTTACAGGTTGTGGCGCAGCGATTGTACGAACGGGTTCGCGGTGAGGACACCGTCTGTCGTTATGGCGGGGACGAATTTCTTTATTTATTGGTAAACCCCCAGAGCACCGGGAATATTCAACGAATCGCGCGTAACGTGTTCGATCGAATTTCGCAAGTTTTGCTTATCGATGATTTGAGACTGATCATTGAGCCCAGTATTGGTATTGCGGTGTACCCTGATGATGGAAGTACCGCCCAGGAACTGGTGGCGAATGCTGATGCCGCCATGTATCGGGCGAAAGGCAAAAAAGCCGGTTGTATCTTTTTCACCCCGATTCTCTAAGTCCGGCTGGCTGCTGGCGCCACAAGAGTGCGCCAGGCCCTATTGCGAGGAACCTATATAGTGGAAAAAATTCAACGCATTCTCGTCGCCACGGATTTTTCTCCCCGGGCCGATCAGGCGGTGCAGCGTGCGGCGAAGCTGGCAGCCGGACACGAGGCGATATTGTATTTATTGCATGTTCTTCCGTCGTTTCCAATTGAAGCCTTCAAGCGTTTGATGACGGATACTCCGCTGGAAATGGAACAGAGGCTCTACAATCAAGCCAAGGCGATACTGCAAAAGAGGGCTGAAACGCTGGCCGGTGAGGGGCTGGACGTCAGGCATCACGTTGCAATCGGGAGGGCCCATATTGAGATCAATCACTATGCTGAATCCCATCATGCCGATCTGATCGTGATAGGCGATCAGGGCGAAAGCTTTCTTCAGGAATTCTTTTTGGGTACTACTGCATCAAAAACCCTCAGAAAAGGTCATCATCCATTGCTGATCGTAAAACAGGAAGCCACGGACCGATATCGTCGCATATTAGTGCCGGTGGATTTCTCACCCCCTTCACGATTCGCGCTACAGATGGCGTTGAAAGTCATCCCCGCCGGAATAGCGCCGATAGAGGCTTCCATTCACGTGCTGCATGCCGTTGAGCCATTTGGTGAGATGCTGCACGGTGACGAAAACAAGGAAGCAATTGAACTCTACCGCTCCAGGGCGCTTAGCCGTGTCCATCACAACATGGAGAATATTATCGCCTATTGCGCCCCGGGTGATACCCGCGTGATTTCCGTTGTCGAGCATGGTTTCCCGCCTGACATGATTCGGGACAAAGCGCGATCTCTCGATGCCGATCTGATTGTCATCGGTAAGCGTGGAGAAACGGAACTGGACGAAGCGCTGTTCGGGTCTGTCACCAAGCATGTTCTCTACGAGACACCCTGCGACGTCTTGATAGTCAACCCGTAAATGCCCGTAAATAAATGGCCATTTCGTATGGAACTTCTGGATAGGTCTTCGGATTTGCCGGCAACCTGTTGCAGGATCCTCTCAGAGTATTCTGATCCAGATATTTGACCGGATCGGGAAACGAAGGTGAGGGGGATTTGCGAATGGATTGGCGTACCTTGTATTGTTACCATGGTTTAAATAGCGCCCATAAATCATGATCTTCATCATCAATATTGTTGCAATTTTTGCTTCGTTTTCACTGAACCATATGAACGCGATTTATTGGGGTGCTGTCCTGCCAATACTATATGCAATTGTAGTCGCACCGCATGCATTGATCGGGAGGCCGGATATTCCCCGAACCGCAATAAGAAGAACGCTGGATGGAAAATGGAATAATGCGGAAGATCTGGCCAGCTATATTATTAAATACTGGATGGCCTTCGCCTATCCAGTCACTTCCTGGAAAAAACAGCGCAACAGCGTAATTCTGTATCTGACATCGTTTTTCCTGGGAACGGTCTATTTCTTCGAGGAATTATTTGTGGCCGGTACGGTGATGTTTACAGCCGGGTATGCTCTTTATCACATGAGCCTGAGAGTGGACAGACCCAGATCGGTATATGCCAATCAGGAACTCAGGGAGGATACCGAGTGTGAATTTGCGAGGCGAGAATGGGAGCTGGCGGCGATGTCGATCATCGCATTTTCTGATTTGTATCCCGATGATAAACCTTCGAAGGATTCCTCAAATCAGGTTTTGGAAGATGCTGATGTGAAATTGCTGCTGGCAAAACATCGCTACGATAATGGAGCGAGTTGGCTCTAGCCCGGGGTGGGCAGTTAGATCGCTCATTTTCAGTAAAGCCCGTGGTCCTAATTTCCCGCCTCTCAAAAACCGCACGTGCCACCCCGTCCCACCCTCTGATTTAGGCTGATTGACAAAGACTTTTCGTCCCTCTTTCCCGTTACAACCCGCCCCCGTACCATCGAAATATCGCATTAGTAAATTCTGCGCCCCAGTTTTGCCTGATGCAGGACAGCCGTTGCCAGCTCCTCAATGGATTTGTTGGTGGCATCGAGGTAAGGGATTCCCTCCTGGCGCATCAACGCTTCAGCCTCCCGCACTTCATATTCGCAATTCTTGAGAGACGCATAGCCGCTGCCCGGTTTGCGTTCGTTACGTATCTGGTGCAACCGTACCGGATCGGTGGTAAAGCCAAACAGCTTGTCGCGTAGGTTATCGAGCTCCGCTGGTAGCCGCCGGTAGCGAAAATCATCGGGTGTAAGAGGGTAATTGGCGGCACGGATACCGTATTGCAGCGCGAGATACAGGCAGGTAGGCGTCTTGCCGCTGCGGGAGACACCTATCAGAATGATGCCGGCTTGTTGCCAATTTCGATGGGAGATGCCGTCGTCGTGCTCCAGGGTATATCTGACCGCCTCGATACGTTGGCCGTAATCCGTCCCGGTGTCCACTCGATGGGAGCGCCCCACGGTACGCGATGAATGTGTGCCCAGCTCGGCTTCCAGCGAACTAATGAAAATATTAAAGCAATCCAGATGGAAGGCATTGGCAGAATCTAGGATAGACCGAATCTCGGGATTCACAAACGTGCTGAATATCAAGGGACGCACCCCGTCCACGATGGCACAGTCGTTGATCTTTATCACGGCGGCTGTGGCTTTCTCGGCGGTATCGAGATACGGCAGGGTGACTTCGGCAAAAGACAGGTTTTCAAATTGCCTTAACAGGCTATGCCCCAGCATTTCGATAGTAATACCCGTCCGGTCGGAAAGGAAGAACGCGCTGCGCCGGGGTGCCCCCGCTGTGGTTGACATTTGTAGTAATGCGCCAATAATGTTGACTGCGATCAAAATATCGCGTTTTAGCCTGTAACACAATCCAGCTTAGATACGATCCTGCAGCATGCGTCAACGGGAGTGAAAATGAACGATTCACGATACGTAGCCTGGTTCGACGAGCTGCGCATGGTCGATGTCAGTAGCGTGGGCGGCAAGAATGCCTCGCTGGGAGAAATGATCAACCAATTGTCTCGCGCGGGTGTGCGGGTTCCCGCGGGTTTTGCAACGACCGCTCATGCTTATCGCGATTTTCTTGCCCATGGGGGTCTCGCACAGCGTATCGAGAATGCCCTTGCAACTTTGGACGCCGGAGATGTGGGGGCGCTAGCAGCAACCGGTGCGCAAATTCGTGCCTGGATAGTGGAAACGCCATTGCCGGCACGGCTGGAGAAGGAGATATCCATCGCTTATGAGAAAATGTTGCAGGACACAGGGACCCGCGATGTCTCCGTGGCGGTGCGTTCTTCCGCAACCGCCGAAGATTTGCCTGACGCTTCCTTCGCGGGGCAGCAGGAGACTTTTCTTAATATTCAAGGGTTGGATAAATTACTGATAGCGATCAAGAATGTATTTGCTTCGCTCTACAATGATCGTGCCATTTCCTATCGTGTCCACAAGGGTTTCACTCATTCCGAAGTAGCGCTATCCGCGGGAGTGCAACGCATGGTACGTAGCGACATCGGCACTTCCGGCGTAATATTTACATTGGATACCGAATCGGGATTTGACCAGGTGGTCCTCATCACAGCGTCCTATGGTCTGGGAGAAACCATCGTGCAGGGTGCGGTTAATCCCGACGAATTCTATGTTTACAAGCCTGCACTGGAGCAGGGAAAACCCGCGATCCTCCGGCGAAATCTCGGTTCCAAGCTTATCAAGATGCAATTTTCCGCCAGTCGCGAGGCCGGCAGCCCGGTGGAAACGCTGGATGTGGACGAAGCCGAGCGCAGGCGGTTTTCCATTACCGATACAGATGTGGAGGAATTGGCCCGTCATGCACTTGTCATTGAGCGGCATTATCGAAGGCCGATGGATATCGAATGGGGCAAGGACGGCATAGACGGTAAGCTCTATATCCTGCAGGCACGCCCCGAGACGGTGCAAGCCCGAGCCGGCGGGGAGATGTTGCGGCGCTATCGTTTGAAAGCCAAATCGGAGGTGTTGATATCGGGGCGCGCCATCGGTCAGAAAATAGGCAGCGGACCTGTGCGCCTGATTTTGAATGCCGCAGAAATGTCACGGGTGCGGGCCGGTGACGTATTGGTGACCGACATGACCGATCCCGATTGGGAGCCGGTAATGAAACGCGCTGCCGCCATCGTCACCAATCGCGGTGGCCGTACCTGTCATGCCGCCATCGTTGCGCGTGAACTGGGTATTCCGGCGGTGGTGGGCTGTGGTGATGCCACCAGTGCCTTATCTGAAAATCAAATGGTCACGGTATCCTGCACGGAAGGCGATACCGGTAATATATACCGTGGCATTCTGGAAACCGAAGTGATTGATCTTGCGCTGGATCAGATGCCAACGCCACCGGTCAAGATCACCATGAATGTTGGTAATCCGGAGCTGGCGTTCGATTTCCAGCGTATACCCAACCATGGCGTGGGACTGGCGCGGCTGGAATTCATCATTGCCCGCATGATTGGGGTACATCCCAAGGCGGTTCTGGATTACCCTGATATCCCGCCGGACTTGAAAAAGGAAGTGGAAAACCAATGCGTGGGTTATCGTGATCCGGTCAGCTTCTATGTAGAGAAGTTAACCGAAGGTATTGCGACGCTGGGTGCCGCATTTTTCCCTAAGCCGGTGATTGTGCGCATGTCGGATTTCAAGTCCAACGAATACTCCAGCCTCATTGGCGGACAGCGATATGAGCCCAAGGAAGAGAACCCGATGCTGGGCTTTCGGGGTGCTTCGCGCTACATCGCGGAAAATTTCCGTGATTGTTTCGAGCTGGAATGCCGGGCATTGAAAGAAGTGCGCGACAAAATGGGGCTCACCAATGTGGAAATCATGATCCCCTTTGTGCGAACGGTGACCGAAGCCAGGCGCGTGGTAGAGTCGCTGGCGGCGAATGGCCTGAAACGGGGCGAGAACGGATTGCGGTTGATCATGATGTGTGAAATCCCGTCCAATGCGCTGCTGGCAAATCAATTCCTGGAGTATTTCGATGGTTTTTCCATTGGGTCCAACGACCTTACCCAACTCACTCTTGGGCTGGATCGCGATTCCAGTCTGATTGCCGAATCCTTCGATGAACGCGACCCCGCGGTGAAAACCTTGCTGCGTCTTGCGATTCAGGCATGTCTTAAAGCGGGCAAATACGTCGGGATTTGTGGCCAGGGCCCCTCTGATCATCCTGACCTGGCGCAATGGCTTATGAAAGAAGGTATCGAGAGCCTGTCGCTCAATCCCGATACCGTAGTGGAAACCTGGTTGTATTTGGCTGAAGAAGCAAAGAATCTGGCGTCGCGTCAGAGCGAAGCCATGTCACTCCAGATTACGTCTATCAAGGGTCACCATGGCAAGAAATAGCTTTCCGCGTCATATTGGTTTTATTCCGGACGGAAATCGACGCTGGGCTCAGGATCAAGGCTTGCCCAAGGAGCGCGGGTATGCTTATGGCATTGATCCAGGATTGTCGTTGTATGAAATATGTAAAGAGCGTGGGGTCATCGAGGCCTCCATTTATTGTTTTACTCAGGATAACACCAAACGGCCCAATGCTCAGAAGCTTGCATTTACTGACGCATCCGTGGCATTTGCTTTTGAAATCGCGCGCCGGGGAGCGGCACTGCTGGTTGTTGGCGATGAGACCTCGGCGCAATTTCCCAAGGCGTTGGAAGTATTTAGGCAGCGCCAGGGGACGGGCATGAAGGTGAATCTGCTCATTAACTATGGCTGGGAATGGGACCTGGGGGGGCTTAAAAATGGCAACCTACATTCAAACGACGTTTCACGGCTGGATCTCATTGTGAGATGGGGAGGAGGGCGCCGCTTGAGCGGTTTTCTTCCGGTGCAGTCGGTTTATGCGGATTTTTATGTCAGAGATGAATATTGGCCGGATTTTGATCCCCAGCATTTCGAACATGCGCTATCCTGGTTCAAGAGGCAGGATCGGACATTTGGCGGCTGATTTGGCTGATTTCCGAATGAAGCCTGCGCTACTGTATTGTTGATGCGGCAAGACAGATGAGGGTTTGACCCGGAATCCAGCCCGAATCAACAATGGCTTGCTTCTAACATCACTGGATATCGGCCTGTGCCGGTATGACTCTTCTATTGTTGTTCACGGGTCAGTGAGTAGAGTGCTCATTTCCTTGGTCCACTAATCAGACAATTCGCGTTCCAGCGCGAGCGCCGGATCATACTATGCAGATCCGGTCACGGTACCTTTCCATTCCCGGCTTTTATTGCCGCGGCGATTCAACGAACAATGATGGGGTGCGCCGATGGCGGCTTGTATGGCGATATCGAACATATGCCGTGGAATCAATTCGCGCATTCTTTGCCGCTACAAGTCCGCTGCTTGACGACTGCATTTTTTGCCGGCATATCCTGCCGCGCTAAATTCAAAATTTTCACAAATTAATCACATCTATGTGACATCTTCTTAACATCCGGTGTGGCAGTCTGTTCACCATGAGTGCATAGCAGAAGGGGTTCTATGCATTTCATAAATAGGGGAAAGAGATGTACGAGTTTGGCTGCCCTACTAGGCTGTTCTTTAGGCAACTACCAGGTGCTTATCTCATGTTGGTTTAAAGGAGAGATACTATGAAGCAATTGCTTTTTCATGTTTCGATGGTTTGCCTTTTTCTCCCCATCCTATGGGTGATCGGTATTTCATTAAATGAATATGGTTTTCCTTTAATGGAGAAATATCACGATAAGTCCATAAAATTCTTTGTTGCCTTGCCTTACTGTCTTATTATTGCAGCGTCGTTATATGGATCTGGTTGGGTTGCCGAGCGGTTATCCCGTTTTCTGATGAGGAAGTTCGGAAAACCCGATGAAAACCCACAGCCTGAAAGTGGGTGGCCGGATAAAGTCTTCAACCCGGCAATCATGGAGAAGAATCGTTCTGTTTTCATGAAGAACGTCGACAACTGGTTAAAAGATAATATGCTGGCGAGGGTCATTTTTGGTCTCATTATTGGTTTTGTAATAGTGATGTAATGACACCGGGACCGGTTACTGTTGATATTGTCCTGGGTTTTATCCTGTTTGCCGGTCCAAAGAAATAAAAAATCCAGATACGGATCGTTGATGGGCTGCTGCCATGAATCGGCGCGCTGAAAGACAAGATCGGTCCAGGTGTTTATGTCCCCTTTTTGGGGATACCCCGGATCGCTATTTCATCCCGTAGTAATTGCTAAGACCCCACACGATAAAGCCGGCTCCTGGCAGTCTCATCGCGGCGGGAGATGATGCCGTCCGCGGGTGGTGGCTGATTCAATCAGTTGCTTTACTTCGGACTTCCTCATTCCGGAAATCCAACTTAATGCCTTGTCTCTCCCGAACCGTCGCAAACGTTCAGTAGTACGCCTATCAGGTTTACCATCCCATCAATGAGTAAATTCAAATGCTCTTCGTTGGGTTCGAACGTTCGCAATAACATGAGCGTTTGACCTACCGGCACTTCCCCATGCTTTATCTGGTGGTGCGCAAGATTCAAGGCGAGTAACCGCGCACATTCGGCAAGTTGTTCTTTTGTCGCCTTTTCCATCAGTATATCCGCCAGTTCATATGTCTGGTCGAACGTTGACATTTCCGCCATAATATTTGCCTGTTTTGAAGTTATCAGACCTTAATTGGGGTATACACCTATAACTCCCCCACTTATCCTGCATCAGCGAAGCATAAATGAAAGCAAATTCGTCGCTTTACTTATGTTCAGGGAGGCGGAAAATAGCCAATCAGCGGGAGAATCATTCCCTCGTATGTTAACTGCATTACCAGGTTTTGCTATTGGACTGAAGTACGCCTAGTAGGCGAGGAACAGATTACGATATTGAGAATCGCTTAGGGGGGAGGAAGCAAATTGGAGTAATTGATCGGTAGCTCCAAGGCCGCACATATCGATTGAATTTCTTGCCGCTCATGTATGCAGCATCTTATTTCTGCCGCCTGTCACGCTGGCGTCGTTCACCCATCCCTCGCTCGTATGTTTCACTCTCAACTTTATGAGAGGAATTGGGCTTGCAAATAGCGGATACGATTTGCAGAGCCCTTTGATGAGCGGAATCAATGGTTATTTGAGATTCATCCCCCTCGGCAAGGGTTTGCAGCAGATCAATAAGCTCTTTTTTTGTGTGAGGAGGCAGGGTTGCCATAAGCGCCTCAACGATGTAATGAGACCGTTGAAGTTCTTCAAGCGAGGGGTTCGAGACCCGTTGGTTTAGTTCAATAACTTCCTTACTTGATCCAGCCTTCGCGTGTTTCATGGTCAATATCTCCTAAAGAGGCTTCGAGCATGATGCCATTCCAAAGCCTGGGAAGGAATTGATCTGTTCAATGACGTCGGCCATGGTGGCGCCGGTCGGGTAGCTCTCTTTCACCAGAGCCTTGCTGGTTATTTGGATCGGACTGTCTTCTACAGTATTGCCGCCTTTCCGGTCCCCTTCGTTTATATTCCCGCTTTGAATTCAAGTCTCTAGAAGGGAAAGAACGGAATAGGGGAATAACATTGGGCGGTAGCGATGAGTCATCCATTTTTATAGTCCTGTGATCGATCAATCGAGTTTTAATTCAAGCTGAACTTTTGGCCGGATCGCCCATGCCTTTAGGGGTTCGGTACGCCCGTCCATATACCTAGTATTAAGGAAGCCTTGAAAACATGCCAGCTTTAATCTTAGCATTCCTCTCTAAAATAACAAAATCCCTGGTGGATGGATACTGTAGATTACAGAAACTGATCGGCGGGTAGGGTTGAGTCACTGCGCGGAGTTTTATTGCCCAGAGTTGTGACATGCCCTTATCCATGCGATCCTTGGCTAATAGGGAGATCTGTCGATCACACCCAACCCGGGCAGGTTCGGGGAGTCAGCTAACGGAGAATCCGGATTTATTACAAAGGAGTTCAATATGTCAGCAGCTTCGGATGCAAAGAGAATGTTCGTTGAAAATCTCAATTCATTTGGGAATGAACAAAATCAACCGGAAAAATATAACCTTTATCTTGGACTGATCTATCTGGCCGCATCGGTGGAGCAGATCCAGCAGGACCTGGAACAAGTTAAGCAGCTATTAGCCAAACGGTATTAAATTCAGAACTTGGATAGCGCCGCGAGGTTTCTATTCAGAATAGGTGTTATGGGTTTTGGAGATTAAATTTAAGACAAGTTAACGTTCCAGTAATCGGGAGGCCAATATATTGGCGGCCTGCCACCAAAGACTTAAGAGTAATCGTTATAATCCTTTCCTTGATACCGGCAGGGTCAATCCTGGACAGCATCCTTCATATATGGACAAAAAAACTTACGCCCCTTTGGCTAAAATGATGGATTACCTGCTCGATGCTATTTGCGTTGTTGATGGAGAGGGGCATTTTGTCTTTGTCAGTGCCGCATGCGAGCGTATTTTTGGCTACACGCCGAAGGAAATGATCGGTAGGGCCATGATAGAAATGGTGGTACCCGAGGATCGAGCGAGAACTATCCAGGCGGCCGATGAAATAACATCCGGGCATCCCAAGCTTGATTTTGAGAACCGCTATATACGCAAGGATGGACAAGTGGCGCATATTATGTGGTCAGCCCGGTGGTCTGAAGTCGATCAATTGAGAATTGCTGTTGCACGAGACATCACCGAGCGCAAGCGGGCCGAATCAATGCAAGCAGCGCTCTACGCCATTTCCGAAGCCGCGCATACTGCAGCGGATCTAACCTCTTTATTTCAACTAATTCATCAAATAATCGGTGGGCTGTTGTCAGCGACTAATTTTTCCGTGGCAATATACGATGAGAGCAATAACCAACTGAGCTTTCCCTATTGCGCCGGAGACTTCGGCAAGGCGTCCGACCTTCAGCAAACGGCTGTAGGTACTCTCTGCGCGAAAGTAATTAGTACCGGCCGGCCCCTGTTGCTGGGACCTGAGTCTCTGCCCGCCCTTCCCGAGGAGTTACAAGCTGTCAGCAATAGCAGTGTGCTTTGCTGGCTCGCCGTGCCGCTCAACTCCCATAAGGGTATTATCGGCGTCCTGATATTGAAGGGTAATTCGGACAGTGCACCCTACACCAAAAAGGACAAGGAATTGCTGCAGTTTGTCTCCACTCAAGTTGCCACCGCTATCGAGCGAAAACAGTTGCAAGCCCGACTGACGCACATGGCGCAATACGATGGATTGACCGGACTCCCCAACCGAGGACTTTTATATGATCGCCTAAAAATGGCGCTCGCGAGAACACGAAGGGAACAAAGGCAAATGTCTCTGCTCTACCTGGATTTGAACAATTTCAAACAAGTTAATGACTCTTTGGGTCATGCTGCGGGAGATGAGCTGCTACAGGAGGTTGCCAATCGCCTGAAGCAGTGCGTACGCGATTTGGATACGGTTGCGCGCATGGGAGGGGATGAGTTTGTAGTGCTGCTCGAAAACATCCAGTGGCCTGAGCACGCCTCGAATGTAGCCAGAAAAATCCGTAGTGCCATCAGCCAGCCTATAAAAATAGAGAGTTGCAGCCTATGCATACTGCCGAGCATTGGAATTGCACTCTACCCTGATCATGGCGACGAGGCGCATCAACTTCTCAGACATGCTGACAAGGCCATGTATCTCGAGAAAAAGAACATTGACGCAAAAAACCGTAGTCCATCCTGAAATATCTAGCCACCTGCATACATATTACCCTCTCAAGGCATTCAAAGGGGCACCGTGGAATTTTGCCAGAATTAAGGCTGTATACCAGAGCCTCCAAATGGTGAACATCCACCTCTCCAACGATGGGATCATCCGCAGTGAGAGTGTGCTGCAGGCCACAAATTCATCAGAACCCAGAAAAATCTGATTGCGCCCTACATCTCAGCTATGCCGTGATGGAAGGTGTTGAATCTGCCAAGGCTTCCCGAAGCTTTTTCTCCTGCTCGGGAGACAGCGACGTTCGCATGACCTCGCCTCTAGTGCCGGAGAATTCCGCCAGAACCCTTTCCGGCTGCGCCTTGCGTACGAGAATGAAAAGTGCCGACGAGTTGATGGGAATGGTTTCGCCCAACGACTTGATGAAATCATCGTCGATGCCGTAGTCGGAGAGCGAACCGGACAGCGAGCCTGCCCCGACGCCGATTGCCCCGCCCAATACAAAGCCGGCAAACGGATGCAGGAACAGCAGTCCGACCAGGGCTCCCCATAAGCTGCCGGAAATAAAAGTGAAACTGGAACCGATCGTCGATTCGGTAGTGATAAGATTAATGTTCTGCTTAAGGTGGACCTTGCCGGCTTCGTCGCGGATGACGACAACGGCGTCCTCAAGATCTATCAGGTGTTCCTTTTTTAATTTGGCAAGCTTGAGCAAAACACGATCGGCTTCTTCGGCATCTTTAAAACCCACTGCAATCAATTCAGACATATTTCTCTCCCGTCATAAAGTTGTTGTTAGCCGGAACGCATGAAACTATCCAGTCATATTCCCGAAAGAAAGTTCATGGGGGATCTTTGTGTTCTTCCCTCCATCGGGCAATAGGGTTCAAGAGATGCAAATTGTTCCACTCAAGCCGGGTTCTGACGATGCCTGGCTTGCAGCTGCAATGGGAATAATATAGTAATTATCAGCCTCATTGTACCGGTCTTCCGTTCGGTGCCATACAGAAAAGGGTGGGGCATACGGTATGGAATGTGCTTCTGGCATGGCATAAGGCGAGGTCACGTGATGCAACGTCACTGGCAAACTCGATTCGCAAGGCCTTGGCATGCTAAAAGGCTATAGCTTCCGGCAAATAACAAGACCTGACCCTATGTATGTGTTTATTCAAACCGTTTCCATATAACGAGCAATCATGAACCTTAATACATCACTGAACCTCTTTCTTGATGAATATCCAGCCGCAGCAAGTCAGCCGCTTTCTGGAAACACAGTTGCCGCGCTCGTACGGCGAGAGATTCCTATAGCTATCGAGCGGGCCATTGGTGAGAACGACAGATATAAAGTTCGTGGGAGTCCCGGGCAAGGCAACTGGGCGCGCGTACCTTGGGTTGCCATTTACGACATATTCATTACTGAAACGGCGCAAGATGGTTTTTATGTAGTTTACTTAGTTAAGGAAGACTTCTCTGGTATTTATCTCTCTTTGAATCAAGGCGTAACAACTATCCGTCGTGTATATGGTTCCGATGCAAAAGATGCTTTGGCTGCACGCGCGTGTGATTATTTAGCCCGTCTCGGACCGATTAATAAGTCGCTAATCGTCGGTCCGATCAATTTAAAGGTTACAAGCGGATCGAACCTTGGCGCCTTTTACGAGCAAGGATCTATCTGCGCAAAATATTACAAACATGGGGAAATACCAAACGATGAGCTCTTGGGCAAAGACTTAAAAGAGCTGCTTAAGTTGTATCTACTTCTAGCGACAAAAGACCTAGTACCTGCTTCGGTTAGTTCAGAGGAAGATGATGAGGCTGGACTCAACACAGAAGACCTTACCAAGCTACGTGAACATAAGCGTATAGAAAGAAATCGCAAATTGGCTGAAAAGGCTAAAAAAGTTCACGGCTATATTTGCCAGACTTGTAGCTTTGATTTCGAAGAGAAATATGGGGAAATAGGTCGTGAATTCATTGAAGCGCATCATTTAACACCGCTACATATCTTAAAAGGGCGGAAGGTAATGCTTGATCCCAAAAAAGACTTTGCAGTTTTATGCGCGAATTGCCATCGAATGGTACATAAATCTGAATTTGTGAATCGGGTTGAAGACTTTCGTGCGAAATATATAGTTAAGAAATGAGGACTATTCACGTTATCCCCCAGAGGCTCTGTATGGCGTTAAATTGCCTCCTTTGCTGTAGTCTTACCGAATAATCTACTATAGGGCCTACTCATTTTTTGGCTTCCCAACCAGGGCGCGAACGTGAGACCTGTGGATTAAGAGTTCACATTGATATCGCTCCGGCGTCTACATAAAGAAAGTGGCTTACAGATAATTATCCGTAAGCCATTGTTTATAATGGTGCCGACACCAAGAGTCGAACTCGGGACCTTCTGATTACAAATCAGCTGCTCTACCAACTGAGCTATGCCGGCGCGGGTGTAATTATAGAGACTGGGAAGCGGAGGAGCAAACCTGTGAAGGGGGGTGCTGCAAAACAATGGGGGATTTATTTGATGACCTGAAAGCGGCGCTTTTTACTCGTAAGGGCGGGCGGGGTTTGTGCCGATGACTGTGGCTTGTGTGGATTTTCAATGCCGACGTCAGGTTGCGCCGTATCTGCTTCACCCTCCGGCGGAAAAAGGATGCCTTGCGAGGTTTCCTTGGCAAATATTCCCTGAACCGCATTCACCGGTACGGAGATCTCGCGCGATAAGCCGTTAAAGCGAGCGGAAAACTGGATGACATCGTTGCCTAGCGTAAGATGATGGGCTGCATCAAAACTGATGTTGAGTATGATCTCACCATCCCTTACAAATTCCTCCGGTACACGAGTCTGAGTATCCACCTTCACCGATAGATAGGGAGTATAGCCGCTATCGGAACACCATTCGTAAATAGCGCGAATCAGATAGGGCCGGGTGGAAAGTTCTTTCATTTGCGCATTGCCTTTTCGGAAGCGGTAAGCGCATCGATGAATGCCGGTCGGCTGAACAAGCGTTCGGCAAATTTCAGCAGCGGCGCAGCCTGCTTGGGCAGCTGAATGCCATAGTGATCGAGCCGCCAAAGAAGGGGCGCAATCGCTACATCGAGCATGGAAAATTCATCCCCCAGCATGTATTTCTGTTTGACAAATACCGGTGCAATCACCGTCAGATTGTCGCGGATTGTGGTGCGCGCCTTATCCGACGTTTTCTGATTGCTGCTCTCGACGGAGTCGATATGGCAAAAGAGCTCCTGTTCAAAGCGGTGCAGAAACAATCGTGCGCGGGCACGCATTACCGGATCCGCAGGCATGAGCTGCGGGTGTGGGAAGCGGTCATCGATATATTCGTTGATGATATTGGATTCATACAAAATGAGATCGCGCTCCACCAACACCGGCACCCGGCTATAGGGGGTCATTACCGCCAGATCTTCCGGCTTGTTGTGAAGATCGACATCGATAATCTGAAAATCCATGCCCTTTTCATACAGCACGATACGACAGCGATGGCTGAATGGGCAGGTGGTGGCTGAGTACAGCGTCATCATAAATAGTTACTTCCCAGCATAATTGAACTAAGCACCTTTGACGGAGGTGAGATAATTAGTGGACATCCTTCCAGTATTCCAGTTTCAGGGCATAGGTCAACCCCAGCATGGCGAACAGGAAAAGCATCACAATAACCCCCAATTGTACCCGTTTTGTGGCCGCAGGTTCCCCTACGTAAACCAAATAATTCACCAGATCAGCGATATACATATCATATTCGGTTTTTGAAAGCGTACCAGGCGTAACCTGTTTCAATTCCTTGACCTCATGTTTTCCACCGTGGCCGTCATCAACGGTTTTGACCGCAACCGATTGTATTCCCTGCAATTGGTAAAGTGCATGGGGCATGGCAACCTTATCGAATATCAGGTTATTCCAGCCAGTGGCCGTAGATTCATCGCGGTAGAATTTGCGAAGATACGTATAGAGCCAGTCTGCGCCACGAGAGCGGGCAATTACCGACAGATCGGGTGGAGCTACGCCGAACCACTGTTTGGCTTCCTTTTTCCTCATGGCCACCGTCATGAGTTCACCCACTTTCTGCCCGGTAAATATGAGATTGTCGCTGATCTGATTTTCGCTCAGATCGAGGTCTCTTAGCCGGTTGTAGCGCATGTATTCGGTACTGTGGCAAGCCAGGCAGTAATTGGCAAAAGCCTGCGCGCCGCGTTGCAGGGAAAGCTTATCAGTGGGATGAATGGGCGCCTTGTCGAGTTTCACTTCGGCGCCGCTGGCAAAGGCGACAAGGGGAGCCAGGCAAAAAATAAATAAAAGATGTGTTATTTTTTTCATTCTGTCACTCTTGTCGGCTCAGGCTTGGTTTTGTCTATCTTGCTGTACCACGGCATAAGAATGAAGAAGGCGAAGTAGATAACCGTGAATATTTGTGCCAGCAGCGTATAGAGCGGAGTGGGTGATTTCGTGCCGAGCCAGCCGAGCACAAAAACGCTAATGACGAAAAGCGTGAGGGCGATCTTGAAATAAGGTCCCTTGTAACGGATCGATTTTACGGGACTGCGGTCCAGCCAGGGCAACAGGGCAAAAATTGCGACCGACGCACCCATCAGCACGATACCCCAGAGTTTTGCGTCTATCCAGAGAAAGTTGACGGTAACCGCCCGCAGCATGGAGTAGTACGGGGTGAAATACCATACCGGCGCGATATGATCGGGGGTTTGCAGCGTATTGGCGGGCACGAAATTATTGTACTCAAGGAAATAGCCGCCCATTTCAGGCATGAAAAATATAATGCCGCAGAATACGATTAAGAATCCAACCACCCCGAAAATGTCCTTCACCGTGTAATACGGATGGAAGGGGATGCCATCCACCGGAATGTGGGTTACCGGATCCTTGTTTGCCTTGATTTCAATACCGTCGGGATTATTCGACCCGACTTCATGCAAGGCGACGATGTGGACGAATACCAGTGTCACGAGCACGACTGGCAGGGTCACCACATGATAGGCGAAGAAACGGTTGAGCGCGGCGTCCGATAGCATGAAATCGCCCAGGATCCAGTTGGAGAGGGTTTGCCCGACGACCGGGATTGCGCCAATCATGCTTATGATCACCTGGGCACCCCAGTAGGACATCTGCCCCCAGGGTAAAATGTATCCCGTAAACGCCAGCATCATCAGGATAAAGAAGATGCCCATGCCGATCAGCCAGAGAAGCTCGCGCGGCTTGCGGTAGGAGCCATACATCATTCCGCGGAACATGTGCAGGTAGACCACCACGAAGAACATGGATGCGCCGGTGGAGTGCATATAGCGGATCAGCCAGCCAAAGTCCACGTCCCGCATGATATATTCGACCGAGGCAAATGCCATGCTGGCGTCAGGCTTATAATTCATGGTGAGAAAAATGCCGGTAAGGAGCTGATTCACCAGCACGAGGAAGGCAAGCGAGCCGAAGTAGTACCAGAAATTGAAGTTCTTTGGTGCGTAATATTCGGCGAGATGGTATTTCCAGGTCTCAGTCAAAGGAAAACGTGCATCCAGCCATTCCCTCATTGAATCCAGTCGCTTGTTCATTTTATGCGGACTCCTTACGATCAGACCCGATCAATAAGAGGTTGTCGCTCAAATACGTATGGGGAGGAACAACCAGATTGGTCGGCGCGGGAACACTTTTGTAAACTCGGCCCGCCAGATCGAATTTGGAACCATGGCAGGGGCAGAAGAAACCACCCAGCCAGTCGGCTCCAAGATCTGCGGGAGCAATGTCCTTGCGAAAAACGGGGGAACATCCCAGGTGGGTACAGACACCTTCCACAACCAGAATTGCCGGCTTGATGGAGCGCGTTTCGTTCTGTGCGTAAGCAGGCTGCTGGGGTTTTTCCGATTTGGGGTCGGCGACCTGACCGTCAAGCGTCTTCAGGGTGGCCAGCATCTCGGGGGTGCGGTCCAATACCCACACAACCTTGCCGCGCCATTCCACCATCAATAGCATGCCCGGCTCAAGTTTGCTGAGATCAACCTCAACCGGCGCCCCGGCCGCCTTGGCGCGTTCACTGGGCATCATGGCCATCACGAAGGGTGTTGCGACGGCGGCGGTTGCGATCGCTCCCCCCACCGAGGTTACGGCGATGAGGAAACGCCGCCGGCTACTCATTTCCTGTTTTTTTTCAATATCTGCCATATTTTGCAGTCCCGTTTTCCGGTTCGTAAGCCTTAAAAAAAACCTATAAAAAACTTAACCATTTTAGCATAGTATGTATTGGAAAATAAATAATGATAAGAAAACATATTGATTGCATGGCGGAAATCATGAGAATCCGGCGCTTCGGCACAATGCGCATTTCCTTGTTCCGGCAAAATACACTTATGCGTGGGTGGTTATTATAATTAGATCGTTTGATGAGCCCGCAACACCGGGTGGCGGTGCTTGGTTTTATTTGCCCGGAATAGTTTCCCGGGCGTTTCTCTGGCGTATTTCTTATTCTTGAATGAAGCAACCCGTCGTCAATTGTCCCCAGTGCGGCAAGACCGTGATCTGGAATAGCACTCATCGTTACCGTCCGTTTTGCTCCGAGCGATGCAAGATGATCGACCTGGGACAGTGGGCTGCAGAATCCTATCGCATTCCGGAAAAGGATAGCGAACAAGATGAAGAATTAAAGGATGAAAAGGATGAGAAATAGAGCGGTCAGAAATCGGCAATACGTATCAGGTAGTACCCCGCATCATGGCGATGCCATGGGCGCCATGTTCCCAGGCGGTGGTTAAATCCTCTTGGCGCAAGCCGCCCAACGCGTATACCGGAAGCGAACATCCCCGGACAAGTGCCGCAAATTTCCGCCATCCCAAGGTTTGCGACTCTGGATGGCTTAACGTCGGCAGCACTGGTGCAAGCACCGCAAAATCCACACCGAGCTGCTCGGCTTGGAAAAGCTCCTCCGCGTTGTGACAGGACGCCCCACACAGGCCGATGTCGGGAAGCGCCGTAAGATTCATCAACTGTGCGGACGGGAAGTGGATTCCATCCGCGCCGGCTTCGCGGCACAAGTGAACATCACCGTTTATTAATACCTTGGCGCCGTAACGATGAGCCAGTGTAACCACCTCACAGGCAAAAACATGCAAAGCTTCTTTCGTCATTGCCTTCTCACGTACTTGCACCAGTCGCAAGCCCTCTTGCAACACATGTTTTATCCGCGTTAATGAATGTTTAGTTCCCAGTTCCATCGCGTTGGTGATCGCATAAACCGGCGGCAGATCGAGTGCTCGCAATATTGGCGCATTGGCCGGGAGCATGGGTTCAACTGCGACCTCGTTTGCGAATTGCCACGATAACTCCTGCTCTTCGCGGGGGTGGGGCTCGCCGTGCCATTCCATTACGCGATAAAAGTACAAGCGCACAGTCGCGTGAGGATAGGTAAATGTGCGAGTGATCCACGGATAGGCATATTGGAGTTGTATGCCCAATTCTTCCAGCAGTTCGCGCCTGAGGGCATGCAGCAACGATTCATCAGGCTTCACCTTGCCACCCGGAAATTCCCAGTATCCCGCATAGGGCTTGCCTTGGGGCCTGCGGGCAAGGAGAAAGCTGCCATCGGGCCGGGTGATGACCGCAGCCGCGACTTCGACGATATCAGGGGGCTGAAGCATGTCGCAAGAAATTTCCTTACCGCTTCTCGAATTCTGTTTTCTGTTTCCCTGCCCAGTCACGCGCAAACTGCCAGGCGACGCGGCCGCTCCGGGAGCCGCGTCCCAATGCCCATTGCAGCGCCGCTTCGCGGACAGGGGGAGTCATTTCGTTAATACCGAAATAACCAAGCCACCGGCCGGCAATATCCAGGTATTGATCCTGATCAAAAGGATAGAATGACAACCATAGACCAAAGCGTTCCGACAGCGAAATTTTTTCCTCGACCGACTCACTCGGGTGAATCTCCCCTCCAATATGCCGGGTGTCCAGATTGTCCCGCATGGATTCCGGCATCAGATGGCGGCGATTGGAAGTGGCATAGACCAGGACATTTTCTGAAGCGGTTGCGATGGAGCCGTCCAGTATCACCTTCAACGCCTTATAGCCGGGCTCATCGGACTCGAATGAAAGATCATCGCAATACAGGATGAAGCGCTCCGGTCGCTGGTATATTTTTTCGACGATATCGTGCAAGCCGGTGAGGTCATGCTTTTCCACTTCAATTAAACGTAATCCCGCGGCGGCATACTTGTTAAGCATTGCTTTTACCAGCGATGATTTGCCTGTACCGCGTGCGCCTGTAAGCAGCACGTTATTGGCGGGATATCCCCGCACGAACTGATAAGTGTTTTGGTCCAGGAGTTCTTTCTGCCGTTCGACGCCCCGTAATGAATCGCAGGTAACGCGATGGGGGTGGAGAACAGGCTGTAGTATGAATCCGTTTCCGCCACGTTTCCGCCAGCGGAATGCAATAGCCGCAGTATCCCAGTCTGGGTCAGGCTGTTCAGCGGACAATAGCCGTTCCAGGCGGGAGAGCAACGTTCCGGCACGATTGTATAGCGTGTTCCAATTATCCATGATTACCAATAGCGGATATTTTTATATAACTAGCTGAAGATAATAATCTATTACCGATTTTCTAAAATCACCCGGCACAACGGTATTCTTGATGCTTGATTACCTGATAACAGCACCGGGACATGATCTTGAGATCGGGCTTGAGCATCTACGTTATGTGCGCTATCGTACGGAACGGTTCCGCGGGAAACGCGACAATTTAAAGCGTTACGTCAATATCCGCAATGGTACCGGTTTTTCTGAAACGTAACAGATTGCTCATGCGCGGATCTTTGCAAATAGATCTTTTATGAGCTGCCATAGCAAGCGCGTCGGCAAGAGCGTGTTTTTTCGCAAGCTTATTATCAAACACCCAGTAAACATCCAGGAGAAAATATCATGAATAATATGCCCAGTAAAAAATCAATCATTTCTCTCGCCGTGGGATCCGCCATTGTCGCCACGCTTGGCGCTGCGCCTATTGCCTCGGCGGCCGAGAATCCTTTCGTTGTGCAATCCCTAGGTAAAGGCTATATGGTGGCCGAGTATCATGAGGGTGCAAAAAAGGATGCATATGGTGACAAGAAGCCCGGTGAAGGCCGATGTGGAATGTCCATGGCGGATACGGATAAAGATGGCCGAGTCAGCAAGGAAGAGCACGCTCGCCACAGTCAGATAATGTTCGAAAGAATGGATGCCAATGGGGATGGGTATATTGACAAGGAAGAAGCGGATAAAATGAGAATGAAACATAGGCGCGGCCATCACTCGCAAGGATCCGGTCAGGGATCCAGCCAGGGATACGGATCTCCCGGCCAAGCTCCCATGGCCGGTGAATATGAAGCAGGCTGGGGTGGCAAAAACCTGCAACATATGAAAACCATGGGCGATTAGGAAAAATCCATTGTCGGTTGCTTTATCCGCCGGCATGAGCGAACACCCGAGAGCCCGGGTACACGTTGAAAGGCAAGACCGTTGCGCGTTTTGTGGCGCGCAACGGTAGTCTTTTACACGTAGGGGTGCAGGGTCGGCGGGAATTGATTCACCAATACCTCCCCGATTGTTGCTTAGTATAGTGTGGGATTGCTAACTTCGATAATCCGCGTTGATTTTTACATACTCGTAGGATAGATCGCAGGTCCATACCGTGGTGGACGCCGGCCCCCTGTCAAGCACGACTCGTATGGTGATCTCAGATTGTTTCATCACCCGCTGCCCATCCTGCTCCCGATAGCCGGATGCTCTGCCGCCATTCTCCGCAACCAGTACGTCATCCAGATAGAGTTGCAACCTGTTCACGTCAAGCCCATCTATGCCCGCATAGCCAATGGCTGCCAGTATTCGGCCCAGATTGGGATCAGATGCGAAGAAAGCAGTTTTAACCAGCGGTGAGCGGGCAATGGCGTATGCGGCTTTATTGCATTCGTCCAACGTCTTGCCGCCTTCAATCCGCACGGTGATAAACTTGGTGGCGCCCTCCCCATCGCGCACGATCGCCTGCGCAAGCTGTACCGCAACTTCTGTGACTGCATCTTGCAGTGCGATGAATCCGGTACTTGCCTTATCCGTGATTACCGGATTGCCCGCATGACCCGTGCCAACCAGAATGAGAGCGTCATTAGTGGAAGTATCGCCATCCACGGTGATGCGGTTAAATGACTTGTCCGCGGCATGCCGCACGATTTCCTCCAGCAGCGGTTGAGTCACGGCGGCATCGGTGGCTATGTAGCCCAGCATCGTCGCCATGTTGGGATGGATCATCCCGGAGCCTTTTGCAATGCCGGTAACGGTCACGGTTGTGCCGTCAAGGCAAACCTGTTTCGACACCGCCTTGTGCACCAAATCGGTTGTCATGATTGCCTGCGAGGCGGCGAACCAGTTGTCCGGCTTGAGATCGGCTACCGCTGCGGGTAAACCCAGGACAATTTTCTCCAGCGGCAGGGGTTCCATGATCACTCCGGTGGAAAACGGCAATACCTGATGGCTGCCACAATCCAGCAATCGGGCAAGCTCGGCACAAGTGGCGCGGGCATGTGCAATGCCTTCCCTACCTGTTCCCGCATTGGCATTACCGGTATTGATGACTAATGCACGGATCGAAGATCTGGAATCCGCATTCGAAAGATGCTCTTTAGCGACAGCTACCGGCGCAGCGCAGAAAGCATTTTGCGTAAATACGCCGGCAACATTTGCCCCGCTATCCAGTGTGATCACGAGTAAATCCTTGCGGCCGGGTTTTTTGATTGCAGCTTCCGCAATGCCGAGGGAAACGCCCTTTATCGGAAGCAATTGTTCGGGAAGCGAAGGTATGAGGTTAACAGGCATAATGAGGCGGCTGGTAGTGGAGTGAACAGATTGATCTCAGATAATTTATCAGGCGGCTTTGCGAGGCGACGCAATTGCGGTCAGTGGGTTTGCCGCACTTTCGCCGTACCCGGGTCCATAAACCAAGGGCTTCTTCTTCGCCGTCATCTCGCGTTCTAATGGATTATCCGGGTTAAAAATACGTTGGTAGCGCTCGAATATATCCATCGCGAATGTGCTTATTTTTTTCTCAGGTAAAACATGAATTCTCCGGCTGTTTCGGAAGAGGACAGCAGCTCATTGCCTGTCTGATCGGCGAAAACCTGGAAATCAATCACCGCGCCGGGATCGGTTGCCAGAATTCTTAGCACCTGTCCCGTCGTCATTTCCGCCAGGGATTTTTTAGTTCGCAGAATGGGCAGCGGGCAATTCAGGCCGCGCACATCCAGTTCATTGTCGCAATTCATGCGTGTCCTCTTTGATGACTCGTTAACAGCTGGCGGCAAAGTGGATTCAAAAGGAAATACGTGAGCTTCAGAGTGCCGCCAGCGCGTCGGCAGCCGCGGTAAGCTTTCCATATCGCGCCAGCCACGATAGCGGGATAGGGAATCCGTAATCATTTTTTATTGCTGAATGAGCCGCAACCAGGGAGCCAAGCACGATTGAGCGTCCACAACTATCGCCGCCGGCACGAATGTTGGATTCGATTGCATGGCCATAGTCGGATGCGTGTTGCGCAATATGGAAAACTATCGGCAGACCTTCCGCGACATGGCAGGACATGCCAAAGTGCTGTGCCGCCGCGATGCAATCCAGCGTCGGCAACGCGAGCGCCTCTTCAAGCAGGGGCCGGAGAGCACTCCCCGCAAAAGGTAGAGCTTTTGCCAATGCCTGATCAATCGGAGTACCCTGCAATACTTCAAACAAAGCCGCCGCTGAACAGTGCGCCGCAGCAACCGCTAGCGCGTTATTATTGGTTACCCGCACGGCTTCCTCGATCCGCCCCAGCAACTCCTCCAGCGTCCCGGTGTGAGTGGCAACCAGTGGCGGAAGCGCTGCGAGGGAGGGGTGTTGATCATCATCGGCACCGGATGCCGCCGGAAATTCCGCAGGTTCCAACCACAACAATGTGCGCAGCGTCTGACGGGTGGGGGAGTCAATATAGCCTACGAATGCGCCGCCGGGCCCAAAGTGTGCGCGGTACTCGGCCTGATATTCGGGACGATTGAATTCTCCATGCTTTGCCAGATGTTTCAGCATTAACAAGCAAGCCTCGCCGTAGCTGCTCGAGTCTCCGGGAGATTTGCCGCCATGGGCGAAGTATCCTTTCGACCCCGCATAATTGCCGGCGTCGGGGTGCAGGAACACCAATCCCCCGGCCGCTTCAATTTCCGCAATACGCGCTGGATCGTAAAGCCAGTGCAGGCCGAGCGTGGCGGAATCGGCCACGAGAGCACCGAGGACAGCGGCGCTATTTGGACTTTTCATCGCATTCACAATCCCTCAAATTTCTCGGAAAGAATCGTTCAGATTCCTTTTAATTATCCAGGTACCTTCTAAACTTCTTCCTCGGGGGATAGTTTTCGCGCCTCATCTTCCAACATCACCGGAATACCATCCTTAATGGAAAAAACCAGCCGATCCGCCTTACAAATCAGTTCATTCTCAGCTTTCCGGTAAAGCAGCGGTCCCTTGCATAAAGGGCATACCAGAATATCAAGCAATTTTGCGTCCATAATTGTTATCCCAATTTTATAAGATTGCCTTAGCCAATCCGTATCAATTCTTCATTCAGCCAGGATTCAGGCGTTACCAACCTCAATTCCCTATCGATGAAAGTCGTGTATTTTAACGCCCATTCTCATGGACGCGCGTTCTATCTGGGATTTTCAGTCGTGAAAGTAATGCGATTGTATCCCGCCATGCGTGCCGCCTCCATAATCGCTATTACTGACTGATGAGTGGCATTTGCATCTGCATTGATGACAATGACAGGGTCAGGCCGGCTGCCCGCGGTGGCGCGCAACTCAGCACTAAGTCCTTCAGCACCGGAGTACTCGATGGATTTCCGGCCTACCATATAGCCCCCGCTGGCATTCACCGACACCTCAATGACATTAGGGTGTTCTGAGGTTTTGTCGGACGCTGCCTGCGGCAAACTGATCTCAAGTTCTGAAAATTTCGAGTAAGTCGTGGTAATCATCAGGAAAATAAGAATTACCAGTAATACATCGATCATTGGCACCAGATTAATTTCCGGCTCTTCTTTTTGTCTGCCACGCTGAAAATTCATGGGTAATCTGGGTTTAACCGTTTGGTAAAAATGAACAGTGAGCGATGAAGGGCTCGCGCCATAAAATCAATCCTGCCGCTCGCCGTGAATGATTTCCACCAGTTTTAGCGCTTGCAATTCCATTTCCACGACCAGTGAGTCCACTTTCGCACGGAAATGACGATAAAAAATCATGCTGGGAATAGCCACCAGGATGCCGAATGCCGCATTATAAAGCGCTACGGAAATACCATGAGCGAGTTGTGCGGGATTGCCGCTATCGGTGGAAAGCGTACTCGCGCCGAAAATTTCGATCATGCCAACCAAGGTTCCAAACAGCCCCATCAGCGGACTAAGGGAAGCGATGGTTCCCAGCGTGGTGAGATAACGGTCAAGGTCATGAGCTACCAAACGCCCCGCTTCTTCGATGGATTCTTTCATGACTTCCCGTGTACTCTTATCATTTCTCAACCCCGCGGCAAAAATTTGTCCGAGGGGAGAGTGATTTTGAAGACGGGTAAGCATACTTTCACTGATACCACTTTTACGGTATTCGTGTACCACCTCTGGCAGGAGATCTCTCGGGGTTACTACGCTTAGGCGCAAGGTCCAAATGCGCTCACCAATAATACCGGCGGCAACGACGGAAGCGAGGATAATCGGCCAGATTGGCCAGCCGGCAGCTTGAATCAAAGCGAACACGCGACAGTCTCCTTAATAATCCGGTGCGTAAAATCAGAGCCATAATCTTAAACCCAGATAATCCAGCCATTGAACGCTCATTTCTCTTTTTCCGCTCAGCGTCATACCGATG
This sequence comes from Nitrosospira sp. NpAV, assembly GCF_000832065.1. Classification (GTDB taxonomy): domain Bacteria; phylum Pseudomonadota; class Gammaproteobacteria; order Burkholderiales; family Nitrosomonadaceae; genus Nitrosospira. The sequence goes on along the minus strand of NZ_JXQM01000003.1, from coordinate 61,732 downwards.
GTGATTTTTCTTCCCGCTCGATCTTCACCTTAATGGCAAGTTCGCTGCAAGGCGGATTGCGCGGCAAAAGCATATTCTTCACTTCGTTCAATTTGCCGGATTTAGGATAATGTATCTTGCCCATGTAATTTCAGCAAGGATAAGGAGGGAAGGACATTATTTTCTTGTCCACAATTGCTGTGGATAAGTTTGTGGGTGGTTTGCAGATAAGGGCATTAAGTCGGCCTCCCATAACAATATTTTCTGATTAGGTTAATTTTTGAACTTCCATATAATCGTTGTAAAAACATTTAGTTATCAATATAGATAGGATTCATGCGGGTTTGACCGGGAGAATTATGCATTTTTTGTGACGAATGTGGATTACTGTAGAATGTCAAGATGAATTTGTTTATGGAAACCGAGATTGCTCGCACCGTCTTGAGCGTGAGCGAATTGAATCGTGGCGCCAAGGACTTGCTTGAACAGGCGTTTCCGTTGCTGTGGGTGAGCGGTGAAATTTCGAATATCAAGTGCTATGGTTCGGGCCACTGGTATTTTTCTCTCAAAGACTCGAGCGCCCAAGTACGCTGCGTCATGTTCCGGGACAAAAATCAGTATCTGGGCTGGGAACCCAGGGATGGCATGCAGGTGGAGGTGCGTGCGCTGGTGACGCTATACCAGGCGCGGGGAGATTTTCAGTTGAGTGTCGAGACCATCCGGCGGGTGGGGCTCGGCACATTATTTGAAGCCTTTGAGCAACTCAGGGCCCGTTTGGGAAAAGAGGGGCTGTTTGACCTCGAGCGGAAGAAACCATTGCCCCTATTTCCACAACGGATCGGTATTGTCACGTCTCCGGCCGCCGCCGCACTGCATGATGTTCTGTCCACATTGCGGCGACGCATGCCTTCCCTGCCTGTGATCATTTATCCCACGCCAGTGCAGGGCATCGACGCAGCTGTAAAAATTGCGGCAGCTATTCGGCAGGCTGCAAGCCGTGCTGAGTGCGACATCCTGATTGTTTGCCGAGGCGGCGGCAGTATTGAGGATCTATGGGCATTTAATGAAGAAATTGTAGCCCGGGCAATAGCCGCCTGTCCGCTGCCCATTATCAGTGGTGTGGGCCATGAGACCGATTTTACCATTGCTGATTTTGTCGCTGACATTCGCGCACCTACGCCAACCGGCGCATCGCAGCTCGCCTGTCCGGATCGTGAAGAATTGCTGCATCGCACTAAAATTTTGTACGGCCGCGTGCAGCGCGAAATGCGGCGCGATTTGGAAAACCGCATGCAAAAAACCGATATGCTCGCAGCCCGGCTGGTGCATCCTGGTGAGCGGATCAAGGATCAGATTGCGCATCTTCAGCGTTTGCATGAACGGCTCGCTGGCTCCTGGCAACGGAATTCAGAGACAAGATATTGGTGCTTACGCGACCTTGATCGGCGCATCACCGGCAGCCGGCCTGACATTCCCCATCTGATGAAGCGGCAATATGAACTGGGTCTGCGGCTGAATCGGGTGAGTGTCAGCCGCATTGAAATGCTCATAATGGGTTTGCAGCGTCAACAGGCAAATCTAGCGCACCTAAACCCGGCGTCAGTATTGGAGCGTGGCTATAGCATCGTTTATGCCGCTGACGGCACAGTACTGAGAAGCAGTAAGCAGGTCGGCATCGGCGATACCATTCGAGTGACATTTGCCAAAGGGTGGGGCAAGGCGAGCGTGTCGGAGAAAGGCGAGTAGCCACGTCGTATCCGAGGCCTCCCGATCAATGCCAACACAATCGTAAAAATTCGCGATCATTGTGGACATTTAGGAAGCGGTAATGCAGACTTGGGATGTGCCTGACCGCGTTAGCCCTTAGTATGCCAGGTAGTATTTTTCAGCATAAACCAATGCGGCTTTCCGGCCACTGATTTTGTAAAGTCTTTTTCACCAGGGAAATTATCTCCAATGCCAAGAACCTTCCTTATGCTCGGGGCCATTAATGCATTTTTATGCGTAGGTCTCGGTGCTTTCGGCGCACATGGTCTGAAACAAAGACTTTCCACCGACATGCTCGCGGTATATCAAACGGGGGTGCAGTATCATTTCTACCACGCGCTGGGGCTTCTCGCGGTGGGCTTGATACTGCTGCACTTTCCCAAATCCAGACTGGTTGCGTTCTCAGGCTGGTCGATGATCGCGGGCATCGTCTTGTTCTCGGTCAGTCTGTATGTGCTGAGTCTGACGGGGATACGGGGACTCGGCGCGATAACGCCCCTTGGCGGCGTAGCGTTTCTGAGTGCATGGGCGACGCTTGCTTACGGCGTATGGTCTGCAAAATGATCTGTGTAGCTTTGTAATGGTCGTTGTTGAATTTTTGATTTCATTGCATCGGTGACACTTCATTATTTTTTCGCACCTTGCCCGCGCGGGTTGGAGTCCGTACTCGTCACCGAACTGGAACAGCTCGGCGCATCTTCTGTGCGGGGACGTGATGGCGGGGTGCAGTTTCAGGGCGATCGGCGCGTCTGTTATCGGGCGAATCTGGAAAGCCGTGTTGCCAGCCGTATTCTTTGGCGGATTGCAACCCGGCCCTATGCGAATGAGGCCGATATATATAATATCGCTCGCGCTTTGCCATGGAATGAATGGTTTGTTCCCGCGCTCACTATCCGGGTTAATGTGGCCGCGATCAAATGTCCGCTGCGCAGTCTCGACTTTGTCACTCTCAAAATCAAGGATGCAGTCTGCGATAAATTTCGCGAAATTACCGGCAGTCGTCCCAGCGTGGATACGGTGCAGCCGGATATACGTATTCATGGGTTTCTCGATGCCAGGGAATTTTCTTTGTACCTGGATACCTCCGGTGATGCATTGTTCAAGCGCGGTCTAAGAAAAACCGCCGGAGACGCTCCCCTGCGGGAAAATCTGGCGGCCGGAATTTTAAATCTGGCGGGCTGGCAACCGGGTATTCCGCTGCTCGATCCGATGTGTGGCAGCGGTACATTCCTGCTGGAAGCGGCACAAATTTCATTAAATATCGCGCCCGGATCGAAGCGCAGTTTTGCATTCGAGAAGCTGAAGGAATTTGATAAAGGGCTGTGGGCTCAGCTTAGGGAAGCAGCCATAGCACGGCAAAAACCGGTAGTCCGCCAGCCCATATTCGGCAGCGACCTGTATGGCGACGTTTTGGCGGATGCACATGCAAATTTGTCTGCCGCGGGATTTTCCGAGATTGTTACCCTCAAGCAGGCGAATTTGCTGGAAATCTCCGCACCCGCGCCTCTCGGCTTTCTTGTCACCAATCCTCCCTACGGAGTTCGCCTGGGCGAACCGGAAAGACTTGTGGAGTTTTATCCCAAACTGGGCGATGTCTTGAAGAAAAAATTCAGTGGCTGGAAAGCTTATATTTTTACCGCCGATCCGCTTCTGCCAAAATTCATACGCTTGACAGCTTCACGTCGCACGCCGCTATTCAACGGTGCGCTGGAATGCCGTTTGCTGGAATATAAAATGGTGGCGGGTGGAATGCGAAAGGTTCGGGAAACGGACATTACACACCAGGCAGACTAGCAGCCTGTCGGCCTTAAATGAAATTGGCTGCAAAAGCCGGGTGTAAAAGCATCGGGGCCGGTCCATATTTTGCCGCTTTTTCGGTCAATAGAGCAATTATTGGTCTTCAGAATCGTCAGAATCTTTCCTCACCCAGTCACTTTTTCGCTGCCGGTGGAAAATTACGCGTAAGTCTGATAGCCTGTTGCCATGAATGAAACGACACGACCCAATCTCGTTCCTCCGGGCGGCCATAAAAAGGTGCTGTTGCATTCATGCTGTGCGCCTTGTTCGGGAGAGGTCATGGAAGCCATGCTGGCCTCCGGTATCAATTACACGATCTTCTTCTATAACCCCAATATACATCCCGAGCGGGAATACCTTCTGCGGAAGGACGAGAATGTCCGATTTGCGGAAAAACATGGGATTGAGTTCATCGATGCCGACTACGACAAGGAAAACTGGTTCGCTCGCGCTAAAGGCATGGAATGGGAACCCGAACGCGGCATTCGATGCACCATGTGCTTCGATATGCGTTTCGAGCGCACGGCGTTGTATGCGTTCGAGAATGACTTTCCTGTAATGACGAGCTCGCTCGGTATCTCGCGCTGGAAGAACATGGAACAGATCAACGATTGCGGCCGCCGCGCCGCGGGACGTTATGAGGGTCTGACTTATTGGGATTACAATTGGAGAAAGGGTGGGGGCTCGGCACGCATGATCGAAATCAGCAAGCGCGAAGAGTTCTACCAGCAGGAATATTGCGGTTGCGTCTATTCCCTACGCGATACCAATCGGCACCGGCGAAGCCAGGGCCGCCCGCTGATCGAGCTTGGCACCCAATTCTATCGACTCCCCACTGCTGACGAAGACCCGTCGAAGTAGTGCTCTTCGCAACCTATTTCGTCCGTCGATGGTTGTTTCACTGGCATCCTGAAAACGGTATGCTCCACCCGTTTTATTATCTGATCCGAACTCCTGTAAGAATAAACCCGGAAAATCTATTAGTGGGCTCTCCGAACCTACTCGAGTGCTGGCCAGATCTTAACTGTCGTTATAATAGTCGATGAAGCCGGGAATAAGAGCGATCCTTTTATTGATATTTCTGAGCTGTGCCAGCCTGGTCAGCTATGCCCTTTATCTCCAGCTGATAAAAAATCTTTTGCCGTGCCCGCTGTGCGTCGTACAACGCGTGGCTTATTGGCTAGTCGGTTTAATTGCGCTATTGGCGTTTCTCCATAATCCTCGGGTAATACTACGCCGGATATACAGTGGTGCCATCGCCCTTCTTGCATTTACCGGGGCGGTGGTCGCATTGCGTCAAGCGTGGCTGGTGCGCTACCCCGAGGCATTCGAATGTGGCATCAGTCCAGAAGAAAAATTCTTGAATGCCCTGCCCATTGCGCGATGGTGGCCCACGATGTTCGAAGCAAATGGAGATTGCGCCGATGCAATATGGAAATTCGCATCACTCAATCTTCCAGATTGGTCAGCTATTTTTTTCTTAATCTTTGGTGGTTTGGCGGTTTATATTTTTTTCGCCGGACATAATGGACGTTAGTGAGCATTTTCGTACTTGAAAACTGAACTTGCAGCCCCATTTACAATCTGTCTTTTACACGTCTCAACGAACCCACCTCTATGAAACGAATTTTCTTATTTGTAATCACCAATCTGGCGATTCTATTAGTGCTGAGCATTACCCTGCGCCTATTAGGTGTGGACCGTATGCTGGATGCCGAGGGTAGCGGCATAGATTTCAATTCCCTGCTTATTATGGCGAGCGTGATAGGATTTGGCGGGTCCTTGATTTCGCTTGCCATGTCCAAGTGGACCGCAAAGCGTATGACTGGCGCGGTGGTGATCGAGCAGCCTTCCGATCCGACCGAGCGCTGGTTGGTGGAGACTGTCAAGCGTCAAGCCGATCGTGTAGGAATTGGCATGCCGGAAGTGGCGATTTATGATGCGCCCGACGTGAATGCCTTTGCCACGGGCATGAATCGCAATGATGCATTGGTGGCCGTGAGCACCGGCTTGCTGCATAACATGCAAAAAGATGAAATCGAGGGAGTGCTTGCGCATGAAATAAGTCATGTCGCAAACGGCGATATGGTCACACTCGCGCTGATTCAAGGTGTAGTCAATACTTTCGTGATTTTCCTGTCGAGGGTAATCGGTCATTTTGTGGATCGGGTGGTATTCAAGACCGAGCGGGATCACGGTCCGGCTTTTCTTATCACGACCCTGGTGGCCCAGATGGTATTGGGGATACTTGCCAGCATGATAGTCATGTGGTTCAGCCGCCAGCGTGAGTTTCGCGCCGATGCGGGGGGTGCGCAGCTGGCAGGGCGGAACAAAATGATTGCCGCGTTGGAGCGACTTAAACAACAGCATGAACCCACGCAGTTGCCGGATAGATTGGCGGCCTTCGGTATTTCCGGAGGGAATAACGGTCTTAGGGGTCTATTTATGTCGCACCCGCCACTCGAGACACGTATTGCGGCGTTACGTGCAATGCCTTGAATTTAGCTGGAATTTGATACAGAAAAGAAGTTGATTCGGGGATCGGGGAGGTATCCGGTATTTCCCCGAGGCCAAGCGACGGCCGTCTGGGAATATCAAGGTGCCGCGATGGGAAGCAGTGGCACCCGGTTTGTCACCGTCCCCCTGTCGTACCGCATTGTCTCGTAAAGCACGAACTTCTCTAGCCGGAACGGGATTGCTGCGATTCCTGAATTTTCAGAAATTGTTCAATCTTCTTCCGTATCTTTGCTCTTGGGCGGATTGCCATCATGCACCAGGTTGCGCCGACGCTGGAGATAGGCGTCGCGTACGAATTCATATTTATCCAGGGCGGCTTCATCCAGCGTCTTCTCGGATTTAAGCAATCCGGCACGTGTATCGGTTGCCCGGGTTCCGCCAACGATGGGGCCTACAAAAGGCGCTACAAAGAAGCTGCCTATGAAGACGGGATCTGTAGCCAGGTCAAGCACGCGGCCCCCGGCGTCACGAGTGGAGCTGGGTCCAAGAAAAGGCAGCACCAGGTAAGGTCCGGTCGCGACACCATGATAACCCATGGTTTGGCCGAAGTCTTCGTCGTGTTTCTCCAAGCCGATGTCGCTCGCCACGTCAACTATACCGGCAAGGCCCAAAGTGCTGTTGACGAGAAAGCGCGTGGTGCTCGTCAGTGCATTACTGAATTTGAGTTGCAGCAGGTTATTAACTGTGACCGGGACATCATTCAAGTTGGAGAAAACATTTCCCACCGCCGTTTCAACAGGATCAGGCACCAACCACTTGTAGCCCTTTGCCACCGGCTTGAACACGTAATTGTCAACCGACTCGTTAAACCCGAATATCTTACGATTCACGGGCTCCCACGGGTCTTTTTTGTCAGTGTATTTCGGATAGGCGACCGGCGCGCCATTCTTGAATACAGGGCCACCCGCCGACTCCGGCGAGCTCTTTTCGTTATTGACTGCGGCACTCTTATCGGTCGAAGCGCTGGTGCTTGGATCAGCAGAAGCACTCGTATCAGTGCTCGTTGCAGGCGACGCGCCCGTGGCAGAGGTGCCTGAGTCAACCGAAGCGCTCGTGGCGGCAGCGCTGCTACTAGCCGAAGCGCTTTCGCTAGTCACCGTGCTCTTATTGGTTGTAGCACAGCCACTAAGAAGAAATCCCAGGAGTAATAACGATAGGGAGGAAGATCTGACGAGGTGAGCCATGTTTAAAATATATAAATTATGTGCAGCCAGCACGAAGTAACCGTCGCCATTATAGGGCTAATTCGAGTTTAAAATGAACTTTTTTATAACGTGCGGTACGGCTTCGGTTTTAAAGATTTCGGATGCGGGTTCCGTGAAGGAAATTAGAGGCTAAGCGCAGCGAGGGGAAGGGTAATTTGCGCATGCCGCTTTTACGGCTGGGGATGCGGGATTGGCGAGAGCGGAAATCCCGCCGTGATGTTAGCGATTGCAAGTATCGGCAGGCATTCGCAGGCGGATTTTGTTCCAGCTTTTTGCTTCAACTCCGGCCCTTGGCTATATCGTGTCGCGTCGTTTGAAATTCCTGAGGCGGAAACCGAGCAGCCACAACGTAACGAAGTAACTTATTGCGCCCGCTATGACTATCCATGTCAGCCGGGCGGCGCGTTCCAGGGTTCGGGTCAACAACCACGACTCGTCGCTGCCTGAGGCAAACCATAATGTGCTACCCATTACCGCTAGCGCCACCAATATCTTGATGATAAAAATCGCCCATCCCGGTTGCGGTTGATAGATTTGATGGCTGCGCAACTTGTAGTAGAGCAGCCCGGCATTAAGACAGGCACCCAGGCCAATGGCTAGCGCGAGTCCGGCGTGGCGCAGCGGTATGATAAATGCGAGATTCATCAACTGGGTCGCGATCAGGGTAAGGACGGCAATCTTCACGGGTGTTTTGATATTTTGCCGCGCATAGAATCCGGGCGCCAGTACCTTCACCAGTATCAGTCCAAGCAGTCCCACGCTGTAAGCGACCAACGCGTTGCGCGTCATCCATACATCGTGGGCGGAAAACTCGCCGTGGTAAAACAATGTTGCGATGAGCGGCGTGGCAAGCAGTGCCAGCGCCAGCGCCGCGGGCAGCGTTAACAGCATGGTCAGGCGCAGGCCCCAGTCCAGCAGGCGCGAATATTCTTCAGTGCTGTTGTCGGCGTAGTGGCGGGATAATGAGGGCAGCAATATTGTTCCCAGTGCAACACCCAACAGGCCGGCGGGGAATTCCATCAACCGGTCGGCATAGTAGAGCCACGACACGCTGCCCGTAATGAGGAATGAGGCAAATATTGTGTTGATGAGCAAGCTTAGCTGGCCGATGGAGACACCAAACACTGCGGGGCCCATTTGCTTAAGTACGCGCCATGCGCCGGTGTCGCGGGATTTCAGCCGCAGACGCGGCATCAGCTTGATGCGCATAAGAAAGGGTGCCTGGAAGGCGAGTTGCAATATGCCGCCGATAAATACCGCCCAGGCAAGCGCGAGCACCGGTGGATTCATGAATGGCGCAAGCCACAAGGCGCAGCCGATGAACGACAGGTTCAACAGTGCCGGCGTGAGCGCTGGTACTGAAAATTTGCCATAGGTGTTGAGTATGCCTCCCGCCAGGGCAACCAGTGAGATGAACAGTATGTAGGGAAAGGTAATTTGCAGCAGTTCGACCGTCAGCTCGAATTTCTGCGGACTGGCCGCAAATCCCGGTGCGCTGACATATATTATGAGGGGCGCGGCGATAATCCCTATCAATGTAACCAGAAACAGCGCAGCGGACAGGAGTGTCGTAACATGATCGATGAGTTCACGTGTTTCCTCCGGGGTGCGGCGGGTTTTGTATTCTGCAAGGATAGGCACAAATGCTTGTGAAAATGCTCCCTCGGCAAACAGGCGGCGCAACAGGTTGGGAATGCGAAAGGCAACGAAGAATGCGTCGGTTGCGACGCCGGCACCAAAAATACGGGCGATCAGCACATCGCGTAGGAATCCCAGAATTCGGGATATCAGTGTCATCCCGCTAACGGTGGCAAGGGTTTTGAGCAGATTCATGGGGGAGTATGTTAACCTGAATATACCCGTTGCGGCCGTGTATCGCTGATTCGTCCCGGGACCGCCATCGATTCGGAAGGCTCTCCGCTTGGTTCCCGCACCCGGAGGAGGTCCCTAGATCCAGATAGTTTGGCCGGCTACCGTTAACACTGTTTTCCTTGCAATGTGGCGAAAATGTCCGTAACATTCAAAAATTTTTAGAAATCGTCAATCGAGGGATCTACATGGCCAATAGTGCACAAGCGAGAAAACGTGCGAGACAAAATGTTAAGCAACGTGATCAAAACACCAGTCTGCGTTCCCAGTTGCGCACCGCGATCAAACATGTGAGAAAGGCTGTTGGGACCACTGACAAAACCATCGCGCAAGCTGCATTCAAGGCATCCATCGGCACCATTGATTCGATTGCCGACAAGGGAATCATTCACAAGAATAAGGCTGCTCGCCACAAGAGCCGTTTGTCAGCCGCCATCAAGGCAATGGCCTGACCGGCCAGTCGCGTTAAAGGCGAGCCAGCAATCCGTAGAGTCTCTTCATTTTTTCTGTTTTTCGTTAGGTATTTATTTTCTGTTATCTGACAGCAGTACGTTCAGGGGACTTATTGGGCGTTTCTGCCGGATAACGGTTGAAGGCCTCCGTCAGCGCCGATACCAAGTCCATCGGTATGGGAAAAATGATGGTATTGGACTTGTCATTGGCGATATTTGTGAGAGTCTGTAGATAACGAAGTTGCATCGCGCCCGTTTGTTGGGAGAGAATTTGCGCGGCTTGCATCAATTTGTCCGATGCTTGCAACTCCCCTTCGGCATGAATCACCTTGGCACGCCGCTCGCGTTCTGCCTCCGCCTGGCGGGCAATGGCCCGTATCATGGATTCATCGATATCCACATGCTTAATCTCGACGTTGGAGACTTTGATGCCCCATGCGTCGGTCTGGATGTCCAGCGCCCTCTGGATATCCATGTTGAGTTTCTCGCGCTCCGCCAGCATTTCATCAAGCTCATGCTTGCCCAGTACGGAGCGCAGGGTCGTTTGCGCGAACTGACTGGTGGCAGCAAGGAAATTCTCCACTTGAATAATGGCTCTTTGCGGATCGACCACACGAAAATATACCACCGCATTGACTTTCACCGAGACATTGTCGCGTGAGATCACATCCTGACTGGGGACATCCATCACGACAGTGCGCAGGTCGACCCGTACCATTTTCTGGATACCGGGAATTATCAAGATGAGGCCTGGACCTTTCACCTTATGGAAACGGCCCAGCATGAATACGACGCCGCGCTCATATTCCCGCAAGATGCGAAACGCTGTAAACAGCAGCATGAGAATGATGACAAGGGTGCCAAAGCCGAAATTGGTAAACATGGAATGTCTCCTCTATTTAACCTAAATCTGGGAGTTGACCGCTCACTCCCGGATTTCGGTTTATTTCTCCGCTGAAGTTACCTGTAAGACCAGACCGTCCATTCCTGTCACGCGCACCTTCTGTCCATGGATTAGAGGTTGCGCGCAATGTACGTTCCATATTTCGCCATGAATGCGGGCCATGCCTTCTCCCGAGGCATCTTCCAGCATCTCTCCCACGGCGCCGATCAATTCCTCACGGCCGCTGACAATGGGGCTGCGCCGCGCCTTCAGCGCCATGCCGATGACAGAGATCAGGAATAATCCGCTGGCCAAGGTAATGCCCGCAATCACAGGCCAGGAAATGCCGTAGCCGGGCATATCGGTGTCAATCAGCATCAATGAACCGACTACAAAAGCAATAATGCCGCCCATGCCAAAGGCGCCAAAGCCCGATAGATAGATTTCCGCTGTTATGAATGCGATGCCGAGCAGGATCAAGGCAAGGCCGGCATAATTCACCGGCAGTAGCTGGAATGCATACATGGCAAGCAGCAGGCAGATAGCGCCCGCCACACCGGGTAATACAAACCCGGGATTGGAAAATTCAAAGAAAAGTCCGTATATGCCGATTAGCATCAGGATATATGCCACGCTGGGATTGGTGATCACTGCCAGTAATTGCGTACGCCAATCGGGTTCGACGACTTCCACTGTGGCCGAAACCGTATCCAGAGTCAGATTCCGGCCAAGTAGGGTGACTTGTCTGCCATTTACCTGTTTCAATAGATCCGGTATGTCAGTAGCAACATAATCGATGACTTTGAGATTCAGCGCTTCAGTCGCCGACAGGCTTACCGCTTCGCGCACGGCCCGCTCAGCCCATTCCGCATTGCGCTCGCGCATCTGCGCAAGCCCACGGATGTATGCGGCGGCGTCATGGATCAATTTGCGCGACATCTTATCCTGCGCCGGCACGCTGTCATCTTTTGCATTCTGATCATGGCTCTCATCCGGCTGTGTCGCGGGTGAACCCGGTGATGGCCTCGGCTTGGATTTGGGCTTGGCTGGCGGCTCGGGCGATTCCGGCAAGCCACCGATTTGAACCGGTGTGGCTGCACCCAGATTGGTGCCTGGAGCCATCGCGGCGATATGGCTGGCATAAAGAATATAGGTGCCGGCACTGGCCGCCCGCGCTCCACCGGGCGCCACAAAAACCGCCACCGGGACCGGTGACGCTAAAATGTCGCGCACGATCTGCCGCATCGAGCCATCGAGGCCGCCTGGCGTGTCCAGTTGCAACACGATGAGTAACGCCTTCTCGTGGTCGGCACGTTGAAAACCGCGTTCGATAAAGTCGGCGCTGGCCGGTGCGATCGGACCCTGCACTTTCAGTACTATCACCGGTGCAGCCAGAACGAGAGCCGGCAGCAAAAGCAGCAGCGCCGCCACACCATGATGCACAACAGAAATGATCGGTTTCATGTTTTTCAATATAGACCGTTTCAGTCCTGACTGCATTCAGACGCTCCAAGATGAAATGTGAACGCATTTTCGTCGCTTGCACAGCGTTGATAGACCAAGCTATGGACTTTTCCCGCCGGCAAGACTGTCTCTCCCCTGTTTTGCCGTCAACTCGAGCCCTTAATGGATCATCTGGATTGAAATCTCTTTCTAGGCTTGCAATCAATGTTGTTTTAGCGCATAAAGCGGTTTTTATATTGAAGGCAGCGCTTCATGAAGAGACCAGTCAGCCGGATTCTTGTCATCAACGATGAGAAACTGATATTAAAGGAGCTCATCAAGGGGCTGAATGCGGCCGCCAAGTCTCTGGAAAATCCGTTAGGGATCACTTTTGCCGGCGTTACCACCGCACGCGAAGCACTGCAGGCAATCGAGGAGGATGGCGACATTCAGTCGGTAGTGGTGGACGATACGCTCTATACCCTGAAAAACGGCGAAAAGGGTTCGCGTAACCTGCAAATGACAGCGTTGACGCTGGTACAGAAAATCACCCGATTTCGTCCGGAGTTGGATATCTACATCCTGATCGCACAGGAAAAAGAGGATGAAGTGGTGGATGCACTCTTTTCCGAAACGGTGGACGGCTACTTCTATCGTGAAGAGCGTGATTACCGGGGGATGTACCGCATTCTCAATGCGCAGCTTCAGGAGAAAGCGCGCACACCGTTTTATGACCAGCTTAAAAATTATGTGCTCATGGCGAAGGATGCGTGGCACACGCCCGGGCATTCTTCCGGCGATTCGCTTCGTGACAGCCCTTGGGCCAGTGATTTTTACCAGTTCATTGGCGAGCATGTTTTTCGTGCAGACTTGTCGGTGTCGGTACCGATGCTTGATTCGCTGATGGAACCCTCCGGCGTGATCGCGGAGGCGCAGAAGATTGCGGCGAAGGCATTCGGGGCGCGGCGCACCTTTTTTGCCACCAACGGTACCTCTACTGCGAACAAGGTGATATTTCAGACATTGCTCGCTCCCGGCGAGAAGCTGCTGCTGGACCGGAATTGCCACAAGTCCGTGCATCACGGTGTCGTGCTGTCCGGTGCCCATCCGATTTATCTTGACTCGTCGGTCAACAAGAAATTCAGTGTTTATGGACCGGTGCCCAAGCAGACCTTGTTCAGTGCCATTGAAGAACACCCGGATGCCCAGGCGCTCATACTCACCAGTTGTACGTATGATGGTTTGCGCTACGATTTGCCGCCTATCATTGAGGCGGCGCACGCCAGGGGAATCAAAGTCATCATTGATGAAGCCTGGTACGGGTTTGCCCGCTTTCATCCGGCCTTTCGCCCCACCGCGATGGAAGCGGGCGCAGACTATGCCACCCAGAGTACGCACAAGGTATTGTCGGCTTTTTCTCAATCCAGCATGATTCATGTCAACGACCCCGGCTTCAAGGAGCATCTGTTTCGCGAGAACTTCAACATGCACACGTCCACCAGTCCGCAATACAGCATGATTGCAAGCCTCGACGTGGCACGCAAGCAGGCGATGCTGGAAGGGTACAAGCTGCTTTCACGGACGTTGGAACTGGCGAAGGAAGTCCGTATGCAAATCAACTCCACCGGGGTATTCCGGGTACTGGAGCTCTCTGATCTGCTGCCTGACGAAGTCAAGCAAGACAATATTCAGCTCGATTCCACCAAGGTTACCGTCGACATCTCCCGCTGCGGCTTTACGGTGGAGGATTTAATTCAGGAATTGTTCGAGCGTTATAACATTCAGGTGGAGAAATCCACCTTCAATACCCTGACGCTACTGCTCACCATTGGCACCACCCGCAGCAAGGTTTCGCGGCTCTATGATGCGCTGATGCGCATTGCGCGCGAAGGCCGTGCGCCCCGCCGGCTCTACCAGACCCCGGAGATTCCCGGTTTTACCGACCTGAAATATCTGCCGCGTGATGCGTTCTACTGTGGCGGTGAGCTGATGCCGCTGCTGGATGAGCAGGAAAGAGTCAACAACAATCTGGATGGCAGGATATGCGCGGATCAAATCACTCCTTATCCGCCCGGCATACCCGTGCTGGTGCCGGGACAAACTATCACGCAAGCGGTCGTGCAATATCTCGTAAGCATGTTGCGTTCCCAGAAACGGGTTGAAGTGCATGGGATCGTTTATGATGGATATCTACCGTGTTTGAGATTGCTGACCATCACCGAGGAAAAAGGCTTGAAAAAGCTGGTTAAATAGGTAAAGATACAAGTTGTGTAAAAAATGAACAATTCACGGCGGCTCATGCCGCCGTGCTGCATTCTGGCTCTAGGAAAAGGTGTTTGTTTATAGGCGCTTCCAGGATTATGGGTACTTCCATGAACTGGAGACCCAAATCAGTTCAATTGCCAATCAGGCACCGGCTGAGCGTGCGAGGAATTTTGGCGCGGCGCATATACTTGCCGGTCTGTAATCGTCAGATAACTTGAGTAACGTAGTATCACGATAAAACTTGGATTTATAGAGATTCTTATGTCAAATTTGATGAATACTTATTCGCAGCTCCCCGTCACCTTTGCCAAAGGAGAAGGCGTGTGGCTGTGGGATGAAGCAGGGAAGCGTTATCTCGATGCGCTTGCCGGCGTTGCGGTATGCGGTCTGGGACATTGTCATCCCAAACTTGTTGCGGCGCTTTGCAAACAGGTCGGGACGCTTATTCACACTTCCAATCTTTATCATATCGGTAAACAGGAGCAATTGGCCAGCAGGCTGGCGGCATTGTCGGGCATGGACAACGCTTTTTTCTGCAACTCCGGCGCGGAAGCAAACGAAGCGGCGATCAAGCTGGCGAGGCTTTATGGCCATGGCCGAAGTATCGATCTGCCCACTATTATCGTGATGGAAAAATCCTTTCACGGACGCACCATGGCGACCTTGACTGCAAGCGGGAACCGCAAGGTGCAGGCCGGTTTTGAGCCGTTACTTACCGGCTTTGCACGGGTTCCCTACAATGACCTGGAAGCCGTGGCCCAAGTGGGCGTGCACAACAAGAATGTTGTCGCCATACTGGTTGAACCTTATCAGGGTGAGGGGGGCGTCAATGTGCCTCAGGCGAATTATCTGCAAGGTTTGCGCCATCTATGCGATCAGAACGGCTGGCTGCTGATGCTCGACGAGGTGCAGTGCGGGATCGGCCGTAGCGGCAAATGGTTCGCCTTTCAGCACAGCGGCATTATGCCGGATGTGATAACGCTGGCTAAAGGTTTAGGCTCGGGTGTAGCCATTGGTGCTTGTCTTGCGAAGGGCACCGCGGCGGAAGTATTCAAGCCGGGCAATCACGCTTCTACTTTTGGCGGCAATCCCTTGGCCTGTACCGCCGCGCTTACCACGCTGGAGGTAATCGGAGAAGACGATTTGCTAAGAAATGCGATGGAAGTGGGCGATTTCATGCGCAGCATGTTTAAAGCGCGGTTGGCCGGTTTGCCGGATGTCAGGCAAATTCGTGGACAGGGGTTGATGATTGGTATCGAACTTTCCAAACCCTGCGGCGATCTTGTGAAGGAGGCGTTAAAACGAGGGCTGCTGATCAACGTTACTTCGGATAAGGTGGTGCGTTTGTTACCGCCACTCGTCATGCAGCGGAGCGAGGCAGAGCAGGTAGTGGATACCCTATCCATGCTGATAAAGGAATTCCTGATGGCATGACGGAGAATCGAGGGCCATGAAAAGTGAAGCGTGAAAGCATCCCGGTTCATGTTTCGGTGCTTCGAGACTCGCCATCCATGATTCAGGAATAATTATGCAGATCAATCACTTTTTACAGTTCAACGATTTTTCCCGGGAAGAATTCGAGTATCTGTTTGAACGGACGCGCTGGATCAAACACGAGTTCAAGCAATACCGGCGGTATTGGCCACTGGAAGATCGTACCATGGCGATGATTTTCGATAAGCACTCGACTCGTACCCGCTTATCATTCGAGGCGGGTATGCACCAGCTGGGCGGTGCGGCGATCTATCTTTCCACCCGGGATACCCAACTCGGACGCGGCGAGCCGGTGGAAGATGCGGCGCGCGTAATTTCACGCATGGTGGACATCGTCATGATTCGTACCTATGAGCACGATATCATCAGGCGTTTCGCCGCGCATTCGCGGGTACCCGTGATCAATGGGTTGACCGACGAGTACCACCCCTGTCAGATCATGGGTGATATTTTTACTTTCATCGAGCAATGCGGAAGTATCTCGGGCAAGACCGTGGCGTGGATCGGGGATTCCAATAACGTTTGCAACACCTGGCTTCAGGCGGCAGAGGTATTCGATTTCAACGTACACGTTTCGACCCCGCCCGGTTATGAGGTCGAGCCGGAACGGGCTGGGCTTTATGGCACCGGTCATTACGAGGAATTCGCCGATCCGCATGACGCTGTGAAGGATGCCGATCTTGTCACTACAGACGTTTGGACGAGTATGGGTTTTGAGGCTGAAACCGAGGAGCGTAAAAAAGACTTCGCCAATTTTCGGGTGGATACCGAAATGATGTCCTGTGCAAAGAAAGGCACCTTGTTCATGCATTGCCTGCCTGCCCATCGGGGCGAAGAAGTGGCGGCGGAGGTCATCGACGGGCCGCAATCGATCGTTTGGGAAGAAGCCGAGAACCGGCTGCATACGCAGAAGGCGCTGATGGAATATTTGTTGTTGGGAAGATTAGAGGGTGTTTGAATATGAAAAAAGTGAAGAGCGGCGGCGTGTCCAAAGTTAACAAGGTCGTTCTGGCCTTTTCCGGCGGACTCGATACCTCGGTGATTCTGAAATGGCTGCAAGATACATACCAGTGCGAAATTGTGACTTTCACCGCGGACATTGGTCAAGGAGAGGAAGTGGAGCCTGCGCGCGCGAAAGCCAAACAATTCGGGGTAAAAGAGATTTTCATCGACGATTTGCGCGAGGAATTTGTACGCGATTTCGTTTTCCCCATGTTCCGTGCCAATACCATTTATGAGGGAGAGTACCTGCTTGGCACCAGCATTGCCCGTCCGCTCATCGCCAAGCGGCAAATTGAAATCGCGCATAAAACCGGAGCGGACGCGGTTTCGCACGGTGCTACGGGCAAGGGCAATGATCAGGTGCGCTTCGAACTCGGCTACTATGCGCTCCAGCCTGATATTCGCGTAATCGCGCCGTGGCGTGAATGGGATCTTACCTCCCGGGAAAAGCTTCTGAGCTACGCGGAACAGCATGGCATTCCGGTGGAAATGAAGAAAAAGGGTGGCTCTCCTTACAGCATGGATGCCAATCTGCTACATATCTCCTATGAGGGCCGTATCCTGGAGGATCCCGCACAGGAGCCGGAAGAATCGATGTGGCGTTGGAGCGTTTCACCGGAGAAGGCCCCCAACGAGGCGGAATACCTCGATCTGGAGTTCAAGCAAGGCGATATCATCGCCCTGAATGGTAAAAAGCTCTCTCCCGCGCGCGTACTCGCTAAACTCAATCAACTAGGCGGCAAGCACGGGATCGGACGTTTGGATCTGGTAGAAAATCGTTACGTGGGCATGAAATCCCGTGGCTGTTACGAGACTCCCGGCGGTACGATCATGCTGCGCGCTCACCGTGCCATGGAGTCCATTACGCTCGATCGGGAGGTGGCACATTTGAAGGATGAGTTGATGCCACGTTATGCCGCCCTGATTTACAACGGTTACTGGTGGAGTCCGGAACGCAGAATGATGCAAACCATGTTTGATGCATCCCAAAGCCATGTAAACGGATGGGTGCGCGTGAAACTCTATAAAGGCAATGTGATCGTGGTGGGAAGAGACTCCAAAACAGACTCGTTGTTTGACCCGCACATTGCCACCTTCGAGGAAGACAAGGGCGCTTATAATCAGGCGGATGCGGCTGGGTTTATCAAGTTGAATGCGCTACGCATGCGTATTGCGCAAAATTTGAAAAGCAGAAAATAATTGCCGGGCGAAAGGGGAGATCATGCCGTCATTCGATATTGTTTCGGAAGTTGATAAACAGGAAATCAGGAACGCGATCGATCAGGTGAATAAGGAGGTAGGCACACGTTTCGATTTCAAGGGATCCGATGCGCGTGTAGAGCAGTCGGATTACACACTTACTATTTACGCTGACGATGAATTCAAACTCAGCCAAGTATTGGATATTCTGATGGCCAAACTCGCCAAGCGCAATGTTGACGTACGTTGTCTGGATAAAGGAGGGGTAGAGAAAGTCAGCGGCAATAAAGCCAAGCAGCAAGTCACGGTTAAAACGGGGGTGGAAAGCGAGCTGGCAAAAAAGATTATCAGGCTTGTCAAGGATAGCAAGCTCAAGGTACAGGGCAGTATCCAGGGCGAAGCGGTGCGTATTTCAGGTGCAAAGCGCGATACCTTGCAAGAGGCAATACAACTGGTAAAGAAATCCGTCACCGAATTTCCGCTGCAATTCCAGAATTTCCGTGAATGATTCGACCGCCTACCCATTACACATTAGGCCGGAAACCCATTTTTCGTATAAGCGATGGGCGATTTGATTTAATGCTGATACCCGGTTAACCAGATCCCTTTGCATAGCCGCAGCGGATTGCACCGCCGGTCCGGAACTGCCGGCTATCTCCTCAGCACCTGCTTGGCACCAGGTTTTTACCATATCTTCAGTCATCTCGACATGGCATTGCATCCCCAAATGCATATTCAGTGCGAACGCCTGATTTTCGCAATACGGACTGGAAAGCAGGCAGGTTGCGCCATCCGGTAAAGTGAAGTTTTCGCCATGCCAGTGGAACGACTCGAATTTGGACGCTTCCCCGAACCATTCGCGGGCAGCGGCATTATCCGCGACGCTGACTTCACCCCAGCCGATTTCCTTGGTCGGATTTTTGCTTACCGCACCCCCTAGCGCCTTCGACATCAATTGGCCGCCGAGGCAGTGACCTAATACCGGGATATCGTTCGCTACCGCTTGCCGGATCAATGCAAGCACTGGCACAATCCAGGGTAGATCGTCGTTTACGCTCATGGGACCACCGAAGAACACCAGCCCACTGAATTGATCTGCGCTCGAAGGCAGTATTTCATTAGCGTCAACTTTCACGAGCCGCCACGGAATGGAATGTGAATCAAGAAACGTCGCGAAGTATCCCGGACCCTCAATGGGAAAATGCCTGAAAATTGCAACGGGTTTCATGGGAATAGGCTCGCTCGTTATGCGCTACGATACATGCTTGAAGGCCTAGCGACGGCCGAATAACCGGGAAAAGGGGGGGCGCCGGCACATTGCCGGTTTTTCGCCTGGCTACGGCCGCGTATCCGCTACCGGCGAGGGTGCCACGGGGCTACGTCCGTTTCAGCGATGACCCTTTGTCCGGTAACGCTCGTGTTATTGAAATCTGCCCGTTCATGGGCGCCAACCAGGTACTTCCCCGTCTCCACCTGGATTTCGACCTGTCCGCTCGCTACGGCGACGGTGCCGCCATCCGCCCGTTTGCTGACACTAAAACGCGTGCCGACATCCTTTATATAGGTCGTGCCCACCTTTACCTGGAGCTTGCCGGGGTCATGACCCTTGACATCGAAAAAAGCGTTGCCCCGCAGCAATTCGACGCGGGGAGGCTCAGTGTTGGTGATTGTTACGCTGCTGTCGGCATCCAGACTGATATCGATATCAGGGGTGGCCGCGAAAGTCATGCGCTCCCCCGGCACGGTTTCATGCAAACGCGTTGCTGTGGGTTTGGCGATAAGCCATGACATGAGGCCCAGAAATAGGGCTGCGGCGACAATGGAAAGATTTATCAGAAAACGGCGCCAGCCGCGAAACCGCATTACGGCAGGCATATCGCCATGGCTACCGAGGCCGTAAATTGCCTGCCGGGTATCAGACCTACAATGATCAAATTACCAGCAAGTGACGTTCCGATTCTAACCATGCCTGGAGGGCGCTACTGTAGTGATGGATCGGTAACAAATCCGATTCTTACCAGTCCGGCTTTTGCTGCAATAGACATTACCTTGGCCACATGTTCATAATGAACATGTTTGTCAGCCCGGATATGGAGCTCGACATTGGGATCCTGTTGTACCGTCGCACTAAAGCGCGGCGCCAATTGATCCATCGTTACAGCCTCGCCATTCCAATAAAGGCTTGCATCGTCTCGAAGACCAAATTCGATATGTTCCGGTTTAGTGATATTTGGGCTGCTAGATGCTTTGGGGAGATCCACCTTAACCGAATGAGTCAGCAACGGTGCGGTAATGATGAAGATTACCAACAACACCAGCATTACGTCCACCAGCGGTACGACATTAATCTCGGTCATTGGCGTCTGGCTGCTGCCGCTGTTCATGCTGCCAAATGCCATCACGACCTCCTTTCGCTAGGGCTAACCACACGCAACTGACGTTCATCCACCGCGGAACTATTGGTTTTGGCACCGACGGCGATCAATATGAACAGATCATGCGCGAAGGCATCAAGACGTCCCAGCCATATGCGATTGCGCCGCACAAATGTATTGTAGGCCAATACAGCCGGGATCGCTACAGCCAACCCCAGCGCTGTCATAATCAACGCTTCGCCCACCGGGCCGGCTACTTTGTCCAAGGTGCCCTGACCGGAAAGGCCGATTTGCACCAATGCATGGTAAATGCCCCACACCGTGCCGAATAAACCGATATAGGGGGCTGCCGAGCCTGCCGAGGCGATGACCGTGAGACCGTTCTCAACACGAGTTGCTTCCTGGTCGAGGCCGTTGCGCAGTACCCGTGTAATGAACTCGCTGGGTCCGCCCGCAGCGGCCAGTTTCTGCAGGCCATGTTTCTCGGAATCGACTGCGGCATCCATCGCAAGCCGAGCAAGTTTGGCAAATGCATTATCGTCCGAGCTATCTTTCAAGGTAGAGTTTACCTCTTGCAATGAACTGGCGCTCCAGAAACGCTTGAGAAACGCGTCTGCACGCCGTCCCGTGAGATAGTTGGAAATACTCTTCGTGAGTATGAGATACCAGCTTGCCACCGAAAGTGCCATCAGGAGTACCAGTACACTTATACCAACGCCATCTATCTGGGCGAGAAAGTGTGAAAATCCTAATCCCTGTTCCATTAAATCAATCTCCTTGCAGTACAAAGTTGAAGGGCTGAAGCGCAATGGCCCGTACCGGCTGGCCATTACGCTGGGGCGGCGTGCAGCGCCAGGTTTTCACCGCGACCAGGGCGGCTTCGTCCAGACGTTTGAAACCGCTGCTATTGATGATTTGTGCCACACTGATGCGGCCGTTTTCATCCAGTTCCACCCGTAGCACCAGCTTGCCTTCCTCGCCAAGCCTTCGCGAAAGAGCAGGGTATGCAGGGGCATTCAATTCCGGGCATGTGACCGATAGCTCCGAGGAAAGCGTGACGGGACCGGGCGCCATCTGTTGAGGCTGCGGCGCTACGGCTACCGGTTCTGGTTCTGGCTCTGGTTCAGGCGCGGTCGGTGGTGCCACCGGCTCGCTTGGCGATAATACCGGTGCTTCCGCCACCAATTGGCGAGATTGTGGTGGTTTCTTTACCGGCTGAGGCTTCGGTGGGGGTGGCTCTGGCTTAGATTCTTCCTTGGGTCTGGCTGCCGGAATAAAGTTGACGATCAGTGTCGCCAATTGTTCCGGTGGAGGAATCAGCTGCTGCTTAAACAGGAAATACAGCAACGCACCATGCGCCGCAAGAACAAACATCAGGCCGGGTAGGGCAACAGGATTACGCTTCATTATCATGCGTTCAACGTCCGGGGCCGGCTACGGCATTGCGAACCAACCAGTCCTCAAAGAACTTCTTGCTGACCAGACCGGTCTTGGCTTCTCGTTGATGCTTTTTGTCATAGAAATACGTACGCGGTACTTCGCCGTACCAGCGGCGGTCGATTTCAAAACGCAAGCGTTCCGGCATATCCTCCGCAAAAACCCATTGCTCGGCCTTGTCCATCCCATAGCTTTCTGTCCGGGCGATAAGCTGTGGCGTATCACCCACTGAATCAGTAGCAATGAGAACGACGTCCAGCGCCGGATGATTGCGCTTGAGCTCACTCAGCATTTTCAATTCGGTTGGGCAGTATTGACAATCAAGCGACCAGAAAACCAGGATGAAGGGCTTGCCTTCACGGGCACCAAGGACTTTGTCAAGACTTCCCAGCGTAAATGGGCGAACACTTTCGGCAGCACCGCTAGCATTCATGAAAGTGAGTATCAATACGAGAAGCAGCCCTCCCATTACGGGGCGAAACGGATAATGAGCCATGCCCAAACCGCCTGCCCGCAACGAGTGGATTATGATTTTGGTCTTGAAGATACCGAACATTTAGTAATGTAAATCTAATTAAGAATCAGTCGCACTTGCAATATTTTACCACTTAATTTGCATGTTGATGCGCAGCATGCAAAGTGTCGAGAATATTTTTTTCTTACCTTAAGGGTTTATGCTTGGGCAACCCTCGATTAAGCCGTGAAAGAGAATGATAGGCGTGAGATCCGCGTATCACAATGCGACAAATTGTCGCAGCTGGAATGGGTTAAACTTGACGACAAACTCTGATTGAGATTCAGGTGGTTCGGCTCATTATCAGGTGCAATTCTTACTATTTCACATGTGGCCAGCCATGCCGAATCAGCCGAAGCTAATCTTTGCAAACACCGCTGCTTAGGTTCTGTCTTTTCTTCAGTAAATTTTTTCGGAAACCAGGAAAACTTTGCTAACATTATTCCTGTTTTTCTGCCATTTTTTTTATCTACTTATAGGCAAATCGTCCTGGCTACTCAACAGGAATTTTCCAATTTTCTGGCTGAAGTCGAGCGGCGAGCCTATAAACAAGCATTGTTCGCGGTACGCGACGAACATGTGGCGCTGGATATTGTTCAGGACTCCATGACGAAGCTAGTTGAGAAGTATGCCGCCAAGCCACCGGAAGAATTACCGCTCCTGTTTCAGCGCATTCTGCAGAATACGATACGGGATTTTTACCGCCGCCAGAAAACCCGTTCCCTATGGACTACACTTTTTTCATCTTTTACACCTAAGCAGGAAAAAGATGACGAAGACTACGATTTCCTGGAAACCTTGCGTGTAAAGGGAGAGTCAGATTCTGATGATCCTCATGCGCAACTGGAGCAGGCCCAACTTATCAATTTGCTTGAGAGAGCCATTGAAACCCTTCCAGCGCGTCAACGGGAAGCCTTCCTGCTGCGTTACTGGGAGGAAATGGATGTCACGGAAACTGCAACAGCTATGGGGTGTTCCGAAGGAAGCGTGAAAACTCATTGCTCGCGCGCAACCCACGCTCTTGCTACTATATTGAGAAAAGAAGGAATTGAGCTATGAATGAACCAGAGTTGGGGGGGAAAGTTGCGCGGCTGTTGAATCATGGTCTGGATGATATCAAGCAGAGCACGTTGAATCAGCTGCAATCGGCACGCAGGGCGGCTCTCCAGAATTATCAGGTGACCGGGGAAATTGTTACAGCCGGTCACGGTGTTTCCGCGCGGGGGGGCGATGATTGGCATCTAAGAACAGGGAAATGGCTATCCTTGATAATGTTGTTGTTTGCTTTCGCAAGTGTGGTTTATTGGCAAACGTTCCAGCAGGGTGACGATAACGAGGAAATCGACATAATGTTGCTGGTTGATGATCTGCCAGTCAATGCCTATCTCGATGACGAGTTTGATGCCTGGCTAGATCATCCCTAGCAGCATGGCTAGATCATCCCTAGCAGCAGCGTTCTGGCTATGCATTTCGTTTTCAGTTCCCGCTCTATCTGAAGCCAGTCAGCCTGTCTGGAATGGATTGAGTCCTCAACAAAAAGAAGTCCTGGCTCCCCTTGCGGAAGAATGGGACCGTATGGACCCTGCAAAGAAAAAGAAATGGCTAGGCATTGCTAAGCGCTATCCGCGAATGACACCGTCAGAGCAGCATCGCACGCAGTTGCAGATGCGTGACTGGTATTCTCTGACTCCTGAGCAGCGCGAGCTGGTGCGCGAGAAGTACAAAACAATTAAAAAACTGCCGCCGGACAAGCGGCATGAAATAAAGCAGAAATGGCGCGAATATGAGCAGACTCCCGAGGATCAGCGAGGCAAGAAATAGCCCGTATTGCGCATTATTCTGGTAATAAATGAAAATTTCCGCACCCGGATTTTGGCGTCGGCTGGTGAGCATGATTTACGAATCCCTGCTCCTGGCTGCGATACTGTTTATCGCTGGCTTCGTTTTTCATCTTATATTCCGGGACACCAGTTCCATTTTTTTCAGACCTGCATTTCAGCTTTATCTGCTGCTGGTAGCGGGTACTTATTTTTCCTGGTTCTGGACCCATGGCGGACAAACATTGCCCATGCAAACCTGGAAATTCCGTGTTATCAGTACCGATGGGAAGCGGCTTTCCCTGAAACAGGCGATTGCGCGCTATTTATTTGCAGTGATCGGTATCTTTTTCTTTGGTTGCGGAATACTCTGGGCATTATTTGACCGGAACCGTCAGTTCTTGCATGACAGGCTCGCAGGGACTCAACTCGTAAAACTGGAGGATAGCAAGATTTTGGAAGAGAACTTATGAATGAGATTCGAAGAGCCGTCTAATAGTATTCATTATCCGGATTCAAGATTGCCGGTGAAGCATGGCTGACCATCCTTTCAATCTTGCCAAAAGTATATTGCTCAATAGATCTAAGCGGTGCCCCCCACCGTCAATCCATCTATGCGCAGCGTGGGCTGACCCACTCCTACCGGTACACTCTGCCCTTCTTTTCCACAGGTACCCACACCGGGATCAAGCGACATGTCGTTGCCTATCATGGTCACTCGTGTAAGCACATCGGGACCATTGCCGATCAAAGTCGCGCCTTTTACCGGATAAGATATTTTTCCATCTTCGATCATATAGGCTTCGGCAGCAGAGAAGACGAATTTCCCGCTCGTGATATCCACCTGTCCGCCGCCGAAGTTCACCGCATACAGACCATGCTTCACCGAAGCGATAATCTCCTCAGGGCTTTTGTCGCCATTCAGCATATACGTATTTGTCATGCGTGGCATAGGAATATGAGCAAATGATTCGCGCCGGCCATTACCTGTGACAGGGGAGTTCATCAGGCGCGCATTCAGACTGTCCTGCAAGTAGCCTTTGAGTATTCCGTTCTCGATCAGCACGGTGCATTGGGTGGGATTCCCCTCGTCATCGATATTCAGCGACCCGCGCCGCCGTGCAATCGTGCCATCGTCCACCACGGTTACGCCGGTGGCAGCCACGCGTTCGCCAATCCGCCCGGAGAATGCCGAGCTGCCCTTGCGGTTGAAATCTCCTTCCAGTCCATGCCCGATGGCCTCATGCAGCAATATTCCCGGCCAACCCGCGCCAAGCACCACTGTCATGGTTCCCGCCGGGGCAGGTTTTGCAGCCAGATTGACGAGGGCCTGATGCACTGCTTTCGCCGCATAATCGCGCAGCACGTCATCAGTGAAATAAGCATAGTCGAAGCGACCGCCTCCGCCGGCCACGCCTTGTTCACGATTGCCATTTTCCTCGGCAATGACTTGCAACGAGATTCTTACCAGAGGCCGCACATCCGCCGCCACGACGCCGTCACTGCGTGCCACCAGCACCACTTCATATTCTCCACCGAGGGACGCCATGACCTGGATAACACGCTTGTCAATGGCGCGAGCATAACTCTCAAGCTTTTCGAGCAACGCTACCTTGTCCGTATCTTTAAGACTGGCAATCGGGTCCTGAGGCAAGTAGAGTTCCCGTCCGATGCTACGTCTAACCGCCTGCACCGATTGCGCCGTTCCCTGACGAGCAATGGCCCGGGTAGCCTGCGCCGCCGAGGCAAGTGCCGGCATGCTGATATCGTCAGAATAGGCAAACGCAGTTTTGTCGCCACTTACCGCCCGTACGCCCACCCCTTGGTCGATGTTGAAGCTGCCTGATTTGACTATGCCTTCTTCCAAAGCCCAGCCTTCGGCGCGGCTATACTGAAAATACAGATCGGCATAGTCAACATGGTGCGAAAGCATTTGTCCAAACACTTGCTGCAATCCGGCTGTATCAATTTCGTGCGGCGCAAGAAGGCAACTGTTGGCGGTGGCAAAGAGATCATTGGGTTGGATGATGGTTTCTGTAATCATGGCGTGTCCGGGTCAGGAAAAATCATCGAGAGAGATTAACAGTGATATAAAGTGCGGTGATTCAACGCGGGGAGACTGTTGCGCAGGCTCGCCTGATATTCTGGATTGATGTCGGCAATCACTACGCCCGATCCGCGAGGAAGGCGATCGAGCACGACTCCCCAAGGATCGACAATCATGCTGTCGCCGTGCGTTTCCCGGCCATTAACATGATAGCCTCCCTGAGCAGGTGCAACGACATATGCGAGATTTTCGATGGCGCGGGCACGAATTAATGTTTCCCAATGAGCCTTGCCAGTGGTCGCGGTGAATGCTGCCGGAGCAAAAATGATGTCCACTTTTCCCATCGAGCGATAAAGCTCCGGGAAGCGCAGATCGTAGCAAATGGAGAGACCGATGCGGCCGAACGGCGATTCCAGGGCTACCACTCCGCAGCCCGCCTCGATGGTTTCCTCCTCGGCATAGCGTTCGTTGCCAAGCTCCAGCCCGAATAGATGTATCTTATCGTAACGGGCTACCTGCCTGCCTTGATCGTCATAAACCAGGCAACTGTTGCGCACCTTGTCGGGCCTGGAAGACACCAGCGGTACCGAACCGCCTACGAGCCAGATATTGAGGCGTTTTGCGGTTTGGCTCAAGAATTCCTGTATCGGCCCCTGATTATCGTGCTCGCGTGCCGCGACTCTATCGGCATCCTGCATTCCCATTATGCAGAAGTATTCCGGCAGCGCTACCAATTTTGCTCCTTGGGCGGCAGCCATATCAAGCAGCCGCGCGGCCTCTTCCAGATTGCCGGATACATTGGGTCCGGCCGCCATCTGAATAGCCGCAACACGAATAGAACCTTTCTGCGTCGTTCCGGGTGCCGTTACAGTGCGGGCAGCACGAGTGACTGAATTATCGAGCATTATTTATGACCTGATCTTCTATAAATAGCAAACATACATGAATGGAAGCCACTGTCAGCCATGCCTTTTTTTCGACCAATAGAACAACTATTGGCCTTCAGGATTGGCAAGATCTGCCTTCGCCCAGCCACTTTCTTCGCTTCGATTCTTCAAGTCCGACAGGCTGGTAAGGGGATCCGGCTATAAAGAAACAGAGTAACTCAAAAGAATATCTTTATAAACCCTTAAAATGCAATGCCGATGAACGGGAGCACTTGCATTCCGCGATTGGAGACTGGCAAGCCAAGTAAAATCTTCAGAGTATGAATCGTTTGCCGGCGGCGGCTGATCATAAGTAGTGTGCTAAATCCGTGTAAATCATGATCCCTAGCCAAGAAATAAGTAAAAACGGGCGATTAACCCCATCGGATTTAAGATCAGGGCTGTTCTTGCGGCTGCCAGGATATTCGGGTGATGATCGGATCCGCCCAGGTACCCGTTACGTTGTATTGTTTGGATGGCGGAGAGTTTTGCAATGCATGGCTTACGATGCCCACCACCGGAGTGGCTAATCCGAGTGAGGGGGTAACTGTCACGTGCAGCTTTTGCGTTTCTGCTTCCAGATTCAACTCGCCGTCCATGAGAATCTTCGCCGCAGGCCCTTCAATTCTCAAATCATCGGTGGCCGCTACCCCCCGGGTGATTTTGACATCGCCAGAAATATCATCGAAACCGAATCCTTCACTGAAGACGTCGTGAAAATCCAGGGTTATTCTTCGAGGCAGCGCCCGCAGGTCGAACATCCCGAACAATCTACCAATTCCCGGCTCAAATCTGGGAAATTGTCCCCGCCTTGCCTTTATCTTAAGGTTGCCGGACAGCGTGGGATAGTCGATTGACCGCGGGCTGCCGTGCCACGACAATTCCCCTTCGACCCTGCCGCTGCCGCGTTTTACGTGATCAGGATAGCCCAGGTGTGTCAGAAAGTCGCCTATGTCGGTTGCATTCAGTGTAACAGTGGTCTGTACGCGCGGCGGCGTGGCGTGGCTTTGCCATATTCCCCGTGCCGTCAGGGAGCTATCGGAATTGGTTATATGCAGCTTCTCGACGCGCCACCCCTGTTCGTGCTGACCGGCTATCAATTCCAGGGCGCCCAGGTGCTTCTCGCCGATAACAAAATTGTCGGCCATCACATCAAATCCGGACAGGCTGTTTTCTCTATGCGGTGTTGGTGTTATTAGGCCCGGATTGACAGGTGAATCGGCAGGGATGCTGAGTGTCCTCAATCGCGCAACTATTTTGCCATTGCCGGCCGGATTCCAGCTTACCCCACCCTTGATTTCCTTGCTTGCAACGGTTGAATGCCATAGTTCATGTTCTTTACTGGCGTTCAGCGTAATATCGTTGAGGCGTTTACCCAGAACGTCGAGTGTGCCGATATGAACATTGATATTTGCAAGATTCGGTGCCGGTGCCATTTCATCATTGAACTGTCCAAGCATATTTTGCCAATAATCCAGATCGAAACTTGGTAAAGTGCCGGTCACGGATATTCCTTTTTTCTCAGGTAACAAAGCGGGTCCCGTACCGAAATTCACGATGCCGCGTTCTACGTGATGATTGCCTGCTTTGTCTTGCAAACGCCTGATTTTTGCTGTTACCAGTCCACCATAACTAAAATTCAAGAGATCTCCCTTATCCGAGGCTTTTCTTTCAAAACGAAGTGTCGCCATGCTCGTGGCGGTTTTGGAAAAAGGCTCAGGCAGATCCAGGGTCACGCCATGCAATGATGATTCGACAGATATGTCCGCCAGCTTGTCATGCGTTTGAATAGTTGCTCGCCAGTCGGTGCTGCCGCGCAGATACCGTGACCATAACTGCGCGGTATTCACAGTCCCGCTTTGCGGCTGTTGGTACAGATTGCCCAGGTTGGCTTTGCCGTTGGCGGACACGCGCATGCCCCCGCCCGGCATGATGGTGGAGTTGATGATCACCGGGCCGCCAAGGAATTGAGCGGTCACGTTTTCTATTTTTATCTCGGAGCCGGAAAAAGCCAATATGCCATTGACTTTCTCCAGATTGGGTATGCGTGCGCCTGGATTGATCTGGTTATCCATGAACTGGTAATTACCCGCCAGCTTGATACCGTCCTCGTTATGCAAGGGAATATCAAGTTTAAACAGTAATTTCCCATTTCCGGTAATCCCGACATCATCGGCGAAGCTGCCGGTATACTTGGCTATATATTTTGCGGCTAATGTCAGGAACTCGCTGGTACGGCCATTGGCTTCACCTTCGCTTTGCAGCATCGCGTCGGATGCAGTGGCGTCAGCGATGCGCACCTTTACCTTGCTTAATGCCACGCCGGAGGTACTACCCCGTGACGCGTCCAGTCTGATATCGCTACCTTGCAACTGTAGATTTCCCGATATGTTCTCGATCCGTGGCCACCCCGGAATATGATCCAGCACCACCTCCGATGCTTTCGCATGCAATCGGAAAATGCCGGTATTGCCACGGGAAAAAGGAAAGTCAGCCAGGTTGCCCTTGAGATGCAGTCGTGCATCCAGAAATTCTCCAGCCACGATGAAGTTGCCAAGCCAATCGCGGAGGTAGGGATTCGCCGTTACGGGTGTGTAGTGCCGCAGATAGCTGGCATCTGCGCGAGTCAGATGACCTGTCAGATCCACCACTCCTGGTTTGCCTCGAGTGAAACGATAACTTCCATAAGCTAAGCCAGCCGCATGAGAGTTGGAGAAAGTAATGTTGTTGAACTTGAATGCGATAGAATTTCTCTCCGTCAAGTAATTCCAACTCGCCTGGCCGGTAAATATATCCAGCATCAGCGGCTCCTGGAATATTTCAGGCAATTCAAGTCTGACTTTTTGAGAATTAAGATTCAGGGTGCCGCCTCCTTCCGTCACATCGATATTACCGGTAACGCCGCTGAAGGCTGGCAGGTTTTCAGATTTTTTCATGCTCAGATTGGTAAATCTTCCTTTGGCATTGAAATGTCTGGGGGCTTGCCATTCGCCGTCCCATTTTGCTCGCATAGAGTGAATTTCTCCGCGAGGCGACAGCTTGCCAAGCTGCTCGCGCAATGACTGGTTAATGGGAAAGTATTCCGCCAGATTCCCGACGATTTCCAGACTCAGATCATCGACACTTAATTTCCCGGTGCCAGTTTGACTATCGCCCGGGGAAATCATTTGTACCGAGAAATTTACCGGGGTCAGTTCTCCTTCACCGCGAACAGACGCACTCAGTCCGCGCGCAAATAGTTCAATGCCCTCTTTCGTGCCCTCATTTATCGTTTGCCAGCCAACCCTGCCCCGCAAACGGATGAGGCTCAACTCCGGCAGGTCTTGCGCCAGTTGTACCTTGACATTATGCAAGCGCATATCGGCCGTCAGCTTTTTCATGTCGCCCCGGTCCACCCGGCTCCACATGCGAAGCGCTCCAATACCCCGATTGAATTTTATTTCCGGTGGGAAGGGAAGCCAGACAAGCGCGGCGGCGATATCGGCATGATCGATTTGCGTGAATAGTTGTCCTCGCCACTGTTCGGGGATGCCCAACGACTCACCGGTAAAATCACCACGAATGTCCAGCTGCGCGGCAAGTTCGGCAGGGGGAATGGCGCGTATGCCGAAGCGATGTCGATTCCCATGGTTTTCAAGGCGCAAATTGACTAACAGTTCAAGTTCGGGGGCGCCGCGCAGGTCGTCCTGCCAGAGGATGCTGGCGTTATTGATGATGACTTGCCGCTGTCGCAGGAGCCAGTCAGAAAAACCATTTTCCTCGTCCGTGAGTTCACTGTTGAGGGCAAAGCCCGCTACATGGATCGCGCCTGCGGGGTCGCGGCGCACGATCAGATCAGGCTGTTCGATGCCGATTTCGCGAAACCGCAGTTCGCCATGCAATAATGAGCGCCATGAAAGGGTGCCTTCCAACTGATGCAACAGTAATGAGATATTACCTGCTTTGTCGTGCACCTTTATGGTGCGCAGCATCATATGAGGGCGGAATCCATCCCAGTTCGCGCTGATCTCACCGAGGGTCACGTGCTGACCGGAAGCGTGGCTGATGGCGGAAGCGATAGTTTCCCGGTAGCGCTCAATGTCGGGTAGCAACCAGTAGCGCAATGATAGCAGCAGGAAAGAGAAACAGGCCGCTGTCACAATCAGCACCCACGCGAATAACCGGAACAGGCGGCTGCTCCCTCTTGCAAAGGGTAAAATTGCTGACGGATTCAATAAATAGTTCCGGTGTTATATCCAGACAATGTGTTTTTACGTACCCAGCCGTGAAGATGCGAAGTCTACTCGGTGTTGAAAGGATTAGTAATTATCGAATTAGGCCCGGATATTTCATAATCGCGTGATGATCGCGCAAGATTTCATTTTTTTGGGAATTTTGTGAGAGAGTGGGTACTTATTCATATGCCCGACTGAGCAAAATTTCCATACGAAACAGAAGACCAGTGAGGAACGCGCCTTAATTAATGAAACACTCGGGTTAGATGTGGCGATGATATTCTTTGTTCCATTGTTCGAACGAATTGTTCCATGCCACTTCATGCCGCTGGGATAGCCAGTTTGCTGAAAATTTATTGTAACTCCGAATCCTCAACCATGCATGCCGATCATTCCCCCGAAGAAATAATTGAATCCATTCTGCCGTGCAGCCGGTATGTCCAGCGCCTCCTTGAAAGTGAGCCTGAGTTGCTGATCGAACTGGGGCAAAATGTGAAACAGCCTTTTCTCCGGGAGGAAATGCACGCTTTTCTGAACGCAAACGCCGATGTTGCAAATGATGAGGCGGGGTTAAACCGTATCTTGCGCAGCTTGCGCAAACGGGTAATGCTGCGCCTGGTGGTACGTGATCTGGGCAGATTGGCCGATCTTGGCGAAATTATGATGAGTATGACCGATCTGGCGGAAACCGCCATCGGTTTCGCGTTGGAACGCCATCACGCATGGTTAACCGATTCTGGTCGCTATGGTCAACCCAGAAGTGCCGATAACGGGGCTTCCCAGCGAATGCTGGTGATTGCCATGGGCAAGCTGGGCGGTGGCGAGCTTAACGTTTCATCGGATGTCGATCTGATTTTCATTTATCCGCAAGATGGTGAAACCAACGGAGCCCGTTCTATTTCCAATCACGATTACTTCGCTCGCCTGGGCCGCAGGCTGATTGCCAGCCTCAATGATATGACTCCCGACGGATACGTTTTCCGGGTGGATATGCGGTTGCGCCCATATGGCGAAAGCGGTCCGCTAGCAATGAGCTTCGCCATGCTGGAAGAGTATTTCGTTACCCAGGGACGGGAATGGGAGCGGTACGCCTGGATCAAGAGTCGAGTCATTGCAGGTCCCTGTGCGGAAGGGTCGAGGCTTATGGAACGGATAACGCAACCGTTCGTATTCCGGAAATATCTGGACTTCGGTGCCTACGAATCGATGCGCGACCTGCACTCGCAAATTCGCCAGGAGGTCAGCCGCCGTGAAATGCATGCAAATATCAAGCTCGGTCCGGGCGGTATTCGGGAGATCGAATTCATCGCACAGGTGTTTCAACTGATTCGTGGCGGGCGTGATGCCGACCTGCGTGCCCGTCCCACGCTGATTGTATTAGGATGTCTACGGGAAAAGCGCCAATTATCGGACAAGGCGGCTGCGGAACTCTCGGATGCCTATTGTTTTTTGCGCAATCTTGAGCATCGCTTACAGTATCTTGATGATCAACAGACTCAGACGCTGCCCGAAAGTCTTGCAGATCAGGCGCTGATAGCCACCACAATGGGTTTTCCTGACTATGACGGCTTTTTGCGGGAACTCGACAGTCATCGCCGCAATGTAACCCATCATTTTGAGCAAATATTTGCAGCGCCGCGGGAATCCCAGAAGCTCGACACGCTCGCTTGGTTATGGCAGGAACCGATCAATGAGGGGGTTGGAGCCGAAGCCGCCACTGCACAGTTGGTTACGATGGGATTTCGTAGTCCGGAAACAATTCTCAAACAATTGCAGGGATTTCGCACCAGCATCCGTTACCGGCAACTGCCCAAAACCAGCAAAAATCGGGTCGACGCGCTTGTTCCCGCCCTGATCGAGGTCGCTGCCAAATTCCCGGCTGCGGACATTACCCTGGAACGTTTGTTATCGTTACTTGAAAGCATAAGCAGGCGTGCCGCTTATCTTGCGCTGTTACGGGAATATCCACAGGCCCTGGATCGCGTCGCCAAGCTGGTCAGCGCGAGTCGATGGGCCAGTGAATACCTGAGTCTGCATCCTATTTTACTGGATGAGCTGCTTAATCCCGCCGACCTCCAAGGTACGCCCGACTGGTCCGGGTCGGGAGCGAGGTTAACTGGGCAATTAAATGACATTGGCGGCTTCGGGCGTGAAGATATCGAGCAGCAGATGGATGTGCTGCGGCATTTTCACCATGCCGAAGTATTCCGGTTGTTGGCCCGGGATGTGGAAGGATTGCTGCCACTCGAAACGTTGAGTGACCACTTGAGCGACCTGGCCGATTTGATACTTGACACAGTGCTGCGTCTGGCCTGGTCAGGGTTGCGAAGGAGGCATCGCGATGCCCCGGCTTTTGGTATCATCGGCTACGGCAAACTGGGCGGAAAGGAGCTGGGTTACGCCTCCGATCTGGATATCATTTTTCTTTATGACGACACGCATCCCGATGCACCGGAAATCTACGCCAGGCTATGCCAGCGTGTTAATTCCTGGCTTACCAGCTACACGTCGGCTGGACTGTTGTATGAAACTGATTTGCGTTTGCGTCCCAACGGCGGGAGCGGTTTGCTGGTAAGTTCCACCGAGGCCTTCGATCAATACCAGCGTAATCAGGCCTGGGTCTGGGAACATCAGGCTTTGACAAGAGCGCGTTTCGTGGCGGGTAATGCTCATGTGAAAGAGGCTTTTGAGTGTACCCGCAAAGCGGTTCTTTGCCAGCGGCGGGACCTGGCGGGTCTCGCATGCGAAGTTTTGAGAATGCGTCAAAAAATGCTGGACGCCCATCCCAACTCTACCGGATTGTTCGATATCAAACATGATCGCGGCGGCATTATTGACGTTGAGTTCGTCGTGCAGTATCTGGTCCTGGGCTACGCTTGCGAATATCCGGAATTGACGAACAATATTGGTAATATCGGACTGCTGAAACTTGCTGGCGAGCTTGGACTTATTCGCGCGGAGACGGCGGACAGGGCACTTCGCGCCTATCGTGAATTCCGGCGGGTGCAGCATCGGCTAAGATTAAATGGGGATTCGGGTCTTCGGGGTATTTCATCAGCAGGGAACGAATCACAGCAGTTTGCACGTGTCGAATTGGATTGTTTAAGGGATAACGTTGAGGCGGTATTGCGTTTATGGGAAGAAGTATTTGGAACACAATGTCTTTCTTGAGCGCTGTAATTTCGTTATGGGGCTCGGAAATAAACATAAAAACAGTATGAACGCTGACTGGGTGTTTTCATTTTTCATGTGAAAATGCGTTAGAATACTTAGCTACAAATTTTCCCTGGGAGTCTCTGCATGTCAATGGCTGACCGCGACGGCGTGATCTGGAGCGATGGCAAAGTAATTCCGTGGCGCGATGCTACTACACATGTGCTGACGCACACGCTGCACTATGGCTTGGGGGTATTCGAAGGCGTGCGTGCCTATCAAACACCCCAGGGCCCCGCAATTTTTCGCCTGCGGGAACATACCGACCGGCTATTCAATTCAGCGCATATTTTCATGATGAAAATGCCCTATGACAAGGCAACGCTGATGCAAGCTCAATGCGATATGGTAAAGCAGAATAACCTGGAATCATGCTATATCCGTCCAATCGCCTTTTATGGGTCGGAGGCGATGGGCATTTCCGCCAAGACACTTTCGGTGCATGTGGCTATCGCTGCCTGGCCGTGGGGTGCCTACCTGGG
The DNA here is from genome assembly GCF_000832065.1 of Nitrosospira sp. NpAV. Lineage (GTDB taxonomy): Bacteria > Pseudomonadota > Gammaproteobacteria > Burkholderiales > Nitrosomonadaceae > Nitrosospira. The sequence continues at coordinate 26,834 of NZ_JXQM01000003.1, read as the reverse complement.
GGCGGATGGCCTGGAAAGTGGCATCCGTGTCAAGACCTCATCATTCACACGGCATCACGTTAACATCAATATGTGCCGTGCCAAGTCGGTCGCTACCTATGCCAATTCAATCCTGGCTCATCAGGAAGTTGCCAATGATGGCTATCATGAGGCTCTGCTGCTGGATGTGGACGGCTATGTGGCGGAAGGATCGGGTGAAAATATATTCATCATCAAGCACGGCAAGCTCTATACGCCGGACATGACTTCCTGTCTGGATGGTATCACGCGTTCATCCATCATAGAGCTGGCAGCTGAAATTGGAATTCCGGTGATCGAGAAACGCATCACCCGCGACGAAGTGTATTGCGCTGACGAGGCGTTTTTCACCGGTACCGCAGCTGAAGTCACACCGATTCGCGAACTCGATAACCGTAGTATTGGCAATGGCAAGCGCGGCCCGATCACCGCCAGATTGCAGGCCATGTTTTTTGACTGTGTCAATGGAAAAACCGAGAAACATGCCGCCTGGCTTACCTACGTCTGACTACATCCGATTAATATTTAATGTTCCATCCGAGAGAGCAGTCGATGCAGAATCAAGCTAACGATAATAATCAGCGTCAAATCGAAGTCACAGCGGATGATTTGCCGCTACATTGTCCCATGCCAACAATGCTATTATGGAATTCGCATCCGCGCGTATTTCTACCAATAGGGGATACGGGTGAAGCGCTATGCCCCTACTGCGGCACACGCTACACGCTCAAGGGCGGCGCGGGGGCGGGGCACCATTAGCAGCACGTAACTCATCTCGTTTCACGAAACTCTCATGCATGCACTTCCGCAAGAAATTTTTAAAGCCTATGATATTCGAGGTATCGTAGGTAAAACGCTGACGGCTGAAATAGTCGAAGCCGTCGGGCACGCTATTGGTTCCGAGGCACGGGTCCGTGGGCTCACATCGGTAGCGGTGGGCCGGGATGGCAGGTTATCAGGGCCGGACCTTATGCTGGCGCTGGCAAGAGGGTTGCAAAAAAGTGGTATTGATGTGGTCGATGTGGGAATGGTCGCCACACCCATGCTTTACTTTGCGGCCCATATGTTGTGCGATTATTCTGGCGTAATGGTCACCGGCAGCCATAATCCGCCTGACTATAATGGTTTGAAAATGGTCTTGGGTGGTGAAACCCTGGCCGCTGAATCCATCCAGGCCCTGCGTTCACGTCTTGAGACCAATGATCTTATTCACGGAGAAGGCCAATACCGTAAGCATGACATTTCCGCAACATATCTCCAACGCATAATCAGCGATGTCAAGTTGACACGCCCGATGAAAATTGTCATCGATTGCGGGAACGGCGTGGCCGGTGCCTATGCACCAACGTTATATCGCGGATTGGGGTGCGAGGTAACCGAGTTGTTTTGTGAAGTGGATGGATCGTTTCCCAATCATCATCCCGACCCGTCCGTCCCCGAGAACCTGCGCGACCTGATTCACGCGCTCAAAACCACCGGTGCGGAAATCGGACTCGCCTTCGATGGCGATGGCGATCGCGTCGGCGTGGTCACCAAGGATGGCAGCATTATTTATCCTGATCGCCAGTTAATGCTGTTTGCGGCCGATGTGTTATCCAGAAATCCTGGCGCCCAGATTATTTTCGATGTGAAATGCACCCGCAATCTGGCACCATGGATCGAGCGTCACGGCGGCAAGCCTATCATGTGGAAAACGGGACATTCGTTCATCAAGGGGAAATTGAAAGAAACCGGTGCGCTGCTGGCGGGGGAGATGAGCGGCCACATTTTTTTCAAGGAGCGCTGGTATGGATTCGATGATGGTCTTTATGCGGGCGCCCGTCTACTGGAATTGCTCAGTCACCATGTGGATATCGATGCTACCCTTCATGCCATTCCTGATGCGATCAGCACGCCGGAATTACAGATCAGATTGAAAGAGGGCGAAAACTACGCCGTTATCGCACAGTTACAGGAATCCGCTCGCTTCGATAATCCGGAGCGCGTCATCACCACCGATGGACTGAGGGTGGAATACAAGGATGGTTTCGGTCTGGCGCGCTCATCCAATACCATGCCGGTGATCGTACTCCGCTTTGAGGCGGATAACGCAGCTGCCTTAAAACGTATTCAGGATGATTTCCGCATCGTCATTTTGCGAGCCAAGCCGGATGCGATGCTGCCGTACTAGCCGCACGTATTCGCAGCCGATTCGTTTCCTTGAAGTCCGACAGGCCGGGCGTGCCAGTAGCGGCGGCACCCAAGGCATTTTGCAGTGCGGCTGGCTTTGCCGGCATTATTGCGCTGTTGACTGGCCTTTTGCGGGATAAATGACCTGCTGCGCAATTACCGGATGCCGACGAAGGCTGCATGGTGACATAATCGATTCCAGAATCATTTTCCTTGCTCCGTGTCTTTGAAAAAGATTCTGTTTACCTGCAAATCAATTACGCCGAAAACCATGGCTTATTCCATCAGCGGAATCGCGGCAGCGAGATCGTAGCGAACGATAGCCCGGATCTTATTCTCAATCTGCAGGTAACGTGCCACCTTTACCCCAGGAAGAACCTTGCTGAGCTTGGGTACATACGATTGCTTCAATTTGACTTCGGCTTGTTCGACGGCGATTGCCTCATCAAGCAGTTTTCTTGCCGTTTCGTCGGGCACTGCACCCTTGTTATAAGCCAAGGCATAGTCACTGATAAGCTTCGCCATGCGTTCGTTGATCTCGTGCAGATCTTGCTGGTAGGCATCGTAGATAGGCCAGAACGTCTTTGCTTCCGCCTCGGTCAGCTTCATGTTGTTCGCAACAACAAACTTCTTATCTGCGACGACTTTTTCACGCAAGATATCCATATTGCTCGCTATATTGTCATCATCGGCGAATGCCGGGAGCACCAGTGTCGTGGCGAGAATCAACAAAGCGGAACGCAGCATGTTCGTTAAATTTTTCTTCATTATTTATTACTCCACGGGAAATTAAGGTTGGTCAATGGAACTCTGTGCGGAATGTTCTTTTCCGCCGGAAAGCAGCATGTCAGCATACCCGCATGATAAAATGCATAGTATTGCCGAATCAATAATTTGTGGTTCTCCGCCCTCCTTGTCCTTTGCTTCGAGTCAGCCCTACGCTTCAGCCCGATATACGTCAAATACGTGATACGCCCATGCCGGTACGTCCAGATAAAGACCTTGCGCGGCCAAGCCATCGCCGTTCCTCTCATAAATCGCCGTCCCCATTCGATCATATAGCTGCCACGCTTGTCCTTCAAGACCCGCCCACGGCATCACGACGTAACACTGGCTTTGGTGATCCGAGTAATTGATAGCGATCAGACGTTTTCCTCCATCCTCTCCGGTCCACGAATAGGCGATGAAGCAGGCCGAGGTCCAGTTGCCATCCCATGCGGGGCAGCACTCAAGTAACCGCCAGTTGCCTTCTCGAAAGACCGGATCCCGCAGGCATTCGATCAACGCCGTATAAAATTCGGCGACAGTATGATCCACAGGTTCCGCTGGTCCCCGCCGCAAATGGACTGGGATTCGTATCTTCCGGCCCTCGAATTGCCCTTGATGGAAGAAACGCAAACCCGGTGCCAAAAAAGTGATGATTGCCGCAGGTCGGTGGGTTTTCGGAGAGAAGGCCGCCGCCGCGCGTGGTTCGTCATGATTTTCAAGAAAACGCACCAGTTTGTCCTGAAAGTTCAGATCTGCCAGGAAGTGTTCCCGGATCGGGCGTACGTGTCTCTCATGTAAACGGTCATAAAGCCGCTTGTCGTAGGTATAGTCGAATCCCTGCTGCTGGAGGGCCGATTCCAGATCCCAGTACACCTCGGCAAGAAATAGAAAGCCCGGCATCTCGTCGTGTATGGTCTTCGTTACCTGCGGCCAAAAGGGGGCCACAGGAATTCCCCATGTCCTTTCAAAGACCTCGGGCAGCACCAGCATTGCCATATCGCAGCGCACGCCATCACACCGGATAGCGATTTTCCGCAATTCGGCATCCATGGCCTCCCGGAGGACAGGATTGCCGTAGTTCAGCTGGAGCGTATCCGGCCAGCCGGCGAAATACGGATCACGGCCATAGGCCAGAATTCGCTCTCCTTTGGCTGTTTCCATCCGGCGGTAATTGTATGGTTCCGCAGCCAGTTCCTCTTCGCCGCCCCTCACATAGTAATCCGGGTACTCGCGCACCCAGGGATGATCCAGTGCCGTGTGGTTCGGCACGAAATCGAGAATCAGGCGCAGGCCGTGGTCATGAAGACGCCGGCGGAGCCGGTCGAGGGCCTCATCCCCGCCAAACTCATCATGTACCCGGTAGTCCTGGATCGCGAAGCAGGAGCCGCAGATATCGACCGGGCGGAAGTCGGGGAGCACCCGATGATACTCCTTTAGCCATTCCGGGTTCGACCCCGATACTTGCCGACCGGCGAAGCCCGTCTGCCAGATCCCAAGGAACCAGATCAAGTCGAAGCCCGCCAGCACCCACCCCTCTAGCACCCGGTCCGGAATGTCGTCGAGAATTGCCGGCCGGCCCAATTCAGCGGCGCGTTCCGACAAATAAACGCGAGTATTGACCTGAAACAGGGAAGGATACCGGGGGTAGCGCTTGGTCTTCATCCTGTTTTCCCGGTTTCTCCATGGTTGCCCTCACTATGGGTGAGTCCGTACAGGCGCTCCTTCAGGATGGGGTCGAGCTCGTTCCACAAATCGAGGTCAAAGTACAGCCGCTGTTTTTCATCGCGGATTCCCGACTCGTGGCCGTCACTCAACCGCTTCTGTTCCACTACGTCGACGATTTTTTGCTCCGGCATGGTTTCCTTCTTTTTTTCTTCTTTTGCAGAGGGTGTGCTCTCTCTTTCTCTCTCTCTACCGTATATATTTTTTCACTGTATACCTCTGCTGTTTATACGGTCAATACGTTTTATTGGCGTGTGCAGCGGGCAAATGCACCCTCTAGTTTATGCAATCCCGAAGCTGGGGGCAGGCATGGAATGGACAAAGGTTAAAAGGATCGAAGATGGAATTTGAGAAATACATTACAGGGCGGCTGCAAGGACGGCCAAAATAAAGAGGCGGCACGGCTGCCTGGGGTATGCGACTGGACTCTCCACCAAATCCATCATCTTTGATACACTTTGGCTCGCGCAGCACCCTGCAAAATCCTGCAAAAAGCGGATTCCCAGGTTTTATATGCTGCACGGAGCTTGTTTGGATGAAATATCGAGGATAAGAGGGTTGTTATCACGGATCGACTGGAAAAATAATGATTAAAGTTCTTTTTGTCTGCATGGGCAATATCTGTCGTTCACCCACTGCGGAAGCAGTGTTCAGACATCAAGTCAGAGCTGCCGGCTTTGAAGAAGCGATTTATATCGATTCCGCCGGTACCCATGATTTTCACACTGGCGAGCCGCCGGACGAGAGGGCCCAAAGAGCAGCCGTGCGGCGTGGCTATGACGCCAGGGAACTGCGTGCACGACAGATACACGAGAAGGATTTCGAGGTTTTTCACTATATTCTGGCGATGGATAAAGGCAATCTCGCCATACTCAAGCGGGAATGCCCTCCAGAACACAGCCATAAGCTTGGACTGTTGATGGAGTATAGCAAACAGTTTTCTGAGGGCATAACAGAAGTACCCGATCCTTATTTTGGCGGACATCAAGGTTTTGAACACGTACTGAATTTGGTGGAAGAAGCGGGAAGAGGGCTGCTGGATCGAATTCGTAATGAAAAATAACCCTAAATCCGGTCATTGGACGGTAGAGCCCCGGTTTTTGGAAGGCGTTGCAACCCCTCAAAAGGTGAGAATCTAGTGCCATAAGAATCCTCCACGAATCATAGTCCCTAAACCGACAGATGAGCGGTCAACCACCGGATTTGGGATAATTAAAGCATCAGATTTATTCGCTATGAAGGCTCGTCATGAGGTCGATAAAAAAGGCGGAAAGTAAATTTTCCGCCTTTTAATTATTGCAGGGTGCAGGGGATGCTTATTTATGCGTCTCGATTTGTACCAATGGTTCATTATGCTCCACCAGCGGGGCGGGAGCCGCTCTTTTTCGCCGACGCGCCGCCAGCACGGGTTCTCCTGCCGCATCGGCCTCCACTGGTTTTATTTTTTCCGGAATGGTCTCTATCATGATCAATCCGCTTTCGGCCAGATTCGGTATTTCGGTTGCATACGATGATTGATGCTGCGGGGATTCTTCCAGTTCCGGCGCGGGTGGCGGCTCATGCGCTAATGTGGGAATTTCATTCTCTGTGCTTGCTTCATCCTCGATAGGCTCCCGTTGTTCCAGTGCCACGGTGAGGGAAGCGGGTGCATTCGCAGACGGGGATTCCGCAACGGGCTCCTGAACGGCCAGCTTCTTCTCCGATATGGTTTCCGGAGCAATCGATACAGGTACTTGTAGCGATTCCACGGATTCCGTCAGCGCCGCTGGCTCCGTCATTACGGCCATAACCTCGTCTGTTTGCAACGATGCGGATACGCTTGCGGATTCCGGTTCCGAGGGCAGATCCACTGTCGGCAAGGAGGAAGAAGCCGTAATAAGCGCGGAAGCCTCTTGTACGGGTGCGGGAATGAAGGCTGCCGGTGAAAGGTCTTCTTTTTCTTTGCGCGTAGCCTGGCTAGTTGTCTGCTGAGGATGGGCATCTCGCCCGATGGCCTGTTTACCTTCAGGAGTGACGCGCTCCGAGCGCTCGCCGCGATCACGCTGCCTTCCGCCGCGACGCCGGCGGCGCCCGCCATCTTCGCTTTGCTGCAACAGGTCTTCAGTCGCTGGCTGCTCTTCTCCCGTCGGTAACTTGGCGTCGGCCCGGATTTTCTCGTCACGCGGCGCGCGTGGCTGCTTTTTTTGATTGGGCCGTTCGCCCTGGGGTTTTGGTCCGCCACGATCGGGGCGCTGAAGCGCAGCTTCCCGCACCGGACCTGAAGTTCCAGGGATCTCGCCGCCTCGTTCAGCACGATCGTCCCGCACGCGTTGACCACTCCGTTGTACTTTTTCATTGGGTTCACCACGTCCTTCGCGTCCGCGATCGCGTCGCCCGCGTCCGCGCTCCGGGCGCTGTGGAGTGAGCGTAGCCAGTTCCGGCTGGCCTTTCTTTTCCTCACCACTCATTTGTTTGAACCAACCGAATATCTTATCCAGGAACGAGGACTGTTGCGGTATAGGATGTGGTTTTTGTTCACGTACCGGAGCTGGCTGTGATGGCGTGATGCCACGTACTGCCGCCAGCTGCCGTGCGGGTTTGGTTTCCTGCGCGGCGGATGGCAGGGCAATTTCCTGGGCCGGTTTTTCTACCATCTGATAGCTGGTTTGAACCTCGCCAAGTTTCACGTCATCATGCCGCAAACGCGTGATGTTGTAGTTGGGGGTTTCCAGATGAATGTTTGGAATCAATATTACATTAACCTTCAAGCGAGCTTCGATGGCATGAATTTCCGCCCGCTTCTCGTTCAAAAGGTAAGTGGCGACATCAACCGGTACCTGGGCGTGGAGTACGGCGGTGTTCTCTTTCATCGCCTCTTCCTGGATGATGCGGAGGATATGCAACGCGGAGGAGTCGGTGCCGCGAATGTGCCCGGTGCCATGGCAACGTGGGCAAGAAATGTAGCTGCTTTCACCCAGTGAAGGGCGCAGGCGCTGGCGCGACAATTCGAGTAAGCCAAAACGGGAAATCTTGCCCATCTGCACGCGGGCCCGATCATAACGCAATGATTCATGCAGACGGTTCTCCACTTCACGCTGATTACGCGTAATTTCCATGTCGATAAAGTCAATCACCACCAGTCCGCCCAAATCCCGCAAGCGCAATTGCCGCGCAATTTCGTCAGCGGCTTCCAAATTGGTATTGAGCGCGGTTTGCTCGATATCGGAACCGCGCGTGGCACGTGCCGAATTTACGTCGATGGACACCAGCGCTTCGGTATGATCGATAACAATAGCGCCGCCCGAAGGCAATGTCACTTGGCGTGAATAGGCTGTTTCAATCTGGTGCTCGATCTGGAAACGAGAAAATAACGGTACATCGTCGCGATAGAGCTTGACGCGACTCACGTTGGCGGGCATGACATGACTCATGAACTGACAGGCCTGTTCATAGATGCTTTCGGTATCAATCAGGATTTCGCCGATCTCCTGATGAAAATAATCGCGGATGGCGCGAATTACAAGGCTGCTTTCCTGGTAAATCAGGAAGGCACCGCTTTGATTCTTCGACGCATCTTCAATGGCTCGCCACAGCTGTAGCAGATAATTGAGATCCCACTGTAACTCTTCCTCGCTACGCCCTATTCCGGCGGTGCGGGCGATAATACTCATGCCAGGCGGGACATTCAGTTGTGACATCACGTCACGCAATTCCGCGCGATCCTCGCCTTCGATACGGCGCGACACACCGCCACCGCGCGGATTGTTGGGCATCAGAACCAGATGGCGGCCAGCCAAGGAGATATAAGTAGTGAGTGCCGCGCCTTTAGTGCCACGTTCGTCTTTATCTACCTGGACGATGAGTTCCTGGCCCTCATGAAGTACATCCTGAACGCGAACCCGGGCCGGATCGGCATTATCCTTGAAGTAGGAGCGGGAAATTTCCTTGAAGGGAAGAAAACCGTGGCGTTCGCCGCCATACTCAACAAAGGCGGCTTCGAGACTGGGCTCGAGACGGGTGATGACTGCCTTGTAAATATTGCTCTTGCGTTGTTCTTTGCCGGCGGATTCAATATCGAGATCAATAAGCTTTTGACCGTCGACAATGGCGACACGGAGTTCTTCCGGCTGTGTCGCATTAAATAACATGCGTTTCATTTTTATGCCTCCCGCGCTCTGGTCACGGGCAGACAGCCTACGTGCGGGGGGAGATTGTGTCCGACGCACATATACGAGTTTTTTAGTCAGGCAACTTGGGTCATAGAGTCGGGCTGCTGGTTAAAGATGACTATTTCTCTGGCTTGTCACTGGGGTCCTGCTTTCTTCCAAGCAGAACCGGAAAATTAAGTTTCAATCAGGTTTCGACTATGGCTGTTCCGGCAAGCGGACGCTACGAAACTGAAAACTGAAATCTACGTGTGCTTTGAGCGCGCAAATCAATTACCATCGCTACTTTATTGGTGAGCGACATTAACCAGGTTTTTTCGAAGTCGGCTCTTGTCTCTGTCGGACAAAATCTCATCAACAGCGCCACTTTGCGCACCGGATAAAGGATAGGCTGGAACTCCGAATTGGTAAGTATAAGTAGAATTAAGGATTTAGGCAAAGAATTTCCTCCGCGTGCCGTGATCAAGGAAGTCGTAGGAGAGGATAGCAACGGTCAGCGTATCGATAATTTTCTGATGAAGCGCCTTAAAGGCGTGCCCAAAAGCCATATCTATCAGCTACTGCGGAGCGGCCAAGTGCGGCTTAACAGCAAGCGTGTGGACGCGGCCCACTCGCTGAAGCCGGGTGACATCGTGCGTATCCCGCCGGTGAGAATAGGGCAGGACAATCCTCTTTCCAGAAAAAGGATTGCCAAATCCGCCTTGGTTTCATTCGAAGTATTATATGAGGATGAAACGCTCATGGTCATCAACAAGCCCGCGGGGCTTGCGGTTCATGGCGGAAGCGGCGTGAGCTTCGGTGTCATCGAGCAATTGCGCGCTCAGCATCCCGATTGGAAATTCCTGGAATTGATCCATCGGCTTGACAGGGAGACTTCCGGCGTTCTGCTCCTTGCCAAAAGCCGTGCGACGCTCGTTGAATTGCACCGTCAAATCCGCGCAGGACAGGTGGAGAAACGGTATCTGACATTGGTGAGAGGCAGATGGCATAATGCGAGGCAAAGCGTGAGACTATCCCTCAACAAATATGTGACAGCCGCCGGAGAACGGCGCGTGGCCGTCGCTATGGGTGCAGGAGATGAGGCCGGTGGAATGATTTCTCATACGGTATTTTCCCTGAAGAAATCCTGGCAGGACTTCAGCCTGCTGGAGGCCGAACTAAAAACCGGGCGTACTCATCAAATTCGGGTGCATCTTGCTCATCTTGGTTTCCCTATCGCAGGTGACGACAAGTATGGGGATTTCACGTTGAACAAAAAACTGGCCAGTAGCGCGACAAAACCGGGTCTGGAACGCATGTTTCTACATGCTTTTCTTGTCGAGGTAACGCATCCCGTAACCGGTAAGAGCCTGCGCCTGGAGGCCCCATTAGCAAAAGATCTGCAGGAATTCTTGAATGGATTGGATGGCGTCACTGTGGCGGCGGGTCGCTGAATCGGGAGTAGCAAGTGCTTGTGATGGTCGAAACAGAATCGGATCATCGAAGCGCTGTCGGCAGGGAAGTGCATTCCATAATTCGCGGTTTGCATGTCATATGCGGCTTGTAGTATCAAAAAATAGAAAAAAAGAGGTAATATTTTTGAGCAGCATAGGGTTTGCTGCTTATTCTCTCGAAGGATTACGTTAAATCATGGCTGATTCAGACAACCGTAATGAAAGCTGGGACAAGCAGGTACTTGAGAAACTGGTACTCTCTTCCGTGCAGGAGCAACGAAGGACACGGCAATGGGGCATATTCTTCAAGTCACTTACGTTTATCTATCTGTTTATGCTTCTGTTTTTTGGATTGGGGTGGCTGGGTGACAGTGAAATGTCCATTTCCGGTAAACATACTGCCCTGGTTGAGCTGCGTGGCGTCATTTCACCCGATAGCATTAGCAGCGCGGATAATATTAACGCAGGCTTACAGAATGCATTCAAGGATAAGAAAACGCAGGGTGTGATTTTGCGTATCAACAGCCCTGGCGGCAGTCCGGTGCAGGCAGGCTATATCAACGACGAAATCCGCCGCTTGCGCGCGGAATATCCTCAAATTCCACTTTACGCCGTAGTCGAGGACGTTTGCGCCTCCGGTGGTTATTATGTCGCCGCCGCCGCTGACAGGATTTATGTGGATAAAGCCAGTATTGTCGGTTCCATCGGCGTGTTGATGAATGGCTTTGGTTTTACCGGCGCAATGGAAAAGCTGGGTGTCGAGCGGCGATTAATCACGGCGGGAAAAAATAAGGGTTTTCTTGATCCTTTCTCACCGCCCAATACCGAACAGGAAGAATACGCCAAGAAAATGCTGAGCGATGTCCACGAACAGTTTATCCAGGTGGTACAGCAAGGCAGGGGAGAACGTCTGAAGAACTTGCCGGAAATATTCAGCGGCATTGTCTGGACTGGTCAGAAAAGCATAGATCTTGGACTTGCCGACGCCATGGGCAGTGCCGAATACGTGGCGCGCGAAGTCATCAAGGCCGAGCATATCGTGGATTACACCACCCGGGAGGGATTTGCCGAGCGCTTCGCCAAACGCTTCGGTGCGGTGATGGCGGATACGCTGATTAGCACAGGGAGTAGTTGGGGGTTACGGTAAGTTACCCTTGCAGCCTTGCAGCAAAAAAATGGTGGGCTTGTTATTGAGATCGGGTAAGGCGCTTTTCCATTCCTTGATGGTTCTGGTTGAAATATATTCGTTCTCCAGCGTGAGATTGCAGGCAACGCAGAGAACCGTGTCGTCGCGACAGGTAAGAACAAGGGATTCCAGCAGTTTCTGATTGCGGTATGGGGTCTCGATGAATATCTGTGTCTGATCGCGAGCTATCGAATTTCGTTCCAGTTCAATGATTGAACTGATACGTTCGTTTTTTTCTACCGGGAGGTAGCCATGAAACGCGAAGCGCTGGCCATTCAATCCCGACGCCATCAGTGCCAGTAGTATGGAAGATGGTCCCACCAGTGGCACCACCCGGAGATTTTTTTGATGAGCAAGACGCACCAATCCTGCACCAGGGTCGGCTACGGCGGGGCAGCCGGCTTCAGATAGTAAGCCTACATCATTTCCCGCAAGCAATGGGCCGAGCAGATTTGCCAGTTCTTTGATCCGGGTATGCTCATTCAGCACTTGCATGCTGATTTGCTGTAACGGCAGGATACAGCCAATCTGTTTCAGAAATTGACGGGCAGTTTTGGGGTGCTCGACAACGTAGTGACCAAGGCTGGCTATGCGTTGCCTTACCGCAGCAGGAATCACCCAGGCAATATCACCCCCTCCAAGCAGCGTGGGAATGAGATAGAGCGTACCGGAGCTCATACTATCCCTACCCCTTCATACGCCAGCATCTCCACCAACGCGATCAGCGGCAGGCCTATCAGTGCAGTGGGATCATCGCTCACCATATGTTCAACCAATGCAATCCCCAGTCCTTCGGACTTGGCGCTTCCTGCGCAATGATACGGCTGTTCTTTATCGAGATAATTGTAGATTTGCTGATCGCTTAACTTGCGAAATTTGACACGGGAAGGAATAAGTCGCGTCTGCATGTTGCTGTTTCGGGTATTGAAAAGACTCAAGGCTGTATGAAATACAACTTCTTTCCCACGAATGAATTGTAACTGCCTGGTTGCATTGGCACGGTTCAATGGTTTGCCGAGCTGGACGCCTTCCAGTACCGCTACTTGATCGGCGCCGATAATGAGCGCATCAGGATAGATTAACGCAACGGCACGGGTCTTTGCAGTGGCAAGGCGAAGGGCAGTGGCTTCCGGAATCTCATCTGTCAGGGGAGTTTCATCAATTTCCGGACTAAATACCTCAAACGGAACTTGCAGGCGTGTGAGGAGTTCATGGCGATAGACGGAGCTGGATCCCAATATAAGTCGTTGAGCAATCTGTTGTGTTTTCAAAGTTTGCCTTTAGATGGATTTTGACACCCGGAGGCAAAAAATATATTATGCGCGCCGTACGAGTAGCTCCGAAATTCTAATACTAAATGCGTTGACTTATCAATTGAAGGCATGCCGTACGGTAGCAGGCAACCCGCAACCGGACTTGCAAGGCAATATCGGGATGCACGCAATTTGATTTTATAAAGGTGCCCTTATGCCGGGACAGCTCACCATAGATGCCATCGATTTTGCTCATAACGCCGGCGTGCATCATGGTAAAATCTCGATTTCCGAGCTCGGGCGCTTGCAGGATTATCTGGTGGGTAATGGCGGTGAATTGAAATATACCGTTGCCGGCGCTCTGGACAAGAGCGCAAAGCCGGTTTTGCGGATCATTGTGCAGGGATCAATAAACCTCCGGTGTCAGCGTTGTCTTGGAGAACTCAAGCATGTACTGGATTTGCAGACGAATCTATTACTGGCTAGAAATGAAAGCGAACTCCATAGTTTCGATGAAGATGAGTCAATTGATGTAATTCTGGCAGGATCCGGTATAGACGTTCTGGCGCTGATTGAGGATGAAATAATCCTGAGCCTGCCGATTTCGCCGCGTCACGTGGAGAGTGAATGCGCGATTATCAGAGCTGGCGACGGAGATACAGCGGGCGAAAGATCTCCGTTTTCCGCGCTGGCACAACTGAAAAAGCTGCATTGAAATTTACTTAAGGAGCAATACCATGGCAGTCCAACAAAACAAAAAATCTCCATCCAAGCGTGGCATGCACCGTTCGCATGATTTTTTGACCAGTGCGCCGTTAACGGTAGATTCCAGCACTGGCGAAGTCCATTTGCGTCACCACATCAGTCCCAACGGTTATTACCGCGGCAAGAAAATCGTCAAGAGCAAGGAAGATTAAAATTTCTCCCCATTGTTCCGGGGATATCGAAGATTTCAGCTTATCCCGGCCTTATCTCGGGCTCAGGGGGCGTCAATATTGGATATTACCGTAGCCATAGACTGCATGGGTGGCGATCATGGCCCTCATGTGACGGTTCCCGCAGTCGTTGATTATCTCCGGAATAATCCGGGAACGGATATTGTTCTGGTGGGATTGCCCGACGCCATCGAGTCAGAGTTACGTGCAATCAAGTTTGCGCCTGGTCCGCGGCTCAGAATTCACGCCGCGAGCGAGGTCGTGGGTATGGATGAATCGCCCGCTCTGGCGTTACGCAACAAAAAAAAATCCTCGATGCGGGTCGCGCTCGATCTCGTAAAAAGTGGTGAGGCCCAGGCTTGTGTTAGCGCGGGTAATACCGGTGCACTGATTGCAACCTCACGCTTTGTGCTGAAGATGCTTCCCGGCATTGACCGGCCAGCGCTTGCGGTGGTACTGCCTACCATACGGGGACGTACCTATGTGCTTGATCTGGGCGCCAATGTGGATTGTGGCGCCGAGCACCTGCTTCAATTCGGTGTCATGGGGGCGACCCTGGTATCTTCGGTTGAAAATAAAAAGAGGCCAAGCGTTGGCTTACTGAACATCGGCGAGGAAGACATTAAAGGTAATGAAGTAGTGAAACAGGCGGCGGAGCTACTGCGTGACAGCGGGCTTAATTTTTATGGGAATATCGAGGGCGATGACATTTATAAAGGGACAACCGATGTGGTTGTATGTGATGGTTTCGTCGGCAATGTTGCTTTGAAAACGTCGGAAGGCGTAGCACAGATGCTTTCCACTTACCTGCGTGAAGAATTCAGACGAAATCTTCTCACAAAATTTGCGGGGCTCATCGCCTTGCCGGTCATTAAAGCATTCAAACGGCGGGTGGATCACCGCCAATACAATGGTGCAAGCCTGATGGGGTTGCGTGGCATCGTCATCAAGAGCCACGGTGCTGCGGATAGTTATGCATTCGCTTTCGCCATCGCCCGCGCCGTGGATGAAGTGCGCGGCGGCATGTTGCGCCGCCTGCGTGAGCGCATGGCAGAGTTACCGCATCAGCCGGAGGACGCATCTTCATATCTTCGATCCATGCCGCAAGGGCATTCGACATGATGTATTCCAGAATTGTGGGGACCGGCAGCTATTTGCCGGAAAAAATTCTCACGAACCATGATCTTGAGAGCATGGTGGATACCAGTGACGAATGGATACGTACCCGCACGGGTATTGAGGAACGGCGCATCGCTGCGGACAACCAAATGGCAAGCGATCTGGCGCTCAATGCGAGCCGTGAAGCAATGGAGGCGGCGGGTGTTGGGGCTGCGGATATCGATCTGGTCATTGTCGCTACTACCACGCCGGATGTGATTTTTCCCAGTACGGCCTGCATTTTGCAGAATAAGCTTGGCATCAGGGATTGTCCGGCATTTGATGTACAGGCGGTATGCAGCGGTTTCGTCTATGCGCTTGCCACGGCTGACATGTTTATTCGTGACGGCAAATGCCGTACCGCGCTGGTGGTGGGAACCGAAGTTTATTCGCGCATACTCGACTGGACCGATCGCAGCACTTGTGTACTTTTTGGTGACGGCGCAGGGGCTGTGGTGCTGACCCAAAGTGACCAGTCTGGAATACTTTCAAGTCATTTGCATGCTGACGGCGATTACAGCAAAATCCTTGCGGTACCCGGGAGCGTTTGCGGCGGCAAGGTGCAAGGCAGGCCGTTCGTTGTGATGGAAGGTAATACGGTTTTCAAGTTTGCGGTAAAAGTTTTGGAAGAAGTGGTCCATGAGGCGCTGACCGAGAATAATCTACGGGTATCCGATATTGATTGGTTGATTCCGCATCAGGCCAATATCCGCATTATTCTCTCGACCGCAAAAAAATTAGGAATACCGATGGAGAAAGTGGTTGTCACGCTGGAGCGGCAGGGCAACACTTCCGCCGCCTCCATTCCCCTGGCGCTGGACGCCGCCGTACGCGACGGACGCATTAAATCCGGGCAGCATGTGCTGCTTGAGGGCGTAGGAGGGGGCTTCACCTGGGGGTCGGTGCTGATCCGTTGGTAAGGCATTGACACCAAAAAAAGGGTCCATAAATGATTCATCCATTTATAAAGAGGGAACGTCAATGGAAGTTCCCGTAAGATTTGCCTGTGTGTTTCCTGGCCAAGGCTCCCAGTCGGTGGGAATGATGAAGGGGTACGCCGATTTTCCTGTCGTGCGTGATACCTTTAACGAAGCGTCCGATATTCTCGGCAAGGATTTCTGGACAATGGCCGAAGCGGGGCCGGCTGATAAGCTCAATCTGACAGTTAACACCCAGCCGCTCATGTTAATGGCAGGTATTGCGGTATATCGCGCTTGGGAAAGTCTAAGCAATACGAGACCTGTTTTTGTAGCAGGACATAGCCTGGGCGAGTACACGGCATTAGTTGCCTCGGGGGTGCTGGCTTTTGCCGATGCATTGTCACTGGTATGTTTTCGGGCAGAGATCATGCAGCAGGCGGTCCCGGAGGGTGTCGGGGGCATGGCCGCAATTCTCGGACTTGACGATGAGTTGGTGAGCGCGGTATGCAAGCAAGTCACTGACGCTTCTGATGGAGAGTTGCTGGAGCCGGCAAACTTCAATTCGCCTGGCCAGATCGTGATCGCGGGACATAGAAATGCGGTGCTGCGTGGCATGGAACTGGCCACTTCAAGTGGTGCAAAACGAGCATTAATGTTACCGATGAGTGTGCCCTCACATTGCTCCTTGATGGGCCAGGCTGCGGGGCAAATGCAGCAGAAGCTGGAGCAGGTAAGGCTCGTGTCGCCAAAAATTCCGGTATTGCACAATGCGGATGTGCAGCAACACGATGAACCCCCTGAAATAAGGAAAATTCTGGTACAGCAATTATGCAAACCGGTGCGATGGACGGAAACCATCCGTTCTTTTGCCGCAGCAGGTGTCTCTCACGTGATGGAATGCGGCCCAGGCAAGGTGCTGGCGGGACTGAACAAGCGTATCGATGGAAATATACAGAGTTTTGCATTGACGGATGGTGTAGCCCTTCGGCATGCCGCGACCGTATTAGGCTGAAGAAGCTGAGCCCTGTAGCAGAGAGCCTATTCGTGTGATTCTTGTTGAACGTACTGGAGAATAATTCTGCAAAATCAAATAGCATTCGTAACCGGCGCCAGCCGGGGTATCGGACAAGCCATTATGCTTGAGCTCGGCAGGCACGGCGCCACCGTAGTGGGTACGGCCACCACCGAGGATGGCGCCCAGATTATCAGCCGCAACCTGCAGGAAGCAGGTATTAAAGGTAGTGGTATGATGCTGAACGTAAATAACGCCGTTCAGATTGAAAACGTTCTTGGCAGGGTACGTCAGGAATTTGGCGAGATCGCAATACTGGTGAATAACGCCGGTATTACCCGGGATAATATACTTGTCCGGATGAAAGACGAAGAGTGGGATGAAATCATGGAAACCGATCTTAAATCAGTTTTTCGTTTGAGCCGTGCAGTACTGCGAGCCATGATGAAAGTAAGGTATGGACGCATCATCAACATTTCATCGGTGGTGGGCGCCACCGGCAATATGGGGCAGGCTAATTATGCCGCGGCTAAGGCCGGGATTTTTGGTTTTAGCAAATCTTTGGCGCGTGAGGTAGGCAGCCGTAACATTACGGTCAATTGCATTGCACCGGGTTTCGTTGAGACTGACATGACACGTACACTTACTGCCAAACAGCACCAAGATTTGATCCAGCACGTGCCGCTGGGAAGATTGGCGCAGCCCAAGGAGATCGCTTCAGCAGTCGCGTTTATCGCTTCACCGGACGCGGGATACATCACCGGTGCGACGCTTCATGTAAATGGTGGAATGTATATGGACTAACGGCAGCCTTCAAATTATTGAAGGATAGCGCACCATCTCAGGGCGTATCCTGTTGCTTATTTTATGGTTGAGAGTGTTCTGATTTTATTAATACCGAAAACTTGCTAGAATGACGGCGTTTTTCTTACCGGAGAAGAGGTATCTAGATGGAAAATGTAGAGCAGCGTATAAAAAAAATCGTGGCAGAGCAACTGGGAGTAAATGAGGCGGATGTCAAGAATGAATCGTCCTTTGTGGACGATCTGGGCGCTGACTCGCTCGATACCGTGGAGCTGGTCATGGCGCTGGAAGAAGAATTCAAGTGCGAAATCCCCGATGAGCAGGCAGAGAAAATAAATACCGTTCAACAGGCCATTGATTACATCAATTCTCACTCCAACTAATTCCCGCTTTAAATATATCCCCACTCGGAGTCGCTTTGTCCAAGCGTAGGGTAGTCATCACCGGTCTAGGTATTATTTCGCCTGTCGGAAACACTGTTTCGGATGCGTGGACCAATGTGGTCGCGGGAAAATCGGGCATTACTCGCATTACCCGTTTTGACGCTTCCGCATTTGCGTCGCAGATCGCCGGCGAGGTCAAGGATTTTGATGTCACGAATTATCTTTCCAGCAAGGACGCGCGCCGGATGGATATTTTTATCCACTATGGCATGGCCGCGGGAATCCAGGCGGTCAAGGACGCGGGTATCGGAGAGATAGGCGGCACACACCTCGATGCCGAGCGTATTGGCGTCAACATCGGATCCGGAATCGGTGGTTTGTCGATGATCGAGAATACCCACGACACCTATCACGCGAGTGGTCCGCGCAAGATCTCGCCATTTTTCATTCCCAGCACCATCATCAACATGATCGCGGGTAACTTGTCCATCATGTTCGGCTTCAAGGGGCCGAATCTTGCGATTGTCACCGCCTGTACCACTGCGACGCATTGCATTGGGGACTCCGCACGTTTGATCGAATACGGGGATGTGGATGTAATGGTTGCGGGTGGCGCGGAGTCCTGCGTAACTCCGCTCGCTATCGGCGGCTTCGCTTCGGCACGGGCCTTGTCTGTTCGAAATGGTGATCCGGTTACCGCCAGCCGTCCATGGGATAAGGGCCGGGACGGCTTCGTGCTGGGCGAAGGAGCGGGGATTCTGGTGCTGGAAGAACTGGAACATGCAAAGCGCCGGGGAGCGAAAATTTATGCCGAACTGGCCGGTTTCGGCATGAGCGCCGATGCTTATCACATGACGGCACCCTCTGAAGATGGCGAGGGCGCCGCACGTTGCATGGCCAATGCACTCCGAAATGCGGGCATAAAAACCACCGAGGTGGATTACATCAACGCTCACGGAACTTCCACTCCGCTGGGTGACATCGCGGAAACCGTTGCGGTGAAGCGCTGCTTTGCTGAACATGCGAAGAAACTTGTGGTCAACTCCACAAAATCCATGACCGGTCATTTGCTAGGCGCCGCAGGTGGAGTGGAGGCAATATTCTCCGCCTTGGCGGTGCATCATCAGATTTCCCCTCCCACCATCAATATTTCCGATCAGGATCCGCAATGCGATCTCGATTACGTCCCCAATACTGCGCGAGAAATGAAAATTGATGTGGCAATGTCAAATTCATTTGGCTTTGGTGGTACGAACGGTACGCTCATCTTCCGTAAGATTTGACTTACCGTTGTAGCGCATGCGGACGCTGAAACGCATTCTTTTTCTCGGGCTGGTTGGCGTAATCCTATTTGCTGGCTGGTTTGTTTATCAGATCAATAAACCCGTTCAGCTTCCTGTTGTGCCCTACGAATTTTCCATCGAACCCGGTAGTAGTTTGAGAAGCGTTGCAAAGCAATTGGCTGACGCAGGTGTTTTGAGCGATGTCTGGTCGTTTGTCCTGTTGTCGCGGGTGATGGGGGTCGCCTCTTCCCTCAAGGCCGGAGACTACGAAATTGCAGCGAGCACCTCGCCGCTGCAATTACTGGAGCGCATCACCAAAGGTGACGTCAATCAAAGTGAGATCAGATTCATAGAAGGCTGGACTTTCTCGCAGCTTAGACAACTCCTGGACGAGCAACCGGCCATCCGGCACGACACTACCCATCTAAGTGACAAAGAAATTCTGCAGTTAATCGGTGCGAACGAAACATCAGCGGAAGGATTATTTTTCCCCGATACCTATTTTTTTGCGCGAGGCAGCAGCGACATCGCAATACTGAGGCGTGCTTACCACGCGATGCAAAATCATCTCAATGTCGCATGGGCCGAGCGTGCTGCGAATCTGCCGCTGACAGATCCCTATCAGGCATTGATCCTGGCCTCAATTGTTGAAAAAGAAACCGGGAAGGAGAGCGATCGCACCATGGTGGCCGCCGTATTCGTCAACCGGTTGCGGCTAGGCATGTTGCTGCAAACTGATCCGACGGTTATTTATGGTCTGGGTAAAAAATTTGACGGTAATCTGCGCAAGAAAGATCTTCTTACTGATCAGGAATATAATACGTACATGCGGCGTGGCCTACCGCCCACCCCTATTGCCATGCCGGGGTTGCCTTCGATTCAGGCAGCGTTGAATCCTGCTAAAACCAATGCACTTTACTTTGTCGCAAGAGGAAACGGGGAATCACATTTCTCCAATAACCTGACGGATCACAATCGCGCCGTGTCCAGGTATCAGAAACGACAAATACCGTAGATTTTGTGTCTAACCGCTTGACGGTGGCAAAGGATAGGTTATTGATGAAATAATCAATCGTGAGTTTTGACCGTCTCGATTGGAATCCGCTGGCCACATCTGATGTTTCGATAGCTTCAATGTTTCCACGCTGCTAGCGCCTTTTTTTGAGAAAACCGTCAGGCGGGTTCTGCAGGCGGTCTAGCGCGGAAGTTTTGCTGGCCGTGGTTTCCTGAAAGAAGTAGTTGCTCAGATATTTATCGAAAGGGATCTCATCCGTGGCATCCAGGCGTTTCTGTTGCGCCAGTGACGTTTTGACCTGGAGGTCAAAGTGTCTTTTCACCAAGGCATCGAGCGGGGTACTCTGAAAATAATGTGTGTGTTCACGGGATTTCTCCAATATCAGCTCGGTAATTGACAGCTTCCGGTCGCGCATGATCGACAGTATTCTTGCCGAGGCGGTCAACTCGGGATGATGAATTACTTCGAGCTGTTTCTGCAATGACCGGGTGTAGGGCCTATCGATGTTACCGTTATCCAGAATCTCACAGATCTCCTGCATCTGCTCACACAGTTTCAGCGCCCATTGCCGCAGCGGGATTTCCCGTCCGTTGTCCAATAGCTTCAACATAGGATCTCTCCCTCGATTGGCTACAGATAGCGCATTCCAAGTAATCTCGCCATATTGCTTCAAGTCATGTCCCGCGTTGGACTGGAATAAACAGAAAAGGCCCAGCGCTTCAAGAAAGCGTGTGGTTTCGATCGAAATGCCTGCGGGTTCAAACATATCGACATCCACGGATCGTATTTCAATATATTGAATTCCCCGGCTTCCCAGCGCCTGAAGCGGCCTCTCGTTGGATCTCGTCGGCTGTTTCGGCCGCACCGAAGTGTAATACTCATTCTCGATTTGCAGGAAATTGGTATTCAGCTGCCGGTACTGGTCGCCCACCTTTGCTCCGATCCTTTCATACCCGAGATAAGGGATCGTTGTCGCCCTGCTCAAGTCACGTATGTATTCCTCGATGCTGTTAAAGGAAATGTGAAACATCGATTGAACGGGATTCAGGTAGCCGATCTCGCTCATTCTCAAAGAGGTTGCATAAGGTTTGTAATAGGATGTTTCATCGAACTTGTCCAAGGCGCGGGAATGTGCGGACTTGCGGTTGTCAATGAAGCTTTTGCCCACCGCTGGGGACGAGCCGAATAAATACAGGATGAGCCAGCCATAACGCTGAAGGTTTCTAATCATTCCCATATACGCATACGTGGTGAATGATTGCAGATCGCCAGTATGTTTCATGAAATGCTGATATTGCGGCCAGAATGGTTCAGGCAGCGAATAATTAAAATGGATTCCGGCGATGACTTGCATGCAACGGCCGTAGCGATAGCTTAAACCTTGCCGGTAGATGCGCTTCATCCGTCCGACATTGGATGAGCCATATTCGGCAATAGGAATTGCCTGGTCCCGCAAATCGCCGATAGGCATACTGGCCGCCAGTAACAGTTCGTCATCGAGGTTTGCGCAGACGTATTGATGCAAGTCCGTCAGAAAATCCAGCATTTCGCTGCTGTCCGATAATGCCGGCGTGATCAATTCCAATAATGCCTCTGAATAATCGGTGGTGATATGCGGATGAGTCAATGCAGCCCCAAGCTGACGCGGGTGGGGTAACTGCGATATGGATCCTTCGCGGGTGATTCGGAGACCTTCTTTTTCGATGCCTTTCAGCCCCTGGGTTAATAAGGGCCGAAGAGACTCGCCGACGAGTCTTTTGAGGGATTTGTTGGATAATTTGTATGACATCCTATAGCTCCTGGAGCCTAATTTCAAACAGCGAGGAAATACGTATTGGTTTGGAGGTTTATTGTTTCTTCCGATAACTTCCTTTTGGGTATAACCCGCCATGATTTCAAGGGTGTCATTTAAATATTTGTGGAATCAATCCAGGCTATTTTCAATTACGAATACCAATATTTTTTTCTTAGTATCAATCAGACAACGATCGCAAAAACTGGTTGCTAAAACTGCCGGTTATGGTTCTCAATTATCCATTCTGCGCCTATTAATTTTAACCGATTGATATTAGTAGCATAAATCCGATAAGGCCGATAACTATTTCCCCCTATCCGAAACATAGCATCAAACCATGAAGCTTGCTCTATGAGAACTTGGGATTTTAGTAAAATGATGTTATTCATATGATAATTAGCTAGTTTAACAAGGAGCGCTTGATCGAGACCTATTCTTGCGTCACCTCGATCCCGGTGATTTTAATTTGGGAAAGTTTGTGCTCGACAGCATGATTTATCGGGTATTTTTGCTATATGGCTGCGCTGAAGATGAATCATCGTCCATGCGCGCCAATTTATGGAAAATTGAGTTTTCCCGAGAAAGGGTGCCAGGCTTTGGATAAATGTAAGAATTGACATTGCCGTCTTCAAAAGTAGAATGGCGGGTTATTTAATAAATGCCGGGTATCGTTTTTTCTTGATTCATGTCTAGAAAAATCAAAACTTCGGCTCCTATAAAGTTAATTTACTCAAGTTCAGGAAGGAGAAAATGAGTCACACATTATATGAAGCTTCTGTTTTACGTGTGCAGCGCTG
This sequence comes from Nitrosospira sp. NpAV, assembly GCF_000832065.1. Classification (GTDB taxonomy): domain Bacteria; phylum Pseudomonadota; class Gammaproteobacteria; order Burkholderiales; family Nitrosomonadaceae; genus Nitrosospira. The sequence goes on along the minus strand of NZ_JXQM01000003.1, from coordinate 4,038 downwards.
CGAGCTGGCCGTTCCGGGATCAAACCCTGGCATGTTCGAGAAGGCGATGAAAAGCGGCGCGGATTTCATTTTTCTTGATCTTGAAGATGCAGTTGCACCCGATGATAAAATACAGGCGCGTAAGAATGTCATCGAAGCGCTCAATGATCTGGATTGGAAAGGCCATGGCATAACAATCTCGGTGCGTATAAATGGCCTGGATACGCAATTTATGGTTCGAGACGTAGTTGATCTGGTCGAGCAAGCAGGCCATCGGCTGGATACGATTTTGATTCCAAAAGTAGGAGTCTATGCTGATGTCTATATGGTCGAGGCAATGCTGAACCAGTTGGAAATGCAGCAAGGGTTAACGAACAGGATTGGTATCGAAGCATTGATCGAAACGGCTTTGGGTATGGCTAATGTGGAGGATATTGCCCGCAACGGAATATCCGGCCGGCTTGAGGCGCTGCATTTCGGTGTGGCCGACTACGCTGCCAGTAATCGCGCCAGGACCACAAACATTGGTGGACTCAATCCGGATTATCCGGGTGACCAATGGCATGCTGCCATCAGTCGTATGACAGTTGCCTGCCGTGCCTATGGCTTGCGCCCCATCGATGGCCCCTTTGGCGATATTAAGGATCCAGATGGATATAAACTGGCGGCAAGAAGGGCCGCAGCCTTGGGTTGCGAGGGCAAGTGGGCTATCCACCCATCTCAAATTGCACTCGCAAATGATGTATTCACACCCCCTGCGGCGGAAATTGAAAAAGCGCACCGTATTCTGGCTGCTTTAGCGGAAGCGGCGGCCCAAGGCAAGGGAGCGGCCGCGCTGGACGGCCGATTAATTGATGCTGCCTCCGCAAGAATGGCCAATAATGTAGTTAAAATGGCAGAGGCAATCGCCGCAAAAAACTGATAGTGATATTTTAGCGGCTTCCTTAAGAAAACGACCGCCTCTTGCGGTCTTTTCTTTCGCGAGGCTCATCCGCGCGGATCAGCGATACATGCCGCGCATGGCAAAGATGTCCGCGCGCGATGGATATTGCATAGTACCCAAGAACCGGATGTTTCGATTATTTCCGGCGTGTCGCGCATTTCCGCGGTGGCAGGAAGGGTGTTTGCCGCCTATTTTAGGTTGAGGTTTGAATATTTTTATTTCTTAAACAGTTAAGGTGATGTTTTGGATATTCACGAGTATCAGGCGAAAGAGATTTTGGCAAAGTATGGCGTTAAGATCGCGGAAGGGGGGTTGGCATACAGTCCCGAAGAGAGTGTCCAGCGTGCCAGAGAGATCGAAGGGAATGTCTGGGTGGTGAAGGCGCAGATTCATTCCGGGGCGCGTGGTAAAGCGGGCGGTATCAAAATTTGCAACACTCATGACGAAGTTGAAGAGGCTGCCGAAGAATTGTTGGGAAAAAATTTGGTTACCCATCAAACCGGGCCGGCAGGTAAGGTTTGTTCAAGGGTGTATATCGAAGCAGGAACGGAGATCGCTCAAGAACTGTATCTCTGTTTTTTGATTGATCGAAGCTCCGAGCGTCTCGTCATGATCGGTTCCGCGCAAGGTGGAATGGAAATTGAGGAGTTGGCTGAAACGGATCCCGGGGCAGTCAAAAAAATTTATATTGAACCCGCTGTCGGCCTCCAGGATTTTCAGGCGCGCGAGATGGCGTTCTCCTTGGGGCTGGAAGCTACACAACTCATTCACGCCGTCAGAACCATAAAGGGCTGCTATCGTGCGTTGCGCGACCTTGATGCAAGTATGCTGGAAATCAATCCGTTGGTCGTCACCGGTAGCGGCGAACTCATCATACTGGATGCCAAAATGAGTTTTGATGATAACGCCTTGTTTCGACGTCATGAAATTGCCGAGTTGCGCGATAAAACTCAGGGAGACCCCCGCGAGGTGGCGGCTGCGGACCATGGTTTGAGTTATGTAGGTCTGGATGGCGATATCGGTTGCATGATCAACGGCGCCGGCCTGGCCATGGCCACCATGGATATGATCAAGCTTGCTGGCGGTGAACCCGCGAACTTCCTTGATGTTGGCGGTGGCGCATCCGCAGAGCGTACGGAAAAGGCATTTCGCCTGGTGCTGGCCGACAAAGGTGTCAAGGCGATGCTGGTCAACATATTCGCCGGGATCAATCGTTGTGACTGGATCGCCGAAGGAGTGGTGCACGCGGTAAGAAATATCGATATGAGCGTTCCGCTGGTTGTGCGGTTATCCGGCACAAATGTTGAAGAAGGCCAGCGGATCATTGCCGAGAGCGGCTTGCCCATCATTACCGCGGGCACGCTGGCGGAAGCGGCGGATAAAGTTGTCCGGGCTCGCAATGAAGTCGTTGCGAAAGAAAGCAAAGGAAAATAGATGGCAATCTTGGTTAGCGAAAGCACGCGTATCATCATTCAAGGTTTCACCGGTAAGATCGGTACCTTCCATGCGCAGGATATGATCCATTACGGGTCAAATATCGTGGGAGGGGTTACCCCTGGCAAGGGCGGCCAGCGGCACTTGGATCTGCCTGTTTTCAATACGGTAAAAGAAGCTGTAGAGAAGGTTGGAGCCGAAGCCAGCATCGTATTTGTTCCGCCGGCGTTTGCGGCGGATTCAATTATGGAAGCCGCTGATGCCGGCATTAAATACTGTGTGGCGATTACCGATGGTATTCCCACTCAGGATATGATGACTGTCAAGAACTTCTTGCGCCGTTTTCCTGTCCAGGAAAGAATGGTCCTGACAGGCCCGAACTGTGCCGGGACGATTAGTCCGGGACGCGCGATGCTGGGAATCATGCCTGGGCATATTTATATTCAGGGGAATGTTGGAATTGTCGGCCGTTCCGGTACGCTGGGTTATGAAGCTGCTGATCAGATGAGGCTATTGGGTATTGGCATATCGACCTCGGTAGGGATAGGCGGCGATCCGATTATCGGCAGTTCGCATCGTGATATTCTTGAGAAATTTGAGGAGGACACCGAAACCAAAGTTGTGATCATGATCGGTGAGATTGGCGGACCGCAGGAGGTTGAAGCCGGAATTTTTGCAAAAGAACATATGAGCAAGCCGTTGATTGCCTACATTGCAGGTTTAACTGCGCCGCAAGGCCGTCGCATGGGGCATGCCGGCGCGATTATTTCAGCGGCTGGCGAAAGTGCCGCGGAGAAAGTAGCCATGCTGCAAGAGCTGGGTATCACGATCTGTCCGACTCCTGCCGCAATGGGAGACACTGTAGCAGCGGTATTGGCCAGGATGTAAGCCTTATGGGTAGCTGGTTTTTATCGGATGCGCTTGAGAGTGGAGGCTTAAAACATGGCAATCGGCTGGATGACAGCATTAAAGATTATTCCATGGGCAGATGTGCTGGAGTCGGCACCTCATATCGTCAAAGCGGCAAAACGCCTCTTTGCGGCGACAAAGGCTGATGCAAGCACCTTCGCGGAATCCTCAACAGAATCTTCAACAGAGTCTTCAACTTCAACGGCCAGCAGCGGTCTCGCCAATCTGGACAAACGAATTCGTCTGGTTGAGACAAGAATCATCGAATTGAGCGAGGAACAAAAATCGTCCAGTGAATTAATCAAGTCGCTGGCTGAGCAAAATGCGCTCATTGTCGAAGCCATTGAAGTATTTCGAGTCCGGATAAAGCTTCTGCTTACTGTTTGTATCTTGCTGATCGGTGTGCTGGCGGGTCTGGTATTCTGGCTGGTAATGAGATAGATATGTGTGTCCGGCCAGTGGTCGGTTGTATGGACAATTGAGGCGATGGTCGTGGTACCAGAAAGTGTAATAGTACTGGCGCTACCTGTTTATATAAACCGGAGCTAAAGTATGGTCATAACAAAAATTGGTTTAATAGAAAAACAGAACAGATATCTTTGCCTCAAGTAGGCAAAGGCGATCATGGGCCAACCCGTGGCATTTGTACCTGCCACGGTTCTTTCTGGACTACGGAGATAAGGAGAAGAGAGATGGTTGTGAAGCTTGGGCTGAGGCTCATCACGCTGACATGCGGGGCGCTGCTGGCGGCGTCTTCATGGGCGAACTTTCCC
>NZ_JXQM01000275.1 GCF_000832065.1 Nitrosospira sp. NpAV | reverse complement strand
CAAGGAGCGAGGGATGTTTGATTTCTTGGGGAAGAAAGAAGATGAGAAGCCTCAACCTCAAGAGGAGGTGGTCGCCACCCAGTTTGAGAAAGTCAAGATAGAAGAGGAACATAAGGAAGATGAGAAGAAACACAGTCTCCTGGACAAGCTTCACCTATCCAATAGCAGCTCCAGCTCTTCTAGTGACGAGGATAAGGTGAAGGCGGAGAGAAGAAGAAGAAGAAGAAAAAGGAGAAGGGAAAGAAAGAACAGGACAGTGCAGTCCCAGTGGAGAAGTGCGATGAGGTAGCAACAGTTCACCACTCAGAGACGCCGGAAAAGAAGGGTTTCATGGATAAGATCAAAGACAAACTCCCAGGACAGCATAAGAAAGATGAAGAGGACACCACCCAACCACCAGCTGCTGCTGCCCCAATTGAGAACGACCACCATGAAGGAGAGACAAAAGAGAAGAAGGGATTTTTGGTGAAAATCAAGGAGAAAATTCCTGGTTACCACTCCAAAAC
>NZ_JXQM01000274.1 GCF_000832065.1 Nitrosospira sp. NpAV | reverse complement strand
CCTGTGCATGATGGCTGTTGCTATCCTTGCAACGAACAGAGAGCAGAACCTGACCAATGTCAACTCTGGCACATGTTCCTTGAGGTTTTCCAAAAGCACCCCTCATTCCGGTCTGAAGCCTATCAGCACCGGCACATGAAAGCATCTTGTTGATACGCAGAACATGGAAGGGATGAACCCGCACTCTCAAATGGAAAGCATCCTTCCCTGCAAACTTGGCCATGTACTTG
>NZ_JXQM01000273.1 GCF_000832065.1 Nitrosospira sp. NpAV | reverse complement strand
CTGATACTGATTCTGGGCATGAGTCTACTGAATCTGATGATGAGTTTCAGATTTGTGAGATATGCAGTAGTGAAGAGGAGAGGAAGAAATTGCTCCAATGTTCCTGTTGTGGGAAACTTGTGCATCCTGCTTGTTTAGTTCCACCTATTACAGATTTAGTCCCTGAGAAGTGGTCATGTTATTCCTGCAAGGAGAAAACAGATGAATACATGCAAGCAAGGCGTGCA
>NZ_JXQM01000272.1 GCF_000832065.1 Nitrosospira sp. NpAV | reverse complement strand
GCGGCGAGCAGGAGAAGCACTTATCGATCGACTAACACTCCGCCTATCATCATCATAGCGGCCTCTTCCTCGGCCTTTAGAATAGTCAGGACTAGCACTACGACTCCTGCTACGGCGCCGAGAATCTCTGTCTTTCCCACGATAGCGATCACGTTCATACCTGTCGTGACTTCTACTACGACTTCTTCTATAATCCCTATCTCTGTAATGGTCATCACGGTGCCTTCTGCC
>NZ_JXQM01000271.1 GCF_000832065.1 Nitrosospira sp. NpAV | reverse complement strand
CTTCAATAACCAAGAGGCTGGATGGCAAGGTGGCACTGATAACTGGTGGTGCCAGTGGCTTAGGAAAGTGCACAGCCACACTTTTTGTCAAACATGGAGCCAAGGTTCTCATTGCTGATATTCAAGACGAACTGGGCGACTCTGTTTGCCAAGAGCTTGGAACTGAAAACATCAGCTATGTCCACTGCGATATAACATGCGAATCCGATGTTGAAA
>NZ_JXQM01000270.1 GCF_000832065.1 Nitrosospira sp. NpAV | reverse complement strand
GATCGAAAGAGAGATCAATTCTGTCAACGACAACCCTTTGATCGACGTTTCGAGGGACAAAGCATTACATGGTGGCAATTTCCAAGGTACACCTATTGGTGTTTCAATGGACAATACTCGTTTAGCTATCGCAGCTATTGGGAAACTTATGTTTGCTCAGTTTTCGGAACTCGTTAACGATTTCTACAACAACGGTCTCCCATCAAACCTCTCCGCTAGTAGGAACCCGAGTCTTGATTATGGTTTCAACGGTGCTGAAATCGCAATGGCCTCCTATTGTTCCGAGCTCCAATACTTAGCTAATCCGGT
>NZ_JXQM01000269.1 GCF_000832065.1 Nitrosospira sp. NpAV | reverse complement strand
AGCATGGGGATTAGAGGCACGAGTCCCCTTCTTAGACAAAGAATTTATCAATGTTGCCATGTCTATAGACCCTGAAGCGAAGATGATAGAAAAAGATGAAGGACGCATCGAGAAGTGGGTTCTAAGAAGGGCCTTCGATGACGAAGAGCATCCCTATCTGCCAAAGCATATCCTTTACAGACAGAAAGAACAGTTTAGTGATGGTGTG
>NZ_JXQM01000268.1 GCF_000832065.1 Nitrosospira sp. NpAV | reverse complement strand
CGCTAACACGTTCTGGCCAACGCACCCGATACGTAATCCCGAATACAAGAGTCATCCATGGCATACGCAGGCATCGTCAACGACAACGAGTTCTATAGCGAGCACTACCTCGCCGACATCTTCGAGGGCGACATCCGCGGCGTGCTCGAGGGCTGGCAGCAGCGCGCCACCGAACACGGCGAGGAGACGCCCTGGGCGCTGCTGCGCCGCGGCGCCTTCGAGCGGC
>NZ_JXQM01000267.1 GCF_000832065.1 Nitrosospira sp. NpAV | reverse complement strand
AAGTCCGGGAAATAGAAGTCAAAGGACGAAATCTGGCTGAAGGTATTCCTCGCAGCTTTACAATCTCCAGTAATGAGATTCTGGAAGCTTTGGCAGAGCCGCTTAATAGTATTGTTAGTGCAGTTAAAACCGCATTGGAGCAAACGCCTCCTGAACTCGGTTCCGATATTGCAGAAATGGGAATGGTGATGACAGGGGGGGGGGCGCTGTTGCGAGATATAGACCGTCTGATTATGGAAGAGACAGGGTTGTCGGTTATTATTGCGGATGATCCGCTTACCTGTGTTGTGCGGGGTGCGGGAATGGCCCTGGATAGCATTGATCATTCGGTTGGAATTTTTGTTAGAGATTATTAATTTATTTGTCTTTCCCGCCTTCTTCCATGGTGCAAGTTGTCATATAACGTAAGGGCGCGTCGGATTTCTGGGGTCTGTTTATGTGCTGCCAATTAGCCTGCTTATATCGAATACGTAATAAC
>NZ_JXQM01000030.1 GCF_000832065.1 Nitrosospira sp. NpAV | reverse complement strand
GCCGTTCGATCAAACGGTGCACCGGCTCGGCATCCGCATAGCGCTGCTCGTTCACCCCCCATGCCTTCAGCTGCGCCTTCTCTTCTCCACTCAGAATATCAATGTCGCCTAGAATGCGTTCAGGATGTTCGGCCAGTTGCTGGAGAAGATGAAGATAGTGCGCACCCAGCCGTTCAATGGTGGCCGGTTCGAACAACTCCGCGGCATAGCTGAACAGGGCGCCGACTTGCCCATCCGGCCGCTCGGTGGTGTCCAGCGTCAGCTCGAACTGAGCCGCCTGTTCGTCCACCTCGTAACCGCCAAGGGTAAGTCCAGGCAGACTTTCCAGCGGACGATGATCCTCGCGCAGATGGTTGTACATGACCTGGAATAAAGGATTCTGGTTCAGGTTGCGCTCGGGCTGGAGCGCTTCAACCAGCTGTTCGAATGGCAGGTC
>NZ_JXQM01000266.1 GCF_000832065.1 Nitrosospira sp. NpAV | reverse complement strand
GGAGATGGGTATAAGAGACAGCTTTCAGGCAACCCGGGCTGATTACGTTACGGCAGACCAGTCTGCCACGTAACCCGAATGGAAAAATTGATCGAAAAAATCTGGCCAGTGAATTCCAATACATTTTTCAAACAGAAGAAACATAGCGATGATTCAACCCAAGCATGCGCCGACAACCCAGTTTTCCGTACAGGATCATTGCCTCGTCGTTGGCGGTATTCCGCTCACGCTCCTTGCTCAGCGAGTTGGAAGCACACCTTTCTCTGCCTATGATCGTCAGTTAATTTCCGCACGTATAAGATATCTGAGGCAACACCTGTCGGCTGGCCTGCTTCTGCACTACGCAATGAAAGCCAATCCGATGTCGGCTGTGGTACAGCATCTGGCATGTCTAGTGGATGGAATTGATGTCGATTCGGCTGGCGAAATGAAAGTGGCACTGGATG
>NZ_JXQM01000265.1 GCF_000832065.1 Nitrosospira sp. NpAV | reverse complement strand
CACGTTCATAGATTATTGGAAGTGTATCGGGAGAGTCGATTGGAACTACATTCATAACCCAAACTTTCAGGTCTTTCAGGGCCGCAGCAAACCCTCCATAAACGGCTTTCATATCTATGACATTTCTCACAGAGGACCAGTCGATTCCCATCCCACTCAAATAGGACTGGGAGACCACTTTTTTCCAGCGACTGTAGTCTGCAGTAAGATCACTCTGAGCAGCTTTACCATAAACGCCAACCTGAG
>NZ_JXQM01000264.1 GCF_000832065.1 Nitrosospira sp. NpAV | reverse complement strand
TAATACGGCGCATCTAAAGACCTGATGCGCCGCGTCTCCTTCAGATACAGGTAGATCTCCTTTTTCTCTTTCCGTGGCCGCTTGAATCAACTAAAATGGAGTCCGGATGAAGATTTTATGGCCCAAATACGAAAGCATCTTCAAGTGTCGACTTGTAATCTTGACTTCTTCATTAAGCTTCTAATCTCCACTTGATTTCTTGGTAAGGATTGTGTATGGCCGATAC
>NZ_JXQM01000263.1 GCF_000832065.1 Nitrosospira sp. NpAV | reverse complement strand
AGAATGAAGGCCAAGCTTGTCAGTAATCTCAGCAGCATTCATAGCATTTGGAAGATCTTGCTTGTTTGCGAATACTAGCAGCACAGCATCCCTCAGCTCATCCTCATTCAACATCCTGTGCAACTCATCTCTAGCTTCGACCACACGGTCACGATCATTGCTATCAACCACGAAAATGAGTCCTTGTGTGTTTTGGAAGTAGTGTCTCCACAATGGTCGGATCTTGTCCTGGCCGCCAACATCCCAAACAGTGAAGCTGATGTTCTT
>NZ_JXQM01000262.1 GCF_000832065.1 Nitrosospira sp. NpAV | reverse complement strand
GTAGAAATGAGCTTAGAAAATGAAGGACAGCATTCCTTAGATCAGCCTGCCGATCTTGTGATGTATCCTCAAAGTCACTCAAAATTGAATGATCAAAACCCAGGGGTAAATTTTTGCAAACATCCAGTTCACTCAATGACAATAAAAAGTCTCTGGTGTATGAAATTCTTGGTTTCTTTTGAGGTTCCTTACTGGTATCCGC
>NZ_JXQM01000261.1 GCF_000832065.1 Nitrosospira sp. NpAV | reverse complement strand
AGGTGGACAAGGCCCACCGTAGCCGGTTCGTTCCCAGTTATTGATGCCTTCCAGTGTGCCGGTGGGTAATTCGGCAACGGTTACTTGTTCCGGTAATTTGCGGATGGCAGATGGAATGTTGTAAAGAATCCAGTGTACCCAGGTCATTTTGGGTGCCTGTGGATCGGGTGCGTCCGGGTCATTAACGATCCGAACCAGAGTTTTTGCGTTTTCCGGTACACCTGCCCAGATAAGCTCCGGTGAAGAATCTTTGCCGTCACAAGTGTGACGCACTGGAATCAAACCTTG
>NZ_JXQM01000260.1 GCF_000832065.1 Nitrosospira sp. NpAV | reverse complement strand
CGGGCGTTCAGCTTTTAAATTTTGTTTGAACACTCATATTTGAAACGCTAATAAAAAGAAGCTTTTAGTGTTGACGCTTAGCTTTTACATAGAGCTACGCTACCAAACGCTTTTTTATAAAACTAACAACTACTACTTGCAGCTAGTTTTGCCAAACATAGCCTAATCACTAGCTTAGATTCTTAGAATATCAGTTTCCAAACTCATAATCTCATATCTCCGGACATCACTTAATAAACAGAACCTCATTGAAT
>NZ_JXQM01000259.1 GCF_000832065.1 Nitrosospira sp. NpAV | reverse complement strand
CCCACAATTCATATCACAAAACCAATTTTGTTTTTATTTTTTTTTAAAGAAGAAACAAACAACAAAGATTCTATTCTTATTCTATTTTCCACTCCAAAGATCCCTCTTTTTTCTGCTGTTCAGCTCATTATCAAATTCATTAAAACCTTTTTTTTCTTTTTGGCTTAATTATAAGTTCATAAGAGAGCAGAAAAACAGAGTGAACAATAAAA
>NZ_JXQM01000258.1 GCF_000832065.1 Nitrosospira sp. NpAV | reverse complement strand
GGCTTTTTTGATGAATGGGGAACCAGAAATAGTAAAGAACTTCATTTTGAAGACTCTTCGCCTTCAATCATGGGAGAAAAAGATCGATAGGTTTCAGTTAGGAGAAGGAGTAATGCCAGCTCGTTTTAAAGTGCTCCATGACCCAGTTAGGAACAATGAGACATTAATTGCAGATTTTGGTGAGAGTGCAATAGGAAGAGTTGCTCCTGTTGATTCTGGATTTTGG
>NZ_JXQM01000257.1 GCF_000832065.1 Nitrosospira sp. NpAV | reverse complement strand
CTGTGGTACTGGCCGGGCTACTTGCAGCCCTGAGATTACTCGGTGGAACTCTTGCAGACCATAGGTTCTTGTTTCTTGGTGCCGGTGAGGCTGGAACCGGTATAGCTGAGCTCATAGCTCTTGAAATGTCAAAGCAGACTGGAAATCCGATTGAAGAGAACCGGAAGAAGATATGGCTTGTAGACTCAAGGGGATTGATTGTTGACTCGCGCAAGGAGTCACTTCAACACTTCAAGAAACCTTGGGCTCATGAACATGAACCTGTC
>NZ_JXQM01000029.1 GCF_000832065.1 Nitrosospira sp. NpAV | reverse complement strand
CTCGCGCAGATGGTTGTACATGACCTGGAATAAAGGATTCTGGTTCAGGTTGCGCTCGGGCTGGAGCGCTTCAACCAGCTGTTCGAATGGCAGGTCCTGATGTGCCTGCGCGCCCAGCGCCGCTTCTCGCGCCTGGTCGAGCAGGACCTTAAGGGAGACCCGGCTGTCGATGCGGTTACGCAGCACCTGGGTGTTGACGAAGAAGCCGACTATGCCTTCAACCTCAATTCGGTGACGATTGGCGATCGGAACGCCCACGCGTATGTCATCCAGCCCGGTATAACGCTGCAACAAGGCCTGGAAACCGGCCAGCAGCGCCATGAAAAGCGTGGCACCCTGGCGTTGGGCCTGGCGCTGCAATCCCGCCACAAGCGGAGCGGGCAGCACAAAAGAAAAGCGCGCTGCGCGATAGCTGGCGGTGGATGGCCGGGAATGATCGGTTGGAAGCTGCAATACCGGATGATCCTGTCCCAATTGGGCGCGCCAGTAGGCCAGCTGCCGGTCTTTCTCGCCCGCTTCCAGCCAGTTGCGCTGCCACACGGCATAATCGGCGTACTGGATCGGCAGGGCCGGCAAGGAAAGTTCCTGTCCCTGCACGCGCGCACGGTAATGGGCGGCAAACTCGTC
>NZ_JXQM01000256.1 GCF_000832065.1 Nitrosospira sp. NpAV | reverse complement strand
TTAATCTGCTGGCCCCTTCCATTGCAGCCTTTTTTGATGAAGAAAGACTGATACCTATTTTGCGGGTTTTATCACTCCAGTTTTTATTGACCATTTTCGGCACGCTTCCTGGTGTTCAGTTGTATCGCCAGCTGAAATTCAAAAGCCTGTCACTCATTGCTTTCTCGACAACGATTATCGGAAGCATATTGACATTGGCACTGGCATTTGCACAATTTGGTGTATGGGCGCTTGTCCTGGGAAATCTTGTGGCGAGCGTGTTAAATGTAATCGCAATAAATGTAATAGCTCCACTTAATTTTCTCCCAAAATTTTCCTTGTCTGGCATACGTAATCTGCTGTCATTTGGTGGAAATGTCACCTTATCACGCCTGCTCTGGTTTTTTTATACCCAGGCAGACACCGCCATTATCGGTAAACTGCTAGGCAAGGA
>NZ_JXQM01000255.1 GCF_000832065.1 Nitrosospira sp. NpAV | reverse complement strand
CCGAGAAGCCATCGTAGTATGCGGCGATGTCTCTGATCCCGAATACCATGTCGGAATCATCAATCGTACTAAGGAAGCTTATGGCGGCCTGGATATCGCAGTTAACAATGCCGGTATCAGCCACAATTTCGCCCCGACCGCCGAGATTCCGCTTGCAACGTGGGATCGGGTGATCCGCATCAATCTGTCTGGCGTGTTCTATGGTGTGCGTGTGCAGATCCCGGCCATGCTTGAGACGGGCGGCGGCGTAATCGTGAACATGTCCAGCATTGCCGGTGCAGTAGGTTTTCCGGGCCTGTCACCGTATACCGCCGCCAAACATGGCGTGGTGGGACTGACAAAAAATATCGCTGTGGATTACGGCACACAGGGCATTCGCGCCAACGCAGTGGGTCCCGGTTTCATCAAAACCGAACTGATCGACTACGTACCAGCCGAGCAACGTGCCACGCTGGAAGACGTGCACGCCATGCGCCGGCTGGGAGAAGTAGAAG
>NZ_JXQM01000254.1 GCF_000832065.1 Nitrosospira sp. NpAV | reverse complement strand
GTGAAGAGAACCGGTGATTTTGGCTCCCTTGAAAGGTTGGGCAGGGCCGAACTCGGCTCGGCAAGCCATGAGACCGGGCATTTCGACCTCGGCCAACTCGATCTCGAGACGACCGAAGTCAGCCTGAGACATGTCCTTGACCTTGTACTCACGGCCGGCGGCGGTTTTCTCGACGGAAAGAGCCATGGGTTAAAGAAATGGAGTGAATAAGAACAGATCACACTCACCCTTGGAAAAGGAACAAAAAGATAG
>NZ_JXQM01000253.1 GCF_000832065.1 Nitrosospira sp. NpAV | reverse complement strand
GTGCAGGGTTTTTTATAAACTCAACCCGCATCGACAAGCGTTAGATCCGGCGTGGCTTCTATCCATTGCCGAATCTGCGCTTCCTTGTGCGCAATGCGGGATCTCCGATAACCTCCCCTCTGCAAGCTATGGCGCTGGGCTTCTTCTTTCCATCGCTTGCGTACCTGATGCACCCACATGCGACTCACCTCAAAGCGCCGGGCAATTGCCGTTGGACCTTCGCCACGATCCAACGCACCCAGGATGCGATCTCGAAGATCTTGTGAATAGGCATGCATAACCTTCCCCATCAGTTGTGATAGAAAATAGTCTATTACAT
>NZ_JXQM01000252.1 GCF_000832065.1 Nitrosospira sp. NpAV | reverse complement strand
GCTGGTATATGGTTATGAGTGGCTTGGCAGATAATATTTATGTCAGTCAGTACCGACTGACTGCGCACCTTGGTCTTGCTTTCATTATTTATGCCGCTATGTTCTGGGTGGCCACTGGATTGATTTCACCTGCTAATACGCATTTATCAGATCCACTATCCATACATAAGCTTAAAAGATTTGCTCAGGTGTTGACCGGGCTGATATTTATTATGGTGCTATCTGGTGGCTTGGTGGCAGGTATCCATGCTGGGAGGGCATATAATACGTTCCCTCTGATGGATGGTTTTCTGATTCCTCCCGCCATGTTCGTGCTGGAACC
>NZ_JXQM01000251.1 GCF_000832065.1 Nitrosospira sp. NpAV | reverse complement strand
AATCAAGAGAAATTACACTCAGGTTGGTATCGCCGTGTTGATGAGCAAACATGGGAGCATTCAACAAGAATTGGTCCTAATGATGATGAAAAGAATGACAAAATCCTTGAAGTTGACACTGGGAAACCAAATTTCATCTCTAAACGGAGAAACCTCTTTCATTCAACACATCTTTCTCTGAATTCTGATTTATATAGCTGTAGTTTCACTAATTCGAGAGACTCACACCAAACAGCTCCTAGTCC
>NZ_JXQM01000250.1 GCF_000832065.1 Nitrosospira sp. NpAV | reverse complement strand
AAAAAGAGTTCAAATCATTTTGAATTTGTTTTGAGATTGAAAAAATGGGTGATGAAGATGTAGTATTGTTGGATTTCTGGCCAAGTCCTTTTGGGATGAGAGTGAGGATTGCTCTGGCGGAGAAAGAGATAAAATACGAGTACAAGGAAGAAGATTTGAGGAACAAGAGTGATTTGCTTCTGAAGATGAACCCTGTTCATAAGAAAATCCCTGTTCTAATCTATAATGGAAAACCTGTTTGTGAGTCCCTCATTCAGGTTCAATACATTGATGAGATTTGGC
>NZ_JXQM01000249.1 GCF_000832065.1 Nitrosospira sp. NpAV | reverse complement strand
GCACCTCCTGTGCTAGCAATCTTTGCAAGTATCATCATTGCCTATTCACTCGCCGGTCTTTATGGAATTGCGATCGCTGCAACCGCCATGTTATCCATGACCGGGATCATCGTAGCACTGGATGCCTATGGTCCGATTACTGACAACGCTGGCGGTATTGCTGAAATGTCGGGTATGCCCGAATCCGTCCGTGCCATTACCGACCCGCTGGATGCGGTAGGCAACACCACCAAGGCCGTTACCAAAGGCTACGCGATTGGCTCGGCCGGCCTGGCTGCACTGGTGCTGTTCGCCGACTATACTCACGGACTAGAACATGCTGACAAACTGCTTACCTTTGATTTATCTAATCACCTGGTGATTATTGGGTTATTTATTGGCGGCATGGTCCCTTTCCTGTTTGGTGCAATGTCGATGGAAGCGGTTGGTCGTGCAGCAAGCTCTGTTGTAATTGAAGTACGTCGCCAATTCAAAGAAATCCCGGGAATCATGGATGGTACGAGTAAACCTGATTACTCCCGTGCGGTCGATATGCTGACCAAGGCAGCGATTCGGGAAATGATCATTCC
>NZ_JXQM01000248.1 GCF_000832065.1 Nitrosospira sp. NpAV | reverse complement strand
AATTCAAATTGCGCCAGATTGAGCAGGGTCAGCTTAAGCGCGATGTTTTCATGGAGAAGATCGCCGCGATGACCCATCATATTGTCGAGCAAGCCAAAAATCATCGGGGCAAGACTATCAGCGGAGATTTTGCAACGCTCGAGGTACCTTGTCCGAAATGTGGTGGCGTAATCAAGGAAACCTACAAAAAATTCCAATGCCAGCAATGTGATTTTGCCGTGTGGAAAATTTTGGCAGGTCGGCAGTTCGAGGTGAATGAAATGGAAACATTGATTTCTGACCGCGAGATCGGTCCCTTATCAGGCTTTCGTAGCAAGATGGGACGCGCATTCAATGCCCTTGTCAGATTGACGGATGAGCATGAAATGAAGTTTGATTTTGGCAATGAGGCCACTCAGGCGGAAGAGGAAGTCGATTTTTCGGCGCAACAAGCGCTTGGAAAGTGTCCTCAATGTGGCCATTCCGTATATG
>NZ_JXQM01000028.1 GCF_000832065.1 Nitrosospira sp. NpAV | reverse complement strand
ACAACCCCGTAAAGACTATCCCCGAAGATGCGCCAAGTCAAGCAGTTTGTCTGCCTCAAAGCGGGGAAACACTTGCCAGACAGTCCGCCCGGTTCTTGTTTTAGGTGCAAGTAAACTTACTCCCGCCTTCACCCGCTTTTGGGCGACGGTATTGTAGTACATATCTATCTCTCAGAAAGGTTATTTTTATTGGAAATATAGCTGCTCCCTTGATCCTGGGCTGCGCGGAGGTCATCCCAGGGCCGTTTACCTTCTTTGCCAGAAACGCAAATGCCGCATATGCTGCTATTTGAGTATACTAATCCAGTGGCCAGAAACAGCTGCAATCTGTCTACCGACGTGATCCCGAGATGCCGTTCGATCTGTTCATCTTGGAATTGATGATCCTGAACCAGTCGGTGAATGGGAGTAAAATGTACGATTTCTGGGTACAAACCTAGGTGCAACGACGCGGAATAGTCATTCCATTCCAGACCCGTTACGTATAACACGATCACGTATCGCAAGAACTACGCAATCCATCCCGTAACGAACTCACTCAAAAAGTGAGAATCAGGTGACGCAAGGGCTTTATGCATCATAGCGCTAGACTGACGAATGAACAGTCAACTGCCGGGTTTAAGACGATTCAAGAGCCCGCCTTCCCAACCTATCGGGGCCGTTTTGCTCCATCTCCCACCGGACCGCTGCATTTTGGTTCTCTTGTTGCTGCGGTGGCTAGCTATCTGGAAGCAAAGTCCCGCAACGGCGAATGGCTGGTCCGAATCGAAAATCTGGATCCATCACGCGAGATTCCCGGGGCTTCAAAAGAAATTCTGAACGCGCTTGAAATATTCGGAATGGAATGGGATGGTGAGGTGATCTACCAAAACCGGCGAAGTGAAGCCTATCAGGCCGCGCTCACTCTACTCAAAAGTCGAAATTTGATTTACCCGTGCGCCTGCAGCCGCAAAGAAATTGCCGATTCCAGCATCATCGGTATAGATGGTCCAGTTTATCCCGGCACTTGCCGTGGCAATTTACCTGATACCGCGCGCGCTCGAGCGTTGCGAGTGCGAACCGGCAATAACCTGATTGAAATTAAGGATGAGTTGCGAGGCCTGATCCGGCAACGGCTGGAAAGTGATATTGGCGATTTCATACTGCGCCGGGCTGACGGTGTCTTTGCTTATCAATTGGCGGTGGTGGTGGACGACGCCGAGCAGGGCGTTACCCATGTGGTGCGCGGCAAGGATTTACTAAACTCAACACCTCGCCAGGTCCATTTGCAACAACTGCTGGGTTATTCCACTCCGGCGTATATGCATCTGCCGGTGGTAGTCAACACTCAAGGCGAGAAACTCAGCAAGCAAACTCGCGCCACGCCTGTCGCGCCCGTGGACCCTGTATCGCAATTGATAAAGGCGGTGCGGTTCCTTGGTCAGGAACCGCCGGCCGAGTTAATCGAAAGCAATATCGTCTCATTTTGGGAATGGGCAAGGAAAAATTGGAAATCGGAACTGATTCCCTGATTATTCATGCTACGCTGCTCTCGCTGACTGCTTTCATCCTTAGATTAAGGCAGCATAGCTTTCATTTATTGCGAATGCATAAAATGAAGATATTCAATTTTAGAAAAAGGAACTACCGGAACTGATCTGGTATCCGCGAAGGAGGAGTCGTGGCTTTCCTGCCATTTTATATATCCAGGCACAAGCAGCTCAAGATAGTGATTGTAGGGGGGGGTTACGCCGGAATCGCAGCCCTGGTGACCTTTTTGCGCTACATGCCGGATGTCGATATTACTATTGTCGACCCGCGGTCTCATCACCTCAAGATCACCCATTTGCATGAAACTTTCCGATATCCGTTGCAGGATTTTTTGATACCATTTTCGGCTCTGGAGCGCCGTTTTGGTTGCCGCCACGTCTGCGCCATGTTAAGTCCGCAAGAAGAAACGCTGCGGCAATGGCAAAATGATAAGTTCCTCGTCGTCAACGGGGAAATACTGGAATTTGATTACGTTCTGGTCACTTCGGGTTCCGCGGTAGCGAAGATGGATAAAGCGGAAAATGTTTTCGATCTGGATGATTTCATGGCTATTCCAGGCTCCAAGTTGCTAAGTAATCGGCTGGATACGAGCAAAAAGGACGAGCAATTCATTTCCGTAATAGGGGGGGGCGCCACCGGCATCCAGTTTCTCTTTGAAATTGCGCATTTCCTTCGGCGCCAAAAGATTGAAGGCAAGCTACGTTTGATCCATGGGATGGATCGTGTACTCAACCAGTTTACCGCTGGTTTTTCCGCCTATGCTGAGGCACGCATGTCTGATCTGGATATTGATTTCCATCCCAATACGTATTATTACGGACAAGAAGGAGACAGCATATTTCTGGAAACAAATGGAACCGGCCAGAAATTTAGTTTGCCTTCCACAATATCGCTTCTATTCCTTGGCAAGAAAACTGAAACTCTTTTTTTCACCAATGTCTTCGGGCAAGTTATGGTGGAACGCAAACCACTGCAGAATATCTTTGCCGCCGGGGATTGCTCCGTTTATCAATCCTTGGGCTCCGATACGCTGACAGCACAATCAGCGGTACGGAAAGGAAAGCTGGCAGCGAGAAATATTTTGCGCCACTCAGGTTCCTTCAAATTACTTGAACCATATCTGCATCGTGATTTGGGTTACGTCATCAGCCTGGGACCGGCTGATGCGGTAGGCTGGCTGGCACTGGAAGGTAACGTGGTCGGTGGCATGCCAGCACTGATGATTAAGGAGCTGGTGGAAGCTCAATATGATTTATTGCTGACAGGAATCGATACGTACCTGATTTGAACCCGGATAGCCCCTTAGGCGGCCTCCGGGAATACCCGAAGTTTGCTCGTCCTGACGGATTATCCGGGTTGAATAAAAGGCATCTAAAAACCTGGTTTGCAAATATCCATTTTGAGTTTGACGATATCTACGAGGTTTGCAAGGCCCATGCATGCAGCAGGCAGCCGGTAATCCATGCCTTATTCAGCTACGCGCTAGAATCGATGATACAACCATCCCCTGCCGAGACCATCTCTTGATTATGTATTCGTAATATTCCTGATTTCTCTTTGCGTTGTAGGCGCTGGCTAGAGCCTTTCCCAAATCACTCAGGAGGACGTGGCCCAGATCCAGTTGGTTGTTTGCTGCATGAGGAAATTGTATTTTTGTCGGCTTGCCAAAATAGAACAAACGGGTATGCTTACCGAATTTCCTTTTCACATATCCGGCCGACTCCAAAGATATCAATCCAATGGCTTTCAGACGTTGCAATGCCGGTAGATTGATTCCATGCTTGGTATAGATTTCATTATCTATCTCATATATCAAAGGTAGCGGCTCTCCCTGAACCCATACAAACTGACAAAGGGACGTGAAAAGCTCGATATCCTTCTTATCAAGGATACTCGCATCGAACCCTCTACCGGGTAGCGCCCCGGAATCGGAACCAGAATCACTCAATGCGCCACTCCACCGTAGAGCGGGTTAAATTATGCTTGATTTCGCCGGCGGGTGAAAATATATATTCAGAACTTATGACCTCGACGAACAAGCTCTTGCTCCAGATTATCGAGAAAACTTATATTTTTCTTATACTGCTTATCACCCTTATACCATGAAAAACACGCAAGAGTGCCGAGCACGGTCAAGAGGATATTCGAGATGGTCGGGCCGCCAAAGAAAATATCGGTGAGTCCCGTGAGAAGCGCAAAGGCACCCATAAATCCCGTCCAATTCAAGAATTTATTTCCCCAAGTTGGCGCCTCGCGTTGGATACGCCACGCCTGAAGCTTCTCCCGTACAGAAGTAATTTCTTCGTTGCTCCAATTTGTTAGATCCATCAGAATGGTCTCAGCTAGAATAGAAAATGAGATATTAACTCATATTCAATAATGGACCCAAATGGCCCGGAACGCTTTTAGGATCCTGATGCCAAGCCGGGAAACAGGTGAAGTGACGAATTGATTTACAAATTCAAGTTTGACTGAACTAATTGCAGATAACCCAAGCTTACCCGAATGGCAACAGTCAGCTTGCGGCCAACCTGTATCGCCATCATCCCGCTTCTAATGCATCATTGGACTGTCGCCTCCATGAATTATAAGCCCATTAGGCATAAAAAAGCCGGGATTCCCGGCTTTTTGCTTTCGTGACATACCAGCAATTTTTTATGCATCCGTCTTTTCTACCGCAGGCTTCTCCACCGGCTCCGGACGATCCAATAATTCTACTAGCGCCATTGGCGCATTATCACCATTGCGGAAGCCAAATTTAAGAATACGCAAGTAACCGCCATTGCGTGTCTGATAACGGGGACCCAGTTCGGCAAACAATTTACCCACCATATCGCGATCGCGCAGACGATTAAATGCCAAGCGCCGATTAGCTAATGACGGTTTTTTGCCGAGTGTTATCATCGGTTCGATAACGCGCCGCAACTCTTTTGCCTTAGGCAGCGTAGTCTTGATAACTTCATGCCGCAACAACGAATTGGTCATGTTACGCAGCATCGCCAGACGATGGCTGCTGGTACGATTTAGTTTTCGGAGTCCATTATGGTGCCGCATGACTTGTTTCCTTTTTGCTTTTCTCAAGATTGGCAGGAGGCCAGCTTTCCAATTTCATTCCCAGCGTTAATCCACGCGAAGCCAGTACTTCTTTAATTTCATTGAGCGACTTTCTGCCCAAGTTAGGAGTCTTCAGCAATTCTGTCTCCGTGCGTTGAATCAAATCGCCAATGTAGTAGATGTTTTCGGCTTTGAGGCAATTGGCGGACCGGACAGTAAGCTCAAGATCGTCCACGGGGCGCAGCAACACCGGATCAATCTGCGGCAGCTTAGGCTGCTCCACTGGCAATGGCGTGCCTTTGAGATCAGCAAATACCGAAAGCTGCTCGACCAGAACTTTTGCGGCATAACGAATTGCTTCCTCGGGATCAACCACCCCATTGGTCTCGATATCCATAACAAGTTTGTCGAGATCGGTACGCTGTTCCACGCGCGCACTCTCCACCGCATAACTTACGCGCCTTACCGGACTGAAGGACGCATCCAGCAAAATACTTCCGATAGTGCGGTTCTCACTTGCTTGTTGCCGGACCGTTCCCGGCACATAACCGCGCCCTAGCTCCACTTTGATTTGCATGTCCAGTTTTCCACCGGCGGTAAGATGCGCAACGACATGCTCCGGATTAATAATCTCCACGTCGTGTCCAGCCTCGATATCGCCCGCGGTTACTGTTCCTTCACCCTTCTTTTTTAGAATCAAAACAGCCTCGGTGCGGTTATGCAGCTTGAGGACGATCCCTTTTAGATTAAGCAGAATATCAACTACATCTTCCTGCACACCATCAAGTGCTGAATATTCATGCACTACCCCACTGATCTGAACCTCGGTCGGTGCGAATCCCGGCATGGAAGACAGCAAAATACGGCGTAACGCGTTCCCTAAAGTATGTCCATAGCCACGTTCGAACGGTTCCATGGTGACTTTGGCATGCAGCGGCGAAAAATTCTGAACGTCAATAATGCGTGGCGTAAGAAAAGTGTTACTTGGCATAGCTTGGTCCTTTTGCGGAAAGCTTGGCAGTTGATTATTTGGAATACAATTCAATAACTAACGATTCATTGATGCTTGATGGCAAATCCGACCGCTCAGGCTTGGTCTTGAATGTTCCCTTCATGGCCTTGACATCCATCTCTATCCATTCCGGAAAGTTGCGCTGCTCGGCGGCTTCTACCGCAGCTTTGATACGTAAATGGCTTTTCGCTTTCTCCGCAACCTCGACCACGTCACCGGGTTTCACCTGATAGGAAGGAATGTTGACTCTCCGCCCGTTTACCAGTATCCCGTTATGACGTACGATCTGGCGCGCCTCTGAACGCGATGCACCAAAACCCATACGGTATGAAACCGTGTCCAGGCGGCATTCCAGCAGCTGCAGCAAATTCTCGCCAGTAATACCCCGTTGCTGATCGGCCAGCTCATAATTATTGCGAAACTGGCGCTCCAGTATTCCGTATATACGACGCAATTTCTGTTTCTCGCGCAGCTGCACTCCATAATCGGATAGCCGGCCACCTTTCTGACCATGTTGACCCGGAGCATAGTTCCGGCGCTCGATGGCACATTTGTCGGTGAAACACTTCTCACCCTTCAGGAATAATTTTTCTCCTTCACGGCGGCATTGGCGACATTTTGGATCAAGATTTCTGGCCACGGTCCACTCCTTAAATACGGCGTTTCTTCGGCGGCCGGCATCCATTATGTGGAACCGGTGTCACATCCGAAATACTGGTGATTTTGAAGCCTGCCGCATTCAACGCCCGCACTGCGGATTCGCGCCCAGGGCCAGGACCTTTGATACGCACTTCTAGATTCTTCACTCCGCATTCCTGCGCGACTTTACTCGCTTGTTCGGCAGCCACCTGAGCAGCAAACGGAGTGCTTTTGCGCGACCCCTTAAAACCCGCTCCCCCTGAAGTCGCCCATGACAAGGCATTGCCCTGACGGTCGGTAATAGTGACGATGGTGTTATTAAATGAGGCATGAACGTGAGCAATACCTTCCGCTACGTTTTTCTTGACCTTCTTGCGTACCCGCGTGGCTGCTTTTACCATGTAGTTATCCCTTTGCGCTACGGTTCAATTGGCTATCGAATATTATTTATTTTCCTGCTGCCTTCGCGCTGGATGAACGGACCGCCTTCCGCGGCCCCTTGCGGGTTCTGGCATTTGTACGGGTACGCTGGCCGCGCACAGGCAAACCACGACGGTGCCGCAATCCCCTATAACACCCCAGATCCATCAAACGTTTGATGTTCATGGAAATCTCGCGTCGCAAGTCACCTTCCACGGCAAACTTGGCGACTCGATCTCGCAGTTTATCCATTTGTGCGTCGGTGATATCCTTGATCTTGGTCGATGTAGCGATTCCGACTGCCGCGCAAATCTCACGCGCCCTGGCGCGCCCGATACCATAAATCGAGGTCAATGCGATCTCGGCATGCTGATGGTTCGGAATATTGACTCCAGCGATACGGGCCATACATTTTTCCTACAAAAAATTAGAATTATGACATTTGCGGCATTTACGATCCGCCTAACCCTGGCGCTGCTTATGCCGCGGATCCGTACAGATAACCCGCACCACGCGGTTGCGACGAATAATTTTGCAGTTACGGCAAATTTTCTTAACTGATGCCAATACTTTCATGCGTGTCTCCTTTCCGACTATTTGGCGCGAAACGTGATTCGCGCCCTACTTAAATCATATGGCGTCAGATCTACCGTTACTTTATCCCCCGGCAAAATCCGGATGTAATGCATGCGCATTTTGCCGGAAATATGTCCCAGCACCACATGCCCATTTTCCAGCTTGACACGGAACGTCGCGTTGGGCAATGTTTCCAGTATCTCACCTTGCATTTGTATCGTTTCTTCCTTTGCCATCCTATCCTTAAATACAACCAATTATCGTGCCGGTAGCCCGCCGCCACCCTTGAAATTCGTTTTCTTCAACAAACTCTCGTATTGGTGCGACATGATGTAAGCCTGTACCTGCGCCATAAAATCCATGGTTACCACGACAATAATCAGCAAAGAAGTCCCGCCAAAATAAAACGGTACATTCCATTTCAAAATCAGAAACTCCGGCAGCAGGCATACCAGCGTCACATAAATCGCCCCTGCCAAGGTAAGCCGCAGCATGATACGTTCGATATAACGCGCAGTCTGTTCACCCGGACGAATACCAGGGATGAACGCACCGCTTTTTTTCAGGTTCTCCGCAGTTTCTCTAGGGTTAAATACCAACGCGGTATAAAAGAAACAGAAAAATATGATCATTGCCGCATACATGATTACATAGATGGGTTGACCTGGAGACAACGCACCGCTCATGTCCTTCAACCAACTCATGGATTCGCCAGTGGCAAACCATCCCGCTAATGTGGCAGGAAATAATATGATACTGGAAGCAAAAATGGGTGGAATCACACCCGCCATATTAAGCTTCAGCGGGAGATGGGAACTCTGACCACCATAAACTTTACGGCCCACCTGACGTTTTGCGTAATTCACCAGTATTTTGCGCTGACCGCGTTCGACAAAGACTACAAAGGCCGTGACAACCGTTGCCGCCAGAAAGATTCCCAGTGCCACCAGGAAATGCATTGCGCCGGTTCTCACCAATTCGAGTGTGCCGCCGATCGCGCTTGGAAGTCCAGCAGCGATGCCGGCAAAAATAATCAGTGATATGCCGTTACCGATTCCGCGTTCGGTAATCTGCTCACCCAGCCACATCAGAAATATAGTGCCGGTGACCAGCGTGATCACCGTCGTTAACAAGAACATCGGTCCAGGCTCAATCACCAATCCAGCTTGGGATTGCAACGCGATGGATATGCCGTAACCCTGTACCAAAGCCAATCCCAATGTGCCATAACGAGTATATTGAGTAATCTTTCTGCGTCCGGATTCACCCTCTTTTTTCAGCGCCTCCAGATAAGGAAACGCCACCGTGCCCAACTGCATGATGATCGAGGCCGAAATATACGGCATGATCCCCAAGGCAAAAATTGAAAAGCGGGAAAGTGCACCCCCGGAAAACATATTGAACATGCCGAGAATGCCGCCTTGCTGCGACTCGAACAGATCCTTCAATACCACGGGATCAATACCCGGTACCGGGACATGCGCGCCGATGCGATAAACAACCAGCGCAAGCAGCAAAAACCATAGACGACGTTTCAAGTCGCCGAGTTTCCCCGAAAGTCCTCGCAGGGATTCGTTAGCGGCCAATCTTTGTCCTCTTGAACTTACTCAACACTGCCGCCAGCAGCTTCAATCGCCGCTTTCGCGCCCTTGGTCACCGCAATGCCGTGCAATTTTACGGTGCGTTCGATTGTTCCAGAAAGTATGACTTTAGCGGTCAGTGTAGAGCCCGGAATAATCCCGGCTTGCTTTAATGTCAGAATATCTATGGTATCACCCGATAACTTGCTCAAGGCTGACAATCGCACTTCCGCTACACTTTTTTTCGTGAGAGAGACAAACCCCCGCTTGGGTAAACGGCGTTGCAGGGGCATTTGCCCACCTTCAAAACCCACTTTGTGAAAGCCGCCCGCGCGTGACTTCTGTCCCTTGTGCCCACGCCCGGCAGTCTTACCAAGACCCGAGCCTATGCCACGTCCTACGCGCCGGCCGGAATGTTTGGCGCCAGCCGCCGGTTTAATGGAATTCAGCCGCATCTATGCCTCACTCTTGACTAGGTAATAAATGTTCTTGATCATACCTCGCACCGCTGGAGTATCTTCCAGCTCGGCGGTACTGTTAATCCGTCGCAACCCCAATCCTCGCGCCGTTGCACGATGTGACTGCTTGGTACCGATCAGACTCTTGATCAACGTTACCTTAATTGTTTTTCCGGTCTTCGTCATTTCGACGGCCCCATGATGTCTTCCACGCTCTTGCCACGTTTCGCCGCAATTTCCGCCGGAGTGTTCATTGCTTGCAAACCATTCAGCGTAGCGCGTACCACGTTATAAGGATTGGTTGAACCGATACACTTTGCCAGAATATTGTGTATACCCATCACTTCAAATATTGCACGCATCGGACCGCCAGCGATAATGCCGGTTCCTTCCGAGGCGGGCTGCATATAGACGGAAGCGGCACCATGCCTGCCAATAACCGGATGGTGCAGCGTGCCATTCTTGAGATCTACCCGGATCATCTTGCGGCGCGCCTCATCCATCGCTTTCTGCACCGCTACGGGCACTTCACGGGATTTACCCTTGCCCATGCCAACGGCGCCATCTCCATTTCCAACCACGGTCAGCGCGGCAAAACCCAGGATACGTCCACCTTTGACCACTTTAGTGACGCGATTGATCGCCACCATTTTCTCTTTAAGACCATCGCCACGATCGTCACCCTGAGGTACTTTTCCTTGCATTCTTCCCTGCATCTTAGCCATTATTTATCTATTCCTCGCTCAGAATTTAAGGCCATGCTCACGAGCCGCCTCGGCCAACGCTTTAACGCGCCCATGGTATTTAAAACCCGACCGATCGAACGCAACCGTTTCGATGCCCAGGCCTTTGGCCTTTTCTGCGACTCGTTTGCCTACTGCTGCCGCCGCGGCAACCGTACCCCCATTGGAAAGCTCTTTCCGCAGATCCGGTTCCAAGGTGGATGCGCTGGTCAACACCTTGCCACCCACGCCATCTATCAACTGGACATAAATATGGCAATTGCTGCGGTGCACCGCCAGGCGCACCACCTTCAATTCAGCAATCTTGGCGCGGGTACGGCGCGCGCGGCGCAGACGGGATTTTATCGGATTGGACATATCTAACCCCAGTTATTTTTTCTTGGTTTCTTTCATCACAATGACTTCATCCACGTAGCGGACGCCCTTGCCTTTATAAGGTTCCGGCCTGCGATACGCGCGTATTTCCGCCGCCACTTGGCCAACCTGCTGCTTATCAATACCTTTGATAAGAATCTCCGTCTGGCTTGGTGTTTCCGCTTTTACACCGGCAGGCATTTTATGGACAACCGGATGAGAAAATCCCAAGGTCAGGTTAAGAACCTCCCCCGCCGCCTGGGCTCGATAGCCGACGCCCACCAACAGCAGCTTTTTTTCAAAACCTTTGGTCACCCCATGAACCATATTAGCCAGCAGCGCGCGCATTGTACCGGACATTGCATTTGCCTGCTTGGACTCGTTGGAAGCTTTTATGAGCAAGTTATCGCCCTCACGCTCAATGGCAATATCCGGAACAAGTTGACGCCGCAGCGCGCCCAGCGGACCTTTCACCAATACCTCGGAAGCTGATAAGGTTACTTCAACATTGACCGGAACTGGCACCGGATTTTTACCCACTCGAGACATTTTCTACGCCCTTTAACCCTTTAAGCCCTTAGGCCACTATGCATAACACTTCGCCACCGACGCCACTGGCGCGCGCCTTTCGTTCAGTCATTACACCCTTGGAAGTCGAGACTATTGCCACACCCAGACCATTCATCACATTCGGGAGCTTGTTGGTGGCCTTATAAATCCGTAAACCGGGGCGGCTCACCCTCTCGATTTTTTCAATTACCGGCCGACCCGCATAATATTTCAGACTGATATCCAATATCGGCTTCCCGTTTGCTTCATGAACCGCAAAGTCCTCAACGTAGCCTTCATCCTTTAATACCTGCGCAATAGCAGCTTTCAGCTTTGAGGCAGGCATCGCAACCGAGGTCTTTTCAGAAAGCTGCGCATTACGTATGCGCGTCAACATATCGGCAATGGGGTCACTCATACTCATCTAAAGGCACCTCTGGCAATCCAATTTCTGGAACAAGCTAACACGCAATTTTTGGGAACACCCATATTAATCCTATCGAACCCGCTCTCTGAACCATAAACGGGTTTCAGTCAGTATTTGAAATCTTCAAGTGCACCCATGGCCATATTTTCTATTACCAGCTGGCCTTTGTCATACCTGGGATCTCGCCATTCATGGCGATATCGCGAAGTTTGCTGCGGCCCAAACCAAACTTGCTATATACGCCGCGAGAGCGGCCGGTCAGGGCACAACGATTACGCAATCGTACCGGACTGGCGTTCCGCGGCAGCATCTGCAGCTTGATCCTGGCAGAATGCCGCTCCTCTTCACTCATCTTCGCATCATTAATGATAACGAATAATTCGGCACGCTTTGCCGCAAATTTCTTCACGGTCTCACGGCGTTTCAGGTCGCGGTTAATGACAGATACTTTGGCCATTCTGCTCTCTCAATTTTTAAATGGAAATTTAAACGCAGCCAGCAACGCCTTGGCTTCTGCATCCGTTTTCGCGGTGGTTGTGATCGTAATATTCATTCCACGCAGGGCATCGATTTTGTCATATTCGATTTCCGGGAAAATAATCTGTTCCTTTATCCCCATGTTGTAATTCCCGCGTCCATCAAACGCCTTGCCGGAAATGCCACGAAAATCACGGATGCGCGGAATCGCCACGCTAATCAATCGATCGAGAAATTCATACATGCGGACACGCCGTAACGTCACCATGCAGCCGACCGGATAACCATCACGTACCTTAAAAGTAGCGATCGATTTTTTTGCCTTCGTCACCACCGGTCTTTGCCCCGCGATCTTTTTCATATCACTTACGGCGTTGTCCATAATTTTCTTATCGGCAACCGCCTCGCCTACCCCCATGTTCAGGGTAATCTTTCGAATACGCGGTACTTCCATCACAGACTTGTAATCGAATTGCTGCATCAGCTGTTTCACTACTGCATCGCGATAATATTCTTGCAAACGAGCCATACCCCCCCCATTACCCCTTAGACGTCAAGCAGTTCGCCATTCGATCTAAAATAACGTACTTTGCGCTTGTCTTCCAGGACCTTGATTCCAACACGATCGGCCTTCTGCGTAGCAGGATTAAAAATTGCTACATTTGAAATCTGAATGGGTTTCTCCATTTCAACGATTCCACCGGTCGTTCCTTTGTTCGGATTGGGTCGTTGATGCTTCTTGACCTTGTTGGCTCCCTCGACCACCACCAAATCGGCACTGACAACGCGCAATACCGTACCGCGCTTACCTTTATCCTTACCGGTGATGATAATTACGTCATCTCCCTTCTTTATTTTTTGCATGCTGGTTCCTTGTCGGGCACTTACAGAACTTCTGGTGCAAGCGAAACGATTTTCATGAAGCGCGCATTCCGCAACTCACGCGTCACCGGGCCAAAAATACGCGTGCCAATGGGTTCCAGCTTGGTATTCAGCAGCACTGCGGCATTCTGGTCGAATCTAATCAGCGATCCGTCAGTACGCCGCACTCCCTTGGCGGTACGTACCACCACGGCATTATATATCTCGCCTTTCTTGACGCGACCCCGGGGCGCCGCGTCCTTGATGCTGACTTTTATAACATCACCAATGCCGGCATAGCGCCGCTTAGAGCCGCCCAACACTTTGATACACATAATTGAACGCGCGCCAGTATTATCGGCGACCTGCAGAATCGATTGCATTTGGATCATTATTTACTCACTCTCTCCAACTTTTCCACCCCGAATCTCAAGGCGCGGATAGTATTGGAACCCGTTCGGGTTGTAGCGCCGCCAAACTGATCGGCGGCGAAAATTAAGGATCTGAAAACCAGAAGATCAAAAACGTTAAATTATACGACTATCTCTTCAGGAGTACAAGCATATCAGGAATCCATGGCCTGACTCCCCCGAGACACTAAATAGTGATAGCCTTCTCCATCAGTTTGATTGCACGCCAGGCTTTTGTTTTGGAAAGGGGCCGGCATTCTTCGATGATCACTGTATCGCCGGCATGAAACTCGTTATGTTCATCGTGAACATGGTATTTTTTCGACCGGATCATAATCTTGCCATAGAGCGGATGCTTTACTTTCCGTTCAACCAGTACGGTAATGGTCTTGTTCATCTTATCACTCACTACTTTTCCGGTGAGAGTGCGGCTTAAATTGGTTTCGCTCATGACTGCTTCGCTTTCTGGCTAAGAATAGTTCTTGTGCGCGCGATATCTCGGCGTACATTACGCAATTGATTGGTATTGCCCAATTGCTGGGTGGCGTGTTGCATGCGCAGGCCAAATTGCGCCTTCAGCAGTTCCAGTAATTCCTGCTGCAATTGCTCAGGATTCTTGGCCCGAAGCTCGTTGATTTTTGCTTTCATATTAACCGCCTACTTGTCGAATAACAAATGTGGTTTGAATTGGCAGCTTGGCGGCAGCTAGACGGAATGCCTGACGCGCCAGAACTTCGTCAACCCCATCCATTTCATACAACATCTTACCGGGTTGAATTTCCGCCACAAAATACTCCGGATTTCCCTTGCCATTACCCATCCGCACTTCAGCCGGTTTATGAGAAATTGGCTTGTCTGGAAAAATACGAATCCAAATACGTCCACCGCGTTTAATATGACGGGTCATCGCGCGCCGGGCGGCTTCAATCTGCCGCGCAGTCAAACGACCGCGACCAATCGCCTTTAACCCATATTCACCGAAACTGACCTTGGCACCGCGTGTCGCAACCCCTTTATTGCGGCCTTTCTGTTGCTTGCGGTATTTCGTTCTAGCTGGCTGCTGCATTTTTCGCTCCTGGCTTTACTGTCTTTCTGGCCGCAGTCTTGGTAGCAGTTTCATCAGCTGCGTTATCGGATTTCTTATCTCCGCTCTTTTCGCCAATCCCGATTTCAGTTCTCACTTCAGCTCCGCCAGCCGGCTTTGATCCCGCCGCGACCTTGGCTGGGCTTGAAGCCGGTCTTCTGGCCGGGCGTTTTTTTTCCGGTTCTCCAGCGGGAATGGGGGGCTGCGCAGAGACCGCCATGGATTGCTCATTTCGACCTATCACTTCACCCTTGAACACCCATACCTTAATTCCAATTACTCCATAAGTAGTCTTGGCTTCCGAAGTACCATAATCCAGATCAGCACGTAAAGTGTGGAGCGGTACACGGCCTTCGCGATACCATTCGGTGCGGGCAATTTCGATACCATTCAATCGCCCGGCGCTCATGATTTTGATGCCTTGCGCGCCCAGTCGCATTGCATTCTGCATGGCACGTTTCATGGCACGGCGAAACATGATGCGTTTTTCCAATTGCTGCGCGATGTTATCGGCGATGAGCTGTGCGTCAATTTCGGGCTTGCGGATTTCTTCGATGTTTACATGCACCGGAACACCCATGAGTTTTTGCAGTGCTCCACGCAAAACCTCGATGTCTTCACCTTTCTTGCCAATAACAATACCGGGGCGTGAGCTGTAAATAGTAATACGTGCATTCTTGGACGGCCGTTCGATAACTACGCGGCCCACTGATGCATGCGCCAATTTCTTTTTGAGATAGTCCCGTACCTTGATATCTTCGTTCAACATACCGGGAAATTTTTTACCATTGGCATACCATTTCGACGACCAGTTTTTTAACACCGAGAGCCGGAAACCTGTTGGATGTATTTTTTGTCCCATAATGGCTTCGTAAATCCCTATTTTTTGGCGGCGATTTTATCGCCGACCGTAAGAAAAATATGACAAGTTGGCTTGACAATTCGATTACCGCGCCCTTTGGCGCGAGCGCTGGTGCGCATCATGGATGGTCCACGATCAACATATATGGTCGACACCTTTAGTTCGTCGATGTCGGCACCATCATTATGCTCCGCATTGGCAATGGCCGATTCCAGCAATTTCCGGATAATGAATGCGCCCTTCTTCGGGCTAAAGGCAAGCAGATTGAGCGCCCGATCGACCGGCAGACCCCGAATCTGGTCGGCTACAAGGCGGCCCTTCTGTTCGGACAGTCTGACTCCGCGCAATACAGCAGTTGTTTGCATGTTAATCTCCTATTTCTTCGATCCAGCCGCTGCTTTCTTGTCGCCCGAATGTCCCTTGAAGGTGCGGGTATGGGAAAATTCCCCAAGTTTATGTCCGACCATATTCTCTGTAACATATACTGGAACATGCTGCTTGCCATTATGTACAGCGATGGTCAAACCAATAAAATCAGGAAGGACGGTGGAGCGGCGCGACCACGTTTTGATCGGACGCTTATCATTGCTTGCACGCGCATTCTCGACCTTGCTCATCAGATGCAAGTCAACAAATGGCCCTTTTTTAACAGAACGTGCCATGATTCATTACCCCTTGTTTGAATAACGCCGACGTACGATCATACCATCGGTGCGCTTGTTGGTCCGCGTACGAAAACCCTTGGCGGGTGTTCCCCATGGACTGACCGGATGGCGACCAGCGGCGGTCCTGCCCTCACCGCCCCCATGCGGATGGTCTATGGGATTCATCACTACACCGCGCACAGTCGGTCGAATACCGCGCCAGCGTTGTGCGCCTGCTTTACCGATCGAACGCAGGTTATGCTCTTCGTTGCCAACCTCGCCAATGGTGGCGCGGCAGTTTACATGCACTTTGCGGATTTCTCCGGAACGCAGGCGCAGTTGGGCGTAATCACCTTCACGCGCAAGAAGTTGCACGGAGGTACCCGCCGAGCGAGCCAATTGTGCACCTTTGCCGGGCATCATTTCTACACAGTGTATGGTGCTCCCCACCGGGATATTGCGTAACGGCAACGCATTACCATTCTTGATCGGCGCATCCACACCGCTCATCAGTTGCATTCCGCTGACAACCCCTTTGGGCGCGATAATGTACCGGCGCTCGCCATCCGCATAGCAAAGCAGTGCCAAGTTAGCGCTGCGATTGGGATCGTATTCCAGCCGCTCGATCCTGGCAACGATACCATCCTTGTTACGGCGGAAATCTATCATCCGATAGTGCTGCTTATGGCCCCCTCCCATATGGCGGGTAGTGATATGACCTTTGCTGTTGCGCCCCGCAGTATGATTTTGCTTCTCCACTAGCCGGGCGTAGGGCGCGCCCTTGTGCAAGTCGGGATTGACGACCTTGATTACCGCGCGACGACCGGGTGAAGTCGGCTTAACTTTAACGAGCGCCATTACTTCGCCTCCCCTTGTGCAATTTCAGAGAAATTGATTTCCTGACCGGACTTGATACCGACATAAGCCTTCTTCCAGTTGCTACGGCGCCCCATGAAACGGCCAAAGCGCTTCTCCTTTCCCTTGACGTTGGCCACCTGTACGCTTTCCACTTCGATGTTCTGAGCTTTCCACATCAATTCGACAGCGGCTTTTATCTCGGCCTTAGTAGCATCTGGTATCACACGAAAAATGACCTGATTATGCTTCTCAGCAATATAGGTAGCCTTTTCCGAGATCTGGGGTGCCAGTATTACCTGCATCAGGCGTTCTGGATTAAATGTTTGCGCACTCATGCCAGCAACTCCTCAATTTTTGTCAACGCGCCACGAGTTATCAATACGGAGGCAAAGCGCATGAGACTGACTGGATCGGCATGGCCCGCTTCCACCACCAGCACACGCGGCAAATTACGAGATGAAAGATAGAGATTCTCATCCACGCTATCGGTAATGATCATCACTTCATTCAATCCCATGTCTTTCAGTTTCCGGGCTAGGATGTTGGTTTTTGGCGCCTCTACGGTAAAATTCTCCACTACCGACAAACGATCCTCACGCACAAGCTGTGACAGGATGGCGCCAATACCGGCACGATACATCTTGCGATTGACCTTATGGCTAAAATTCTCTTCGGGGCTATTGGGGAAAATCTTGCCGCCACCACGCCATAACGGACTGGAGGCCATCCCGCCACGCGCACGGCCCGTACCTTTTTGCCGCCACGGTTTGCGAGTGGACTTGGCGACATCCGATCGTCCTTTTTGAGCGCGATTAGCGCTGCGGGCATTGGCGAGATAAGCCGTAACCACCTGATGCACCAAGGCTTCATTATACTCGCGGCCAAAGAGGGTGTCGGAAGCAGAAACGCTCGCAGCTGACTGGCCATCGTCGTTAATAAGTTTAAGTTCCATTATGCACCCGCCTTCTTGGCACCCTTCGTACCCGCTTTCGGGCCTGCACCGGCATCAGCCTTGATGGCAGGCTTTGTGCTGATACGGGCAATCTTCACACTCGGATGCACTACCACGTCGCCCCCTCTCGACCCAGGGATGGCACCCTTGATGAGCAACAGACCCCGCTCGGCATCCACCCGCAGCACTTCCAGGTTCTGAGTGGTACGCCGCACGCTTCCCAAGTGACCAGACATGCGTTTGCCCGGGAATACACGGCCGGGATCCTGTGCCATGCCGATGGATCCGGGAACATTGTGTGATTTTGAATTGCCGTGACTGGCTCGGTTTGACGAGAACCCGTGGCGTTTGATCACCCCCGCATAACCCTTGCCAATCGAGGTACCGGTCACATCCACTCGCTGTCCGACTTGGAAGATGTTCAAACCAATAACCGCACCGGGTTTAAGATCGACGAGCGCTTCCTGCGTCACGCGGAATTCCTTGAGGATATGACCCGCCTCCACCGCAGCCTTGGCGAAATGCCCCGCTGCCGGCTTGTTGACGCGACTAGCGCGGCGTTTTCCGAACGTCACCTGCACTGCGGAATAGCCATCCGTGTCGGGGGTTTTAATTTGCGTGACACGATTATTGGACACGTCAAGCACCGTAACCGGCTGGCTATCGCCATCGTCGGTAAAAATGCGAGTCATGCCAACCTTGCGGCCGACAAGTCCTAAGCTCATTTTAATTACCCTTTCTCAAAGGTGCCGATTACAATTGACCGGCAGTTTATAGTTATTCCAAATCTGACGTTTAAGCGTTTTATTTAGCAAATCCGCGAAACATCCAGATCCAGAACTTACAACTTTATTTCTACGTCCACACCTGCGGGTAAATCCAGTTTCATCAAGGCATCCACCGTCTTGTCGGTGGGATCCATAATGTCCATCAAGCGCAGGTGGGTTCGGATTTCGAACTGATCACGCGAAGTCTTGTTAACATGAGGAGAACGCAGTACATCGAAACGCTCAATGCGGGTGGGCAGCGGTACGGGGCCCTTGACCACCGCACCGGTACGTTTGGCGGTTTCAACGATCTCCATCGCGGACTTGTCTATCAATCGGTAATCAAACGCTTTCAAGCGAATACGTATTTTCTGGCTTTGCATAGTCAAACCTCAGGTTGAGGATTCGGATTCCGAATTAGCGATTCAATGCTTGGCACTAAATCTTAAACCCTATCCTTGATCCTGTTATCACTCAATAATCTTTGCCACCACGCCCGCACCGACGGTTCTTCCGCCCTCGCGAATGGCAAAACGCAGACCTTCTTCCATGGCAATCGGCG
>NZ_JXQM01000247.1 GCF_000832065.1 Nitrosospira sp. NpAV | reverse complement strand
CACCCTTAGCCGCTTTTCCAACATATGTATATCCATCTCCTTCCCTGTAAAGTACATCCATCACCCTTGCAAGGTTTAGGCTACGATTTAAAACTTCTGTTGGCATTTCTGTTGGTTTCAGAAACTCTTGATTCACATCCTTCCAAGCACTCTCAACATGCTTGTTGAATACATCATATGCCTCTTGTGCTGTTACGCCATATTCTTCCATGTAACACTCAATTGCTGAGCAATCGTCTTCTCTCCTATGCTTGAACTTGTGTTCAGCAACATCATCCATAAACCTACAAATAATTGTGGAAGCTTGAATGATCTTAGGGTCATTGGCTGCCCATTTAAAGGTTTCTGGTGTTACAATATCTCCCATGCCAACGAAAGATGTAATAGCAAGCATGGCATAACCACAAGTTGGCAATGCATTAGCCTTAAACTCCTCGAATGATGGTTTGTAGTTTTGAAGAGTCCATCTGGCCTCCACAAGATAAGATTGAGCAAGTCGTATCATCGCATTTTTCGCATATTCGAC
>NZ_JXQM01000246.1 GCF_000832065.1 Nitrosospira sp. NpAV | reverse complement strand
CCATATCCGCCATCACAAAGCTGCGCCCGGCATCGACCCGCACCACCCCAAGATTGGGGTGCAGCGTAGTAAATGGATAATCAGCCACCTTGGGCACGCGCAGCGGAAACAGCACGAATCAAGGTAGATTTACCGGCATTAGGTAACCCTAACAGCCCAACATCTGCCAGCACCCTGAGTTCCAGCCTGAGTTCGAACTGTTCTCCTGCCTCACCGTGGGTAAATTGCCGCGGAGCACGATTGGTACTGGACTTAAAATGGAGATTACCCAGCCCACCGTTGCCCCCCTTTGCCAGCAACATCTTCTGCTG
>NZ_JXQM01000245.1 GCF_000832065.1 Nitrosospira sp. NpAV | reverse complement strand
CTTCAAGCGATTGATAGCAACACGGATGGACTTGTTGATTTCACCGAGTTTGTTGCAGCTGCACTACATGTAAATCAAATGAAAGAACTTGATTGCGATAAGTGGCAAATGCGGTTACAGGCTGCTTTCGAGAAATTTGATGTAGATAGAGATGGGTTTATAACTCCAGAGGAACTTAGAATGCACACGGGCTTAAGAGGTTCCATTGACCCTTTGCTTGAGGAGGCTGACATTGATAAAGATGGAAAAATAAGCCTTTCAGAATTCCGC
>NZ_JXQM01000244.1 GCF_000832065.1 Nitrosospira sp. NpAV | reverse complement strand
TTCGTCGGCCATGGCCTGATAGAAGTCGAAGACGGCAACAACTTCCTGCCTGGCATCCAGCACTTGTCGATCGATATGAGTGTCCGGCTGCTCGCTGCGTGCCAGGAACAGCAGAGCATCCACCATGCATGACAGGCGATCGTACTCGTCTGCCGCTGATTCGATGCTGGCGCGATATGTCTCCACTGATGCTGCGCGGGTAAGCGTCAGCTCTGCTTCGCCGCGAAGAATATGAAGCGGGGTCCGCAGTTCATGAGCGATGTCAGCCGAGAATTGCGACAGACGGGAGAAAGACACTTCCAGACGAGATAGAAGTCCATCGAACATTTGGGCCAATGGTTGCAATTCCTCCGGCCACGGCTCTTCATTCACGCGATGACTTAAGCGATGTACGTCCAGCTGATCCATGACTGCAGCCAGCCTGGATATCGGACGCAGTCCTTTGCGTGCAATGCCGTAGCTCATCGCAAC
>NZ_JXQM01000243.1 GCF_000832065.1 Nitrosospira sp. NpAV | reverse complement strand
CGTGCCTGCTGACGATATCTACACCTCGGTAGTCGAACGTAAGCCGTTGCGCTTGGTGCGCCTGCCCTGGTTGGTCGCATTGGCAGTGACAGTGCTAGTTCCGGCCTTCGTGCTCGGCTTTTCGCATCTGCTGGTGGCAGCTGATTTCGTGCATAAGCAAGGGGCGGTCATTCTGCTGTTTTTCGGCTGGATCACGGGTGCCCAGGTCTTTTTCTCGATTCACCGTTTGTCTACCGAGAATCCATGGCGGTTGATGGGAATGATCTTCCTGTCGTTTGTCATCGTCGTTGTGGGTTATACGATAATAGGGCATCTGTTCGAGCAGTTCCTCTATCCCGACGCAACTCTGGTAAATGAGATATATGCCGCAGCAGGAGTCGATCTGATTGTTTTCGATATCATCGTGGTGGTGCTGACCTTGATCT
>NZ_JXQM01000242.1 GCF_000832065.1 Nitrosospira sp. NpAV | reverse complement strand
TGTTTGGCTATTTCATGCACGATACCATACTTGCATTCAAATTTACTTGGCAACTGCTGATTTTTAGTGGGGTGGGAATTGGCCTTATCTGTATATTTGCTGCGGTCATCAGCATACTCAAGGTGATCCGTCTGGAACCTGCTGTTGTCTTCAAGAGTTAATGAGCGTACATACGCTGGCAGTGCGTTGCCGGAATATCGTTAAAGTCTATGAGACTGGTGGCCAAAAAGTGACCGCTCTTGATGGTATTGATCTTGATATTGCAACAGGTGAGTTGATGATGCTGGTTGGCCCATCTGGGTGTGGGAAGACCACCTTGATTTCGGTTATTGCCGGTATTCTTGATCAGGATGAGGGG
>NZ_JXQM01000241.1 GCF_000832065.1 Nitrosospira sp. NpAV | reverse complement strand
TTTGCAGCCTTTGCATCATTTGCAAGACGGGTTCGCGCATAGTCCAAGGAGTAGACAAACAGAAGGGAAGAAGCACCAGCAGCTCCTCCAGATGCCAAGTTACCAGCAAACCATTTCCAGTAACCATCTCTGTCTTTCTTGAAGTTGAAAAGCCTCTTGAAGTAGTCCTTGAAGGCAAAGTTCAAGGCCTGAGTGGGGAAATAACGAATAACGTTTGCGGTGTTTCCCCTCCACAAAGAAACCACTCCTTCATCTTTCATTGTTCGCCTGAAACAATCAACGATACCCTTGTAGGGCTCAGAGAGCCTACCAGTTTTGATCATTTCATCCTGGTTCTGTATCAAAA
>NZ_JXQM01000240.1 GCF_000832065.1 Nitrosospira sp. NpAV | reverse complement strand
GCGACAAGTTGGACGGTAAATCGATTGGAGATAACGGAGAAATCGGAGAAGTATGCTGGTAAGTTCTGGGCTTAACCGAACGGAGAAAAAGACGACCGGGATTATTGTTTAGTGCTTGTTGCGTTTGAAAATCCGCTAGTGTTCGCTTCCCGATGAAACCAGGCGTTGCTCGGTTCACGATCTGAGACGTTGTGTCCATGAACATTCCGGGAACCTGTGTCCGGTACGGTGCA
>NZ_JXQM01000239.1 GCF_000832065.1 Nitrosospira sp. NpAV | reverse complement strand
TCAAAGTAGTTCACACCTCAAAACATATACGTGGCCAGATCTACATCCCAGAAATAAACTGGATACTCATGATACTTACTCTTGCAATAACTATTGGATTTCGAAGTACTACTTTAATTGGAAATGCTTATGGACTTGCATGCATTACGGTGATGTTTATTACAACATTTCTCATGGCTCTTGTGGTAACCTTTGTTTGGCAGAAAAGTGTTTTACTTGCTGCTATGTTCCTTGTGTTCTTCTGGTTTAGTGAAGGGGTCTACTT
>NZ_JXQM01000027.1 GCF_000832065.1 Nitrosospira sp. NpAV | reverse complement strand
AATCCGGAATACATGGCAAACGTCAGGGCTCCCGCCAGCGCTGCTGTTACTTTACTACTCATATTTCCCCCCACTTGATTACTGATGACAGTACGACCCAATAATAATTACAAAAACCCAATGTCAGGCCCGGCCCGTGAGATGGTATCCAGATTTTATCCTTGCTTAGATCGATACCTATGAGATATTCCCACGCACACAAAATATCTTCTCAACTTAACTTCTATTCCGCCAAAATAACCCTATTGCGAATGTCAGTAATTGTGTTATTCTATGGCCTTGTAGCCGTTGCAAAACACTAAGAATAAGAGGCAAGTCTATAAGTTCAAAGTTTCAATGAAAAAAATTCGGAGCCTATTTCTTAATTAGATCCGAATAATGAAATTTTCTTGCTTGATGCGAACTCTGAATTAAAAAAAGAAGCGATAAAATTAACTTGAAAATGCAACTGTAATTTCGATGCGATGAATATGCTTTTAGATTATTTTTTTAAAATATAAGCATTTTTCCGTCAACTATTTAATCTTCCTTATTCACCCAAGCCACGGTTTTTAAGTAAATTATTATCTTTTCATTTCTCAAGCAATCAGAACAAATTCGTTTCGTATTAACAGCAATTTCCATGTATTCGGCGCTGTTTTTTGTGTAGCACGCCCCATATAAATCAGAACAAAATTCTACCACACGAAAATTACACGTACAAGAAAGAAAGCGATCTTGCTAACCTAAATTAATAATGCCCCTATTCTAAAAAGCGGTATTTTTCCCTCTTTAAAATGTGGTAATTTTACCCTATTTGAATTGTGGCGATTTCCATCCGGGATAGAAATTTGACATCCCAAGAAGTGTCCATTTTCTTCTTTACATTGCCCATTCCAAAGCAAAAGCCGTAGCAATTTATCTGCCGTATCCATTTCTTCCGTCACTGCTGCGATCATGCAACGGCAACACATAGGGTTTTTCACTAAAAAAGGCCCCGTGCCAACCAAGTTATTCTGTTGTCAAATCCATACTGTTAATAAGGTTAAGACAAATCATTTATTTTGATACTATGGTCTCACTCGACGGCCGGGAATCACCTGAATAATTCAATGAAACCTTATTTATCCCGTCCCCCATCCGGAAGAGAATCGAGCAAGCACCCAACCTCGACGCATAAACACGCCTGGAGTCCGGGACTCTTCTTGCATAGAGCTCAAAAAACTCAATCAGCCTAAATCATCAGACACTGATGGCAAAATTACGATGGGATAAACATTGATGATCCGTCTCCTGAAGGTGGATACGATGGGAGCCAGGGTTACCTACAAACGACCTGCGGGAACGAACGAGCGAGCGAAAACTCTGGGCTCGTGCAATAATTACCCGGTTTTCCTCAACTTTTTAACAGAACCACATTAGGGGTATAAAATGGCAGAAACCGCGAATATCATTAGCGCAAGCACCGCCCCCGAGCTACAAACTTCAGGATGGCTCAACACCGCGCGGCCGCCTACACTGGCGTCACTGCGTGGCAGAGTAGTCGTTCTTCACACTTTCCAAATTTTCTGCCCGGGTTGCGTGCAGGTCGGTATTCCTCAAGCCCAGAGAATATCCCAGGAGTTTGATTCCAAGCGGGTCGCTGTGATCGGGCTGCATACCGTCTTTGAACATCACGCTGTAATGGGCCGCGATGCACTTGAAGTATTCGTGCATGAGTATCGATTGCGCTTTCCTATTGGAATCGATAAATATGATGGAGAACCACAAGGCATACCGCTCACAATGCGCGCATACCAAATGCAGGGAACGCCGACCCTTATCCTGATCGACAAATCCGGGCGTATTCGCATGCATAAATTTGGGCATGTGAGCGATCTCTCGGTAGGATTCTCGATCGGCGCATTACTCTCTGAAGAGGTCGAAGTCGATGAGCCCGTGGCCAATCCCACAGCGACCGGAAGGGACAGCGAAAATACTGTTTGTGACGAGAATGGATGCAGCCTCTGATGGGAAGCCGGCTAGCCCGGCTTCTTAGTCTTATCGTCCGGCTTAACCCGCTCCGCGATGCCGGTAAGTAAGCCAGCAGCCACTTGGCGCATGAGATCGGTGATGGCGTGAGTTAATTGGAGGCCAGCCTCAAGCCGGGTCTGACCGGCAGAGGTGATCTCGTGATTAAATGCTGCAAGGGTTTCCTTCAACTGTGAGCCAACAGAGGTCCCGTTGCGCTTCGCATGCGCGACCAAATCGTGCAAGGTTTCCGACACCACTTTCTGGGCGGTGGAAGCCGATGCCTGTATGATTTCAAGAAAAAGATTTTCAACGCTTTCCAGTTCATTCCGAACTCGGGTGAGCTCCTCGCTGGAAAACTTCTGCGCGCGGCCTGCCGCTTCCTCCAAAGCCAGTTTTGACGCTTCCGCGAACTGTGCCAATGCGGCATCCAGTCCGGCAACCGCGTCACGAACCGGCGTCAGCGCCGTCTGCGGATGTACGGAAGTATGTTGCAGTTTTTGCTGCGCGCCTTCACGCACGCCTTGCATCACCGCCGTTATGATGCGCCGCAGGGATTCGAGATCGCGGTGTTGCGTACTGAGTGCTTTGACCGTCAGATCTCGAACCGCCTGCTGAACATTATCGCCCTTTGCAATAGCGCTACGAACCTCGGCTTCGAGCGCCGATGTATCCGCTTTTGCGTCATGAGCAGCTCCGCCCCCCGTTTTCTTCTGCATGGTAAAACCTCCTTAAATGACGAAATAATGGATGCGCAATTTACTTTTCCATTCTGCGCACAAGCCGGTCAAGACCGCCCATGTAGGGTTGCAAGACCTTAGGAATAGACACGCCGCCCTCGATATCCTGAAAGTTTTCAAGAATCGCCACTAGCGTTCGTCCTACCGCGAGTCCCGAGCCGTTAAGGGAATGCAACAGTTCCGGTTTGCCTTTCTCGTTGCGGAAGCGTGCTTGCATCCGCCGTGCCTGAAATGCTTCGCAGTTACTGCATGAGGAAATTTCACGATAGGTATTTTGCGCGGGCAGCCATACTTCGATATCGTAAGTCTTGGTTGCAGCAAAACCCATGTCGGCAGTACATAGCGCCATTACGCGATAAGGCAACTCCAGTTTCTGAAGAATCTTTTCAGCATGACCGGTAAGCGCTTCCAGCGCTTCATAGGACGCTTGCGGATGCACAAGTTGCACTAACTCCACTTTGTCGAACTGATGCTGGCGGATCATACCGCGTGTGTCTTTGCCATAGCTGCCCGCTTCGGAGCGAAAGCAAGGCGTATGCGCGGTGAGCTTAATGGGAAGGGATTCGCATGCGACAATCTTATCGCGCACAATGTTACTGAGTGGAACCTCCGCAGTGGGAATCAAATACAAATTATCATCATCCAGCCTGTGTTGCGAGTTCCCGGACGATTGGCTTTGATCGCTTTCCGCCTGCAAAGGGGAGTCGGCTGAATTAACTCTCCGCCGAGGAATCTCGAATAAATCCTCCTTGAATTTTGGCAATTGCCCAGTGCCCCGCAAGCTCTCCGCGTTGACCAGGTACGGCACGTAGGCCTCGGTGTAACCATGTTCCCGCGTATGCGTATCCAGCATGAACTGGGCAAGCGCGCGATGAAGCCGCGCCAATCCGCCCGTCATCAGGCTGAAGCGCGCACCGCTCAGTTTTGTGGCGGTAGGAAAATCGAGCAAACCCAGGTTCTCGCCAATGCTCACATGGTCGCTCACCTCAAACTCGAATGCGCGCGGCGTTCCCCAACGGCGTACCTCCCGATTATCGGCTTCGCTTGCGCCTTCCGGCACGCTGGTATGCGGCAGATTGGGAATTTGCAGCAATATATGCTGCAATGCAGCTTGAGTTTGTTCAAGCCGCGCTTCGGCCTGCCTAAGATCATCGCCTAGATTATCCACTTCCGCCAGGATAGCGGTAACATCCTCACCTTTGCTTTTGGCATTGCCAATCTGTCTGGAGATGGCATTACGCCGCGCTTGCAGTTCCTGTGTGCGGGTCTGAAGCGTTTTGCGTTCCGCTTCCAGCGAGTTGAATTCCGTAACGGGAAAAGTATAGCCGCGTTTGGCGAGAAGCCTGACGACGTTTTCCAGATCGGTGCGTAATAACTGAATATCTAACATGCAAACTCCAAAAAACGTATCTTACGCTGGGTTCTGATAAGCACCGCTATCTACGGCATTTTTTTCGCCTGCCTGTCCAATTCGCGCAAATGCATCAGCTTTTCCGAAATTTTCCCTTCCAGCCCGCGCATGGTGGGTTGGTAAAAATCAACCTCTGGCATGCCTTCCGGAAAATAATTCTCCCCGGCGGCGTAGGCTTCCGGATCGTCGTGAGCATAGCGATACTCATGTCCGTAGCCTAATTCCTTCATCAGCCTGGTGGGCGCATTTCGCAAATGCTCAGGTACGCGATGGGACGGGTTGCTGCCAATGAAAGACCGGGCTTTATTATACGCAAGGTAGGCGGCATTGCTCTTCGGCGCGCAGGCAAGATACAGCGTTGCTTGCGCCAGCGACAGCTCTCCTTCCGGACTCCCCAGGCGTTCGTATGTCTCGGTGGCATCGAGCGCGATCCGCAATGCGCGTGGGTCGGCCAAGCCGATGTCCTCCACCGCTGCCCGAATCAACCGCCGCCCGATGTAAAGCGGATCGGCGCCTCCGTCCAGCATACGGCACATCCAGTATAGCGCGGCATCCGGATTGGAACCGCGAAGCGATTTATGCAGGGCCGAAATCTGATCATAAAATTCATCACCGCCTTTATCGAAACGGCGTGTACCACGAATGAGCGCGCTCTGGACATAATCCCCTGTTATTTCTGTCAGTCCGCCGGCCGCCGCCGCGGTTTTTATCTGTTCCAGGAAATTGAGCAAACGCCGTGCGTCGCCATCCGCATATTCGATCAGCAAGCGCCTGGCGTCATGGGTAAAACTCAATTCCGGCAATGCCAGATTTATTGCCCGTTCAAACAGGATCATGAGCTCGTCTTCAGACAAAGCGGTAAGCACATAAACCTGCGCACGCGACAATAGCGCGCTGTTGACCTCGAACGATGGATTCTCGGTGGTGGCTCCAATGAATGTCACCAAACCCTGTTCGACATATGGCAGGAACGCGTCCTGCTGTGATTTGTTAAAGCGATGCACCTCATCCACGAATAGAATGGTGTGGCGACCCGATTGCTGCAATACGAGTCCCGCTCGTTCTATCGCTTCACGGATATCCTTGACGCCCGACAATACCGCCGACAGCGCAATGAACTCCGCATCAAACGCCTGCGCCATAAGCCGCGCCAACGTGGTTTTGCCGGTACCGGGCGGCCCCCACAATATCATTGAATGCGGTTTACCGGATTCAAACGCGAGCCGCAACGGCTTGCCTGTCCCAAGCAAGTGGGATTGCCCGACAACATCTCCCAGTTCTTGCGGGCGCAATCGTTCTGCAAGAGGCGCTGCGGGCTCCCGCTTTTCAAACAAATCAGTCACTGATTACGTCCGCCCCTTGGGGGGGACTGAATTTGAACAACTCTGCCGAAAGCTTGGGGTTTTGTTCCACCCGGGAAAATGTGAGCACCGTAGTCTGACCAAAGTTATCGTGCAGCTCCATCGCTTTCAATTCGCCTGTCGGAGAGAATCCCAAACGCACCCATTCGAAAGTGCCCTCCTTGGCTTTGGGCTTTGCCTCGAGCCATTCCGTATCCCCCTGCAACCCGATTTCAGTCAGGTCAAAATCGGCCTCGATATTGCTGCTGCCCGCGAGCAGCGCAGCGGGGCTGGTACCGATAGCGAGATCCAGCTTGCGTACCGTCACCTGATCGAGATCGCGATCGTAAAACCATATCCGGGTCCCGTCCCCGACTATCAATTGCTCGTATGGTTTTTCGTATACCCAACGAAATTTGCCAGGACGCTCGAATTGCATGGTACCGCCCCCTCTTTGCACCGTACGCATATTCTTGTCCAGCACCGTTTGGATAAACGCCGCGCGAACCGTACGCGTATCCTGGACGAAAGTCTTGAGACTGCTAATTGCTCCGGCCTCCGCAATGGAAGCAAACAAGGAAAGCAGCAGCAAGAAATAGGATCGTTCTAGAAAATTCATAATGTTTCTCGATAGCAGTGAGCCACGGATCGATGCGAGTCTCTTAAAGAAGCCACAATTTGCCCTGCGGTGCATGCAATGCGCCAATCGTGGAACTCATCCGACTTGATCGAGGTTGCAACTGCAATTTTACCGGCTTCTGCCTTTATCAGGGCGGATAAAACATATTGACGCAGCGTGATCATGATAACGTGAGTCGCGTAAGCGATTTTTCGCCAGTTCGAATGTCTCATAGATATATACTCTTGTTTCATAAGGATTAAAAAGATTATCTAAAAACCACAGTATATTTGTGGGAACTCCATGGGAATGTCTAAGTCTAAAATACGCTTGCGGATTTATTTCGCTGCTAAAAGTTGGTAGTATTATTGTCAACTATAGGTATAGGAGGACTCAAAATGGCAACAACAGTAGAAACATCAGGCAGCCACGCGGGGTCGAGCGGCCGCGACTACGACATGTCGCTGTGGTACGACTCCAGGTGGTATAAATTTGGACTGATCACCATGCTTGGGGTAGCGATATTCTGGATCTGGTTTCAACGGACCTTTGCCTACTCGCATGGCATGGACTCGATGGAGCCGGAATTTGAGAAGGTATGGATGGGGTTGTGGCGTGTGCACATGATCGTCATGCCGATCTTTGCGCTGGTCACCTGGGGCTGGATCTGGAAGACACGGGACACCAACCTGGACAACCTGGACCCGAAACTGGAAATCAAGCGTTACTTCTACTGGATGATGTGGCTGGGCGTATACTTGTTTGGCGTGTACTGGGGTGGCAGCTTCTTCACGGAGCAAGACGCCTCCTGGCATCAAGTGATCATCCGCGACACCAGCTTCACCCCGAGCCATGTGGTAGTATTTTATGGCTCCTTCCCGATGTACATCGTCTGCGGCGTGGCCAGCTAC
>NZ_JXQM01000238.1 GCF_000832065.1 Nitrosospira sp. NpAV | reverse complement strand
TGTTCTCATAGCTAATTTTTTCAAGCTTATCCCCCAAAGGCCCACCTTCGATTAAATCGTAACTGTATGAAAAATTATTTTCATCATGTCCTCCGATCTGGTGCTTCATATATTGGAATGGAAGGCCTTCAACAAAGTTGATTTTTACGATACTTCCAGAGCTAGGATTAGCTTCAACCTCAATACTCTTGACTGCATTAGGTGCAGCCGTGGGCCAAACTTTCGGAGCTTCAACAGTAAAGGCCTTGAAAAGCCTGGCAGGGGCGACTGGGGAGGTATTCTCATAGTCATAAGTGACAACACCCATGATTCTAATATTAGCTGGGACTTTGAGTTCAAATAAGAGAAGAAGTGGA
>NZ_JXQM01000237.1 GCF_000832065.1 Nitrosospira sp. NpAV | reverse complement strand
ATTTCTTCAAGGAGTTCTCAAGGGCCATTACTCTCCTCTCTGAGAACAATCCTCTCACTGGTAGCAAGGGTGAGATCAGGAAGCAATGCAATCTTGCAAACAAGCTTCACTAAAATGCCTCGCCAAAGAGAAAGCCGAGAGTGGCCGAATAAAGTGGTTGTTTACTTGTTTCTTTTCCAAGAGACAAGTTTGTTAATGTGCAGTGAGTAATGGTGCAATGGTACTAGTTTGATACGATCGACCCATTGCATTTTTTTTTAGCATAAGCCAGGTTGCCTTCTCTTGATGTTGGTCATGGGCGTAGTGGATGTAGGGATGGATGTAATGTATGTATGTAAGG
>NZ_JXQM01000236.1 GCF_000832065.1 Nitrosospira sp. NpAV | reverse complement strand
AGAACATAAATATTTGACTTTTAATACTCATCCCTTGAAAGTATATAGTTATACTTATTGTAGCAGATACTGGACTCAGAACTCACAAGATAACCGGCAGTTGGCAGATAAATATTGCCTGAGGTTTTTGAAGTTCCTTTATTTTGCCTTTCGCCCTTCATTTGGGGACCACAAAAAAAGAAAAAAAACTGAAAGTTGTAATTCAAT
>NZ_JXQM01000235.1 GCF_000832065.1 Nitrosospira sp. NpAV | reverse complement strand
ATAGCCCATTCGGTTGGCATGTTCCAGGTGTAGATCAACCAGGCCAGCACAGCGCCTCTCAGGAGCATTGCAAATATTCCGACGATCAGAAAGCGAGAAAACTGCCCCCAGCGCAAATGACCTGAATGATGTAGCCGGAATGACCATTTGGTGTTCAAAGTGTAGTTGAAGCTGGCTGCTGCCAGGAAGCTGGAAATATGTGCTGTTGCCAGACTGATGCCTTGCCCGGTCATCCATTGAAAGATCAATACGTCGATAAAGACACCCAGCAGTCCAACCATGGCAAAGCGGCTCGCTGTATAAAAGGAGACGGTGCCACCAGCCAGTATGATGAGTTGCCGCAGATAAGTCAGGTGATGTGAAAGAGAAAGTTTGGAGGTGCCGTGCAGTCGATTGTGAAAATGGATCGGGATTTCTTTTACACGCAACTGCCCACGTCCTGTCATCAGCAGTTCCAGT
>NZ_JXQM01000234.1 GCF_000832065.1 Nitrosospira sp. NpAV | reverse complement strand
GAACTACACAACATTGGTGCG
This sequence comes from Nitrosospira sp. NpAV, assembly GCF_000832065.1. Taxonomy (GTDB): domain Bacteria; phylum Pseudomonadota; class Gammaproteobacteria; order Burkholderiales; family Nitrosomonadaceae; genus Nitrosospira. The sequence goes on along the minus strand of NZ_JXQM01000234.1, from coordinate 251 downwards.
GATGATGAAATATATGGCCCCTCCACCAGGGGAGTATGAAAGAGGACTCTTTGCTCATACTGATAAACCAGTAAGCACACTCATTTGTGAGGATCAAATTTCAGGACTGGAAATTGAGGTCAATGATGGTCAGTGGATCAAGCTAACTAATTTATCTCCTTCTTCCTTTGTATTTGTGGTTGGAGATCCTCTCAAGGCTTGGAGTAATGGGAGATTGAAATCAGTGAATCACAGAGTGATGATGAGCGGAG
>NZ_JXQM01000233.1 GCF_000832065.1 Nitrosospira sp. NpAV | reverse complement strand
CTTCATTTGCATGGATTCAACTTCTTTGAGGTTGGGAGGGGATTGGGGAATTTCAACCCCAAAGAGGATCCTAAAAAGTTCAATCTTGTTGACCCTGTTGAGAGGAACACCATTGGGGTTCCATCTGGTGGATGGACTGCCATAAGGTTTAGGGCAGATAATCCAGGGGTTTGGTTCATGCATTGCCATTTGGAAGTGCATACAACATGG
>NZ_JXQM01000232.1 GCF_000832065.1 Nitrosospira sp. NpAV | reverse complement strand
CCGAGTCCTTAGCTTCTGACAGGTTCAAGCTGCTCGATTCAGCATCTACTCCAGCTTTATGCAGATTTGGAGTATGTTCAGAAAGGGACATCTGTTCTCCAGTACTGGCAGAATTAAGCATCTCTTCTTCCTTTGTTATCCCACTCGAATTTGAAACATGTTCAGCAGTCTGTTTCTCTACTTCATCAGTCATTCCTTTCACAGCTACCT
>NZ_JXQM01000026.1 GCF_000832065.1 Nitrosospira sp. NpAV | reverse complement strand
TTTAACATATACCTGTCCATGCCGGGGCGGGTAACCCTGGCGTAATATTCCTCACATATTATCGAGATTTCTAAGAATGACTTAACATGGGGAACGCGGGATTTACAGGGCCGATTTATACCCTGCCTGAATCAGGATTCATGAAAGTTCTTTGGGTTGAAATGCGAGGAATAGATACCGATGTCATAAAAACCCCAACAGCTTGGTGAGTAACATCGTAGCAAGAGGAGCAAAATCATGTTTGCATAATGCGAGGCTCTTTATTCCAATCGCGGCAAGCGGTGCTCGAAGCGAGGTGGATTGAGAAGGTTGGACTGCTTCTCGCTAATTGAAAGGTGTCAGTGCTGAAAGGGGTCAGCGACATGCTTGCGCCAAGGTAGCCAATGTTTCGCGGAGCTCGGCTGTTTGTGGATTTGCGGCCATACACTGTTTCCTATTAGCGGTTAATTTGGTATACAATCGACGGATTATATTGCTCACGAGAAAACGCTGAGCATACGACTAATTTGCGGATTTGAAACCGGAGACATTATGGATAGAACGTTTGGGTGGGCTATAAGGTTGGCATGCACTATGTTGATAGCACTGGTAGCGGTGCCAGTTCATGCGCAACTGATGCTCGCTCATGAGGGTCATCATTCAGGAGACTGTGCCATCAAAACCGGGGCTTTTCCTGTAGCCTTCAGTGCCTATGAAAAGCCAAAGGGGGATCTTCCACCTACTCATGCGTATTGCGATCATGTGCCGGAAACCGGTGAATTGTATTTCTCGGTGGATTTGACGGATCCCGAGTCTCGCGAGATCCCCATCGCAATACGCCTGGTGATGGAAGGACATGGGGAAGGGGGACATGAAATTCTGTCCGTGCCAGCCAAACAATACCCATCTGGAAGTATTGCCTTTACAGTGAATTTAGAGGAACTCGGTCAATATGCAGTACTGCTGGAGACAGAGAAAGCTGGCAAGATGACCACGGCGGTACGTATTCCGGTACATGTTGGCGGCGGCGGAGGCCACGGCTCACATGGTTCAGGTTTTGGTGCGACAGAAATTGCGCTGTTAGTGGGTGTGGGAGGCATTGCTGCTTTCTTTTGGATGCGGCGCCGGACGAGCGCGAAAGCATCCTAGCAAAAATAGTCCGGACTGGATCCCCTGTTTATTCCGATCCTGATTGGATAGTAAGCGGGGCAGTGTGGATCACACTGCGTAGGCGCTAGAAGTTTGAAGGCAAGAAGGTATTCGCAGATGGTATTCATCCGTTGAATACTGTCGAACACAGGCATGCGAGCAAGGCTGGGTTTATTGCTTGGAGGGATGAATTTCTACCCGCAATACCTTCTTATCTTATCCGTCGCTGATCAGTTGGGAATGGGACATACTTGTCCTCCTGATTGATGCAATGCCTCTCCAGCCGGGTCATTCTTAATCCGGCAGTCGACATTATTCATTTTTGTCGTATCTCATCCTATCTTCCAAGAAGACAGCAAACTCCATCTTGCACAGTTGCCCAACGTACGGAGTGACGGTACTGCGTATCTTCACTAAGATTTTGCGAGTGCTAAGTATTGTCAGCGGCAACATTCAGAATCACCAGCGATTCTGAATTGTTATTGCTATCAGGTGACCGTTGCAATCGTTCTGCTTTCCCTTTTGAAAGCGCATAGACGATATTGGCAGCGTTGACCACTGCAGGCTGGTGAGATACCGCAATGATGGTAAAGTTCTGCGCCAGTCTTTGTAGCGTTTCACAAATTATCTGTTCGCTATCTGGATCGAGGGCACTGGTTGGCTCATCCAGGAGCAGGAAAAGTGGTTGATGGGCGAGCGCTCTGGCAATTGCTATGCGCTGACGTTGCCCCCCTGATAGGAGTCCCCCACGTTCACCCACGACAGTCTGCAAGCCCTCCGGAAGAGCGCTGACGAAATCCCAGGCGCCTGCCTGGCGCAATGCCCGTTCCGCATCCGCGTAAACCAGATCAGGCGCACCGACAAGAATATTGTTAAGAATGGTGTCATGGAGCAGAATAGTTTCCTGAGATACATAACCTATCATATACCGCCATAGACGCAGGTTGATTTCATGCAGCGATACGCCATCGACCAGAATTTCGCCTGACTTGGGTTCAGCCAGTCCGCAGAGGAGGTCGAGCAGTGTACTTTTGCCAACTCCTGATGTTCCCGTAATGGTAGTAAACGACTTTACGGATATCTCGATGTTGAGATCGCGAAATATCGGTTTCGTCCCATAATCGAAGCTTATATGCCTAAGGCTGATCCCCTGCTGCAGGGTGGGCTGGAGAGTCCCGGTGGTTCTTTCGGCCGCGGCTTCCGCTTCCTGGGTTGCTGCTCGCATCGCCCAATAAGCGCTTTCCTGCGCGACCAGCTGTTGATAACGCCGTTGTGTTTTATTGAGTAAGCCGAGGACACGGGTCAGCAGGAACGCCATTACCATGACCTCAGGTAATGAAAGTTGCCAAATTACAAGCGCCAGGTATAGACCGCTTGCCGTCAAGGCGGCAAGTATGGGTTCCTGTAAGGCTAATAAAGCTTCCCTGCTCATGACTTCCCGGCGCGTAGCTTTCTCCAGCTGCTGGGTTTGATCACGGAGAATGGCGTCGGCCACATTGTCCCGCGCCATGGCTTTCAATGATTTTACCGAAGTGAGCACATCGGAAAGATAAGTCAATAGATGACGTATCAAATGCGTCTGCTTAGAGCCTGCTTTGCGCGTGGCGCGCACCAGGCGATGTAGCGCCAGTAGCAGAATCATGCCGATGAGTAGGGAGGTAAGGGTTGCCTGCCATGAAATAAATAAGGCCACGGTGGTATAGACCAGCACTTGCATGGATAGGGCAAGAACGTTGGCGCTATGCTCAAAGCCGTTTGCGGCCCGGTATGCTTCCGTGGCAACCGAATTGGCAAGTGAACCTACGGGTTGGCGCAAATAATATTGCCAGCGGCTGGCAAGCAGCGCCTTGATGAGTTCCAAGCGCAGCGTGGTCGCGACATGTGCCACCGTATAGCCAACCTGCCTGTTGGCCAACAGCAATATTAGACTTTTGATGAGCATGCCACCGACGATAATCAACAGCATGACGCCTATAGTGGGTTCAATTCCCATCCCCTGCAGGGCATTCACTATCACCCGCCCAATATCCGAGTCTCCCGTCCCGCCTATCGCAACCGAAAGCAAAGGAAGAAGCGCGGTCAGGCTCAGTCCCTCAGCAATGCCTGCGGCCAACAGCGCCACCAGCATATAGGCGCTGCGCCGAGGGAAAACCATGCTATAGGTAAGAAGCGTACGCATGCCGTTTCATGAATTTAATGATTATCCTAAATCCCGGTAGTAGCAGCCTCGTTCAGGAAGTCAGCCTCAAGTAATACGGAATATTTGTTATCGATCATAACATTGATCTATTAAATGAGCGGACAGCTACCGGATTGAGGATTATTCTATTCTTTGATTCACCGTTGATATAACGTGATGGGAAGCATTGTGTGATTGGAACACAAGGAGAATTTTTTTGCACGTCGTCGTACGAAATAACCCGGCAGCAGAAATACTTATCAGAGAATCGTCTCCCGCAGATCGGCGAAAGCTTGGCCGGCATAATCCATCTGCTCACTGGTGTGGGCCGCGCTGACGCTACAACGTACCAATGATTTGCCATCCGGCGCCGCGGGCGGTAGCATCAAGTTGACATAGATGCCATGTTCGAGCAAGCCATGCCATAAAGCCATCGCCTGCTGCGGGGTATCGAGTATGGTTGCGATGATAGGGCTGGGCTCCGGACCAAGCTGATAGCCGAGTTCCTGAAGTCGTGAATAAAGCTGATGGGCATTTTTCCAGAGCTGTTGACGTAGTCCAACACCGTCGTGCAACAATTTGAGGGCTGCACGTGTTGATGCGATGGTGGCGGGTGAGGGTGATGCTGTAAATATATATGGGCGGCTGACGTAGCGTAACTGATCGAGTTGTGGATGATTGCTTACACAGTAGCCCCCTATACCACCGAGACTCTTGCTGAAGGTACCGGTAATGAAATCGACTCCGCCAATGAGGCCCGTTTCTTCCACCAGACCTTGGCCTGTCTTACCAAGAACTCCAAGAGAATGCGCCTCATCGAGAAGAAGAGTGCTATGGTAGGCATCTTTTAATTTGACAATCTCCGCCAGTGGGGCCCGATCACCGAGCATGCTGTAAATGCCCTCAGCAATGATCAGAGTCGAGCGGGAGCGCTCCCCCAGGCGCCGGAGGCGTTTATCCAGGTCTGTCATGTCATTGTGCCGGAACCTGATTATCTCGGCACCACTCAGGCGGCATCCATCATAAATACTCGCATGAGAATCGCCATCAATGAGTATGACGTCACCGGCTCCCGCCAGGCCGGAGATGGTAGCGAGATTTGCCTGATAACCCGTTGTAAAAACGATGCACGAGTGACAGGTATAAAAATCTGCAAACTCCCGCTCAAGGGCACGGTGTCCCCCGTAGCTACCGCTGGCCATGCGCGATCCCGTCGTGCCGGTACCCTCGCTTTCAAGTGCTTCATGCGCTGCCCGTAGACATTCCGGTGCGAAGGTCAGTCCCAGATAGTTGTTCGTACCCAGGAACAGTATGCGACGATCGCCGATTTTCGCCTCCGTAGCAGAATAAATCTCTCCTATGGGTATGCCAAAAACATCCATACCCTCGGGCAGCAGAGCTTTTCTCGCTGCCGCCACGGCGTCCAGCTTATCTAGTAGGCTCATTATTTCGCAGACTTTATCTGGTGAATCAAATTTGTAAGTTCATGGACAGTCTGAACATCCGTAAGAGCGTTAATTGGCACGGAAATATCAAACTCATCCTCAATTTCCATAATTAAATTCAATAACTTGACGGAATCAATGGCGAGTTGATTGATGAGATCCGTCTGCGGCGTAATTTCCACCTCGGGACCAGCAAGCTGCCTAAGATGATGGCAAAGTTTTTGAAGGATATCATTGTAATCGTTAGACATGGCTCAACTCTGAATCGATTTGGTAGTGGTAGAAATCATATTGCCTGAGGCAGGGCATCGCGCAAATGCATGCGAGGCTGCCAATCCGGAAGCGCCTGGGTGAGAGGCGTTATATCGGAGACCCAGTCTGCATGTTGCAGTTCTCTAACTTTGCCGGGGGTTAACATGGGGGAGTAGCGTAGCAGCCGGGCCGACCACAAATTAATGTTCGCAACCAGCGAAACAAGCGACCCTGGTAAAAAGATGCAACGCACCGGCCGCTTCCAAACATCTTGCGCAATGGCGGCTACAGTTTGGCTGTCATAGCCTCCCGGCCGTCCATCATCGAGTTCATACACACCCTGCACGGGAGTCTGGGTTGAGAGCCAGCAGAGAATGGCCGCTACCAGATCACTGACGTGCAATAAACCAAAGCGCATCGTAGTTTTCCCAACCATGGGTAATATACCACGCTGGGTACTCCTGAAGAGGGGACTCATTTCTTTGTCCCCCGGGCCATAAACCGCGGTCGGGCGGAAAACCGCACATGGCATGATATGCGAATGATTAATCACCAACTGCTCAGCCATACGCTTACTGGTTGCATACCACGAAAGTTCCGGCTCTCGGGCAGCCAGAGAAGAAATAAGGAGAAAGCGAGGGGGCGAGGCCTGTTGTATCGAGGCCCGCACAAGATTGTGGGTGCCTGTGACATTGGTTGAAATGAAGTCATCGAGGGAACTGCCCCGAACCCTACCTGCGCAATGTACCACAGCAGAAACATTTTTGACGAGGCTTCGCAATGCATCCAGGTTGTCTAAATCACCTTCGATCCATTGCGTAAACTCATCATCGGCACGGGGTTGGCGGGCCAACGCCTTGATCTTCCATCCCTCTTTGATCAGGGATTGTAAAAGCACACTACCAATAAAGCCGGTGGCCCCGGTCACCGCCACCCATGAGCCCGACATATGCCGGTTATTTGTCCCCGGACTCGGCAGATAGAGAAAGCTGGTCTGTCAGATTTGTCCGCTGTATGAAACCTTGGCGCGCCGCAAAACGCGACAATTTACCGGATGAAGTACGAGGTAAAGTGTGTGGCGAAACCAGCTCAACCAGGCAATTGACCCCAAATGCCATATACACCAACCGTTGCAACCGGCTGATAAGAGACTGCCGATCCGTTATGGAAGTCAAGCGGCATTCTATAACCAGCACAATTGTTGTAACATCATTGGCATCGGTTATACCAAAGGCAGATGCCTCACGGGTTCTTACCTCTGGTTGCTGCTCCGCAAGCTCTTCGATATCTTGAGCCCGGATATTACGCCCATTGACAATAATTACATCTGTGCGGCGCCCTGTGACATACAGGTCACCTTCAAAAAGAAAACCAAGATCTCCGGTATCCAGCCAGTTACCAGGGCGGAGAGTCTTTTGGGTGTCCTCCGGATTATTAAAATAGCCGGTCATAATACTGCTGCCATACACCAGTACACTGCCTACTCTCAAATCAGGCAGAGCCAGGCCGGCTTCATCAACAACCTTGACCGTATGTTCGGGTAAAGGGCGTCCGCAGTTTACAAATTCGCTATATTTCCTGCCTTCCGCCTGTAAGCGCACAGCCATCTTCTTATCCACCAGCGTGCCGGCATCAACCCGCAAGCTTTGGAAGCCCCGGCCAACCTGAGAGAAGGTAACGGCTAGTGTCGATTCGGCCAGTCCATAGCATGGCAGAAAGGCTCGTGCATCAAAACCTGCCGGGGCAAATTTTTCAGCAAAATTTCTTAAGGTATCCGGTCGTATCATTTCCGCACCGACACCGGCCGCACGCCAGCTGCTAAGATCGAGATCCTCCAAATCTGAATCACGAACTCGCAGAGTGCAGAGTTTGAGGCCAAATGGCTGGCTAAATGCGACGGTAGCGCGATTTCGACTAATCAGACGCAACCATTGCAGGGGACGGATTGCAAAATCGCGGGTAGCCAGATAGTCGACCGAAACTTGCGCCACCATTGGCGCCATCACCATTCCCACCAGCCCCATATCGTGATAAAAGGGCAACCATGACGCACAGCGGTCACCGGGGCGTATCTCCAAGCCATAACGAACAATCCCTTGAAGATTGCTCATTAATGCCCGTTCCGTAATGATTACTCCGCGCGGAATGCGAGTACTGCCGGAGGTAAATTGAAGGTAGGCGGTTTCGTCGGGATGATTTGCTTGCAACGGCATCTCCATAGCTGGGAGATTTCCCAATTGCTCAGGGGTGCCAACCCATCTCAACCCATGAGATTCCTCGGCAGCCTCTTTGAGAAAGCCTATATAGTCTACATTGGCGAGCGCAGCGCTTGCCTGGCCGCCTTCAAGCATTCCACGGAGCTGCTGAACATAAACCGTGTGGCTGCCAAGATTAACCGGAACCGGCATTGCAAACGGAATGAGTCCCGCGTAGCGGCAAGCATAAAATAATTCAACAAATTCAGGGGTGGTGTCGGCAATAAGCGCTACGCGATCACCATGAACCAAACCGAGGCCCGCTAATCGCCGGGCCAGGATGCGAGCATTTTCCCTTAAAGCCTGATAGGAAAGGACCGAGCGTAAGTTCCCTTTGGCATCATAGAAGTTATATCCGGCATTTCCCGCCGCCGCGTATTCCAAGGCAGCCGTTAATGTCTCAAAGTCTGCCAATCTCTGAGATTGGGTGTTGGAAGTCGGTGTTGGAGTTGTTGCTGTCGGCGACTCGCTTGACAATTGAGGATTAAACGCTTGCGTCAGCGGAGCGTTCAACTTCGCTATGGTTGAACTCAAGGTCTTCCCCTCCAAATTAATGGGACTAGTCATTTTTTATAATGTAAAGAATTCTGGCTTTGGTTGTTAATTATTCACCGCTTGATTTGAAATTTTAATCTTCAATACCGAGAATAATCGCCGTGATAACAAATACTCATTAATACGCTCATAATGTGTTAATCAAATCAACTTCTAAGCTTATATTACGGCGGATTTCTCTGTCAAGGTAATGGGGTTCTGACTCATAAAGCCCTCCAAAGGCAGGGAAAGCGCCGATTTCTCAGTATTTAAATGCCATTGAAATATTTATGAGTCCCACCTGTCGCGTACAAGAGTAACAGGTTCCATTTTGGACGAGTTGGGGAGCAATATAAAGAGATTTTGGAGAATGGGAGAGAAATGTGTCGTTTTTTTGCAACAAAGTCTTTCCCGGATATTTCAGCAGCGACTAATTAACAAAAGTTGCGCAGATGAAGGTTTATAGTACCATCACATTTGAATCTCTGCGGAAGGGTTTGGGGCAGTTGCAATTACCGGCTTTTGATGGTTTTGCAACTGGTTTGAAAGATTTTAGGTGTGGGTAATTCGTTACGCCCTTCGTTCCCGCTCATATCTCAGTTTCGTTAAGCCGGCAGGCAAGCAATGCTAAGCTACTACCCACGCCCTCGCGCCGGGATAATCGCTGAATACCCTGATGTTTGCATCGATGAAAAGATTGGATACCCAGGCGCCCCACGCCTGCCATTGGTTATTGGTGATAATTGCAATCCGATTAAATTCGCTGCCATGCTGCCGGATAAATTTGATGTCTTCCCATGCGACATCAACGGTGTAGCTGAGCATGTCGCGCCAATCCAACAGAAGATTCACTCGGCTTTCGGATCGGGACTTGTAGATCACCTGCTCTTCGAATTCCTTGTAATCGGCCAGAGTGAACTCGCCGAAAATGGCGACATTTATAAGATTATCAGTTTCCTCAATGGTAATCATGGGCCAAGTCACTCATTATAGATATTAGATATGCCAGAATTAAATGTGCGATCCGATTTCCCGTCGCAGAAATTCATGGAAATGCGCCATGCCATCTTCCATCGGAGATTGATATGGCCCGATTTCATTGATCCCTTGCTCATATAACGCGCGACGTCCAGCGGTTATCAGCTTGCAAATTTCATCATCCTCAATGGCGGTTTCGCGATAAGCAGCTTGTTCGGCTTCAATAAACTCGCGTTCGAACAAGGCAATGTCTTCAGGATAGTAAAATTCAATCACATTGGTGCAACGCTCTGTCCCGGTCGGCAATAATGTGCTGATGACCAATACGTGAGGATACCATTCCAACATGATATTAGGATAGTAAAGCATCCAGATGGCGCCATAAGGCGGCGCCTTACTCTTGGTTTGCAGCAATAGTTGTTCATGCCACTTGGCATAAACCGGCGTACCGGCGTGGGCGAACCCATGATTTACGCCAACCGTCTGCACGTTGTACCATTCACCGAACTCCCATTTCAGATCAGCGGTATTAACGAATTTGCTCAAGCCTGGATGGTAAGTTTCGACGTGATAGTCTTCCAGATACACCTCGATAAAAGTCTTCCAGTTGCAGGCATACTCTTCTATTTGTACCCGCTCCAGCACATGGCCGGAAAAATCGAAATTCTTCAATACCCCCAGATGAGCCATATCGTGCGCCACATCCCGTTTGCCGGTAAACAGCAGGCCGTTCCAACTTTGTAATGGCGTCTTGCCCAAGTTGAGACAGGGATTTTCGGGAAACTGGGGCGCGCCCAGCAGTATCCCATTCATATCATAAGTCCAACGGTGGACGGGACAAACAATATTTCGGGTGTTGCCGCGCCCCTTGAGCAGAAGAGATTGCCGATGGCGGCAAACATTTGACAGCAACTCGATACCGTCCTTGTTGCGCACTAACGCCTTGGCGCTATGCATCCACTCCAGCACATAGTAGTCTCCCACATTCGGCAACATAATTTCGTGACCGACGTAGCCTGCTCCTCGATCGAATAGAAAGCGTTTCTCCAGATCAAGGATACGAGGGTCGAGATACCAGGCTGTGGGTAGTTGCGCGGGTGCTTGCCTCAGTTGGGAAGCATCAACAAGATTGGACATATCTCCTACTTTTTCCTCGTCAAGGGTTCAAAAAAGATGATTACCATGATAAAAATTCCGGTTTTTACTAAAAAAGGGCAACGAGTCAAGCTGGAAGAACGTGATATCTTTTCTAAAACGCCTATAATCTCGACTGAAAGATGCTGTGGAAGAAAGTTTTCATGTATTTAATTGACCTAACCCCGCTTATTGCGTTATTTTTGCAAATTCCCGGCAATGCATCTATTCTCTGACACTGTGCTTATCATGACAAAGCCTGCTAAACCCGTCAAATTTTCGCGGCCAGAAAGTTTTGAAGTGGCATTGACGGAATTGGAAAATATTGTGGTCGAAATGGAAGCGGGTCAAATGCCGCTCGAAGCCTCGCTCTCAGCCCACAAGCGTGGCGCCGAGTTGCTGCAATATTGTCAGTCCAAGCTACGCGATGCCCAACAACAGGTGCATCTCCTTGAGGCTGATACGCTGAAAAATTTCTCCCCGTCTGGTATCGATGATCGCTGATTTCCAGGATTGGGCGAGGAGCCGCCAGGTACGCATAGAAACTTCCCTGCAGACCTTACTTCCCGCAGCAGATGTTCCTCCCGAGCGTCTCCATGACGCCATGCGTTATACCGTTTTGGGCGGAGGAAAGCGGGTGCGCCCGCTGCTTGCCTTCGCCGCTGGAGAACTGAACAATGCGGACGAAGAGCGTGTAACCATTGCGGCGGCGGCGGTGGAGTTGATACACGCCTATTCATTGGTGCATGACGATCTGCCCTGCATGGATGACGATGTTCTGCGGCGGGGTAAGCCCACTTGTCATGTAGAATACGATCAAGCCATAGCATTGCTGGCAGGCGACAGCTTGCAAAGCCTGGCCTTCCAATTACTGGCTGAATACCGCTTGGCGGATAGCCCTCAAATGCAACTTGAAATGATCAAGCGACTGGCACAAGCGGCGGGCTCGCGGGGCATGGCAGGTGGACAGGCGGTTGATCTGGCTAGTGTCGGCAAGACGTTGAGTCTGCCGGAACTGGAATTTATGCATATTCATAAAACCGGCGCACTTATTCGTGCCGCGGTAATGCTCGGTGCCTATTGCGGCAATAACTTGAACGAGAGCCAACTGACGAGTCTCGATCATTTTGCCAAGTGTATTGGTCTTGCATTCCAGGTGGTCGACGACGTACTCGATGCGGAAGCTACCACCGCGACCTTAGGCAAAACCGCGGGCAAGGATGCCGAAAATAACAAGCCTACCTATGTAAGTATCCTAGGAGCCAACCGGGCTCGCGAGCTGGCCGAGGAATTGCGGCGCGACGCATACCAGTCGCTGGAGATTTTTGGTGCAACGGCGGGGCGGCTACGGCAGCTAACCGATTTCATTATCCACCGGGAGTTTTGAACTGATGTTTTTCATAGTAAAGACTACAATAATTTTTAGGGTTTAAATGTATCCACTGCTTGACACCATCAATATTCCTTCCAAGTTGCGAAGGCTGGAACGCAAGTTGCTGCCGCAGCTTGCGGATGAATTGCGCCAGTTTCTTGTTGAATCAGTATCTAAAACAGGAGGACATCTATCGTCGAATCTCGGCACGGTCGAGTTAACCATCGCACTGCATTATGTTTTCAACACGCCCGATGACCGTTTGGTATGGGATGTGGGTCACCAGACCTACGCTCACAAGATTCTCACCGGCCGCCGTGAAGGCATGAGCAAATTGCGTATGCAAGGCGGGGTCGCAGGCTTTCCGCGACGTGATGAAAGTGAATACGACGCTTTTGGCACAGCGCACTCCAGTACATCCATCAGCGCCGCGCTCGGTATGGCGGTAGCGGCGCAACGGGAAGGAAAAGACCGGCGTGTGGCCGCCATTATCGGCGATGGCGCCATGAGCGCCGGCATGGCGTTCGAGGCGTTGAACAACGCCGGCGCCATGAACACCAATTTGCTGGTGATCCTTAACGACAATGACATGTCGATATCGCGTCCAGTGGGAGCACTCAACAACTATCTGGCCAGGCTCATGTCGGGACAGTTTTATGCAACGGCACGGCGTGCTGGCGAGAAAATGCTGGGTGTCGTGCCGCCGATGCTGGAGCTTGCCAAGCGCGCGGAAGAGCACGTGAAAGGCATGGTAACGCCTAGTACCTTGTTTGAAGAATTCGGTTTCAATTATATCGGTCCCATCGATGGCCATGATCTTGACATATTGGTGACTACGCTCAACAACATCAAGCATCTTAACGGCCCCCAGTTCCTGCACATCGTAACGCGCAAAGGCGCGGGCTATAAGGCGGCCGAGGAAGATCCGATTCTCTATCACGGTGTGACCAGATTTAATCCGGATGCGGGTATCGTTCCCAAAGCCACGGGTAAACCCGCTTATTACCAGATTTTTGGGGAGTGGTTGTGCGATATGGCGGCGCTGGATGAGCGCTTGGTCGGAATCACACCTGCCATGCGCGAGGGTTCAGGATTGGTGAGATTTTCTGAGGAATATCCCGATCGTTATTTTGATGTCGGCATCGCTGAACAACACGCAGTTACCTTTGCGGCAGGCTTGGCCTGTGATGGTATGAAGCCGGTGGTGGCCATTTATTCAACATTTCTGCAAAGAGCCTACGACCAGTTAATTCATGATGTCGCGATTCAGAATCTGCCGGTGGTATTCGCCATTGACCGCGCCGGATTGGTGGGAGCGGATGGCCCTACGCATGCCGGCAGTTTTGATTTAACTTATCTGCGATGTATCCCGAATATCACCGTGATGACGCCTGCTGACGAGAACGAGTGCCGTCAAATGCTCTATACCGCATTTCAAATGGATACACCGACGGCGGTACGATATCCACGCGGCATAGGAACAGGCATAGCACCGCAAAAGGACATGCAAGCATTACCTGTGGGACGCGGCGACATTCGCCGTAGCGGAGAAAAAATTGCGCTTCTGGCTTTTGGCAGCATGCTCAGACCTTGTCTGGAAGCGGGGGAAGAATTAAACGCGACCGTTGTCAATATGCGTTTTGTCAAACCATTGGACGATGACCTAGTTATGTCTCTGGCATCGAATCACGACTTATTGGTGACGGTGGAAGAGAATACGGTTCTGGGCGGCGCGGGCAGCGCGGTACTGGAATCGCTTGAAAGCAGAGGCCTTACTACTCCGGTGTTGCAATTGGGATTACCGGACATTTTCATAGATCAGGGCGACCCCTCCCAAATGCTGGCTGACTGCGGGCTGGATAAGGCGGGAATCGCCAGATCGGTCAGATCGAGACTTTCCGAGTAGTTAATTCCACTGTTTCAACACCTGGTCTATCATCGCCTAGACCCCGTGGGTCTTTCTTGGAAAGCAGGTATCATGAACGACATGAATTTTCCCATTGCGGATGTGCAAAGCGTCTTGGATACGAGACGTATCGCGATCAATAGGGCGGGTATCAAGGCCGCCCGCCACCCGGTGACGATTACAGACAAGGATGGCTGTAAACAGCATACCGTCGCCATGTTCAATATGTATGTAAATTTGTCTCATGATATAAAAGGCGCGCACATGTCGCGTTTTTTGGAGATACTCAACGCGCACGAGGGGACGATCTCCGTTGAATCCTTTGAAAGCATTCTGCGGAGCATGGTAGAGAAGCTCCAAAGCGAATCTGGTGGTATCGAAATGACTTTCCCTTATTTCATCAACAAAATGGCACCCGTCTCCGGAATATCAAGCCTGTTGGATTATGAGGTGACTTTTATCGGTGAAATCAGGGAAGGTATTTACAAGTTCACCATGAAGGTAGTTGTGCCCGTGACCAGCTTGTGCCCATGTTCCAAGGAAATCTCCGCCTACGGTGCGCACAACCAGCGGTCCCATATGTCAATCTCGATTTGTATCAACAGCTTTGTCTGGATCGAAGATCTGATAAGAATGGCGGAGGACCAAGCGTCATGTGAGCTCTATGGATTGCTGAAACGTGCGGACGAGAAATACGTTACTGAAAAGGCCTACGATAACCCGAAATTCGTTGAGGATACGGTACGTGATGTTGCTGCAATCCTGGATAAGGATGCGCGCATAGACGCCTACGTGGTGGAATCGGAAAACTTTGAATCCATTCATAATCATTCGGCTTACGCATTGATTGAGCGGGATAAATTGAAGAATTGAGCAAACCGTGGCTGCATGAGGGTTTTTTGCCGAAGAAGGCCATAAATTGACCTTTTACGGATGGAAAGGTATAGTAACGCCCTTTCCGGGGTGTAGCGTAGCCTGGTAGCGCGCCTGGTTTGGGACCAGGATGTCGGGAGTTCAAATCTCTCCACCCCGACCAATTCATGCGAATGTGGGGCAAAATCCGATTTGAGTGGTGCCCGTAGCTCAACCGGATAGAGCACCAGCCTTCTAAGCTGGGGGTTACAGGTTCGATTCCTGTCGGGCACGCCATAGGTTATCTCCTAGCAATGGCAGCTGAATCCAGGCTATGCGGTATATTTTCGGATGGTGGCTGTAGCTCAGTGGTAGAGTCCCGGATTGTGATTCCGGTTGTCGTGGGTTCGATCCCCATCAGCCACCCCATAATACAAAGGCTTGCAGAGATGCAGGCCTTTTTTATTGCCCTGTTTTGTAAAATGTAACGGATTTGTACCCTGTCGGTAGACCCTGAGCCTGATGGATACCGGAAAGGGGTTATTATTGTAGGCAGGAATTATTTGTGGGCCGTAATCTTCTGGCGGCTACCGCGGCAGGACGAAGCAGGTTCCGGAATATTCTGCGAATTGCAGGCGTCTGCATTTACATTTACCGGCTTCATCTCAATGTTCGCTCACGATGCCATCCCGACAGATTTAAAGCATAGAACATAGTCATGAATCATAAACGCGGCAAACCAAAGAATGCCAGGGCGGGTTGCCTGATGTGCAAACCTCTTAAGATAAATGGCGCAAAGCAAGGGAAGGGATTGCAACCAGTTGGCAAAACTGGAGGAACTAATCAGCGCAAAGAGCTCTTGGCATGAATGGATATGAATGAATTAGGAGGATGTTTCAGTCATTAATTGTAAGATTCTTATGAGGCTGGGTTTAGCTTCACGCTTCCTGTTTTATGGCGTCAATTCAAATAACGGCATCAACCGCGATTGCAGAAAACTCAAGTTTCATCTTTTTCCCTTCCGCTCGAGTCCCGCTTTTTTGGTGAGCCTTATCGATCTCTGGCAAGCGTTCTGATATGACAGCCCAACGATGGCGAAAGACCCCATTTCCTGTACCATCCACCCGCCAAAGCTAGGCGGGGATTCACTTTATTAGGCTGGCTTCGGTCATTAATCTGCCACTGCCATACAATAAAGCCTATTATTCAATAGGAGCGAAAAAATGAGAATAATTATAGTTCTGTTGCTTGTGGGGCTATCGGGATGTTCGACGCCGCCTTCTTCCTACTATGGAGAATATACCCGTGGAGGAGAAAGAGCAGGTTATATGGAGGCGCTAGAGGAATGTAGAGTTGCGGCAAAGGATAGGGCCAATAGAGACAATTATGCAGATGCCTGGACAGCAGTCTGGTTGAGTTATGTTGATGAATATGTCTTGGCCTGTATGAATAAGAAGGGCTTCGAGTTGGTCAATAGAAAATTACCTTCCAAGGCTTCCCCATCTTGGGGGGATTAGCAAACAACTCATACTGGGCTTATTACGCTTAAACCCGCTTACGCCCGCAAGAAATCCATTCCAATATCCAAGCTTTTGTTTTCACGTACCACATATGTCATAAATCCAGCGCGCGCCGGATGAAATGCTGCTCTTTTGCCCTGTGGCACATGGCCTTGGATCTATGCAGCGATTTCGGCAACATGTGGGACCCGCAGTTTACTTTCCTGAATCAACTCTTGCTTTTCTCACTCTGCTTCCCACCCCACGTCAGATCAGACGCTGATCAAACGATTTCTCTTAAATATTTTATGTGTCGCTTTTCGACGACAATAAAACTTCATTATAAACATACAGTTACAATTTTTTAATAAAAACAAATCTGGTTTGGCGACATTAGGCTTTAATACCGTATTATAACATTATGATTATTAAGAGTTAAATAACATGGCATGGATCGTGCTTTAACTATTGTAGATTAAGCTTCTCCTTGCTATTTAATGTTATGTGGGTTATCGCACGGACACGCCTCATTGGGCAATATTAAATAATAATGTTGGATTGCCATGCAAAATGGGTTTACTCAGCTAAATAGAAGGCTTCCCCGGCAGCGATCATGATCCCGTTTTAGGAAATAAGTTTTATTTGAGCAATAAGATTTTTGCGCTGGAGTGAATAGCGCAGGATTACTTCAGCGCCATGGCTCTTCGCGTATTCCGAGTCAGATGTGCAATCAGTCTATGGAAGGAATACCGGCTCCGCGTCGAAGACTCAAGCTGCCAACCAGATAACACCGGCTAACTAAGCACTAACCGAGTATCACAATATGGGGTTTTTCTCTTCACTTTCCGCTGATCATCTTCAGCGCTACGCCCGCATTATCCAGGAAGGGGTAGCTGTACGCGGACATCTTGACCTGTTCAGATGGTTGCAGGGAGAAGTTCAGCACTATCTGCCGCATGAGATTATGCTTGCCGCATGGGGCGATTTCGGCTCGAATTTCATTCGGCACGATATCGTTTCGGCGCTACCGGGTGTTAGAACTGCTCATCTGGAACCGGAAGGTCTTTCACCGTTATTGCGGAAACTCTATAATCGATGGGATGAGCTGGGGAGGATGGCTTACGCATCGAGCGTTCGAGCTGATGCTCTGTATGAAGACGGCGATTTACAATGTTCTTTTGGTGCCGCGTTGCAAGGTATGCATTCATCCCTAATGCACGGTATCAGCGACAAACGCGGGCGCCATGATTGTCTTTACGTAATTTTTAGTTCGAAAGATGAACTAGACAGTTCTACGCTCAGTGCAATGGAAATTCTGTTGCCGTATCTGGATACCGCATTACGCCGCGTAGCGCCTTTGCCATACCCTGCTTGCGGAGGGAGGCTCCTGGTAGACCCTCCGGAATGCGAAGACTACGGACTTAGCGGACGTGAAAGCGAAATAATGGACTGGGTAAAGATGGGCAAAACCAATGCCGAGATAGGCAGCATCCTGTGCATCAGTTCTTTCACCGTAAAAAATCATTTGCAGCATATCTTCAAGAAACTCGATGTTTATAACCGGATACAAGCCGTATCCAAAATAGAGCGTAGTCCCAGCCATGGCTGAAGCCAACCCGACATTCTCCGCATCCACGGTTTTCACTCATGCCAAAGGACCGCTTGGCAACAACATGCTGAGCGCTGTCGAAGCCATTCTCGACCCCGCGGCATTGATACTTTCCCTCTGGCTGATAAGCAACGGCATTGAAGGAGAATTGCAGCCCCCCTACCTGATTCTTGCGGTAATCGTGTTTTCCATCACCTTTCCGGGCACCTCGCGCCTGCAATTCTCCATCAAGAGACTGGTCTTCGATGTGCTCTACAGCTGGTTCTGGGTGGTTCTGCTGCTGCTTTTCCTCGGCGTTGCCACCGGCTATATGGCCGAATTCTCCAGCGAAGCGCTGATC
>NZ_JXQM01000231.1 GCF_000832065.1 Nitrosospira sp. NpAV | reverse complement strand
GTCCAGCAAGCCTTCTCAGACTTAGAGAGGAATCGTGGATTCCTTGCAACCAATGATGTTTATAAGGCAATAAGCAAAATTGGGTTCGTTTTGGATTCTCCTGCATTCTACACAGCATGTGAGAGCTTTGATCAGAAGAAGAATGGGAGATTGCATCTGGATGACTTCATATCACTTTGTATATTTTTGCAGTCTGCTCGAAATATGTTTAATGCATTTGACACG
>NZ_JXQM01000230.1 GCF_000832065.1 Nitrosospira sp. NpAV | reverse complement strand
GCCTGCTTGATATTATGAATGCTTTCCAATGCGTAATCAGCACCTTTTGGTCTTTGGGAAGTACCAACCAACACAGTGTGTAGACCGACATGTTTTCCGGCTTGGATGTTACGGACACTATCGTCAAAGAACAATGTTCTACGGGCGGAATCCGTTAGTTGACCGTAACAACTTCGAAGAATGAAGTACACAAGAGAGTAAATTTATAACATAA
>NZ_JXQM01000229.1 GCF_000832065.1 Nitrosospira sp. NpAV | reverse complement strand
GTCATCATCATTCGAATCGAATTCGAATCCTGTGCAGTCATCAGTTTTTCTCCTTAGCATAATCTCTTCTTCCCAGGAATCAACACTAGAGTTATAAACTTTGTATGAAAGCTTTGGAAGATCACCCAAGACTAAGAATAGTTTGTAGGAGCCATGATAATTGGAATATGCATTCATTGCTATAGCATGAAGGGAACGATCGTGAGAATCCGGATTCACCGGAGGGAGTTCACGACATGATCCTG
>NZ_JXQM01000228.1 GCF_000832065.1 Nitrosospira sp. NpAV | reverse complement strand
AAAAAAAAACCAGTTTACAATCGAAATTAATAGGCTTTATAGCCGAATGTAAAAAAAATAAAATAAAATACAATTCTTCTTTCTTCGTATTTTTGTTGCTTTCTTTTTTTCTCTTTTGCAGGTAAGAGTACGGGGCTGTGTGTTGGCCCTTGGCGTGAGGCATACGAGGACTGCGTGCTGGTTGTACGGCACTAAAGGCTCGGTGTGGCTGCTGGG
>NZ_JXQM01000227.1 GCF_000832065.1 Nitrosospira sp. NpAV | reverse complement strand
TCTTCCGATCTAAAAAGGCAAAGGAAGTAGTGGAAGCAGTAGACCCTGATAAGAATTTGGTCACTTTCAGAGTGATCGAAGGAGATCTAATGGAAGAGTATAAGAGCTTTGTAATCACGATTCAAGTTTCGCCCAAGAGCGAGGGTAGTGGCAGCGTAGTGCACTGGACTTTGGAATACGAGAAGCTGCACGGTGGGATTGCGCATCCTGAGACTCTGCTGCAATTCGTTCAAGATGTTTCTAAAGACATTGACGCCCACCTCACCCAAGCAAG
>NZ_JXQM01000226.1 GCF_000832065.1 Nitrosospira sp. NpAV | reverse complement strand
GACCAGTCCTAGGCCCAGCAACAGCAGAACAGCTGAAAGCAGATGCAGATCTAGTTCGGGCTGGATTGGCTGATTATGTGTAGTGGATGGACTTATCATACGGTTAGTGACATGTCTGTGCCGTGAGTACAAATTTGTGTTCGATTCCCTGGACTGCAGCCGTAAAAACCTCAGCGCGATGGATGTAGTTGTTGAACATATCAAGACTGGCACAGGCCGGGGTGAGTAGAACGCTATCGCCACGCTCTGCCAGCAAAAAACTTACCCGGACAGCCTCATCCATAGTTGCCACGCGCTGTACCGGTACATTGCAGCCCTGAAT
>NZ_JXQM01000225.1 GCF_000832065.1 Nitrosospira sp. NpAV | reverse complement strand
CCGAGAGCATGGATTCAATGTTTCATGCGACGTATTCAACAAGTTTAAAGACGAGCAAGGGAATTTCAAGTCATCCGTGACAAGCGATGTTCGAGGATTGTTGGAACTTTACCAAGCTTCCTATTTGAGGGTTCATGGGGAAGATATATTGGATGAAGCAATTTCTTTCACCACCAACCATTTAAGCCTTGCAGTAGCATCTTTGGACTATCCTTTATCCGAAGAGGTTTCTCATGCTTTGAAACAATCAATTCGAAGAGGCTTGCCAAGGGTTGAGGCAAGGCATTATCTTTCAGTATACCAAGATATTGAGTCCCATAATAAGGCTTTGTTGGAGTTTGCTAAGATCGACTTCAACATGTTACAATTTTTGCATAGGAAAGGGCTAAGCGAGATTTGCAGGTGGTGGAAAGATTTAGACTTTCAAAGAAAGTTGCCATATGCAAGTGATAGAGTGGTTGAAGGCTATTTTTGGATCTCAGGAGTGTACTTTGAGCCCCAATATTCACTTGGTAGAAAGATGTTGACAAAAG
>NZ_JXQM01000223.1 GCF_000832065.1 Nitrosospira sp. NpAV | reverse complement strand
AATGAAAGCCTGTTTTTCTCATCCGAATCATGATAGGCATTTACAAGTAATCCTAGAAAATCATTCCCAAAGCTATCAGCTTCTCCATTCACAACTTTGTCTTCTCTTTTCTTAACCATCTTCATCACACAATCTTGTATTTCTTTTTCGAGTTTTTCAGACTCTAGCATTTCAGCAGATTTCCATAACTTGTTGATGAAAGGAATCTTATGCTTGGAAATATTTTGACTCACGAGTATTGTCAACTTGTTCAACATGGCAAAAATCTTCTCCCCTTCCAAGTAATTGCTACCAAAAG
>NZ_JXQM01000025.1 GCF_000832065.1 Nitrosospira sp. NpAV | reverse complement strand
AAAGTCGAACCCGGAGAAGGCTGTCGGAGGCAAATAAAAGTCATGAATGGACAAATGGCTCGGATACCTGGGCCGACCTTACTGGAGATAGAGGATAAGATATGACGAACGCAACCGCAGCAAATGGCAAAGAGGCAGCTTATCACGGTTTTCCGGCCGAAGATGACTACGGCTATGCACAGGCCATCAAGATTGGAAACACGATTCACGTGTCCGGCCAGCTCAGCCAGGACGACAAGGGGAACATGATTGCGCCTGCGGCACTCGATGAATCCGGCAAACCGGCCAACTTCTCGACGATGGCAGAGCAGATGCGAGTGACCTATACCAACGCTGCGAAGATTCTGGCGCGCTTCGGGGCGACTCTTGATCATGTGGTGGAAGAGACGCTCTATGTCCTCGATGTCGATACAGCGTTTGCGGTCGCGGGCAAGGTGCGCAAAGAAGCCTATGCCACGGCGCGGCCCCAGTGTGCCAGCAATCTAATCGGCGTAGCGAGGCTGGCCTTTCCTGAGCAGCTTGTCGAAATCGTCTTCACGGCAGTGCTGCCGTCCAGCATGGACGGACACGGATTGATATCCGCTGGAACCGGGTAACAACATTTCCACCAAAGAGACAACGACAAAGGAGACAATTCCCATGAAGGCAATCGTGGTAAAGGACCAGGCTGCGGGAATGACCGGGATGAAGCTGATGGAGCGACCCGAGCCGCAGGCAGCGATAAACGACGTTATCGTTCAGATTCATGCGTCGGGATTCGTCGGGACCGAGTTGGCGTGGCCCTCGACCTGGACCAATCGCCGCGACCGTGATCGAACACCGTCGATCCTCGGCCACGAGCTGGCCGGAGTAGTTACCGCCCTCGGATATGGCACGACGGGTCTGTCGGTGGGGCAGCGAGTGTTCGGCCTCGCGGACTGGTATCGCGACGGCACCCTGGCCGAGTATGTGGCGATCGAGGCACGCAACCTCGCACCGCTGCCGGGCGACGTTGACTTCATAGTGGGCGCGAGCCTGCCAATCTCAGGCCTCACCGCGTGGCAGGGGCTGTTCGAGCACGGCCGCCTTCGGGCGGAGCAAAGCGTAATCGCGCACGGTGCGGCCGGCGCAGTCGGGTCGATGGTAACGCAACTCGCACGATTGGCTGGCGCCCACGTCATCGGCACCGGACGTGCCACCGACCGTCAAAAGGCGCTCAACTTCGGCGCGCAGGAGTTTGTCGACCTCGACAGCGACACGCTGGAAGACGTAGGCAGAGTCGACCTAGTGTTCGATGTCATCGGCGGCGACATCGGCAAGCGGTCCGCGCGCCTGATTCGAGCCGGAGGAAGGCTGGTGTCCATCGTCGGGCCGTCTGAGGCGCGGCCCGTTGACGGCCTTGCGATCGACTTCGTTGTCGAGTCCGATCGCGCTCAACTGAGCGAGATCGTCCAGCGGGTGCGGGACGGACGACTGCGGACGAACATCGGCAACGTCTCGACCCTCGACGAAGCTGTTGCCGCCTTCAACCCGACCGAGCGGCGCACGGGGAAGACGGTCATCCGCATTCGTCCGTGAGGACTCCGGAAGGGCGAGCGGTTCTGTCCTCACACATGGATTGCCGCTACCTTCCCGCCGGTCGGGATTGTACTCGACACCGGAGTTGTTGCTACCGTCTCTTCAAACCGGTCACGTAGCTCTAGTCTGAAGCGCTCGCGGTCCTAACTCTTCACCGATAGGAATAACGATAACCATGACCAATGCCGTCATCGAATGTATCTTGAGCCGCACCGCTGCCAAGTATTACGACCCTGCCGCCACCTTGAGCGACGACCAAATCCGCGAGTTGGTGCGAATTGGCACCACCGCGCCAACCTCCTTCCACTTGCAGAACTGGCGCTTCATCGCCGTGCGCACGCGTGAAGCCAAGGCTCGGCTGAGTCCGATCGCCTGGAATCAACCCGCGATCACGGATGCAGCCGTTACCTTCATCGTCGTCGGCCAGTTGGCCGATTCCAGCGTAATACCAGAACGCCTGGCTCCGTTGGTTGAAGCGGGCGTCATGCCGGTAACGATGGTGCCGGAATGGGAAATCCCCGCACGCGATCTGTACATGGAGTATCCACAGCGCCAGCGCGACGAGGCAGTGCGCACCGGCACCTTCGGCGCGGCGGCGATGATCTATGCGGCCCGCTCGCTGGGCCTGGGTTCGACGCCAATGATCGGTTTCGATGCCGAAGCGGTGCACCGCGAGTTCGGACTGGCCGAGGACGAAGTACCGGTCATGCTGTTGTCCATAGGGGCGGAGCGTCCGGGAAACTGGGCGCAGAAGCCGCGCCGTCCGGTGGCCGATGTATTGGATTTGGTGTAATTATTAGTGAAACCATTAGCTTAAGGAAAACCATGATACCTAGAACTTCATTGCCAAAGCCGGAACAGGTGCCAGCCGATTCGAAACCGACTCTCGATACGTTCACCAAGAACATCGGGTTCACCCCAAATATGATGGCGACCTTCGCGCAGAGCCCGATCGCGTTCAACGCATGGGCCACCCTGCTCGACTCCTTGAGCAAGGCACTTGACATGAAGATTCGAGCCATCATCACTGCTACCTACGCCGCGCCCGCCTTCGCGATGATGGCACTGGTCTTCGCCGCTGTGCCCGCGAAGGCCGGCGACAACTCCATTAACGTCGCCGTGATCGTCTATGATGGGGTGCTGACCAGCGATATCACTGCTCCACTGGAAGTCTTCGGGAATGCCGCCAAGAAACCCTGGCTGCAAAAAATCAATGTCGAGACCGTTGCCGCGGACGGCGATCTCGATATCCTTACCGAGGAAGGCATTAAGCTAAAGGCCGACAGACTTCTCGCTGAAGCGCCCAGCTATGACGTAATCATCGTTCCAAGCCGCTATGACATGGACACCGTGCTTGGCAACCGGGCGCTCATCGACTTTATACGGAATCAGTCAAAAACAGCTGACTGGATGGCGAGCAATTGTTCGGGCGCGTTGGTGTTGGCTGAAGCGGGCGTTCTCGATGGAAAACGGGCAACAACCTGGGCAGGCGGCGAAGCGTCGTTTCAAAAGAATTACCCGAACGTACTTGTGCAACACGACATCAACCTCGTCATTGATGACGGTGTCCTGACGTCCAACGGCAGCGTCGTTTCCTACGAAGCTGCGATTGCCTTGCTTGCAAAGCTGACGAGCGACGAACTCGCCGCGGAAGTCGCCAATGATCTCCAGTTCAAACGTGTCGCCAATGCTGTCCTGCCGCCAAGGCTACACTGGAAACTTGCCTCTGTCATCGCTGCGGCTGCTTTCCTGTTCGGTGCGTTCGTTGCGGGTCTCACATTCTTGATACGTACCAAGAGAACAAAACGGTGACATGGGCTTCAGGAGCGATCGGCATCCGAGGCGCTAGCTATTTTCTTGGAGTAACCGAGTGGTTGTTTGGCGCGTTGCGCTTTTTAAGTTTTTGGAACAGCTCGGCATCCTCGGTCCGTTCGGCTCGGTGGTTACATTCGTCCTTACCGTGACTATCATTCCCTTTATGCCGGATGGTTGGGCGGCGTCCGCTGGCGGTTTCCCGGCGATGGCTGGCAATATTCCTTATGAAAGACGTGGTACTGCTGGCCGTTTCGGTCTACCTGCCGAACGAGGACGTCATGCGTTGGTTGGCAACAGGAAAGGGGTTTTGATTTACGTAGCTCAACGTATTAACTAAAAGCCTGCATATCGCAGGCTTTTTCATTGGACCATTACCTAGACCGGCGAAAGTTGCTTGACCCAGTCGGTCGGTGCCAAGCCAATGCGCTTGGTGAATACCCTGGCCAGCGCCGCCTGACTCTGGTAGCCCACGGCCGCCGCCACACTCTTGATGGGCCTTCCTTGCTTCAGCAGGTTTTGGGCGACAGACATCCGCCAGTCGGTTAGATAATCCAGGGGCGTGATTCCAACGGTATCGCGGAAATTCACAGCGAAACGTCCCCGAGACATTCCGGCCAAGTCAGCCAATTCTTCCAAAGTCCATGGATGTGCGGGGCGCGAATGCATGGCGTTGACGGCGTTGGATAATCGCGGGTCTGCAAAGGCAGCAAAAATACCGCCCTGCAAGTGCCCCCTCTCTACCACATGGCGCAAAGTTAGGATCAGGAAGTATTCCACGAGTCTATCCAGCGCTGATTCGCGTCCGAAAGACTCATCAAATGCTTCCCCGAACATCAAATCCAAAGTCGCAGCAATAGTTTTCATTTCTTCCATTGGCAATATAAGCACTTCGGGTAGCGACATGGCTAACGGACTTCTGACCTTGATGCCGATGTCAACAAAAGCGCATACCAGTTCGCAGCCATGCTCATCAGCCGGCACGAGGGTGTGCATGCAAGGGCGGGGGAAGAAAAGTATGCTTGGCCGGTCGATGATGACAGGTTGATTGCCTCGAACCGTCATCGCCACTCGTCCTGATTTCATCACATGGATATGACCTACTAATTTGGTCTCATCGAATGTCGCCGCTTGGCATAGCTCGCCTGTGAAAAATACTTTAGCTGCAAGCGATGTTTGGCTAAGTAAAGGAGTTAAGGGATCCATCGGTACGTTCGGTCAAATAGTCGGTACCCTTAGTATTGCATACTATCGCATGATGTCTCCAGCGCAACGAAGCGCCTCATCACTAACCAGACAAGGAGAACTATCATGGCACGTATTCAACCTCTCAATCGTAACAACGCATCGGCCCCTGTAGCTGCAACCCTTGATGCCGTCAAAGCAAAGATCGGTGTAGTCCCCAACCTGCTCACAACCTTTGCTAACGCACCTGCTGCGCTTAATGGCTATCTGGCTTTTTCGGAAGCACTGACTCATGGCCGTCTTACCCCGGCGCAACGTGAATCACTTGCGCTTGCTATCGGCCAAGCAAACAGCTGCCAGTATTGCCTGTCTGCCCATACCTTAGTGGGCAAGGGAGCGGGCCTTAGCCCAGCCGCTATCCGTGAGGCGCGTGACGGCCACGCTAACGACCCTGTTATTGATGCCCTGGTAAAACTGGCGGTGAAGATCGTCCAGCAGCGCGGTGTATTGAATGACGAGGATCTGGCAGAAGCACGCAGCGCCGGCGTTGATGATGGCCTTATCGTTGAGGTAATCGCACATGTCGCACTCAATATCCTCACGAACTATACCAATCATATCGCTGCAACCGATATCGACTTCCCTGTCGTTCAGCTATAAGCAACACTTATCGACTTCCCTGTCGTTCAGCTATCAGCAACACTTGGCCGGACATTGAAGTTTTATTTTCGCTGTATTGATATAAAGGAGCTGCGATGGAACCCTTTTTTTCCTCAAGAAGCAAGAAGCTTCAAGCGCTAGTTTTAAACGCCATGATGCTTGGTTTCACAGGCATGGTTCATGCCCACTCGCAAGATAGTGAGGGTGAAAACCCGCTAAAGCTGGTAATTACCGAAAAAAAAGCCGGGAATAAGCAGGGCTCGGTAAATACAGCGGGAATAATTAACCAGAACCACTCGATGCAGGTGCCGGGCAATGAGGCAGGGAATTATAGAGGCGCTCAACCTCCCCAAGGAGGCCGGACAGGTCAAGGAGGGTTTGTAAATTAGCGAATCAGGAAGTCGCTATGGCGTCCGCGATCTCTTTTGCGGGGGTTTCCGGCGCGAAGTGGCCAGTATCGAGGAAGCGCACATCGGCATCGGAAATGTCGCGCTTGAAAGCCTTTGCGCCGGACGACAGGAAGAGCGGTTGTTCTTGCCCCACACGGGTAGGAAGCGCGGCTTGTGCGTGCGGAAGTATTCTTGGAAAGCGGGACAGAGCGCCCCCTTGCTCTTATAGTCGCCGAACAGGTCAAGCTGGACTTCGGCAGCACTGGGACGCGCGAGATAGAAGTTGTCGAGGTTCTGGCCATCCGGGGAGACAACCGCTGTGTCGCGCACCCCGGGTGTATATTGCGCTTTTGTAAATCCTTGAAATTATCGATTCTTTACTTGACTAGCGTACGATTTTTTCCGTTTCGTGAGCTGACCCCTAGTTCATCCTTCACTTTGTATCTTCCGTATTTAACCGAAATAGAAAAGTCACCGAGCTGTATCTTGGACTTTAGGACCTATTTCTCGGACTAAAAGACATTTCACGCCTATTAAACTGCTAACAGCAATATTACTGGAAGGGAGTTCAGAAAAGCGAAATACCAAGAATCAGTAAATTGCTTTACGAAGGATCGCCGAAATAGCTGCAAAGACGTGAATCCACCGAATCTTATAATCGATAGGAGAATTGAATGAGAATTGACAAATATTTAACCGGTTTATTGATCCTGGCTGCCTTGGGATCTTCCTTAACGTCTGGCAGCGTTTCTGCTAAAGAATACTTCACTATCAAAAATAACGTGTTGGAACGCCCTACGGGATTTCGCGAATGGGTTTACGTAGGTACGCCTCTCACCCCAAATGATATGAATAACGGAAAGGCCAATTTCCAAGAATTCCATACCGTTTACATTGACCCTAAGAGCTGGGAGCACTGGAAAAAAACAGGTAAATTTCGGGACGGCGCCATACTCATCAAGGAGATGACCAGTGT
>NZ_JXQM01000222.1 GCF_000832065.1 Nitrosospira sp. NpAV | reverse complement strand
GTATGATGGACGAGACGTCATCGTAATCCTGTGAAGATGCTGATCGAAGGCAAGAACGACTAAAAGTCATTTATTTTAAAGATCACAAAGCATGAAGGAACAAAAGAATCAAGACTATTCTACAACAACACAAAGCTCAAGACAATGAAGACTAAAGATCTAATCATATGGAGCAACATTTGAATGACCATCCCTTAGGGGGAGATTGTTAGC
>NZ_JXQM01000221.1 GCF_000832065.1 Nitrosospira sp. NpAV | reverse complement strand
GTAAACTTTTTTTTATAAGGGAATTTTTTGACATTTTTTTTGCAGGTTTGGATATTGTTACCACATGCAGGGAAACCCTAAATTACTTTTTGTTCATTTTTCTTATTTTTTTTGCAGTGTATTTCTCTCTATTTTTAAAGGTCTAAAGACTATGTAAAGAAAGATTCTTTCAAGGTGAAGGAAATAGGATCATTGTTTCTTTCGCTGGCTGGGGACAATGATCCTAACAAAG
>NZ_JXQM01000220.1 GCF_000832065.1 Nitrosospira sp. NpAV | reverse complement strand
ATTTATAGTTTCTGTCTGAGGGTGAGATGCGGCGCATCTAGTAAGTAGATGCGGCGCATTGACTTAACTTCGCGTGGGGTCCAAGATTATAATATTCAGGAATATTCGTACACCGCCATAAGATGCGGCGTAACTCCATGATTAGATGCGGCGCATGTCCTCTTGTATCTTGGATCGTATCTGGTGAAATATTGATAGTGATGCGCCGTATGTAATAGGTGAGATGCGGCGCATCTGGAGCAGAATAGTCTTGATTATGTACATTTCGGTAGACTCTTAACTTCTTGCTTGTTTT
>NZ_JXQM01000219.1 GCF_000832065.1 Nitrosospira sp. NpAV | reverse complement strand
GGAAAATCGTCACTAAAAGTACATGGTTCGAGGTTAGAACTATTCATTTATTTGAGTTGAATGTAGGCATTTTGAAATCTTACTGTTTTTATTTTTAGTTTTTCAAATAGGCTTGAAAGGGTGATCCGATTGATGGTTGGAAGTTGGGAATGCATTATTGTCATCTCTGCTGAAAGATTGGGATCCTAGTCTTTTGAGTGCTTCCTGTAACCATGAGTTTTCGTTGTATATTATTCCTTTATTTTATTAGTAAAAAAA
>NZ_JXQM01000218.1 GCF_000832065.1 Nitrosospira sp. NpAV | reverse complement strand
CTTCCTTGAATATGATTTTAGCAGGCAGTGACACCACAACGGTTACCTTAATATGGGGTCTTTCCCTCATGCTAAACAAACCTCATATACTCAAAAAGGCTCAAGAAGAATTAGACACCTATATAGGCAGGGACAGGTTTGTGAATGAGACAGACATCGGCGAATTAGTGTACATCCAAGCCATAGTTAAAGAGACATTAAGAATGTA
>NZ_JXQM01000217.1 GCF_000832065.1 Nitrosospira sp. NpAV | reverse complement strand
AACCTTCTCGCCTGTTGCAGACGTTAAAGCAATTAGGATTCTTATAGCCATAGCAACGTACTATGACTATGAGATATGGAAAATGGATGTCAAGACAGCTTTCTTGAACGGCCACCTGAACGAAGACGTTTATATGGTGCAACCCGAGGGCTTCGTGAACCCTAAACATCCAACTAAGGTATGCAAGCTTCAAAGATCCATTTA
>NZ_JXQM01000216.1 GCF_000832065.1 Nitrosospira sp. NpAV | reverse complement strand
CGCCCAACATGCTGCTGCATCTCAAAGCTCCACTGGAATAATAATTATAATACTAAAACAATACCATTCCCCTTGTAAGAACGTCTCCACATAAAACCATTCTGATAACATAGCTGCCAGAGCTACAGTGAGCTATTGACTACCAACATGGGGAAGACAAAAAAAAAAAAAGGGGGAGTATAAAGAAGATCAACATATATGATATATTTAAAGACTTCCTAAAAGAAGCGGGGGAAAGAAGAATTGAAACATTTGCCATAAAGCACATTTCATGAGTCCTTTCTTAGCCTTGGTTTAAACATCTAGCCTCCTTTAGGATGCAGAAGGTTTTGCTATGGATTTCTTAATAGC
>NZ_JXQM01000215.1 GCF_000832065.1 Nitrosospira sp. NpAV | reverse complement strand
TTCTTTGACGGATTCTGGAAGCTGTAATTGATGAAGGTGCCCGGACGTTGAATATTCCGGATACAGTGGGATACACCATGCCGGATCAGTTTGGCGGTCTAATCCGCACGTTACGTGAACGAATTCCGAATTCTGACAAAGCTGTTTTCTCCGTTCATTGTCATAATGATCTCGGCCTGGCGGTAGCCAACTCGCTGTCTGCAGTCATGAATGGCGCGCGCCAGGTTGAATGCACCATCAATGGCTTGGGTGAACGCGCTGGCAATGCTGCTCTTGAAGAAGTAGTGATGGCCGTGCGTACACGGCAAGATTACTTTCCATGCGACACACGCATTGATACAACCCAGATCGTATCTACTAGCAAGCTGGTTTCTGGAATTACCGGATTTCCGGTGCAACCCAACAAAGCTATTGTCGATGCTAATGC
>NZ_JXQM01000024.1 GCF_000832065.1 Nitrosospira sp. NpAV | reverse complement strand
GTTAGGTCGACACCAGCCTTTCCGTACTTGTCAAGGCCGCCGCATTTTCCAAACTCTTGTCGCTTGATCCCAACGCCAGCTCAAAAGTTTTCCACAAGGCGGGATGGTTCTTTTCGCCGTATTCTTCACTGATCAGGTTCTTCAATACTTCCTGGCGCACGCTGATGTCGCCGCTATTGGTTTCGGTGTGAAGATGCGGCGTATTGAAATGCACCGCGCTCAAATAGGTTGGCTCGGCCAGCACATTATGAAAATACTGTTCCGCGTAGTGGCGTAGCTGCTCTTTGGACAGCTTGCCCTCGGTCCACGCCACATAAAAGGGATGCTTGAGCAGGTGCCGCGCATCGATGATCGAGTCTATCCTTTGCTTGAGAAATACGTTGGTTGTCATGCTGATATGGTTTCCGTTTGAGAGATATTTATTTGGGCGCGCAGTTGCCGGGCGGCCTCGACCATACGCTCCAATGCCGTGACAACCTCCGGCCAGCTGCGTGTCTTCAAGCCACAATCGGGATTCACCCATAGTTGTTTCGGATTGATCACCTTGCAAGCTTTCTCCAGCAATTCGAGCATTTCGCCAGTTTCGGGAATTCGTGGCGAGTGAATATCGTATACGCCGGGCCCGATTTCGTTGGGATATTTGAATTCACCGAACCCATCCAGTAATTCCATGCGTGAGCGTGAGGTTTCAATGGTGATAACATCCGCACCCATGTCGGCAATAGCTGGCAGAATATCGTTAAACTCCGAATAACACATGTGAGTGTGTATCTGCGTATCATCCTTTACACCGGAACTGGATACGCGGAACGCTTCCACCGCCCATTTCAGATATTCGTTCCAGGCAGCTTTTTTGAGAGGCAGTCCTTCGCGAAACGCCGGCTCGTCAATCTGAATAATTCCGATACCAGCGCGCTCCAGGTCGGCGACTTCATCGCGGATGGCGAGCGCAAGTTGCAGCGCCGTGGTCGAGCGCGGCTGATCGTCGCGCACGAACGACCACATCAGCATGGTAACAGGTCCGGTCAACATGCCTTTCACCGGCTTTGTGGTTTGGCTCTGCGCATATTGAATCCAGTCGACCGTCATGGATTCGGGGCGGTAGATATCGCCGTGCAGAATCGGCGGCTTTACACAGCGGGAGCCATAGCTCTGTACCCACCCGTTCTCCGTAAAAGCGTAGCCGCACAACTGCTCACCGAAGTACTCCACCATATCATTGCGCTCAGCCTCCCCGTGGACGAACACATCCAGCCCGATCTCCTCCTGCTTACTTATCGCCAGTTGAATCTCTTTGCGCATCGCTTCCAGATACTGCAAATTGCCGATCTCACCTTTCCTGAACGCAGCGCGCGCCTGGCGAATCTCCGAGGTCTGCGGAAATGAACCGATCGTTGTGGTGGGCAGGTCGGGAAGTTGAAAACGTTGCTGTTGCAGCACCTGACGCACTGCGAATGGACTTGTACGCTGGCTGTCATTCTGCGTCAGGCGTTGCAGGCGTTCCTGCATTACCGGGTTATGGTTGCGGGGTGACTCACGGCGTTCTTGTCTTGCCCTGGTGGAGGCATCGAGTTTT
This sequence comes from Nitrosospira sp. NpAV, assembly GCF_000832065.1. Classification (GTDB taxonomy): domain Bacteria; phylum Pseudomonadota; class Gammaproteobacteria; order Burkholderiales; family Nitrosomonadaceae; genus Nitrosospira. Next base: position 2,366 of record NZ_JXQM01000024.1, on the reverse strand, counting down.
TCGCGTATAGCATCTTGTCCCTGGTTCAGACCCTGTCCAAGAATCGATACCTCTTGCAACTTTTGTACCGAAAACGCCAGCCAGTTCTTTATCTCGCTATCCAACCGGGTTTCCAGTTCAAGATCCACTGGGCAATGCAGCAGCGAACAGCTGGGTGCAATCCACAACCGTTCACCCAGAGTGGACTGTGCACGCGATAAAGTCGTCAATGCCTGCGCCAGATCAGCGCGCCATATATTGCGGCCATCAATGATGCCCAAAGACAGAATCTTGCCGATGGGATAACTTTCTAAAAAAATATCAAGCTGATCCGGCGCACGGCACAAATCAATATGCAAACCATCCACCGGCAATTTTTTCAAACGTGCGGCGTGGTTATCTACCGCTTCAAAATAGGTCGTAAGCAACAGTTTTGTTTCAGCGCCATCCAGAGCAGCATATGCGTGATCCAGGGCGCTCAGCCAGTCATCTTCCAAATCAAGCGCCAGCAATGGTTCGTCCATTTGCACCCATTCCACGCCGAGGGATGCGAGGCGTGCCAGAATCTCGCGGTAAACCGGCAGCAGCTGCGTTAACAAGTCGAGCCGGTTGAAGCCGGGCTCGGTTTCTTTACCGAGATATAAATAGGTCAGCGGTCCGACCAGCACCACTTTTGGTGAAATACCAAGTGCCATGGCTTCGGCCACTTCCCGGAAGAGCTGCGACGAAGCGATTCGAAATCGGGTATGCGCATCGAATTCGGGGACGATGTAATGGTAATTGGTATCGAACCATTTGGTCATCTCCATCGCCGGCTGACTCGCCGTTCCACGCGCCATTGCGAAATACAGATCCAGCCCGATTTCGTCATTGCCCGCGTTAAATCTTGCGGGGGCCGCGCCCAGCAGTGCCGTCATGTTCAGCATTTGATCGTAAAGTGCGAAATCGCCAGCCGGAATCAGATCAAGTCCTGCTTCACGCTGCAAGATCCAATGGTGTCTTCGTAATTCCGCTGCTTTGATCTGCAGTTGTTTATCGTCGATGTCGCCACGCCAGAATGCCTCAAGCGTCTGTTTCAGCTCCCGGCGCTCGCCGATGCGAGGGAAACCGAGGTTATGTGTCAAAGCCATAATCGCTCCTCATTGTTGCTTAATTACCGGCTTTAGTTGCCGGCTCAATTGCCGGTATTGCCGTAAGAGCCTATTGTGTGGCAGACTATGTTATGAATCAAATGAAATGTTCTAAAGAAATTATGAATTGGGTTCATAACCATATTCGTATTCAAAATCATGCTTGAGCTACGTCACCTCCGCACGCTTACGGCATTGCATGAAACGGGTAGCGTATCGCGTGCCGCCAAGCGCGTACACCTTACCCAGTCCGCGTTGTCCCATCAGATCAAGGCGCTGCAAAGCCATTATGGCCTGCCGGTCATACAACGCCGGGGGCAGTCCATCGAGCTTACCGAGGCCGGAAAACACTTGGTGGCGCTAGCCGGAAAAGTATTGGAGGAAATTCGGGAAACCGAACGGGATCTTGCTAAAATCTCGCAGCAAGCTTCGGGAAGCTTGCGCATCGTACTGGAGTGTCATACCTGTTTTGATTGGCTGATGCCGCTCATGGATGAATTCCGCCAGCATTGGCCGGATGTGGAGCTGGACTTGGTTTCGGGATTCCATGCCGATCCTGTCAAACTGCTGGAGGAAGGAGGTGCAGACATAGTCATCGGCTCGGAACATAAGCGGCAGCGGGGAATTGTTCATCATCCGTTATTCCGTTTTGAGATTCTCGCGGTATTGGCACCGGAGCATCCCCTGCGGGGAAAACGGATATTGCATGCCTCGGATTTCGCCGATGTAACGTTGATTACCTATCCGGTACCCGAAGATCGCATCGATCTGATTCTCAATGTATTGAAACCCGCCGGTATTCAACCGCAGCGGCGCACGGCGGAACTGACCGTCGCCATCCTGCAACTGGTGGCCAGCCGTCGTGGTGTCGCCGCACTACCCAGCTGGGGTCTCAAAAACTATGTTGACCACGACTATGTGATTGCCCGCCGTATTGGCGCTAATGGGTTATGGAGCGACCTGTACGCGTCGACACTCAAGGAAACCGCATCCCGGCCCTATCTGCGGGATTTCCTGACAACCGCAAGGAATACTTGTTTTGCTACGTTGGATGGAATTATCCCACTGGCATGAGGTCTCTCATGATCAGCACAATGAACATGAATGAATCAGGAAAAACGGAAGGGATAAAATCAGGAAAAGAATCCGGCGGGCAAACGATAGTTTACCCGCCGTCATATGTCGCTTAATGCTTAGTGCAGCGTAACCGCGGCTTCTTCCTCGCAGGCAAGATCTTGGCAGTAATTTTCATAGATT
>NZ_JXQM01000214.1 GCF_000832065.1 Nitrosospira sp. NpAV | reverse complement strand
GGGGCAAGCAGAAGACGGCAGACGAGAGGGCACGGGGACGGGAGGGCAGAAGGGGGAGCGGCCGAGCGGGGAAAGGGCGCCCAACGCGCGCGCGCCGGAGCCGAACGGGGACGGAGGACCGGCAAGACCGCCGCTGCCGCTAAAGCGGGGGCGGGCAGACGCGCGCGTCTGGAGGACATGGACTGCCACGTGCCGCTGAGAGGTGATTTTCATTTTAACGGTCATAAACGCGTGACCGAATAGCCCGATTGTGCGAAGGCGCGGGCCAAAGACCGGAGCAAGCCGGGGAAGGGGGGACAAGGAAAGAAAAGAG
>NZ_JXQM01000213.1 GCF_000832065.1 Nitrosospira sp. NpAV | reverse complement strand
ACCACGTCATCCAGAACGAGCGGGGGCTGCAGGCCGACGACGTCACCGTGATTACGTGAATCGAAGCGCCTGCCCTCGACGCGTTCTCTCACTCCCAATGTCCATCGCCCCGCAACTGCGGGGCGATGTCGTTTCGGGCTACTGGCCGGAGTCGGGCCAGTCGATCGCCTGCTCGCTGCCATCGGGCAGCACCTGCAGGAAGCGGTCCGGGTCGTCGCCGGGCTGCCAGCCGCCCAGCGAACAGCGCACCTCGCAGCCC
>NZ_JXQM01000212.1 GCF_000832065.1 Nitrosospira sp. NpAV | reverse complement strand
ATGGTGAAGCAGTGGTCGGTTTTTGCACGGTTCCCTTCACAACCTCAATCTGCTTCTGAGGAACTTCACTACTGGTGGTGCCAGTACTCATGACATTGGTTGGTTTCGGAGGTGGAGCTTCTCCGCTCCCGAAAAGGTAACCCAAAGAACTCTGTCCCCCACCACTGCTGACTCCACGACCCATGTTCTCTAACTTGGGACTTCTAAGCAACCTGTTTGATTGGTTGTTCTTTGATCAGATCTG
>NZ_JXQM01000211.1 GCF_000832065.1 Nitrosospira sp. NpAV | reverse complement strand
TAACTACCAACGAAGCCCAACCTATGAAGAATCACTGCTAAGATGAGCATGCATATTGCGAGGATCATACCAGGTTTCCCGAGCAACCAGTTCTTTGCTTTCTTCGCACCTTCGGCTCCTCTTTGGATCCTATCAACCCAACGCATCATTCTATCCAAGTCATCAGGCGATAAGGATGACATAGCTTGTTGAGCTTTTGCAGCATCTTCCCGAGAAAGCTTCATTCCAA
>NZ_JXQM01000210.1 GCF_000832065.1 Nitrosospira sp. NpAV | reverse complement strand
AGATGTGTATAAGAGACAGATGCAATATGATCCAGAGCAAAAACGAGTGATATATCAGCCTATTACTATTGAGCCTCGTGAAATTACGCCATATATCATTCGCGAAGAACAATACGGTAAGGAAGAAACATGACACGCTCTCTGATTAATCAGCGATCCTCACGAAGTTTTTGGGAAGGGTGTTTGTGAAATGGCTGATATTCGTAATTACACTATGAATTTTGGGCCGCAACATCCCGCAGCGCATGGGGTTTTGCGCTTGGTGATGGAGCTGGATGG
>NZ_JXQM01000209.1 GCF_000832065.1 Nitrosospira sp. NpAV | reverse complement strand
GATTTAAAGCCAGCGAGCTTGATTTTCTTTAGGCGCATGGCATGGATTTAAGCGATAATAAAACCAAATTTGAAAGACGCAACGCTAACACAGAGACAGCAAGATGCCTAGCCAACCGAGTCGAGAACTTGAAACCTTTCCCAACCCCTTCCCGGAACGAGACTATACCATTCGGATCAAAATTCCAGAGTTTACCTGTTTATGTCCGAAAACGGGCCAGCCGGACTTTGCTACCTTGCATCTGGAATATGTCC
>NZ_JXQM01000208.1 GCF_000832065.1 Nitrosospira sp. NpAV | reverse complement strand
GCTCTTCCGATCTCTCAGCCACTGCCGTGGCGGTATGGCGCCACAAATGGCGTAAGAAGGTCGGCGAGCAGGAAGAACTGACCGCATCTCGGCTCTGTGAAGCCCTGAGCGAGGAGTGGACACCATTTCTGGAGCCGAGTGACGATGGGTTGGTGTGGTTAAGCTACTCCTCTGCACACGTCCCCCAAAGAGAGCTGTCGCCTCACCACCACCTATCGGCTTCCACCGTCTA
>NZ_JXQM01000207.1 GCF_000832065.1 Nitrosospira sp. NpAV | reverse complement strand
TACATGCTTCCACAAACTCCTTCACTGATCTACCTCTTCCAGTGCCAACATTGTAGATTCCCACTTCACCGGGCTTTGCCTTTTTAAGAGCTTTCACATGAGCATCAACCAGGTCGGTAACATCAATATAATCACGTATGCAAGTCCCATCATGTGTTTTGTAGTCTGTTCCCTTGACCTTTAGACCAGGAATAACACCATGTGCTGCATCAAAACAAGCACCTGAAATTCGT
>NZ_JXQM01000206.1 GCF_000832065.1 Nitrosospira sp. NpAV | reverse complement strand
ATGTGGCGATCTCCTTATCAGGTATAGAAACTCTGGGTGAGTGAACCAATCAGCAGATGCCAGCCATCCACCAGTACAAACAGCATCAGCTTGAACGGTAGAGAGATAATCATTGGCGACAGCATCATCATTCCCATTGCCATCAGTGTGCTGGCAACAACCATATCAATGATCAGAAAAGGGATAAAGACGATAAATCCGATTTGAAAAGCTGTCTTTAGCTCGCTGGTGATGTAGGCAGGTACCAGGATTTTCATTGGTACCTGATCCGGGCTTTCGATTTCCTCGCTCCCGGAAATCCGGGCGAACAGTGCAATATCTGTTTCGCGTGTCTGGCGTAGCATGAAGATCTTGAGTGGATCGCTTGCCTTGTCCATTGCTTCGATAATACTGATCTTGTCTTCAGAGAAAGGCAGATATGCTTC
>NZ_JXQM01000023.1 GCF_000832065.1 Nitrosospira sp. NpAV | reverse complement strand
TAAAAAACACCGATCCACCTTTCCGTCTGGCGACGGTGGCGGACCGGTGTCATGCTTTGTAGCTTAGAGCTTGGTGAAGACCGGTATGACTGCGCCGGCTATGCTGTTGATGTTGCGGTCGCCTGAATCGCTCCAGGTCATCAGCAATCCGCCAAAGCGGCTTTCCGGGTCGCCCAGCAGCGCCATCAGACGCTGTACTTCCCACAGCGCATCCTTCGCTTCCATCTTGACTTCACGCGTCTCGCCAGGTTGGATCGGCGCGTCATTGTCAAACGACAGGCCCGTGGCTACCAGTTCCTTCGGATAGTTGCGGTCCAGGTGCTTGAGCCCCACTTTGTTGATGAAGCGCACGCCCGCCGTGGTGAACTCGCCTATACGATAAGCGGTGTCGCCACTGTTGGTGACGCTCATGGTCACGCGCAGTGCGCGGCCCGGGACGTCATAGTTGGCGTGCGTCACTTTGATCGCGATGGGGTTGGGTTTCACCGGCATCGGTTGTACCTTCGATTCACCCGCTTGGATGGGCACCGTGTACGGGTGTTTGGTTTCCGTATAGCGGTAGCCGCCCCAGACAATGCCAAAGGTCGCAATCAGTACGATCCACGCAACCTTCTTGTCCATCGGGTCCAGCAGCAGGTCGTCTCCATAGGCCAGCAACACCCGGCTGCGCGGCAGGAACATGGGCCGGGCAACGTAGTAGCCTATCCAGAAACAGCCCAGTCCCAACCACAACAAGTGCCAGAAGATGCCGTTGTTGAAGTTGAAGGTCTCGGTGTCGATGGTCTCGCCTGTCAGCAGTTTCACCGGGTTGGTGAAGTCATCCCAGCTGCCGGTGATGTTCATCCAGGCGGCAGGGCCGGCAATCGGGCCTGCGTCCTTGATGTTGACCATGGCGTGCATGTGGTGGCGTCCCGGGATGCGGGCTTTCAGTTTGACTTCGAAGGCGTAGTCGCGGCCAATTTCCAGCGGGCCCGAGATGTAGGTCGGTTCGCCGTTCAGTTTGGTGGAGAGCCGTACGAATACCGGGCTGGGGCTGCCTACGTTGAAGAACGCCCGTCCCGGTTTGCCCACCGCGCGCGGCCAGTCTTCGGCCAGGTGGAATTTGCCGGTCATGGTGGCAAAGTCGTTGACCTTGGTGGTGTCGGGGCCCCATTTCATGTCGTACCATTGGATGGTGCGCATGCGCAGGAACGGTTCTTGCGAGCGTTCGCCATGCGCTGCCGCCGGCGAGATGTCAAGGGTGCTCAGGGCCAAGGTGGCCATGCCATAGAGGCCAATGACCCCCAGTTTGAACAGGTTCTTTGCGTTCATTATTTGATCCCCTCCGGAAACCCTTCTTCGCCATAGGCGGTGACGTCGTTCTTCATGGTAACCCGGCCACGCGGGCCTTTGACGTAGTAGAACGCGGTGCAGTAGAGTTTGCCAAAGTACCACCAGACGCAGAACATGAGCATGGAGACGAAGGCGGAGAAGAAGGCCGCAATCACCGTGGTGTGACCACCAAAGGTGCGCAGGGAGCCTTGTTCGATCAGCCGTACGTATTCCGGGGTGCCCGTGCGGACATACAGGAAGCCGGTGTAGTCAGCCAGCGACAGCAGAACGCCTTCGGCCACCAGCGGCAGGTGCGTCGGTCCGAATATCGGCCAGTTGCCCGGATAAAACAGCAGGCCAAATGCGCCACCGCCTACCAGGGCCGTGATCATCCAGTTGCGCGTGAGCAGCATGACGGTGTCCATGATGAGCGCGCCCGGAATCATGGTGGAGGGCAGGACGAAGTTGATCGGGTAGTGCGACCACCAGTAGAAACCCCAGAAGCGGGTCAGCCATTCGCCTACCAGCAGGCAGACGATACATAGCGTCGCGCCAAACGGCAGGCGGTAGTTCACCCACAGGTAGTACATGATGGTGGCACAGTAGGTGATGCCTACAATGGGGGTGACAACCGGCCACCATTGGCGGTCTTTCCAGTCAAGCCAGAAGTCCCAGTCGCCTGCCAGCAGCATGAAGTGCATGTGGTAGGTGCCTACCAGCAGGATGCATAAAATCGGAAAATAGATCGCGTCTATCATCCTGGACATCTTTACCGATTCCGGCGGCATCTTGGCCGCCTTTAATATTTCGTCTGTTCTGCTCATCGTGCCCTCCCCTCAAATATGTCGTACGATCTTAAAACTGATAAATGCTGCCGTTGTTCATTTTTGCGTGTCACGCCGATATCGTGTCACGCCGCTGTCTTGCCGCCTTCCCCCTGCCGGTGCCTTTTCCGGTCTTCGCCGCAGGTCGAAGGTGGGCCGGTCCGCCCGGCTGATTCCCCCACTCTGGCGGGAGTCAACGGGCGGCCGGGTCTACGGATCCCCCTTACGGGACGATCCGGTTGTTGAGGATGACTTTGCTTTGTCCGTTCCAGACCACGTCGGTCAGGTTGGAGTAGCGGGTGATGATC
>NZ_JXQM01000205.1 GCF_000832065.1 Nitrosospira sp. NpAV | reverse complement strand
TGCTTGGCCTGATCGTGCTGATCATTGCAGATTTTGTACTGGCCTATGCCCAGTCCTGGGGTGTTGTATTTATCGGCGTTGCCCTGTGGGGCCTGCACCTGGGTATGACCCAGGGGTTGCTGGCGGCCATGGTGGCAGATACCGCCCCCGCTGTTCTGCGTGGCAGCGCATTTGGCTTCTTCAACTTGCTCAGCGGCTTGAGTATGCTGGTTGCCAGCGTACTGGCCGGGTTGCTGTGGGATCAGCTCGGGCCAGCTTTCACGTTTTATGCAGGCGCGTTCTTTTGCGTCCTGGCGTTGGCAGTCATGGCATTCAAGCGGCGAAAAGTGCGCATGTCTGGTTAGAGAGAGGGAGCACACAAAATCGAAATTCAATCCTTCCTGAACTGGGTTGCACAGTATCCCCACTGGACGCTGGCGGGCGTTTTCCTCATCGCTTTGGGAGAATCGCTGGCCGTAGTAGGGCTGTTCGTACCAGGCGCTGCAGTCATGGTCACTGCCGGAGCGCTCATCGCGCTAGGGGCGATTGAATTCTGGCC
>NZ_JXQM01000204.1 GCF_000832065.1 Nitrosospira sp. NpAV | reverse complement strand
CTCAAATAAAAGGTTATATTTCAAATGTTAATCAACATTGGATATAAGATATATTCACAAAGTTAAATAAAAATTCTTTGCAATGGTAACAAATGTGTTGCTAGGGGGGAGCGATCGAGTCAGGTGAAATCAACTAAAAATAGATTGAATTAGTTAAGTTAACGGATCCTATTTTATCAACCCAACTCAATTTGAAAATTTTTCGAATCAAATCAAAT
>NZ_JXQM01000203.1 GCF_000832065.1 Nitrosospira sp. NpAV | reverse complement strand
ACTCGGAGATGTGTATAAGAGACAGGTTACCATTCCGCCCAGCAGTACCAACCCGATAGTCATGGCAACCATCATTTCCACCAGTGTCAGGCCCTGCTGATTACGGCTGAATGTGTGATTGATCTGTATGCTTTTCATATCGGCTGTCACAGCCGGGTGGTCATGACAAACTGCTGCGCAGCCAGTGCGCCACGGCTATCGTCCCACTGAATGGTGACTTTCTCTTATACACATCT
>NZ_JXQM01000202.1 GCF_000832065.1 Nitrosospira sp. NpAV | reverse complement strand
CCCACAATAAATAGAAAAAGCTTCATCAATCATACGGAAGGCCACATTTCTATACACGAATAAATTAAAGTGAAAAACCAATAATTAAAATAGAAAAAATACTCACTTCCTTCTTATGCCACTACAATAAATAAAGAGCATGTGTAACATGGCTACCAAAGAAGTGGAAGTTATATGTAGGCCTGAATTATCAAAATTGTATCTCTCCACTGTAATGCTTAGACCCTTATTCCATGGACTTGAAAAGGAACTGTTTTGATGTCCAAATCTCCCTTCCTTCTTGGCGCCTTCCTTTATTTTGCTGGCGAAACTACAACATGAACGGTGTGTGGTCGATCTTTTTAGATCTAGTAGGGTGTTGGTGGTGGAGGAGAAGCGTAGATGTAGACTGGAGGTGGAGGTGATTTCACAGGTGGGGGAGGTGAGTGGTAGTAGTATGGAG
>NZ_JXQM01000201.1 GCF_000832065.1 Nitrosospira sp. NpAV | reverse complement strand
GCACACCCCTGAAACCGAAGAATATGGCATTGACAGTTTCATTCTGCGCACACACGAGCCTCTCCACCCCCGGCGCCTCGCAACTTTCCTCGATATGCCGTTGACGGGTGTTTTGCGGGCTAAAGGTTATCTTTGGTTAGCCAGTCGCCCCGAATGGGCAATTTCTTATTCCCGTTCCGGCCCCACTGTTTCAGTAGAGCCGGTGGGGCAGTGGTGGGCGGCCGTACCCCAGGATCAGTGGCCTGCTCAAGGCAGTCAGGAGCGTACCTTGATCGAACAGAACTGGTACAAACCCTATGGAGATCGTATCAATGAGGTTGTTTTTATCGGACGCCATCGGGAATGGGACCGACTCGCGATCGAAGCAGCTTTTTCCGCCTGTAAGCTGACCCCGGTTGAAATTTCTCGAGGCCCGACTTACTGGCGCACTCTGCCTGATGATTTTCCCGAGTGGTCCGTGGCATCTCTGACGGAAGAGCTGGAATTGTCATGAGCGCGATCATCCCGGAAACGTTCGAAGAATGGCAATATTGCATTCAGCACGACTGCGGCATTGCCCTGACCTCTGAATTCATAACGGCCCGGCTGACGATACTG
>NZ_JXQM01000200.1 GCF_000832065.1 Nitrosospira sp. NpAV | reverse complement strand
TATTTCAGACCTGTGCTCTTCCGATCTCACCGGCTATTGAGACGACACGACGAAGGAGAACCCAAATGCTTCCCAGCCTGTTCATTTCCCATGGCTCGCCGATGCTGGCCCTGACCCCCGGGCCGGCCCACGACTTCCTGCGCCGGCTGGGCCGCGAGCTGACGCCTACGGCTATCGTGGTGGTCTCGGCCCACTGGGCCAGCCGCCAGCTGCTGGTCAGCACCAGCGAGCGTCCCGAGACCATCCACGACTTCGGCGGCTTCCCCCGCGAGCTCTTCGAGTGCCAGTAC
>NZ_JXQM01000199.1 GCF_000832065.1 Nitrosospira sp. NpAV | reverse complement strand
GTAATGCCTACAATTAATTGAAAGCTTGAAGCTAGGGCTAACAGAATGGAATGGATTAGGAGACAATTAATCTGTTTTTGGTAGTTCAAAATCCAAACGTAACTATGGAAAAATAGTCAGTTTAAGTTTTAAAAGGCATGCTTAGATTAGTGGTTTAACATGTTTAAACGAGTCGAGCTTGGTTTCGGTTAGGGTTTTACAAGATTGTGCAT
>NZ_JXQM01000198.1 GCF_000832065.1 Nitrosospira sp. NpAV | reverse complement strand
TAGCAGATGGCATAAATCCAGAGATAAGACATACTGACGGATACTAATATTACCGTTACTTATATCAGTCATTTACAGGGCAATGCTACTGAGACTTTGTATGCAAAGCCGCCACACTTGAGACCATGGAGTCTACTCCACAAACATTGCGACCTCTGCATATTTTGTAATATCCGTCCTCTCCCCAGTTTGCTCCCCATGAATTCTTTATGATCCAGAAAGGCTTGTCCTTAAAGCGGATTGGGGAGTAACCAGCAGCTCCATACCCTACCAGAAGAACTCCATGATCCAAAGTTCTAAAGCAAATATAAGGACATG
>NZ_JXQM01000022.1 GCF_000832065.1 Nitrosospira sp. NpAV | reverse complement strand
GCATGGACAGGTATATGTTAAAGCTGTATAGTTGCCGGGCCTTCGTTCTTTAGGGCATCTCTAAGAATTCGAAATTTGCTGCAATGCATAGTTGCTCCTCGGTCGCCTAAATGAGAGTATTTCCCGCCTGCCGGATAGGCAGGCGGGAGGCTGTTTGTGCGCCCGCTGAATTCTTAGAGATGCTCTTCAGAAAAGGATGAGATGTCAGCCATTGAATGCCGGGCGGAAAGAAATGGCGCATGGATATGCGCGGTGAATAAAACATTTATGGAGGGTAACATGAACAAAGTTGTTCAAGGGGCAATCGGGTTCGGATTGCTGTGTATGGGTGCGGGTCCGGCCATGGCGGCGCCGGACATTTCCAAATTGCCGGTGGTCACCCAGGAACTGGTGGCTCCGCCTTTTTTACCCAAGCACGACCAGGTAGCCAAAGGGGGTCCCAAGGTTGTCAAGGTGCGCATGGAGACCATAGAAAAGCTGGTGCAGATTGCACCGGATGGCACCAAGATGTGGGCGTTGACCTTCAATGGCACCGTTCCGGGTCCGCTGATCGTCGTGCATGAGGGCGACTATGTCGAGCTGACACTGGTCAACCCCAAGACCAGCACCATGGCGCACAATGTTGACTTTCATGCGTCAACCGGTGCGCTGGGTAGCGCCGGCCTGACGCTGGTGGCTCCTGGCGAAGATGTGGTGGTGCGCTGGAAGGCAACCAAAGCCGGCGTATTTATCTACCACTGTGCCCCGGGCGGAACCATGATTCCGTTCCACGTCATATCGGGCATGAATGGCGCCATCATGGTATTGCCGCGGGATGGCCTGAAGGACAACAAAGGCAAGCCGGTGCGCTATGACCGGGCCTACTACATAGGCGAACAGGATCTGTACCTGCCCAAGGACAAGGACGGGAAATACAAGTCGTATTCCCAGCCCGCCGAAGGCATGGCTGAAATGCTCGAAGTCGGCAAGGGTTTGATCCCGACGCACGTCGTCTTCAATGGCGCGGTAGGTGCGCTGACGGGCGACAATGCGCTCAAGGCCAAGGTTGGAGAGAAAGTGCTGTTCATTCACGCGCAGGCCAACCGCGATTCCCGTCCCCACCTGATTGGCGGCCATGGCGATCTGGTATGGCAGGGTGGCAAGTTCAGCGATCCTCCTCTCACCAATCAGGAAACCTGGTTTGTGGCAGGGGGCGGCACAGGAGTGGCCTTGTATGAATTCAAGCAACCCGGCCTCTATGTGTATCTGAGCCATAACCTGCTGGAAGCCGTATTGCTGGGTGCCGCGGCCCACATGAATGTCGAGGGCAAATGGGACGACGATCTCATGATCCAGCTCAAGAAACCCAATGAGAATTCAACCCCGGCGATGGATCACTAAGAAAATCCATTAGCATCCTATCCGCGCGGCTTCAATGTTACGTTGAAGCCGCGTTTTTATGCGCGGGATACCGATCTGAAATATGAATAAGAATGAAGCTGGCCGATAAGCCGGGTTCTGTCTTGGACAATCATTCCTCTAGACGTACGGTTACCCGTACGCTCAAGCAACCTACCCGCAGGCTCAGCGAGCAGCATCATCGCCTGCCTATTTGGTCTTGCTCCGGATGGAGGTTACCGCGTTTCACCGTAACTTAATACGCTCGTCTCTGTGGCCCTCTTCCTCACCTCACGGTGGCCGGCCATTAACCGGCATCCTGCTCTGTGGAGCCCGGACTTTCCTCCCCCCTGCCTTCCATAACCGAAAGGTGGGCGGCGACTGTCTAGCCAGCTTCGATAGAGATAGTATCACCAAACCAAACGCACGAAACAAACTCCCTTACGAATTTCCACTCATTGATTCTGAGAGCGCCAAATCCTCTTGCCCTGCCTTCCAAAATCGCACACGCCACCCTGTCCAACTACCGGATTTAGGATAATCAAGTTATGATTTCAGATTCACAATCCGGTGTACCCTGATGAACCCTCGCATACTGCTTATTTACGCATTCGCTTTCCTCTTATCCGGGTGCGCAGCGCTAGGAATGCATGAGCCGCTTCGTGTCTCTTTAGCTGGAGTTGAGCCGCTGGAAGGGAGAGGTATGGAGGCACGCTTCGCGGTCCACCTCCGAATTCAGAATCATGACGGCAGACCCCTCGATTACGATGGTGTCGCGCTCGATCTGGATTTACGCGGAATGAGCTTCGCGAGTGGAGTAAGCGATCAGCAGGGCACGATACCCCGCTTTGGAGAAGCGGTCATCACGGTGCCGGTAACAGTGCCGGCGACAACAATTATCCGTCATGCCTTTGGACTGGCCGCTGGCGATCATACCAAGGCCGATTATCACTTGCGTGGCCACCTTGGCGGACAGGGATTTGCCATCGGGCGCCGCTTCGATTCGAAAGGAGAAATTACGTTGTCGACCCTACCACCGGAGAAGATGCCTTGACCTTCAATTATTGAATGGTTATTGAATGGTTTGCCCGTCTGCTATAGTACGTGCCCACTCCGGAGTTCTCCAGGGTCAGGGACCCCATATTGTGCACGGTAGCTTTCTATCGCCTGAAGATTGTGTCGCAGACTCTTTCTGTCCCGCAGATAATTTGCAATGTCATCCAGATTAACGATGCTGGCAACCTGAATTCCGCAGGCATGATGAACTTCCTGCGTAGCGGAAAGTTCTCCGTTACCGCGCTCCATCCGGTCAAGTGCAATAATGACGCCACAAGGTATGGCACCAGAAGCTTGAATGTGGCCGACGGATTCCTGCACTGAAATACCGGCAGAAATGACGTCGTCAACAATCAGCACACGTCCGGCAAGGGGGGCGCCCACGAGATTTCCTCCTTCGCCGTGATCCTTTACTTCTTTACGATTGAAACAGAAGGGGTAGTTATCCCCGTTCTCGGCCAGCGCAATGGCGATAGCACTTACCAGCGGGATGCCCTTGTAGGCGGGACCAAATAGCATATCAAACGGAAGCCGGGCATCACGAATGGCTTTGGCGTAAAATTGCCCCAGTTTCCGAAGAGAATCGCCGTCGTTGAACAACCCCGCATTGAAAAAATATGGCGACAGCCGTCCCGCTTTAGTTTTAAATTCGCCGAAGCACAGCACACTACGGTCAATGGCAAATTCAATGAATTCCTGCCGGAAATCGGACATCTCTACATGACCAACTGGAAAAAATAGACGTGAGAATTATAACGCTTAACCTGAACGGAGTGCGCTCTGCCACAAGCAAGGGTTTTTTCCGGTGGCTGCCGATGCAGGGGGCCGATATCGTATGTGTGCAGGAATTGAAAGCTCAGAAGACCGACATCACGGGAGAAATGTTGTCACCCGATGGCTACCATGGTTATTTCCACTGCGCTGAAAAGAAGGGATACAGCGGAGTAGGTATTTACAGCCGGCAAAAGCCCGACAATATCATCGAAGGTCTTGGCATTGCGGAGATCGATGCGGAAGGGCGCTTTCTACGCGCTGACTTTGGCCCATTGACTATAGTATCAATCTATTTTCCCTCCGGCTCCAGTGGTGAGCATCGGCAAGCTGCCAAATTCTTTTTCCTTGAGCGATTCCTCCCCATGCTCAAAGAACTCGCGGGTTGCGGCAGGGAGATCATATTATGCGGTGACTGGAATATCGCTCACAAGGAAATCGATCTGAAGAACTGGCGCTCCAATCAGAAAAACTCCGGGTTTCTGCCCGAAGAACGCATCTGGCTTAGTGGAGTTTTTGATGATCTTGAATTTGTCGATGTTTTCCGTCAAATCAACGCCGAGCCTGAGCAATACACATGGTGGTCCAATCGAGGGCAAGCCTGGGCCAAGAATGTAGGCTGGCGCATCGATTATCAGATTGCGACACCGCACATTGCGGCCAAGGCGACTAAAGTTTCGATTTACAAGGAGGAGCGTTTCTCCGATCATTCACCGCTCACCATCGACTATGATTACAGCCTATGACCCTGTATTCGATAGTTGATCCTTCCTCTTACGGTATAGCCGTCTCGCCCGAATGCCGGACCTAGGATAATGTCCACTGCCTTATCCGGTTGGCTACATGCTTTTCGCATTTACACCCATCCACGGGTGTTGGGGATGCTGTCACTCGGTTTTTCTGCCGGATTGCCGCTGTTGTTGATACTGGGCACTTTATCGTTCTGGTTAAGGGAAGCGGGCATCGACCGCTCCACCATCGGTCACTTGAGCTGGATCGGATTGGCATATGGCTTCAAATGGCTGTGGTCGCCGCTGGTGGATCGTCTCTCATTGCCGATATTAACCCGTATTCTAGGCCGGCGGCGCGCGTGGCTATTACTCTCGCAAATTGTTATCGCCATCGCGCTTGCCGGTATGGCAAGTACCGATCCGATCGAGAACTTGACGTATATGGTTTTTTTTGCCCTTGCTGTCGCTTTCGCATCCGCTACTCAGGATATCGCGCTGGACGCCTATCGAATCGAAGCGGTAGCACCCAGACTCCAAGGGGCCATGGCCGCCACTTATCAGGCAGGTTATCGTGTGGCCATGATCCTGGCTTCCGCTGGCGTATTGTGGATAGCCGCGGCGGTAGACCCTTCGGAAGCCAGTTATGACTATGCGCCGTGGCGCACTGCCTATCTGGCGATGGCCGCATGCATGGCTGTGGGCATTATCACCACGCTTATCATTCGCGAGCCGGAAGTTCCTGTCACGCGTCTCATCGCCGAAAATGAAGGCCATGCCCGGGAGGTCATTGCACACTGGAATTTGAACGTACGACTCGCGCAAACACTGGCTTGGCTATATGGAGCAATGATTGCGCCCTTCCGGGATTTTATTGTGCGTCATGGTCGGCAAGCGCTGGTAATTCTGGCATTGATCGCACTTTATCGCATCTCGGATGTGGTGATGGGTGTAATGAGCAATCCTTTTTACGTGGATATGGGTTACACCAAGGATGAAGTGGCAACAATATCCAAAATCTATGGGGTCATCATGACGATTGCCGGTGCAGCCATCGGCGGAGTGCTCACGGCAAAAATCGGGGTCATGCGCACATTGTTTCTGGGAGCGGTATTGTCTGCGGCAACCAATTTGCTATTTGTCTGGCTAAGCGGGCGCGGTCACGATATAACCGGCCTCATATTCACCATTTCCGCAGACAATCTGTCCGCCGGCATCGCTTCTTCCGCTTTTATAGCCTATCTTTCTGGTCTGACGAATTCCGCCTACTCTGCCACACAATACGCGTTGTTCAGTTCGGTGATGCTGTTATTGCCAAAGTTTATCGCCGGGTTCAGCGGCGAATTCGTCGATGCTTACGGTTACGCCAGTTTTTTTACCGGCACGGCGTTACTCGGCCTTCCGGTATTGGTATTGGTATGGCTGGCGGGACAGGCAAAATTCGAGACAGCGGATTCCCAGGCGCATGCCAAGTGATTCTGATGGCTACTTTTGCTGCTCAAACCGATAAAATGCCAACGTCCCCAGTAAGTTGGGCAGGAACGTGATTTGATGATCTCCACTCATTACCCTGCGCTCAAGAATACGCGCGCCATGCTGACTGCAGAACTCTTCAAAATCGCCGAGTGTACAGTTGTGAATGTTAGGTGTGTCGAACCACTGATAAGGTAGCGTTTCCGAAACAGGCATGTGACCAGACATCACCTGTAGCCGGTTTTTCCAGTAGCCAAAATTAGGAAACGACACAATCCCCTCCTTGCTTACGCGCAACATTTCCCTGATGATTCCCTCGGTGTGTTTTACCGCTTGCAACGTTTGCGAGAGAACCACATAATCGAACGATCCCGATTCGAAGCTCAGCAGCCCGGATTCCAGATCACTCTGAATCACATTGACTCCATTATTGAAGCACGCAAGGACATTGTCATCGTCGATTTCCACTCCATAGCCATGAATGTTGCGCGCATCGCGCAGGAAACATAGGAGCGAGCCATCGCCGCAACCTAAATCGAGCACCTTTGCACCGGGCTTCACCCATGCGGCAATGGCGGCAAAATCGGGCCGGGTGGCAGTGTATGGGGTAGCAGTGCTGGTCACGTCTTCAATATTTGCGGGATGTATTCGTTGGCGAATATATTATCCTAAATCTGGTAGTCGAACGGGGTGAAGTACGCAGTTTTTACTGCACATGGCTGCGTGCAATGCCTTGCTCCACACCCCATGGACCGCATCCTCCGTCTCACCCAGTGGCCGGATTGCGATTGAAATCAGAGTCATCTCGTTCTTAGCGCCATTTCAACCAAGGCATGTCGAGCCTGCTGCGCGTCGAATGCCATCTCCTCAAAATCGATACGCAGATGCCTGCCATCGGCGCGTATATCGAAACCGTCGCAGTCGATCCCCAACATTTCGACATCCAATGCCACGCATTGGTGAAAATGTTCACAGTATCGGCGCAAAGTATCGCGATGATCCGCATTCATATGCGCAATGACATCGTCCTCCTGCCCAATCAACGGATAAGCCGGCACCAGATAGCTGGCCGCCGAGACCCAATGAATCTTACCGAAACCGCCAATGTAGCGCAGTGTCTGCGGAACGATGCGATAGAAAGAGAAATCGCGCATGGCGAGATAGGTTTCCGCTTCCGGAAAATAGCGCAGATAGCGCACAGCAATACGGAGGTTGTCCTCCACAGGTTGGGCCGTCCCCACCACCGTGACGCGCCCTTGGGACTGGATGTTCAAGTCGCTGTGATCATGTGTAAGAAGGCTTACACGAGCGTCATGGCGGATATTTTTAGTATGTTCCGCCAACATGCTGATAAGGATAAGCAGGCTGCCGTCGTGGTCCACCAGATAGTACAAAATCGAGGCGAACGGATGGCCATCGAACTTCTCCGACAAGGTACTCAAGACACCGTAGCGGTGAGTGCGCAACATCCGACGGGCTGCGCGCGCATTATTCATGGAGCTTCTCTGTCTGACCTGGTTGGATTTAACGTTTTAACGTATTCGCTAGGAGCATTATAGTCGCGTCGCCATGCTTCGATGATGCGCTTTGATTCAGGCTTCTGCAACCCGACGACAAGAATGCGTCTGGCTGGGTGTGCCACTATCGAAGGTGGTGACCTCCCGGTACCCTCATCGAGAAGAGGTACGTAAATGGTTGTTATCGTAGTCATCGCAGGTCCCAATCCGAGTAATCAAAGCACGATAAGGAATGCAGCTACGGAAAGGCGAGATGCAGGCATGGAAGACTCTAGCGAGAGTTTTAAATGCAATCAAGTAAAGCGTGTCTCTTTTTGCAAAGGGAGAACAACGTTGCGGGAAAGCTACGATTTCATCAGGCTGGCTGCCCGCGAGAGGCTCTGGGTAAGTTTTTATTTGCACCGCAGCTGGACAAGTCTTGAAGCCGCGCAAATCATTTTCATAAAATTGCTCTATCAATGGAGCAATGTTATCCAAAAAATGGCCTTTATTCTATATAAAGAACAGTGGATGATTCCACTCTGGAAATTTGGAGGAATCATCATAAAGAAGAACAAGAACGACGAATGGCTGCTGGCCAATATTTGCAAGCTCTGGAAGTGCGCACCAAACCTGAACCATCCGGGTCACCCATGCGACCAGATTGGGCGACTGCTCCAAGACTGGCCGGAAAACGACCAGGACTCCAAATGAGCCAAAAAAGCGCCGGAAATCCGAATTTCATCCCCGGCAATGGGCTTATCGAATCCAATCACTGCCATTTACCAGCTGGTAGCCAAAGGCATCACGGAAATTTCAATCTCCTGTTAATAGCATCAAGAGGGAAGCATGAACATCAAGCTGTTCGGCCTTGCGCTGGCCTTGTTGGAGCTGGCTGCGGGGGACACAATTGCCAAGGAAGGCAACGATCAGTATCCGAACGGTGCCGAAAACTGGCTGGCGGGCGCGGCGCCATCGCCGGGCAACCACTTCCTCAACTATCTCGGTCACTACAACGGCACCCTGCACAATGGCGACGGCGACAAGGCCGCGGCCGCAGTCAGCGCCTGGTTCAACGCATTCCGCCTTATTCACATCACCGAAATGCGTATTCTGGGGGGCAACTACGGTGTGCACATCATCGTGCCGATAGTGCATCAAAGGATGAAGCTCGGAGACCATGCCTCCTCAGTCGTAGGTCTAGGTGATATAACCATTAGTCCGGCCAGCCTGGTCTGGCATTTGGGTAACTGGCACTGGGTAGCGGCACTGGATATTCGCATGCCCACCGGCCAGTATAAGGCTGGCGATCCGCGTAAGAGCATCGGCACCAATTACTGGAGCATCTAACCACTCTTCGCGGTAACCTGGCTCTCTGAAAAAGGTTGGGAGATCTCCAGCAAGTTCATGTATAACATCAAGAGCAAGAATAAGGAGTTTCGCTCCGCCATAGGTGAACCAAAAATGGACTACGCGTCCGGTGACGAATTCCACATTGACTTTCTTGTTGGCAAACGTTTAGGCCCGTGGGGCGTCGGACTTTCGGGCTATTACCTAAAGCAGACGACCAACGACAAACTCGATGGGCAGACAATCTCGTCGGCGTTCGGCCCATGGTCCTCTGGGCGCAAAGGCGAAGTGTTCGCGATCGGGCCCAGCGCGAGCTACAATAGCCCGACCGGAACGATATTCATTGCACAGTGGCAGCATGAAATGCACGTCAAGAATCGTTTCCAGGGTTACACGGCCTGGTTGAGGTTGATCATGCCCTTCTAATGCTCAGGCACTAACGCGCGGAAAACTTTATCAATATTGACGTCCACCAAAGTGAACAGCCACTCCCGGGCGGATGGATTTTCCATGCTACACGGCAAATCGATTCATGCAGGTGGTATAATTAGGACCTGTTGAATTCGATAAAATAGAGGATTCCATGCGATGTGCCGACGCCACCCAAGCCGCGATGTTCAGGTATCGGAATGGCAGGGGCTGGTATCCTCGGAGCATTTCACGGTGGATGACACTCTGATCGAAGCCTGAGCCATGCTCCCTGATGGAGAACCGCACTGGTCACTGGCACGGTGGAGCGCTTGATCAAACGAGGTTCGACTTTGGAAGCGGACAGGAATTATGACATGGTCCAGTTCGTCTTTTTGCCATGCTCGGCCGACGCGTGACGCCACATGTGGCGCCGAAGATCCCCAATAGTGCCATCGATGGGCGCACGACGTGGCATGTACTTGAAAAACGCTAGCGGCTGAATACGGCATAGAGCGAAATCCGCTGGCGGCTAGCCGACGGCATCAGGGGAAATTTCAACCTCCTGTTAAACCTTGCCCCAGATGCTCCTGTAGGAACTCAATGAAGCGCTGTGTCTTTGCAGGCAATAACCGAGTCTCAGTGACGGCGTAGACGGATATCGGAGCGCCATGCCATTTGGGCAGGATGCGACGCAACCGCCCGCTGGCAAGATCATCGGCGACAATTGCCTCCATCATCATGATGATGCCCATGTCGAGTGTTGCCAGGCGGCGAATCATGCCGACACTGTTGAGCGTAAACCGGCCACCAATAGAAACTTTGGTGGTATGCGTCCCATCGTGCAGTGTCCACGCACCAGCCTTCAGGATGCCAAGGCACTCATGGCGCTCCAGATCAGCAGGCTCGGCAGGTTCTCCCAAGCGGTCGAGATAACGGGGCGAAGCGTAAAGGTACGCAGGGAGCGCAGCCAGTGGACGCGCAATCAGTTGTGAATTCTCAAGCTCTCCTATACGGATCGCCACGTCGAAAGGCTCGCTCACCAGATCGACCCGCCGTGATGTGAGATCGAAATCGAAGGTGATACCGGGATAGAGGCTTGCGAACTCGGCGACCAAAGGCGCCATGTAGGCGATGGCAAAATCCACAGGCAGCGAAGCGCGCAGTACGCCGCTGGGCTGTGCGAGCATTTCGCCAAGTTGTTCGTGCGCAAGCCTGGCTTCATCGACGATGCGCTTGCAGCGCTCGTAATAAATCTGACCAGCCTCAGTTAGCTCGATCTTGCGAGTTGTGCGATGCAAGAGGCGCAGCCCAATCGTCTTCTCCAGCGTACTGATCCGTCGCGACAGGGTTGAGTTCGGCATTCCGATGGTGTCGGCAGCACCACGAAAGCCCTTGGCCTTGACAACTTCTACGAACAGGGCCATGTCATTCAAAAATTCCATACTAATTGCTCCATTGACAGAGCAATGTTATCCAAAAAATAGTCTTTATTCTATATAAAAAGCAGTGGATGATTCCACTCTGGAAATTTCGAGGAAATCATCATGACGAAGAACGAGGGTTGGAACGACGGACAGTTGCCGGCCAATATTTTTAAGCCCTGGAGGCGCGCACTGATCCTGAACCATCGGAGTCACCCACGCGGCCAGATCGGCCAACATTGCTTCGAAGCTGGCCGTGTAGCAGCTTTCAATTGAATCGGGCATGGATGCACTAATAATAAGAGATAGGCATACGCCTAGTACTAGGCATGGCGCGTCTGGTTTTGATCGCATCGAAGTGGTCCTCACAGTTGAGCACCGCAGGCGCTGGAGCCTGGGTGAGAAATTGAAAGCTGTTGAAGAATCCCGGTTGCCGGGAGTGAGTGTCTCGTATGTAGCGCGGAAATATGGTGTTGCTCCCACTTTATTATCCCGCTGGAGAAAACTCATGGCTGAAGGAGGACAGGAAGCAGCGCGCAGCGATGATGCCATCGTGTCTGCGGCCGAGGTCCGGGAGCTGAAGAAGCGCATCCACGAATTGGAGCGGGTGCTGGGCTACCCAGTAGAATGAGATTTTCACCGAAGCGATGAAGCTTGCTCATGAAGAAAACTGATCTCGCGCATGTCCTTGCTGCCACAGGACAATATCCCATGAAAGCCATTACTACCGAAACGCTGGGTGTGGCACGATCCCATCTGGTGGAACGGATGCAGACGAAAACACTGTCAGCCTGCGGTCAATCACAGGTGGATCTATCGCATCATGCGTCAGAATGGTTTGCTACTAACCCGGCATACCGGCAAGCAACCGCAACGGTCGCATGAAGGCGAGGTGGTAACGTTGCGCTCCAATCTGCGCTGTTGTTCGGATAGGTTTGAGATTCCCTGCTGGAATGGGCAAGTGGTGCGGGTCTTTGCCCTAGATTGCTGTGACCGTGAAATCATCAGTCATGTGGCCACCACCAGCGGCATTACCGGAGAGATGGGGCGAGATCTGATGATTGAATCCGTCGAGCGGTGCTTCGGAACCATAACAGGCTCCCGCATAGGGTGGAATGGCGCAGCGACAATGGCAACTGCCATCCCTCCACAGAAACAAGAACGTTTGCCTAGGATATGGGCTTTCTCGGCTGTTTCACTCCGATCCAAGTCCCCGAATCCAACGGCATGGCCGAAACCTTCGTCAAGAATGTCAAACGGGATCGCGTCTATGGGCATCATCGTCCCAACGCAAAAACAGTTATGGCATTAGCTTGCTTACTGGTTCGAAGATTACAATGAATGCCATTCCACAGGGGCTGAAGGTGAAGTCACAAGACAGTTTCAGCCGCAGCTAACCATATCCTGTTCGATTTAATAGGGACAACTCCATAATGATATTTCGTACCATGCTGGTCATAACGCTCTACTGGGGGGGCGTAGCCCTGGCAATATGTTCCACAGTTTCGAACGCACAGGAGGCAGAAGATTTCAGTAACTCGTTGCGTGCCCCCCGCCCCGAAAATCGCACCCGACAGAAGGAGTCTGTCTCCAGCGGCGCGTGCGTCGTGGAATCGGGCGCCTTCCCCGTGGGATTCAACGCCTATGTAGTGCCGGATGGGGATCATCCTTCCTATCCGCCATTTTGCTCCCCTGTGCCTGCCGGTCCCCTAAACATCGTGATGGATCTGTTCGCGCCGGAAATCCGGGAATTTCCGCTCGCGGTACGGCTGATGAAGGTGGAAGGTGGAGAGGAGCGCGAGGTATTGTCCGTTCCCGCACAGGAATATGGATCGGGGAACATCTCCATTGCAGTTGATCTGGAACCGCTGGCGAAGTACAACATCCTACTGATTGGAAATAATGAGGCAGGTCATCCTGAGACGCTTGTTACCATTCCGCTGGAGATCAGGCGGGCGGGGGACTTCGTTCACACCGGCAAGGGCACCGGCTGGGGATTTCTGCTGATGGTGGTTGCCCTTGCAGGACTCGTCGGCGGCATCATCCATCGCTGGAACCCAAAGAAACCGTCAGGGTAGCCGTAATAGCTGGTGACAAGCTGGCCAAATCAGACTGCACGCTACGCGCCAGGAAAAATTCATGATTCAAGTAAATGTAAAAAAGCTTACAAAAGCCAAAACTGCTGATGTTATTAATCTTCTTAAAGCCGATCATCTTGCGGAGACAGCGATTCCTCGCTCAAACTGCAGAACACGTAAACCTTCTGTTGCTGTATTCCACACTATTACCACTTTTCTTTTGTCAATTAACGGTATGGGAAGTCCGTCGCTCCAGAGGACTCCATCAATCGTTGTGACGTACTCCAGGATGCGCCTCCGTCATTCGAATATTTCAACTGTGCAGAATAGAAGCGTCCATCAAATTCACGCAAGGTTATGAGAATAGTTTTTCCACACTGCGGTTCTAGTGTTTAGAACACTATCTAATAACGTATTTTATCGATAATAGAAGATACATTAATCCTGATTCAATACATCAGAAGCAAGTCATTAAGTAAAATCGGGCTCATCTGCTCATCCACCATTGCGGTGAATTGGCTGGGCCATCCCTCGAAGGTGCGGTTTGTAGAATCTCAAGGGCATCCATGACAACTATCTTCGCTATATGACAATGTTGTCCATATAGGCCCGCATCAGCCTGTGATAGTGGCGGTCTTCCATCAGGAAAGAGTCGTGGCCATGACTGGAAGTGATTTCCGCATAACTCACGTCGAGCTCATTATCCAGTAATGCCCTGACAATGGCGCGCGAGCGCTCAGGCGAAAAACGCCAGTCCGTCGTGAATGACAGCACCAGGAATTTCGCCCTGGCGGCACGGAATGCCGCGCTCAAATCATTATTGTGCAGGTATGCGGGGTCAAAATAGTCCAGTGCCTTGGTCATCAGCAAATAGGTATTAGCATCGAACTGGTCGGCGAATTTATCGCCCTGGTAGCGCAGATACGACTCAATCTCGAACTCCACGTCGAAACCGAATGCAAGCGCTCCGTTACGCAGTTCCCGTCCGAATTTTGCAGCCATTGCATCATCCGATAAATAGGTAATGTGTCCCAGCATGCGAGCGAGCCTTAAACCGCGCCTCGGCACCACGCTATGCAAATAATAATCTCCACCATGGAAATCCGGATCGGTGATGATGGCTTGGCGCGCCACGTCGTTGAATGCAATATTCTGCGCAGTCAATTTGGCGGCAGCGGCAATAACCAGCGCATGGCGCACCCTTTCCGGAAAATCGAGCGTCCATTGCAATGCCTGCATCCCGCCAAGACTGCCGCCCGCGACTGCGGCGAATTGGTCGATACCAAGAAGATCTGCCAACCTTACTTGGGTTTGCACCCAGTCCTCCACGGTCACTACCGGAAAAGCCGGACCATAGCATTTGCCGGTCTTTGGATTAATGCTGGCCGGCCCGGTGGAGCCATGGCAACCACCAAGGTTATTTACGCCTATCACAAAAAATTTGCGTGTATCGATAGACTTGCCAGGACCAATCATGTTGTTCCACCAGCCTGCACTCTTGGGACTGTCCGCGTAACAGCCTGCCAAATGATGATTGCCGGAAAGCGCATGACACACCAGCACGGCATTGGATTTGGCCGCGTTGAGGTCGCCATAGGTTTCATATACCAACTCGTAGCCTTCAAGCACAGCACCGCTCTTTAAATACAGCGGCGCGTCGAAGCGTGCGCTTTGCGGCGCGACGATGTCAATCGAACTGGAATCTTGCATCAGAAAGGTCGTTCATGAAAAAAACGCTACGCTTGGCAGCACGCCAAAATAAACCGGGCTTCGCAAGAATGCCAGCCGCATCCGCGGCTGGCATTCTTGCAGTCCATAACCTACCATTTTAGTCAAATCCACCGTTAACAATCCTTGCGCATAAGTCAATTTGGGCAAAGTACTTGCTCCGCTTCCACCCGTATACTCCGTTGCTGAAAAAATATCCACTTATCCAAGTATCATGCCGCGCCGTATTTTCTTCCGCTCTCGTTTGGCACTCAATTGGAGAACAAGTTGGCGAACAAGTTCACACGGCCCTATTGTCTCGAATGGCTATCAATCAACTATTCAGCTTCGTCAATAATGCCTGAATTTTTGCTGGATCATCGGCCTTGAGCATCTTCTGCGCAAGCGGGATGATATCCGACAAACTACTCCTCAACACTTCTCTTTTCACAGTCAATAGTTGTGCCGGATGCATGGAGAAAAGCCGTAACCCGAAGCCCAGCAGCAACCGGGTAAACAATATATCCCCCGCCAGTTCGCCGCAGACCGCCACAGGCACTCCGGTTCGATTGGCGCTGCGAATGATATGCGCAACCAGCCGCAACACTGCCGGGTGCAACGAATCGTAGAGGTGCGCCACCGAATCATCAGCACGGTCTATGGCCAAGGTATACTGAATCAGATCATTGGTGCCAATGGACAGAAAATCCAGCTTGCGCATAAAAATATCGAGACACAATGCGGCGGCGGGGACCTCAATCATACCGCCAATCTGAATTTTTTCGTCGAATGGAACCCTTTCATGACGCAAACTTTGCTTGGCATTCTCGATCAGGTGCAGTGTCTGCGTAATTTCGGTAACACTGGAAAGCATCGGCACCAATATACGAATCTGACCAAAACGCGAAGCGCGTAAAATGGCTCGCAACTGAGTATTGAACAATTGCGGTTCGGCGAGGCACAAACGGATGGCACGCAACCCGAGTGCCGGATTGGCTGCTACGCGCTTGGCGCTATCAAGATTCTTATCGGCGCCCAGGTCGAATGTGCGAATCGTCACCGGCAGGCCTCGCATTTTTCGCGCCACGCTGCGATAAGCTTCGAATTGCTCTTCCTCGTCAGGCAAGGTGTCACGATTGAGAAATAAAAATTCACTGCGAAACAAGCCGATGCCGGTGGCACCACTCTCTTTGACCTGTTCCATATCCTGAGGTAGTTCGATATTGGCATGCAACTCCACCGTAGTGCCATCGAGCGTGGTAGCGGCAATTGTTTTGAGGCGCTTCAGCTTCTGCTTTTCCAACTCGAATTGGCTTTGGCGCAATCGGTATTCCGATAGCACTTGCTTGTCGGGATCAACAATTACGACGCCCTGATTGCCGTCCACAATTAGAATGTCATTATCGCGAATCAGGCGGCGAGCTTGATGCAATGCCACGATAGAAGGAATGTTGAGACTGCGCGCGACGATGGCGGTGTGGGAAGTCAAACCGCCCAGATCGGTAAGAAACGCGCTAAACCGGTGCTGCTTGTATTGAATGACATCGGCGGGACTTAAATCATGGGCCACCAGAATGGCATCGCCATCCCGCTTTAGCGAGGTAGGCACATACCCTGGATGCCCCAGCAGGACTTTCAGTACTCGTTCCACAACCTGAATCACATCGGTTTTGCGTTCGCGCAGATAAGGATCTTCAATCTCTTCAAACTGCGCCATCAGTACATCCATCTGTTGCGTAACCGCCCATTCAGCATTGCACTGATTCTGGGAAATATAAGTTTTAGCGGCGGTGGAAAGTGTGGGATCGTCCAGAATCATCCGGTGCAAATCAAGGAATGCCCCATATTCCGCAGCCGCGGGACCATTGACAACGGAAGTATGCAGCGCCTCAAGTTCCTCACGAACCGCTGTAAAGGCGGTATCGAGTCGAGATATTTCATTGTTGACCTGGTCCTCCGGCACGATATGGTGCGCCACCTCTAGCGCGGCATGGGAAGCAAGATAGGCGTGCCCTATGGCAATACCGCCGGAAACGCCTACACCATGCAAAGCGAAGCTCATTCACTCTCCCCAAAATAATCTTCGATAAGGTTTACCAGCGCCTCCATGGCTTCGGCTTCGTCCGCACCGGTTGTCTCGATACCCAAAACGACTCCCTTGCTCGCGGCCAGCATCATCACCCCCATAATGCTTTTCGCATTTACTCTGCGGTCATTCCGCGATAACCACACCTCGCTCTTAAATTTGCTGGCCAACTGGGTTAACCTGGCGGAAGCACGCGCATGCAGTCCCAG
Source organism: Nitrosospira sp. NpAV (assembly GCF_000832065.1). GTDB lineage: Bacteria > Pseudomonadota > Gammaproteobacteria > Burkholderiales > Nitrosomonadaceae > Nitrosospira. The sequence goes on along the minus strand of NZ_JXQM01000022.1, from coordinate 31,776 downwards.
TTTATTTATGATTTCTATCTCCCTATATTGCACTGTTCAGCCCCGCAATGCGCATGACACCTTCCCTTCCACCCGTCAACGCCTTATCCGCAACGACTGCAAGCGATTCATTGCGATAAGTGAGCGCGCGCACCAACATGGGCAGATTGACTCCGGCAAGACACTCCACGTTGCCGGGGTTAACCAATCGGGTAGCGATATTGCAGGGCGTTGCCCCACAGATGTCACTCAATACAAGCACACCGGCACCACAATCGACCTGCCGAATCAATTCCAGCGCTTTGGGCACAACAACGTCCGGGTCATCCCTATTGGTAATACTCAGCTGCCTCAGGTGCTGCGACTTTTCTCCCATGACATGGTTGGCACAATGGATAAGGCTGTCACCCAGATTGCCATGGGCAATAATTAGAATTCCGATCATATTCGGTCCTGCCACTCCATAATCAAAACAAATACATTAATCAAGCATCTTTTCAAGTGCATCCATCATCATTCCAGCGACATTAAAACCGGTTTGATCGGCTATTTCCCGCATGCAAGTTGGGCTCGTAACATTAATTTCAGTAAGATAATTCCCGATCACATCCAATCCTACCAGCAATAATCCCTTATCATATAATGAGGGTCCCAGCGCTTCAGCGATTTCATGGTCACGCCGGGTGAGCGGTTGCGCCACCCCTGTGCCGCCCACATTAAGATTGCCGCGCGATTCACCTGCCTTGGGAATACGTGCAAGCGCGTAAGGCACGGGTTCGCCGGCTATCAGCAGAATACGTTTATCACCTTGTATGATTTCGGGAATATAGCGCTGCGCCATGATCGTACGCGTACCGTAATGCGTGAGCGTTTCCAGAATCACGCTGATATTGTGATCAGCACTATGAATGCGAAATACGCTGGCCCCGCCCATACCGTCGAGCGGTTTCAGTACGATGTCGCCGTGTTCAGCCAGAAAATGGCGAATCAGATATTCCTGTCTTGTCACCAAAGTCGGAGCGGTAAATTGCGGAAACTTCGCTATGGCAAGCTTTTCATTATGATCCCGCACCGCCCGCGGACTATTAATGACACGAGCACCCTGGCTTTCCGCCAGTTCCAGTAAATAGGTACTGTAGACATACTCCATATCGAATGGAGGGTCCTTGCGCATCAGGATCGCGTCAAATGCTTGAAGTGCTGTCTCTTCAGTTTCTCCGCTGCGATACCAGCGATGTCCATTTGTCCCCTCCATGCCTGCTAATTCAAGCTCACGTACAAATCCGACCGTCTCGCCGCGCTTCCACACCAGATCACCCTGTTGCATGGTGAACAGCTGATGACCGCGCGCGGCGGCTTCACGCATCATGGCAAAACTCGAATCCTTATAAGTTTTGATGGAGTCCAGCTGATCGAGAACGAAGGCGAGTTTCATTTATGCCAAGTCCGGTGGCTGGGAGGGGTAAAATGCCGGGTTTCCAGGGTACAAGGCAAGGCGCAACGACGCTGCGGTGCCCCATTCCAAGGCGCGAACAACGAGCCATGTGCCGCAAAACCGTCTAAGCCGTCCCGTCGCGGACTCACCCAAAAGGTGAGAATCAAATGGCACTTAGATTCCCTACGAATCATAATGCTAGACCGACAAATGAGCAGGATTCAGGCATATTGCAAACACAGCTAAATCTCCGCATTTGATGGGCTATTTCGTACGGCACCGGGCGACGTGTGCTCGTTAAGCACGGGTTACTTTCCGGAATCAGCAACATGCCGTATCTTTCCAAATTTAAGATCGGGTCATTCAGAACGGCGGCAAGCTCAGGCACGGATCTGCATAAAGATGATATTTACTAGTAATTTACATTGTAGCATCACGTGTTGGCGTAACCCGTGAATATTGAAAATCGTGTGGTAACCACGATTAGCGTAATTCATTCATCGTATATAGCTCCGTTTGAAAATCGGTTCTGTATTTTTGGGGGAGTTCAGTCTCCGCTACGCTGGCTCGGTCGCGACTAGAATAAATTCCGTACGTGACCCTGAATTTGGCTTGGCCGTTATTCGTTACCAGATGTATATAAAGATCGGATAAATTGACTAAACTCTGAGCACGAGTCAAGAAACGCTCCATCCGGTCGGGTTGAACATTTTGAGTCTCAAATAACTGAATACTGTAGTAATTTTTATCCATAGTCGCCATCATGTCCTTGGTTGCCGTGATTCGCTGTTCTAACAGCTTGTGACCGGCCAACTTGATCCCACCAAAATCCAGCTTGGCGGCCGCGGGGGGAGTGGCCGTTAATCCATCCTGGGTGGACGCAACCGTTCCCTTCGCCGGTGGTTCTGGCGGCACAGATGATTTCGGGGGCACAGATGCTGTCGATGGGGGCAACTCTGGAAGGACGGGTGGAACGGCGGATCTGGAAGCGGGCGCTGATGCCGCAGAAGAAACGCTCGGAGCAGTCGGTACAACCGCCGGGGGGGATATGGGGGCCGAGAATGGCGCTGAAGTTGCCGCTTCAATGGATACTGAGGCAGCAGTGGGGGTCACGTTGGTTGGCGTAAAGTCCAGAGCTTGCCAGCCCAGCACGCCCAATCCTACGACTGCAAACATGGCACCCACACTCGCTATACGGCGATTTGGCGGATGGTGACGCTTGATCCCTAAGTCGTTAATGGCCGTTCTGACATGATGGGCGTCTATGTCGCGATCATGGGCTGCATACGCCGCCAGCAGGGATTTATCGGCAAGCAGGTTTATTTGGTGAATGAGCCCGCCGGAGGCCATGGTGATCAATCTTACCGCTTCGGAATTAAAAATATCCGGACCGCGATATCCAGCGGCGCGCATACGGAACATGAGATAGTCGCTCACCGCCTTATCGTTGAATGGTTGCATTACTAAATGATGCGTGATGCGATCCTTCAGCTGGCGCATGGGCGGCAAAGCGAGCGTATGCTCCAGCTCAGGCCGGCCAAACAGAATAATTTGCAACAGCTTGTGATGGGACGATTCAAGTTCGTAGAGCAATCGCAGGGCCTCCAGTGTCTCCACCGGCAAGGTGTGGGCTTCATCCACCAATAACACCACCTGTTTGCCATCAGCATATTTTTCGATCAGCGCATTTTGCAGATCACACATCGCGACGATAGTGCGTGCTTCAATCATCGCGCTTTCGGCCAACTCAAACTTCAGCTCGCGGGCAACTGAATGAAAAAGTTCATCTCGTGACATATTCTGTCTGTCCAGATAAAAAGTTTTCATTCCGGCGGGTAACCGTTTCATCAGTACCTGGCATAAGGCAGTTTTTCCACTACCCGATTCTCCAGTGAGCTTGATAATGCCTTCGATCCCTTCACCATGTGTAAGCACATAGATGAGCGCGTCCAGGGTCGCGCCTCGACCTCCCCCCTCGTAAAAAGAATCGCTGGTTGCTGTGTGGGCGAATGGCTGTTCAGAAAGCCCTAAGTGGCCAAAATACATTATTCCTAATCCGGCAGTTGTAGAGGACTCACCACACAGGCAAAAGTCAAATAATCCGCATAGTGTTTATTTGTCATAGCCCAGGCTAAGAATTAAGTAAAAAATGAGCGGCCAACCATCGAATTAGGACCGATACCTCTTGAGTTCAGAAATCTGCCGGTAAGTTCGCAGGCGGTCTTAGCCGGGCTCTACATCGCCATGCAAGATGTCTGGTGCTATTCTGTTCACTTGCTGTCTGTCGCGGCGGCTCATATCTCTGCCTATCGTTCGGAAAAGAGCGGCATCTTCTCTGAGCAGCATAAAAATCCTTTTCCGGGTTCCATTGCTCTGAATAAGATATTACTATAAATGCAGAATTTCCTGATTCCTATCGAGGAAGGGGTACTTTTAGCACGCTATTTACCTTGTCTTGACCCCCGTTGCTGAGGTATAGTACGAGTCTGCTATTTATATCCAAGCGGAAGAGCGCGCCGGTTTCATCGTCGCCGCCGAAGGCGCAACCCCCCGGAATCGCTCAGGCGTAGATCAGATCGATCTTGATCCCTTAAGAACCGCTTGCGACAGGCAATCTGGAGAGTGCTGGCATTATATCCGGCCACCGAAGGGGCACGCGGAATAGACAATCCGTAATCTCTCAGGTAAAAAGGACAGAGGGGTGAGGTCATATGATGTGACTTCGCCTTTTTTATTTTTGGGACGCCTATCTGTGAAAACAACCTCTCTTAATCAAACCCACCGCGAGATGAAGGCCAAGATGGTCGATTTCGGTGGCTGGGACATGCCCCTGCATTATGGTTCGCAGCTTGATGAGCATCACAAGGTTCGCAGCGATGCTGGCATGTTCGATGTATCTCATATGTTGGCGGTGGATATCAAGGGCGGGCTTGCGCGTAGTTTTTTGCGGCGGCTGGTTGCCAACAATGTGGATAAACTGACGCAACCCGGAAAAGCGCTTTATACGTGCATGCTCAATCCCCAAGGGGGAGTCATCGATGATCTGATCATTTATTTTTTGACGGAATCGCATTTCCGCATGGTGGTGAATGCGGGTACAGCCGCCAAGGATTTGGCGTGGATGCTGGCGCAACGTGATGAAATCGCACCGGGACTGGAAATTATCCCCCGGCATGATCTGGCCATGATCGCGGTACAAGGACCTAACGCCCGCGCCAAGGTTTGGCAGGTTATTGCCGGAGCGCAAGCGGAAACAGAGAACCTGAAACTGTTCCAGGCAACAATGTATGATAAATTTTTTATTGCCCGTACCGGCTATACCGGAGAGGACGGCTTTGAGATCATGCTTCCCTCGCAGGATGCACCAGATTTCTGGCATGCACTCCATGACGCAGGCGTGACGCCAGCGGGGCTCGGTGCACGCGACACCTTACGGCTCGAGGCTGGAATGAATCTTTACGGCCAGGATATGGACGAGACAACAAGCCCATTGGAATCCGGATTGGGTTGGACAGTTGATTTGAAAAGTGACCGTGACTTTATCGGTAAATCGGCGCTGCTGGAGAAACCTGTTAAACAGCAATTGATTGGCTTGATTTTACTGGAGCGGGGCGTGCTACGCAGCCACCAGAAAGTCGCTACGCAACATGACGATAACGAAGGCGACGGCGAGATCACCAGTGGCGGATTTTCTCCGACGCTTAATCAGTCTATCGCGCTGGCGCGCTTACCATTGACGGTATCCGCGGGAGATGAAGTGCAAGTATTGGTGCGGGACAAGATGCTGCGAGCGAAAGTGGTGAAGCATCCTTTCGTGCGGAACGGCAAGAGCTTGATTTAATTTGGACAGCAGAGCAATATCCTTTAATTCTGGAGCAAAACAAATGATTATCCCAAGCAATCTGAAATACACCAAATCCCACGAATGGGTCAGGCTTGAAGACGACGGGACAGTGACAATCGGTATCACCCAACACGCGCAGGAGTTATTGGGTGATATGGTATTCGTAGAAACCCCGGATGCCGGACGCAAGCTTAAACAGGGAGAAGAATGCGCTGTAGTGGAATCGGTCAAGGCAGCGGCTGACGTGTATGCCCCTATTGCGGGAGAAGTCACTGCGGTCAACCCTGATCTTGAATCGGCGCCAGAAAAAATCAATCAGGATGCTTACGCAGCATGGCTTTTTAAGCTAAGGCCCGTAAATACCGCGGACTTGAATAATCTGCTCGATGCCGCGGGCTATCAAAAAATACTTGAAAGCGAGGAAGATTAATAAAATTCATGATCTTCGCAGATTATGCTGGAATAGCATTTTCCAGTCTTGCCACTTTCTCTCATTTCTTTACCTTTGACACTCGATGATTCGCGGAACAAACCATGCCGTTCATTCCCCATACTGAAGAAGATATACAAGCGATGCTTGCAAGCATCGGTGCAAAAACCATTGATGACCTGTTCGATGAAATTCCCCCTGCCCTGAAGGGCGGCAGCCTGAAACGAGTACCCTCCGGTTTGAGCGAAATGGAAATTTCGCGATTGATGCTGGAACGGGCCGAAGCGGATGGACGCTATCTCAGTTTCATCGGCGCGGGTGCCTATGAGCACCATATTCCGGCGGCAGTGTGGCAGATAACCACTCGTGGCGAGTTTTATTCCTCGTACACCCCCTATCAGGCGGAAGCGAGCCAAGGCACGCTGCAACTGCTCTACGAATATCAGACCATGATGGCATCCCTGACCGGAATGGATGTTTCCAATGCGAGCATGTACGATGGCGCTTCCGCGCTGGCTGAGGCGGCATTGATGGCGGTGCGCTCGCATAAAACCTCGCGCCGTATTCTGATGCCAGCAACGGTGCACCCTGTTTACCGCAGCGTGGTACGTGCCATCGTCAAAAATCAGGGTATCGAGGTGGTCGAAATCCCTTATTGCAAGGAATCTGGCCAGACATTGCCCGAGTTTCTGGATGCATTTGGTAAAGAAGAGTTTGCGGCGCTAGTCATTCCCCAACCCAACTTCTTCGGTATACTTGAACCAGTTGATGCGCTTACCGATTGGGCGCATAGCAAGAATGCGCTGGCGATCGGCGTGGTCAATCCCATGGCGCTGGCATTGCTCAACCCGCCCGGCGAATGGGGAGCAAAAGGAGCGGATGTAGCGGTGGGTGAAGGCCAGCCGTTGGGAATTCCGCTTTCGAGCGGTGGACCCTATTTCGGGTTCATGGCCTGCAAACAGGCGCTGGTGCGTCAAATGCCCGGCCGTATCATTGGCCGCACTACAGACCAGGATGGCAAGCCTGGCTTTGTTCTTACGCTGCAGGCGCGTGAACAGCATATCCGGCGCTCGAAGGCGACTTCCAACATCTGCACTAATCAAGGATTGATGGTCACCGCCGCCACTATTTATATGGCTCTGACGGGTCCGGAAGGGTTGCGGCGAATTGCCGCTCAGTCCCATACCAATACCTTGACTCTGTTGGAAAAACTGGAAGCTTTGAAAGGGGTAAAGAGAATTTTCAATGGATCGTTATTTCACGAAACAGTGGTTTCGCTACCAGGGCCGGTTGACAATATATTGCAGACACTAAAAAGTCAGCAGATATTAGGTGGACTGAACTTGAAAGATTATTACCCGGAGCTCGGCAATGCAATACTGGTATGCGCCACCGAAACCAAAACACCCGCGGATCTGAAAAATTTCTCGGAGCGTCTAGGACAGGCTCTGGATAAAGTAAGCGCAGCTTCAGCCGACGCTCAACCGTCCTCAATTGAATCACTCTCAACTTAAGGAGAATAGCATGGTCACGCTTGCAGGCAACCCCATCAAAATTGAAGGAACCTTCCCCAAAAAAGGTGAAAAGGCGCCGGCATTCTCGCTGGTAAACAAGGATTTGAAGGACGTCACCCTGGCCGATTTTGCCGGCAAGAAAAAAGTCCTCAACATTGTGCCCAGCCTAGACACCCCTGTCTGCGCCATTTCTACCCGCAAGTTCAACGAAAAAGCCAGTAACATGGAAAATACCGCCGTGCTGATAATTGCCGCTGACTTGCCTTTTGCAATGAGCCGATTCTGTGATACCGAAGGGTTGGATAAAGTGGTGGTATTGTCTACCATGCGGGGTTCGGAATTCATGAAAAACTATGGCGTTGCCATCACTGATAGTCCACTGGCTGGCATTACCGCTCGTGCCGTGGTGGTGCTGGATGAAAGCGACAACGTGATTCATGCTGAACTGGTGCCGGAAATTAAGGACGAGCCCAACTATGATGCCGCATTGGCTGCTCTGAAATAAGTCCGGCAAACTGTAAAAACGCCCTATAAACGACACCAACTGCAAAACCCGGATTACAACAATGTTGATATTTGAACACGCGCGCCCCGGCCGGCGCAATTATTCGCAATCCCCTGCGGCAGCCGCTAAAATCGATGACATTCCCCAGAATCTGTTACGTAAGGTGCCGCTGCTGCTGCCGGAAGTGTCTGAAATGGATGCGGTGCGCCATTACACGCGATTGTCGCAAAAGAACTTCTCGATTGATACGCAATTCTATCCGCTTGGCTCCTGTACGATGAAGTACAACCCGCGTGCGTGCAATTCCCTGGCCATGTTGCCACAATTCCTGGCGCGGCATCCAAGGGCGCCGGAAAGTACCGGGCAGGGATTTCTTGCATGCATGTATGAATTGCAGGAGATATTGAAAGATGTAACCGGCATGGCGGGCGTGAGCCTTACGCCGATGGCCGGGGCGCAGGGTGAATTAATCGGCATAGCGATGATACGCGCCTATCATGAATCGCGTGGAGACTCGGCTCGTACCGAGATCATCGTTCCCGATGCCGCCCATGGCACCAATCCCGCGACAGCGGTCATGTGCGGCTACAAGGTAGTGGAGATCGCCACGGATAAGGAAGGTGACGTGGATATGGACGCGCTTAAAGCGGCCGTTGGTCCACAAACAGCCGGATTGATGCTGACCAATCCTTCCACGCTCGGCGTGTTTGAGAAGAATGTGGCCGAGATGAGCAAAATTGTTCACCAGGCGGGGGGATTGCTGTATTACGACGGTGCGAACCTTAATGCGATACTTGGCAAGGTAAAGCCCGGTGACATGGGTTTTGACGTCATTCACATCAATCTGCATAAGACTTTCTCAACACCCCATGGCGGTGGAGGGCCGGGTTCAGCGCCTGTGGGTGTTGCCGAACGTTTATTGCCATTCATGCCTGTGCCGGTGGTGGCTTCTGAAAACGGCGTATATCGCTGGCTAACGGAAAAGGAGATACCTCAATCCATCGGTAGGCTTTCGGCGCATATGGGCAATGCGGGTGTGCTGCTGCGAGCGTACGTCTATGTTCGCCTGCTAGGGGCGGAAGGTATGCACCGCGTGGCAGACTTCGCGGCACTCAATGCCAATTATCTGATGGCGGAACTGAGCAAAGCGGGTTTTGAAATCGCCTACCCGACCCGCCGCGCCAGCCATGAGTTTATCGTCACGCTAAAAGACCTGAAGGAAAAAACCGGCGTCACCGCAATGAACGTAGCCAAACGGCTGCTGGACAAGGGTTATCACGCGCCTACCACCTATTTTCCGCTACTGGTACCGGAATGCCTGCTGATTGAGCCTGCCGAAACCGAATCCAAGGAAACGCTCGATGCGTTTGTCGTATCCATGAAGGAAATCCTGGAAGAAGCCCACACCCAGCCGGAAATGGTAAAGGGCGCACCCTATAATACGCCGGTACGCAAGCTGGATGACGTAAAAGCTGCGCGGGAACTGGACTTAGCCTGGAAACAGACTTGAGCGCCAGCCTGAGTTAACCGGCTGCCAAAAGACAGCCTCATATAACACGCCGGTCATATGCATACACTCATTTGCGGCTCCATGGCCTATGACACCATCATGGTGTTCAAAGACCATTTCAAAAACCATATCCTGCCGGAAAAAATTCATATTCTGAACGTCGCTTTTCTGGTTCCGGATATGCGCCGGGAATTCGGCGGCTGCGCCGGAAATATTGCCTACAATTTGCAAATGATGGGTGGCAATCCACTCATCATGGCTACGGTGGGCGACGACCATCACCCCTATGCCAGTCGCTTGAGCAATCTGGAGCTGGCACAGACTCATATACGCCACGTGGATGGCACATTCACCGCGCAAGCGTTCATCACCACCGACCTGGCGGATAACCAGATCACCGCATTCCATCCCGGCGCAATGAATTTTGCGCACGAAAACCATGTCAGCGATGCGAAAGAGGTAAACCTCGGTATCATCGCTCCGGATGGACGTGATGGCATGGTGCAGCATGCCAGGGAATTTCATGAAGCAGGCATCCCATTCATGTTCGATCCCGGGCAAGGACTGCCCATGTTCAATGGTGAAGAACTGCTGGACTTTATCCACAAGGCCGATTACGTCGCCGTCAACGACTACGAAGGGCAATTACTGCATGAACGTACCGGGCGCACGCTGGAAGCATTGGCAAAACTCGTAAAAGGTTTGATAGTCACGAAGGGCGCGGAAGGATCGGTGATCTATGCCGAGGGTCAACAAATTGTGATTCAGAGCGTTAAGCCTGATAGGCTGATCGATCCGACCGGCTGTGGCGATGCTTACCGCGCGGGGCTACTTTACGGTCTCGCGAACGAAATGGATTGGCAGAGCACCGGACAGCTTGCCTCGCTCATGGGGGCGCTGAAAATCGCCCAGCGTGGCGGGCAGAACCACAGTTTCAACCGAAATGAAATTGATCAACGATATTTTGAAATTTTCGGCAATCGCATTCTATAAAGAGGCGAAATATGCGGACGAATATTTTCGCGGTGACGTTGATATACTTATCAGCAACCGTTTTAAGCGGTTGTGCGGCGGGCTTATCGGGTAGTGATTATTCGCGTGGACAGGCTCGGCAAGAGCAAAGCGTACGCACTGGCGTGGTGGAAAGCGTCCGGGAGGTGAAGATCGAAGGTACGCGTAGCGGCATCGGCGCGATCGCGGGAGGCGTGGCGGGCGGTATCGGGGCCAGCACCGCAGCCGATGACAGGCTGGGTGCCATTCTAGCGGTTCTCGGCGCGCTTGGCGGTGGACTCCTGGGGCAAGCTCTGGAGCAGGGTGTAACAAGCCAGAAGGGGCTCGAAATCACCGTCAAACTGGACAATGGCTCGATGGTGTCTATCACCCAGGCAGCTGATGAGGAATTCAAGCCAGGCGAGCGGGTGAGAATTCTCGGCGGCGGGGGAGTCTCACGAGTATCGCACTAATTAAAATATCGGTAATAGCACTAAAATATCTCTGAATAAATCTCTTCAGGCCTCCAGAGGTCTTCATTGGAGAAGTTGTTATTATTAATGCAATAATAACGGCATGGAAGACACCACTACGAGCAAGTTGACACAGTTTTTTCGTGCCGTTCGCTTGTTGCTGCATATCATTTCGGGCTTGGCCCAATCTGCGGTATATCCGCATCTCAGTCAATCAGCGCAAGGGCGTATGGCGCGAAACTGGTCCGCGATACTTCTTAAGATTCTATGCATCCGATTACGCTACAGCGGTGTCGTGCCTGCTGCCGAGATGAAGCAGGTAATGCTGGCAGCCAACCATGTTTCCTGGCTGGACGTATATTCTCTGAATGCGGTGTGCCCCGCTCGTTTCGTGGCCAAATCCGAAATTCGCGGCTGGCCATTACTCGGCTGGCTGAGTCAGAATGCGGGAACATTATTCATCGAGCGTACTAAGCGCAGTGATACTGCCCGGATTAACACAGACATTGGCAATGCGTTGGTTATGGGCGACCGGGTTGCGGTATTCCCGGAGGGGACTACCAGCGACGGTACCATGCTTCGGCATTTTCACGCGTCGCTACTGCAACCGGCGGTAACGGTCGCAGCAGTATTATGCCCGATTGCGATACGTTACACCGATGCCACAGGAATGATCAGCAAATCGGCGGCGTTCGCCAATATCTCGATGCTGGAATCGCTGCGGCAAATATTGCGGGAACCGTGGATTGACGTCGAACTGATCTTCACCGAGCCTATCCATAGCAAAGGAAAAAACCGGCGAGAACTGGCGCGTTACGCCGAACATGCTATTGCCAGCGCTTTGTTTCTTCCTCTGCCGCACAAGACACCTGGAAGACCCTTCGATCTTCCAGCCGAACCGCGGTGAGACTTCCTCCCCATAAGCAACCTGTATCCAGGGCTATCAGATTGCTTCTGATCTGCAAACCCAGCGCCGACCAATGGCCGCAAATAATGGTGGCTTCGCGGCTGGCGCGATTCGGCACCTCAAACCACGGCAAATAGCCAGCCGGGGTGTCCCGCACCAACCCCTTGTGAGCGAAATCCATTTTTCCGCCGGAAGTACACACACGCATCCGCGTCATGGCGTTGATGATCACTCGCAGGCGCGCGTAACCCTCAAGGCTCTCATCCCAATGATCGGGTTCGTTGCCATACATATGGGAACATAATTTGTGAAAATCTCTGCCGCGCAGCGCGGTTTCGACTAGCTGCGCAAGCTGCACGGCTTGCCCCACGTTCCATGACGGCAATAAGCCCGCGTGCACCATGACATTATTTTCATCCACATGCAACAGCCGCTGATGCCGCAACCAATGGAGCAACTCGTCCCTGTCGGGTGCAGAGAGTATCTCCTGTAGCGTGTCGTTGCGATGCAATCTGGCGCAACCTTCAGCAACCATGAGCAGATGCAGATCATGGTTGCCTAGTACCATGATTACAGCGTCGTTCAATCCTCTGACAAAACGCAATACGGACAATGAATCCGGGCCGCGATTGACGATATCCCCGACCAGCCACAATCGGTCTTTTGAGCAGTCAAAATCGATCAGGTCGAGAAGCTGCCTGAATTCCTTGTAACACCCTTGCAAATCACCGATTGCGAACGTGGCCATTCTTTGGAGAAATTCGTTAAACGTAAATCGCCGGAGACTCACTGTTTCTCTATTCATCCTACATCCGGCGGTTGACCCTCATTTTTTATTTAATACTACCACTCGCGCCAAAAAATAAGGGCGATATGGATCCCTCCTATCGCCCTGTTATCTTTTTTTGCTTTCACGCCCCAGGAATTATTTTGCCTGGCTTACCATGTAATCCACTACAGCTTTGACATCAGCATCGGACAGGCTGGCATTTCCGCCTTTGGCGGGCATCGCATTTTTGCCCTTGATTGCACTATTGTATAGCGTATCCGTACCGCTCTTAATACGGGGAGCCCATGTTGATTTGTCGCCGAGCTTGGGAGCACCCGCCGCGCCGCTTGTGTGACACGCAGCGCAACTTGTCGTGTAGATGGTCTTGATTTTATCTGCGCCATCGGCGGCGGCTACCGGCGCGGCCGCCGCAGCTTCCATCCGGCTGGTTACGCCGGCGTTCTCGTCAGTCTGCGGTGAGTCACTTGCGAGTACCAGTCCGCCTACCGGTTTCAAACGCTTCGCGACAGCTTCATCCGAATGAATGGGATCATCCTGATTTATCTCCCTATCACCCGTGACAAGCTGTGCCAGCAACATAATGGTCAAGACTGGAAACACGAAGGCGGCCACAAGGACCGTAATCAATTGTTTCGGTGTCTTGATGGCCGAGGAATGCCCTTCATCTTCATCTTCAGTCCCGCTCACAATAACTCCCCAAGGAAAAAATGGGTATTGTATAGATTCATGCGTGTTGAAGCAAAACGCGATTCGTTTACGTTGGACGCGGGATTTAAAAAAGGCTATCCTATGCCTCCAATCGGGCTGTTCAATAAAGATTACATCGCTTCATTTGCGCCCATAGCTCAGCTGGATAGAGTACCGCCCTCCGAAGGCGGGGGTCACACGTTCGAATCGTGTTGGGCGCGCCATTGGATCTGCTTCCATCAGATCGGAAGGGACGGAGAGCGGTAATACGAATTCCCGGCCTTCCTTTCTCCACACCCCAAATACCGCATACTTCATCCTTTCAATACCATTCGGTTGATTGAACACCCGCCAGTATGACCGCAAGATGACCGTCTCCTGAACCTTGGGGGAACACTCACGGCAAGTCTATTTCAAGAATTCCGAAAAGTAAAATATCTGGAAATTCAGTCACATAAATCTGTATTAACAATTAAAGATGGATACTACCTGTAAAATTATACAGCTACCAAGGTACCGAATCTTGGTTTCTAATGGCGCCATCATGGGACGCTAAAGGGTTAAAGGAAGCGTGCGCTCCCTATTTGAATAAACCACTGTTTCAATACGATACCTGAAATACTATGCATATAGTCAAGCGTGAATCTTCTCACTCCGCGCGCGCATCTGTATCCCATTGAGTTGAGATCTGATCCATCAGTCCGGTTATTATTTCTATTTTTGCTGGTGGGCAGCCTATCCATTGCTGATAGCGCCGTCGCAGCAGGATTTGCCTTACAAAACCAGAATGGAGCCGGGACAGGCTATGCCTATGCCGGGGCGGCGGCAGTCGCGCAGGATGCCTCAACGATCTATTTCAATCCGGCTGGGATGACCTATCTTACCGCCCGGCATCACGTTTCTGGGGCCTTGAGCTTACTGGTACGATCGTTGAGATTCAATGATACGGGTAGCAGTACGTTACTGGGATATCCGCTCGGTGATAACGGCGGCCAGGCGGGTGGTCTGGCCGCAATTCCCGCGGTTTATTGGACTATGCCTGTCACATCGGCGCTGCGCCTCGGGCTGGGTGTGTCGCCAACCTTTGGCAACTCCACTGAGTGGAACAATACCTTTATCGGCCGGTATCAGGGTGTGTTCTCGGAGATAAATGCCATCAATTTCAATCCCAGCATTGCCTGGCGGGTGAATGATGCCATCTCGCTCGGTTTAGGCTTCAACGTCGTGAGATTCGAGGCTGATCTCCGCGGCATGTCGCCGGTCACAGCACTATTACCTGCACGGGTGGATACCAGAACAAAAATGACCGGTGATGATATCGGTTTTGGCTATAACCTTGGCGCCATGTTCCAATTGACCCGGTCCACGCGCGTGGGTCTGACTTATCGATCAACGGTGAACCTAAAAGTTGATGGGCACCTTGGGGTGCTCAGCAATACCCTTCCGGCATCCGTCTCTGTTGAGTTACCGAATACTGCATCAATAGCAGTGTCCCACAGGGTCAATGACCGGTTACAGCTTCTCGGTGATTTAACATGGACGGGCTGGAGTAGTATTCCCGCATTAGTGGTCAAAAGTCGCACTTCCGGATCTATCCTGTCGAACGAGCCATTGGATTTCAAAGACAGTTATCGCGTGGGGGCGGGAGTGCAATACCAATATAGCGATACCCTTCGACTACAAACAGGAGTCGCTTACGATCAATCGCCGGTGCGCAATGCAACGGATCGAACCGTCCGGCTGCCGGACTCGGATCGCGTCTGGTTAAGCGTGGGCTTTAACCAGAAGATCAGCGAACAGACATCGATTGATGCGGGATATGCCCATATCTTTTTTGACAAAAGCGAGATCGATCGGGCAACGAATAATAATCCATTGCTCCAGATCGTCCGTGGCTCCTTCGACACTTCGGTACACATTATTTCTGTTCAACTCAACCACCGATTCTGATTCACCGCGAGGATGAACCGGCAGCTCGAAAAACAACATTCCAATAATGAATCTATACTGAATAATGGTTGATATCACGCACCAGAATCGACCTCATAACGTGTCACGATCTCGCTCATGGGCGAACGCCGTGATCTGAGAACTTAGCCATGCTCAAATTCATAAGCCCCTACATGTTACAGCCGGAACCATTAGGTAGCTTTAACACCGCACAATCCGATGTGTTGAGGATCGAGCCCGTTCGCCTGCTCTATGCCAACTTACCGACCTCGATCGGCGCAAATCTGGTGCTTGCACTGATTCTAGTCTATGTACAGAGATCCATGATAGATCCCATCGTGCTGTTCGGCTGGCTTGTATCGATCAGCATAGTCTCGTTGTGGAGAACGGTTCTAATGGTACGTTGGCAACGCAACAGCCAATGCGATATAACTTCCATATTGTTTTGGAGGCACCGTTTTCGGGGAGGCGTCATCGCCAGCGCACTGGTCTGGGGCGTCGGCGGGATTCTCTTATTCCCGGAAGGAAATATACCCCACCAGGCATTTCTTTGTTTTGTCTTGTCTGGCTTAACCGCCGGGGGCATCACATCGCTGTCTGTGGACAAAGTATCGGTATTTAGCTTCTTATCGCTGATTTTGATACCGCTGATCGTGCGTTTCGGGATTGAAGGCAGCGAGATCTCCCTATCCATGGGCATGATGACTACGCTTTTTTTAATTGTTGTTTCGCAAAACGCGTCACGAGTGGGGCGTACTCTCCACGAGAACATCAGACTGCGTATCGAGGCATCAGCGCGTGAAGAGGCATTGCAAGAGGGCAAAGTGCGCTTGCAGCAACTGAACCAGAATCTCGAATGGCTTGTCGCCGAACGTACAAGTGCGCTGGGAGAAAGCGAAGCGCGCTTTCGATTTCTATTCGAGCAGGCGGCTGTGGGCGTCGCGCAAATCGATACCGTAACCGGCCACTTCGTGCGCGTCAATCAGAAGTATGCCGACATTGTTGGCTATACACCGGAAGAGATGCTCTCGCTCGATTTCCAGTCCCTTATCCATCCCGATGATCTCAATGCCACCGTGGGCAATATGGAGCACCTCAAGGCCGGAGAAATACGCGAATTCGAGATGGAGGAGCGGCTGTTCCGCAAGGATGATGTGGCAATCTGGGTGAAACTTACCGTTTCGCCCATGTGGATACGGGGTACAAGACCCGATTATCACATTGCGGTAATACAGGACATTACCGGACACAAGCAGGCGGAAGACCAAATCCACCAGCTTGCTTTCTATGATCCGCTTACCGGGCTACCCAACCGGCGCTTGTTTCTAGACCGTTTACAACAGGCGCAGCTTCATAGCACCCGTAACAAGACCAATTGTGCGATCCTGTTCATCGATCTGGATAACTTCAAGACACTTAACGATACCCGAGGCCATGATATCGGTGATTTGCTTTTGATTGAGGTTGCCAGACGTCTCCGGCGGAGTGTGCGTAGCAGCGATACCGTAGCCCGCCTAGGTGGCGACGAATTTGTCGTAATCATCGAAGGACTCAGCGAAGATGCCGTGCCGGCGGCGGCTCAGGCCAAAGATATCGGCGAAAAATTTCTGGCTTCCATCACCCAGCCTTTCAAGCTTCAGGGGTTTGAATACCACGGCTCTTCCAGCATCGGTATCCGCTTGTTTCATGATGGCGAGACCAGCATAGATGATTTGCTCAAACATGCCGATACTGCAATGTATCAGGCTAAGACAGCAGGTCGCAACGCGCTAAGTTTCTTCGATCCTTCCATGCAGATCGCGTTGGAGATGCGGACGGCCATGGCGGTTGAACTGCGTCAGGCAATCGCGCGTCAACAGTTCAGGCTCCTCTATCAGAAACAAGTCAATGCAGACGGCACTGTAGTCGGCGCCGAGGTCCTGCTGCGCTGGCAACATCCCGAACGGGGGATGATTTCGCCGATGGTTTTCATTCCGATCGCCGAGGAGACAGGACTTATTGTGCCGCTCGGAAAGTGGGTGTTGCAGATGGCTTGTATGCAACTCAAGCAATGGGAACATGATCCAGGTACCCGCAACTTCCAGCTTGCCGTCAACATCAGCGCACGTCAGTTCCGTCAATCGGATTTTGTCGAGGAGGTACTTGAGGTATTGGAAAAATCGGGAGCCGATCCGCTCAAGCTCAAGCTTGAGCTTACGGAAAGTCTGGTGTTGCAAGACATTGCCCATAGCATCGAAAAAATGGAGATATTGTGCGGCGCCGGCATACGCTTCTCGTTGGATGACTTCGGCACCGGGCATTCCTCATTGACCTATCTTAAACGCCTGCCGCTAGAGCAGATTAAAATTGACCAGAGTTTTGTGAACGATATAGCGACTGACCCGAGCGATAAGGTAATCGTCCGCACCATTATTGTGATGAGCAATAGTCTTGGGATGGAAGTCATTGCCGAAGGTGTGGAAACAGAAGATCAGCGTGATTTCCTTGCTCGGAACGGTTGTTATACCTATCAGGGCTATTTGTTTGGAAGACCCATGCCAATTGAGGATTTTCAGAAACTCGTGCCCCGCCTCCAGGAATAAAATTAACCTTCATTTGCGTCCACGACACGAGTTCCGCAAACCGGTTTCTTGAACCCCGTAGCGAAATATGAACCGGCCCGAGGCTTTACATTCGACCTTTGGAGTCTATTTCATCTCCTTTGAGTCCCACAGGCTGCTAGATCTCAACCCGTGCTCCCAGTTCGAGAACCCGGTTAGCGGGTAGCTTAAGGTACTCAGCCGCGTTGCTGGCATTGCGGATCATCGCTGCAAAAAGCCGTTCCCGCCACAAAGCCATGCCGGCACCGGAACTCGGTACGACAATCTGGCGGCTAAGAAAGTAGGATGTTTGTAGCGGCTCGAATACAAGTCCATGTGCCTGGCACAATTCAAGTGCGTAGGGCAGATTGGGTTCGTCTTTGAAACCGTAACGGACAGTAATCTGGTAGCAGTTATTGTCTAATGGCTTTACGGATACTCGCTGGTCTTTAAGAACGCGAGGGGTTTCCAAAAGAGCCACCGTCAAAAATACCACCCGCTCATGCAAAACCTGGTTATGTGCAAGATTATGCAGTAGCGCATGAGGCACTCCATCTAAATCGGCGGTCAAAAAGATCGATGTACCGGCGACGCGCGTCGGGGGGTGCGCCATCAGCGATTCCAGAAACGGCTGGAGCGGAATAGCCGCCGAGCGCAAGTTCTCGAACAGGATTTGACGTCCGCGCTGCCAGGTAGCCATAATGGTAAAAATTATTACCCCGATTATCAGCGGAAACCACCCGCCCTGGGCAAGTTTCAGAGTGGTAGCCGCAAAAAATGTCATGTCGATGGCGATAAAAATGGTTGTCGCAAGAACGGCTAAAAACCAGGAGTATTTCCAGGCGTAGCGGAGTACGAAAAAAGTAAGCAGTGTCTCAATGACCATCGTGGCAGTCACGGCAAAACCATACGCGGATGCGAGACTGGAGGATGAACCAAAGCCCAGCACCGCCATGATCACCGCTGCAAGCAGTGTCCAATTGACGAAAGGAATATATATCTGACCGATCTTTCGATCCGAGGTATGTTTTATCTGCATGCGAGGCAGAAATCCAAGCTGGATGGCCTGCTTGGTCATGGAAAAAACGCCGGAGATAACGGCTTGCGATGCGATGACGGTAGCCACGGTCGCCAGTCCTACAGCCGGATAAAGCGCCCAGACGGGAAACAAAAGATAAAAAGGATTGGAAATCGCTAGCGGATTGGAGAGCAGCAGCGCTCCCTGCCCGAGATAATTCAAGGTTAGCGCTGGCAGCACACATCCATACCAGGCAAAGCGGATGGGTTTGGCGCCGAAGTGTCCCATATCCGCATAGAGTGCCTCTCCACCCGTAATCGCGAGTACCACGGCACCCAAGGCAACGAATGCCAGCCACCCATTGCTTAGGCAAAAGGCGATGGCATGAACCGGATTTAGCGCCGCCAATATCTGCGGCGCGGCGCTAATATTGGCGAGACCGGCAAGGGCGAGCGTACTGAACCATATCAGCGTGATCGGCCCGAACATGGCGCCGATTCCCCCGGTTCCCCGCTGCTGGATTACAAAAAGTGCGATCAGCACAGTCAACGTGATGGGTACCACGTACGGCTTGAGTAACGGGGTAGCCACTTCCAGCCCTTCCACGGCACTCAGCACAGAAATGGCCGGTGTAATAACCCCATCGCCATAAAACAGCGCCGCACCAAAGCCACCGATGAGAAACAGCATATTGCGCAGTCGCGGATGATTTGCGACCGAAGAACTGGCGAGCGACAGCAACGCCATGATGCCGCCCTCCCCCTTGTTGTCCGCGCGCAGGATCAACGTTATGTATTTGAGCGACACTACAATCATGATCGCCCAGAAAATAAGCGAGATTATGCCGATTATATTGTCCTCGCTGACAGCAAGCCCGTAGATGGGATCGAAAACCGTCTTCATGACGTATAAAGGACTCGTACCGATGTCGCCGTAGACCACGCCCAGTGCGGCCAGGCTTAGAACGCCCAGAGGGTGGTGGCCGGCTGTTGTTTTCATCCCGGTATTTTCGCCGGTCATGATCCCGAATCCCGTAGGGGTGGTGAACTCACCAACAAGGTGAAGTTAAGTTGCGGCGGAAAGTCGTTATGGATCATGTGGTGCGATGCTGAGAAAGTCGAGAGAATGAGTGGCCAACCGGCAGGGACAAATTTAGAACGCCATGGGACACGGGCTTCGTCCGGTATGACGTTTGTATTTCCTGCCCGCGGGATCAAGAAGGTGGATGCATTGAAGCCGGCACATAGGAGGCTAAAAGATTTCAGCAGTGAACCGCATACAGTACGGCGGTCCTCTTTACTTCAACCCAGGTAATCCATCAGGACGCGAGATGAAGGCGAGGCAGTTTTGCCACAAACCAACCGCCCGCATTTGGGTAGGCTCAGAGAGCGACCTAATGGATTATCTGGGTTCAATATGAAATGGACAAGTGTTATAAATTTGAAGACCCTTTCATTGGGTAGCGTACTGAATGGCTTATTGCTGTGTGTCTGCGGCAATGAATGGTCGATGATCGCCCCAGTTGTGCGAGATTACGTTCTTATTGTACACGACCTGTATGTTGACGACACAAAGCACTCATCTCGTCACGATTCAGAAAATATCCGACAGGATCGACCTGCATAAGAAGATGTTCTTATAGCTGATGACTACATACCCTCTCTCTGTGTGTGTGGCTTACCGTACCGACCATGATTATTCCTCACCTTTATCCTTTTAACCAAATCCGCCGGGAGCAAGCTTACTCAAAAGGTGAAGGCCGAGTAAGCGCAAAGAATCTCTGTCGATCATAACGCCACCTATGAGCGGTCAACCGCCGGATTCAAGCTTAATTCACCGTAGCGCCTGGGAACCGTCCATCGCGATTTGAATCGGAAAATTGCATGTCTCCAGAAAGACCACTTGTCCTCATCACCGGTTCAGAAGGCCGGATCGGCAAGGGAATCGCGGCCGCACTGGGTGATGACTATGCGATTGTCGGTTTCGAGCAGGAATGCATCAATAATGATACTTGCATTAGTGCAGATATCTCGTCAGATGAAGCAATGTCCCGTGCATGCGAGCAATTGCGGCAGCGCTACGGACAAAGAATTGCATCCGTCATTCATCTGGCCGCCTTTTATGATTTCTCCGATGAACCCAATCCTTTGTACGATAAAGTCAACGTTCAGGGAACACAGCGCCTGCTGAAGGCCCTGCAAGCGTTCGAGGTCGGGCAATTCATCTACGCAAGCACCATGCTGGTGCACGCGCCTACCAAGCCGGGTTTGCCCATCAACGAGGAAGGACCGCTTGAACCCAAGTGGCCTTATCCGCAATCGAAGGTGGCTGCGGAAAATGAGGTCCGTCTACACCACGGACGCATACCGATGGTGATATTTCGACTGGCCGGAGTCTATACCGATTGGGGTGAAGTGCCATCGCTGGCCAACCAGCTCCAGCGGATTTATGAGCGACAAATGCAGAGCCATGTATTCCCCGGCAACATATCGCACGGACAATCATTCGTGCATCTGGATGACGTGGCACGCGCGTTTCTCCAAGCAATCGAGCGGCGTGCAGGTTTGCCTGACGAAGTCACGATGCTAATTGGCGACCCGATCACCGAAAGCTATGAAGAGCTACAGAATTTGATGGGGCAACTGATTCATGGTGAAGCCTGGAGTACGCACCAGGTTCCAAAGACAGTTGCGATTGCCGGCGCATGGTTGCAGAACAGAATGGAAGATGTCGTCCCCGATGCCATTGATCGCGGCATTGAGCCCTTCGTCAAACCATTCATGGTGGCCTTGTCGGACGACCATTTCGAACTGGACATTTCACGCGCCAGGAAACTGTTGAATTGGCGACCCAGGCATACGCTGCGAGAAACACTGCCAAAAATTGTCGGTCACCTAAAAAATAGCCCGGGAGCTTGGTATAGGCGCAACAAAATCCCTTTGCCGCGATGGCTTGAAGATATTGAGGATAGCCCTATTCCAAGTTCGACATTGATTGACGAAAACCGTAGACAGGAACATAGCGAACACATGCAAACCCTGTGGTGCCATTTTGCCAACGTCGCACTGGGCTTGTGGCTGGCGTCGAGTCCGTTCATCTTAGGGTTTGCGGAATCCTGGATGGTACCCACGGAACTCACTACACCCACACAGCGCGGGCTGGCGCTATCCTCCACCTGGATGACAGCAAGTGATGTCGCCACGGGCTTGCTGATCATCATTTTCGGCTTGCTATCATTAGCACGCGATTATGGCTGGGCTCGCTGGATCACAGCGCTTCTAGGCGTCTGGCTGTTGTTCGCCCCGCTCATTTTCTGGACTTCGGGCGCGGCAGCATATGCGAATGACACCTTGATTGGGATGCTCGTCATTCTTTTTGCGGTGGGCATACCGCCAGCGCCTGGCGTCAGCCCGATCGCCCGGATGACAGGGCCGGATGCCCCGCCAGGCTGGAATGGCAACCCATCCACAATGATTCAACGAATTGCCGTCGTGGCGCTCGCATTTGTGGGCCTGTTTCTTTCACGTTATATGGCTGCATTCCAGTTGGGCCATATTGAGAATGCCTGGGATCCGTTCTTTGACGATGGAACCGTGCGCATTGTTACTTCCGAAGTATCAGAAGCATGGCCGGTGGCGGATGCAGGCCTGGGCGCTATGGTCTATGTACTGGAAATCGTCACGGGTATCATTGGCGACAAACGGCGCTGGCGCACCATGCCATGGATGGTACTGTTCTTCGGTATATTGATTGTGCCGCTGGGTGTGGTCAGTATTTACTTCATCATTATCCAACCCATCGTCATCGGCACCTGGTGTACGGCATGCCTGATTGCGTCGTTAGCCATGCTGCTGCAGATTCCCTACTCGCTCGATGAGATCCTGGCAACGCTACAGTTCATGCAAGATCGGCGGCAAAAGGGGAAATCAGTATGGCATGTATTGTGGCACGGAGATGCTATGGAAAATGGCGGCACCGATGAATCAGCCGGCTTTGACGCGCCGCCCATGACCGTGCTGCGTGAAATAATGCGCAGCGGTGTTATCTTTATGTGGACTATGTGGGTCAGTGTTGTTATTGGCATTGCACTGATGTTCACGCGCGTAATTTTCGATACCGAAGGCGCGGCCGCCGACAGCGATCATGTGACCGGTGCGCTGGTGGTTACCTTCTCGATTATAGCGATGGGCGAGGTGGCGCAGCCGCTGCGCTTTGTCAACATTTTATTCGGCGCATGGCTGATTGCGGCACCCTGGTTATTGACAGGATATTCCGGCCTGGCGGGAGCAGCGAGCGTTGTTGCCGGCGTATTATTGATCCTGCTCGCATTGCCGCTCGGCCCAATCCGCAACCATTACGGCGCATGGGATCGTTGGATGTCGATCAGTCTGGTGAAGAAACGGTGAAAGGGATGCACCAGTGCACAGCGTGAAAGCCACTGCGAACAAAACTACAACATATCCGGAGAAATGCTGGTGTGCAAGACCACTTCGGCCACATCTCCCTTCTTCTTGTTGCTAAACCACCATACTGCACCTTTCCGGATGTTATACGCCACAGGCTCGCCTGACATAAGGAAGGCCGCGACTTCTCCGAGAGTAGGCTGATGGCCCACTACCACTACCGCGCCTTTGGCATCTGGCCAACCTGCGGCGGCAAGAATGGCTTTCGCGGAGACACCCGGCCCAATTGTCCTGACGGTTTCGAAGTTGTCGTCAAGCGCAGCCGCAGTCTGCTGGGTACGCTTGGTAGGACTGACTATGATACGGGTATTCTTCGGTAACTTTGACTTAAGCCATTCAGCCATAACGCGCGCTTGTTTTGATCCCTTGTCCGTGAGTTCCCGCGCGCTATCGGGTATACCCTCTTCCGCTTCGGCGTGACGCCATAGAATGAGCTCCATATCTGCTCTCCTTATAAAATCATCCTGAATCCGATAGTTTATCGGGGTGAAGTGCGCGGTGTTTAGGGTGGGACAAGGTACCAAGAAACGGAATAATCGCTCTATTCCAGGGCATTGTGAACAACGCAACCATGTGCCATCAAAACTTTGCCATTCGCGCTGTAACGGCCCCACCCAAAGGTGAGCACTAAATAATGCGGAATATTATTATTAATCATAACACTGATCCATTAAATGGCGGTCAACGGATTTAAGATCATGTGGCTTCTAAGTGCCAAATCGGAACCGCTCGCGCATTCGCATGCAAGGATTGACTGCGCTATAGGGAATAATGCTTGGATTTGCTCGGGTGGAGTGCCACGTAAAATCGTCTTGGCAACGAATGAGCCCGCTCTAAAGGAGACTTGCCAATATTGAGTGCCGGTTGGGAACCCTGACAGCTGGATTCATTGTGAATGACAGGAAATAATGCTTCCGGAAATGGCGGGCATCCGCCCGCCGTCCGCTGGAATTAAGACTTCAACGCTGAAAGCGGGGCGCCGAAGTTGATGTGGAAAGGTGCGCCGTTGATGACGATTGCGGGCACTGACTTCACGCCAGCCGCTTCAGCAGCTGCAATGCGATCCGCGTGCTCACCGAGATGCACAAGTTCCACATCGTAGCGGGCGGGATCCAAGGCGTCAGCAATCTGACGCTCGGCCTCGACACATACAGGACAACCAGCATGATAAAAGGTAGCGGGTGTTTTCATAGTCGATATCTCCAAATAGTTAGATGTCAGTGGGGACTACCCACGTTCGCAAGAACGAGTTAAGCTGCAACCGTGCGACACAACGATTATAACCGAAGACCCCCGGGGGATCAAAGATAGGGGACTGTGGGCTTCTATTGATTGTGTATTTTGCATTTTAGTCCCCGCGAATGACAGTTATCTTACTATGTGCCATTATTTTGTCTCACCCTTTTAGCGCCAAGGCCAACGCATACAGCGTATTTTTACTTTCGCCGGTTATCGCCGCAGCGAGTTTGACAGCCTGTTTCAGCGGCAGATCTTCCAGGAGAAGCGTCAGTGTACGTCGTGCCCAGTCGCTGACCTCCCCTTTATCTTCTTCAGCGCCAGAGAGTAACAGCACG
This sequence comes from Nitrosospira sp. NpAV, assembly GCF_000832065.1. GTDB lineage: Bacteria > Pseudomonadota > Gammaproteobacteria > Burkholderiales > Nitrosomonadaceae > Nitrosospira. The sequence continues at coordinate 7,128 of NZ_JXQM01000022.1, read as the reverse complement.
AACTCGCCCTTCTGACGGTTAGGCTCGGCTTGCAGCCACGCGCAGGCATCGCGCAAGACACAGCTGTGGAAAGTCTCGAACACTTTGGTCAATTCTCTGGCAATGGTGATTTGGCGATGCATGCCCAGCACGTCGGCCAGATCGGCCACGCACTCAACTATGCGATGGGGGGCTTCGTAAAATACCAGCGTGCTCGGCTGCGATTTCAAGGCCTCCAGTTCGCGTTTGCGATGCCCCGAACTAGCAGGGAGAAACCCATAAAATAAAAAATGAGGCGTATCGATCCCTGAGGCGGACAAGGCACAAATTGCCGCATTGGCCCCCGGAATCGGAATAACCTTATGACCCTGATCCCGCACCAGCCTCACTAGGGCTCCACCGGGGTCGGAAATTCCCGGCGTTCCGGCATCGGTGACGAGAGCGATGGATTTTCCCTGCGCGAGCAAATTTATGACCTTTGTCGCCATAGCGCGCTCGTTGTGCTGATGCAATGCCATTATCTTCTTGGCGATCGAATAATGCGTCAACAGGGGCGCAGTCGTACGGGTATCCTCGGCAGCGATGATATCCACCGCAGAGAGTACGTCCAACGCCCGCAAACTAATGTCGCGCAGGTTTCCTATGGGGGTGGCAACGATATAGAGTGTGCCGCCGGATATTGTATTGATGGGATTCATGCTAGTTGGATTGTCTTCATGAATGGGCGTGCTATAAGGCAACTTGCCAGCTTTTTAATTGAACGGAATTGATTTTACGACAGGTATGCGTACGCGGACGAGATAAACGCCATGAACTTTTCTGGAATGAACAGCAGGTCTCGGTTACTGCCTCTGAGTTCCCGGGTACCGGTGATCCAAGAAATTAGCGATAAAGCGCCATGATCGAATTGTGGGGCATTGTGAAATATAATATTGGTTATCGCGGAGGGTTATGGCGAAAGCCCTTAATGTTCTCAGTCTATGCTATCGTACTACCTTATATTTACATTATGCGAAGCTGCAAGAGCCAAGAGGGCGATACGCTTATCACCTTGATGAGCCGGGATTATGCGGGCATGTGGATATGAAGGGCGGCGAAGCCGAACGGTGCGCTGAGACATTTCTCTTGCATCAGCGCCTTAGATTACTTGAGCGGAATTACCGGTGCCGCTTTGGTGAGATTGATCTCATCATGAGAGATGGGGAAGTGCTGGTTTTTGTCGAAGTACGGTTGCGTACGAGTTTAGTTTTTGGTGGGGCGGCGGCTAGCATTACGTCGCTCAAACAGGCGAAGCTGTTACGTACAGCGCAACATTATCTTGCCGGCTTAAAGGCGGTACCTCCTTGTCGTTTTGATGCGGTGTTGCTGTCGGGCTCCAACGGTGGAAAGATAGAGTGGATAAAAAATGCCTTTGATGAGTAACTTTATTATCGGGTCGGGGACATTACCATCCTGGTACTTTTTTCGGTAACCCTCGATAGACCGCTTGATGCGGCTGGAGAATATGGCAGATGTTTTTTACATAGGAGAGTATTGATGAGAAGTTTGGGTGGAGGATGGCTGTTTTTGCTGGCGTTGCTGTTTCCGTTTCTGCCCGGGTGTGCCGCGTTGATCGCGGCCGGTGTGGTATCCGGTGTTGGAACAGGTGTAGCAGTATCTCAGGATCGGCGTACTGGAGGTATTTTTGTCGAAGACGAGGGCATCGAAATAAAAGGTGGGCGGCGCATCAGTGAGAAATTTGGGAGTAATGTTCACGTGAATGTGACAAGCTTTAATCGCAACGTGCTGCTCACGGGAGAAGTTCCGTCTGAAAATATAAAAAAGGAAATTGGAGATCTGGTCACGGGTGTCGAAAATGTACGCAACGTGACTAACGAAATAGCCGTAGCCGGGATAAGCTCATTCATGTCTCGCAGTAATGATGCATTGATTACGTCTAAAGTTAAAGGACGCTTTATCGACGCCGGGAAATTCCAGGTTAATCATGTAAAAGTCGTTACGGAAAACGGTGTCGTGTTCCTTCTGGGCATGGTAAGCCGCAAGGAGGCCGAGAGCGCGGTGGAAGTTGCGAGTTCGACCAGTGGCGTAAAAAAGGTGGTGAAAGTTTTTGAATACCAAGGTTGACCCCGCTATTTTTATCATTAAATCGTTGGCTACCGGCGGCGCCGTTTAGCTGTTTTCTAAGAATGCTTCCCGTTGACTTCATTGTTCAGCTCCGGAATCTTCTGCCATCCGATCGGCTGCTTACGGATCCGGTAGACTGTTATACCTACGCCTACGACAATAGCCGAAAGATATTTCCGCCTGCGGCGGTTGCTTTCCCGGTGACAGCAGAGGAAGTTCAAGCCATCGTAGCGCTTTGCAACGATCACTGCGTCCCCCTCACTCCACGCGGGCGCGGCACAGGTACGTCAGGAGGAAGCCTTCCCGAACAAGGTGGGGTGGCATTGTCGCTGGAACGCATGCTGCGTGTTATTTCGGTGGATCCGGCAAATCGGGTGATTGTCGCCGAGCCGGGCGTTCTCAATCAATCAATACAGGAGGCGGCTAAGCCCCATGGTTTTTTTTGGCCTCCCGATCCGTCCAGTGCCGCCTATTCGAGCATAGGCGGGAATCTTGCTACCTCCGCAGGGGGTCCCCATGCGGTGAAGTATGGAACGACTCGGGACCATGTGCTGGGGCTGAGGGCGGTGACGGGAGCGGGGAAATTTATTAAAACCGGATGCTATACCACTAAAGGTGTCGTAGGCTACGATTTAACGCGGCTTCTGGTCGGTTCCGAGGGCACGCTGGCTGTCATCACGGAGGCGACTCTCAAACTTACCCCGCTTCCTCAGGCCCGTAGCGGGCTTACCGCGCATTATCGCGATGCCAGAAGCTGCGCTTCAGCCATCGTCAGGATTATGGCACTTCCCGAAACCCCTAGTGCGCTGGAGTTCCTGGATGCAGGCGCGCTTAATCTAATACGCGGACGCTTTCCCGACATGGTACCTGCGGATACCGGTGCCATGCTGATGATTGAGGTAGATGGACCTTCTCGTTATATTTCGGCATTAAGCGCGTCCATCCGCGAAGCCTGCCGCAATACGGGACTGATTCTTGTGGAGGAAGTTGCGGACGCCGCTACTTTGTGGTTGGCGCGTAAGACGCTATCCCCGCTGTTGCGCGATATTGCACCAAAGAAAATTAATGAAGATATTGTAGTTCCCGTTTCGGCATTACCGGAATTTCTGGAAGAGCTGGCGCAGTTAACCAGCAGGTACGGAATTGCCAACGTCAATTTTGGTCATGCCGGCAACGGCAATATCCATGTCAATCTGCTGGTAAATCCTGACGCAGGGGATGAAATGAGCCGGGCGGAAAAATGTCTGAATGAGATGTTCGATCTGGTAATCAGGCTCAATGGCACATTATCGGGCGAGCATGGAGTGGGTAGCGAAAAACGCGCATATGTGAGCAAGGAGATCGACTCGACAACACTGGTACTGATGAAAGATATCAAGCGGGTATTTGATCCACGCAATATTCTTAACCCGGGAAAATTATTTCCCGGGTAAAGACGTATCACATATCACTCTGGAACAATGCAAATAAGCGCTTTGAACCTGCGTCTCCCGCATAACGCAGGCACGCTACGCGGACGTTCTCAATAGTTCCGTGATGTCATGGGCAAAAACATCGCGGCCCGCGCCGTTACTCACGTACAACCTGAGTTTTCCTTTCGGATCAAAAATATAGGTCCCGGAAGAATGATCCATGGTGTGGTGATCCGGTTGATCTCCCATCTGTTTCTGATAAACAACCTTAAATTCGCCGGCGATATCTTTGGTTGTTTGCGGATCGCCATGAAGTCCCAGGAATGCCGGACTGAATGCCGATAAATATTGCGCCAACCGCTCTGGGGTATCGCGTTCCGGATCAACGGTAACGAATAACACCTGCACACGCGCCGCGTCTTTACCCAACTTCTGCAGGGCGGCGGCAATTTCTCCCATGGTGGCGGGACATATGTCGGGACAGTGTGTATATCCAAAAAAGAGAACTACCGCTTTACCCTTGAAATCAGCGAGAGTTCTGGATGTACCCTTATGGTCGGCGAGTTTGAAATCCCTACCGAATTCGGCCCCTGTGACATCCGTTGCCAGGAAAGTTGGCTTTGCGGTATTCCCGCAAGCGGCCATCGCAAGGACCGCCGACCATATTATGATCGCATAGAAGGTACGAGACCTCATGCAAATAGTTTCAGAATCGGATGTAATGATCTACCAGCAACACGGCGAACAATGCCGTCAGATAAAGTATCGAGTAGCGAAAGGTTCTCCGCGCAAGCTGATCGCTATAGTCAAGATAGATCTTTACCGCATAGTATAGAAATACCGCATCCAATACTCCTGCGCCGATTAGATAGATGAGTCCGCTCATTTGCGTGGCGTAGGGCATGAGCGTCACGCCAATCAGTATCAGCGTGTACAAGAGAACATGCAGGCGCGTAAATTTGTCGCCATGGGTTACCGGCAACATCGGCATTCCTACTTTGGCGTATTCCAGCTTGCGGTAAAGCGCCAGCGCCCAGAAATGGGGAGGTGTCCATGCGAAGATGATGAGAAACAGGAGCAGCGCATCGGCAGTCACTTCACCCGTCACCGCCGCCCAACCCAGCACAGGCGGCATCGCACCGGAAGCACCGCCAATGACGATATTCTGCGGTGTCATTGGTTTCAATATGACGGTATAGATGATGGCGTAACCGACAAATGTGCCAAGTGTAAGCCACATGGTCAAGGGATTTACCAGTTCATGAAGAATCAGCAATCCCGCCCCGCCGACGAGTGCCAGAAAAAATAAGGTTTCCGGAGAAGTTACCTTTCCCCGCGGTAACGGCCTGGCACGTGTGCGTGCCATGACGGCATCGAGCTTTTGTTCCACCAGGCAGTTTACCGCCGCCGCCGCACCTGCCACGAGCGCAATTCCCAGCGTACCGAATATCAGCGCGTTTAATGGAACCGCGCCAGGGACCGAGAGAAACATGCCGATGAACGCGGTAAAAACGATGAGTGACACGACCCTCGGTTTGGTTAGCCGGTAAAATTCCTGCAGACGCGAAGCGGTTTGTTGCCAAGCCAGTGTAGTAGCCATAATTGTTATCTCCTAATTCATCTGTCGCAGGTACATCCGCCTGCTCTATCTGACGAAAACCAAATTACTTGCGGTTGTAATCTATTGCTCAATGCGTTACCTCCCGGATGGAGCTGAAGCCTTGGTATGCCTTAATGCTTTGAATCCGTCCCCATCGCGTGTTCCAGTTGAGACACCTTGAGCAGCCGTTTGATATCTTTAGCCATGAGTGCAGGATCCGGATTTTTGGGAAAACGCATCATCAAATTTCCAATGGGATCTATGAGGTATATGTGATCATGCCGCGATGCTTTCGCCGGAATTTGGGTGAGTATTTCGCTATTTTTCGCATTAACCAACCATGTGCCTTCAAATTCGCTCGCAATTTCAGGCGCCGGTATTTCCGGATCGTCTATTAACCATACCCGCTCTATGCGGTTTTTTTCGGTATTCTGGATCAGTCGGACCTGGCGCATGTAGTAGAGTTTTTTCCGGCAATACTCATCGCATTTTCCTGAATCTACTGATATCAGCGCCCATTTCCCGCGTAGGTCACGCATGCGGAAAATGGTATTGTTGGATTGATTCAAACCATCCCCCGCCAGGGGTTTTACTTCGAGCAATTCACCATAGTTAATGCTCTCAGGTTTCACCTCCCAAAAGTAAAGCGTATAAGAAGCAATAATCGGCGCAGCCATCAGTATCACCAACAAGATCAGCGTACGCCTATTTGTTCTATTTGCTTTCGGAGCGCTCTCGTTTGACACTTAACACCAAATAAATAATCGATACGGCGAATGCCATCGCGAACCATTGAAACGCATAACCGAGGTTCCTGCTCGCACCCGAGTCCGGCCGGGTCCACTGACGCGCTAGGCCGTCCTTTATATCATCCTGCTGCAATATCATCACGGGCTGCAGTGTTAACCCCGTGACTGTGCGGTAGCGTTCCAGATCGAGATTTTCCCATACCTGGCCGGATACCAATTCATCGGAAAGCTCAAGCGTTTTCTGTGTTGCGGATGCTGCTACCCCTGAAACCGCTACCGGACCCTCAGGTGTGGATACCTGCGGTAACTTGCTACGGTCGCGGTCCGCGGCTACCCAGCCACGATTTACCAGAACATGCATGGAACTTGCGCCGATCCTCAGGGGGGTAATAATGTGGTAACCTGCAACTCCCTGATATATCTTATTATCTAGGTAAATCGTATGTTCCGGTACATAAACGCCACTAGCCTCTATATGCCGGTATTGCATGTCCTCAAACTTGACAGGTACTGCAGGCAACGCTACTGCCGGTTGCCGGGAGCGCAAATCCAGCTGCTCCTGCCTTGATTCCTTTTCCCGAGCTCGGGAGAGTTGCCAGTTACCAAGTTGCAACATAATTACTATAACAACCATCGCAGTCACTGTTGACCATAATCGCGGCGTGAACCGCCAGCCTGAAATAGTCATTGGATAGTGTGTGGAACTCGGCTAAACTTGTTCCTGAATCCTACAACAACCGGAATTAGCCTTGAAAATCGTCGTCGCACTATTTCTGTTCTTCATACTCACCAGCTTGGCATCCGCTTTGTATTACCTGGTCAAGGACAAGGGACAGGGTACGCGCACTGTCAGGTCCCTGACCTTTCGCATTGGTTTGTCAATGTTCCTCTTTGCCTTGCTGATGACGGGTACTTATCTAGGCTTCATACCGCTGCAGTGATTCGCCGGACTTAAGGACGGCCGCAAAGCTCGATTCCTCAAGTCCGGACAGCTACCTTATATCAACCAGTAGACAAAGATAAACAGTCCCAGCCAGACCACGTCCACAAAGTGCCAGTACCAGGCGACCCCTTCAAAGCCAAAGTGATTCTCGGGCGTGAAGTGGCCCGCCATGACCCGAAACCATATCACCAGCAGCATGATGGAGCCCAGTGTCACATGGAAGCCGTGAAAACCGGTCAGCATGAAAAACGACGCACCATAGGCGCCGGTCGTCAGCTTGAGGTTGAGGTCGGAATAGGCATGTCCGTATTCATACGCCTG
>NZ_JXQM01000197.1 GCF_000832065.1 Nitrosospira sp. NpAV | reverse complement strand
TCTTCCGATCTAAGGCGGCATTACGTCATGTAAAGCCCACCTGCGACATCGATGGTCTGCCCCGTGACGAAACTCGACTCGTCCGAGGTCAGATACAGCGCCAGGTCCGCGACTTCATCCGGCTTGCCCAGGCGACCGAGCGGAGTTAGGCGAACCTGCTCATCGTTGATGGCGGCATCCACCGCAAGCACCATCGGCGTCTCGATCCGCCCCGGGGCAATCGCAT
>NZ_JXQM01000196.1 GCF_000832065.1 Nitrosospira sp. NpAV | reverse complement strand
TGCTCTTCCGATCTTGGAGCTCTTATGGTCCTGACTTATGTGAATGAAACTTCTACATCCTCTGCAATTCCTTATGCTGGACCTGATGTTGTTGGGCTTATCTTAGCAAGTAGCTTCGGAGCTTCCTTGTATTTCATGACCAGAAGGAACTTGAAGTTAGGTAAGGCTACATTAATAACTATAGGGGGGCTTGTTGCTGGTGCAGTGGTGGGATCAGCCGTTGAAAACTGGTTGCAGGTAGACATAGTCCCATTTCTTGGAATACGCTCTCCAGCTACTGTAGTTGGTG
>NZ_JXQM01000195.1 GCF_000832065.1 Nitrosospira sp. NpAV | reverse complement strand
GGTGTGGCGGGCTGGTATGCAAATTGGCGCGGATGTTGCCGCATGGCAGCTATCACGGCATTGAGACCGCCATGTTGCCCTGCTGGATCAGTAAGTTGAGAGCAATGCTATCCGGGCAGGATTGCCGGTTTCAATGGGAAAGCATCTGGCGGTATGATCTGTCTGGATACGATGTAGTATATGCCTATCTTTCCCCTGTGCCCATGCCTCGTTTATGGGAGAAAGTATGCCAGGAAATGCGTCCGGGTAGCCTTTTCATCAGTAACACCTTTACTGTTCCAGGCGTCATGCCTGATCGGTGTATCCAGCTGGATGATTTTAGTGGTGCCGCACTTTATATCTGGCAAATACCTTGATGAAATTCTGCGTTATTGTCGTCGCCAGGTTGTTCCTTGCGGACCGTTTTCCAGAATAATGCCGGCTTCGTCCAGTTGCTGACGCAGTGCATCAGCCTGCGCAAAGTTTTTCTCCTTGCGCGGCTGTAGTCGCTGCTGGATCATGCGTTCAATTTCTTCTATGGAATGGTGGTCATTCTGTGGGTGTGCGGGATGTTGCAAATATTGCCTTGGTGATTGCTGTAACAGACCCAGTAT
>NZ_JXQM01000194.1 GCF_000832065.1 Nitrosospira sp. NpAV | reverse complement strand
GCGATACTATCTTGGGTGGAGGTAAACATTTTCTTCAATATTGTGATAATTACATAATGAAAATATTAGGAGTGGGAACAAATCCATCACTAATCACACACATATATTCAACTTCTCTTTTGAGACACATAATATTTTTTTAATCCATCTTGGTCAGTCAAATCACACACACATATACATATATTAACTAAATTTATTGCAACAATGGCC
>NZ_JXQM01000193.1 GCF_000832065.1 Nitrosospira sp. NpAV | reverse complement strand
CTCCAGTTGATTCAACAATGTATTCAGCTCCGGTCTCGCCCCATGGAATCTCCTCTGGGTTCCTAATACCGAAAACAGTGACTGGCTTCTCGCCAAACAGAAGGGTCTTCAAATCCTTGACTTTGAGTTCATGATGCTTCCATTGCCCGTGAACACTGTCGTACTTGAACATATATGTCATGTAATCAGTAGTGATAAAAGGATCGTTAACAGCGACGAGTTCAACATCGTCTCTTTGTAAAG
>NZ_JXQM01000192.1 GCF_000832065.1 Nitrosospira sp. NpAV | reverse complement strand
CCCGAATAGCAGCTTCGAAAGCTTCCAGCGAGGGTTTACATAGAATTGGTGACTTCAAAGCAGGTGGTTGCAGCGGAGGGTGGTTAAGTGTTTCAAAGCATATGATGCCTTCAAAACAATCTTCCAAGGCCAACCTTTTCAGAACTTGTAGCGCATGTGCCTTATCAGCATTCGTGAAGATTATTTTCCGCTGTGGCATGGCAAGCAGAAGGTTCCTTAACACAGGATCTGGTCTCAGTGTTTCGTATGGCAATCTTCC
>NZ_JXQM01000191.1 GCF_000832065.1 Nitrosospira sp. NpAV | reverse complement strand
ATCAATCGATAACTGTCACTCGGCATTTTGATCCCCGGCTGGCCGGGTCAAAAATGAGTGAGACACAGGGCCGGCAGAGAACATACCTTGTATGGTTGGGTATTGGATCAGGAACTTGAATCTATGTATGTTTCGAGCGCGCAAATTAATTATCATCGCTACTTTTTAAAATGGTGAGCGACATTAACCATCCGGAAACTGGGTTCATCCAGCGTATGAAAACGAAACTCCGGGTATATGATTTCTTGATAGACCACGCAATTGCTTCATGGTGAAAAAACAGATTTACAGGAATTCGAGTTTGAAGAGTATAGGTAAAAGCAGTGTGCCCGGTAAAGAGAAAATTATACCGACTATTATATCGGAACATGCAGCTGTTAAACAGATTGATGAAACTGCTGAAGGGCAACGTAT
>NZ_JXQM01000190.1 GCF_000832065.1 Nitrosospira sp. NpAV | reverse complement strand
TGGGGAATCCCCAGGTCTCCCATGCGTTTTTCAGTCAGTGGTGAACTGCGGCCAGTGATCACGGCTATCGTAATGCCTGCGGCCATAATCTGCTTCAGGCCCAGGCCGTCCAGAATGTTGAAGCCTTTCAGTTCATCGCCTTTGGCGCTGAAGTAGATCTTGCCATCGCTCATGATGCCATCAACATCCAGGGCAACAAGCTTGATGCGCGCAGCTTTAGCCAGCAGGGCTTCTGGCCAGGCTTCCTGAAGAGGGCTTTT
>NZ_JXQM01000021.1 GCF_000832065.1 Nitrosospira sp. NpAV | reverse complement strand
TGCCGGGCAGTGCGAAATCGGTACCAAATACAGCAGCCTGGTGAAGCGCGCGGATTGGACCCAGCTATTCAAATATGTGGTGCACAACGTGGCCCACTCTTACGGTAAAACGGCGACCTTCATGCCCAAGCCCATTGTCGGCGATAACGGTTCGGGCATGCATGTGCATCAATCGATCTGGAAAGCCGGCCAGAATCTGTTTTCGGGAAATGGCTATGCCGGGCTTTCGGAGCTGGCCTTGTTTTACATCGGCGGCATCATCAAACATGCCAAGGCCTTGAACGCCATCACCAATCCGGGCACTAATTCCTACAAGCGCCTGGTGCCGGGTTTTGAGGCACCGATCAATCTTGCCTACTCGGCCCGCAACCGCTCCGCCGCCGTACGCATCCCCTATGTCAGCAGCCCCAAAGGACGGCGCATCGAAGTGCGCTTTCCCGATCCGACCGCCAATCCCTATTTCGCTTTCACGGCGTTAATGATGGCCGGGCTGGATGGCATCCAGAACAAGATTCATCCCGGTGATCCCATGGACAAGAATCTTTATGATCTTCCTCCTGAAGAAGCAGCCCAGATTCCGAAGTCCTGCGCTTCGCTGGATGAGGCGCTGGACAATCTGGACAAGGATCGCAGTTTTCTCACTCGCGGCGGCGTGTTTTCGAATGATATGATCGATGCCTATATCGAACTCAAGATGGAGGAAGTCACGCGCTTTCGCATGACGACTCATCCGGTGGAATTCGATATGTACTACAGCTTATGAATTCAACCGGATAATCCATTGGGAGGCTGGATGGCGTCGAGGGATAGAGCGCCAGGAAGGACCTGTGAATCCTGAATCCTGCGGTTGACTACTGGGCTTGCCGCTGGGCTCGTTATGGCGCCCGCCCTGTGCCCAAGTCCCGCGCATTCCACCCTGTTTACCTGCGGATTCAGGATGATAATGCTTCACGCCGGGAGGAGAAAATGCAGTATGGCATTGGTGATGGCGCCTTTTCCCGCGTGATCGAACGCGACAAACATGGGTGCGGTATTCACCTCAAGAAATTTCAGTGTACCGGTATCGGCACACGTTTTATAGTCCGCCGCCGCGAAGTCAAGACCGATTCGATCGGTTAATCGTTTCAATTGCCGGGTCAGTGGTTTCGGCAAGCTTGAGATCACGGATAATTTACAGGCGCCGTCCACCCGGTAATCAATTTCTTTCGATTTGATGGCGAATGCCAGAAATTCGTTACCCACGCGAAATATTCGCACATCGGGCGAGATCAGGCGCTCCTGGATAATGGCGGGCGCCGCCGCCGCACCGCCGTGCTGGGCTACTTTCCCTACCAAATCGCCCAATACCTGCGTGTATTCACCCCCGCAAACCGGCTTGGCGATCCACTTCCCGAAGTCGCCGCCTGCGCCTTTATTGATTCTCCTAATGTCATTCGATATCAGCGAATGCGGGATGTCCATCCCTGACTCCAATGCCATGCGTAGAATGGCAGGTTTCAGGACATTGGGTTCCCCATCCCTGTTGAAGGTGCGGATATCGGCCCGCGAGGCAATCCAGCCTGCAATTGCGGCGTACCAGGCATGTGCGCGAAAGGCGGTTTGCTCGCGAGCATCCGCCATGTGATTGAACACGTCATAGCGTAGAAATGCCGCATCCGGCTCAAGCCGCACGCCGGCAAGCAGCAATTGGTTGGCCTGAATATCCCAATGTATCGAGGGATGCTCAGTGGGGCCAAACAGGATTGTGGAGACGGCTATCTTGCGCTTGTGGGCAATCTTGAGCAGATGCGCGATATTGGGGTCATGTTCTCCGCCTGAAACAAGCAGCATCAGAATTCGCCGAACGGATTGCCCCCACCAGGACCTCCTTTGGAGCTCTTGCCTTCTTCTCCAACGACGAGTGTCGTAAGACCTTCCTCACCTTTTAGATTGGTAGTGGGGGCGGGGATTTCTTCACCTTTTTCACCGGTTGACGGACTCTCTTCTCCTTTCAAGAGCGTGGATGGTCCTTCCTCACCGAGGGCGAATGTCGTCTGCGGGCCTTCTTCGCCTTTCGCCTTGGTAGTCGGATTCTCCTCGCCTTTAAGAAGAGTGGTGGGACCCTCCTCACCTAGCGCGAGTGTCGTGGCTGTTGGCCCCTCTTCACCTTTTGGTTTCGTTGTCGGCAACGGTCTGTCTTTGGTTCCCTTGGGTTTGGTGACCGGATTTTCTTCACCCAGGGCCAAGGTCGTAAATTGATCCTTTTCCTTTAAGCTCTTGTCTTCTTCGCCTATCGCGAGGGTGGTCATCGGCACTTCCTCACCCACCGCCTTGGTCGTCAGTATGTTTTCCTCACCCAAAACCAGCGTAGTGACGTTTTCTGATTTCCTTCCCTTTGCCATGACTATCTCCTTCTGGAATGAAATGACATTTGCATGAATTGGCATGCAGATACAAGTATAGGAAAGATCTTCAGGAAATCAAGTTAAGAGGCCTTGCGAAGGGCGCCTGAAAGCAGCCGAGAAACAATACAGGGGCATTACGTGGTGCCAGATTATGGGATTCCACGGCACTCTGCCCGCAGTGGCTCTATGGCGATTTCCTGGTGGCGGGATGGCCGCCGATTTGCCGTTCCCCATTTTCTTGACAATGTCTTCCCAGGTACTAAGCTGAAACCAGGATTAACCTTGGGGATGCCTCGAACAGCCTCAAGGATGGCCTCAAGCCGGCTTTTTTCTTCCTGTCCAGTTATCACATCAAGGAGAACCACCATGACAACATGTAAGCACGAAGAGCCTTATCACAACCCGGATTATGAAGGCGATGGCGGTCATGAGCATGACCATACGGCTGCGCCGGATAATCCCCGCTATCCTGACCCGCGCATCTACGGGGATTATGCGTCCAAGGAGCCGCCACGCTATGTCCCGCACCCCTATGAACATATATGTTTCAAGCCGCGCAAGGAGGACTATAAGCCGCCGATGCCATGTGACGAGGGCGGAGACAACGGGAACGGCCTCTGTACCCGCAGGAATCAGCGCACGCTGACCACTGATCAACAGAACCGGTTCCTGAATGCCTTTACCCAGATAAATGCGGTAAATGCTTTGGGTCCCCTGGTGGACATCCATTCGAACGCCATTCATCAGATGCATTCGAATCCCCGATTTCTGCCGTGGCACCGGATCTACCTGATACGCATGGAGGAATTGCTGAAAATGGTGGATCCGACCGTGTGCATTCCATACTGGAAATCGAGCGAAGATCAATCATTCCCATCATGGCTAGTCGGTTTTACCCCGACTGTGAATCTGATGAGCGGACCACATACGGTAACACGCAACATCGGTGCATTCGCGACCTTGCCAACTACGGCGGACGTAACGGCGGTAACGGGCAATGGCACCTTCAATCCGTTTGCGTCCGCGCTCGAGGGCATTCATAACTCGGGACATGTTTGGGTCGGTGGATCGATGGGAGGCATACCAACCGCGCCCACCGACCCGGTATTCTGGATGCACCATGCGGAGATAGACCGGATCTGGGCGGAGTGGCAAGTGGCGAATCCCGGTCAAAATCCCAGTCTTGCCGGTGCCGCGGCAATTATGGATCCATGGGTGGAGGATGAGGCAGCCACGCGCGATATTGCCGCGCTTGGGTATACCTACGTGTAAATCATGTCATGAGCGCCTGCCGGGGTACTGCGTTAACCCAGCGATCCGGCTTCTGAGCTGAGGCATATGACTGCCGCCTATTTCACGAGCTGTTCCGCCGGGAAACCGGCAAGGGAAATACTTCGAATACTGAAATGGAATAATCCAGAAAAAGTTCGATTTTTTGCTTGAGACCCGCGGACATGGTTATCTGTTTGGAGCGGAGGTCTTCCGGATCTATGTGTTCGATAAGCAGGCCATGATCGATTGCAATCTGGATATATTTGATGGCGGTGCGTTGACTGATGTTTGGCATGAGCTGATGCAGCTCGGATTTATAAAAAGTATCGCGTGTCGTTCCGTCCAACTGTAGCCACATTTGCGTAAAAAGATCGTAGTAGTTCAAGTCGTGGAAGAGCTTGTCTCCTAAAACATCCATCCAGTATTGATCCGTGTTGTTAAGTAACTGAATAAACTCACGGCGTCTCGCATTTGCGGGTCTATCGGGTTTGCTCATTCTTCATCCTGCCTTCGCAAAATCCTGGGTTATCACCAAAAAACATTATATCTCTTTTTTACATGTAATTTTACATGTATAATTGCAATATTAAGGGAGGAGCACCGCGGATATCCGCGGGATTGCCGGAGTACGCTCTCAAAGGAGTTATGCCATGATTAACAGTATCGAGAAAACCTGGTTTCGCTATCAAGACAGTCTGCTGCCGAACGTTTTAGCGCTGTTTTACTGCCATCTGGCCTATTTTGGCGGAGCCGCGCTCATTCTGTCCCTGAATCCGGTCCTCATGATCGGTGGCACGCTCGCCATGGCGCATGGCATGGTGATCGCCGCTTATTTGATCCACGACTGCGGACACAATGCCCTATTCAAATCGCCGCGTCACAATGCCATGATGGGGGAGGCATTAAACTGGCTTACGGGCGGCTGTTACGGCAATTATGGGGATCTGCGCGCCACCCATATGCATCACCATGTGGATGGCGTGGATGTGACGACACTCGATTACCGGGGTTATCTCGCAAAGCATCCGCTTCAGCGCAAAACTGTGGAAGTGCTGGAGTGGCTTTATGTGCCCGCCGTAGAGTTGATCATGCATGGCGTGCTTATTCTCGCTCCATTTCTTTTCAAGGAAAAAATGGATCAACGGCTGCGTGTAACGCGGGTTGCCGTGATCCGCTTCAGTCTGCTTCTGGCGCTATTTCTCTATTCGCCGCTGGCCTATGTGTGCTATTTGCTGGCTTACATCATTCTGATAACCGTGTTGCGCTTCATGGATGCGCTCCAGCACAACTATGGCGTCGTCGTACTGGCACATGCGGACAAGACGGAGTTGATAAAGCATAGAGGCGATCGGAACTATGAACAATCCCATACGTTCAGCAACCCGATTTCGGTGAAGCATCCGTGGCTGAATCTCCTTACCCTCAATTTCGGCTATCACAATGCGCATCACGCCAGGCCCACCACGCCCTGGCACGCGTTGCCGGCGTTGCATGAGGCGCTATATGGAAACGATGCATCCGTTGTCATCCCATTCCGGAAGCAACTATCAAGCTTCCACAAGAAGAGGGTGGCACGCGTGTTTGGCGACGATAGTGAAACGCACGGCGAACAGTTTGCGCAGCGCCTGTGGAATGGCTCGGCGGTGGGTGTTAGCGGGGTGTCTTTCTTGACTCCATTTTAAGAAGCCGCCGGATAAGTCCCTGGATAGCAGGGGTGCATTCACAAGTATGCGGGTTGGGGTAGAATCGGTAGCTCAACGCATTGCGCTCCGTGGTGCCGTAGACTAAGCTACTATTTCTGCCGCACTTATCGTGCGCCTTGTGATCATTCCCATTTTTTACCGCTACGCGCGCCGCGGAGGACCTGACAGGGATTTCTAATATGAATAAAGGTGTTTGCGTGGTTATTGGAGTAGGTCCGGGTAACGGTGCCGCGATTGCAAGCAAATTCTCCGCCAATGGCTATCAGGTAGCGCTTTGCGCCCGCAATCTACAGAAATTGAATGAAATCGCGGAATCCATCAAGGGTTCCAGGCCGTTCGCATACGATGTCCGGGACCTGGACGCGGCACGTGGGGTCTTTGCTCAAATCCGGGAGGAATTGGGTCCGATTGATGTTCTGGTGTATAACGCGGGTGCCGGCGCCTTTGCCAATATTGACGACGCTTCGCTGGAGGAGTTTGAATCCGCATGGGAAGTTAATTGCAGGGGATTATTTTTTGCGGTAAAGGCAGTGCTCCCGGATATGCGTGCCGCGGGAGCCGGCCGTATCATCGTCATCGGTGCGACTGCATCCATCAAGGGTGGAGCCAATTTTGTGCCGTTTGCCTCTGCAAAGGCCGGTCAACGGGGACTCGTCCAGTCGCTGGCAAGGTATCTTTGGCCCGAGAAAATCCATGTTGCCTATGTGATACTCGACGGCATCGTGAATTTGAAGCGAACCCGGCAACTAATGCCCGACAAGCCTGACGGTTTTTTTATGGAACCGTCCCGGATTGCGGAATCCGTCTACTTCCTTACTCAGCAAAACGAACAAGCCTGGACATTTGAACTTGACCTTCGGCCTTACGCGGAGAAATGGTGAGTGCCACAACACGATCTCCTGTAGCGTTGCACAGCATGCCGCTGTTGGTTTGGACTGGATTCCGGGCCGAGTCTAAAATGATGAATTCATGGCGTTTCCACGTCATGGTTAAACAGGAGGGGATCGTATGAAACTGGAATCGCTGGCATTGCACCACGGATACCAATCCGAACCGCCGACGAGAGCCGCGGCGGTACCCATTTATCAGACAACGTCCTATACGTTCGATAATACGCAGCACGGCGCCGATCTATTTGATTTGAAGGTGCACGGAAATATTTATACGCGCATCATGAATCCCACCAATGCGGTGCTGGAGAAGCGCATCGCGGAGATGGAGGAGGGTGTTGGTGCGCTGGCCGTGGCTTCGGGCATGGCGGCAATCACCTATGCGATTCAGTGCATTGCCGGCACCGGTGACAATATTGTGAGTACCAGTCAACTTTATGGAGGCACTTACAATTTGTTTGCGCACACGTTTCCGCGGCAAGGCATCACATCGCGCATGGTGTCGTACGATGACTATGAGGGTATCGAGCGGAACATCGACAACCATACCCGGGCGGTATTTTGTGAATCCATCGGAAATCCCGCGGGAAATATCGTCGATATCGAGAAACTGGCAGACATTGCGCATAGGCATGGCGTGCCGCTCATTGTCGACAGTACGGTTTCCACGCCCTATCTTTGCCAGCCTTTCAAGTTTGGGGCGGATATCGTGGTGCACTCACTGACTAAATATATCGGGGGGCATGGCACGACCGTTGGGGGAATGATCGTTGATTCAGGAAAATTCGATTGGGTAAAGCACAAAGCGCGCTTTCCCCTGCTGAACGAAGCCGATCCCTCGTATCACGGCGTGGTGTATACGGAAGCATTCGAAGAGGCTGCTTTTATCGGCCGCTGCCGGGTAGTGCCGCTACGCAATACCGGCGCGGCGTTATCGCCGCATAGCGCATTTTTAATACTGCAGGGGCTGGAAACGCTAGGTTTGAGGATGGAGCGGCACTGTGAGAACGCCCTGAAAGTCGCACGGTATCTGGAGAGCCATCCAAAAGTGGAGCGGGTGAATTATGCGGGATTGCCTGGCAGCAGGTATCACGGCCTGTGTAATAAACTGAGCAGGGGAAAAGCGTCGGGAATACTGAGTTTCGAGATCAGGGGCGGAGCGGCCTCTGGCGGCCAGTTCATCGATGCGCTGAAGATGATCCTGCGTCTGGTTAATATTGGCGACGCAAAATCACTTGCTTGTCATCCCGCCTCAACCACCCACAGACAATTGAGTCCCGAAGAATTGAGGGCCTCGGGGGTATCGGAGGGCCTTGTCAGGATATCGGTGGGCATAGAACATATTGACGATATCATTGAGGATATCGCCCAGGCACTGACAGCCTGCCGAACTTAAAGAATCGAAGGGAAATATGGACCGGCCGGACGCTTTTGCAGCCGATTTCCTCTAAATCCGACCGTCTGCCCGATGCGATCGTTTGAGCGTACCTATGATGGATTGTGTTTTATCCACCCATCCTGCCGGAAACCCTATTTTTTTAGAACGGCAGGTAATGCGTTGTACAGAAAGCGCCGGTAATCGCGCCTTCCTTGTTTTCCTTGTGATAGTCATGCCACCAGCGTGCCGATTGCCAGATGGCTTCCGGGCAGCTCGCGCGGCTTTCGAGACCAGGGGTGAGGTCGAATCCCTCGGCGCCGGTCAAGGTTTCAAGCATGGCGGCCGAAGGAATCCCCATTCCATCCAGTAGCGGATTTCCCGCGCGGCCCGCGCCCCATGCATATCCCAGCCATGCCAGCAAAAGCTGTACTGCATCAAGCACGATACGTTGTTGCTGAAATCGCTCAAGTGCATCCATAAGCTTTTTCGGCGTCACTGAAGCCGGAAGATGAAGAATGGCGATGTTGGGGAAGCTTTTCGGATCGGCATATCTGCCGAGAACCGCTTGTTGCACACCATTGCTTGCCGGGGGGAAACCAAAGCCCTCAGTCGGCATCAGGGAGATTTCATACAAGGGTGCCGTAGCCAGGGCTTTGGCTTCGCTTTGTCCCAGCAAGGCCACATGTGACCAATGGCTAGGCGTTAGATCATTGCGAAAATGCGATTGCGCAACCCTGAGGCGGAAGTCGACCAGACTCGTGCCTCCCAGCAGCAATATCGCCACCCGGTCATTTCGCCAATGGGACCGCAACCAGTCTATGTTGTTTTTTTCGCGTGCTCTCTTATGCTCCTTGAACTCCTTGTTGATCGACTTGGCTCTGGAAGATAGCGTAGGCATCTGTTCTCCTTATGCGGGGATGAGTGATATTTCACGCACGACTTGCGGCCTGCGCTGGCTAAAGTCTTCGTGAAGCGGGTAATAAGTCGTGCGCAAATGTACGCCAGCGCCGCTGCGCGTGAACGAAAGCAGTACAAAATGGTTGCCGCGCTGTTCATGAACCCGCGAGCTGACAAATCGTGCACCAAAATCACTGAACCATAGAAATTCGGGCACAGCTTGCGAGCTGGAGTGGCGGGGCCAGGGTTCGGTCCGCCCGCCGATCGAGCTCCAGAGCGCGACCAGTTGGTCTTTTCCCACCGTACTTACCAGCGACGTGGGAGAAGAGATAATTTCGAATATCGACTCTCGCCCCGTGCGCGTATCCCGCGCTCCCGCTACTCGCCCCCAGTGTACGTCCCCAGTGATCAGGGTGATGGGCAGACCCGCGTCGGCAAGCCGGCCCAGCGCATGCGTGATGTAACTGAAATCGCCGTAGTTCGGCAAGTGATAACCGGCGGCCACGCCTCTCAATCCTCCCACCGATACATCCAGCATCGATTGTCCGGTGATGAATACACCTATTCGCCGCTCTTTTATGGTGTCGGAAACCCAGTGATCAAGCTGCGCTCTTGCTCTTGCAGACAGTACCGCAGCTCGGCCCGGATCACGTTTCGATCTTCCATCCGTAATAAAGAAAGAGAGTGGTTCGACGTTGATTACCGAAGCGTCGCCCAGTTCGGACGGCCCTCCATGGTGATAGGCGTCGGGTTCGTAGGAGAATTGAAAAGCTTTATACAAGGCCGCCGCGGCCGCGGTCCAGTTAGCGCGTCCGGATTGTGTCCAGCTATTTTGTACAAATGGACTGGGGTGCGGGAAATTATTCCAGTATTCGTGATCGTCGGGCGCGGATGCGGTGGGTGCAAGCCTGAGCAACTGCGAATAACCGGCTTCTCCCTGCCAGTTGGCCCGATAATCACCCTCGAACCTGCGGGCAAGCTCGGACCTGTTATCCGGGAAATTCGCGAGCGTAGGCAGATCCAGGTAAACCTGATCGCCCAGCAGTAATGTCAAATCGGGGCGAGCCGCCCCATTCAGCCGGTTCGCGAACGCGCCCGCCAGTCCGGTCTTGTCTTCAGCCTGGTAAAAACATGAGGCCAGCAGGACATTGAACGTGCTGTCGAGGGGTCTGGGGACGCTGGAGGGCAGTGTTTTCGTGCGTAGCTCGGCACTCGCTGTTGTATTCGAGGCGCTTGCGCTGAGGGATACTTTATAGTTCGTGCCAGGATGGAGACCGCTGATCTCGAACACACCGGTAAAGTTATCCGCGGGTAAGGCGCCGCGAAGCTCCACCGGGATAGCACTTGCAAGCGCCCGCAACGGATGTGCGGTAACCCGGTTGCCGTCCACAAACCAAGTGAGCACGGGCATCTGGGAAGCAAGGATCCCAACCCAGATGCGTATACAGCCGCTGGGCGCGGCGCGGGGCACGAGGGATATCTTCATGCCGGAAAACTTCGTGAAGCCGGGGGGCTTATACGGTTAAGCCTGGACCAGAGGGGAAAATTGCAAATACGCATCCATAAAATGCAGGTTCCATACGATTTTTGGCGGAATAGGGTGCGTAAAAAGCAAGTCATCATTGCTCGTAGTGCCGGGACATTCACGCAGTTAAGCATAGCATAACAATCTACGGGAAGCCTGAGCAGATAGGGTTTATTTCTCCCCCTCGGGCATATAGGATTCAAGAAAATTCAGAATGCGGTCTTCATATTCCTTGCCCGCATAGGCGTGCATGTTGAAGTGACCGCCTCCCGGCACTATCCACATTTCTTTTGGCTGCCGGGCTGCATCAAACAACCGTTTGGTTTCGGCCATTGTTGTATGGCGATCATCCGTGCCCGAAATCAGCAGCAAAGGCGTATTAAGCTCGCCTATGCGGGTGATGGGATTCAATGCTTCGGGCGAAATGTTCAGGCGATACGATAGCTGCCATAGCAGGAGCGGAGAAAACATCGGGCCAAACTCGCCAAGATGGAGTTTCAACCGGTTTTCGACGGCTTCTTCAATCGTGGGATGAAGCGATTCGAGCACCACGGCGTCAAGTCTCAGCGGATGGCTTGCCAGCGCGATAGCGGCTGCGCCCAGGGAAACGCCGATGGCGGCAATCCGTTCAGAGGGAAAATTCTCCCGCAGATAAGCGACGGCAGCTTCCACATCTTCCGATTCGAGAACCCCAAAGGTGATCCGTTCGCCGGGTGTCTCGCCATGCGCCTGAAGATCGATGAGGAGAACGCCATATCCCTGCCCATTCAGAAACTTGGCCCGGCTTAGCATCTCGACGCGATTGCTGCGGATGGAATGAACCAGCAATATCATGCCGCCCCCATGCGCACCTCGCTTCAGCCAGCCATGCACGCTGGAATCGGCATCACGGGAACTGGCAGCGAGAGGAATCTGCACGGACTCGACCGGGAAATCGGATGATACCGGGCCGGACAGGGAATCGACGGAGGTGGGGGCTGCACCCGTCAGCAGTTCGCCCACACCCACGGCGGTGATTATGATGACGGTCACGCAGGCCGATATTCCAATCAGAATCCAGCGGCGCATAATTTGAGTGGATGATGAAGCGGATTCATTCGGTTATTGTCGGATATGCTGCGCTAATCCAACCTGTATCTGCTGTATGGATTCATCATACAATCCCCAGTTTCGTCAATAAGGCAAAGCACGCGATCAGCTCCGATACGTCAGAAAGCCTGCGGGACGATCCGGAGCGAGAGGAAATTCCTGCCGGAGAATTGGACGAACCACGTTATCGGGTCATTGGCGGAATCGATGGCCCGCCAAGCATTGATCAGCGCCAGATGGCAGGCAAACTCGCGCCATTGGTGTGGCGGGCCCTTTCCCAATCGGTAATATTTTTTGCCACTATCTTCCCAATAGCATTTTCGACGCGAGGGCGGTGCCCAGCACGCGCGCCCGTATCTTCTCGAACGCGGTATCGCGGCTTGTGGAAATATCATCGCAAAAAGGCGAGAAGCCACAATCATCCGTGGTGCCGAGCTGATCAAGAGGAATGTACTTGGCTATTTCGAGGATACAGTCACGGATTTGTTCGGGGGTTTCGACGTGTGGATTGATGGGATCGACAACGCCGATGAAAATCCGATGCTCCGGTTTCATATGGGCGCGGATGATCTTCAGTACCCGCACGTAATCCCGTTCGCTAGCCAATGCGATATAAAAATTCCCCGCTTTCAACTGAAATAGACTGGGTAGCAATTCAGCGTAGTCGATGTCGGCGCTGTGGGTGGAGTCGCGGTCGCTGCCAGGGCATGTATGGATTCCAATCCGCGTAAGTTCTTCACAAGTAAAATGCGAGAGTGCCAGGTTGTTCAGATCAATAAAACTGTTGAGGAGCTTCCCAGTGGGATCAAGCTTCAATGCCAGTCGTCCCTCGGTGAAGTCGATCTGGACTTTATGCGCGCCCTTGTCGAGGCAGCGGCGAACCTCGCTTTCGTGCTCGCGAAGAAGGTCGTCGATAAATTCCGCACGCGAGTACCCGGGTATCTCTTCGGCGGGATAGATCAGGCTCAGGGCAGAAGGCGAAATAACGGCCTGCTTGACCGGAGCGCGCGTGTGCCGCATAGCCTTTTCCAGAAAGCGGTCCGCGTAGATACGGTAATGGAACGGCCCCGAGGTCAGTTGCGGCAGGCGACGGCTATGGCCAGCGTCGAAAGGAATGGTGAAACCATCGGGTTTCGTATTTTCAAGCCCATCCACGCAATAAGTGACAAAATTATGGTATTTCCTCTGTTCCCCATCGGTAATCACCGGCGAACCCGTCGCCTCAAATCGCTTGATGGTATCCTGTATCGCAATGTCATAGAGCGGCTCCAGCTTCGGGTCCATATGGTCGCCGGTAATCGCCTGAATCAGTTCTGGAGGTCTCGGGATGCTGCCTATGGGCTCGGTGGGTATGGTAATAGTCATGGTTTCCGCTTCCATCTGCTCAGACTTCCGATGGTGGCAATCAGTTCATGCGATTCGACAGGTTTGGAAAGATGAATCTGATAACCCGCAATCATTGCCCGGGTCCGGTCTTCGGAACGGGCAAACGCGGTAAGGGCAATAGCGGGCGTTTTTCCGCCATGAGTGGCAGGAAGATTCCTCACTTCACGAATGAGTTCGTACCCGTCCTTTCCCGGCATGCCGATGTCGCTTATTATGACATCCGGCCTTCTGCTTTTGAGGAGCTCCAACCCTTCGATGGCGTTGGCGGCGGTAATCACGTCCGCTTCGTATTCCGTCAGTACTTCGTTGATGAGCTCACGGGAATCCGGCTCATCGTCAATCACCAGAACCTTCACGCCGGAGAGCGTAACGTGCCGGTTGCCGGGCGCCGGGGCCGCCGATGCGGCCCGGCGGCGGATCCCCCTGTCGCTAAGGGGTGCAAGTGGCAGGTTCACGATAAACGACGCACCCAGTCCCTCGCCGGCGCTTTCCGCGTGAACCGTCCCCCCATGAAGTGCCGCAAGTTGTTTTACAATGGCAAGTCCCAGGCCGAGGCCGCCGTAGTGCCTGGTAAGCGAGGAATCGGCCTGCCGGAAACGGTCAAAAATGTATGCCAGGAATTCAGGCCTTACACCTATGCCCGAATCTTTTACCGTAACCTCAAGATGCGATGCCACCGAGTTAACGATAACTTCGATATTGCCGCCCTTGGGGGTAAATTTGACCGCATTGGAAAGAAGATTCCAGATTATCTGCTGGAGCCGATGTTGATCGCCAGAGACAAATCCGACGGCGGGATCGATTTTTTTTATTAGATGAATATTCTTGGCTTCCACCGCGGGGGTCACCGATTCAACCGCCGCCTCCACGATGCGGGCAAGGTCCAGTTGCTGTATGTCAAGCCTTATTTTCCCGGAGATGATGCTGCTCATCTCCAGAAGATCGTCGATGAGCTTATTCTGGGCACGCGCGTTCCTTTCTATGGTCTCCAGTCCCCGCTGAATAGCTTCCTGACTCATCGTTCCCTGTGAAATAAGCTGCGCCCATCCAAGAATCGCATTAAGCGGTGTCCTGAGCTCATGAGACAGCGTTGACAGAAATTCATCCTTGATGCGGTTGGCCCGCTCGGCTTCGTTTCTCGCTGCCCGTTCGTTCTCAAGAAGCTGTTTTTTTTCTTCGTCCGCCTGTTTTATGCTATCGATATCGGTACTTGAGCATACCCACATCGATACTTTTCCTTGGACATCGCGCTTGGCATGCGCCCGAGTCAGATGCCAGCGATAGCTCCCGTTGGCTTGGCGGAAGCGAATCTCCATCTGGAACGGTTCTCCCGTGGCAAGAGAATGGCGCCACCGCCTGGCGTTTTCGTCCACATCATCAGGATGGACGAGTTTTGTCTTGTCCCAGCCTTCCACCTGATCAAGGGGAAGCCCGCTGTAGTCTCTCCATTGCTGGTTGAAATAATCCACCAAGCCGTCAGCCCGGGCGGTGAAGATTTTAAGGGGCATCGATTCGGCCATGAAACGCTGCCGTTCTCCGCTTTCCCGCAGCGCTTCTTCAGTATGCCTGCGTGCCGTAATGTCCCTGAAGCTCCAGACACGGCCAATATTCTGATTTTCAATATACTGAATTTTGGAGAACTGCTCAAATACTCTGCCATCGGCGAGTTCCAGCACGTCGTAACTATCTGCCGGCCAGTATGCGTAAATTTCTTCTGTCCTTTCGAGAAGCCACTGGGGGTTCTTCGCATATTTGCAGCATAATTTCAGCAATTGCCTGTGTTCGCTCAAATTTGTGATGTCGCGAGGAATCTTCCACATTTGCAGATACAACTCGTTGAAACGGAGAACCAGGCCGTCCTGGTCAGTGACCAGAATTCCATCAGCGGTGGATTCAATGGTGGCGCGTAGAATTGAGAGAGAGTGGTCGAGCCGTCTCGCCTTTTCCTCCAGCGATTTTTTGGCTTGCTTGAGTTCGTTCTCGGCCCGCTGGCGCGCCAAAAGAATGGTATTGGAGGTTTGTAATGCAACGGAGCGCAGCAGCTTCTCTTCGTTATCGTCTATCATCCCTTTCCTTTCATCGGCTTGTTACATAAATAGTAACAAACGTCTGGCCCAATAATTATTTTTAAGAGTATAACCCTATTTATATTCAGGTCAATGAAGCATCGAACCGGGAGTCTCCTGCTTGACCGATGGAAGATACCCAGTAAAATTGTGCTAATCTAAACACCAAATGAGAACGATTTACGGAAGCATTATTTCCTGTGTCATCGCTCACAGAAATCCTTCATCAAGAACACAGGAATGAATATTCATGAATAAGCCGGAAATCCCGGGCTGGCTGCGCGGCAGCGAAATGGGCGAGATCATTTATGCCCACGACTGGACTGAATCAGGCCTGGGGTCCATCCATACATGGCCGTCCAACCTCCAGATTGCGCTCAATATCATACTGTTGCTGCCGTCACCCGCCATATTGTTTTGGGGGCCAAAACTCATACAGATCTATAACGACCGTTGCCGGGATTGGATGGGTACCGAGCATCCCGCCTGCCTGGGTCAGCCAGTCGGTGAGTTCTGGCCGGAGGTATGGGATTTCCTCGCGCCGGTGTGCGAAGGCGTGATGCAGCGCCACGAATCGTTTATCTTTGATGATCAACCTCTTACCGTTAAACGCAGCGGGGTGCTCAAAGAGGGGTTTTTCAAACTTACCTACAGCCCCATCCCCGGCGACGCCTCCAATCATGGAGATAACGTGGATACAGGCATGCCGGGCGGGATACTGGTAACGATAAACGAGACGACCGAACTGGTCCGTGCGCGCGCGCTCGAAGCGGAGCGTATCCGTCTGCATGGAGCGCTGCAAGCACAACGGATTCAGTTGTTCGAAGAGGTATTTCGTAACGCGCCGTCATTTCTGTACGTACTCAAGGGACCGGAGTTCGTTTTTGAGTTTGCCAATGAGGCGTTCTATCAACTTGTCGGTCACCGCGAGCTGCTCGGCCGCCCGGCCTTCGAAGCGCTTCCGGAGGCGGCACACGACGGTATCCAGCACAGCCTCATTCAGGTGATGGCTTCCGGCGAGCCATTCGTAGGATTCGAACAGCCGGTGAAAGTCATACGCACGCCGGGCGGACAATCGGAAGAGCGCTTTGTCGACGTCAGTTACCTACCCATTTTCGACGAACATGGCGCCTGCCAGTACATTCTGGGCCATGGCATCGACGTTACCGCTCACGTGCAAAAGCGCAAAAGTGCCGAAAACGCGTTGCGTGAGAGCGAGGAACGTTTTCGCCGCGCATTGGAAATCGATACGGTCGGCATCATTTTCCTGAATACTGAAGGCCAGATTACCCAAGCCAATGATGCGTTCCTGACGATGAGCGGTCTCAGCCGCGACGACGAGAAGGCGGAACAGTTGCGCTGCGATGAGATGACACCCCCGGAATGGACTTCGATTTCGCTGCGGGCTATCGAGGAGTTCAAGGCCACTGGACGCACCACCCCCTATGAGAAGGAATTCTTCCGCAAGGATGGCTCGCGCTGGTGGGCCTTGCTCGCCGCGAAGCAAATCAGCGAGCATGAGGGCGTAGAATATGTGATTGATATAACCAGGCGCAAGCGCGTCGAGCAGAGCCTGCGCGAGAGCGAAGCGCGGTTTCGCGCCATGGCGGAAGCTTCACCCGCATTGACCTGGCAGGTGGATGTGCATGGGAACAAGGTTTATGTTAATCAGCGGTTTGTAGAGATGATCGGTGTCGCTGCGGAGGATCTGATGCCTACCGGCTGGCATTCGATTATTCACCCGGATGACATAACAGGTTATGTGGCGGCGTTCGAACAGGCGTTGCATGATCGCTCGCGTTTCCGGCAGCGCGTGCGGATCAAGACTGCGAAAGGCGAGTGGCGCTGGCTGGAATCCTACGCGCTGCCCTGGTTTACTGCCACCGATGAGTATGCGGGACATGTCGGCATATCGATAGATATCACCGATACCGTCAATGCGGAAACGGCATTACGGGAAACCGACCGCCGCAAGGATGAGTTCCTGGCCACGCTGGCACATGAACTGCGCAACCCGCTTGCGCCAATTTCCAATGCGCTGGCGCTCATCGCGCGACCGGATGGCATTACTGCGCTTCCCCGTCTGCTGCCGGTCATAAACCGGCAGGTCAACTATATGATCCGGCTGGTGGACGATCTACTGGAGATATCGCGCATCACCAGTGGAAAAATCGAGCTGCGGCCGGCGCCAATCGCTTTGGCCGTCGTACTGCGCAATGCGGTGGAAGCGAGCATGCCATTGATTAACGAAAGGGGGCATAAACTGAGCGTATTCATTCCAGAAACGCCGTTGATTGTGCTCGCGGACATTGTGCGTCTGGAGCAGGTGTTTACCAATTTGCTCAACAATGCGGCCCGCTACACGGAAGAGGGTGGGCAGATCTGGTTGACCGCCCGCCAGGAAGGGGGGAGCGCCGTGGTATCCGTACGCGACAACGGTATCGGTATTCTGGCCGGCATGCTGCCTCGATTATTCGATATGTTTGCACAGGAGCGACGCCAGGGTATCGGAGCTCAGGAGGGGCTGGGTATCGGACTCAACCTGGTTTACCGCCTGCTGCAAATGCACGGCGGTACTATTGAAGCCATCAGCGAAGGAAAGGACCGGGGCAGCGAATTTATCGTGCGCCTGCCTTTGTCGGAGGTATCCGCTCGCGCAAAAAGCGCCGAACCGGAGCAACTGCCTTCTCCGACGAAGGGCCTGCGTATCCTGGTGGTCGACGACAATCATGACGCGGCCGAGGTTCTTTCCATGCTTCTTGAGTCAACGGGTATTAACGTCCGGGTTGTCAATAGCGGCCCGGCGGCGCTGGCGGCACTCCCTGATTACCAGCCAAATGTAATTCTGATGGACATAGGCATGCCGGGGATGAACGGTTATGAGGTGGCGCGCCGTATTCGAGAGCAGCCGAGATATGACAGCATCACGATGGTCGCCCTGACCGGCTGGGGCCAGGAAGAAGACCGCCGACAGTCGGAGGATGCCGGTTTCGATCATCATCTGACGAAGCCGGTGGATTTCAAGCTCCTGAAGGAAATGATCGCTTCGCTGTATAGAGCCAATCCGCCTCCTCCGGCACGGTAGTTCCTTGCTCGACGGTGACACGGATTTGTTCGCCCAGTTTTTCTACCTTCTGCGATCGTTGTGACGAGCTCATCAAATAATCTAGTTATGTTCAGGGAGGTTTAGTATTTTAAAGTATCGGATCAATGAATACCCATACCTTTAATTCTTGCATCGCAACAAACATGCAGGCTTTGGCTTCATACCGAGCCGTGAGATTCTCAAAATTCCGTTAACCGGCTATCAACTAAAGCAGGATTCTCAAATATCGGAATATCCTGGATCGCCCTAGCCATCAATATTTTCATCGCGCAGTGATGCCCTTGATTGTATCCTCGCCACCCTCTGGAAAGTTCGTTTTTAAAGATCTTCATAAATAGATTATCAAGACGTTCTTTCTCGCTAAACCGTCTCGTATCTACGCGCCACGCGATTTCATTGGCTACATCCATTAAGTATTCTGGCGTAATACGGTGAACTCCACCGTACTCGCACCTTCTGAGCTGACTAAAGTTAGATTCGGCCTGCCTTTCGCTTGCTGGAAAGGTTATCGAGTTGGCCTGCCAGACTATCGACTTGAGCAGAATTTCGAATGTGAGTTATCGAACAGACGCAGATAGTCGACAAGGGTAGCTTTGGTCGCAACAAATGCGCAGCCATTTGCCGGTTAACGGCAAATTATCCAAGCTGTCATCACCAGAGATAATCATGTCCCCAAAGACAATAGAAATGGCCATCTTCACCTCTTTCTTTCTTTCGCCACTTCATTTACTTAAAGGAGTTTTCCATGAAAAAATTTAGGACATCAGGAACCAGGATTGCCCAATCCATTGCCGTTACCGTATTTACCATCAGTTTAGGTGCGACCGGGGCGGCATACGCTCAAGGCGGTATGACCGGACAACCGAGGCAGGAGCAGCAAGGGCAGGGCGGCATGTCAGGGCAAAGCGGCTCAACCTCAGGCGCGCAACCCACCAAGCCTTATGAGCAAGGGCAGGGATACGAAAAGAAAGGGATGAAGAAGGATACCGATATGGACCGGCGCGGAGAAACCAAGCCCCGGCCCGGAGCAGGCGGCTCAGACAGCGGCATGGGAACAGGCAGCGGCTCCAGCTCCGGCGGCAGCTCGGGTTCCGGTGGAGGCGGTTACTAAAGGTGAAATCAGGGCCACGTGCCGCCATGATGAAGCGGAGGCGCGTGATACCGGCGGGAGCCAGTTCCCACGGAAAATCGAGGTCGGGGAAGACGGTAAACTTATCAAGATTGAAGATAAGACAGGAGAATGATGATGAAGAATCCCTCGAAAAATAAAGCGGATCCATCGCCTGGGCAGCCAACTGACCCATCGGCGGATGAAAGTGGTGTCGTCGCCGACGAGACACATGGCAACCGCGCTGAGGAGAAAATAGAAGATCGCGCGACCAAAAAGCAGGAGACGCGTGAGGAAGCAAAGGCGATAACCGGGTCTGAGCCACATAAAGACATTACAAACGAGCATCCCGGAGAAGGACCCGCGCCGCTTGACCGGTATTAGCTATTCACAGGGCGCGGATGTATTCCTTCCGCTCAGGATCAAATAGACGTGGCTGCTTGCTGTTCTTGGTAATAACGGGTGGCGAGACCGCGCTGTGACGGGGAGACACCGGTCTGGGCATAAGCTGAAAGAGGAGATCGCTTTGCTATGCTTCCTGAGCGATAAAATCAATCGCAGTTTGTATGAATCCGCAGCCGGCGTATTCCTGCAACGCTATCCGAGTTAGGGGGCGCCTGACATCTCACGGCAACTCCCGGCGCATTTGCGGCAGGCTGCAACACAATTTTCCATATCGCCTGTTTCCTCGCAGCTGTCGGCGCAGGCTTCGCAAATCTCGGCACAAATTGCACAGACTTGATTGCTGAAATCCGACCCACTCAACATGAAATTAGCCGAGGTCTGACACATCTCCGCACAGTTTATCATTAGGCGGAAATGCCCGGCTTCAACGTGTTTGCCGCCTGTTTCGAGACAATGGTTCATGGCTGCTTCCAGACAGATCTGGTGGCATTGAGTGCAGGCATCAATACACGATTGCATGTCATTGGTATTCATATGGCCTTCCTTGATTAAACGATTTGATGGATGCAAATGCACAATATATCTGTCCTCCACATCCGGGTCTGTGCGGAATATCGCATAGGCGTCGTGAGTGCCATCGTCCCACGATCCAGTGAAATATCCGGACTGGCCGGATTACGTTAATGGAATTGACAATCATTATCATTATCGTTAATATCATTCACAATGCGGGGCGGTAGCTCGCTAAATGGGAATAACGATATCCTGCAGACAGGCGAGGTATTCAGTTTTCCTGCCATATGGCAGATCTTTAAATTAACGATGCGTCCGGATTACTCCCGATATGAAGAATTTCAGAAACGACCAGGATAAACCTTCGGTCAGTCTGCTACTGGCGGCCTTGTCATGGCTTACCTCCAGGCGGCAGCGTCCGCCCGATCCCGCTATGCAGTCGGCAATCGCCCACCATCTTCATCTCCTTGTCATGCATCCCGCATCCGACAGCTTCGATATCCAGGCGGCGATATATATGGCCGGCAGAGCGGGCATGGACGCCGGCGGGTTGGTTGCGCGATTTTCCGGTATTCCAGCAAGTCTTCATTGAGCGACGCAGCCAGTGGGATTCAAAGGAAATCGGCCGCAAAAACGGCTGGCCGGTCCATACTTTCACCGCTGTTTCGTCCGATAGAGTGACTATTGGTCGTCAAAATCTATCCTTACCCAGCCATTTTTTACTTCGATTCTTCAAGTCCGATAGATGGCCATGGAACCTCTATAGATGCTTATCATGGAATTCTTATGCGCTTCCCGGCTCTGCGAGTATCATCCTAATTTCGGAAACTGATCCCTTTTGGTTTAATACATGATCCCCATTTATTTTCCACACCACTTAGCCTTCGCTTTCCTGGCGGGCTTGAACCCGCAAAAATATCTATCGCTTAAAAGTTGTTATCGCTTCGCGCTGATGGTCCTGCTGACTGCCGCGTCGATCAGACCGGGTTTTGCGGGGGAAATCTTGAGCGGAAAGGACAGGCAAACCGGCTTTCTGGTAGTGGCGGCGGATCGCGGTTTCCTTGGCAATGAAGAGATTATCGACAGCTTCCAGCTATTTGCGAAGGGACGCAACGCGTCGCTGATATTTGCCACTGACGAGCGTACGCAGAAATATCTCCGCACCGGTGTAGATAGGCTATTGGGGAAGGGCGCCGAGCGCATCGTGGTCATTCCCTTGTTTATCTCCGCCGCGGCGCCGCAGTATTGGCTCGTCCGCCAGTTGCTGGAAAAGGAAAGACCGGATGTGCCTATTTTCCATGCGCGTGTTTATGGTGAAAGCTTTTTTGCGGTCGAAGATCTGGCCGATAAATTCCGTGCCATCCGGGAGCCTGCGGAAACCCGCGTCGTGGTTGTTGGCTATGGCGCTGTCGATAATGACAGCGAGCAGGCGCTGCAGACGGACTGGAAACGCATTGTGGAGAAAGCATCCGCCGGCTTTGGTTTTCCTTCAGTCGATGTGCTGATTGGCTACGACAAGAAAGACGAAGATGCGGAGAAGCGTACTGCCAGGCTAAAACAAGGATTGACCGACGCTGCGGATGGAAATGGCGGCAAAGGTAGAACCGTGGTGGTGCCGTTCCATTTCGGCCCCAGGTTCGACAGCATGATGTCGTTCGATGGGAGGCTTGGGCGGATGCTGCCGCCCGGCGCCACGCTCCTGGCCGATAGCGGTTCCGATGTCGGCGCCGGCACCAATGCCGGTGAAGACGCCAATCCGGCCGTCAGAAATCTGGCTACCTGGATGCAACGCGAGGCCAATCGGAGCCAACCGCTTGCCAATGAAGACATTGGTGTTGTGTTTCTGTCCCATGGCTCCGATTTCCATTGGAACGAGACCATGCGTGAGGCGGTACAGCCGCTGATGAAACGTTACAAAATCGAATTCGCATTTTCCATGGCGGATCAGCCGACGATCGAACGCGCACTTCGCAAGCTGGAGCAGCGCGGTGCAAAAGCAGCGGTGATCGTGCGTGTGTTTGCCATGGAGGAGAGCTTCCGCCAGTCGGTCGAACGTATGGCCGGGCTGGATGTGGAAGGCGCGGTACGGGACAGTGACGACGTCAATGCCGGGCATAGTCATGGTCATCATCATGGGCATGGTTCGGTGGTCACCGCGCCGGCTCCCCGCATCCGCACCAGCCTGCCGATTCAAACGGCGGGTGGCATCGGCGCCAATCCCCTCTTTGCAGCCGTATTGCTTGACCGGGCACACCGGTTATCCAAAAATCCCGCGCGTGATACAGTCATTCTGGTCGCGCACGGTTCCGGCGGCGATCATCAGAATAAACTGTGGATCGGAGCACTGGAAGACATCGCGGAGCAGATGCGCGGAGCCGACGGCAAGGGATTTCACGCCATCAGGGTGGCAACCTGGCGCGAAGACTGGCCCGATAAACGTGCACCGTGGGTGGACAAAATTCGTGCGATGGTGGAGGACGCAAAAAAGGAAGGTGGAAGAGCGATCGTCATTCCGGCGCGAACTACCGGACAAGGCCCCGAAGACAAATTTCTTTCGGGCCTTGAATACGATCTGGGCAGCGGATTTGCGCCACATCCGAAATTTGTGCAGTGGGTGGATGAACAGGTCAGGATAGGGTTGGCACGGTTCGCCGATGCCCGCCGCGCTAACATGGCTACGGCGGAGGCGGGGGATCATGCGCCTTCGGAAAAGGACTTGTGGTGGTGAGGTCGATGAACCCGGAACTGGTGTAACCACGGCTCCGTTGGATTGTCAGGTTACGCTTTGCCAGCCTGATCAATTTCGGTTGCGCCCAGCATTGCGCGCAACCGTTGTGAATAATCCTGAGTCATTGGAAAAATCGACGCATCGGGCAAGAAGCTATTCTGTATCCATGATTGAATCACTCGGATGTGACGCGCCACTCGACTTACGCGGCAATGATCTTTTCTCTAATCCCGGGCACGGCATGGAGAAAATCTGAGATCCATGCTGATGCGGGAGGAGGGGGTATCATTCCAGACGCTCCCATGACAAAGGTTGGGGCCATCGAAGATGAGGGCCTGCCCGTATTCGAGTTCGACCGGCGAGAAATCGCCCAGCCCCTCTTCGCTTTCAATCCAGATGCTGTTGGAGCCCCAGACCCGTGTAAACGGTATCCAGACGTTGAGATGAGCCGGATTGACGCCGTAGTCCCTGTCCCGATGAAATGCACTGCTTCCTTTTCCGCTGAAATGAAAACGGAAAGACGGGGGAATCTGATATGACTTGATGCCGCCATACAGCGGGGCGATGACCGATTGGATGTATTCCACATAAATCGGCTTGCAATGGCCAAAGCCGCTGGACAATTCGGCACGGCAGGCGTTGATTTGCGCGATCACACTGGTATGCGCCTGCAGATCGGCTCGCTCATGAATATTCTCAAGAGGTCCGAAGCCCAATACCGACGAGGCCCACGCGCGGAAATCGTATTTGCGGGTGTCGTATTCAACGACAGCTAAATTCATGACAGGTTTTTAATCAGAAATTGATGTGGGCAGAAACCGCCGCTGCCTCGCTTGCGACCAGGCAGCGGCCATGCTTCGGTTAGATTATTTCTTTTTTGGTTCTTCCTCTTCGAGCGCGACGATAACCTCGACTACCTCGACCGCCACTTCTGTGACGACTTCGGTGACTTCAGTCGTTACCTCGGTCGTTACTTCGGTGGTCACCTCAGTCGTTACTTCCGTCGTCACTTCAGTGGTCACCTCCGTGGTGACTTCAGTGGTCACCTCCGTGGTGACTTCGGTCGTCACTTCGGTGGTCACGTCCGTTGTCGTATCCGTAGTGGTGACAGGTTCGGCATTGGTGTCCGTGGTTGTGTCGGTGGTGGTATTTTCCGGTGGCGGATTGTCGGGATTGATCTCCGGTCCCGGATTTGCGTCGGGTTGGGGCACGCCGTCATTCAGGCCGGGGTCGACATCTTCCGCCGCATTTCGCCATGCCGATATTTTCCCCCATGCCCATTGCGCAATTTTGACACCCAGGTATATGAACTGGATTGCGCCAAGCACCGTCATTACATAGCCTGCGATGGTAAAGACCTTTTGCAGGGTCGTTTCCTGATAGCCCCCTCCACCTGAATACGGCTGGCCGAGAATGCCTGAGAACGGGAGCGCCGTGGCCGTTGCGGATTGCTGCAATGTACCGTTGAAAGAACTTCCGACATAGCCGGCCGAGGTGGGCGTGGTGATGCGTACGAAGGTAATCTTGCCCGCGGTATTGTTACCCGTGATGGGCCACGTCAGGACGTTGGTATTGACGTCGTAATTGAAGTTTTGCAGATTTGCGCCGCTCAACGTGACCTGGGTGTTGCCGATTACGGTAAGCGGCGGTCCCGCCGTATAGGAGCCGCTCGCTTCGGTAATGGTCGTCTGTCCATAGACGCCGATCCAATCAGCTAGCGATGTCGGCGTTGAAAGAACACCACTGTACTGCAAGGCCGTGGCGCCGGAAGATTGCTGCAAGGTTCCATAAAAGGTGGGGCCGACATAGCCCGTGGATGTGGGCGTAGTGATCCGGCTAAAAGAAATACTGCCCGCGGTCGCATTTGAATCCAGCCCCCAGCTCAACAAATTACCCACCGAGCAGTAGGTGAAATTCTTGATGGGCGTCTGATCCAGGATGACGACCGTGGCGCTTTGAACGATCAGCGCCGGCCCCTTGGCATACGTGCCATCCGCCTGCTTGATCGATGCCTGTCCATAGTTGCCTGACCAGTTGTCGAGCGGAAAAGAAGTGATGGGCCCGATTTGCCCGCTGTAAACCAGGGCTGCCGTGCTGGGGGCACATTGGTTCTGCTGGAGCGTACCGCTGAATAATTTGCCGGTATACCCTGTCGGAGGATTGGCATTCGAAGTAACAGCTGGGACTTCTCCGAATGTAATGTTGCCGGCCGAGTTGTTGCCCGATCCCCAGGTCAGGGTCTTGTTTGTAAATTTGAAATTGGTAACCGCGACGTTATCGAGCAGGACGATTGTGTTATCCACGATGACCAGTGGCGGTCCCAATACATACGTTCCATCCGATTTCTTCAACGATGTGGTGCCATACGTGCCGGTCCAGTATGCCAACTGTGTATCCTGCATTTGTTCCTGCGCCTGCACTATCTGGGTGGGCGTGGTATTGTAGCCCTGGCCCAGCAGCCATGTAGTGAGGCTGCCCGGGTTCGACTGGCTCTGGGCTTGCTGGCCTGCTTCCTGATAACTTTGAGCCAGCGTCGGCGTGATCAAGACATCCTGCAAAAACCGTTGTGCATCGTTAAACGATTGCTGATTTCCATTTGACATGACTTGTTCTCCTTATTCTTGATGGATTTGAATGAACCGGAAAGAACTTCAGGACGTTTCGCTAAGCCGCGTTCAGCGCTTTCGCCTTGCCCGCCGGAGTATCTGCTTTTTCTGCCACCGATTGTTCGGCATACAATTTCTGGGTGGCGTCGATTGCCTTTACCCGATCATCGCTCCAGTGGGATTGTTTGATCGCCATCCGGATTCGCCCCGAGTGACGGCTTAATAAGGCATCTCTTTCCGGAATGGTCAGGTTGGCGTGGATCGCCGCCGTCAGTTCGGGATTGCGGTTGAACTCTGCGAGGATGAGCGGGTTTTCCGAAACATACGAGATGAACGTGGCGAGTCCGCTGTGTTCGGGAGAGGGGAAATACCGGCTCCCATTCGTGGCGGGTTGTGGTGGTTTTTTCTCGTCGGCTTTCGCCGCAACAGCCGGTTTGGGCTGATTCTCTGTCGTCTCTGCGGCCGGTTTAGGTTTTTTGATAACCAGCCCCAGGCTGCGCGCCATTTCGATATCGGTTTCAATCTCGTCCTGCGGAGGGATATAGAGTGTCGAAATGCCGGTGACATTTGCCTTTCTCAAGGCACCGAGCGGCATTCTTTCAACCACGGAGGGGCACATCGGATACTGTGATCCCTGGTAGTGGACGACTTCATGATCCTTGTCGTAGTAGGATTCGAGATAATCCACCAGGATATTCAGATTGCGATTATCGTATCCCGCGAAATTGAATCCGAGATCACCGACACAGCCGATCTGCCAGACCACCACATGGCCATCCGTATTCAAGCGCCGTTTGCGAAGGAGCAAGTCGGTGGCTTCGACGGTTTGCGAGCCCTTGGAAGACGGGTCGACGCCCACATCCGCATAGAGACAATCCAGCGCTGAAATCGCCGGAAGTATTGCCGCCTTGTAGCCCTCCGAACGGGCAATTTGCACCGCTCGATGCGAGGGATAAACAAATACGCCCGGATGCCCATAAAATACACCGCAGACGTCTTTTCCCCGGCGCACATACTTGAGCATTTCATCTGCCATGTCATGGTAGGTGTCTAGACGGCGCTTATCGTTGCCATAGAATTGATACAGATCGATACTGTACCGGCTATTTTCCTTGATCCAGATTTCGGTGGCCGGGTCGGCCACGCAATAAAGGACCACATCGGAGTATTTAATCCAGCCTTGAGTCTCGATGGTGAGATGCCCGACGCTTTTGATGCCTGAACCCACAACAATTAATGATCCTTGTTTCATTTCGAATTCACTCCTTATTGAAATTAACGGGTGTGATCTTGAGTGCGTTGCTGCGAGGAAACCGTTGCTCCTAAAAACTGAGGTGAAACCATAAATCCGTCCAACATATTTACTCTTCATGGTGTGGATGGTTATGAAGGTGTGTCGTCAATCCGCGCCCGCCTGCCGTACTTATTGGTGCCGCCGGAAGCAGGACGGTTATATAAGCAAGGACAGAAATCGACGCTGTTTTCCCGCCTGAGAAGGGATTGAACGACTCAGCCATTGGACAGTAGATTCCATTTCCTGAATAGCTGTAAAAACTTACAGGTATTTCTTAAATCTTCTTCTTCGAAATAGAGCAGATGGATATGAAATCGATGCTTGGATTTTCGCGCCCGCGAAATAAGCATTTCGTTAGAGTTGGTCTGATCAATCTAGCCTGCGTCTTCTTCCGCAATTTGAAAGTACGCACTTGACAAATCTCTTTCAAATGGTTAATTTACCATAAGGTTAATTAACCATTTAGTTTAATATTTATGCTGCCTGATCAACTAAGCAATACTTTCGCCGCGCTTGCCGATCCTACCCGGCGGGCAATCCTGGCTCGCCTTGCCATGGGCGAGGCCTCTGTCAAGGAGTTGGCCGCGCCCTTCGAGATGAGTCTGCCCGCCGTTTCCAAGCACCTTAAAGTGCTGGAGCGTGCCCGGTTGATCGTGCGCGGCCGCTCGGCGCAGTGGCGTCCGTGTCGCCTGGAGGCAAAGCCGCTCGCCGAGGCGACGGATTGGCTCGAACACTACCGGCTCTTGTGGGAGCAGCGCTTTGATCGTCTGGACGATTATCTGCTCGAGTTGCAAAATAACCCTGAATCTAGGGGCTGACCGCTGATCTGTCAGTCTGGAATCGTAATTCGGACAGAATCTTTGGGGCGCTTGATTTTCATCTTTTGGGATGAATCTGCTCCAGGAATTTCGCACTTCACCCTGTGCAACCGCCTGATTTAGGATAAGGAGAGAAAATATGAGCGAAAAAAATGATGCCGCCACGGAACCGGCGGAACGGGTCCTTGTCATCACTCGCATCTTCGATGCACCGCGTAGCCTGGTCTTCAACGCTTGGACCCAGCCCGAGCATCTCGCGCACTGGTGCTGTCCCCGCGGCTTCACCACGCCTTTTCATCAGTCGGATATCCGGCCAGGCGGCGCATGGCGAGTCTGTATGCGCTCGCCGGAAGGGAAAGACTATTGGGTTCAGGGCTTTTATCGGAAGATCGTGGAACCTGAGCAGCTTGTTTTCACCCATGCCTGGGAGGATGCAGAAGGCAAGCCTGGCCATGAAACGCTGGTGACGGTAAGCTTCACCGAACAAAACGGCAAAACAACGCAGACCTTCCGTCAGGCGATCTTCAAATCGGTTGAAGATCGTGATTCGCATGAAGGGGGCTGGAGTGAGTCCTTTGACAATCTTGCCGATTATCTGGCAAAAGTGCCGGGGCACGGAGAATGAAATAAGGGCCGTCAAAGTCCGTTGTCTTTACGCTGCCGTGGAGATTCGGCTCGGCGGAGAACCCGTGACACGATAAAAAAATGTCCGGCTTGTCGATTTCGCGGGTCTTCGTTCGATATAAAGATAGAGTCCTGGTTTATCCGGCCGAGCCCGTCCGGGAAGCCTGGCTCACAACCCGAAACCAAATGGAGGTACGATAATGCGATTTATGGTAATAGTCAAAGCTGACAAGAACTCAGAGGCGGGTGTCATGCCAAGCGAGAAACTACTCGCGGATATGGGGAAGTACAACGAGGAACTGGTGAAAGCCGGTGTGATGCTTGCGGGCGAGGGGCTTCAGCCGAGCTCGAAGGGTGCCCGTATCAAGTTCTCCGGAGATAAACGCACCGTAATTGACGGACCCTTCGCCGAGACGAAAGAATTGATCGCCGGCTACTGGCTGTTTCAGGTGAAGTCGAAGGAAGAGGCAATAGAGTGGGTCAAGCGCTGCCCCAATCCGATGGAGGGCGAGTCCGAGATCGAGATTCGCCAGGTATTCGAAGCGGATGACTTCGGTGCCGAATTCACGCCAGAGCTCAGGGAGGCGGAGGAGCGCATGCGCGCGCAGATAGCGGCAAACAATAGTCAATAGTTGCATTACAGCCGGATAGACATTCCGTAAGTTTACTCACAATCTTGAAAGGAGACATCATGCAAGTTCAAACTTATCTATTCTTTGATGGCCGGTGCGAAGAAGCACTGGAGTTCTATCGTGGCGCACTCGGTGCCGAGGTAATGATGCTCATGCGCTTCAAAGACGCGCCTCCTGAACCCGCTGAATCCAGTGAAGCCGGGAAATCCGATGGCTCCTGTATGCCCCCCGCTGGTTCCGAAAATAAGGTGATGCATGCGAGCTTCCGCATCGGCGATACCACGGTGCTGGCTTCCGACGGTCACTGCCAGGGAAAGCCCAGCTTTCAAGGTTTTTCATTGTCGCTCAATGTGTCCAGCGAGGCCGACGCCAACCGTCTGTTCGCTGCGCTGGCCGAGGGTGGGCAGGTGCAAATGCCGTTGGCCAAAACTTTTTATTCGCCTCGCTTCGGTATGGTGGCCGACCGTTTTGGCGTGTCATGGATGATTTATATGGCGCCGTAAGAGGAGGCGGATTCAGGGTCAAGTGGCCTAAGGGCAGCGCGTCCCCCACGGGTATTTTTTGCGGGTTTCACCGCGCTACCTCCACCTTTCTTCTCACCGGGTTGCAGGCACTGGGCGCACGCCGCCTGGTAACGGAGCCGAGAAGAACAAGGCCCGCGGCAAACAGCGCCCAGGTTTCGGGTTCGGGAATCGGCGCAACTTCGAGCTTCCCGAAGAGACCTTCGGTTTCATTGCGCGGCCCTGCCGCGAAATAAAGTGCATCGGCTTTGCCGAGGCTCGCACCGTTGCCGAATTGCAGCCCCCACAATCCGTCGATTGATATGATGTTGCCCTGCGCGTCGCGCAGATAGTCAATTGCCGTATGGGTGGCGGGGTCAAACGCCACGATGGTGCCATCGCCGAAATTGCCCACCAGCAGATGGCCGCTGTGGATGCCGAAGCCATCTGGCGCGAATGCAACGCCCCAGGGAGCGTTCAGCAGGCCACGGTCATCCCACGTATGCAGCAGGGTACCCGATGCGTCGAACTGTGCGAGCCGCCCCAGGCCCGCGCCGCTTACCTCTTCGCCGCCCAGAATTTGTCCCGGCTTTGCGGGGTTTTCCTGTGTTTTGGCATAGGGAACGAAGAGGCTTGCCCCATCGGGACCAGTCAGTGCCTGGATATTGAATGGCGCGTAGCCGCCTGGCTGGGCGGTTGCCGAGGGCGAGAAAGGATTCGCAAACGCGCCCGGTGTACCGATCTCGGCGAACGCACTGTCAAAGCTCTGGATTCCGGCATTGGGTCCGAAATTCGCCACATGAATGCGATCATCGCCAGGGCTCATCGCAACACCAAAATAATGGGCATCCATCGAGGATCGGTCGACGATGAGCTTGGCGAACGCCGGACGATCGAAGCTGCCGTCATGATTCTTGCGTTCCGTCCACGCGGAAATGGTGCCGGTATCCGTCACGAAAATGAACTTTGCCGGAGCGGTGATCGATCCCTGGGTAATAGTAAATTGGGCGCCGGGGTTGAATACGACACCCGTCGGCGTTCCAGGCGAAACCGCGTTTCCCGTCGCGGGACCCGGAACCGTTACCAGCCGAAGATCGTCCGCGAACAGGGGCACCCCCCCTACATCTCCAACGAATTGGTTTGTCGTTCCCCCACCGTTGCTTTCCACCCAGAAATGCCCGCCCAGACCAGCGGGGCGAATCGCAATTCCCCAGGCATTGATAAGGCTTGGATCGACGATGCTTGCGCCGTAGGTTTCTTTACTTGCAACCAGATTGGTCTGCTTGTATCCGGCAGCGTGGACCGGAATCGCGATCAAAAGAAAAATACTTAACAACCACGCGCTGCTTTCATGTCTACGGATCATATCCATTTTCCTTCCTTAACAATGTGAAGCGGCATGACTGATAAGGCGCTGCCGCCAGTTTGCATCCCAATAGATAGGTCCATCCTCAAATCCAGGGATGAATAATATTTACTGAATCTGCTGGCTTGCCCAGGACGGGCTGGCGGGCGGTTGGCGAGTGTGGATATTTACTGATGATGGATCGGGCTTCGCGCCATCATTTCGCCTGATGAAAGAGGTATTCCCGTTGATAATGAGAATAATTATTATATTTAAATCTTAAAGAAAGAGCCAAATTTTTTCTTCGATTGCTTTTCCGGTTAGCTTTTATTATGCGCGCTGCCGCACAGAAGCGGGCCTCAGCGTGGGTATATAACGGAACTGACAAAAATATAAAAGGCGAACATTGTAAAAAATAGCATTTCCCAAAGGACGATATTTCGGCCAGGAGGTGAAAATGATTAACAATGATAATGCCTTGCCACCGCCCGATTCACTCCGATTGCCTCCGGAGCATGTTTTCGGAACGGATTTGTTGTTCAAGCGCCCCTCTCGTGCCGAGGATTTCAAGGCTGAAAACGCCGCGCTTGTGATCTTGGCGAATGAGCTTGCGAGCCAGCCGCGTAATCTTTTGCAGAAATTGGTAGAGGTAGCTCTCGAGCTATGCCGGGCCGAATCGGCGGGTGTCAGCATTCTCGAATCCGAGAGCAAAGCTTTCCGCTGGCATGCCTGTGCCGGGGCGTTCGCGGAAAATGCAGGGGCTCGGATAGCTTATGCGGAAAGTCCGTGCGGTATTGTCCTGGAGCGAAACTCGCCGATTCTGTTCCTGGAACCAAGTAGCTATTTTGCGCCCTTGAAGCACATCAAGCCGCCCATAGCGGAGGCTTTAATCCTGCCATTTCATGACGAGAACAGGCCTGTCGGCACTGTTTGGGTGGTCCAGCACTCACCTGAACGCAAGCTAGACCGGGAAGATGTCCGTCTGATGACCAGTTTGTCGCGCTTTGCTTCCGCAGCCTATCACATCATGTGCTCCATCAATAAAAGCATGAATGCGCGCGACTTGCTTGAAAAGCGGGTGGATGAGCGCACCGTGGCGCTGTCGCACGTCAACAAAACACTGCGCCAGCAAATCCGCGAGCGAGGTCAGGTCGAGGAGGCGCTGAGAAATGTCCAGAATCAGCTTCAAGCCGAGGTTTCTTCTCTTAATCGTTTGCATGAACTCAGTTCGCGCATGGTTAATACCCCCGATTTGCCAGCCGCGCTGAAAGAAATATTGGGAGCAGCAGTCGTTTTGCTCGGCGCCGACATGGGGTTTATCCAATTGTACGATCCAGTAAACAAGTTGTTGACCATTGCCGCCCACCATGGTTTTGAGCAGGATTTTATCGACCAATTCAAAACCATTGATGCAGAGGGAGATTGCGCCTGCTTGCGCGCGCTTGCCAGCGGGCAGCGATGGGTGATCGAGGATATCCGGGCTGACGATCGGTATACGGCTTACCGTGCCGCCGCCGATAAAGCCGGCTACCGCGCCGTTCAATCCACACCCTTATTCAGCCGCGATGGTCAGCCGCTCGGCATGCTCTCCACGCATTTCTGTCTGCCGCATGCTCCCGCCGAACACGAGCTTAGCATACTCGACCTTTATGCGCGGCAGGCCTCCGATTTTATCGAACACCTGCGTATTACCGAGCAGCTGCGTGAGGCGGATCGGCGTAAAGACGAATTTATCGCCACGCTTTCGCATGAGTTGCGCAATCCTCTCGCGGCGATCGACAGCTCAGCCATGTTACTGGAATCACCGAATCTGGGCACCAACGAGCGCGAAAAAGCCGTGCAGATCGTGCAACGCCAGTGCAAAGCCATGAAGCTTCTTCTGGGGGATCTTCTGGATATTTCACGCCTGTCGCTGGGACGGATGATTCTTCATAAGCAGTGCCTGACCCTGGCCTCGGTCATAGATTCCGCTGTGGAAACAACGCGTACTCTTATCGATGGCGGCAATCATACTTTGTCGGTAACGATGCCGCCTCCATCGCTAGCGGTGTATGGCGATCCGATACGTCTTACCCAAATTCTTTCCAATCTGCTGGCCAATGCGGCCAAATACACCGACGCGGGCGGCAAGATCGCCCTGGATGTCGAGGCGACCGCGGACTCGGTAGTGATAAGCGTTGCAGACAACGGCATAGGTATTGATCCGTCATGCACAGAAAGCATATTCGGTATGTTTTCGCAGATGCAGACCAAACATGATCGATCCGGGGGCGGATTGGGAATCGGGCTTG
This sequence comes from Nitrosospira sp. NpAV, assembly GCF_000832065.1. Classification (GTDB taxonomy): domain Bacteria; phylum Pseudomonadota; class Gammaproteobacteria; order Burkholderiales; family Nitrosomonadaceae; genus Nitrosospira. The sequence goes on along the minus strand of NZ_JXQM01000021.1, from coordinate 224,862 downwards.
CCCTGGTACGGGCTATCGCGGAATTGCATGGCGGCTGGGCTCGGGCCGAGAGCAAGGGGTTAGGGCAAGGCAGCACCTTTCGGGTTGGCTTGCCCCTGGCAAAGCCGACGGAAATCGCGACGCAAGATTCTCTTTCAATGATGACGTCGCAATCCCAGCCGGTTCCCGATTCCGATACCCATGCATCCCGGACCAAATACCGGATTCTCATTGCGGACGATAATACGTCCGCAGCTACCTCGATCGCCATGCTATTGCAGCGCGATGGACATGAGACGTCAGCTGTTCACGATGGCCGTGCGGCATTGGAAGAGGCGGCACGATTTCTGCCCGACATCGCGTTATTGGACATCGGCATGCCCTATCTCAATGGTTATGAAGTGGCGCGCGAAATTCGATCAGCTTCGTGGGGTGCGAATATGCGACTGTTTGCAGCTACCGGATGGGGCCAGGAGAAGGATAAAAACCTCGCAAAAGAAGCCGGGTTTGATGTTCATATGACAAAGCCGATCGATTTCAAGCAACTGTTGGCGCTGATCGTGGAATACGGCGGGAAGTAGCGACGCAGCCGCTAGGATGGATGGCACGTAGCGCACTCATCCTAGCGAAGCGGATAATTCCCATGATCCTAAACCTGTCTTGCAGCCAGAAACCGCACACCTCCAACAACCCGATTCAGGATTATTTTGATTGTACCTAGAAGTTGGCGATGACCGTCAAGCGATAAATGCGCGGCGCACCCGGCAGTATGTTGTTATTGTTATGAGCCGACGCCACATACTCGATATCGGCGATATTTTCGATATTCGCCTGGACGCGCAAGGTCTTGTTGAGCCGCACGAACATTGCCGAATCCAGTCGGGTGAAACCCGGCAATAACACGGTATTGTCAAGCGCGGCGTACATGCTGCTGCGATAAACCACCCCCAACCCCAAACCGAGCCACGGGGCGAAATCATAGCGGTTCCACATCGAGAAGGTATGTTTGGGAACTTGCGCCACCACCGCCCCTGCTTGCGCGCCGGTGATTGCGCGCGTGATCTCGGCATCCGTATAGGCGTAACCCCCCATGACGCTCCATTGCGGGGTGATACGGCCCATCAAACCGACTTCAGCCCCTCTGGCACGTTGGCCATCGACCAGCATGGTTTGAGTAGGGTCATTAGGAACAGGAGCGATGACATTGCTGCGCTCCAATTGATACAATGCCGCGGTAAGCGCCAGATCCGGCCGGATATCCCACTTGGCACCCAGCTCCAGATTCATGAACTGTTCCGGTTTGAGCGACGCGTTGGTAAGACTCAGCGAGGTAAGCTGGTCGCCGGCGCGCGGTACGTAGGCAAGACTGTAGTTGCCATAAATCGACACCATTTCGATTGGCTTGTAAATCAGGCCTGCTCTGGGTGAAATCAATCCGTCATTGGTATGGAATGATTGTCCCGTGTTGTTGTTGCGGAATTTTGTATCGAAATTATCGTAGCGTATGCCGAGGACCGCTTTAAGCTGAGGGTGCAGCGTGATCTGATCCAGCAAATACACGCCAACCACCTCGATAACGCCATGATTATTGGCGGTGGCGGAGCCGCCACTGGCAGTGCCGGTGGGGTCGGGCCTGAAGGTAAGAGGTGTCAGGCTGATCGGGTTGAAGAAAGATACGCTTGAAGTTCTGCCGGAGTTGGTAAAAACGTTATTGAAATAGCCGTTGTTGCGGAAATTATCCGTGACCTGGCGGCCATATTCCACGCCGGTCATGATTTCATGCTTGATCGGCCCCGTGTTCAGGTTATACAGAAAATCTGTCTGATTGAAAATATTATCGCGCTGGGTCGCATCGTTATACGCTTGGATAGGTACAGTTCCCGCGGAACTTACCTGGCCGCTAGAAAATACATTCTGATAAAACTTATCATAGCTGGCATAACGCGTGCGATTGCGGACGGTGAGCCCGTTGTCGAACGCGTGTTCGACCAGCGAATTTAAGGCCCAAACATTGACACTGTTGGGGCTGCGGTTCGGATCGCCGAAGAATGTCGAGCGGTGAGTCTCGGCGGGGCGGCCCGAATCCACCACGCCGGATACGGTTCCAAAAGAGGGGATACCACGATCGCCCACGCGGTTGTCGGTAAAATATTCTCCCCCCACCACAATTTTGGTTTGTGCGCTGGGCTTGATGGTAACGGTGGGATTGACACCACCACGCTCCAGATCCACGCCATTGCGGAAGCTGTTCGAGTGCTCGTACATGGCATTGAGACGAAACGCGGCTACTTCGTTTATGGCTCGATTGATATCAACCGCCACGCGCTTCTGGCTGAAGGATCCATACTGTGCCGAAATTTCAGTAATCGGCGTCCAGCCGGCTTCCTTGGTTACCCGATTGATCACGCCGCCCGCGCCGCCGCGGCCGAAAATCATGCCATTGGAACCCTTCAGGACTTCAACCCGGTCGATGTTGTAGAGATCGCGGAAATACTGAACATCGTCGCGCAGACCATCCACATAGAAATCGCCTGTGGAATTATTGCCGCGGAAAATCACCGCGTCCCGATTGCCTTCCCCTTGCGAGATGCCGACACCCGGCACGTAACGCACCACGTCACCCATACTCAGCATGTTTTGATCTTTGATCAGGTTTCTCGTTACCACGGTTATGGATTGCGGTACATCGCGCAAGGGGGTATCCGTCCGGGTCGCACTGTAACTTTTCGTGGCCATGTAGCCGTCCGTGGGGCCTGTTATGGCGGGTGCAGTGACATTGACGGCAGGCAGTATGGCGGGTTGATGCGCCGCCGCGGATTTCTTAACAGCATACCCGCCAGCTTGTGGCACTGCTTCAAGACCGCTTCCGGCCAGCAGGCGATTCAGCCCGGCTTGCTCGGTGAAGCTGCCTTTCAGTTCGTGTGCCGCCATTCCTTGCACCTCTGCGGTGTTGAACGTGATGTCGATGCCTGCTTGTTGCGCAAACTGATTAAGCGCTGCTTCCAATGATCCCGAAGAAATATCGTAGGCGCGACTGGCGGCACCGGGAGTAATTTCGGCACCGGCGGCCGGCTCGGCTAAGACGCCATGGGGGATCCCCATGGCGACGCCTACACTTAAGCAGATCAAGCCCCTGTTTAGGGCTTTTATAAATGAATTACGAGAGTATTTTTGCTTGACCCGGGTTGGGTGTTTGAGCAGAATGGCGGCGCGATTGCTTAGTGATTCCGACTGGCGTGACACAATATTCTTCTCCCTAAATTTTTATTTAGTTAATTTTTTATTAAATTATGATTATTTAAATCAATTATTTGATGGCATCCATGCGCATCATTTTTTGTTGCTGCCAAATAACCATGATAACTCTAATGTTACCAATAATACGAACCATTCTCATTATATCTCATTATACTATATTGCATGAGGATTCCACATAAAATGGCTACTATGAAGAAGCCTGGATGGACAAATGCGGCCAATCTGTAATAGTCTAGCTACCTCGTCCAACTGCCCGAATTTGGCTTAACAAGAAAAAATCGTGCCACTAAAACTTCATACCATCATCTGCAGCACGCGGCCCGGTCGCATCGGGCCTTCCATCGCTAACTGGTTCCACGAACTCGCGGTGCAGGATGGCAAGTTTGACGCGGTACTGGTTGATCTCGCCGAATTCAATCTTCCGGTATACGATGAACCGGAACATCCCATCCGCCAGAACTACCGGCATGCGCATACCAAGAAATGGGCCGCCAGCGTCAATGCGGCCGATGCCTATGTATTCGTGACACCCGAATATAATTTCGGACCGCCGCCTTCTCTTCTGAATGCACTGAATTATGTCTACAAGGAATGGAACTACAAGCCGGCCGGCATGGTCAGTTATGGTGGAGTCTCGGGCGGCATGCGCGCCGCGCTGATAGAAAAACTCACTTTGACCACGTTGAAAATGATGCCGATGACGGAGGCTGTTACGGTGCAGAATGTCTCCAGCCACTTCGATGACAACGAAAATTTTCTACCGGGCGATCATCACAAGAATTCAGGTGCGATATTGTTGGAAGAGTTACACAAATGGGCGCAGGCGCTGAAAACCATGAGGCAATGAGCCGTCCAATCCCTCCACCGTCTCGTTATGATTCATTTCACCGTTATCTATTGAATGCCCCGGATTGGCGCTTTGCTTTCGTTGTCACGCGAACATCATACTTCGCTGGTAATGGCGCGTACTGCGCGGCGTGCGGCAAATGAAGATGGAAACGGCGTGATGGCCAGCGCGGTCTTGATGACCGCCGCAATAGCTTCCATCGAGGCCCATTGGCATACCGTGATGGCCGCTCATTTCGAAAAGGAGGAACGGCTGATACGGATCGCGCGGGATATGCTTGATCCTCAGGCGGTAACGCGTGTTCTCGCTGAACATGCCGAACTGCGTATGCTGGCCGCGGGTCCGTGCGCGCTTGAACCCGCTGCGCGCCTGCGGCGCTTCGCCGATCTGATCAGTGCACATGTGCGCTATGAGGAACGCACGCTTTTTCCACAATTGCAATCCCATCCCTGTGTTACCGATGCCGATCCTTAAGCGGCGATTCCGATCAACTTCAGCCAACTCAATCAACTCAATAAGGAGATCCGCATGAATTTTCCCGATTTCTATGAACAGGCGCCGGTGGTACTGACCCACGACCCATTTGCCGCCACGCTGGGCGCCGCCCGTGACGGCGTGCTCGAATATCACTATGAGGATGCGGTGCGCCTGGCCGGGCATTCCTGCCCCACCGTCGCCGGTGCGTTTCTGATGGGACGCGCGGCGCTGGCGGCGCTTTATCCGAACGAACCTGCCGAGCGCGGCGCCATTGCCGTGCATATGCCCGCACCGGAAAATGACGGTACTACCGGTGTCGTCGCGCAGGTACTGACTTTGCTCACCGGCGCGGCCGCCGATAATGGTTTTCATGGCATCCAGGGACGCTTCAAACGCAAGGGGTTGCTCAGTTTTGCGGATCGCCGCGAGGGTGACGCGATCACCTTTAAACGCCTCGATACCGGCACTAGCGTGGCGGTGAGCCTGGATGTTTCGCTAGTGCCGAGCGATCCGGCTCAAGGAGGACGTTTAGCAGCCATTCTGCAGGACAGCGCCGATGAATCCCAGCGGGCCGCCTTCGCTGAAGCCTGGCAGGAGCGCGTGCGGCGACTGCTGCTGGAGTTTGCCGATGACCCGCGCGTGATACGGCTTAGCACCGTGCAGTAGCGAACCCAAATCCGGTAGTTGACCGCTCATTTGCCACGGATTGGCGGAGCATTTATTTCGTCAATCCGTGGCAAAGATTTCATTAGCAACGCAATTCAGAAACCTTTACTGATTTTTTCTTCCCAGGCTGCCTGTTTTTCTTCGACAATGCCGTGCTTGGTTTCCTTGTCATATTGCGACTGTTTCTTCTTCCGTAATTTTTCATTGCCCGCGTAATTTTTCTTCATCTTCTTCAATTCGCCCGCCAATGTCTTTTTTGCCTTCGCCTCGGCCGCCTTCTGGCCACATGCATCGACTTCTGTAGAAAAACCATCGACTAGAGATCTGAGATCACTCTGTGCTTTTTGGGCCATGGCCTCTGTCAGGTCAAAATGCGCCTGTTCATGCTTTAACAAACTGTCGCTGCCTGCTTCCATCAAATCGGTTGCGCACGCATCCAGAAACGTTGTCCGGCAGTCCTCGGGCTTGCTTACAGTCGTTGATGCGCCACTCATCGTAGCTTCCCAGGTAATCTCGTTTTTTAACAATGCTTCGAGTTCCGGGGCAAATTTAGTCTTGCACTCGGCTTTGGTGGTTGCGGTGGCGGATTCACTACCAAGGGTTCGTGTAACTTCCTGGCCTTCCATGGAAGCAGCTACACAACCCGGCAATAATACTTTTGTACATTCCTTTTTCGTATTTGCCGTGATTTCAGTGCCATCGAACTCAATGGTAAAACTTGGGTCACCGTTTTTGAATGCCGCCTTGCAGTCGGCCACCGCCGGTTTGCATTGTTTCTTGGCATCCTTCTCCATTTTGCCGAAGTCTTTTTGACAACTAGATTTTTCCTTGGCAACTGCCTTCTTGATCTTGGAGAATTGTTTCTTGAAAGCTTTCTCGCATTTGGAGGAAAAATCTTTCTCGCACTTTTCCCGCCGTGCCGGCTCATCCGTCGTCCAGAGTTTATGCCATGATTTTTCCTGATCCATGAATGATTTAACCTGGATCAGCGATGAATCGATGGTGATGTCGACGGTAAATCGGGTGAGGTCTTTCCCTTTCGCCTTGCAGGGTTCAGTAGTATCTATCGCAGCATTGGCGGGTAGCAATGCTTTAAGATCCGGTTCCTCAAAAAACGAAGCAGTTACGGCATCATACTTTGCTTTTTTGGGTGCATCGCCCTGAAAATCATCCCATGTAAGCGCACGATGCCCGATTTTGTCCCGTTGAATCGGAAGTTCTGTTGTCCTGGAAGACAGTGCAATGGAGGTATCCGCGCCGGCTCGCTGCACGGATGGAAAGGGATGAGGCAGGGCTGCTTCGGCCATTCGTTTTCGCTGCAATGGCGCGCCACCGGTTTGTTGCACGACGTGCGTCAGCTCGTGTGCCGTGAGTTCCAGATTGTCGGGACTGCTATGGGCGCCATAGTAGATGTCGGCACCGTGGGTGAAGGCGTTGGCGCCTACATCCCGGTTCATCTGGATGGCATCGCTGCCGATATGGGTGCGCACCTGGCTGAAGTCCATGCCGAATCGCGGCTCCATGAAGCTGCGCACGGCATCCGGCAGGGGACTGCCGCCGCCCTTGCTGCGGTTGAGACGGGATTCGACATCCTCTCCCGCCTCGAAGCTGTCGGCCAGCGATCCGGCAGGGCTGGCCTGAATCGGTTCGGCTTCTTCCTCCTCCGGCAGGGTCTGCCGCTGGGCCAATGGCGTGATGGCGGCGGCTGGCGGCGGGGTTTGCAATGTCTTGTCCTCGTCTTCCTCCGCTGCTTTTTCTCCCGGCACCCCTTGCGGCAAAGCGGCTCGCGCTATGGCTGTCTGCGTTGCCGAGACGGCGTCCGGCATGTTCATCACCTGGCGGGCGACGCGATCGGCTTCCTGCTCGTATTGATCGTCCGCCGCACCGACGGTCAATTTTCGCTGGAGACCGATAATCCTGCCTTGCGGTGTAAGGCGCCTGGCCCGGATCAACTGCGCGACACGCTGGTTGCCCAGTGTTCGTTGCAGCTGGAGAATGGGAGAGGGAATCCCACTCCGGGATGAACGCGCTAAAGGCCGATTCGGCTGACCCGGCTGACCCGAAACGGGGCGCGTAAGCTGCCGCCTGGTTTTTCTGGGTGATTTGGTCACAAATTGCTGAGACATTCTGGATAGCGGCTATAGGTTGAAAGTTGGTTGGCATTTGGCCCCGGCTTTCAGGTCGCCAATCCAACGCGGGTGGTGAAGCTGTTGTTGAAGATCTGCCGCACTGCCGCGTTTTCCAGCAGGTTTTCTCGGCTGGCAATCCACTGATCGACGGCGGCATCGCCGTAGCGGTTGCGCACGCGCTCCGGCGTGAGGAAGTCGTTGTACTTGCCCCAGTGCAGCGTAAACGGGATGCCTGCTGCATCCAGATTGTTCCAGATCCGGTTGTAGAACGCCCGGGTTTCCGGTGTATTGACCGCATCCAGTTCCATGATCGCGGTAGTGTCGAAGCGGGTGAATCCCAGCAATGCCTGGGTGCCTTTGACGAAGCGGTGCGAGAGGATGACCGGCAAAACGGTGTTTGAATCCTTGTAGGCCTTGAAGGCGATTTCCATCGCCTCGACCGCGTGCGCCACCGGCATGCCGACGCCGCAGGCAAGTGTTTTCCCCAGTGTTTTCTCGCCACGGAAGAGATCGCGAATGAGCGCCTGCTTGAAGTAGGGCGCAAACTCCTGGTTTACCTGGCTGTTCAGCAACGGCACGGCCAATTTGTTGAGCGGGCTGGGTATCCTGCCCACCACCGCTCCCATGATATCCAGCCCCGATGCGCCCAAACCGGGCTCGCCGGCGTTCCATTCCGGCGGATGGTAGTTGTCAGGGTCGTAAGCCCCCTCATACATGATGAGAACGATGGCCTCGTCAGGCGGCGTGCCTTCGTTGGGGTTGAAAAAGATCTCGAAGTGATAAGGTTTGTCCCTGGGCACGGCATTGGCTTCCGCCGGCAGGGGAATGCGTGTGGGATCGCAAGCGGTAATCGCCGCTTTGAGTGTGGCATCGTAAGGGTGCCGGAAGCGCACGGCGTTAAGCAGAAACAGCTCGCGCGTCTCGATCATGATGCCATGGATGATTCCGAAGGAGCCAAAGCTAACCAGCGCGGCATTGAACAATGCATCATCCCGTATGAAATCGGCGCCGATGCTTTCGGCAAAGGCGGGTTGCATGATGGGGTAGGATTTGCGTTCCAGATAGACATGCTTGTCCGGTCCGGTGACGAGGTGCAGGCCGACGACCATCTCCTGCATGGCGCCAAATTTGTAGGCACCACCATGCGTTCCCGTTGACAGGGCGCCGGCAATGGTCTGGCCGTTGTTGGAACCGCAACCCTTGATCGACAAACCGGCGGCAAAGAGATAGTCGTTCAGCGCGGCAACCGAGTTGCCGCATTCGACGAAGCGCAGTTTCGCGGCATCGCCGCCATAAGCGGGATTCGTCAGATCCTTGGGCACTTCGAACGCCAGCCGCAGGGCCGTGGTATCGATCAGGCGGCCATCCGTGACAGCGACCGTGCTCAGCGACCAGAGACTGCCGTGCGCCCGCAGCGACGCGCCATCCTGAATACAGGCCTGGATGATACCCTGCAATTCCCTGGTCGCACCGTTGTAGGTTTCGAAGGGCGGTTTGCCGCCCCGGTCTATGTTAAAAGCGTATTCTCCCTCAATCGCCTGTTCATAAGATTGGTGCCGCCCTGTTTCAACAGTCTGCGGCCTGAAGAAACTGCGTCCGTGTTCATTGGCCATGATCTATTTCCTTGTTCTCTTGTGTCTGTTGAATGATGCCGGAAGTATGCCCGCGGAGCTGGCAGCGGGAATGTACTTCGTTCATCATCGGCATTTCAAGTTGCGCAACGGCAGGGATCGGCTCATTGTCAAACAAGGCTGCTCTAACCTGATCTACCGGCGCTTTCTGCGCCGCGCCATGAAGCCCACGACGCCAAGTCCTGCCAACAGCATTGCATGGATTTCCGGTTCAGGAACAGGTGTCATCAGGAAGGCGTGAGAAATAATACCTAAACGGCTGTTAGACGCAGCTCCTACAATCGCCCCGTTATCATTGATACCTGAAGCGCTGGTCAATACCCAGCCAGCGCCGATCGTGCCGGCATCCAGCAAGCTGTTGAGGTCGGATGCAGCGGTGCCGTCCCAGAGGATGGCCGTGCCGCTGTCCTCCCCGACGATCTGGCCGGAATCGTTGATGGCATAGGCGGTACCGCTGCCCAGGATCGTTCTGGCGGTGCCCTCCCAGAGGATGGCCGTGCCGCTATCCTCCCCGACGATCTGGCCGGAATCGTTGATGGCATAGGCAGTACCGTTACCCAGGGTGTGCCAGACGGTACCATCCCAGAAGATAGCCGTCCTGCTGTCGTCATTTTCAACGATTTGACCAACGACTTGGCCTGAGTTGTTGATGCCATGGGCGTTGGTCGCCAGCCCGCCCATGACGCCAAAGGTGGTCACGGTGGTGCCATTCCAGAGCGTGGCTTGAGAAAAAAAATCAGAAGAATCGTCGCCGAGACCGCTGGATCCAGCGATTTGTCCAGAGTCGTTAATGGCGGAGGCAATGTTTGGATAGCGAACCCCAGGCAGGCGGCCAAGCTCGGTTATATCAGCGCCATTCCACAATACGGCTTGGGTAGGGATGCCGTCGCCGTGGCCATAGGCATACCCGACGACTTGCCCGGCATTGTTAATACCGCGAGCGACGGAGAAATCCGCGCTCGGACCCAGGGCGCCGAGGTCGGTTGCGGCGGCGCCATTCCAAAGGGTGGCGTGAGAAGTGTCATCCAAGGCGGTGCTTTCCCCGACGACTTGCCCGGCGTTGTTGATATCATAGGCGGCACTAAAGCCGCCCCTGCCGACCAGGGTGCCGAGATCGGTAAAGGTATAGGCCACGGCAATTGCCTGGCTTGAGGCGGCGAATAAAATACTCGCTGTAACTAAATGGATGAACCGAGGGCTGGATTTGACGAATACGGTATTAATTTTTTCACCCTCCACGATATAGAGTTGACGCTATATGCTTTCAATCGACTCTTATTTATAGTTTAGAAAGTAGAAAAGTAAAGAATCTACGTTTTAAATCGTAGGGATCAATCAAGGGTATCCGGATTTTTCAATTAACCCATAATTGTCAGTTGAATTGATGAAATGCTCCAATGATTGCCACTAGACAACACCATGAAAGATCATGAGGCCAGGCCCCCGATCGAACGTTTGGTGCTGCGCATGTTTAATTTCTTTGCTTTCAATAGCCAATAGCTGATCAGGAAAGCTGTCGCGATTTTGATCGCTTGGATGGCGATGGAAGCACACCCGGCCTGGTCGGCGGAGCCTTGCAACGGTAATACACCTCTGTTGGCATCCATAAACCCAGGGTAACAACACCCGCCAGGTCATGCGCCAATGAGCGGTAGACAATAACATCATTGATACCCTGGCCCTCGCATTCCGCCGAAAGAACCTGCGGATCGAGCACCAGTCCCCAGAAATAGGCATGCATGGTTTTCTTGAGATACCCCTCGGTATGGCCCTTGGGTTTGATGGGATCGGAATCCGGTATGGTAATCTGAAAACTGGCACAGCCGGACAAGGCCAGAAATCCGGCCATGCAGGCAGCCAGGCAGATGGAACGGAAATTATTGTGCCTACTCATCGTCGTTGCGGCATTCATTGTGGTTTCCCCATATTATTTTGTACCGAGACTTCTCCTTGTCTCCGATCCGGCCCAATGAGGCTCCAGATGATCAAGAATGCCCTGACCCCAAAACGCACACTCCACGCTGTCCGACTACCGGATTTAGGATTATTTGTCATTGGGCGCGCTTCGAATCGATGGCGTGGTCGTATAACCCTTTGGTTGCTGGGGCTCGCCATTTACCGTATAGACGGGACATGGCTGCTGATGACCGGGGGCAGTGGGAGATCTTGTTGTCGTAATCTTGACGATGCGCTGTCCCGTCGCGCCCGTAGTCTGGGTGGCTGTTCCCTTATTCAGGTCTGGAGGATCGCACACCACGTAACCGTTGTATCGATGGAGCGATGTTCCGCTTGGCATGTAACTGCCGGGGAACTGATATCCATACGGAGTGTTGATCCCGGACATGCTGCTGGCGGGCACCGGCAACAACACCAGCGGAGTGCCCGGTGTGGAACCGGGCAGGCGGTTGCTGGGGATATTGTTGTGAGGGTTGGGAGGGTGGCTAGGGAGCATTCCTGGGGAGACGAACGGACTATTCTGCGCCATGTCATGACCCATGCCGCCTGGAATGGAACCCATGGGCGCAACCATTGTGTCCACTTCCTGTGCCGCCGCATGGGTTGAATGGCCCGAGCACACCAAACCAAATACGAGGAGCGATGCGAGACGTCTGATCATGGGGCCTCAGTCATAAGAAAATATCCAGTAATCAAAGCCATGAGCCATCTCGAATGATTATATACCAGCCTGTTTGCATGCACTTATTTATAGCATTGATAAGGGAAAAATCAATTTATGAACAGGATGGGATTAATATCGTAAATCTTGGCAACAAATCGCTTGACAAATGCCAGTAACGCTATATAATACGCTTCCATATTGTGGATTTTTATGTCCGATCACAATAATTAAAACCCGTTCCTAAACGGGTTTTTTTATTATCCGCTCGCTGCATGCGGTTTTTTCTTGCAGTATCCATGCCCGCTTATGCGGGTATTTTTTTGACCTTAATAAATAAAAGCCGCCTCGTGCGGTTTTTTTTTGCCTGCCCGCCTTGCGCGGGTTTTTTTATTTCTACCCCGAGCGGGTTCTTTCACGAGTAACGTAAATGATCAGTCCAGCGGTTACAGCAGTAGTGATTGCCATTCTTGCCGCTCTCGCCTTCGGCGGCGGTTTTGCCCTTAGCGACTGGCGGACGGCATCGCAGATACAGCGACTTAATACCGACAATGCAATGTTATCGGCGGCGAATGATAAATGCGCTACCGATATCCAGTCCGTACGCATGGCATTGGAGGCGCTAACGGTAGCTGCGGCCAAAAGGGAAAAAGACGCGGTCAAGGCGATGCGCGCAGCTGCAACGGCTGCAGCAACACATACCGGCAATGCAAAGAAAATACGATCCCTTCGGCCAGTTCCCCTGGAGCGCGGGAAGCATTGCGAAATGATCGCCGCGGAGCAAATCCAGTATGTGCAGAACCGTCGCGGCAATAACGCGGGAGTCTCTGAATAAGTTCTTGAATTGCCAATCTTTGCCAGCGAATACTGGCAGTGAGTGGAATACCCATGGCCGGAAGCAATAGCTGAACCGGAAATTTTTGTTTAAAAAACACGGCGCGCAGGCGCTAAAAGGAGATAGTAAATGGATCCCATTCTGCAAACGCATAAGAAATGCCATTCGTCATCGATAGGAACATGGTCGCAAAGCGGTTTCGACATCACTGTATCGCATACCGCGCATGGAGCGCTTCCGGGCGACAAATACGCTTTCTATCCGTCACCGGGTACCGGCACACTGGCAGCTACCGGCATATACGACATAGTGGCGGTAGCTGACGCGAATACCTTAACACTTTCTTCGACTATAAGCAGCATTGGCACAGGCACGATGCGCGGGACGGAAACACAAACCCTGTTCTCGGGAATTGTTCCTGCCGGAAGCATGGGTGAGAACGGCGGACTGCAGGTTTATACCCGGCATGCCCATAAAAACAGCCCAAGTTCAAAGATATTCAAAGTTTATTTTGGCGGTGTTGAATTCACCTCATATTCGGCCTCTACGACGTCAATCAGCGGCGCCATGGCCTTTATTCTGAATCTGACCGAGACTTCTCAGCAGATCGCATCCGGAACTCCATCAGGGGTAACCGCAGCCGCCGGCAACTATACGGGAGGATCGGGAACCTGGAATACCGCCGTGGTGGATACAAGAATCAATCAGTTGCTGGAAATAATGGTTGTCAAGGCTTCGGGTTCCGATAACGCTTATCTCGCCTCGATCGATGTAATTCTCGTTCCATCATTAACATGAAAACTTACGCCCTAAATGATGCCAACATGTTATTGGCCCAGGCTTCCAGACCGCAGGTCGAACGTTTCTTTTACGACGGGAATATATACGTGATAGAAGGATCCTCGGATTACGCCGATCTGCCAGCGGAAATATTAGCGCTGCTCAACGGCAGGCAAGCGACAACACCTCTGAGGTCACCCGGTTATTACCCCCTCTATAATAGTGGGGAGGCCCAGGCGCGATACATACTGCATCCACAAACCGAGCTTAATACACGTTGGATCGAGTCCAATGGAACGGCAGCGAACGGTCAGAGTGTCGACGTTGGAAAGGCCGCCAGGGTTTATAGCAATCCCGATGCGATCGTATCGAGAGTTGAGCCGACCGATTTGAAGGTGGCGGGCGGGTTCAGGGGAGAAATTATCCAGGCGAAGAATTATCTGGTGTTCGGCACCACCTACAACATGGGTATAGCGGTGAAGCTGGCTGCCTGGGACTTCATAAATGCTCCTGATTCCGAAATAGTGATTTTCCAGATTCACCAATCTGAAGATGTGGGAGATTTCTCGGGCATCCCGCCATTTTTCCTGTGCGTGACCGGATCGACGTTCACCGTCAACCATACCTATGCCACGGCGCCCAAAAATACCACTTCGCCGCGCCGGTCAACCGTTTGCACCCTACCTGCCAGCGCAGATACCTGGTACTACTTCACCTTCAGGATTAACTTCAACCCCACCGGGATCGGTGCCCTTGATGTTTACCTGAATGGCGTTTTGGTGGGATCTTACTCCGGCCCGCTTGGCTACAACGACCTGAGAGGACCGTATACGAAAGTAGGATGCTACAAAGCCGGAAACTTTCCAGCCGGAATAGCGAGCAGGGAAGTTCATTACAAGGGATGCATAGTTGTTCCCGCAACAGCCGATTATACGCTGCCGCAGATATACGAGGATTTGCAGGCTATCAATTAAAAGGGGATAACGATGCGTCTTTTCGCAGCTTGCCCGGCTCCAGCCGGGACTGGCATCCAATCATGTTAATTGCATACCAAATTTCATGAAGCATCGTACTAGTACTAGTCTCATGCTGACGATTTCAGTACTCGCATTGGCGGGTTGCGCCGGCAAGCCAGTCATTCAGACACAAGTGGTCGAAAAACCGGTTGCCGTTTTATGCCGGGTGGAAACACCCGCGGAGTGCAAGTCGGCCTATGCGGTTGATCGCGTATCCGTGAATGACGATTCCCTGACCATTAATCGGGCGCTGCGCGCCGAGATAGAGGAACGATGGGCATGCGAGATCAAATTGCTCGCGGCGCTCAAGGGATGTAACAACCTGCCGCAAAAAGAGTTGAATCATGAGTGAGCGTAAATCGCCTTCGGCGGCCACGGCATTGCCGGTCCATGGGGTGTCATCCGGCAAGAAAAGGGGTGCGCCAACAATAAAAACCCGTGAACTGGTGGATGCAATTTGTACGGGCATCTCACTGGGAAAATCGGCACGGACGATGTGTGTGGAGACCGGTATCAGTCAACGGGTCTTATGGAACTGGCTGGCGAACGATGCGGCGCTCATGCAGCAGTACCTGCATGCGAAAGAGCTTTGCGTGGATGCCTATGCCGAAGAAATCATAGAAATCTCCGATGACGGGTCAAAAGATACCTTTACCGACGAGAAGGGAAAAGAAGTGACGAATCGCGAGATCATAGCACGCTCCCAGCTGCGTATCGACGCGCGCAAATGGTATGCCGCGCGGCTTGCGCCCAAGAAATATGGCGACAAACTGCTGAATACGCGAGAGGACGGTGATACCGGCAAGCCGATTGTGCACAAGGTCGAAGTGGCCTTTGTCACAATGCTTGCCGCCGGCAAGTAGCCAGGTATCCGGTCTCATGATTCTTGAATATTCGATCGCGGCATGACCGTGTACCGGGCGGAATTTCCTGAAAAACTCCGATTTTTGTTCAAAGCGGCACGGTACAAAATTTTATATGGCGGCCGTGGTGGCGCAAAGTCATGGAGTGTTGCCAGGGCATTGCTGATACAGGCTGCAGTCGCACCGTTGCGCATATTATGCGCGCGTGAGTTCCAGAATTCGATCGTCGAGTCGGTGCATCACCTGTTGCAGTCCCAGATTGCTGAAATCGGCCTGGAATCATTTTACGAAGTGCAGAACAACGTCATTCTGGGCAGGAACGGCTCTGAATTTTTGTTTGCCGGACTGCGCAACAATATCACCCGGATAAAGTCGTTCGAGGGCATTGACCGGGCCTGGGTGGAAGAAGCCCAGGCAGTAAGCAAGCTAAGCTGGGATACGCTTATTCCCACTATCCGCAAAGAGGGTTCGGAAATCTGGGTGACCTACAATCCGGAACTGGAGACCGACGAAACCCATCGACGGTTCGTTATCAATCCGCCGGCGGGAGCAGTCGTTGTAAAGATCAACTGGAACGATAATCCGTGGTTTCCGGATACATTGTTGCGCGAGAAGGACGATTTGAAAACCAGAGATCCCGACGCGTACCGGAATATCTGGGAAGGTTATTGCCGCGTGACGCTGGACGGTGCGGTTTATGCCAGGGAGTTGAGACTGACCCAGGAAGAAGGCCGCGTAAGAAATGTGCCTTATGACGCTGCGAAACCGGTGCATACGTTCTTCGATCTGGGCTGGGCCGACAACACCAGTATATGGTTTGCGCAGGCGGTCGGCGGCGAATTCAGATTAATCGATTATTACAGCAACAATCAGATGCCAATACAACACTACATCAATGTGCTACAGGACAAGGGATATCTGTATGGCATGGATTGGCTGCCGCACGACGCCAGGGCCAAGACGCTGGCGACAGGCCGAAGCGTGGAGGAAATCATGCTTGCGGCCGGGCGCAAGGTGAGAATAGTGCCGAATCTGTCCATTCCTGACGGCATCAATGCCGCGAGAACGGTATTTAATCGCTGCTATTTCGATGAGGTGAAGTGTGCCGAGGGATTGCAAAGCTTGCGGCACTACCGGTTCGATGTCGATCCGGCCACAAGACAGTTCAGCGGCAGGCCACTGCACGATCATCACAGCCACGCGGCGGACGCATTTCGCTATTTTGCCGTGTCTACCGAAGATGATAAACCCGCCGGCAGCGCACGCGGCATCAGCATGAGAGGCTGGCGCGCATGACCCTGGGTACTGGCAGGGTGGATGCGGCGGATATGGCGGCGGACATATCGGTCGAGGCATACAGCGGCATCTGCCGGGATATCCGCAACCAGCCAAAGTGGCGCCTGGATTCCGATATAGATTGCGATTATTACGACGGTGCTCAGACCAGTGTTGACGTAATCCGGCGTCTTAAAGATGCCGGTATTCCGCCACAGGATTCAAATCTGATCAAGCCCACCATCAATGCCGTGCTGGGAATCGAGGCGCGCAGCCGCACCGATTACAAGATCACGTCCGACGATGAGCGGCACGCCGAGATAGCGGAAGGGCTCTCCGCAAGAATCAAGGAGGTCGAGGCGGAATCGAGGGCGGACAGGGCAATGTCCGATGCTTATTCCAGCATGATCCGGGCCGGAGTCGGCTGGGTGGAAGTCTCACGCGAGTTCGATCCGCTCAGGTATCCATACCGGGTGCGGGAAATTCATCGCAATGACATCTGGTGGGACTGGACATCGAAGGAGCCGGATCTGTCGGATGCGCGCTATTTACGGCGCGACAAGTGGGTCGATTACGCGCAGGCGGCGAGGATGTTTCCGGAGCAGCAGGCGCTTATCGGCAACAGCTGGAACGGCTGGAACAATCTGGATGTATACGAAGGCGCCGATACGGGCATGGCCAGGGCCTACGAAATCGAGCAGGCATGGGGTCAGGCGTGGGGGCATGGTCAGGAGGATTATCTCAATCGCAACTCGGGCATGGTACGGTTGTCCGAGCTATGGTACCGGCATTCCGAGGAGGCCTACGTTGTGGTATTGCCGGACGGCAAGGCGATCGAGTACCGTGAAGACAATCCCTACCATGGGGCCGCGCTGAGCAGGGGTCTTGTATACGTCCAGAAATCCTTGCTGCCGAGATTGCGCGTAGCAATCTGGCTGGGGCCGCACAAACTGATGGATGTGCCCAGCCCGCTGCCGCATCGGGACTTTCCCTATGTCCCCTTCTGGTGCTTCCGCAAAGACCGCAGCAGGGTTCCGTATGGATTGATCCGCGATATGCGGGGGCCGCAGGACCAGATTCTCGATCTGGATATCCTGCTGTACGAAGTGCTGAATTCAGTAAAAGTCGAGGTGGATAATGATGCGCTCGATTTGAGCCAGAATACCTATCAGGAGGTCGCGCACAACATCAGCAGCCTGAGGTCGATGACCGTCCTGAACGCGCAGCGCAGGAATGCCGGCGGATTCAAGGTAACGCGCGAGCATGCGCTGGCCGCGCAGATATTTCAACTGGTGGAGGAGCGCAGGCACAGGATTGAAGCGGTAAGCGGTGTGTACCGGGCAATGCTCGGTGCGTCCACGCAGGCCGCGAGCGGCGTTGCCATCAACAGTCTGGTGGAGCAGGGCTCCACAGTACTGGCGGAGCCCAACGATAATTTTCGCTATGCCCGGCGGCTAGTCGGACAGCAGCTGCTTGCGCTCATTAAACATGATCTGCTGGGAAAGCCAATGAGCATGGCGGTAAAACAGGGCAACAAACGCAAGACGGTTTATTTCAACCGCGAAGTCATGACTCATTCCGGCCCCGTGATCGAGAATGATATCGAGACCGCCGAGGTCAGGGTCGTGCTGGAAGATATTCCCGCGACGCCGAGCTTCAGGGCGCAACAATTACAAGCATTCACGCAGATCGTACAAGGGGCGCCGCCTGCATATCAGGCTGTGCTATATCCGGCGATGCTGGAATTGTCCGACATCCCGAACCGGCATGAACTGGCTGATCAGTTGCGGCAGATAGGTGGTGTGGACGGGCTGGACCGGCCGGCTCAGCAGGTTATGCCGAGAACCCAATTATGAAACTTCATGCGACGCAATGTTCATTGCGTCCTATGCCATACCCAGCCGCTTTCGAGCGGCTTTTTTGTTTCCGCATTCGGTTATTCGGATTTTTGGACAACCCAAGCGCGCTCACGGCGATACCGCAGTTTTATAAACCCGCTCATATCCGGGCGGCCCGCTCACTGGGTCAAGCAGTAGGAGAAAAACGGCAATGGAAGTAAATCAGCTTACGGATGAACAAATAGTAAACCTGACGCCGGAACAGATCGAGATGCTGGAGAATGACCCGAACCGTCTGTCAGAGATTCTGGGCAATCAGAAGGAAGAGGAAAAAACCGGGGAAAAAGACGAACGCGAACAGGAAGGGAAACATGACGCGCTCAATGACCCGGACAATGGCGCCGCATCGGCCGCGGAGGAAGATCAGCCGGTCGTTCTGAACAAGAGCGGCAAAGGAGTTATCCCTTACGAGAAACACAAGGAACTGCGGGTGGAGAACTCGGCGCTACGCGAACAGTTACAGGCTGCCAAACTGGAAAACACTAAAGCGGCTGAAAAACTGGAAGCGCTTCTGCAAAAAAAAGAGAACGCAACGGGTGCCAGCATTACCTTGGCGGATAAAGCCATCGACGCGCATCTGGAGCGTATCAAGGAAGACATGCCCGAGCTCTACCAGGTGGTTAGTGCTGTTCTTGAGGGAAGCCGCAGGCAAGGCGAAAAGCTCGAAAAAACGCTTGAGGAACTGAAGCGCGAAAAGGAGGAATCCGATCGTGCGAGACAACTCCGCGTTGAAGAGCAGGTAGTCGAAGCCAAAGACAATAACTCTGACCTGGTGCACTGGGAAAGCAATGATCCGCAAGCGTGGGATGAAGCCATCAAGCAGGATGAAATTCTGAGAACCAGCAGCAAGTGGACTGCAAGGCCCTATTCCGAAAGATTCGAGGAAGTTGTCCGGCGTGTCAGGGCGATTATGCCAGAAGCTTCATTGCCAGAAAAACAAGCTAATCCCGAGCAAACAAGAGCCGAAGCGAAAGCAAGGCTTGAGAGCGCTCCGGCCAAAAAACCCACAACCCTATCGGATATCCAAGGGGGTGCAAACCCCGCTTCCGAGCGTGAGCAACTCGAGAACCTGAGTCCGCATGAATTGACCAGGCGATTGATGAAAATGCCCTCGCAACAGGCGGCAGCCTTGAGATCCGAACTTGATTAAGGACCCATGAAATGGCTGAAACCAACGTAGCAAGCGGCAGCTCGATTGCAGTGAAACACTATAGCGCCGCGCTCTTTGCCAATACGCTGAAAGGCGCATCGGCGATGGAAAATCTGGCTGGTCCGGTGGAACCATCCGCCGCGATGGAAAAGATCGCCGGACAGACGCAACCGGGCATGCCGATCGTCAGGATCGACAACCTGATGAAAAATGCGGGGGATATCGTTACGCTCGATCTGGTCGATACCGTCAGCGGAGAACCGTTGATGGGGGATATTAATCGCGAAGGCAAGGGCGACACACTGTCGTTTTCTTCGATGGATATCAAGATCGATCTGGCCAGCAAGGTGATTGATGCAGGCGGCAGCATGTCGCAGCAGCGCACTAAGCATAACCTGCGCGAGA
The DNA here is from genome assembly GCF_000832065.1 of Nitrosospira sp. NpAV. Lineage (GTDB taxonomy): Bacteria > Pseudomonadota > Gammaproteobacteria > Burkholderiales > Nitrosomonadaceae > Nitrosospira. Next base: position 205,036 of record NZ_JXQM01000021.1, on the reverse strand, counting down.
TTGCACTGGCCCAGTTGTCCGGGTATTTTCCGCGCCTCGATACGCAGGAGTCACTGGTGCATCTGGCGGGTGCGCGCGGGTCGCAGACCGGCACGGATTGGACGATACCGCTCCAGAGCAGCGCCAATTTTGCTTCGGTCATGATCAACCCGGTCAAGGCGCCGACCTATAACCGGCATTTCGTGGTCAACGGCGCCAACCTCACCGCTGGCGGACAGCAATTGGGTTCCATTGTTTCCACCGATCAACTCAAGCTGATGCATCTTGACAATCTGCGCAAGCGATTGGACGACATGGATCAGCCCCTGCAGTCGGTGAAGCTTGCCGGCGACCGGGCGGCGCAGACGTCGAAGATGTGGGTGTTTCTCGCCACGCCTAACCAATATTCCATATTATTGACCGAAGGCTCGCTGCGGGCATTCCAGCAGAACGCCGTGAACCGTGCCGCCTATCTGGATACCCGTCATCCGTTATTCGCTGGCGAAGCCGGCATGTGGAACGGTATTTTGGTGATAAAAAACGAGCGCGCCATTCGCTTTCTAACGGGCGAAAGCACAAAAATTGTCACCGCCGTCAATGCGGCAACCGCGGTGGAAACCGACCAGGCCATCAACCCCTCGCTGAGCGCCGGTTATGCCGTCGAGCGCGGCCTTTTGCTGGGTGCGCAGGCACTGGGAGTGGCTTACGGCAAAACAGGAGTCAGCGGCATGCAGTTCGGCTGGAAGGAACATTGGTACAACTTTGAGAGCAATCTGGAGGTCATGGGGGAGCGGGTATGCGGCAAGGGCAAAGTGCGCCTGTCGATCAATGACGGTACCGGCGCGAAGATACCGACCGACTTTGGCGTGATTGCGGTCGATTCCGTCATTTCCCTCTAATCCCTGGAGCACAGGCGGAGTCTTTAATGCTCCGCCTCCCACTCATTCATCCTCAAGGAGTTTTTACCATGGCTACTTTCAATGCACCGGATTTGTTCAGTAAATCGCGTCACATGGGCGGATATGGCAATGCCGTCGTCGTTATCGGCACAGTCGCGCCGACTGGGGGGGTCTCCGGGGATATTTATTTCCCCGTCATAATCCCGGCGGGCCTGAACGTTACCGATATCGACATCGTCAACGATGATCTGGATTCCGGCGGCGCGCCGGCCATTGCCTGCAAGGTGGGTTATGCCCCGCTGAGCGCGGCGGATAATCCTCCCGCTATCGATGATTATTTTGCCGCGGCGGGAAAAACCTTTCTCAGCACCGCTGGCCGCACTTCCCTGGCGTTCCAGCCCATCAAATTCGAAAAACCGGTATTCCTGACCATTACCCTCACCGCAACGGCTGCCACATTCACTTCCGGTAAAGTTACCGCAATCGTCAAGGGCGACGGAGTCGGCGTCAGATAAGCATCAACTCGAATAAATCAGAATAAGCGGCCTCTCCGGAAGGATGGCCGCTTTACTTTTAGGAGGCGAAATGCCCTTAGTAAAGTACATAGGAACCGTTACCAAAGTGGACTCGGTGCCGGGTTCCCAGGTAAGTTGGGAGCCTGGCCAGATCAGGGAAGTTTCTCTAGAGATGGGAGGCTTGCTTACCGCATACACGGATTCGTTCATCTACTTCTACCCGGTTCTTGATTCAAATTCATATCAAGCCTCCGGTGAATTGAACGTCGCCGACATGGCTGAACATCCTGGAGAGGACGCGGTATTCGACCGCACTTTTGGCGGCGCACTCTGTGTCGCATCCGGCCCCAAGAGTGTCGACTCGTTAATCAACAATGGCGCCTGTATTCTTTATGGATACATCGTCCATGCCGCAACCGCCACGGCAGCCATTACCATCGAGAACGGCATCACGGCAGGTTCCGGAGCGACGGTCGCAACATTGCCTCCCGGCAAAATAGCGGGCGAATATATCTTCCCGGTTGGCATTTCATGCAGCAACGGTTTATTTCTTAACTACGCCACCGGCGCCACAGGCAGTGTCAGCGTACTTTACTGGCCCGCAGTGTAATGGCGCTTAATCCTAACGTGACGCGTATCGCATCCGCGAGCGATTTAAACGATACGAACAAATATGTGCTCAAAAGATGGGAACCTGCGCGTATCAGCATGGTTGACGATCCGGTAAATCAGCGCGGGCAGGTGGTCAGGATTGTAAGGAATATAAACGACGGCATAGTGAGTGGTTCTCATCGCACCGAAATAGTCCGCGATAGATTCATCTCGGAATATGCTTTCAAAACCGGCGGTGGTTTTTACTGGGGGAGCTACATGCTTGCGCCGGAGTGGCTTGAGAAACATCATTTACTTGAAGCCTCGGTACCCAAGGTCACCGATTATTCGATCAATATCCAACAGTTTCATCCTCGGAACACTGACAACACCACACATCCCAAATGGACCGTTGCCATCAATGAATTCGGTGTGTGTCTGCGTAAATGGAATCAAAGCGACGCGGCGGGCGATTATGAGATTGTCGCGCGCTGGCCGGTGGATGCGCTGGTATGGCACGACGTCGTCTGCCAGGCCGTATGGTCGATAGAGGATGGGCTTTTCGCTCTTTATCTCGATGACAGACTAATGTACCGATTCGTTGGCCCCACCATCTATCCGGGCGCCACGGCAGGTTGCTGGTGGGCGGAAGGCATCTACGCGCCCGGCAATTTTCCTCCTGGAATTACGGAACTATCGACATATGTACAGGGCCTCAAGCAGGCCTATCCACCCGGCCCTTATTCGCTGTGCCGCGACAGGAATGCAAAATATATCAGGAATATCAGATCGAGATCGCTCACGGGCAGGCCCACTGGAGCGAGAGCGCTGGCAACGCGCACCACCGTGGAAATCTAGCAGTCTGCCAAGAACGATGAAATCCCAGAAAAGGAATTGATATGCCGCGAGTGAAATACTTGAGCACCTGCATTAAAACCGACAGCATCAATAACATTGGTTTGCGCTGGGAGCCTGGACAAGTCAGGAACGTAACGGCAGAGGTCGCAGAGAGGCTTCTGGCATATTCCGATACCTGGGCCCAGGAAAAAGAGCAGGAGCCACAAGCGCCGCAAACACCCCCGGCGGATGAACCCGTCGGGCTGGCGCGGGAGGAGAAAGCGATGGAGGAACCGCTGCCAGTCGTCGATTTCCATGCCATGGACAAGAAAACCATGGTCGAATATGCCTCGCGCCATTACAACGAACGATTGGACCAGCGCCAGAATGAAAATGTGATCCGGCACAAGCTCATTGACCTGTTTGCCCGGCATCATCAGGTTGAATGGGCTGAGGGAGGTGAATGATGGCCTTTACCTATCAGTCAGCCGTCGATCTCGCGCGAATTCCACTTAATGATACAGGCAAGGACCGGTATTCGGATGCGACGCTATTGACCTTCGCAAGTCAGGCAATGCTGCAAATCTTCAAGCGTCGCCCCGACCTGTTCATGGGCCAATTCGGCAATCTGCCCCATGGCGATAACTTGCTCGCCGATATCTTCCCGCTCCCCGCCGAGTATGTGCAAACGGTAGCGGATTATGTTACGGCAAGAGCCGAAATGACTGACGACGAGTATGTCAACGCCGGGCGTGCCGCTCTTTTCATGCAGCTCTTTGCTGCCGACGCAGCAATATGAAGCTGTGGAGTGATTTTTACGACCTGGTCATGCCTGCGCTGCCCGGCTGCCCGTTCACAATGGTGGATAATGCCTTGCGTCAATCAGCCATTGTGTTTTGCGAGCAATCGCTGGCCTGGCGGTTTCATCATCCCGAGGTACCGGTGATGGCCGGAACGGCGGAGTATGCCTTCGTGCCCCCGGCGGGAGCCGCGGTGCATTGCATTACGCGTGCGGCGCTAAACGGAGAGGAAATCGAATCCCATGTGGGAGAATCCGGCATACCCATCCAGAATTGGGCCAGCTGCTCAGGCATGCCGCTCTATGTTCTGGGCGGAGCAACGGCAGCCACGCTGGCGCCGATCCCCGATGCGGCCGGAGTATTGACAATGACGGTCGCGCTGAAGCCGTCCGCAAACAGCACGGGAATCGACGACGCGCTGTTCAGTGAGTTTTGGGAACCGGTTATGCACGGGGCCTTGGCACAACTGCTGCTCTTGCCTAAAAAACCCTACACGCACGCGCAACTAGCCGCCTATCATCAGCAGCAATTCGACATCACCACAGCGGCAGCAGGAATGCGCGTGGCCAGAAACTACACGCGCGCTCCACTGAGAACCGCGATCATGGCCAGAAAATAGGCCGATAAAGTAGGGGGGTGAAATGGGACTCAAGTTCTCTAATTTCGGCAAGGCAAAAATCAGTTCCGCCCCAGATGGAACGGCTGGCCTGAGCTTCACGGTGGAAGCTGGCAAGGGAATTCTTTTTCCGGTGCTCGGTACGGGTGATTATTTCTATGGGATCTTCAAGGATGCCTCCGGCAACCGGGAAATCGTGAAGATCGAGGCCCGTGGCACGGACAACTTCGCCATCGCCACGGGCGGGCGCGGGCTGGATGGCACGGTCGCCAGAACCTGGGCGGCGGGCGATTATTTTGTGGCGGGCATCACTCGCGCGGCCCTGGAAGAATCGTTATCCAATACCAATCTCATCGCCCTTGGCGCGCTTGCGTCATCCGCTGACGCGCTGCCGTATTTCTCCGGTGCGGGCACCGCCGCCCTCACCAGCCTGAGCGCATTTGCCAGGGCCTTGCTGAGTAGCGCGGATGCCGCGGCGGCGCGCGCGACGCTTGGCGCAGCCGAGGCTACACTGATTCCGTCCGGCACCGTCATGTCGTTTTTCCAGGCCGCGGCACCGGTTGGCTGGACACAGATCACCACGCATCATAACAAGGCAATACGGATCGTGAGCGGAACCGGGGCGGGATCGGGCGGATCGGTGGCTTTTACCAGTGCCTTCGCTTCCCAGGCTGTTACGGGTTCGAACAGTGCAACGACCCTGACCATGGCGCAGATACCATGGCACACGCACGCTTTATCTGTATATAACACCGCTGGCGTAGGTACGAATCCTAGCGGTGGGGGCGGCGGCTCCATACAAGGAAACCCCTTGACCGATGGAGGCACCGGTGGCGGAGGCTCCCACAATCACGCATTCACGGGCACCGCGATTAACCTCGCGGTGCAATATATCGACATGATTCTTGCGAGCAAAAACTAATGGAGACCCGGATTGCGGATTGTCCGCTCGGGGCAAAGTGCGAAGAAATCAAGGTAGAAGCGGGAAAATCCGTGCTCTACCGCTGTCCCTGGTATGTGCAGGTTCGCGGTGTTGATATGAATACGGGGCAGGAAACCGGCAACTGGGGTTGCGCCATCGCCTGGATGCCCGCGCTGATGATCAATACCGCCAACGAATCACGCAAGGGCGTAGCTGCCACCGAGTCGTTCCGCAATGAAATGGTGAAACAAGGCGCACAGGCGCAATGGGCGCAAGAGGCATTGTTCGAGGCGGCGCAACAGACGCTGTTGCAAGGGGAGGGCAAGATATGCGAGTGACGATTATTCGCGACGATGGCGTTGCCGGAGTGGATGGATTGTTCCGGCCGGTTGACTTATCCGCGCTGCCACCGGAGATCCGCGCGGTACAGTGGAATGGGGCGAGCGGGCATCTCGAATACGACAACGCGGCGAACACGCCTCTGGACAGCATCGCGGAATTCCAATGGGTTATCGACCGGTGGGCTGCTGCCGCGCCGCAGCCGCTTGCTGCCGCCTCCACCATGAATGGCGTCTGGGATGGAAGCCGCGTCAATCGCGATTCCGGTAGACCAGGCTCTAAATAACGATATGATTTAAAATTATTTATTTGGAAAGTAAGCGTTCCAAAGCGATGTTCAATAAGGCCGCATTAGCGGCCTTTTTTTATTGGAGGTTGATGATGACTCAGTTCCAGCGCAAGCGTATCAAGGAAGAAATCGACAGACAGAATGCGATGGTGGATGCGAGCGCGGACAGCTTGCTCGACAAGCTGCGGGCTTCGAAATGGACGGGTGCGATTTTGCTCGCCGCCGCCATGGCGATCGTGATTGTGGTCCTGTGGAGCCTGTTCTGACATGATGAACCAGGACTCCGACAGCGACCACAAAACAGAGCGAACAGAGCGGCGGCGCGGCCCATCCACTTCCACGCTATCCTTCGGCGGACTTATCGCGATAGCCAGTCTGCTCGCATCGGGTGTGGCGACTTACAACGCGGTGCAGAATGATATCGCCAGTTTGAAACGTGGAGAATTGTATCAGGAGCGAACCAATGAGCGCCTGAGCGAGGAGATCAGATCCATAAGAGTCGAGCAGCGGGAAACGATGAAGGAATTCAACGAAAAGCTCGATCGAATCATCGAGCAGTGGCCCCGGGGGAGAAAACAATGAGGTATCTCGTCGCTCCCCTGCTTCTGGCATCCTGCACCGTATTCACGCCTGCACCCATAGAGGAACGCGCTGAACAGACCACCTCCCCAGTGGAAAATCCCGGGAAAAATCCTGAGGCCAATCCCGAATCATCGGAGACCCGGGCCGAGGGGCGCAAGCTGAAGTCCAGGCCGGTGGCGCCATCCGCATCCGATGTCTCGCCCTGCGCGAATCTCGACGCCGGGGATTTAAAGGCGACCATAAAGGCGAAACTTGACTGCCTCCAGGAGCATGCCAGATGATTAATCCGTCTCCCACGCAAGTCCGCTCCACAATTGCGGTAATGGTGCTGGCGGCCTCGACCCTTGTCGGGATCGCCTTGCATGAAGACTACAAGGAGGAGGCCTATATTCCCGCACCTGGCGACGTGCCTACTATCGGCTTTGGAACGACCGCCGGTGTCAGGATGGGCGACAGGACCACGCCCACGCGCTCGCTGGTGCGATTGCTCGACGAAGTCGAAGGCGTCTACGCGGCCGGGGTTAAAAAGTGCGTTACCGCGCCGCTGTATCAGCATGAGTATGAAGCATATGTGTCGCTCGCCTATAACATTGGCGTCGGCACATTCTGCAAGAAGGCAAAACCGGGGAAGCCGCCCAATCTGATCGACCTGATCAATGCCGGGAAATACGCGGAAGCCTGCCAACGCATCGAGGCGTTCAAATATGGGCCAGGCAGAAGGGTATTGCCAGGGCTGGTGAAAAGGCGGGCGGAGGAACGAGCCATATGCGAAGGGAAAAAATCGCCCACATCATTGGGTGGCATGGATCCTGAATCCAGTAGTTGACTGCTCATTTTCTCAGTTCTTCTCTCGTTCATCTTCCAGCCTGGCGCCATGATCCATAAAAATTTCTTTTCCCCTGATTTTTATCTATTGGTGGGTTCGCCTCTGCAAAGCGGATTGCATTTTACTGCGCCCAGTTGCCGGATTTAGGATAATGACCGCATTCAGAATCGCCGGCTTCTCGGGGCTTGTGCCGAGATTGGCAAAACAGTTGCTTGCGCCGAACCAGGCGCAGGTTGCAACGAACTGCAATCTGATATCCGGCGATTTGCGCCCAAGGAATGGCCCGCTGCATGTGTTTTCTCCCGTCATCGGCAATGACATAAAATCCCTGTTCCACATGGAAAGGGATGGCAACGAAAAATGGCTGGCGTGGGACAAGGACGTGGACGTGGCGCGTTCGCCCATTGCCGCGAACATCTCCGAGCGTTTCTACTACACTGGCGACGGCGAGCCGCGAACATCGGATTACGAGACCGCCACCGCCGGGATCGGGCCTTATCCTTCCGGGTGCTATGTGCTGGGAGTGACGCCGCCGGTAACCAAACCCACCGTTACTCCGTCGGGAGGCGTTGAGGCCGATGTTACCCGATCCTATGTCTATACCTTTGTCACGCAATGGGGCGAGGAATCCGCCCCGTCTCCCGCCTCGATTGCCACAACCGGCAAAGCTGACGCTGCCTGGATGCTGTCAAACCTGGATATTGCCCCGCCTAACTCAGGCAACATATCCGCAGCCATCAAGGACACGCCATCAGCCGGGTATGTGCAAGTGACGCTTGATTCAGTGTTCGGTTTGCGCGCTGGTGAAACGGTTACCTTCGCAGCCGTGGCCGGCATGACGGACCTCAATGGCACCTTCACCCTTGTGAGCGTGGATTCGGCGACCAGAAAGATTGTGGTATCGCTGTCAACCATGCAGGCCTACACTGCCGCCGGAACATGGACGCGGGTTGCTCCGCACAACACCCTCGGCATGAGCAAGCGCATATATCGTACGCTGACCACTTCAAGCGGTACCGAGTACCATTACATCGTGACCATCGGGGCAATTACCACCGCCTACAACGATACGGTCCCGGACATTGGTGCCGCACTGGGTGAAGTACTTCCGTCCGCGTCATGGAACATGCCGCCTGCCGATATGAAGGGCATAGTTGTTCTGGCCAACGGCATTGCAGCCGGTTTTACGGGAAATGAAGTATATTTTTCCGAACCGTTCAAACCTTATGCCTGGCCAGCAGCGTACCGGCAAACCTACGATCAGGATATTGTAGCAATCGGAATTGCCGGGACGACACTTGTGGGAATGACCAAGGGGTGTCCTTTCACCATTACCGGCGTGGAACCGGTGACCATGGGCGGTGGCATGGAAAAGCTCGGCGTTGCCTGGCCATGCATGGCGAAGCGCGGTGTGGCGAGCTTTGCGTTCGGGGTGGGTTACCCGGCGCCGCAAGGCATGGTGATCATCGGCGCCGGCAATGATATTGTAACCAAGGATCTGTTCACGCAGAAAGAGTGGGCGGAACTCAACCCCGAGACATTCATCGCCGCCTCTGCCGATAACCGCTATTACGCCGGTTATACCGTTGACGAAAGTTCTCTCATGTTCGTGATCGACAAGGGCGAAAGCGCATCATTCGTTAAAGTAAACCAGAGGATTACTGCCATATGGGCTGACCCGCAGACAGGCAGGCTCTATGTCGCCGCCGATAAGAAGATCTACCAATGGGAGGGGAATGCAGGCACCAAGCTTTCCTACGAATGGAAAAGCAAGAAATTCATCACCGTGCCGCCGATCAACTATGGCGCGGCGAAGGTCGATGCCGATTTTGATATGTCCGAAGCGGAAATCGGCGCAGCTTTATCCGCCTATGACGCGGCGATCGCGGGGAACCAGGCGCTTGTTTCCGCTGATGCCATGAACGACGCCCTGGCTGATCCTTGCCTCGGGGAATATGAACTAGGCGGCGATGAGATGCGGCCCAACCCGCCGCTGACTATCAATTCCCTGCAATTCCAGCTATGGGCTGATGGTGCGCTGAAGTTCACCAATCAAGTGGGGAACAGTCGCGCCTTCCGCCTCCCCGGGGGCTACAAGGCGGACAATGTTGAAATTGTGTTATCCGGCAATGTGAAGGTGACGGGGATCGTGCTGGCAGAGACCATGGCCGGGTTGAAACAAGCGTGACGAAAACAGGACTGGATTCAAAACATGAGCCGCTTGCAGCGGCTTTTTTATGTTCATACCAGATAGTTCCTCAGGACACCAGCATTTGTGTGGGCCTGGAGAGCCGCCTGATGGATTATCAGGGTTCATATGCAAAGGGAGTTTCTCAATGGCCAAATGGGTGCATTCGGATGTGTTGGACGGAGGGCTAAACGCGATCAAGAATAATGCAATTCGTATGTTGCTGCTCAAGGCATACACTGTGGGTGACAGTTATGCCACGGTTACGGCTAACGCTATTTGCACGGTTACCCTTGCTTCGGGTGACTTTACCCTGTCGGGCGCTGCCAATAACCCGCGTGTCTGTACGGTTGGAACAAAGAGCGGCACGGCATCCGCGAACTCCGGCCCAGCGCCGGATCTGCATATTGCTTTCACTGATAATGTCGGCAAAGTTCTGTGGGTGACGGATGAAACCTCGGATCAAGCCGTGACCAGCGGCAATACGGTCAATTTCCCGGCCTTGACCTACACCAGCAACCAGCCAGCATAAGGGGTGACGGGATGGCGAGTGGAGATACCCTGCTGGCGTTCTTTCCGCCGGACAATGAGCCTCCGGCGAGCAATTATGCAACATTGGACACGCGGAATAATCACCCGGTGCTGGATTTCGATGCGGTGACGGCGGAAACGGCCCTGTTTACAGGCATTCTTCCCCGAAACTACGCGGGAGGCGGCATAACGGTTTATATCCATGCGGCGCTGAGCGGCGCCATTGCCGGAACGCTCGGGTGGCTCATGGCATTTGAGCGCTTATCCGACATGACGATGGACATGGATGCGGATTCGTTTGCCGCGGATCAGGCGGTAACGGCGGCAACCGTGCCTGGAACGAGCGGAGTTATCCTTGTACTCAGTGCTGCGGTGTCCAATGGCGCAAACATGGATAGCATCGCCGCGGGCGAAGCGTTCCGGCTGCGCATAAAACGCGATGTGGCGAACGATACAGCAGCAGGGGATGCGGAGTTAATCGCTGTCGAACTTAAAGAGACTTGATCCGTGGCGATAGGTTTTGGGGCGGCCAAGGGCGCGGCCTCTACCGACAAGATCACCGGGCCGACGGAAGGCATTGGGGCGGGATTCAGTTTCCATGTGTGGACGAACCGCAATGGAGAGGGCGCCGGCAGCCTGGGGCGGATATTTGCGCGTGAAGGGACGCTTCCCTTTGTCCTGTGCAATAACAACGATGCCACAAATTACCGTTTTTTCATCGGTCCGGGCGCTGCGACGAATTGGCTATGGGGTCGCCCATCGGCGGGCGTGTGGACACCCATTGGAATATCTGCCGATACATCATCTTCGGCCAATGATCCAATAATCTATCAGGCGGGAGCCAGGCTCACCGTCGGTTCGGGACTTACGCAGTCCGGATCCAATTCGTCATGGCCGACGGGATCGAACACCTGGTACTTCGGCAATAACCCGGATGGAACGCGTAACTGGGATGGGTCCCTTGCCGAAGTGGCATGGTGGAACGCCATCCTGACCGATGAAGAATTTTTTGCACTGCAAAAAGGTATTTCCCCGGACCAGATAAGGCCGGAAGCCCTGCAACACTATTTGCCGATGGTGCGCTCCGGCGCAATTGATAAATTAGGCGCGCCGGCGGCCGTGACCGGCACGGCGGCACAAGACCATCCACGCATGATTCTCCGGCATCACCGGAATATCGGCGCGTTTACGGTGGTTGTCGGGGGATGGAATCTTACCGGTTCCGGCTCAGCCCAAACCAATACCACGAATGTACCAGCCATCGCTCAGGCGCACGTCCTGGCAGGCGCCGCATCCACACAGGGCAACTCGGGCAGCGTGGACGCCATCGTGTCGGGCGCGGTCCATGATCTGGCCGGCGTGGCATCGATCCAGGCCAATACGAGCGGCGCGGCGGCGATAGGCCAGGCGCATGCATCGGGTATTTCCGCATCGATGCAAAATAACGCATCAACCGCCATGGCAATAACGCAAATCCATGCACTCGCCTGCATGGATTCCACGGAAACCAATTCCTGCGGCGCTGGCGCGATAAGTATTGGCGGCGATTTTGTTGGCGCGCCATCGACCCAGGCCAATCAATCGGGAACCGGTCAGATCGCCCGGACCCAGATGTTGAGCGGGGCGAATCCGGCGCAAACCAATCTTTCGGGTAGCGGAACGATCAGCGACGGCATTATGGTGGAGGCGGCGCTGAGGGCCAGTCTCGCCCGGACGATGCGCATGAAGAAACCCGGCATACCCGCCGGAACGCCGGAATGGCTCAAAACCCTTCTGGAAATCATCATTGGGCGGCGTGGCAATGCAATCGAAATTCCCAGGTTCCAAACGCTGACTTTTTCGGCAACTCCGACAAAGGCTGAGTGCGAGGCGCTTTACGCATACACCAATGAGGTGCGTAGATCGGTTGAAAACATTCTTGCGAGACTGGATGGCTGATGATCAATAATCAATTATTTGCATTCCTGAAGGCGAATATGGGACTTCCTCTCACGCCTGAGCTGGCCGCCGGCATCTGTCTTGCCGCGGACCAGATACCGGCACTCATTCCTCTTGAGGCGATTGGCAAAATTCAGCCGAAGGATTGCCAGGATTTTACGTTTTCCGTCGAAAGTATCGAAGCCGTCGCCGATGAAATAAAACCATTGCACCGGGCGCACTAGAATGAGACGGAAGCTTATCGGCATGGATTACCCTTCAACCCGGATTACGAGATATTCATTCGCTATGAGCGCGCCGGACGCTATATTCTCTTTACGGTGAGAAGCGGCGGTAGATTATCAGGCAATTGCGCCATGTACCTGGATAAAAGCGCGCATACGCAAACGCTTATTGCCACGGAAGACACGCTTTACCTATTGCCGGAGGCACGCAAGGGCAGGGTGGCGCAACATTTTGTGAGGTATGTCGAGGACGCGCTGCGGTTGCTCGGAGTAAGCGAAATCAATATTTCGGTGAAGACCGTGAACAAGGCCGGAAGATTCTTTCGGCTTCTGGGTTACCGTCATGTGGAAAATGGCTTGACCAAGATACTGGAGGTAGAAAATGTGTAGCTCAAAACCGCCGAAACCCGATCCGCTTATCGGTCAGGCTGCCATGTCCAACCGCGATCTTTTCGCTCCGCTGGAAGCGCGCATGGTCCGGGATGCCAGCGAAATCGATTCCCCCGAACGCAAGGGAAAACTGGCCGGAGAAGCAGCGGCGGATGTCTCGCGCGGCTATCAGGGCGCGCTGGAATCGAACCAGCGGTCCATGGGGCGGCTGGGCATCAACCCGGACTCGGGCAGATTCCAGGCGTTGACCCAGGATATCAACCTTGGGCTGGCCAAGGATACCGCCGGCGCAATGAACAAGGCGCGGCGCGACACGGAATTGCAAAGCATGGCAATGCGCGAAGGCGTGGTGAAATTCGGCCGCAACATGCCAAACACGGGTCTCGCCGCGCGGCTGCGATAACGAAGAAGTTATGAGCAAGTGGTGTCATCCGGACTCCCATTCAGACACGCCACAGATCGATGCCGCGTATAGCGCAATGAACGCTGGGTTAAACCCGGCACATGGCTGCATTGCTTGCAACGCTTTGGAATGGCATGGTCATTCCGCGTCGTTGCGTCTTGCCCTGTACGCCCAGAGTGGTGCGCCTCACCCCATCCAGCTAGCGGGTTTAGGTTAAATGATCATTGACAAGCGCTTGATGTACATATACTGTACATGTACAAGCTGAACTTATTCACGACTAGGAGTTTTATCATGGCGACAGCGGTTGAAAGAATTGTGGTTCAGGCCACGCCCCAGGAAAAAAAAATGATCATGCTCAAGGCCAAGAAGCTGGGGCTTCCTGTGGCGGAATTGATGCGTCGCGGCGCCACGGCATATGAATCCGCCGAGGCGGATGAAGAATTAGGCATTCTTGCCGATAAGGCCAAGGCCGCCGCAGACCGGGCATCCGGGTCCATCGATGAGGTGCTGGCGTTCGTGGAAGCCAGCAATAAGCGGATAGCCGAATTGGAAGCCGAGGCATCCAGAAATATGAGTGAGGCTATCTGATGGGTGTTACGGATCGCGTATGGGATGCGCTAACCTCGATGATAAAGCTGGAGGACAGGATTGTTCGCCAAAGCGAGGTGATCAAAACCCAGCAGGACAAGATTGAAAACCTGACGGAGCGCGTGATCAAACTCGAAACCACGCTGGAACTGCTCATGCGGGCAAGCGAATTCAAGAAGCTCAAATAGTTTCCCTTTCGCCAAACATCCCGATTACGGGGTAGTGTCTCAGTCTGAATTTCGGCTATCGATCCGTTGCGGTCGTCTGGGGGGTTAGGCGATGAATGATCTCATTAAACCCATCTGAAACTGGCTATGCTTGGAGAGGAAATGATGGAAACCAGCGTCAGGAAACTGTTCGAGCGATACGAAGGCTTTTTCAAACAATCCCTAGGCGGCGATATGGACATGGATGAGGTCGCATCGCTGTATGCTTCCGAGTTCATAGGCGCCACACCTGCCGGAGTTACGGCCGGAAAGAACGATGATCAATTCAGGCAGGTCATGGCGCAAGGTTATGCGCACTATCGGGCAATAGGAACGAAAGAAATGCAAATACGCGATGTCCGCCTCTCCCCGATAGACGAACATCATTGCGTGGCCCATGTCGCTTGGACGGCAACCTATGCCCGCAAGAATCAATCGGACGTAGCGATAGATTTCGATGTTCACTACTTCGTTCAGAAGTTGGATGGGGAGCCGAAGGTCTTCGGCTGGGTATCAGGCGACGAGCAGGCGCTTTTAAGGAAGCACGGCATCACCTGAAACCTAAATTCAAACTGAGACATTACCGATTATGCAGGGACTCCTTACCGGCCTCATCTGAATAGTGGTGATAGGGAGTGAATGGATCTTGCGCAGGAAATAGTTGTTTTGTTTTGGTGCATTTTCGAGTGGGCTGGAACGATTGGAGTGCCAGTCTGAAACAGTGCGGCAGCGATGAGCGCGACCATGAATGGAGGAAAGTATGTTTAACCTTGGTGCATTTGCAGGTGGGCTGGCGCAGGGCGCACGCAGCGGTCAGGAGATGGCGCTCAGGCAGAGACGAGCGGCGCGGATGGCGAGAGCCGATGAGCGCGAGGCGGAAATTCACGGGGCAAGAATGGATAAGGCCGCTTATCAAAAAGATACGCGCGATCGGCTAAGAGCGGCCAATGATGAGATAGCCGCGGGTTGGGAGAAAACGATGTGGCAACAATCACCCGGCACACCCGAACCGGATCTGCCAGGTGTGGTTCCGGATGCGCCGCTCGAACCAGATGCCGTTTCCCGGCGATCCACCGGGCGGCTTTCCGTGAACGGGCTTCAATCGGAAATTCCCCCGGTTTCGGCGAATCAGGGTGCGGGCCTGATGAGCCTGCAAAAGGAATCCGACGCTCCGGGAAACCGCGCCCGCGCGCCGGCGGCGGATGAGGTGATTGCCACGCGCATGTTGGCTGGCAATCTCCTGGATGACCCGAATGAGCTTACGCGAATGGCAGGCATCTACAAAAAACACGGCCTCTTGACGGAAATGGCGCCGTGGATGAACAAAGCCTGGGAAGCGAAGAAAAAGCGTATTCCCGACGCGTTGAGCTTGCTGTTAAGCAATGACGCGAAAGGCGCGAGGTCGATCCTGAGAAAAGGCGGCATAAATCTGGCGGATGACCCCACACCGGCGAATCCGGATGATCCGCAAGGCACTTGGAAATTCAAATTCGAAGATGGCGCTGAGCAGGACGTAGATCTAAAGGAATTGGCGATCCGGTTTTTTCCCCCTTCCATACTTTTTCGATAGATCGGGTGCTCCCCACGCCCAGCACCCCCGGCAATCCGTTCTATTGCAAAATTCGATCGATGCCGAATATGAGGCCGGTCTCGTAAACGTCATACCGGCGGAGACGTTCGAAGCACATCATTGCTGGTTTGGGCTGATTCCGGCTCAAGCCTGGAATGACGAAATCCAGAGTTCCTACCGAATCGACAGGTTGAGCGTAAGAAACCACTAGATCAGAGAACCTGCCCGGTTTCGGGTAATAACGCATTCAAGTCACTGAATAATTGCTCAAAGCGGCCAAGGGTTACTTTTAAGTCCGCTCCAAACAGTTTCTTGATGATATCGGATTGATGCTCGGTGAAATAGACGGCGGGCACGTAACGGTCGAACTCCGTAACCGTGCCCGGAACCGTTTCCGGCTGAGCGCGGAAACGTTCTATTGTGTGATTCACAATGCGCGAACCGGCTGGCAGGGCGGCGACGGCTTGTTTTCCCTTGAGGCCGTAGCACCCCCCCACGATCTCCCCATAAAGTCCCGCGCCGAGCATATCTTCAATGTCAGCATCCTGTTGGCCGGCGTAGGCGCCAATCGTGAAAATATGGCCGTCACGCAGAATCTTCCAGCGGCTGAGGTCCTCAACCTTTTCATGGGCTGAAGCCAAATCCGACAGTACCGCCACCTGCAATCGATTCCCGCCAAAGAGGCTCATGAAAGCACTGACCTTCTCCACGCCTCCGGCCGGGCAGATAGTCCAGCGCGGGTCGAGCGGGGTACGCTTATGCGAGCGCAATACTTCCGACATCGCTCTCAGATAAAGCAGGTCGGAAGGCCTGGTCACCAGCAGCGTGTGCTGACCGGCGGAAAGGGCTTGGGTAATCTCATAAGCCAGCGCATTCTGCAAGGGGAACAGCGTATCCGGGTCCGTACTCAACACATCGCCGCCAACCTTGGTGCCTCGTACCTCCGGCGCTTCATCCTGATGATAAATGACAACGTCCTCCACCGTGCGTACGGAGGAAAGATCATCGGACGGCACCATGAAGGGCGAATGCGTCGTGTAGATAACTTGATGATCAGGCGCCAGACGCTCCCTGAAATATCGCAGCAAGTCACCCTGCGCCTTGCCATGCAAACTCAGCCCCGGCTCGTCCAGCAGTAGAATGGTTCTAGCCCCGCTCCGCTTTTTCACTTGTGAGAACAACGCAAGAAACGAGAAAAACCATACGAAACCCGTACTGCGATCGTCGAAAGGGACGGTCACGTCATGAAGTTTATTTAAAATGCGCGTCCGGAAGATGCGGCCATTGCTGAAGGGGGGCGGGTCGCCCGGCAGCGCATGGTCGAGCCGAAAAATAACCTTGAGGAATTTATTCTGGCTCCAGTAGCGGAACATTTCGGTTGAAATCTTGTTGGAGGCACCCTCGAAGCGCGACACCAGGCTTTCGAAATCCTGAATGGAAGCGACCTGTTCGACCGTTGTGGAAGCCATTTCGCAGAGCGCAATAAACACCTGGTCGGCGGATTCGAGCGTATTGCTCAATTCCCTCTGCCGAATCTGCTCAAGACTGACTTGCCCTTGCATCCGCTGATACTGGGAGAACAGCATGAATTTCGGTAAATCCAGCAGGTTCACGATCCCCTGGGAAACCGAGTCTTGAGGAAAATGCCGAGCGATTTGCTGCAGGCAATGCGCCCGCCCCGGTGATGTTTCATGAACCGATTCCGCTTTAGCCTTCAGCTCGGCGACTGTCCGGGCCACGCCAATCTGCGCCTTCTCGTCCTCATGAAAGCCGCTGGCATCGATGAGATGTTGAACGATGGCGGCTTCATCGAAACTGACTGTCCAGCGGGTCCGATTGCCATAGTCTTTTTGCACCGCAATCTCGTCGCTTGCCAGCGCTCCAGCCCCGAACGTATCGGCGATTTTTTCCTTTTCGGCGGGTTCGATGGTCCACCAGGTCGTGACTACGGTCGCATCCTTGCCTTCATGGCGCTCTTCGTAGTCGGATAAATGGCGGCGCGGGTAGTCTTTTTGCCGGTCAAATCTTGCATCATCGAAGATTGGATTGAGCCGGTGGAGGGCCGTTAACAGGGTGGTCTTGCCCGATTCATTTTTCCCGACGAAGCAGGTGATATGCTCATCAAGACTGAATTCCTCAGAATCATCAATACTTCGGAAATCCTGAATTCGCGCACGCACCAGTTTCATATAAGCTCCTCCACGTAAATGCCGATTGTAGACATATACGCGCCATTAGTCAGTAATGGATTTGTGATGTTGAGAGGCTTAGGTAGTTTACTGATCCTGATAGGCTCTGACTTCGCTCCTGTTTCTGCTCAGAATAAAGATACCTCAGGTCAGACTCATAAGCTTCGTTGCATCTTCTTTCTTTATACAAATATTCAACTCCTTCTCCCAGGATGTCAGTAAATATTATTAAGAAGGCTTTGTCACCACTTCATTCAATAAGTCGAGCACCTCTTTAGCATATCGCTTCCGACTAAAACGGCCTTCTGCCCAAATGAGCGCGGCAGTACCCAGCTCCGTACTTTCTCTAGGATTTTCATATAGATACTGTATTTTGTCAGCGAGTTCATTATGATTACCTGGTTGATATAGCAGACCAGTTTTTCCATTCTCAATTAGTTCTATTGTTCCTCCACTGGAGGTGCCTATTATTGGCTTCCCCGCAAGCATTGCTTCTACCGTCACTCGCCCGAATGCTTCAAAGCGCGAACATATGAGAATCACATCAGTCGCATGAATTAGCGGTAGTGGATTTTCCGCGTAACCATGAAAAATAACCCGTTCTTCCAGACCAAGATATTTTACTTGGTGTACGAGGGAACTACGGAAGCGCTTATCGCCAGTACCGACGATGAGTAACTCGGCATCGACTCCACGGTGCACTAATTCTGCCAATGCTGCAATCGCTTCGTCCTGACCCTTTTGAGCCTGCAGTGACCCAACTATGGCGCACCTGAAGCGCCGCCCATTCTCAACCCGACCCGGTAAGCTCTCATTTATCTCCGGTAGAGTTACAGACTGATAAATTACACGCAACTTCCGCGGACATACATAGTTTATATATTCATCCTGCACCGCGTGTGAAATGACAATAATGCTCGCAGAGAGGTGGTCGATCAAGCGCGGAGCATATTCCCCCAAGTCAAACAACTGTTCACGACAATATCCAGACTCATGCAGATGCCAGATATGGGGCCGATGTACCAGCCATGCCGCCAATGCGCCAGCACCAACAATAACGGTATTGGTATAGATTACGTCGCAACGCCATTTTGCAATTGCTCGTGCTATCGGAATTATCCAAAACAATGTCCCAAACATGCGCTTAATGCGATGAAATATATTCTGACGCCGAGCTCCGGATGTCCAGCGAGGATAGCCGATTATCGTCCACTCGATATGTAGTTGATCAAGCGCTGTCAGGAAAGGTCCTCTCTCAGGAACAAGAACCTTGCAGTCGACGCCCAATTCGACCAAGCCCCTTAGTAGCTCAAGCAGCGCAAGTTCTGCGCCATATCTTTTAGCGGAATGCGATATGAAACATACGCGCATTAGGTGTTTCCGGTCTGGAGAGAAGTCGTCTCATGTGCCTTTTGCCAGCCGATTCCGATGGCGGTAATGACAAGAAGCAAATAAATGTTCTGTCTAAATATTACAAGTACATCTGTTAGTCCGAACAACATGATATAACACATAAAAGCTGCCCCCAGAATACCTAGCTGGTGTGCCTTTAGTATTCGAAACCAATTCCACAAGAAGAAGGCATACGCCAGCATGCCAAGTACACCTATCTGCATCCCGATCTCGATCCAGTCGTTGTGATAATGATAAGTTTTGAGAAAGGTTGGTAGATTCTTGTAGAGGCCATCCTTGTAGGTTTGGACAGTTTTATCAAAATAGGGAGCCGCCGTTCCCGTGCCATGTCCCATTATTGGCCGTTCTCCGATTCCATGAAGGCCGACATCCCAAATGGCAAAGCGGTATCCGAGGCTCGTGTCATATTTTCCTTGTTTAGATAGCTCAATGTCGCTCTTGGCTTGACCGAGCCTTTGCTGGAAGCTATCACTGTTGTATGCAAAAAACCCTATCGCAACGATTAATACCACCATGGCAGTTAGGAGTTTTTTGATTTCTTTTCTATGCAGCAAGAAAATCAAAAATATTGATGAAACAAGAGTGGCGAAAAGCAACCCACGTGCATTCTGGTTAAACTGAATAAGCAGCAGAAAAACCGCTAAAAGCCAAAACCATGATCGTGCTTTGTTGCTGCGGCTGGTGCCTGCGAGAAAAAGCGCTACGATAACCCCAATGCCGAGCATTGAAGAAAAGTCGAGATAAGTTATCTTAAGTGGCGGAATACCTTGTGCACCTATAATTAACCACTGATATATGCCAATGAGGAGCACACCGAAATAACCGATAAGCGCCCCCCCCATCGCCCATGATACCCGTGCTTTGTTCAGGAGGGAGAAATAAGGAATAAAGATCAGGCAGGCAAAATATCTATTCCATACCTTAAACCCGAATTTGGGGTAGTCGCTCCATAGAATTCCAAGAGCAAGCACAATGCATAGCATCAGCATTGCCAACACAAAGGGTTCTTTAATCGTCTCTCCAAACCTGGTCAGGCTACTGTCCAAGATCCAGGCCAGGATCAGAAGATAATAGGCATAAAAACTGAGCCCTCTGCTCCATAAGGCGATGCCGAAAAAAAATAGCGCGGATTTTGCCAGCACGCCGCGCCATTTAAAAGCACTTTGCGTCTCGTTGGCTGAATTGATGGGGTCTTGAGGTATTCGGTTCTCCGAACCATAGGTTCTTGGTTCAAAGCCCATGTTTGCCTGGATTTTCCGTTGTCATTCGGGGGAATGCGGGAGACAAGGCTTCTGATAGAGAAATGTCATGAAATTATGCACGATTTAAGTGAATATTGTAAAAGCGATGCATGTTATGCAATATGGCCCTTTATACGCTGCCATGTGGCAGTGTGTATTCATATTGTCGACATATGTTCCCGAATGGCATGACCATTATTGTAGAATACCATACGGTTTATGCCTGATATACTGGCTGGCCCATAAGGGGAGCTTTAGCCAGAGCTGGCATTCCGCTGTCATCGCAATGAAAAAAATATACTGCCCGTAATCATGCTCATCCGTATCCAGGCTTATCTTCATGAATCGAACCATCTTCCTGGCTGCTTTTATTTTACCCGCCTTTCCAGGTGTCTCTTCCATCTACTTTTTCAAGGAACATGCCATGCTTAAAAGACTGCTGAGCCTCATGCCCATTGTGTTAGCGGGGTTATTCCCGGCGCTTCCCGCAGCTGCGCATTATATCTGGATCGAGCGGGATGAAATGAATCACGCGCGCCTGTATTTCGGTGAATACCAGGATCAGGAAAGGGAGGTAAGCGGCGGCAGGCTGGATGAGATAAAAGGGCCGCAGGCATGGCTGCTTGACGCAAACGGCAAGCGGCAGGAGCTGAAAGCGACCCGGAAAGAGAATCACTTCGATCTGGGAGTGGCGCCGGATCGCACATTACCGGTGATCGCCGAGGAACTCGGTTACGAAGTCAAGGATTGGACCAAACATGGAATAGGTATTGTAAAGCCGATGTTTTATACCCGCTTTAGTCCTTTGCTGGGGGGGTCAATATCCAAGCCGGAACTTGTGCTCGATATTCTGCCGGAAGGTGGGGCGCCTAATGTATTCATCGTTTACTCACGGAACGTACCGCTGGCAAAAGCCAAGCTCATGGTCTATGCGCCAAATTTCTGGATGCAGGAGCGCCATACTGATGAAAATGGCAGGGTTGCCATTACAACGCCATGGCCAGGCCAGTATGTTCTGGAGGTAATCCATCTGGAAAAGCAGGCAGGGGAATTTCAAGGACAAAGATTTGAAGCGTTCCGCCACCGCGCCACGCTGAATTTCAATATTCCGCCAGCACCCCATAACAAATAACATGTCATGACACTCGATTGCATTATCCTGTCCGCCAATGTTCGCTCATTTGCAGCACTTCGCTGGCTCATTCATAACAATGCCGGATATTCGCGAAGTATGGATCAAATGCATTGCATCGCCGGTGTGTGGGGCAACACTGCGTCGTTGCGCTATGGATACCCACCGAGGAGCGGCTGTTAGTACCTGAGTCCAATTGTCAATCTCACCCATGCTCGTAAGATTACTCCTGCATAGTGTGCCGATACAGGCATCAAACCGAGGGAGGAAATCATGCGTAAAACCATTGGATGGGCAGCTTCATGGGTACTTTATTATCTGAGCGGCTATGTGGATCTGGCGAGGGCGCGCTTCGGTGCGGGATGGCTTTATCCCACGTATTCCCGATTGTTGAACGCATCCGATGATGCACAAACCTGGGGCGGCGGCGGAGGCACCTGGGTTCATGGTACGCCCGGCGAGAACGAACATTGGCCTTATTTAGGCATGGCCTACGGTAAAAACAACCGGTTGAAGAACAAGCCTAAGAATATAAGCAGGGAAGTTGGAAGATTGGCAGGGTGGCCACGCGGCATGCGCAAATTTTTCCGCCAATGGTAGATTGCGCAGCAGTCGTTACTGTGACAATGATGTCAAAGAGTTGATCTTTTTGATCTCCGATGTCTCGTGTCACCGAGATCTGGGCATTCTTGCGAATTGTTGTTATATTGGAGCAACAATTTATGCCAATCGGAGATGGATGTCATGAAACCCAATTCAATCATATCGCTACCAAATATTATTAAAGTATTTTCTGTATTTTTTGTGACGGGGCTTGCGACGATGATAACCGGTGCGGTCGACGCCCAGGCTGGCGCGACATCAACCGGAATCACTCTCACGCCCGTCACGTCGCAGGTGCTTCCTGATGATTCTAAAACCACTCTGACGACCGTTGTAGTGAACCTGGCACCCGAGGCCAGAACCGGTAGCCATCGTCACGGAGGCATGGTGTTTGTCTACGTGCTCGAGGGTACGGTTCGTTCGCAGCTCAACAGCGGCGAAATAATCGAATATCGCCCTGGACAAAGCTGGAGTGAGCCTCCCGGCACCGTGCATTCATTGATGGAGAATCCCAGCTCGACGGTACCGGCACGCCTTCTTGCTACGCTCATCACTCCGACGGGCACGCAATTGACTACCTACGATTAGTGACTGGAATAGATTTTCCATTTGCCGGCAGCGCAGGGAAGTTGTTCAGGATTCACCGATCGCCAGCCAAATCATGTACATATGCGCTCTTGAGCGCGCCCGCCATCAGCGGAAGGGAATGACCGTTCGCTCAATACTTACCTTCGTTGTGAGCAGTCTGGTTTCGACGGTACGTGCCAGCTCATCTATCAGTCCAGCAGAGGCACCATGACCATCCTTCCTCACGACACCCGCGATCGACTGAAGATCCGCATGTAAGCGTACCGGGTCGATTTGCCATCCCAGGGCGGTGACGAGGGCTTTCAGGGCATCTGTATAAGCTTCAAGAACCTGGACATCGGCATGCGTCAAGGTTGTCATGATCTGCCTCCATAAATGTGAATGAGAATCAATCCTATCTCAAGCATGACGGACTGTAAAGTCTTTGGATTCGAATATCTTGAAAAATTGATAAATGCAGTCTGACGTTACGGCAATAACACTTTCGATATACCGGCAGGTTGATTGATGACCGGCAGTATCGCTATGATGCGATATTGAAGCAAAAATCGGAAGCCATTGAAAATCCCCATACCTGATGGTTGCCGGGTAGCGAGCCTGATCACCTTGGCCTTTGCCTCCGGCTTCTCCTCAGCCCAGTCTTCCGCACAGCAAAGCCCCCGGCCGGCTGCTACGTCTGCGGACACACCCACACTTCACCCGGTTGTCGTCACCGGCACCCGCGTTGACCAGCCGAGCTTTCTGCTACCCATGTCCATTGACGTTGTGGAAGCTCCCGTCATTCGGGACGGGCGGCCTCTCGTCAATCTTTCGGAAGCCCTCTCTCGCGTTCCCGGCCTGGTTATTCAGAATAGGCAGAACTATGCTCAGGATCTGCAAATATCCAGCCGCGGCTTTGGCGCACGCTCCACTTTCGGGATTCGTGGCATACGGTTGATCGTCGATGACATTCCAGCCACCATGCCGGATGGCCAGGGCCAGGCGGCTACTATCAATCTGGGGTCGGTTCAGCGCATCGAAGTGTTGCGGGGGCCTTTTTCCGCCATCTACGGCAATGCCCCCGGGGGCGTGATACAGGCGTTCACCGAGGATGGCCCGCCGGGCACGGTGTTATCCGCTATGTTTCTGGGAGGCAGCTATGGCACGACCCGCGGCGAGATCAAGCTCGGCGGAACGCTTGGCGGCAAGGGAGTTGCCGCAACGGGGCCGTTCAATTATGTGGTCGACATTTCCCGTTTCGAGACGCAGGGCTATCGCGATCACAGTGCCGCCACCCGCTACCAGGCGAGTGCAAAACTGACCTACCGATTTGCGCATGATGCCACACTGACACTGGTGACCAACGAATTGCATCAAGGCAACACACAGGATCCGCTCGGGCTGACGCGTGCCCAGATGAGCGTTGATCCACGGCAGGCGGACATAAGCGCCACCACTTTCAACACGCGTAAAAGTATCGATAATACGCAGGGCGGCCTGGTTTATGAACACAAGCTTTCCCCCGCGAACACGATCAAGCTGATTGGTTATGCAGGAACGCGGGAGATCCTGCAATTTCTCGCCATACCGCGCGGCGCGCAGATTCCGGTTACCAATTCCGGTGGCGTAGTCGATCTGGAGCGTCAATTCGGCGGACTGGGTTTGCGATGGACGCACCGCACCAGCGGTCCACGGCCGCTGACGCTGACGGCGGGCATCGACTACGATAGCTCGAAGGAGCGGCGCAAAGGTTTTGAAAACTTCGCCGGCCCGATACTGGGTGTACGCGGCGACCTTCGCCGCAATGAAAACAATACAGTCACCAGCTTTGGCCAATACGTGCAGGCAGAATGGCAATTCGTGCCATCCTGGGTTCTCTCCGCCGGAGTGCGCCACACGGAAGTGAAATTCAAATCCGAGGATTTCTACACCCGCATAGGCAATCCCGATGACAGCGGCAGCCTCGCGTTCCATAACGTGAATCCGGTACTGGGGCTATTGTATAAGGCGACATCCAGTCTCAACCTGTACGTCAGTACCGGCAGCGGTTTCGAAACGCCCACCTTCGCCGAACTTGCCTATCGGCCCGACGGTGCCAGCGGCCTTAATTTTGCGCTTCGGCCAAGCCGAAGTCTTAATATGGAGGCGGGACTCAAGTGGTTGCCCACGAGCAATACGCGCATCAATCTTGCGCTTTTCCAGGCTTTCGTCACCGGTGAAATCCTGCCCGCCACGAATTCAGGTGGGCGGGCCACCTTCCAGAACGCGGCCGATACGACACGGCGCGGCGCGGAACTGTCCCTCGATTCCCGCTTCGGCCGCGACCTGTCCGCATTTCTATCCTATACCTATCTCGATGCCGTTTTCCAGGACGCCTATACTTATCGCCCGACAGCGGCGCCGGATACTGTAACGGTAGCTGCCGATAATTTCCTGCCGGGCGTGCCACGTAATACAGCTTACTCGGAATTAACCTGGCGGCGCGGCCAACCGGGTTTTTCAGCGGCGGTGGAGGCGATCTACCGGGACAGAATTTTTGTCAACGATACCAATACGGAAGCCGCGAAGCAGTACGCAATGGCAAATATTCGCGTCGCCTATTCGCATCAGTTCCGCGGTTGGAAGTTCACTGAATTCGTTCGCGTAGACAATATCGCCGATACAAAATACAGTGGATCGGTGATCGTCAATGAAGGCAACGGCCGTTTTTATGAGCCCGCGCCGGGGCGTAACTATATGGTAGGGGTGAGTGCGAGTTATACTTTCTAAGCTTCTATTCCTCAGGTCCGGCAGGCTGCTAGGACATCGCCTCCAGCCCGGCGCCACACTGCCAGCACAATTGAAAATTGTGCGGATTCTCTTCGCCGCAGGCGCGGCAGAATACGACGCGGGTTTCGCGCGGCGCTTTTTCGAAAGCGTTTATGATCGCCTGTCCCCGGGCAAAATCGTTGTCGTTGACAACCCACACCTCGGGGTAGGCATGGGTAAACGGGATGTCGCCCATCCCGCCTTGCGCATGCTCATTGAATAACCTGGCCGCTATGTATGCATGTCCGAGAAGATCGAGCATGATATGGGCTTCCATCAGATTGGCGGCGGAACAGAGTTTCTTCATTTACCTTGGTATGCGTGAATAAATTTCATGTCTTTCCAACTGGGGCTCTCGTTTTCTCTCTGATGAGCGGCGCTGCGCAAAGCCGGTAATGACGCGGGGTAATTCGATACGATATTGATAATACTAGCATTTCTATTCATTCTGTAATACGGGTTTCAGGGTGTGGATGCGTGGTCGCTTAACAAGGGAAGCTCCTTGGTTGCCTGAAGGCGCTCATCTGCCAGGAGCTTCAGCCATCACCAGATTCCGCTGCTATTCGTCGATCCGCCATGCTGGCGTGAGTTGACGGTCAGCTCGACGCTGCGATTTCTTTTTTCCGAAGTATCTTATTCAACGATGAGCTCAAGGCCCGCACACCGCTGCTACTTGAATGTCGTGGTCCATTCCTATGCCTCCGGAATGACAATCTCTGTCGCGGCCTTGACTCTGTCCAGCACAATCAACGTGCGATAACGATGCACAAGATCGTTTGTCGCAAACAGCTTGCGGGTCAACGCTTCATAAGCGTGAATGTCAGATGTCACGATAATCAACACGAAGCTGGTTCCCCCCGTGACGTAGTAGCACTGCTGAACTTCCGGTGTTTCGCTAAACAGTGCCTTGGCCGGATCGACGGTCGCCGCACGTTCGTCCCGCAAATGCACTTCGACAATGGCGGTAATTGCGAACGGGATCGTGTCGGGATCGATGATTGCAACATTTTGAGCAATGATCCCAGCGGCCTCCATAGCGGCAATCCGCCGCTGCACTGCTGCGGTGGAGAGGTTCACGGCATCCGCGATCATCCGTTGTGGCGTCTTGTTGTCGCGCTGGATGATACGAAGAATGGCGCGGTCGAAAGGGTCGAGCGAGCGCCGGGAGTAGGCATGCCGATCAGTCATGATTCGAGTTTTTATTGCAATTACGTCCTTAAATTAAAGCGTATTATCACAGCTATATGATGATAATACTCGATAACGACATTAATTTCGATCAAAAGAGGATAAACCGGCGTGAATCAACCCTCCAGTATCAGCTCGACCATAAGCGGCATCGCCTGCGGCATCGGGGCGGGTATGCTGTGGGGATTGGTGTTCCTTGCCCCCGAATTGGCACGCGCGTTCAGCCCTCTCCAGCTCACGATCGGCCGCTATTTATCTTACGGGGTCATTTCCGCGCTGCTGATCGTGCCGCGTTGGCGGATGCTCTCTCCCAAGCTTGCGCGCCGCGAATGGCAGGCGCTCGCTGCCTCGCGCTGACCGGCAACACGCTTTATTACCTCTTGCTGTCGAGCGCCGTGCAACTTGGCGGCATCGCCATGACGTCGCTCGTCATCGGTTTCCTGCCCGTTGCGGTGACGATCATCGGGAGCCGGGACCGTAACGCCGTACCGCTCCACAAGCTCGCTTTCTCTTTGCTGCTGTGCGCAGCAGGCACTATCTGCATCGGCTGGCAGGCTGTGGCGCTGCCAGCACCGGGATCGGTCGCCACGCAAGCCGCCGGACTGCTCTGCGCAATAGGAGCCCTCATTTCCTGGACAAGCTATGCTATCGGCAACAGCCGCTGGCTCAACCGCCTGGATGACATCTCAGTCCATGACTGGAACCTGCTGACGGGAATCGTGACCGGTGCTCAAGTCCTCGTCCTTATCCCGATTTCGCTGGTTCTCACCACCACGCCGCATAGCGAGCTTGCCTGGGCGCAGTTTGCCGGTGTCTCGATCGGCGTGGCGGTACTGGCGTCGATCGTCGGCAATATACTCTGGAACCGGATGAGTCGTCTGCTTCCACTGACGCTGGTCGGGCAGATGATCCTCTTCGAGACTCTATTCGCCCTGATCTATTGCTTTCTGTGGGAACAGCGGCTCCCGACTCTTTTGGAAACCACCGCTTTCGTGCTTGTCGCATCGGGTGTTGTTTCCTGCATCACCGCGCACTATAGGCCGCCAGGCGACCAAGCAAGGATAACGGCTCACGTTTGAAACCGGCAGTGCCCGCATTTGACAGTCTTTTGAGCTCGGATTATCTGCCTGAATGGCAGTTTGGATTATTGGCAGCATGCCGCCACGCCCTTGGTGGCTGGCGCAGAATCCTACTATATGAAATTCCGGATGGCATGGATACCCGATGATGGATCGAAAAGCAGCATTTGCGGGTCTCGCGATAATCGTGGCTCAATTATCTACCAACCTTGGAGCGGCTTTGGGAAAGAGCCTCTTTTCGCTAACCGGGCCTGAGGGAATTGCAGCGCTCAGAACGGGTATTTCAGCTTTGATCCTGCTGGGGGTATCGCGCCCCTGGAGAATTGCTTTGACGAGACTGCAAGCGCTCTTCCTGGCACTCTACGGCCTCGCTTTGGGAGGCATGAATCTCCTAATCTACCTGGCAATCGAGCGTCTCCCGATCGCGGTAGCCATCGCTATCGAGATTAGCGGCCCTCTTTCGGTTGTCCTGCTGACTTCACGTTCGATGCGTGACTTTTTCTGGTTCACGCTCGCAGTGGCGAGCTTGCTGATGCTGATGCCCTGGCCCGGCAGCCAGGAACGGCTGGATTCCCTCGGAATTGTTTTCGCCCTCGGCTCGGCAGGATGCTGGGCGCTCTACATCCTGTTCGGGAAACGGGTATCGGAACTGGGAAGCGGGACGGCGGTGGCGCTGGGGATGTCAGTTGCGTGTGCGGTCACGCTACCCTTCGGGATAGTGGTTGCGGGAGAGAAACTCCTTGCTGGCCCGATCCTGTGGCTTGGCTTTGTGGTCGCGTTGTTGTCGAGCATGATTCCCTATATTCTGGAAATGAAGGCCCTGGGGAGGCTCAGCAGCCGCACGTTCGGGGTCATCATCAGCAGCGCTCCCGCCATTGGCGCCCTTGCCGGCTATCTCGTTCTAGGAGAACGACTGACGTTGGTTCAATGGTTGGCTGTAGCAGCAATGATTACGGCGAGTGCCGGTTGCGCCCTGACCGCAGTACCCGCTCGCCCATCCCATTGAGAAGGCCATTGATCTAACAAGGCTTTAAGCGCATCACGATATCAAACTAAAAAGAGAGAAAAAATATATGAACAAGAACGCCGTTCAGGCAGCAATGCAGGCCGAAGCGTGTCAGATTCGGAATGCTGGCTTGCAGGGCGTAGAGGCAATCAGGCATGTCCCATTGCCTCATTTTTACAGTTCTTTTGGCTTGTTTCTTATCATAACCAGTCTCGTCTAAATATTTTACAGGTGGGCTTGACACTCCTGAGGTGCTGCACTAGCATCAGGTGCATCACCTCAGGAGTGCTTGCCATGCCCACATCAAAGCCGCGTATTACCATCACGCTTACCGATCATCAGCACGCGCTCCTGCGCAGGATTAGCGATGCCGGCGGTCAAAGCATGAGTGGGATCGTCTCGGAATTCATGATGGTCGCGCAGCCAACGCTTGAGCGCATGGCCACTGCTTTCCAGCAACTCAAGCAGGACAGGGAGTCGGATCATCAGCGCATGATCAAGATGTTTTCCGAATTGCAATCCGGGCGTGAAAACAGTGCACCTTCATCCTTGCAACCACTGGTCCCTTCTGCGCCTTCGGGTCAGATGGATTTGACCTTGGGCAGCGGGATGGATGCCATACAGTTCCGGGCAAGCGTGGATACGACACGGCCAAGCACTCCGCACCAGCGTGCTTCCCTGGATGCGCACAGCGGAAGTGAAACCGACCGTGAAGAAACGAAAAGAACCCGCTCTCGCCGGACTTCCGCGTCTGTCATATCCTCAAAAAATTCTCTTAAAGGCAGGAAAAAGGATGGTCAGATTTAAGGAATTTGTGAGCAAGTTCGCATGCTCACAAAGTAGAACTGCGAGGGTAGCTTTACGGAAGGAGGTAATGATTATCTCATTTTTAAATAGCCGGCCGTATGAATTGCAGTCCAATGTATCTCTTGCATGGAGTCAATGATTCATGTCATCCAGTCACCGCGAACCACCCACACCTTCACACGATCAAGACTTAGCTGCCAAAACGGAACGAGTTGCTTCGCCAGCTGATCCATCAGCATCGGCGGCATTTCAGGCCAAATATGTTGCCCGCGACGTCCAGGCCGGGATCATAACCGGGGCCATGGCGATTCCCCTGACGGTGGGCATTGCCTTGATGTCGGAATATCCCATCAAGGTCGCCCTGGCGACCGTTGCGTTCGCCTGTTTCATCGGCTGGATCAATGCTTTCATCAGGCCAGGCAACTATATTGGCGCACCTGGCGTCGCGGCAGGCCTGGCGCCGGTTCTTGCGATGGGGGTGCATAGTTTTGGCATGGAAAATATGGCGTTCGTCATTTTCCTGACCGCATTTATGCAAGGCCTGATATGGAAATTCGATTGGCAGAAATATATTCTGCTGGCGGTGCCGAACTACCTCGTCGAAGGTCTGCTGGCAGGGGTCGGCTTGAAGATCGCTCTCAAGTTTTTGACATTTACCTATGAACTGCCTATCAATCAGGAATCGGCCGATGTGTTCTGGAACGGCGCGCGTATCCAGATAGCGCTTATATCGCTGGCTGGTTTCGCCATGTTTGTATACCTGTTTTCGAAATTCAAGGATACAAAACCAGCGATCCCTTATTTCCTGTTGATTGGGGCAAGCATAGTGCTGGCGCAATTCGTGCCCATGTCCATGTTGCATGTGGATGATGTGGAGCTTCATATTGACCTGCCGATACCGCATTTCGACAGCGCATTGACCTGGATGTATGTGATCGGCTTTGCGGCCATGCTGGCGGTGATCGACGTGATAGAACAGGTCATGAGCAACGCCGCCATCGAGAAAATAGATCCGCTAAGACGCAAATGCAATACCAATAACAGCTTGCTGGCTATCTGGATAGCCAATATGGGTTCCAGCTTCTTCGGCGGCATGACCAATCTGGACGGCCTGGCAAAAAGCACCACCAATAGATTGGCCGGCGCCATGACCAAGTTCTCCGTCCTTGTCATAGGCGTCGTAGTCGCATTCTTTGTCATGAATGCCCAGTATCTTGAGTATCTTCCCAAGTTTTCGCTGGCGGCCATCATGATTTTCTCCGGCTGGAAAATGATCATGGGCCTGTGGCATGTGGCGGGTCACGGCCAATACGCCATGATACTTGCCACCCTCTGCGGACTGCTGGTCTATAAGGTGGGCATTTTCGAAGGTCTGCTGATTGCCATGGCGGTGCACGGTCTTATTAATTATATTGTTCTGAATCAGGCCGACAAGATACCCAGCAAAACCATTCTTAAAAAATACCTGCAAAAATTTTCCTCGGGTGGAGGAGGCCCTGATTAACCCGGAAATACTTCACCGCAGGCTGACGGTACCCATTGGATTCAGCGCTGCTGGCCAAATGCCGCGATTCCGGCTGCTCATGATAATTTTGGCCGGTCCGGTGAAATATCCGGGAGATTTTTATCCTTAAATAATCCACTCTTATGACTCTTGCCGGGCGTAATGCTCAATCGACGAACAAGGGGTGGATGCTTCCAAGAAATAAATAGGCGAGGGATTGCTGTGCGCCTCCCGCAAATTGCCTCGTTGTCATTAACACCTTCTATGCTGGATTCAGCAATGCTGCTCAGTGCGCCACCGTACTGAACACGTCATAGAATCTTCCTATCATCATGGTATGCCTGGTTGCCACGGAGGCAACACAGATACCGCTTCGCTTCAATAATGGATAACGTTTGACAGAATTCAAATGGAACAGGCTTATGATGCCGTTATCATTGGTGCGGGTCCCGCAGGTAGTGCGGCTGCGCGCACTTTGTCCAGCGCGAGATTATCCGTTGGTCTATTTGATAAAGCCATATTTCCTCGCGACAAAACCTGTGGTGATGCCTTAATTCCAGATGCATTTCATGCACTGAGCAAACTCGGACTGACCCAGCGCATAGCCGGCATATCCCATGCCGTTCATGGCATGCGCCTGATTAGCTCCGATGGTAGCGATGTTTTGGTCCGGGCGCATGGCGCATGCATGC
Source organism: Nitrosospira sp. NpAV (assembly GCF_000832065.1). Classification (GTDB taxonomy): domain Bacteria; phylum Pseudomonadota; class Gammaproteobacteria; order Burkholderiales; family Nitrosomonadaceae; genus Nitrosospira. The sequence continues at coordinate 173,571 of NZ_JXQM01000021.1, read as the reverse complement.
AGCGGCTGGAATTGGATGAATTGTTGTTGAATGGTGCCACCGAAACCGGCGCCATTTTTTTTCCTGGACATGATTTCATCCGCGTGTTTGACGAGGATGGAAAATATTATCGGGTCGAATTCAATACGGGCCAAGGAATCATCTCCAATCGTGCACCGTGGGTATTACTGGCAACCGGCGCTCATCCTGCACCGATCCAGCGTGCCGGTTTATTGCTGAATGCTGAATGCAGGAGTTTCGCCGTTCGCCAGTATGTGCGCAACGAGCGGTTGGCAAAAGATTTCAATGAACTGGTGTTTGTTTTCGACACCACCGTCAAAGGCGGTTATGGCTGGATTTTCCCGGGCCCGGATGCGGTATTCAATATCGGAATAGGATTCTTCGGGTCCGCGCACAAACACAACAATCCCCGCCGCAACTACGAAAGTTTTATTGCCAAACTGCCGCTCGTGCGGGAGTTGATGCGTGATGGCGAGATCGTTAGTCCGCTCAAAGGGGCGCCGCTTCGCACGGGCCTGTCCGGCACGCGTTTTGCCAATGGAGGTTTGCTGGGAATAGGAGAATGCGTCGGCACGACGTTTCCTCTTACCGGCGAAGGTATCGGGAAAGCAATGGAAACAGGCATTCTCGCCGCGGAAGCCATTATCGCGGAACGTCACCTGGGTCGCGCGGCAGTGGCGCAAACCTACAAACGAAGCATGGACGCTCTTCAGCCCAAATTCGAGGTCTACCGTAAAGCCGAGGTTTTATTCAATTGGCCGTACCTGACCAATAAGTTGGTAAAGCATACGCGTGAAAACGAAACGACTCGTGGAAAGGTGGAAGCGTTGTTTAACGAAACATCCGACCCCGCCTTTTTGTTGACGCCCTCGGGATGGGCGGCGATTTTATTTCACTAGCTCGGCAATACATAGGATGTACGACATGAGAACGATGACCGGGCATGCACTTATTTTGGTTTATATAGCGTTGCTGACTGCCGCACCGGCATACCTCGTCTATGCACAGGGAACGCGGGACGCGAAATCGGATACGACACCCCAAACAAAACCTGCCGGCGAGACCAAGACCTCTGAAACAAAAATTCTGGAGGCGGGTGCGAAACTTCTCCAAAGCAATTCGCCGCTGAAACCATTTGATATCTATCTGGTAGGCTTTCATCCCATGAAAGACCACCCGGAAGATCAGATGGAGGTCCACCATTACTGCAGCCAGGTTAATGAAGACTTTGCACAGTGCGTATTATTCGATAGCAATATGGCAAACGCGAACTTGAACGGCATCGAGTATATTATTTCCGAGAAACTCTTCGCTAAATTGCCTGAGGCGGAAAAGAAATACTGGCATCCTCATAACGGAGAAATTCTTTCCGGGCTTCTTGTCGCACCCGATATACCTGGCATTGCCGAAAAAGCACTCATGAAGGGAAAAATGAATAGCTATGGCAAAACGTGGCATGTATGGAACACAGGTCACGACGAACAACCCGGCGACACGTTGCCCCTGGGCGAACCAATGCTTGCCTGGTCTTTCAACCGGGATGGGGAAGCTCGGCCCGGACTGGTGGAAAAGCGCGATAAGAAAATGGGAATAAGTCACGTCGAAAAACGAATGCAACGTAAGAATTTGATACAGTTCGCCGAGCCCCAATCGGGTGTCGACGATCTTAAGGAAAAATTCGCCCGGCCTACGCAAGATATTTCCGGCGTCACCGATAAGAAGGACGCAACTGGAAATTGATTGCGCAAGATTAACAAATTTTTCTTTATCCTGAATCCAGTAGCGATGGCTTCACCCAGATCGAGTGTCAAATGGTATGAAATATTGTTATTGATACTGATTATTAAATGAACGATCGACTCCCGGATTCAAGTTTGTTACCCGATATTTACCTGGCCCGCCGGATATTGAATACTTTCCCCGCGCGCATGGGCGAGCGTAAATGCGATGGTCAATGGCCCCACACGGCCAATCAACATCAGCACCACTATGATGCATTGTCCAGCGGGGGATAAGTGCGCGGTTGCTCCCCTCGATAGCCCGACCGTGCCGGCCGCGGACACGGCTTCAAATGCCAAATCGAGGAAATTCCCCTTTTCTGTTACGGCCAGCAGGAATATGCCGGTGCTCACGCAAAACAGCGAGATGACTATTATTGCCAGCGATTTACGGACGATATGGAGTTCAATGTTGCGGCCAAACACTACAGGGCGTTCCCGTCCCCGCAAGAATGCCCATGTTGCCAGCAACGCCACAATGAAGGTGCTGAGCTTTATTCCGCCCGCTGTCGAGCCGCTGCCGCCACCGATGAACATCAATCCCATGATGAAAAATGCGGTGGAAGGAAATAGCGCTCCGCTATCCAGCGTATTAAAGCCGGCGCTACGCGGAGTAACGGCCTGGAACCAAGTAGCCCACAGTTTCGTGCCCCAGTCGGGTAGTGCGGCCAATGTGGCGGGATTGCCGTGTTCAAGCGCCAAAATCACGATTATGGCGGCTAGATTTATTATTAGCGTGCCTATCAGCATCAATTTGGTATGCAACGCGAATTGCCCGAAGCGTTTTTTTTCTATGATGTCAGCGATGACAACGAATCCAATGCCTCCGGAAATAAATAGCAAGGACACCACGATATTCACCAGTGGATTGCCTGTATAAGCCATCAGGCTGTCCGCCGGCAACGCAAATCCGGCATTGTTAAATGCCGATAGGGTATGAAAGAAACTGTAAAACAATCCCTCGCTCCAGCCCATTTCCGGCACCCACTGCCAGGCCAGCAAAACGGTCCCGAGCAGTTCCATGATCGCGGTAAATCCAAATGCCCATAGCATCACGCGCCGCACATCGCCTTTTCCCGTGTGATTGAATGTTTCGCGCAATGCCGCGCGGTGTTTCAAGCCCAACTGGCCTCGTGTCAGATGAATGACGATAATGCCGAATGTCATCAATCCCAGGCCGCCGCATTGCATTAGAAGCAGCAATATCCAGTGTCCGAGCAATGTAAAGTGCGTGCCGGTATCCACCACGACAAGGCCGGTTACCGTCGAAGCCGAGACTGCCGTGAACAGCGCCTGCAGCCATGATGTTGGCTGATGACTGACGCCCGGCAATTTCAACAGCAGAGTGCCGAGGATGGCTAGCCCGATATAGGACAGGACCAGGGCATGAGGTGGGGTGAGGCTAAGAAACCGCTTCTTTATCAGCTGGAACCAGTGCAAAGGCAAAGTCGATGATGCCTGCATTACAAGTACTTGGTGATTTTACGCAAGTTGCCGAGGGTGCCGAGCAACAGGATTTTATCATTGAGCTGAAACACATATTGTTGTGGAGGAGGGGCCATTACCTTATTCTGGTGTTTGATCAGCAAACACTGAAGATCGTTTTCAAGTAGATGCAATGCATCCATCTTCTGCCCCGCAAGCCGCTCCGAGGCCCGCACCTCGACAGTAAACTGCTCGTGTCCGAGGCTGATGTAATCCATGACTTCAGGGTAGATCATGCCGCGGGCAAGCCGCAAACCCATTTCATGCTCGGGGTGCACGATATGATCGGTACCCAGTTTTTCCAGAATTCTATGATGATTGGGATTGAGCGCTTTTGCCCACACCTGGGGTTTCGGCATGCCTTTGACAATCAGAGTGGCAAGTATGTTGGCTTCAATATCTTCGCCGATGGCGACCACGACACCATCGCATTCATGTACGCCGAGATCGCGCAATACTTTCTCATCGCGCGCGTCGGCTATCACGGCCTGAGTGATTCTATCGGCGATCTCGCTGACAAGATTGGGGTTAAGATCGATCCCGATAACATCATGGCCCAGGCGCGAAAGTTCAAGAGCAATGGTTGATCCAAAGACGCCAAGTCCGATAACGCTGTAGGTATGTTTCATGAAGAAGTTTGAGAGACTGGAGAGAAAGGGAATACTCTTGGCTGTTCCCTGTTGCCTGGGAGCTTGCGTATAAGGCGGATGCCAACGATTTTATCAGAAGGAGGCGGTCTCTTGCCTAACTCCTTATTTCATGGCGCCGGTTCATTCATCAAAATTGTGCCCCCCGCATATGGAAAATAGGGGCAAGCCGGTTTATTCGTTCAAACGGGGGGACAATTTCCAACGCCACGAACTGGGTGAGTTGATTTCTGGTGAAGTTATTATCGGCTACCAGCACAAGAGTGCGCTTGCCATTGAAGCGCGGACCCAGGGTAATGCCTTCGATATTGCCGATCGCCAGCGCCGAGCCATCGGTATTTCTCAGATCCGACAAGTCGAGCAGCAAGGTTTTTCTCACGGGTTGAATACTTTTGCCCGCAATGGATCTCATTCCTGAAATATCAGTGGCGTTGCGCGCATCGGCATAATAAAGCCGGACGGTGTAGCCGGTCGCGGTGTTGCCAGGTGTGGCTGCGCCGAGCGTAAAGGAGCGCTCAATGGTAATGAATTGACGGTCCCCGATGGCAACGAAGTCAGTCAATCCGTTGGTGGCGAGGCCAATGAGGGACGCGGGGGCGAAAACGACCGGCTCCACATCGTAAATATATTCCGCACCGGGTTTTCCGCTGGCGATATCGAAGGAAAGAATACGCGAGCGAGAACCCGTGACGATGTTCGAGGGCGGAGTATCCTGTATCAAACCATTTTCGGTGGCAGTATAAAGCGTATCTCCATCAACCGAAATAGCCAGGCTTTCGAATGCCAGATTGTTGTAGATGCCTCTGTCACCCGGGAAGAGCCCCATATTGGAACCAACAGGATGATAATAGGCGGGTACTTCGAAATCCCGGCTATGACTGCCATCGGGATTCATCTCCCGCACCGTGGGGTTATGAAAACCAAGAATGCCGCGCTGCCCTTCGTTGCTCCAGTAGATTTTATTGCGTACGGTATCCAGGCGCAGACCTTCCGGGTCGACAGCATTGCTTTTGAACGCTCCTCCGCCGGGCTGCTGGATCGTGGTCACATCGTGGAATGCCACACCCGCCATGCCTGGCGTGGGGGAACGCTGAAACTGGGCAAGGTCCAGAGATAATTCGTAGAAACGCGCAGGATTGGTTTTGCTTCGGTCATCGCTGATAGCCAGATAACGATCGGTGAGAGGGTTGTAATCCAGCGATGACAAACCGCCGACGGTAGTGCGCAGGAAGCTTGTCTTGTTAGGTACGATTTGCTGGCCTATATAGTTCAGACTGAAATCGGCGGCATGACCGATCGCATGGATGTGGGCGGCAAAGCTTGCACTCAGGGCGGCAGCAAGGATTATCCTGAATCCTGCGGTCGACCGTTCAGTTTTCAGCTCAGGGTTGGAATCCACAAAAGCTTTTCGCGCCATTGATCTCCACCCTTTTGGCGGGTTCACCTTGTTCAATTGCCGGATTTAACGCTAATTTTCATGGACGAAACCTTAATTCAAATAATCCCGTATGAGACTCTGCAAGCCTATGCGAGTGCCGGCGGCAGTTTGCCTCCGTTTGCATTGCTTGCCCGGCTCCATGGACCCAGCTATGGATTTCTCCCAACCGGCAAAACTGTCTCGTAAGCTGCTTTGTCATCGCGCATCCTATCGGATTATCTGGGTTTATCAGAAGCCTTGGGGTACTATTCTCCAAAGCGCCATAAATAGCCGGCATCGTGCACATCTAATACCTATTCCGGCACTGCTTTCGATTCCCTGTTGCCTCACCTTTGAAGCTTCCATCTTCCAAAACGGTATTGCGCTTCTTCTGGTATAGGCATGGATTTCGTCAGGGATTCCTTGGGTATCATAAGCAGGTTTACCCAAATTGGAATTCCAGCTATATTGCGGCGTAGCGAATAGTCATCGGCTGGCAGCAGGCCGGCGTTCGCATGATTTCCCAGAAAATGACATATGACTATCATCTCCCATACACGCATAATCAGCGGTTGCTACCGGCTGTCAATCGTCGCAATTTCCATCGTATTACTGGCGGCAGGTATTACCGGATGTGCCAGTTTCAAGGAAGTGAGAACGTTTGCGTCACTTTCAGCGAATGCCGCCGGTTACGAGACGCTCACCAAAGACTATATCAGCGCAGTCGATAGACGCAAGCAATACCAGCCGCAAAAATTCCACGGCGATCTGGAAACAATGAAGGCACGCCGGGAAGCCCAGCGTGCAAGCCTGGACTTGCTCCAGCAAACCGTGACAGACTACATGCGGGGTCTCGACAGCCTTGCCTCCGGCGACATCAGAACCTTCGACAGGTCGCTTGACAATCTCAGTTTTAACCTCAATAAGGCGACTTTGCTCGACAGGAACGAAAAAGAGGCCATCGGCGCGCTCTCGACCTTGCTGGCGCGCACTGTCACGACGCTGTACCGGCAGCATGAAATGAAGCAGCTTGTCCAAGACGGCAACCAGCCGCTTCAGGATGTGATAGCCGCCACCCGTAAGATCGTGAAACGTGGCATCGTGGCCGATTTACAGACAGAATCGGCGCTGGCCGCACGCTACTATGACAATTTCATGTTTGCGCCAGGCAATCCCGCGGAGCCTGTCGCGATGGCGCTGGCGAGAGAAGCCAGGGTGGAAGCACTCGACCGCGTGGAGAACCGCATCAGGGGCGCGCAGCACTACGATACCGTGCTGGAGAAAATCGCGCATGGGCATCAATATCTTTACGATCATAGGGATGAGATCGGCCGGAATGATTTCGGCCAGGGGTTCAAGCCGGCTGTCGACGAACTCCGGACTGCTTACCGGCACCTGCTTGACGTTTCACCATAATAGGAAAAAGGGAAGGATAGGCATGGAAAAGCTTACGGCGGATGATGCTTTTGAGCTGGGGAACCTGATCCGCGATGCGGCGATCGCACTCGGAGATTGGCGCATGAAAAATAGAACCAGCCTGAGCCAAAGCCAGTGGAATGAACTTGACGACCGGGAAATCGTGCTTCTGAACACCGCGTCCAGTATATACACCAACGCAATAGGGATGACCCTGGCGGATAGCGAGCCCGCGCTTGCGCGATTGCGCTCCAGTGTAGAAAATGCAAAGTCGGCGGTGCGGCACATTGCCATCTTCAAGCAAGCGCTTGACCTTGCTTCCGCGCTGGTCCTCTTCGCCGGCGCGGTGACATCCGGCAATGTCGCTGGAATTCCCGCCGCGGTGGTCGCCCTGGAAGATGCCGCCGCGGCGATTGTGAAATCCTCCGATGCTCAATCGTGATAACCCTAATCCGAAATTGGCGTCCCGATGATGGCGACGTTCCGATTTTCTGCCGGCTCGCCGGCATGCCTTCATAATTGAATTCAGTACCGTAATGCCGCAAATTGCCCAAATGTCAAAGAATAAAAAACTTGTCATAATCGTCTTAGCGCTTGTCACCATTATTGCATCGCTGGCGGGGTGGTCTCTCCTTCGCCAGCAGAGCGATACAAATACGCTGGAGCTTTTTGGCAATATCGATATTCGCCAGGTTTCACTGGCTTTCAACGGTAGCGAGAGAGTTGCCGAAATGCGGGTACAGGAGGGCGACCGGGTCGAGGCCGGCCAAATCCTGGCCACGCTCGATACTCGTACCCTGATGCTGCAAATCACTCAGGCGCAAGCACGGATCGATGTACAGGAGCAAGTCTTGTTGCGCCTGAAGAATGGCACTCGCCCGGAGGAGGTCGCCCAGGCCCGGGCCGAGGTTGCTTCCGCCCAAGCGGACGCAGACCTTGCCGCACAACTGCTAAAACGTTTGCAGGAGGTGGAAAAAACCACTGATGAAGCAATCAGCCAGCAGGATCTGGACAACGCACGTTCACGCCGGCAGGTTGCCAAGGCCCAACTGAAAAATCGCAAAAAAGCGCTGAAGCTGGCGGTGATCGGTCCCCGCAAGGAAGATATCGCCCAAGCCGAAGCACAACTGAATGTTTCCAAGGCTGAACTGGCTTTGCTCAAACACCAGCTCAGCCTGGCCGAACTCAGGGCGCCCATCAACGCCGTTGTGCGCTCGCGCCTGCTGGAGCCCGGTGACATGGCCTCTCCGCAACGCCCGGTTTATGCGTTGGCGATCACCGATCCGAAATGGGTGCGTGCATATGTCACGGAAGTGGATCTGGGGCGGATCAAACCGGGCATGGGCGCGCGCGTAACAACCGATAGCCACCCGGATCAGCCGATTCGGGGATACGTGGGTTATATTTCTTCAGTAGCCGAATTCACGCCGAAAATAGTCCAGACCGAAGAACTGCGTACCAGCCTGGTATATGAAGTCCGTATCTTTGTTGAAGATGCGGAAGACCGCTTGCGCCTGGGCATGCCCGCCACCGTTCGCATTTCGCTGGAAAGCCAGCGTGACGCGGCCGGAGCGGCCCAGTGACGCACCCGCACATGGCTGCGGCAGTTGCGCATGCGCTTCATAAACGCTTTATAATCAAGGAATCCGGTAAGATTGTTCATGCTGTTTCTGACATCTCGCTGGAAGTACAGGCAGGTTCCCTCACGGCGCTGGTGGGCCCTGATGGCGCAGGTAAAACCACTTTGTTGCGGATGATGGCTGGATTGATGAAAGCCAACGAAGGACAACTTCATGTATTGGGTATTGATGTGGCGGCCGATCCCCAGGCGATTCAGGATCGGATCAGTTACATGCCGCAGCGCTTCGGTCTATATGAAGACCTCAGTGTGCAGGAGAATCTCGATCTCTATGCCGATCTGCACGGTGTGCCGCAAACGATGCGCCGGGAACGTTATGCACGGCTTCTGGAAATGACCAATCTGGCGCGCTTTACCCAACGCCCCGCAGGCAAGCTCTCCGGGGGGATGAAACAGAAGCTGGGCCTGGCCTGCACATTGGTGCGTTTGCCGGAATTGCTGTTGCTGGATGAGCCGACGGTGGGTGTTGATCCACTATCGCGCCGGGAATTGTGGGAAATCGTTCAGCAAATGATCGATGATGAGCAATTGACCGTTTTGGTCAGTACCGCCTACCTCGATGAAGCCGAGCGCTGTGCCAGGGTATTTGTGCTGCATGAAGGCAAGCTCGTGGCTCAGGGAACCCCGGCCGAAATCCGCCATCATGCCCGCAACCTGTGTTTTGTCGCCATGCCGCCGCAAGGACAGCCGCCGCGTTTCCTGCAGACCCGCTTACTGGACAATGCCGAGAACGTCATCGACGCGGTTCCGCAGGGCGGAGCCGTACGTTTCATTCGTCGTCCGGGAAGCGATCAACGGCATCTTGATGCCATGCTTGAGGGGGCTCCGGTTATGGCGGTGGAGGAACGCCTAGAAGACGGGTTCATGACATTGCTGCGCAAGCAATACATTGCCGATCCGGTGGACCCCACTGCACGGGAAGCCGTCGTGCGCCGGGAAGCGGCTGAAGGCAAGAATCAGGGGCAAGGTGAAGACTATGTCGGTGACGTGATTATTGAAGTGCGCGACCTGGTGCGCAAATTTGGCGATTTTACCGCGGTGGACCACATCTCGTTTTCGGTCCGGCGCGGAGAGATCTTCGGCCTGCTGGGGCCGAACGGCGCGGGCAAAACGACGACCTTTCGCATGCTTTGCGGCCTCTTGCCGGCCAGCAGCGGTTTCCTGCAGGTGGCCGGTGTCAATCTGCGGCATGCGCGTGCGGTCGCACGTCGCAAGATTGGCTACGTCTCACAGAAGTTTGCTCTTTATGGCGATCTCACCGTGATGGAAAACCTGGAATTCTTCGGCAGCGCCTATGGCTTGAGCGGCGAGCGCTTGCACGAGCGCATCGGCATTGTCATGCAGCAATTTGACCTGAAGGATAAAGAAAAGTCACCAAGCGGGCAATTGCCTGGCGGCTATAAGCAGCGCCTCGCGATGGCGGTAGGCCTGCTGCACGAACCCGACATTCTGTTTCTCGATGAACCCACCAGCGGGACAGATCCGCAAAGGCGGCGCGAATTCTGGCGGCGTATCACCGCGCTGTCGGAAGTAGGCACAACGATAGTCATCACGACCCATTTCATGGAAGAAGCCGAGTATTGCGACCGCATTGTTATCCAGGATTCCGGAAAGCTGCTGGCGCTTGGAACGCCGCGGGAGGTACGGACACAAGCCGGTGGAAAAGACAGCCGGTTGAACATGGAAGAAGCATTTATCAGTATCGTCGAGCAAGGCCGGCGGCAATATAGCGAAGCCGCCGCAACGGAAACCGGGCCATGAGTGAAAAGGATGAGGCGAGCCGGTCGGACAAAAAAGTGGATCAGGGATACAAAGGCTTCTGGCTGCGCCTGATCTCGTTGACCCGCAAGGAAATCCGCCAACTGCTGCGTGACAGGAGCAATCTTGCCATCGGTATCGGCCTGCCAATGGTACTGATCCTGATTTTTGGCTACGGCCTGTCGCTCGATGTCAAGAATGCGCCGATAGCCGTTGTGTTGGAAGATACTTCACCGTTGGCGGTCGATGTGATCGCGGGCCTCGAGCTTTCCGCCTATATCTCTCCTATAACAGTCACCTCCATGCGCGATGCCGAGCGCCTGATGCTGGCACGCGAGGTGGATGGCATCGTGCGGATACCCAGTGATTTTTCTCGCCGCCTGACAGCGGGCGATGCACAGGTGCAACTCCTGGTGCATGGCTCCGAGGCGAGCCGTGCTCTGATTATCCGCAGCTATATCAGCGGGGCCGTGAGCCAGTGGATGCAGCGTCAGGCAGACCGTGGCGCGGCGGGTGCCAGCTCAGGTACGATTACGGTGATTGAACGCATGTGGTTTAATGCCGCGAATACCAGTACCTGGTATCTGGTGCCGGGGTTGATCGTGCTGATCATGACTCTGGTCGGCGCCTTCCTCACCGCTATGGTTATGGCCCGGGAGTGGGAACGCGGCACCCTTGAAGCACTGTTCGTTTCGCCGGTGCGACCCGGCGAAATCCTGTTGGCGAAAATCATACCGTACTTCCTGGTTGGCATGCTGGGTCTGGGCCTGTGCCTGCTCGCTGCTCATTTTTTGTTCAAGGTGCCGATGTACGGTTCGCTGGTGGTACTGCTGGTCAGCTCAATGCTTTACCTATTGGTAGCGCTGGGTCTCGGTCTGGTGATTTCTTCAGTGACCAAAAACCAGTTCCTCGCAAGCCAGCTCGCACTGCTTACAAGTTTCATGCCGGCGCTGATGCTCTCGGGTTTCCTGTTCGATCTGCGCAATGTGCCGCTGGTTATTCAACTTGTCGGCCGAGTGTTGCCAGCCACTTATTTCATGGAGTTGATCAGGACGCTGTTTCTGGCAGGTAATGTGTGGCCGCTGATCCTCAAGGATTGCGCCATTCTTGCCGGCTACGCCGTGTTGCTGCTGGGACTGGCGCGGTTTGTTACCCGCAAGAAGCTGGATTGACCCTGAACCGGCAGCTGGTCGCTCATTTATTTTTCCATTAGCATGATTGATAACAATATTTATTGCCGTTTAGCTCTTGTCTTGCGAGAGAGCCCACTACAGGGCAAATTGCACGGTTTTTACGACGCACGGCAGCGTTGCAACTCTTGGGAATGGAATTCCGCGTCATTGCGCCTTGCCCCATACCCAAAAATCCCACGCAGCGTCCGGCCAACTGCCGGATTCAGGTTGAACCTTTACCATGTATGACTTCCTGCATCGCATTGCCAGCCTGTGCCGGAAAGAGCTGCTTGCCATTTTCAAGGACCCGGCCAATCGAGTCATTCTCGTCGTTCCATCCCTGATAGAAAGTTTTCTGTTTGGTTATGCTGCAACCTATGATCTGGTGGACGTGCCTTACGCCTTACTCGACCAGGACCGCGGCGCGATCTCGACCGAGCTGGTCGCTCGCCTGGATGGAACGGGTATATTTCACCGGGTCGCGAACCTGCAAACACCGGCAGATATCACCCGGGCCATCGACTCGCAGCAGGCGCTGATCGTCATCCAGATCGGGCCACGGTTCGAGCAGCAACTGAATGCGGGAGAATCGGCGCCGATACAGCTGATACTCGACGCACGCAACTCCAATACGGCGGGATCCGCTGCCGCCTACATCGGGCTGGTCATCGAGTCATATAATACGGCGCTGCGCGGCGGGGCCGGGCCACCGCTCACCGTCGAGGCGCGTGCCTGGTACAACCCCAATCTGGAAACACGGTGGAATCTGTTGCCGGGTTTGATCGCGTCTCTCAGCATGCTCCAGATGATGATGTTGTCCGCGTTATCCGTCGCCCGCGAACGTGAGAACGGCACATTTGACCAGCTGCTGGTGACACCGTATTCACCCATCGAAATCATGATTGGCAAGGCTATCCCGACCATCATGATCGGCATGATGCAATCCACCATTGTACTGTTGGTGGCATTTTTCTGGTTCAAGATACCGATGGCGGGTTCGTTGCTGGCGCTCTATGCCGGATTGGGGTTGTTCGCTATTGCGAGCGTCGGCATAGGACTGTCTATCTCGGCGGTTTCGGCAAACATGCAACAAGCCATGCTCTATACTTTCATGATGATCATGCCGCTGATACTGCTTTCCGGGCTCGCCACGCCGGTGCGCAACATGCCGCAGATCCTCCAGATCGCCACGCTGGTCAACCCGCTGCGCTTTGCTATCGACCTGGTGCAACGTATTTATCTGGAAGGGGTAGGCTTGTTTACCCTCATCCACGACCTGATTCCCCTGCTGATCATTTCAGCTATTACGCTGCCGCTGGCCGCCTGGCTGTTTCGTAATCGTCTTTTGTAAATAGTGAGTGGGCATTCGCGTAACCGTGTCATGAGCGCCTGAATCATGATAAGCCTGGTTTCTTTTCCTCTGACATTCTGCTAGCATCCTTGCCCATATGCGGTGGAGCTGGAGTTTAATAATCTAATCAGCATAGCTTTGGGGCATCTGAGAAGAAGCGAATGAATATATTCCTAATGGATAATATAAGTGTAGCCCATCAACACAAAATATATTTCAATGGAATTTCTGCGAAGAAACCAGTAGGGAAAATCTATGATACATATCGAGCGGAACCATAAGATTGCGTTGCTGATTACCGCAACTTCGTTGTTTACAAGTTCAACGGTAATGGCGGATGCGGTCACGGACTGGAATCGCACGGCTGGCAATATCGTTGTCAATGCGGGAATGGGACCGCTACCCGCCGACCGGGCGCTGGCGATCCCCTCCACCGCGGTATATGAAGCGGTAAATGCAATCACTAAACGCTATCCGGCCAGTAGTTTGAGATTGGAAGTGGCGCCCGGAGCGTCAACCGATGCCGCAATCGCGGCGGCAAACCGCACCGTGCTAACGGAGCTTGTACCGGTGCAACAGACAGTCATCGCTACTGCCTACCAGGCCGCACTTGCCAACATACCCGATAGTACGTCAAAGGCTGGCGGCATTGCGGTGGGAGAAGAGGCTGCGAAGGCTATCCTGGCTATGCGCGCTGATGACGGATTTGCAGCAGGCGAAAACTACCGGCCGCACACCAGCGCAGGCGTCTATGTGCCCACCGTAATTCCGGAGGCTCCGCACTGGGCGCGGATCAAGCCCTGGCTGATGACCGGCCCCACCCAATTTCGGCCCGCTCCGCCTCCCAGCCTTGCGAGTGAATTGTGGGCGCGTGATTACAATGAGGTCAAGGCGCTGGGTGGCAAGAACAGCACGCGCCGCACCGCTGCGCAAACCGATATCGCACACTTCTGGGAAGAAGTGATGCCCCCAATTTATCATGGTATCGTGCGATCCGTTGCCGATGCTCCCGGGCGGGAGATTACGCAAAACGCGCGCTTGTTCGCCGCGGTGACGCAGGCCACGAATGATGCGCTGGTCGCCGTATTCGACGCCAAGTACCACTATAATTTCTGGCGGCCGGTCACCGCGATCCGTAATGCCGATATCGACGGCAACGATGCCACCGAACGGGACCCGTCGTGGGTGCCATTCATCGACACACCCATGCATCCCGAGTATCCCTGCGCGCATTGCATCATATCTGGGGCTGTTGGCGCAGTCCTGCAAGCGGAGATCGGGACTGGGCTCACGCCAACCCTGACGACCGTCAGCAAGGCTGCCGGTGGCGTGGCGCGAAGCTGGAAAACAATCGACGATTTTACCCAGGAAGTAGCGAATGCGCGCATCTATGATGGCGTTCACTACCGCAACTCCGGGGAGATAGGCACTACCATGGGTAAACAGATTGGCGAACTGGCGGTAACCCGGTATCTGAAGCCCCTCAAGTAGACGGTAAGACCGTGTGCAGCCTGTTCCAGGACGGAGCTGCGCCGCTATACCGTTTTCGCTTTAGGGAGTGCACGCAATTTCAGCACGACTGGTTCCATTACCGCTTACATCGAGGGGGGCATCGGTCGATTCATACACCTGCGAACGCAGTCACCACCCAAGTACTGGCAAACCTTGCTGACCGCAGTACCGGCCGACGGCGTTAATCTTGGGCTTGCGCGCATGCCGGGCCTGCCGCGAGACGACTTGGCAGCCTGGCTGTTTCGCAACCGTCTTTTATGAACGGATGGAAATTTTTGCTACATTGCCGGTCCGCTGCTATAAAGAAGACATGGTCGTAGCGAAGGAGCCTGAATGAACATTATTGGGAAAGCAGAAAATCAGCTGATCAAACTGCAGGATATATCCTGTTTCCTGGAAGAGGGGAGCTTCGACGACAATCTCTTGCAGCTCGCGGAAAAAACCGCCGGAATCCTCAGCGCAAAAAGTTGCTCCATCATGCTTTTAAATGATGGTGAATCCCAGAATCCGCGCATGAGGGTTTGCGCCAGCTATGGTCCACTGCCGGCAGCCGCGTACAAGGAATCCGTACGCAAGGGGGAGGGTATTGCGGGATATGTGGTTGCCACCGGAAAATCATTATTTATCGAGGACATCGGTAAGTCGGAATTCGCCAATCGGGCGCGCCGCGCCGATGATCCCCATAAAAGCCTGCTTTGCTCGCCAATACGAATCAACACTTGCATAGCAGGCACCGTCAACGTCACGGATTGCGATAACGGAGCATCCTTCAAACCGGGTGACCTGGATCTCCTTGATGTCATTGCCCTGTTCATCGGCAAGTCGATTCAGACGATACAACTTCAGAACATACTAAACTCACGTTTCGCCCAGTTGGCGCTGGTGCAGGAAAAAAATATGAGCAACTCGCTGGGAAGCGCTTTGCATAATCCGGATCAAATTGCAAAAATCATGGCGAAATCCTTCTATAAGGAAATGACCCGCCTGGGCTTCGGCTCAAGCCAGGTCATCAATGTTGCGTCGGACATCATTGCCCAGTTGAATACTCATTTGCAGCGGCACAGCAAGCGCATGAAGCGGGGACAAAAAGAATCCCCCGATGAAACTCCATAACAACTTCAGAAATCTCTCTTTAGAGATTCCTAGGAAACTGGCCTGCTTCACATATTAGCTTCATGAGATAGCAGACCGACTCTTGATTGACCCACCCCCAAACTCAGCACTGGTTCGAACAGCAGTGGAATGCAGGGAAATCCGCGCCGATACAACTGATGCTCGATGCGCGCAATTCCAATACGGCCGGCTCCGCCGCTCCTGTTTGTCGTAAGCGTCAAGATTAAAAGTAGTAAAGGTTGAATAAATACAAGGAGGAAACAGGTGCCATTAACTGAAAGCTTTTGATTATGCTGATTGAGATATACTGACATACATTCTGAAAGGAAAGAGGCATGGCCGAGATTGTTCTCGTACACGGCATTGACCAGCAGCAAAAATCCGCCGACAAACTGGAAAGCGCGTGGTTACCCGCGCTGGCGGGGGGTGTGCGGGACGCCGGGTTTGCGGATGTAGCGGACCGGATTTGGCGCAACGCTGGGAAACCCGGCAGCATCGAAACGCGAATGGCATTCTACGGCAGCCTTTTCCTTACGCCCGGCCAGCAAGGCGACGATCCCGCAGAATTTACATCCGAAGAAGCGCAGTTCGCACAGGTTCTGGCGCTGGAATGGCTAAGGCACGCCGCCGGGCGAGCTTCGAAGCGGAAGACCCGCGAAACCGGTGAGCTTGAGCTGGCATACGTAACCGGGCAGATGGGCGTGGAGCAGGGCGCGGGAAACATCGTCCGTGGCGCTATCGGAAGCCTTGCCAAGATTCCGTGGTTTGCGCCGTTCGGCATGGGCTTTGCCGAACGCTTCGTCAATCGCTCCCTCGCCCAGGTTACGCGATATCTCACTAACGACACCATCCGTTCCGCAGCCCTCAAATCGGTGTTGAAGCTGATCGGCCCTGAAACCAAGGTATTGATCGGGCATTCACTGGGTTCCGTAATTGCTTATGAGGTAGCGCATCTGATGAATACGCCGCTTCCTTTACTGCTGACGCTAGGTTCTCCCCTCGGGCTTCAGACCATTGTTTACCAGCGATTGCGGCCGCAACCACCGGGGTTTCCACCGGCTGTGCGGCGCTGGGTGAATATAGCCGACCGGGACGATTTCATTGCCGCTGAGCCGGACCTTGAAGGCTTATTCCACGCAGGGATACCCGTCAGCGCATCGTTCGAGGGTGGCCACACTGTTGACAACGGCGCCGATCCTCACAATTCGGATTTCTATCTCGGCAAGGCGCAGATTGGCAGAGAAGTGGGAGAGGTTTTTGGCAGTAGCAACGCAAACGCTGTGGTTTGACCGAGATTCAGCTTCCGGTCAAATGATCAATCGATGCTTTGACGATGAGGGTATTCGGATGATCCGGGCCGAGTATGCGCTCTTGGTCAGGGAGTAGCGCCTGAAAGAGTCGTAGCGCCTCGCGGGCATCTCCACACTCGGCGGTCAGGTAGGCGATGTTACTGCGGATTATGAGCGTAATGGGATGATCGGAGCCTAGCACACGTTCCTGGTCAGGGAGCAGTGCTTGAAACAGCCCCAACGCCGCGCGTGCATCCCCGTTGCGCGCGGTCGAGTAGGCGATATTGCTGCGGGTTTTGAGCGTGTCCGGGTGATCGGGTCCTAGCACGCGCGTTTGGTCGGCGAGCAGTGCTTCGCATAGACTTAACATTTTATGCGAATCCCCGCATTCACCGGTCCAGAGAGCAATATTGCTGCGAATAGTGAGCGTGTTCGGGTGATCGGGGCCCAGCACACGCTTCTCGTCGGTAAGCAGTGCTTCAGCCAGCCGCAGCGCCTCGCGGGCGTTCCCACTATTGCCGGTCCAGAGCGCGATGTTACTACGGGTCCTGAGCGTATCCGGGTGATCGGGACCGAGTACACGCTCCTGGTTGGGAAGCAGCTCCTGGAACAACCTTAACGCCTCATGTGTATTCCCTGACTCACCCGTCCAACTGGCAATATTGTTGCGGTTGGTGAGCACGGCAGGATGATCGGGGCCCAGCACGTGCTCCTGGTCAGGGAACAGCGCTTCGGCGAGTCGCAATGCTTCACGCGTATCTCCGCTGTTGCCAGTCCAGAGCGCAATGTTGCTGCGGGTTTTAAGCGTGGCCAGGTGACCGGGGCCGAGCACCCGCTCTTGATCGGGGAGCAATTTCTGGAACAACCTGAGCGCCTTGCGAGGATTTCCGCAATCCCCGGTCCAATGGGCAATATTATTACGGTTTGTGAGTGTGGCTGGGTAATCGGGTCCAGACACACGTTCCTGGTCGGGGAGCAGCGCTTCGGCCAGACACAACGCTCGATGAACGTCTCCACACAGGCCGGTCGAGTATGCGATGTTGCTGCGGGTCATGAGTGTGTCCGGGTGATCGGAGCCCAGCACGCGCTCCTGGTCAGGGAGCAGCGTCTCGAATAATTGCAGTGCCTCACGGGGATCTCCACACTCAGCGGTCGAATGGGCGATATTGTTGCGCATTGCAAGCGTAACCGGGTGATCAGTGCCGACCGCCGTCTCCACTCGCATTAACCAAAGGCGCCAGCGTCGCAGGTTGTCGCGAGGTATAGGTGAAGTTCTTGCGAGAAGGCTCGTCAAGGCATTGTCGGCCTCCTTGAGTATCCATAAATGCTCTGCCTCGCGCTCGAAGGCATAGCGCTGGATGGCGTTATTCAAGTCTGTCATGCCTGCGCCGGCGGGTGCAAGTGCCTCAATGCCAGCAATAAGGGCCTTGTGTGCGGCGATGATTTCTTGCGGCGCGCGGGCAGCAACGTAATCGACGAGCGTCTGGTGGAAAAGACCGGCATGCTCGTTCTCCGTACCCGCCGCGCTTCGCACCGCAAGCCCGCGCAGACGCACCAGTTGGTCGCGGACAAGTGCAGGGGACGCCGGGACGCCGAGCGTTTCGCTCGCCTTGCATAGCAGTGGGAGCGGCAGCAGGGGGCCCGCCCCGGCGGCGGCGAGAATCTCAAGCACATGCCGAAGGCTTTTGTCGTCAGCAGCGCCGCAACGCGAAAGCATCTCCTCATAGGCATCCCCTAGAGCGAGCTGACCAGCGCCTATGGGTGCCTCGGGCTGTTCGCCAAGCAGATCGGCAAGCACGCGAGCCACTAGCCAGCTACCCTCGGCTGCCTGAACAACTTCCACCTGACGCGCGGGTAGGGTACCGCGCCGTTCGAGATATTGATGGATTTTCTCATCTGGCGCGAAGGCAAGAGTATATGAAGAAGCTTCCGATGGAAGTTCCGTATCCGGCCGGGCAGTAACCAGCAGATACACAAAGGCTAACTTGCCCAGCTGATTCAGCGTCTCGATTACCGAGCCGCGCGCGCCGGTCGCGAGGCGATCGAGCGCATCCACGACGATGCGTATCTCCGTGACCCGACCTGGCTGCTCCAGCCGACCCAGCCATGTGAGCGGACCGAGCAATTGCTTCTCTAGCGTATCCAGTTTTTGCTGCTCGTCGTAAGGTGTATCGCGCGTGAACGCTTGCTGCGCTTTACGGAAGCCAGGTACGGACCGGACAAGCTGTTCGGTCAGGATGCGTGCAAGCTCCCGTGGCGTCATTGCTTCATTAAGCAGGACGATTGCATGTACGAAGCCGGCAGGGATGACTTCTGGCGCGGCTTTTGGCCAGGCCAGGGCCGCCGCCAGCGCCGATTTTCCCGTACCTGCGTCGCCCACCACCGCCACGCAGCGCTCCGCCTGCGAGCGCGTCACAATTTCATGCAGGGCAAGAGTAGGTTGATATGCTCGTGTGAGCCGCTGGATTTCGTCCGCCAGCGGCGTCTGTGCCCATGGCTCGCGAATATTGGCCGCATTCTTCGCCAGCCACAGCGTTGCGTCGGGATTATAGGCGGGGTTTTGCGCTTCCTGGTTCGGACAGCGATTTTTAATGAGGGGACGCAGATTGACACAGTGCAGGTGTTCGGAGGGTTCCGTCGCAACCCCATCACGCAGTAATGCAACGAGGCTCCGGCTAAAGCAGCCATCCGCCGCCGGACGATCAGCCGCGGCGGTGAGGACCTCGAATCGAAGCGTGCCCCCCAGGCCCCTCACCCAGGATTGCGCCGCACCGAAGCCGGCTTGGCCCGAATAGCAGGCATCAACCAGCACAGCCAGTCCATCCACTTGGCCCACAGCCTTCTTGTGCACCTCCTTGATCAGGTGGGTGAGGTGTACCGCCGTATCGGAGTCGGGAGGATTTTCCGCATCTCGCGGAAGGAGATAGAAGTCCTCATCCGCGCGCTCACCGTGGCCGATGTAGGCGATGAATAACGTGGCCTCGTCTTTCGCCGCGCGCAGGTATGCTTTTTTGATGGCGTCTTTGGTATCCCGGACAGTGGGATCGAGGAGTAACCCTTCTCCCTCGAGCGCGGAAACACATGCACCCCGCTCTGGATCGATCATCACCCGGTAAAGCTCACATGCCGCCTGCGGCAAAAAACCAAGTTGGCTCAGGGCCCGGCATTGTGACCCAATGACCAGGATCCGGCGTTCACTCATGACAAACGCATTCCTCTTGAAAAATAGCCATGTTTGTTTTTTTAGCTTACTGAACTATAAAGAAGTGAAACTAACGTGTATAGAGTTCAGCTTTAATAAAACTTGGAGGAAAAATCAAATCATGGAAAAAATTCGTGAAGTAACGGAAGTCAGGCTCGCAGTTCTGGAAAGCTTTCCCCCCAAGCTGCAAATTACCGCGACGGGCAATGTATCAACTGGGGGTTGGTCCAGCCCCCAGTTGCGCCCCGTCGCCAATATTCAGGCACCACCGGATGGAATTTACGATTTTGACTTCCTCGCTGACCCTCCGCAGGGCCCCGCGACGCAAGTAATTTCTCCCATCCATGCGGTTTATGTATGGGATAGCTTTCCGGCGGAAGTCAAGGGAGTGCGGGTAAACGCCGCACAAAGTTCAATCACGGCATGGCTGGACGATCAACGCGACCGGCAGCCCAACCGCTATACCTTTAGCGACTGCGAAGGCATCAAACGCGTTATCTTTTTCCCCAGGACCCTGGGTCCCCTGGGAATAAGCGAGCCCTCGTCAGATGCCCAGCTTGAATATAATGGCTTGGAAGGCCAGTTTGTATTCCGGGGAAACGATATCAGCCAGGAGCAAACCATTCTGGGGTGGCTTATCTCAGTGACGCTTCAACCCAATGCCGACGCGGGCGGCCTGGATTTCGCCCTGGTTCTGCCACCAGTTCAACTGGGAGGCCACGCGCGGCAGGAGTTCGAAACCGTGGGTGTCAAGATACACAGCCGGGGGCGTGTGATAAGGCCGGCAGGTGCGGAACTTACTTACGAAGTCATGAAATTAAATGGCCTGGCGGAAGATATCCCCATACTTTGAGCAAATTGAAGACGTGGCGGGATTAACCCAGCGCATATAGGTACTCGTAATGCGCACTACCCTTGAGCCTCATCCCATACTCTTATTGATGGATCCATGTATCCATATTTTTCGCCGTACCGCGAACCCTACCAGCCCCAGTCCGGCCAGAAGCATGGCATAGCCTTCCGGCTCCGGGATGCTTGAAGCCATGGCGATGGCTATGACCTGCCCCTCGTTATTGATGTCCGTGGCTCGGGTTAGGATCACCCCGTCCGGCAGGTCAACCAGCGAATTGAGGTCTGTCATGCCTACGCCATCCGGGCCGGTAATGAAAGCATGGTCGCCCGAGGATGTGCTGAAAGCCCCCACCACTTGCCCGGCATCATTGATGCCGTCAACACTGCTGTAACCACCCCCTAAAGTGCCAAGTTCCCTCATGCCGGCGCCATCCGGGCCGGTGATGAAAGCATGGGAGACATCGCCCGGGGATAGACTGGAACCTCCCACTACCTGCCCGGTATTATTGATGTCAATGGCAAAGCTGCCACCACCATCGCCTAAACTGCCGAGGTCCCTCGCGCCGACGCCATCCGGCCCGGTGATGGCAGCATTGGAAGCCCCATTAAATGGCGCGCTGAAGCTTCCCACCACTTGCCCGGAATCGTTAATGCCCGTGGCACCCGTTAATGTACTAAGGGTTCTCAACCCCACGCCATCCGGACCGGTTATGAAACCATTAAATTCACCTCCGGACTCGGTTGTACCCACAACCTGTCCCGAATTATTGATGGCCAAGGAGTAACCCCCCAAAGGGGGGGCATCAAGGTCTCTTATTCCCGCGCCATCCGGGCCGGTTACGAAAGCCTTATATTCATTTGCGGACGTGCCGGAAACCCCCACCACCTGCCCGGCGTCATTGATGTCATATGCAAAGCTGAAATTGCCGCCTAGAGTGCCAAGGTCACTCATGCCCACGCCATTAGCGCCGGTAATAAAAGCATGCCCATAGCCGAACGGATCTATGCCTCCGACTACCTGTCCGATGTTGTTGATTGCCTTGGGATAAAGATTTCCTAGTGCGATGGCTGTCTTGCTGTTAAGGTCTATAAGGTAGCCACGTTCTTGAGCAGGGGCATGGGTAGCAAAACCGAGTCCAGCCGACAGGGCCGCACCGAGGATAAATCGGCGAAGAAGATACGTACCATGGGTGGTTTTCATGATCAGCGCCTATTAATGTTTACGAAAGAACGTTATCCATGAAGCTGAGCCCGGAGGATTGACGTTAGGTTTTCGATGCCTATTGGGAGCCGCATCTGCTCGTAGGGGCGTGCGGGTAACCACATTTTCCCTGCCAATCCGCGGAATTGCCGCTTTCAATATGAGCCTAAGGCTTGGCTCATGTCAATAGGCTGGGAAGACCATCGGAAAGCAACAAAGGCGATCGCTCATTGATATATTCGGCTGAGCTTTCTTTAAAGAAATTCCGTCCGCAGACTTCCTGCCGCTCAAAAATTGCTGTTCTGAGCCCGTATCCGATTATGCGTTCCACATGAATCTTTCGTTCAGCTGTCCTAAGATCATTCGCATATGAATCTTGCATGAAGCATTGATCTGTAAGAAGCAGGGTGACCTAGTAACGGAAGACGCCACCCCGTTCTTGATAACAGACCATTATCCTATCGACCGATCGTTCGTGTGCTGCGCCAGACCGAGCATTATTTTTTTTCTCGAACTCGATCCGCCTCATCCTCCAATCTATCGGCACGCTTCTCGGCGACTTCCCGATTGGCATCTGCAGAACGATCGGTTGTGCGGCTATCGATTCCCGGATCCTGTTTTTCTACCCGGTCAGCCGCTGCTTCGCCCTGCTTGCGTACCGCATCCGCCCGGTCTTCCAGCGCATCCGCCTTGTTTTCCAAAGCTTTCTCGCGCTGGTTTTCCTGCTTGGAGTCGCAAGCGGTCAGCGCTAGCGCAAGCGCTACTACGGTCAGGGCGGGTTTTAAATAATTTGTCATAATCGTCTCCATTGATTAAAAATCGGGTGCGACCAAGTTCCCTCGAAAACAAAGAAAGTGGGATCATTCTAATTAATGGATTGATATCACTCTGTGCGGCGCCATACCGAACCGCCACAGCGTTAAAACGGCGATTCGCATTCTGATTCTTCTGCGGCATTCGAGCAGGGCCACCCAATGCGTTTCAGAAAGTCGGATTGTCTAGTCGATATACCCTAAAAATTATAGACAAGCCGGGAGCTCAATAACCACTCGGTTCTTCCGGTATCATTCAATTGCGAAGGACCTCCGCCCAGTTGAATTACCCCATTTTTACCCACGGTGTACTGAAGCTGCGGAGTCAGCCGATAACGCCAGTCACGCTCTCCTATTTCACTATTCAGCTCGATCCCTATCGCAAGATGCTGGGAATAACTGTAAAAAAGACTGTTGTTAAGGAGCGCCACAAAATCGCCGGATTTACCAATCGCGGTATGCCTGAGGCCTAACATATTCATCATGCTCCACTTGTCTGAAAACCGATAATCGTTCAAATAAAGGAGCTCGGCTCCAAACGCCTTTTCGTGCCGCAGGCGACGGCCGATTGCTTGCCAGCCGTGAATCATTTTTCCGTTTGCCAGCTTCCCAAAGGTACCCTGCAAGGAAAGTTTGTATTCGTCTAAGGATGAATTTTCGAATGGCAGTTCCAGTTCTATTGCATACCCATCCGCGAATGAATATTCGACTTCCGGCGACCATTGGAACTGTCCCGTGCGAGGTGAATAATCCAGCAAGGTATTAACCTCCAGCTCACCTTTGGGCGCACCGAGCGGATCAACCAGATCGAATATCATCGGCTCCGGTCTGTTGCTCTGGAGACCCGTTTGGATTTCTGCCTTGCTTTTGTCGCCATAGACATTCTGCGTCAGGCCAAATCCGGCAAGGAGGGCTGACAGGCTCATGAGATGGCGAATATCGGGGGACAGCGAGTTCAAAAGCATATACCTTCGCCGCCATGAAATTTATCGATATCGACTTGCATTTATTGTTGTTGAAGGGGACGAATGCGCTGGGACGGTCATTTTTCCGGCAATTCGGGCAAGCGGAAATTCAGTCTATCGGCCGGTCACCTTTATTTTGAATTGCCGCACCTTACTAATATGATCATCACGACATCATCTATCTGTACGTTGTCGCACGTAGAGCGTGTGGATAAACGAGGCAGCCGGAAATACGAGAGCATAGAATGCGTCATTTTTTCAAGGTCTCGGGTCCTCGGGGAAAGTGTGAATCTCCGGCGAATGCGCAACATGAATACCATGCCCAGTTATATTCAGGAAGAAAGTGATTGCGCGGGAACAAACCGTATGGGGTACGCTCAACTCCGATGCTAAACTCAATGTTGATACAGGCAGCCTGGATATCGCAATGTTCTTCCGTTCGTCTATGCGAGAGATTGGCATGGCGGAAACTTACCTTTCCAGCGAATTTTTGTTAGGCCACGAAGTTGCGAATACCTGTTTATTCTTGGCCGCCGCAATCCAACCCTCTGCTATTCTTATAATGAGATTCTTGCAATATTCCTTATTTGCATGTTGCCGCATTAAAGAAACACGAAGAGTGCTTCCTGCGGCATATTCGACAGCAAGCGGGATGATGCGAAGGTACATGCCGATACGGCGATCAATTCTATGAAGGGAAAAATCCTCATGCGTTATTTAACCATCATTATCACGGCCACACTGCTGACTTGTTTTCCGCGGGCATTCGCTCAGGAACAGACTGCTGAAACGTCCATTGATACTCCCATCTCCGCCCCATCCCCTGACGCAGGAAGGGATCAGATTCAACAGGAAAAGCGGAAAGGCGAACTTTTTATCGTCGGAAAAAACGAGGGAAAGAACAAGGAAGATTTCGTTTTTAAAATGGGTGAAAGAATCTATATCAAGGCAACCGGCGATATTGCCAGAAGGTTAAAAATGGAACTGGAAAAGACAGGTGCTTCCAGAACACCCCTTTTATTGTTTGATGGGATCAAGATGGTTCATCTGCCCTCCGATATCACACAACTCGATGACGGAAATACATTGCGCTTCAGCTTCTATCTGGAACGCAATCCGGCGGTCAAGGAATCCCGCGAGGCATGGGACCTGCTCTTCAGAAGCAAGGACGAATATGTCATGTCAATCGAGGTAACCCTGGCGATAGGCAATGAGCTGCCGCTGGTGGTGCAGTCCCCTTATCCGTTTCGTTTTTATGTCGCGCCGCCTTCGGAGATATTAGGCATTGTCAGCGGGGCGTTGCTGATTTTGTTTGTGGCCTACTATCTGATCGTAAACAAGACAAGCATGTTGAAGGACAAAGATACCGGCTATTACAGCCTGGGCAAGAGCCAGATGGCTTTCTGGGGATTAATGGTGGTGCTGGCCTTCCTCGGCGTCTGGATACTGACCGGCACGATGGAGTATATCCCCCAGCAGGCGTTGATCCTGCTCGGCATCAGCGGCGCCACGGGGTTGAGCGCGGTATTGATTGGCAATACCAAAAAAGCCGGGGCCGAGGATGAAATCACCCGGCTTCGACAGGAAGAACAAAAGCTCAAGGAGCAAAAAGAAAAAATCCCAGCAACATTGCCGCCGGAAAATGAAAATCAATTAGCTGCCATTTCACAAAAAATCGAAGAACTCTCCCGAAAGTCGGGTAATCAGGCTCCTCTCACACCATCAAGGGGTTTCTGGCGGGATATATGCGACGATGGCAATGGCGTGAGTTTCCATCGTTTGCAGGTTGTCGTATGGACCCTTGTCCTGGGCATGGTATTCGTTGGCTACGTGGCGGACGGTATGTCTATCCCGGAGTTTCCGGAGACTCTGCTAATTTTAATGGGAATCAGCAATCTGACTTATCTGGGATTCAAGATTCCCGAGAAATTGTAAAGAATTCTGGCGGCGGATATTGAAAATTTCTTCGGTAGTGCCAAAGTATAGGAATGGCACTTCTTTTATATCGGAGATCACAATATGAAATCGTTGGGCAAAAGATCGCAGGGCGCACGACTGGAACGTTTGCTCGCATCTCCGCTATGGGTGGGCGACCAATTCCGGAACGTGCATCCGATCATTCCGAACTTGCGAGATCCGAACGCTGCGATGCCGACGCTCAGCGAGTTTCTCTGCGGCGGCAAACGGCGTGTGCCACGGCGGCCGCTACCTTCAATGAATCCGCTGGATACTTGGGCCAGGCGGCCGGCCAGCGGGCTGCGCGCCACCTGGCTCGGGCATTCCACGCTTCTGATCGAGATCGACGGCATCCGCGTGCTTACCGATCCGGTCTGGGGGCTGCGCGCATCACCATCGCGGCTTGCTGGCCCCAAGCGATTCCAGCCCATTCCAGTTCCGTTGCGCGCCATGCCGCCGGTAGATCTGGTGATCGTTTCACACGACCATTACGACCATCTCGATTATCCGACCATCCGCGAACTTGCCAAGCGCGACGTGCCGTTCGTGACTTCGCTCGGAGTCGGTGCACACCTTGAAGCCTGGGGCGTGCGGTCCGAGCGCATCGTCGAACTCGACTGGTGGGAATCGCACCGCTTGCCGAACAGCGAACTGGTGGTAACCGCCGCGCCGTCGCAACACTTTTCCGGGCGCAGCCTGCGCGGTCGCAACACGACATTATGGTCTTCGCTCGTGATTCGCTCGCCGCATCACACGGTGTTCTTCAGCGGCGATACGGGTCTCACCACGGAATACCAGGCCATCCGTGAACGGTTTGGCCCGTTCGACCTGGTGATGCTGGAAGTGGGCGCCTTCGATCCTGCCTGGGGCGACATGCACCTGGGCCCGAAGAACGCGCTTGAAGCACTGAAGTTGCTTGGTGGCGGTCCTTTCCTGCCCGTGCACTGGGGAACATTCAACTTGGCGATGCACGCCTGGGACGAGCCTCCGGAAACCTTGCTGGAGCTGGGCCCGAAAGCGGGCGTGCAACTGGTGATGCCGCGCCTCGGAGAACCGATTGAACCAGCGCATGCGGAACGAGTTGAACCGTGGTGGCGCGATGTCGACCCGGTCGGGCGCCAACCCGAACCTGACGCAAGAAGGGAAGTCACTGTGCCGAAGACAATGCCATGGCCGATCGACTAAAGAAAAATTCACGTCAGGCTGATGGGCTCCCAGCCGAGCGGCGATAGGTATGCAAATAACGCATCATCGGCGGCATGACCGTTACTACGCAATGCACGCACTGGCTGTCGTCACCAGAAATAGGTTTCGTCGCGAGTTTTGAATCTGCTTGCCAACAGTTAAATTAAAGTGCGAGTCGTTCTAATTGGTGGAGGCTTTGCAAGGGCCACGGCGGTTTGACATATGTCAAACCGCCCCGTGTCTGACCTTACCCTTTATTGTGATGCCCGTGCTTATGCTCCTCGCGCATCTGTTTCATCTGTTCCCGCTGGGTATCAGTCAGTACCAGCCGAATCTCGTTGCGTACCTTGCTACGCTGAATGATTGATTCAGCCACCAGATTGCCCCGCTCTTGGGCCAATGCTTGCACCTGGCTGCTGTCGCTGTTGCCATTCCGCTTGAGTTCACGTAACGCCTTGCGGTTTGTCTGCATCTTTTCCTTCAAATTTACCATTTGAGATTTCGATTTCTGCAAAACGGCTTCAACCGAGGAACGCTGATCGGGGGTAAGTTTCAGGCGATCCGTCATCCGGTTCAAGAAACGTTCACCTCCGTCCATGCCGTTCCCCATCCTGGAATGCGCGCCATGGCGGCATTCCTGCACCGCTTTCCCGGTACCCGTGTCGGCTTGCGGGCCTGCCAAGGCGCTGCTGGTCGCCAATAGGCAGCCGATTAGCGAAATTTTCGTGATAGTTTTCATTAGCTGGTTCCTCTTGATAAGTTTTTACGGATATCGTGATGACCCCCATGGCCCGCACGATATGGGCAAAGAATAAAGTTAGGCGCTGTCAAGGTGGGTGATGAAAGCGTAAATTTATGTAAAGAATTCAGGGATTGCTGTATTTGTTTGCCGTAATTTGGCAATATCCGTAACACGACGAAATTACCTGGGTGGCCCCGTAACAGCTTCACTTCGGAAAACGGATGGCGCGCATACTACTGGCGGATGACGACATTGAGTTAAGCCATATGCTGGTCGATTACCTCGGCAAGGAGGGCTTCGACGTCGATGTGGCTCATGATGGCGGCGCAGCGCTGGGCAAGGCGCTGGCCAACCCGTATGACCTCCTGATACTGGACGTCATGATGCCCATTCGAAACGGTTTCGATGTATTGCGTGACCTGCGCGCGCGCTCTTTACTTCCCGTGCTGATGCTGACGGCCCGGGGGGATGACATCGATAGCATTGTCGGGCTTGAGCTCGGCGCGGACGACTATCTGGCCAAGCCCTCCAGTCCGCGCGTACTGGTAGCGCGGATTCGCGCGATCCTCAGAAGAGCGGAGTCAAAAGGCGAGTTGCAAAATGGCGCCGAGCGGACTGACCGGATCGCACTGGATGATCTTGTCATGCATATGGGTTCACGCACCGTGGTTTGTGGCAATAATGCCGTACCCATGACCAGCACGGAATTCAGTGTGTTGGGGATATTGCTGCGCGAAGCCGGCAACGTTGTGTCGAAAGCGAATCTGTCCGAACGGGCGCTTAGCCGCAAATTGAGCCGTTATGACCGCAGTCTCGACATGCACGTAAGCAATCTGCGTAAAAAACTGGGTCCGTTATCCGATGGCCAGGAACGGATTAAAACCATCCGCGGCGTTGGTTACATTTATTCGCGGACCTCGTAGTGCATAGACTATTCTGGAAAATATTCCTGTCGTTCTGGCTTACGCTGATCATTTTTGCCGCACTGCTGATGTTCGCAGCTTCGAGCTATCTCGAACATATCCGGACACAACAAGATATCGGCAGCATGCATGCGCGTCTGTCGGAATATTTCGATCAAGGCCAAACGATCGCGAAACAGAGAGGTATCGCAGGGCTTGAAGAATGGCTGCATCGCCTGGACCATAGTGAAGCCATACCCATTTTCCTGATCGATGAGGCGGGGAAGGATCTGCTTGAGAGAGAAGTTCCTGCCGACATCACTGCCAGGCTGGATCGAAGGCGGGAACATGGGGAGCACGGCGTACGAAAAAAGCCGTCTCACCGGCAGCCCATCAGGTTACCGGATGGCAGCTCCTACCGCATGATCCCTGATTTTCAAAGTATCACCCTGCTGAGGGTTCTGCAACGTCCCCGAGTCATGGCGCTTCCGGTGTCTATCGCAGCGCTGGTGAGTGCGCTGATTTGCCTGCTGCTTAGCCGCTACCTGACCTTTCCGCTTGAGCGGCTGCGGCGTGCCGCCCAACAAATCGCGGCTGGAGACCTTACTCAGCGGGTCGTTCCTTCCATGGGCGGCCGCCGGGATGAAATTGCCGACCTGGCGGGTGCGTTCGATAAGATGGCCGAACGGTTGGAGAGGGTATTTGGTGCGCAGCGGCAGTTACTGAGCGACGCTTCCCATGAGCTGCGTTCTCCGCTCGCACGCTTGCAGGTCGCATTAGGTCTTGCCCGGCAGCGATCGTCTGGTCAGGCTGAAAAAGAACTCGACCGCATTGAGATTGAGATAGAGCGACTGAATGAATTGATCGGCCAGCTACTCGAACTCGCCCGCCTGGAAGCGGGGGTAGACGCGGCACATATCGAGCAGATTGATATACGGGATCTGCTCGAAGGACTTATAGAGGATGCACAATTCGAAGCGGAGTCAGTGGATTGCCAAGTAAAGTTGCAAAAAGCCTTTCCTGCCCTGATCAAGGCAAATGCCATGCTGCTTCGCAGCGCGATCGAGAATGTCGTTCGCAACGCCATCAAATACACAAAACGGGATACGACAGTTGAAATCAGCATGCTGGAAGAGGCTGGAAAGCCGGACAGCATTATTATTCAAGTGCGTGATCACGGACCCGGGGCACCCGAAGAAATGCTGTCTCATCTGTTTGAGCCATTCGTAAGAATAGGGGAAGCAAGAGATCGTTTGAGCGGTGGGCACGGGCTCGGATTAGCCATTGCCGAACGCGCTGTCCGGTTGTATGGCGGCGAAATCAGGGCGAGGAACGAACCGGATGGGGGATTGGGTATTTATATCCGCCTGCAGCGCGCCTGAATCCGGCGAGGCGACAAGAAGATATGATGTTCCTCCCAACCTTAACAGGGATAGGCAAAAAAATCAGCCGCCGATAGGCGGCTGCGGGAGGATAAGACTTGATCCGGCGAGAAAGAAGTAGACCGTCCCGTGCCTAGCCGGTAAACGAAGGGCTGGAAATAGCCACGGGCGATGGCTTCAATCCGGCTGGGCACCGGGCTTTCGTGCCGGCGAAAACCACAATTGGAATAGCAAAGCGGATCGCCTTGCCGTCGAGGTGGACGTTGATTCCCAAACGATCCTTATCGATATCCGATTTGAACAGCATGCGGATTTTGTCTGCGTCGCCCGGGCCGAGAAATGAGCTGTTTAATTGCTGCTCAACGTCGCCCTCGATTTTATGTTGCTGGATCTTCAAATCCAAAAGTCTCGAATTATGGATGAGCCTGACGATTTCAGATATTTTCAAGGCCCTTATATTCGATGGGTCGCGCAGCTTTTCAAGTTGATTATAGGCCTCCGCCTTATCTGATGGCATGACAACATCAGCCACCAGGACACGGCCCCCCGGCTTGCAAACCCGAATCATTTCGGACAAAACCATTTCTGGTTTCTCGAAGTGGTGAAAACTGTATCGAGCCAGAACCACGTCAAAGCTATTCGATGAAAAGGAAAGCAGGGACGCGTCTCCAATTCGCCAGACAAGATTATCGAGTCGTTTTTCAATCTGCCTTTCTTTGGCTGCTTTTATCATTCTGGGAGTGATATCGACACCCGTTACAAACCGGACATGGGGAGCAAACTCACATGCGACCAGACCGGAGCCGCAGCCAACATCGAGCACGGTCTCCGTGGCATGCACGCCGCTCATTTCAATCAGCATTTGTATCGATGCTGAATGACCGGGCAATTCTGCGGATGGGATCGCCTCAAGCGGCAACTGCTCGGTGAACGTCTGCGTCTGATAATGGTTGCAGATCATCACTGTGCTACGATCCGTCTCATCGAGCGCGATAGGGATTCATGCAATAAGCCTCGGGCTTTGCGTGGCGGTGTCAAATCTGAAACCATCCCGTTTTGTTTCTTAAAAGCGGCGGTAATACCGCCGGACCTCGAACGTGCGGTGGTTGCTGGCGTAAAGGATGGTAAACAGGTGACTTTCGAATTTGTTTCAAGTACATTTGGAATGTTTGATTCAAGGCAAAAAAGTAAATCATCCAGCTGATCATTACTTGATGAATCACCACTTAAACCAAACATATCTATCAATTCTGATTTTTTCATTACCCATTTCCTCGGAGCTGCCGCCTGGATAGATGCGCGTTCGGTGCCTGGTCTTAAAATAGGCATCTGAACCGCCATTTTATATAAATGCCAAAACAATTCGTTTATTACCCGATGGGATGAAGCTATGCTCCAATTTCATTTTTCATGCGTCTGGAATTCAACTAGAAAACCTTAAAACACAACTGAGCATGACCGAGGGAAACCAACTCCCCCAGATTTTCCTCAACCGCACTGGAATTGCCGGAGAACCATGAGGTATAACCGGACAATATGTTAATTTGAGTGGGAAGTCGTAAAAATACAGTTAAATATTGGTTAAATTTACCGTCCTCTGAAAGCGGAATAATACAAATATGAATACCGGAATTCAGACAAGTTGCTGGAAGTTCCATTCTTTCAGATTGGACAAGGTCAACGCCATGTTATGGCATGACGATCAGGTGGTGCCATTGCGGCCTAAGAATTTTGCTGCATTATGTTATCTGATTGAACGGCATGGGCAGCTGGTGACCAAGGATGAGTTGCTGGATAATGTGTGGCAGCATCGCCACGTCGGCGAATCGGTGCTGAAAGTTTGCATCAACGAGCTGCGGCAGGCTCTCAGGGACGATGCTCGCGCTCCAGCTTATCTCGTCACGGTCGCGCGACGCGGCTACCGCTTCATCGCTCCTGTTACCGCGGTCAATGCATCGGCGAAAGGAGAGGAATTTGCAGACCAGTCCCCTGCCGGCATTCGCCGTGCAATTCAGCCCAGTGACAGAGCAAACTGGTGGATCGGCCGTGAAACAGCCCAAGCCCAATTGCTGGATATCTGGCGGCGTTCGCTGGAGGGTCTGCGCCAGATAGCTTTCCTGACGGGTGAACCGGGAATCGGTAAAACCACCCTGATCGAAATGTTTCTCAATGAGATCAGCGGATACGCTCCATTGGTGTTACGCATGCGCTGCGTGGAGCATTTCGGCCAGGGAGAGGCATTACTTCCAATGATTGAAGCCATCGAGAAGCATTGTCGCGCGCCGGAAGGTGCCAAACTGATCGAGTTATTGCATCGTCACGCGCCGATCTGGCTTGCGCAGCTGCCATCAGTACTGCAGCCCGAGGAACGAGAAACTCTCCAGCGTGAAATCTTCGGTGCCAGCCGGGAACGCATGATACGCGAGGGGTGCGAGCTGCTGGAAACCTTGAGCAAGAATGCTTCCTTGATTCTCGTACTGGAGGATCTCCATTGGAGCGATCATGCAACCCTGGATTTTCTCGGTTTGCTGGCACGGCGAAGCGAGTCTGCGGCCCTCTTGATACTGGCGAGCTATCGGCCAGTCGATGCCGCCATGCAGGCGCATTCCGTTGCGCTGGTACACCGTGAATTGCAGCTACGGGAGATGAGTTCTGAAATAGCCATCGATCCGTTTTCTCCGGACGAGGTCAAAGACTACCTTACCCGGCGTTTTCCGGCCATGGAAATGCCGGATTCTATAAGCCGGGCCCTTTTCGCCAGGACCGGAGGACATCCGCTATTCGTCTCCAATCTGATCGAATATCTAGTAAATCAGCACCCTCAATGGCCCCCATCGCGGGAGTCAATGGTGGACAAGGCGTTACCGGATACTATCCGGCGTGTGATTGAACGCGAAATTGAACGATTAAATCGTGATGAGCAGCGTGTGCTGGAGGTTGCCGCCGCGATAGGGTCGCATTTCTCGGTGATATTGCTGGGTGCGGTACTCGATATGAAGGCTGCCGAGGTAGAACGCTGCTGCGATGCCCTGGTCAGGCGCGGACAGATACTGCTTCCCGACGGCATGGAACAGGGTTCGCAGGGTGACGTTGTCGGCCACTATGCGTTCCGTCATGCTCTGTATGCTGAGGTGCTCTATCGACGATGCGCGCCCGGCGAACTCATCCGATTGCATTTGCGCATCGGCGAATGTCTGGAACAGGTGCACGGTGAGTTGAATCTGAAACATGCCGCGGAATTGGCCTTGCATTTTGAAAAAGGATGGGACTGGATTCGAGCGGTTCGCTATTTGAAGCTATCAGCTGCTAATGCCGCGCATCGTTTCGCGAATCGCCAGGGCCATGACTACCTAGTGCGTGCATTGAGCATGATTGCCCGGTTGCCGGGAGCACAGCAGGCGGAAGCACGTATCGACCTCTTGAAGCAATTGTCGGCCATAAGACGCTCGCTGGGCGATATGGTGGGGGCCAAAGCCGATCTGGAGGATATGCTTGCCACAGCCAGAGCCTCGGGAAGCTCCCGCGCGGAGGTTTTGGCACTTATCGAACTGAGCCGCGTTCTTGTATGGCTGGATCGCCGTGAATGTCTGGAGCTGGCAGAACAAGCATTGGCGCGCAGCAAAGGACTCGATGACAAAATTCTTCAATCGGTGGTCAAGGGCATGTGGGGTGGATTGAATCTATTGTTCGGTCAGTGGCGCGAGGACTGCGCCAGCGCTTGCCACGAAGCCATGGGGGTCGCTCGAACCATCGCCAGCCCACAGTTGCTTCACACCCGGCTGACACAGCATATCTATATCGAACTGCTGGCTTCGCGGTACAGAAGCGCCTGGGCAACAGCTGAAGAAGCCTTGGCATTATCGCGTACGCTGGGCGATGGCTACATGTTTATGGTGGGACATTATTACTGCGGATTAGCTTTGCTGCATCTGGGCGAATGGCAAAAATTGCGCGAGGTTGCGGAGGAGAGCAGGCGTGCATTCGAATGCAATTGTAACGATGCAAATTTACCGCTCCGCTGGCATCGCCAGATCATGATGGCTTGGCTGCATGTGGAAGCCTGCGATTTTGCAGGCGCCAAAACATATTGTGAGGAGGCCCCATCGGAGAATTCCGGACCCTGGGCTACCTATATCTCGGCTCATTTTTCAGCCATACATGGAAGGGCGCTACTCGGACTTGGAGACCATAACGAAGCGATTCGATGTTTTGAAATTTTTTTTCGAGCGGAGGAAAATGAATCGCTCCCGCTATCTCGCAACTATTCCTTCCCCGCCTGCCAGGGAGCCTGCGAGGCCTGGCTATCCTTGGGCGAGTTCGGAAAGGCGCGCTATTACGCCCAGCGGTTGCACGACCTTTCGGCTGGCGCGCCGGAGAATGCCTATCTTGCACTGAGTCATTCATTTTTTGCCGAAATTGCGATAAAGGAAAATGCTTTGGATGAGGCTGATTCGCAAATTGCGGAAGCACTCGCTATCGTGGAGAGCGTGGAAGTTCCGCTTGCTGCCTGGCGCGCATATGCGACGGCTGCGAAGCTGTATCATCTGCGGGGCGAGGCACCCAGAGCCAAGGAATGCGAATTCAAAAAACAAAGCGCGGTCGGCAAGCTACTGGCCTCACTCGAAGACTCAGACCCCCTGCGCAAACATTTATCGAATTTTGTCGAAATGGATGCCCTTTGCGAGTATCGCCCTTAGAAGGAAAATAATGGCACTTCTTCGCATGGTAATATGCTCCGCGACGCGGTGTGATTTTCTCTGCAAATCCTGAATCCAAATCCGATTGCTGGCGGGTTAAGTAGGGTGTGGTTCTTGGGGTTGGGGAAGGTGCAACGTAATGGGCCGTCTCAGAAAACGGATCTAATCGCCTTCGCAGCAAAAGCTGGTTATGCAGTTGCAGGGGGGTGTGGAAAGAAACCGTGCTTTTTGAATATTATGTTGCGGACAGTATGAAGCCCTTTTTGCCTCGTTGACAACCACGATGCTATTCGCCTTCATAATTCGGCTATGCCGCATGATTACAAGCGTGTCTATTTCACGAGTATATCTGTTGACTCCGATAGGGGTGGACGAGCTCCTGCCTTGTTTGTTGCAATAGCCAAAAGGGATATGCATGCCTCACTCTCAAATGGGTAGAGTGTTCCGTATACGCACGATTATGCCAGGCGTAATCGTCGCATTGATGCTGGTGCTGGCAGCTTGCGACAGCGAGCAGGCGGGCGGCGGTCAGGCGCCGCCTCCGCCGGAGATCAGCGTTGCCCGAGTACTCTCCAGGCCGGTGCAGCAATGGAATGAATACACTGGCCGTGTCAGCGCGATCGATACCATTGAACTGCGAGCCCGCGTGAGCGGCTATGTGCAGCGTGTCGCGTACAAGGAAGGCCAGGAGGTGAAAAAGGGTGACCTGATGTTCCTTATCGATCAGCGTCCCTATCGGATGGCACTGGCCAATGCGCAGGCACAGCTCGATCGTGCGCGTGTGGCGGAAAAGCTCGCGGGCATGCGGGACAAGAATGCCCGGCTGCTAATGGAAGCCGAGGCAATCTCGCGTGAAGAGATGGACACGCGCAGTACCACGCTCACGCAGAGCACTGCAGATATTGATGCGGCCAAGGCAGTGGTAGACAATGCGAAACTCCAGCTGGAATTTACCGAAGTGCGCGCGCCAGTCGCCGGTAAAACGAGCCGTGCCGTGCTGACTGTCGGCAACCTGGCCGTTGCCGACCAGACCATCCTGACCACGGTGGTGTCGCAGGATCCCATGTACGTATACTTCGATGTCGACGAAAACAGCTACCTGCGCTACGGCGAACAGGAGCGTGAGGGCGAAGGCGCAGCGGCAGGCACCTCGGTACGCGTCGGCCTAGCCAACGAGCAAGGCTATCCCCACGCGGGCACGATCAACTTCTTCGACAACCAGGTCAATCCCGCCGTTGGAACGATACGCGTGCGCGCCGTGCTTCCCAATGCCGATCGCGTTTTTACTCCCGGCTTGTTCGTGCGCGTGCAATTTGTCAGTGGCGGGAAGGAAAATGCCCTGCTGATCGATGACAAGGCAGTGATGACTGATCAGGACCGAAAGTACGTCTACGTGGTGGACAAGGATAACAAAGTCCAACGCAGGGACATCGTGCTCGGCCGCATGGCGGAGGGATTGCGCGTGATACAGTCCGGCCTTGCGCCGGAGGACAGGATCGTGGTCACCGGCCAGCAGAAAATCCATCCCGGTATGGCGGTTAAGCTCAATGAAATCCCGATGGCTGCGCTGTAAGGCGCGGTGAGGTAGCTTCAGTGGATTTCTCCAGATTCTTTATCGACCGGCCGATCTTCGCGGCGGTACTGTCGATCGTGATTTTTGCCGCCGGCCTGATTGCGATCCCCCTGCTGCCTAACGGCGAATATCCCGAAGTCATCCCA
Organism: Nitrosospira sp. NpAV; assembly: GCF_000832065.1. Lineage (GTDB taxonomy): Bacteria > Pseudomonadota > Gammaproteobacteria > Burkholderiales > Nitrosomonadaceae > Nitrosospira. Next base: position 137,379 of record NZ_JXQM01000021.1, on the reverse strand, counting down.
CCGACCGTTCTCGTGCGCACCAACTACCCGGGCGCCAATCCGAAAGAGATTGCCGAATCGGTAGCCGTGCCGCTGGAAGAAGCCATCAACGGCGTTGAAGGCATCATGTACCTGAAGTCTATCGCCAGTTCTGACGGTACCCTCCAGGTAGTGATTACCTTCACGCCGGGCGTGGATCCGGATATCGCCGCGGTGCGCGTACTGAACCGGGTAAGCCAGGCGCTGCCGCGCCTGCCCGAGGCAGTCCGGCAATATGGCGTAACGACCCAGAAGCAATCCCCGACGCCGTTGATGTACATGAACCTGATCTCGACGGACGGGCGCTACGACTCGCTCTATTTGCGCAACTACCTGGTGTTGCATGTCAAGGATGAGCTATCTCGCCTGCACGGCATCGGCGATGTACAGCTGTTCGGCTCGGGCGACTACGCGATGCGCATCTGGCTCGATCCGGATAAAGTCGCTTCGCGCGGCCTGACCGGCGGCGACATACTCAACGCGCTGCGCGAACAGAATGTGCAGGTATCGGCCGGCCAGCTCGGCGCCGAACCTTCGCCAAACAAGCCGGATTTCCTGGTCTCAATCAATGTGCGCGGCCGGCTCAGCACCGAAGCCGAGTTCGGGGACATCATACTGAAAAGCGGCCCGAATGGTGAGGTGGTGCGCCTGTCGAACGTGGCGCGCGTGGAACTCGGTTCCGGCAATTATACCGTGCGCGCCTATAACAACAGGAACACCAACGCCACGGTAGGCGTCTTCCTCTCGCCGGGCGCCAACGCCCTGGCAGTGGCGGACACGGTATATGCGAAGATGGATGAGTTATCCAGGCGCTTTCCCCCGGGCGTCACCTACGATCCGACATGGGACCCCACCGTTTTTGTGCGCGATTCGATCCGCGCCGTGCAGAATACGCTGCTGGAAGCCATTGCACTCGTCGTAGTTGTCGTGATTCTTTTCCTGCAGACCTGGCGTGCTTCGATCATCCCCCTGATCGCGGTGCCCGTATCGATAGTGGGCACTTTTGCCGTACTGTACCTGCTCGGTTTTTCGATCAATACCCTGACCTTGTTCGGTCTTGTGCTCGCGATCGGCATCGTTGTCGATGATGCCATTGTCGTCGTGGAGAACGTCGAGCGCAACATCGAGGAAGGACTGGCCCCGCTGGCCGCCGCGCACCAGGCGATGAAGGAGGTATCGGGCCCCATCATTGCCATTGCACTGGTGCTGTGCGCGGTATTCGTGCCGATGGCCTTTCTGACGGGTGTAACCGGCCAATTCTACAAGCAGTTCGCCGTGACAATCGCGGTTTCCACGGTGATTTCCGCCATCAACTCATTGACCCTTTCGCCGGCATTGGCGGCCATGCTGCTCAAAAGCCACGACACGCCCCAAGATGCGCTATCGCGCGTGATCGAGCGTTTGCTCGGCTGGATATTCCGCCCCTTCAACCGCTTCTTCCAGCGCAACTCCGAGCGCTATCATCGTACCGTGGGGCACGCCCTGACAAAACGCGGGCTCGTCTTCGGCGTCTACCTCATGCTGCTTGCCTGCACCGCGCTGCTGTTCGGCAAGGTGCCGGATGGTTTTATCCCGACGCAGGATAAACTTTATCTCTTCACCGGCGCCAAGCTGCCTGAGGGCGCCTCGCTGGCACGCACGGACGAGGTCGTGCGCAAGATGATCGATATCGCGCTGGACACCGAGGGCGTGGAGAAAGTGGCAGCTTATGCGGGCCTCAATGCCTTGCAGCTTACCAACACGCCTAATTTCAGCGCCGCCTACGTCATCCTCAAGCCGTTCGATCAGCGCAGCCGCAGCGCCAGCGCTATCGTCGCCGAGCTCAATGAAAAGTTCGCTTCCATTGAGGAGGGTATTACCTTTGCGTTGATGCCGCCGCCGATCGAGGGATTGGGCAACGGTTCTGGCTACTCGCTGTACGTGGAAGATCGCGCCGGCCTGGGTTATGGCGCACTGCAGGATGCAACCAAAGCATTCCAGGGGAGGATCGCGGAGACGCCGGGGTTCACTTACCCGGTCAGCGCTTACCAGGCAAATATTCCCCAGCTTGAAATCAAGGTCGATCGTACCAAGGCCAAAGCCCAGGGCGTGCCGCTGAACGAGCTGTTCGATACACTGCAAATCTACCTGGGCTCAGCCTATGTGAACGATTTCAACCTGTTCGGCCGGGTCTATCGCGTTTTTGTCCAGGCCGACGCCTGGCAACGGCAACGCGTTGAAGACATCGAAAAATTGCGTGTACGCAACGAGAGCGGCGATATGCTACCTATCAGTGCGATGACGACGATCACGCCGACCTACGGCCCCGATCCGGTACTGCGCTACAACGGCTATCCTGCTGCCGACCTGATCGGCGATTCCGATCCGCATCAGTTTTCCTCGGGACAGGCCATCGCCCGGCTAAAGGAAATGGCCGGGGAAATGCTGCCGGAAGGCATGATGCTGGAATGGACGGACCTGACCTATCAGCAGGTGACGCAAAGCAATGCCAAGCTGATCGTATTTCCGCTTGCCGTCATGCTCGCCTTCCTCGTGCTGGCGGCACTGTACGAAAGCTGGACGCTTCCGCTTGCCGTCATCCTGATCGTGCCGGTATGCATGTGTGCCGCCCTGCTCGGCGTATGGCTGACGGGCGGCGACAATAATATATTCGTGCAGGTGGGGCTGGTTGTGCTGATGGGCTTGGCCTGCAAGAATGCGATCCTGATCGTCGAATTCGCGCGTGAACTGGAATTTCAAGGCAAGGGGATCATTGAAGCGGCACTGGAAGCCTGCCGCTTGCGGCTGCGGCCGATTGTCATGACATCCATTGCCTTTGTCGCTGGCTCCGTACCGCTGGTACTCTCGACAGGTGCTGGTGCGGAAGTACGCTCAGCCACGGGGATTACCGTGTTCGCGGGCATGATTGGCGTAACTCTGTTTGGATTGTTCCTCACCCCTGTGTTCTATGTCGCTCTCCGTAAATTATCGGGAAGTGCGCTTATCAAGCACAGTCCAAAAGCGGGTGGTGTTCCGGAGCATACCCAAGATTAATCGGTATTCCCCTGACGTTGCTGGCGATCCGCCTTGCTCCCCGATGCGGTTTCTTTCCACTAACACTAAGCATATCAAAATCTAAGGGTTTCCCTTAGTCCAAAATCAGGGTTTCCCCAATACCATTTTTAAAGTGAGGGATTTAATATGAACTCACTTCCTGAGATTCTGAGCATCATTTTCAGGCAGTCGCAAGGACTCTGACCATCCGTCCAGTGTGGGACTCTGACCATTCGTCCGGCAGCAAAAAGGACTCTGACCATCCGTCCGATATTGATCTAATCAATTGGAACAGGAGAATCAAAATGGCAACGGCACTCGGCATAAAAGCAAAAGATACTTTCGCAATTTTCTCCCTGCTTGGCTTGTTGGTTGTAGGCGCGGCCTTTAACACCGTTAAAGCAGAAAATCTTCCTGAACAATCTACCGTTCAAGTTGTCATATCTCTTGACGAGCATAGTGTTTTGGCGAAGCGCTTTGAAGATACCGCCAGGGAAATGCAGGCCAAGGCGGATGAGCAGAAGAAACTGCTTGAACAGTATGAGGAGATGCATCTGTATGGCTGGCAATCTCATAATTTGAAATCACACGCTTCAGCGCTGATACGCAAATATGAGCAAGCCGCACGCTCAAACATGAAGGAAGCTGTCGCCCATCGCCAAATGGCGCAGCGGCAATTCGGATCTAACGTGATTCATGGCGGCGAAACGCCCCAAACAGGAAGTAACTGATACAGATTTATACTGGCAGGGCAAACTCGGATCCATCATGGGGATTTGCCTGCCATCTCAGGACTCTGACCATCCGTCCGTAACAGGACTCTGAATACCTTGTCCGTCGGCGCAATGCCGGTTTATCTCAGGACTCTGACCATCCGTCCAGTGTAAGGACTCTGACCATTCGTCCGGTAGCAAAAAAGGACTCTGACTATCCGTCCGATATTGATCTAATCAATTGGAACAGGAGAATCAAAATGGCAACGACACTCGGCATAAAAGCAAAAGATACTTTTGCGATTTTATCCCTGCTTGGCTTATTGGCCGTGGGCGCCCCGATAGACACGGTAAAAGCAGAAAATCTTACTGATCAATCTGCTATCCAGCTTGTAGCATCCTCTAGCGAACATAGCGTTTTGGCAAAAGACTTTGAAGATGCTGCCCGGCAAATGCAAGCAAAGTCGGATGAGCAAAAAAAGTTGTTGGAACACTACGAGGACAAAAGCTATCTGTATGGCAAGCAGGCACAAGACTTGCAATCACACACTTCAGCATTGATACGGAAGTACGAGCAAGCCGCTCGCTCGAACATGAAGGAAGCTATCGCTCATCGCCAAATGGCGCAGCAGCCTGACCATAATTACGCGATTCATGGCAGCCAAATGCCCCATGCAGAAAGTAACTGATGCAGAGTTGTAGAGGGCAGATCTGAAGTCAGATTTGCCTTTCATCTTGGACTCTGACTCGCGGCTCAGATGATTACACGGTATTCCAATCTGACTGATGTCGTCTGGAACAATCAAAGCAAAATCATTCTTAATCGAATCTAGTTTCGAGTGCTATCTTGCCGCTTGCTTTCAATCTCTTGAAACAAGCGGCAAGGATTTTATCCAATTTGCTGTCCTACTCTTGTGGTATTAACTCCTGCTCAAAAAATTGTTAGCGGACACGCGCGTTTAACTCTCACCTTGCATATGTCGATGACTATTGAACAACTTCCGGCAGCAAGTTGGTATCAGATCTTTTTCTCAGATGCCCTTCAATCAGGCATCCTCTCCTTGAGCTGATGTAACTGCCTGACCCCATCGGCCGCCAAGTCGCCGTACCTTTCCCCTTAACTGTAGAAACGTTGCTTTTGATATGCCAACACTGTAAGCCCTGTATATCACGTACCGGTCTCGACGATCACAGGCAATCGGGCGCATCGGTAAAGTGGTGCTCCGGACCCGGCAAACAGCGCACAAAATGAAGATCCAGCGCGGCACATTGCAGGAAGATTATCAAAATCTAAGGGTTTCCCTTAGTACAAAATCAGGGTTTCCCCAATACCATTTTTAAAGTGAGGGATTTAATATGAATTCACTTCCTGAGATTCTGAGCATCTTTTTCAGGAGGTCGCAAGGACTCTGACCATCCGTCCAGTGTGGGACTCTGACCATTCGTCCAGAAAAAAAGGACTCTGACCATCCGTCCGATATTGATCTAATCAATTGGAACAGGAGAATCAAAATGGCAACGACACTCGGCACAAAAGTAAAAGATACTTTCGCAATTTTCTCCCTGCTTGGCTTGTTGGTTGTCGGTGGCCCCATGGGCACCGTTAAAGCAGAAAGCCTTCCTGATCAATCAGCCATTCAATCTGTAGACTCCTCTAACCAGCATAGTGTTTTGGCGAAACGCTTTGAAGATGCCGCCAGGGAAATGCAGGCCAAGGCAGATGAGCAGAAGAAACTGCTTGAACAGTATGATGGGCAACTGTATGGCAGGGAAGCCCAAACCCTGAAATCGCAGACCACGGCATTGATACGCAAATATGAGCAAGCTGCGCGCTCAAACATGAAGGAAGCTGTTGCCCATCGCCAAATGGCGCAGCGGCAAGTTGGGTCTACCGTGATTCGTGACGGCGAAACGCCCCAGATAGGAAATAACTGATACAATCCATATTTGGCAAGGCAAACTCGGATGCACCAGGGGATTTGCCTGCTATCTCAGGACTCTGACCACCCGTCCGTAGCAGGACTCTGAATACCTTGTCCGTCGGCGTAATGCCGGTTTATCTCAGGACTCTGACCATTCGTCCGTAGCAAAAAGGACTCGGACTATCTGTCCGATATTTAAGTTATAACTGAAAAAGAGAAATATCATGAGTGGCTATAATGCTGTATTAGCAAGAAATACCAATAATGCTCCAAAAGGATTAGGTCCATGTTCACAAACTGTAGCTTTCTCTCATTACAACAATCTTTCAGCTCAACTACCTATCGATCCAAAATCTGGTGAAATAGTAGCGGGTGGTGTAAAAGAGCAGGCTGGACAGTGCTTTAAAAATATCAAGGCAATCGTAGAAAGCATCGATCATGCTATGAGCGATGTTATTAGAATCACTGTATTCGTTAAGAATATCTCAGATGTTGACGCTGTAGACGAAGTTTATAAAACATTCTTCCCGACCTATGTTCCTACACGGACGACAGTCGCAGTTGCAGCTTTACCTATGGATGCTTTGGTACAAGTTGAAGCACTTGTTTCAAACGGTGTAGGCTCAATTCCAAACGCACCGCAGGCAGGCGACCTCATAAAACTTACAAATAATACGGAGAATGCACCAAAAAATTCTCTCTCTACCCAAACAGTGGCTTTTTCTCACTACAATAATATTTCAGCTCAATTACCTATTGATCCAAAATCCGGAATAATTGTAGCGGGTGGTGTAAAAGAGCAGGCTAGACAGTGCTTAAAAAATATCAAGGCAATTCTAGAAAGTATCGATGTTCCTTTTGACGATATTGTCAGAATCACAGTATTCCTTAAAAACCTTTCGGATATTGAAGCTGTAAACGAAGTTTATAAAACATTTTTCCCGGACTCGGGTATCGCCAGGGCCGTAGGCTATTTTCCTGCACGGACAATAGTTGAAGTTGCAGCTTTACCCATGCATGCTTTGGTACAAATTGAAGCAGTTGTGTCGCACGGAGACGGCACACCCCCACAAGCTGTCGAAGACAGGCATGGAATTATCATAGAAGCGAACAATACGGATAATGCACCAAAAAGTTCTCTATCTACACAAACGGTAGCTTTTTCTCATTACAACCATATTTCCGCTCAATCAGGTATCGATCCAAAATCTGGAAAAATGGTAGCTGGCGGTGTAAAAGAGCAGGCTGGCCAGTGCTTAAAAAATATCAAGGCGATTTTAGAAAGTATCGGCCACGATATGGCCGATGTAGTCAAAATAAATATCGCTCTTAAAAATATCGCGGATATCGATGCTGTAGATGAAGCTTACGCAATATTCTTCCCAGGCGGTGTTCCTGCACGAAGAATAATTGGCGTATCGGCTTTACTTAATGATGCTTTGGTCCAAATCGATGCGGTTGTAGGAAATGAAGAAGGAACACCTCGAAGCGTATAATAGGCGTTCGTTTGTAAATAAGGGAGTTATCAAGTTATTTGTTAATACCGACGGTGAATGCGAGATCGCACATCCTGATCTATGAATCTAACGATTTCGGTAGAAAGTTTGGATACATTGAACTGTCCTCCCGTCCTCCCGAAGTCGTCACCTGCCAGAAGATAGGATAAGAACAGATGAGTTGGGTGTACCTCGTTCTCGCCGGCCTTTTTGAGATTAGCTGGCCAGTCGGCCTGAAGATGGCCCAAGAACCGTAGACGCGCTGGACCGGGATCGCCGTGGCTATTGGGTTCATGTGTGTCAGCGGCTTCTTGCTGTGGCTTGCCCAGCGCCACATCCCGATTGGAACCGCCTATGCGGTCTGGACGGGTATCGGCGCTGCGGGAGCGTTCCTGGTTGGCATACTGTATTACGGCGATCCGGCGTCATTCGCCAGGTACATGGGTGTTGCGCTGATTGTCGTAGGTGTCGTGACACTCAAGCTGTCGCACTCGCGACACCGACTCAATCCAGAAAATAGAAAACTTCTGTCATGGTCATGGCGGTCAATCGCCGAATGAGATTAAATCCGGTCTTTGGGATCTGATCCGATCTTGGCCTTGTTTTCCCGATTCCGCTGGCTCGGTGTTTCCGCTGGAGTGGCATAATCACGCTTCGCAAGCTCCGATGCCATTCTCTGGTGAAAAGCAGCCTGATGTATGTTTTCCTCCGCGGCTTGCTCATATTTGTTCAGCAAGGCCCAGGTGCGTGATTGGATATCTTGCGCCTGTCTACCGTAGAGATAGCCTTTTTCTTCATAGTGCTGAAGCAGTTTCTTTTGCTCTTCCGCTTTTATCTGTATTTCTTTGGCCGTATTTGCATATTGCTTTGCCAATTTTTCATGGTCGGCATAGGTTCTGGCATTCTGCGCAGCCTTGTGAATATCATCACTCTGTTTTTCGAGAGGCCCCGTTTGCGCACAGGACGCTAATAGACCAAGCATGGAGAGGACCGCAACAAATGTTCCCAATTTTGTCTTCATGGTAGCAACCCATATAGAATGACGGCAAGCCCATCCTAGCTCGGTCCATGCTATTGAGTATATTGGGGAAACCCTGGTTTTATACTAAGGGAAACCCTTAGGCAACATTTGTATGCCGGAAGTGGTTAATGTGGATACCGATAACGCGGAAGACAACTTTGAAGAAAATCAGCCGGAACGCATCCAGACAACCTGGGATAAAATCAGATCGCTCGAAAAACGCCGGTTTCCGGTCGGGTACGCATGCGCCTGCTATTGCGCTTCCGAAATCCAGTGGGTGGCATAACGTATCAAATCGGCGCCGTCTCTCAAATTCAGCTTGGTGCGAATGTTGAAACGATGCGTTTCGATAGTTTTAATACTGCGGTTGAGTAACTTGGCAATTTCCTGACTGCTATGCCCGGATCCTATCAAGTGCAACACTTCGAACTCACTGGGCGTCAAACTGTTGATCAACGGCTCAGGCTCAGAATTTCCGGTCACGACCCGATTCAGGAGCCGGGCATGCATCTGCTTGCTTAGATAAACGTTTCCCTTTAATACCTCGCGGATAGCGGTCACCAGTACATCACCCGGCTCCTGCTTCATCACATAGCCCCGCGCACCGGCCCGTAAAGCGCGTTCCGCATATGCGCCTTCGTCATGCATGGAAACGACGAGTACGGGAAGTGTGGAAATCAGATTATGCATGCTTTTTATGACCTCAAAACCGGAAAGGGTCTTGAGAGACACATCCATCAAAACGATATCGGCTTGATGTCCCGCTTTGAGTATGGCCAGCGCTTCGTCGCCATCGCCGGCCTCGGCAAATACCTCCATATCCGGCTCAAGATTGATGAGCATCGCCATGCCATGCCGCAACATGGCATGATCGTCCACCAGCATTACTTGCGCTTTCAAGACTGACATATTCGGAGACTCCTAAGCCATTCGCATTTCCAGCCGCACTTCCACTCCCCCTTCCGCACGCGACAGGAATTCCAGCGTCGCACCGAGTTGCCTGGCACGGTATTGCATGATTTTAATGCCCATCCCGGGTGTCACTTCGTGTTTTATATCGGTACCGGCGAAGCCGCTGCCATTATCGCGTATCGATAGGTGGAGCATTTCTCCCTCGGTGGCCAGCGAGATAGTCACATGTTGCGCGCCGCCGTGGCGTATCGCATTGTTGGTGGCTTCCTGAGCAATCCGGTAAAGATTGAGCGCAGACTCCTTATCCTTGATGAGGATTTCGTTTTCGTATACAAAATCGCAGGTAATTTTATACGTGATTGCGATTCTCGATGCAAATGCCCGCAATGCAGCCGTCAGGCCATTGGTCTCCAGCTCAAACGGAAGCAACCCTTGTGCGATCTGCTTGCATTGCATTACGGCGACCTGCGCTTGTGTCGCGATGGATGCGGCGACCGTTGCCGCATCCCCACAGGCCGATGCAGATATTTTTTTCTCCAGCGCCTTGGCTTGATAGCTGATCGCCGCAATTTGCTGCCCGAGATTATCGTGCAACTCCTGCCCGATCAACCGCTGCTGCTCTTCCGCGATGGAAATCAGAGCTTGTTCCAGGCGTTTGCGTTCGAGCCATCCCTCCAGATCGCTCGCGACGGCATCGATGAGCCGCTGCTCTTCGGGCACCAGAAACGGCTTGTCTTCGGGATAGAACACACGCAATTGGCCGCAGAGCCTATTATTGGCGCTAATCTTCGACTGCAGCTCGTGCGTAAGGCCTTGGCCATGGTTCTCGGAGGAAAAGCGCCTGTTGTCGAGCTCGATCATGGCAGTGGCAATTTCAGGGAATTGCATGGCCGGTATCAGGTACTCGAAAATATGCTGACAGGCGGCTTCCACCGATAGCTCTAGCCCCATGCCACGGCGAATCTCATAGAGACAGGTGATTTCCTTTAGACGTTCATGCAGCGCCTCATCGATCTGTTTGCGCTCAAACCATCGCTCCAGATCACTCGCGACGGCATCGATGAGCCGCTGCTCTTCCGGTATCAGGAACGGTTTGTCTTCAGGATAGAACACGCGCAACTGGCCGCAGGGCTTATTGTTGGCGCTAAGCTTGGACTGCAGCTCGTGCGTCAGGCCCTGGCCATGATTCTCGGAGGTGAAGCGCCTGCCATCGAGCTCGATCACGGCGGTGGCAATTTCGGGGAATTGCATGGCGGGTATCAGGTGCTCAAAAATGCTCTGGCAGACGCTGTTCACCGATAATTCCAGTCCCATGCCACGGCGAATCTCATAGAGACAGGTAATTTCCTTTAGACGCTCGCGCAGCGTTTCATCAATCTGTTTGCGCTCGAGCCATCGCGCCAGATCGCTCGCGACAGCATCGATGAGGTGCTGCTCTTCCGGTATCAGAAAGGGTTTGTCCTCTGGATAGAACACGCGCAACTGGCCGCGAAATTCGCTGTTGGCGCTGATCTTCGACTGCAGCTCGTGCGTCAAGCCCTGGCCATGATTCTCGGAGGTAAAGCGTCTGCCGTCGAGTTCAATCATGGCAGTGGCAATTTCGGGGAATTGCATGGCGGGTATCAGGTGCTCAAAGATCTGCTGGCAGACATTATCCACCGGTAACTCCAGCCCCATGCCACGGCGAATCTCGTAGAGACAGGTGATTTCCTTCAGACGCTCGCGCAGCGCCTGCTCCGCGCCCGCAGACGTTCCTGCGGCGTGACGAGCTGCATTGGCATTGGCGGAGCTATTATCCTTGCAGGCCATTGAGGACTTTCATCGTTCGATCAATCTGATGTTTTCGCCCATTCCCCGTCGACAATCGCGATCAGCCACCCGGCCTCGCTCACCAAAGCGTCATCGCGAGATTACTACACCGCCAAGTTTATCCGAAATCCGGCCCGTAGCGAACCTATCCATGAGTGTGAAGGCCGCACGAGGCAGAAATTCTTTGTGGATCAATGATATTGTCTTGCAAAGGGGATCAGCTGCCGGATTTTAACCCAGATAATCCTTTAGGGTGCGAAATGATGGCGAGACAAGTTGCGAGAGAGCTTCAGGCGCGCAGGGGAGGGGAGCCTATCACCATGATTGTGATGCCTTCTTATGAAACAATTTCATTGGTGCCCGTGGCTCGACGCCTGTCAGGCCTGCCCCGCCTATCCATTTTTCGCCTGTCGTACCGGCTATCCCGCCGTGTCCGCTGGCGCCGCTCCTTGCCAGCCGAAAGGAAATCAGAGTCTATCTCGCCCTCGCCGGTAATCAGCCAGTCGAAGGAAAAAGCGAGTTTGGACCGGATAATGAGAAGCTTCCTGATTTCCGGCGTGGAAACACCGGTTTCCCATTGCGACACGGCGGCTTTCGAGACCCCGCATATTTCCCCTAGCTGAGTCTGGCTGAGTTTGTATTTACGCCTCAATTCAATAAGTCTCGGTCCCATATTCATCTTATATCTCAAGATTGATAATCTTGCCATTCCATCGTGACAGGATAGATATTAAATATTGGTTAACATATTGTAAACTCGGGGGACGTATTGCGATGGGTGACGACTTTTCCATTGCTTATCAGCCTGGCTATCTTAGCTTGGGAATCCCTGAAATACCGAACTATTTCACTGATAGTAAAGCAACACTGGATCTTGGAAAAGAGTCTTGCCATCCACTTAAACAACACCCGACCTGGCCCCAGCGATCGTTTGGCCGCCCGGCAATTGCCATCATCTCGGCCTTGCCCAGAAAGGTCATCGAGCAATCCAGATGTTAAGGCTGTATGGAAAGGAAATGCCTGTTTTCCCGTGCGTCTTGCCCTCAGAACGATACCTGGGCAAATTGTTGGATAGCGCGCTGCCGGGAGGGTGGAAGCGTTCGCGCGCAGTACTTATCATCGGGTTGGCTGACATCTATTGAGGGCTGCCGCATTTCGTTTTATCAAAGACAGTTGATGCAAGAAATTCCCGCACTCGATGGCAGTAAGTCATATTTCTGAAAAAGAGAAGGGTTCGTAACACCTAGAGCAAGGTGCGACGAACCCGGAATTTGAAGGAAAGTAACACGTAAAACAACCATGGAACTACAAGCTTGCGACAACACTTGAATCGCAATGACAGACACTCTTGTTAAGCGTGGCAACTATCCAGCTCTTGAAATAGTATCCGCCATCAGAATAATCGATTTTTATCGATGCAGGAATGCGGCATATTGCCGCGCGACAATTTGTCGCACTTGCTTCGAAAGCGCCATTCCGTATCCTCATTGATTATTGACAGCCTTCTGCTGTGCGCGGGGTGACAGAGAAATGCCTGGCACCCGGAATAGGAAAACCTGCAGGGATTTGTGGGCGCCACTTTCCGGCAATGCCGGATCAACACATCACCGAAAAGGAGAGGGCTTGCTATAGTCCGATCGGAAGATTTACAGTCGTAAAAATCATGGATATATAAGTATATATGTCGTTAAAGTATCTTGTCCGCCTATTAAACAACGGCTCGATCCTGTCGGTGATATGTTTCTGGTTATCAAATGCGCCTTGCGCCGGCCTGCTTGAGCCCATCTTACCGGAGCGCCTCCCATGAAAATCATCCGCATCTTTGAAGCCCGTGGGGCTCGTGGTTTAATCCTTGCGATAAGCCTTGGCATCAGTGTTGGTGGTGGCTTCGTGTCTTCGGCCTTCGCCCATCCCGCGGTTATCGTGAATCCTGACGGCAAGGTGAGGGATCTCGGCTCGCTGGGCGAGTTTTTCACCGATGCTCGCAGTATCAACGATTCCGGACAGGTGGCGGGATTCTCTGATGTCGCACCTTATACTGCCCACGCCTTCATCACCGGGCCCGACGGCATAGGGATGACCGACCTTGGCACGCAGGGCGCGCGTTATAGCTACGCCTTCGGTATCAACAATTCCGGACAGGTAGTGGGAAACAGTGATAATCATGCCAAGGCATTCATCACCGGGCCCAATGGCGTAGGGATGACCGATCTCGGTGGGCTGGACTTCAGCGACGCTTACGGCATCAATGATTCCGGACAGGTGACAGGATCCGGCAGTAACAAGATAAATGGTGGTTATAGCCACGCCTTCATCACTGGGCCTAATGGCGTAGGGATGACCGATCTTGGCACCCTGAGCGGGTTTGTCCATAGCGTTGGTCTTGACATCAACAATTCCGGACAGGTGGTGGGAAACAGCCAAACCGCTAACACTTTTACCACGCACGCTTTTATCACCGGACCGAATGGTGTAGGAATGACGGATCTTGGGACGCTGGGTGGGCGAAATACCCACGCTTTCGGTATTAACAATTCCGGACAGGTGGTGGGATACTCTGAGGTCGCACCTGATATTGTTCATGCCTTCATCACCGGGCCCAATGGCGTAGGAATGACCGATCTTGGCACACTGGGCGGACCTGTCAGCGTTGCATACGGCATCAACGATTCCGGGCAAGTGGTGGGATACAGTAGATACGCAAGTGATAATGATGATCACGCCTTCATCACCGGGCCCAATGGCGTAGGGATGATCGATCTTAATTCGATTGCGGATCTCCCAAGTGGGAGCAACCTAACCAGTGCTCAGGGGATCAATAATGAGGGGCAGGTGATTGCCACGATAGTCCCGGAGCCCGCATCCTACGCCCTGATGCTGGCCGGATTGAGTCTGCTCGGCTTCATGGCCAGGCGCAACGGAGCGTCAGCTTAGAGGGGACCCGCATCAGGGATGGAGCGGATGCTTGCTCTAGGAAACCATGACGGTCAAAACTTCCCGTTGCTTCGCGATGCAAGGTATCCAGTGTTCCCTATCATTTTCCTGATGATAGACGGAATACTGGCAATAGAGATAGGTTTTGCTCATCAATTGTTCGATCTTTACCGGAGCGATTCCCATGAAAATCATCCGCATCTTTGAGGCTCGCGGAGCCCATGGTTTAATCCTTGCGATAGCCCTTGGCATTAGTGCTGGTGGCGGCTTCGCGTCTTCGGCCTTTGCCCAAAACACTCGTGAGGCCCAAGTCATCGTGAATCCTGACGGCAAAATAACCTATCTTGACACGAGAGGGGGGAATTACAACAACGTCGCTTTCGGCATCAACGATTCCGGACAGGTAGTGGGAAGGAGTATCTTTGATGGTCATATACATGTCTTCATTACCGGACCTAATGGCGTAGGGGTAACCGATCTTGGCACGCTGGGCGGGAATTACAGCGAAGCCCGCAGCATCAATAACTCCGGACAGGTAGCGGGAACAAGTATAGCCGCGGATGGAGGCCCGCATGGCTTCATCACCGGACCTAATGGCGTAGGGATGACTGATCTTGGCACGGAGGGCGGCTTCGGTTATTATGGTATCAACGATTCCGGACAGGTGGTGGGACAAGCTTCCAATATAGTAGATCTTTCTTGGCGCGGCTTTATCACCGGGCCTAATGGCGCAGGGATAACCGATCTCGGCGAAAAAGCCCCTCAAGGCATCAACGATTCCGGACAGGTGGCGGGAAATTACCATGTAGTCGATTATGATGAATACGGTAACCTCATTAATTATGGCCGTGCCTTCATAACCGGACCCGACGGCGTGGGGATGACCGACCTCGGCACGTTGGGTGGGCTTGTCAGCGAAGCTTCCGCTATCAACGAATCCGGACAGGTGGCAGGATGGAGTAGCGTAGATGGTTTTAGCCACGCCTTCATCACTGGTCCCAACGGCATGGAAATGACCGATCTTGGCACACTGGACGGGTTTCAAAGCGAAGCTAACGGTATCAACGATTCCGGGCAGGTAGTGGGAGTCAGTTATTCCAGAGATGGTTTTCACCACGCCTTCATCACCGGTCCCGACGGCGTGGGAATGATCGATCTTAATTCGATTGCAGATCTTTCAAGTGGGAGCTATCTAAGCAATGCTCAGGGGATCAATAATCAGGGGCAGGTAATCGCTACTCTCATTTCTACTATCCCGGAGCCGGCATCCTGCGCCCTGATGCTGGCCGGATTGGGCCTGGTCGGCTTCATGGCAAGGCGCAACGGAGCGTCGGCTTAGAGGTCCGCATCAATAGGGCAACAATTGAGGAAACAGCAGTCATGTTCCGGTCCAGGATCGGAACAATTTTTTAGCTAGCGATCATGCCGATTAAGATCTCTCTTCCCTTATTCATTCTGTCATTGATTTTCAACCCTCCCGCCTTGGCCAAGACAGCGGAGTTGAGCGTTCACGCTTTTGCAGCAAGTTCATTCCTTGAGCCTGTTCAGGATATGGACAGCGTAGAAGGAAGCCTCTCCACGACGCTTAGCACTCGAGCGGTCGGTGCGGGTCTAGGAGGCTATGGTGTAGCTCGCGCTTCAGTACAGCCGGATTTAAAAGTTTTCGGTGAGGCAGTCGGGGAGGGGGGAGGATCAGATTCATTCGGAGCGAATGGTTTTGTCGCCATCCATGCGAGCTTTGCGGATTTTGTAAAAACAGGGAACGATGGATCGCAGAATATTCTCCTTCCCTCCGTTCAGCTATCGGCGGCGGGAGCGGGCAACGCCCAATACAGCTTTCAGTTCTTTGAAACAAACTCCAATAAGATGATTGCGCAAGGAACTGTTAATGTCGATGGAGGAGAATTGAGTGTTACGGGTGACTTTGCAGAAGGAGACTTTATCACTGGCCGCCCAAATCCGAACATTGTTTTAAGCGACCTAACGATTTTAAGCGACCTAACGAGGCCGGTTGATGTTTCGCAAATAACCCCTGGCGCCGATTTAACCTTGACGCATCACTGGACTGTGTATGGTAACGGTTGGCCCGAAGGTTACGCCTCCGCATCAGTAACGCTCGTACCCGAGCCTTCCGCCTGGATTCTCCTTGGCATCGGTCTACTCGCCGTCCTCTACCGCTCCAGGCCACGGATGCAGCAGTCTTCATAAGAATAAATACGGAATCGAGCTTATATTATTCGCTTTGAGCGAGCGCATCACTTCTCGTAAAGAATTCCTCCACTTCCGACAACTCACGCGTGCGCTTCATCGGTGGCAGGCTTTGCCAGATCCTTTTGCCATAGGCTTTGGTGATGAGGCGCGGGTCGCAGATCATCAATACGCCATGGTCGGTCTCGTCGCGAATCAGCCGTCCCGCTCCTTGCTTGAGATTGATGACGGCGCGTGGCAGTTGATACTCCATGAAGGCATTGCGTCCTTCCTTGTTGATTTTCTCGATGCGCGCCGAGAGCACCGGATCATCAGGCGGCGCGAAGGGCAGTTTGTCGATCACCACCAGCGATAACGCCTCGCCGCGCACATCCACGCCTTCCCAGAAGGATTGGCTGCCGATCAGCACGGCATTGCCCATTTTGCGGAAGCGTTCGAGCATGTGGGAGCGCGAACCCTGGCCTTGCAAGAGTATGGGGTAGTCGAGTTTCTCGCGCTCAAACGCCACCAGCAGCAATTCGTGCACGCGTTGCATCGCCCGCAGGCTGGTGCACAGGAAAAATGCGCGGCCGCGGCTCGCCTTCAGTACCGGCAGCACCGCTTTGACAACTTCTTCGGTGTATTCGCGGCTGTTCGGTTCGGGCAGGCCGGCTGGCACATAGAGCAGAGCTTGATTGGCGAAATCGAAGGGGCTTTCCCAGCAGGCGGATTGCGCGGCACTCGACGCCGTGCTCAAGCCCATTTCACTATTGTAATGCGAGAAATCGCCTTTTACCGATAATGTGGCGGAGGTGAAAACCCAGGCACGCGGCGAACCGCTCAATTGCTTGTTGAATATTTCCGCAATGGAAAGCGGGGTGGCATTGAGTTGCAGCGCGTGGCTGAACACTTCCACCCAGCGCACGAATCCCTCGGCTTCGGCCTGGTCGCGCCAACGCTTGATATCGCCGGCAATTTCACGCGCGCGCTGCCAGCAGTTCTCCAGCCCCTCTGAGCGCTCTGCCTGGGTTTCCAGCATTGCGCCCAGCGCATCGAGGTTGCCTATCAATTCATTCAGCGCGCCACCGAATTTGCCGTTTTGCATCACCGCGGCCAGCGGCATGCGCGTATTCTCGCCTTCTATTGTCAGGCGCAAATCACGCGCCGATTTTTCCATTGCCGCAATAGCCGGGGGCAGAGCGGCAAAATCCTTCGCGCCCAGCAGTGCTTCGGCCTCGGCATCGCGAGCGAGCTCCAGCAATTGACTGGTGCTCACCGATTCGCCGAAAAACAGGCTTGCGGTTTCGGGCAATTGATGGGCCTCGTCGAATATCACCGTGTTGCAGGCGGGCAGCAGTTCCGACAATCCTTCGTCACGCAGCATCACGTCGGCGAAAAAAAGATGGTGATTGACAACCACCACATCCGCCGCAAGCGCCTGTTTGCGCGCCTCCATGACGAAGCAATTCTTATAGTTCGGGCAATCGGAACCCAGGCAATTGTCGCGCGTTGAAGTTACCCGTTGCCAGACTTCGGCGTTTTCAGGCACTTCGCTCAGACCGCTTTTATCGCCGCTTTGGGTCACACCCGCATAACGCTCGATCAGCTGCAGATACTTCGCTTCCTCACGGCTGGCAAAGCTTGCGCGCCCATCCTGCAATGTGCGCTCCAGATGATAATGGCACACATAGTTGGCGCGCCCTTTCAATAACGCCACGGTAACCGGCGCCTTGAGCGCGGCCCGCACAGTAGGAATATCGCGATTGAAAAGCTGGTCTTGCAGGGTTTTGGTACCGGTGGAAATAATCACCTTGCCCCCCGCCAGCAACGCCGGCACCAGATAGGCAAAGGTCTTGCCTGTGCCGGTACCCGCCTCGGCAACGAGGATGGTATTGGCGGCGATGGTGCCCGCAATTGCCTGTGCCATTTCCAGT
Organism: Nitrosospira sp. NpAV; assembly: GCF_000832065.1. Taxonomy (GTDB): domain Bacteria; phylum Pseudomonadota; class Gammaproteobacteria; order Burkholderiales; family Nitrosomonadaceae; genus Nitrosospira. The sequence goes on along the minus strand of NZ_JXQM01000021.1, from coordinate 119,400 downwards.
TGCTGCGCGCGCATGCGATAGCCCGGCACGGTTTTGCCAAGCGGACCGGTGGGCGCAAAAAATGAGTCGATATCAGGCATGGAGAAGGGGGGCGAATGGGTGCCATGATAGTGCAGGATCTTGTATTTATCCAATTTAGTGCGACCATAAAACGGGGTCTCGCTTACAGACAGCTTGCCTCTCACAGGAAAAGTCACCTATACTGAGACTATCATGGTGTCCGGACGAAAGCTTCTACTGGTTTTAATCATGCTGTGGCTCCCGCTGCAAGGCGCGATCGCCGCCATCATGCCGTTGTGCGTGCAGGCGAAGCAAATGGGCGCAAGCCTTGATATTCCCGCCGTTACTGCCCCTTGCGACCTTCACGATGAGGGTGAGGAAGCTTCGGCGACGCACAATGCACCCAGTGACATGACATCCAGCCTGCCGTGTGAAAGCCTCCCTTGCTACGCAAGTTTCAGTACACTGCTTCCCGCAACACACGCCTCGTTGATCTCCACCAGCAGCTTCTCTTACGCCACCGCTTTTGACTCCCGCTTTACTTCAGCCATTCTTCAGCAACCGCAGCATCCTCCTCTCGCTTAATTCTTCGACAGAAGAAATCCGCCTGTAACAAGGGCAAACCATCGTTTTTAACTTTTATTGAGCCTGCATCCGAGCGCAGCGCCTTTGCGGTGCAAGGTTCGACAGGTCGTAAGCGGTAACCGCTATCCGGCCATTGCGGACGCGGTATCGCAGCGGTTACAAATTTCCAGGAGGTCAGAATGAATATTCCGTTCTCTGTCATGTTGCACTTGGGGCTGGTATTCGCATCCATAGCTGCTCCAACACTCGCAGCTCCGGCCGATACGGTGCGGGTTGCTTTCTCGACTCAGTCCGGGTCAGCAGTTCCCGATAAACGGCTTTCCCCGAAGCAAGAACCCATGCTGGAAAAAAACGAGCGCACAGTCGTTGCGGGTGTATCCGGAAATACGACATCTTCGGATCTCATTCCGGCGAAGGGAGTCGTCTTGCATGTGGATAGGGCCAAAGCCACGGTAAAAATCGATCACGATCCTATTCCCGCGCTGGATTGGCCAAGAATGACCATGCCTTTTCGCCTCAAGGAACGCGCGTTAGCCGATCATGTGAAGGAAGGCGATGCGGTGGAGTTCTTCATGGAAAAATCAGGTTCAAATTACGTCATCGTGAAATTTCGGAAACAGGTACCTGTAAAGGGAGATTCGCATTGATCCGCGGCGAAGCCATTGTCCTAGTGCTTGCCGGGGCAATGGTCTCAGTCAATGCACAAGCTGAGGGCCCAGGCGGCACCCGCATGGAAGCGGGTATACAGACTTTCGCGGCCGCCCCTCCAAAGGCCCCCGCAACGGGAAACGCCGATAATTCCCCTCTCCTTTCTTCCCTTATTTCGGAGGCACTGGAGAACAACCCCGAAATTCGGGCCGCACTACGGGAGCGAGAGGCCGCAAGCCAGCGAATAGCACCCGCGGAAGCGCTCGACGATCCGGTGCTTGAAGCGGGAGTGGTCAATGCGCCGCTGACTTCATCGACTTTCAATCGCGAAGACATGACCATGAAAATGATTGGTCTGTCCCAGCGCCTGCCATTCCCAGGTAAACGAGGTTTACGCAAGGATGTCGCCACCCAGGATGCGCAGAGCGTCGGCTACGGCCACCAGGAAACCGTGAACCGTGTGGTGCGGGATATCAAGGTCGCTTATTTCGATCTGGGACTCACGCTCGAAAGGACCCGGCTGGTCGAGAAAAACAAACTGATCCTGGAGGATCTTCTCCACATCGCCGAGAAACACTATGGAATAGGACTGGGAAGCCAAGCCGATGCGCTGAAGGCGCAGACGCAGGTATCCAGAATAGTGGATGAACTGCTCAGGCTCGCGCGTGAACGGCCTGCGATCGAAGCCGAGCTCATTCGTGCGCTTGGCCGAAACGCAAATATCCCGGTGCCGGTACCGGAGCCGCCGCAACTGAGGGAAGAAATCCTGAGCCTGGAATCGCTGCGGGAATCCGCTCTTTCGCGGCGGCCGCAATTGCTGGCACTGCAAAGTATTGTTGCGCGCAACGAAAAAGCGATGGATCTGGCACGCAGGAATTACTACCCCGACTTCGACGTGCGCTTGGCGTACGGCCAGCGCGACAACATGCTGGACGGCTCCCGGCGCCCGGACATGGTGACCCTGACCGTGGCGGTCAATCTGCCGGTGTGGCGGGAAAACAAGCTCACGCCGCGCATCGCGGAAGCCGTGGCGAAGCGCGATCAAGCCCAGAGCCTGTACGAAGCGCAGCGCAATGAGGTGACCGCCAGCCTGCGTCAGCAGATGGCGCTGGCTGAGCAAAATTTGCAATCGGCGCGGCTTTACCAAACCGCCATTCTGCCGCAGGCCCGGCTTACGGTTGAATCGGCGTTAGCCGCATATCGGGTCAATCGCGTCGACTTCCTCACGCTGCTCGATAGCCAGATGACGGTGCTCAACTATGAAATCAGTTTGGCGGCAGCCATGGCCGGTTATAACAAGGCGCTTGCGGAAATCGATTGGCTCACCGGCAAACCGCCGATTAATCCTTCTACACCAGCGGAGCCTCTATGAAAACCGCTGCCAAATTAATAGCGGTCATCATCCTGGCTGCGATGGCTTTGGCCACGGGGTATTGGTGGGGCAGCGGCAAATCGCCCGCCTTGGCGCTCATGCCGTCCAAACCGGCGCCCGAGGCTACAAAACCACAGGGCAAGACTCAGGGCAAGGTTCTCTATTACCGCAACCCGATGGGACACCCCGACACTTCACCGCTGCCCAAGAAAGATTCGATGGGGATGGACTATCTCCCGGTTTACGAGGGAGAAGAACCCCCATCCGACAATTCAGTGGTGAAGATCAGTACCGAGAAAGTGCAAAAGCTGGGTGTGAAAACCGAGATCGCCGCACTGCGCGAACTCACCCGCACGGTGAGGGCGGTGGCGACGGTGCAGACGGACGAGCGGCGGCTGTACACCGTGGCACCCAAGTTCGAAGGCTGGATTCAGCGGCTCCATGTGAATACCACCGGCCAGGCGGTAAGCAAAGGGGAAGCGTTGATGGAAGTGTACAGCCCTGAACTCATCACGGCGCAGCATGAATATCTCATCGCCAGGAAGGGGATGCAATCGGTCGAGGGGAGCGGCCTGGAGGTTCAGGCAGGCATGCAGCGGCTGTCAGAAAATGCCTTGCAAAGACTGCGCAACTGGGACATATCGGAGACCGACCTGCAAATGCTGCAGCAGGAAGGTCAGATCAGGCGGTATCTCACCTTGCGCTCCGCAGCCAGCGGCGTGGTGATCGAAAAACTTGCAATCCAGGGAAAACGCTTCATGCCCGGAGAGATACTTTACCAGATTGCCGATCTCACCAAGGTATGGATGCTGGCGGACGTTTTCGAACAGGATCTGAGCATGGTGCATCGGGGACAGAGCGCCACCATCAGGATGGATGCGTATCCGGACAAAGTGTTCAACGGCGAGGTGACGTTCATCTACCCCACGGTGATGCCGGAGACGCGAACCGCCAAAGTACGCATCGAACTCCCTAACAAGCAAGGTCTGCTCAAGCCGGACATGTACGGGAGAGTGGAGTTCGCTTCATTCCACAGCAAGGACAAGGTGCTTGCCGTGCCCGACTCGGCGGTGCTCGATACCGGCACGCGGCGGCTGGTGCTGGTGGCTCTGGGCGAAGGCCGGTTCGAGCCGCGCACGGTAAAACTGGGCATACATGCGGAGGGCTACGCTGAAGTGCTGGACGGGCTTGCCGCGGGAGAAGCGGTTGTGGTCAGCGCCAACTTTCTGATCGACGCCGAGAGCAATCTCAGGGCGGCACTCAACGGCTTCGGCTACAACGCCCCGGCTTCCACGCCTGGCGCAAGCGAACAGGTCAAACCCGGCACTTCGTCAGGTGCATCGATGCCGGCGAACCATCATGGCGTCGGCAGCATAGAAGCGATGGATTGGGCGCACGCGACGGTAACCATCGCCCATGATCCGATTGCCAGCCTTAATTGGCCGGCAATGACCATGGATTTTCGCACCAAGGATCCCGCATTGCTGCGGCCGCTGAAGCCCGGTCAAAGGGTGGACTTCAAGATAATCGAGGAGCCGGCTGGCGAATACGTCATCGTTCGCATCCAGCCGCTGGGCGCAAGTTCAGCCGCCAGCAATCAGGGTGGACACTGACATGCTGGGCCGAATTATCGAATGGTCCGCGCGCAACATATTCCTGGTATTGCTGGCGACAGCCTTCGTGATCAGTCTCGGTATTTACGCCGTATTCCGCACACCGCTGGATGCGATCCCCGATCTCTCGGATGTGCAGGTCATCATCTACACCGAATATCCAGGCCAGGCGCCGCAGGTGGTGGAAGACCAGGTTACCTATCCTTTGAGCACCGCCATGCTGGCCGTGCCGAAATCGAAGGTGGTACGAGGGTTGTCGGTATTTGGCGCCTCCTTTATCTACGTCATTTTCGAGGACCACACCGACATCTACTGGGCGCGGAGCCGGGTGCTTGAATATCTTAATTTTGCGGCCGGGCGCATGCCGCGCGGCGTCACCCCCACTTTGGGGCCGGATGCCACAGGGGTCGGCTGGGTGTATCAATATATTGTGGTCGCTGCCCAGCATACGTTGGCGGAACTGCGCACCCTGCAAGACTGGTTCGTGCGTTATCAGCTCACTAAGGCCCAAGGCGTGGCCGAGGTGGCGAGCGTGGGCGGATTTGTCAAAACCTATCAAGTCACGGTAGAGCCGCGCAAACTGCAGGCATACGGCATTCCTCTCAACACGGTCGCCGCGGTGATCCGCGCCAGCAATCGCGACGTGGGCGGGCGGGTGATCGAGATGGCGGAGACCGAATATGTGGTGCGAGGCCGTGGCTACCTGAATGGCATCGCCGACATCGAGAATCTTGTGCTCAAGGCGGAACAAGGCACGCCGGTGCTGGTCCGCGACGTGGCGCGGGTCGAACTGGCGCCGGACGAACGGCGCGGGATCGCGGAGCTGAACGGTGAAGGTGAGGTGGTCTCCGGCATCGCCGTGGCACGTTACGGCCAGAACGCGCTTGATGTTATTGACAACCTGAAAAGCAAGATCGAAGAAATATCCAGCGGCCTGCCGGAAGGCGTGTCGTTACAGGCTGTCTATGACCGTTCCGACCTGATCCACCGCGCCATCGACAATTTGAAACGGGTCCTGATCGAGGAGAGCATCGTCGTGGCCGTGGTCTGCATGGTGTTTCTCATGCATGCGAGAAGCGCATTGGTGGCGATCATAATGCTGCCAATCGGCGTGCTTATCGCATTGATCGCCATGCATGTGCTGGGGCTCAATTCCAATATCATGAGCTTGGGCGGCATCGCCATCGCCATCGGCGCCATGGTGGATGCCGCAATCGTCATGATCGAGAATGCCCACAAACATCTGGAGCGCGCTCCCCCGGGCGCGCCCCGCTTGCAGATCATGATCGACGCCTGCCGCGAAGTCGGGCCCGCATTATTCTTCAGCCTGCTGATCATCACGGTTTCGTTCCTGCCTGTATTTACGCTGGAGGCGCAGGAAGGGCGCATGTTCGCGCCGCTCGCCTATACCAAGACTTTCGCCATGGCGGGGGCGGCGCTGCTCTCCATCACGCTGGTGCCGGTACTGATGTTCCTTTGCATCCGCGGCAAGATCATGCCTGAGCGGAAAAACCCCGTTAACCGCTTTCTGATATGGATTTACCGCCCCGTTATCGCCTGGGTCATGCGCTGGAAGAAGCTTACCATTGTAATGGCCCTGATCACGCTTGCACTTTCGGTATTTCCGGCGATGAAACTGGGCAGCGAGTTCATGCCGGTGTTGAACGAGGGAAGCTTGCTGTTTATGCCAATTACGTTGCCGGCGTTGTCGGTCACCAAATCCGCGGAGTTGTTGCAGACCCAGGACAAGATCATCAAGACCTTTCCTGAAGTCGATTCGGTGTTCGGCAAGGCCGGACGCGCCAATACGGCCACTGACCCGGCTCCGCTGGAAATGGCCGAAACCGTTATCAACCTGAAACCGGAGAGTGAATGGCGCGCCGGCATGACTATCGACAAACTGATTGCCGAACTGGACCAGGCGCTGCAGATACCGGGGGTCAGCAATGCCTGGACCATGCCCATCAAAAACCGGATCGACATGCTCGCTACCGGCATCCGCACCCCGGTCGGCATCAAAGTGTTCGGTAAGGACCTGGGGGAAATGGAGGAGCTCGCCCGGCAGATCGAGGCTGTTGTAAAAACGGTGCCTGGAACCACCAGTGCCTATGCCGAACGCACGACCGGCGGTTACTACCTCGATATCGAGCCCGACCGTCTGGCGCTTGCCCGCTATGGCCTAGCGGTCGGCGACCTGCTGGAAGTGATTTCGGTAGCCCTGGGAAGCGAGATGCTGACGACCACGGTGGAGGGCCGCGAGCGCTTCGGTGTCACCGTGCGTTATCCGCGTGAACTGCGGCAGGATCCATCGGCTATTGCCAGCCAGATCCTGATACCGATCATGAACGGCGGCATGATCCCTTTGGGACAGCTGGCCAGTGTCAAAACGGTCAAGGGGCCGCCCAGCATTCGCACCGAGAACGCACTGCTTTCAGCATACATCTTCGTTGACATTCGTAACCGCGATATCGGTGGTTACGTGGCCGAGGCACAGCAAGCGGTACGCGAGCAGGTTAAATTCCCCCCGGGATACTATGCCACATGGAGCGGTCAGTTCGAATATATGGAACGGGCTCAGCAAAAGCTGAAAGTAGTGGTGCCGCTCACCCTGACGATCATTTTTCTGCTCCTCTACCTCAATTTCCGCCGCTTCACCGAAACCTTCATTGTCATGCTCTCGGTACCCTTTTCATTGGTGGGCGGCGTCTGGCTGATATGGCTGCTCGGCTACAACCTCAGTGTCGCGGTAGGCGTGGGCTTCATCGCGCTCGCCGGCGTTGCCGCCGAGACGGGGGTCGTGATGCTGATCTATCTCGACCATGCCTGGGAAGCCATCAAGACGAAACGCGCAGCCACAGGAGGCAAGCCGACGGTGGCCGACCTGTATGCGGCAGTCATGGAAGGCGCGGTCGAGCGCGTGCGCCCAAAGCTGATGACCGTGGTGGCGATCATGGCGGGTCTGCTGCCGATCATGTGGGGCAGCGGCACGGGCTCGGAAGTGATGCGACGCATCGCCGCACCCATGGTCGGCGGAATGGTGTCCTCGACCCTGCTCACCTTGATCGTCATCCCCGCCATCTATGCGCTGGTGAAGGAATGGAATCTGCGCAAGCAAGAGGAAGTATGACATGCGCCTGACGAGCGCAGGCAGCTGTTCCCAGGTGGCTTTGGCGGCCGGGCGGAGCAAGTAACCCTCAATCTGCCCGGCAACACAATAATTTCCGAAAATTGTCCAAACAGTAAAAGCTGGTCTAATATGAATTATGGTTCACAACGATAGCTGACCGAGCCCGATTCCACGGCGCGATTTCACCGAAAGTCAGAAATGAATGCAGGCATGAACCCTACGCATCCATCACACGATCACCGGCACGAACACGCGCACGATCGCCAGCACGCGGCCGCACCTCCAGCTCCCGCTCAGGCAGCCGCGGGAAGCCAATGGACATGCCCCATGCACCCGGAAATCCTGAGGGATGCGCCGGGCGACTGCTCGATCTGCGGCATGGCCCTGGTACCTGTTGCAGGTACAGGCGGCACGGAAGCCGACGATTCGGAATTGCGCGGCCTTGCGCGCCGATTATGGGCCGGCATCGCCTTGTCGCTCCCGCTGGTGGCGCTCGCGATGGCGCCCATGATGGGCATTCATGAACCGTTCGGGCTCGAGCCGTATGCACGCGGCCGGGTCGAATTCCTACTGGGGACACCCGTCGTGCTGTGGGTCGGCTGGCCGATCCTGCACAAATTCTGGCTTTCGCTCCTGCACCGCGCACTCAATATGTACACGCTGATCGGTCTGGGAGTGGGGTTCGCCTATCTCTTCAGCCTCGCGGCGGTCCTCATGCCTGGCTGGTTTCCGCAGGCGTTCCGCGCCCACGATGGCGCAGTGGGGACTTATTTCGAGGCAGCGGCGGTTATCGTGACGCTGGTGACACTCGGTGACTACCTTCAGACGCGTGCAATGGGCCAGACCAGCCGGGCAATCCAGCAATTGCTGAAGCTCGCGCCTAACCAGGCATGGCGATTGAGTGACGATGGAACGGAGGAACAGGTCGCGCTTGAGAAGGTCGTCGCCGGTGACCGGCTGCGTGTGAAACCGGGAGAAAAAATTCCTGTCGATGGGACGGTGCTGGAAGGCTCAAGCCGGGTGGATGAATCCATGATTACCGGCGAACCGGTGCCGGTGGCCAAAGTCACGGGCGACAAAGTCACTGGCGCGACCATGAATAGCAATGGTTCGCTGATCATTCGCGCCGAGCGCGTGGGCGCCGACACGCTGCTGGCACGTATCGTCCATATGGTCGGGGAAGCGCAGCGTACCCGTGCGCCCATCCAGAGGCTTGCGGATGTCATCGCCGCCTATTTCGTCCAGAGCGTCATTGCCATCGCCATCGTTACGGCGCTGGCATGGTGGTTTCTCGGCCCGGAGCCAAAATTTGCTTACGCGTTTCTCAATGCCATTGCCGTTCTCATCATCGCCTGCCCCTGCGCGGTCGGTCTTGCCACACCCATCTCGATGACCGTCGCGATGGGGCAGGGCGCGCGCGTGGGCATCCTGTTCCGCAATGCCGATGCGATCGAGCGTATGCGAGATGTCGATACCGTGGTGGTGGACAAGACCGGCACACTGACGTTGGGGCGCCCCGCGCTGACTGATTTCATCGCCGAGGGGTTCGCGGACGATGAAGCTCTCGAGCTGGTCGCCGGCGTAGAGCAGCTTTCCGAACATCCGATCGGGCTTGCAATTCTTGAGGGTGCAAAAGCACGCAGCTTGACGCCACGCCCGGCGGAAGCCTTCAGTGCCATCAATGGTCTCGGCGTGCAAGCCGATATCAATGGTAAGCGCGTGCTGGTCGGCAGCCGCAATTTTCTCGCACAGCATAATGTGGATACACAGCGTTGGGAAGCGCGTGCGGAAACCTGGCGTGCGGAATCGAAGACCGTGATGTTCTTCGCCGTAGACGGCATGGCCGCCGGCATCGCCGCAGTCGCCGACCCGGTCAAGGAAAGCACGCCGGAAGCCATCGCGGCACTGCGGCATCTGGGCGTGCATATCGTCATGCTCACCGGCGATTCACAGCGCACCGCCGATGCGGTGGCACGGCAACTGGGCATTGATGAGGCATTGGCGGAAGTGCTTCCCGAGGACAAGGCCGGTCACGTGAAACGCTTGCAGGCGGAAGGCCGCATCGTCGCGATGGCGGGCGACGGCATCAATGATGCGCCCGCGCTGGCCCAAGCCGAAGTCGGCATCGCCATGGGCACCGGCACCGACGTGGCAATGGAAAGCGCGGGCATTACACTGGTCAAGGGCGATCTGCGAGGCATTGAACGGGCCATCGTGCTGTCACGCGCCACCATGCGTAACATCCGGCAAAACCTTGCCTTTGCTTTCGGCTACAACGCGCTTGGCATTCCACTGGCAGCCGGTGTGCTGTATCCGGCTTTCGGGCTGCTGCTGTCGCCGATGTTCGCCGGTGCCGCCATGGCGATGAGTTCGGTATCCGTCGTCACCAATGCCTTGCGGCTTAATCGCATCAATTTATGAAATACAGTCGTATGTTCCCGCGTATTATCTTTTTTTCATATCAACCCCATCACGGAGGTACATCATGAAACTCAAAAGCGTCTTCGCAACCCTGGTTGTCCTCGGCTCGTTGGCGTCGTGTGCGCATCTCGATCCCCATCCCATGGACATGTCAAGCGCCATTCGCAATGCCAAGACCAAAGCGGACCATAACGCGCTGGCCAAGCATTATGAAGACGCGGCAAAAAAAATGCAGGAAAAGGCGCAAATACAAAAAAACAGGCTTGCGGAATACGAGGGTCACAGCTATTACTACGGCAGGGTGACCGAAGATCTGAAAGAGCATACCAAGGCACTGGCGCGCCTCTATGAGGAGGCCGCGGAAGCAAACAGGAAATTGGCGGAAGCTCAGCGCCAGATGGCGGACCAGGCCAAGGAATGATGCCTGGCAAGAAGTTCCGGGATAGACCCTACGGAAGATAGGACCGGATCGACAAAGATGGGGCGCTTGCCGCCGCACGACCCCAGCCCTTCCATCGAGCGGACCCTCCAGCCTGCGGCCTTTGCGGTCCGTTCGATCAAACGTTAGGCGCAAACAACAGGAATGCTATTATGAAACCCAAAATTGACGGTACTAAATTTGGCTCCATTACTATAGATGGATCTGAGATCGAACATGATGTTCTCATCCGGCTTTCAGGCAAGATCAAGAAGAGAAAGAAAAAACTATCCAAGGCGGTGTTCGGCACATCTCATAAAATCTCGCTTGACGAGGCTGAGCACATATTCGAAAAAGGGACCGAACGGCTCATCATTGGCTCAGGCCACAATGACAATGTAAGGCTCTCTAAAGAAGCCTCCGAGTACTTCAAGAAGGAGAACGTGCGGATCGAGCTTTCACCCACTCCCAAAGCCATTCACCACTGGAACAAGGCTAAAGGCTCAGCCATCGGACTCTTTCATGTGAGTTGCTGAGCCCTGGCAATCAAACATAAAGGAAAAACGGAAAAATAAGGTGATCTGCTATCGAACTTGTGGGTAGTTTAGGTGGATATTTCAGTTCCCAGGGCTGCCAGCAAAAGATTCCAATGCGCCAGCCGCTTCAGCTATGTGGTAGTCGCACAAGCAGGGAGCTGATGCTCCCGGCCTGGATTTGATTTGAGCGTCGATTACCTGGGGGAAACTTGCCTGCGACACCCTATGAAGCCAAGCAGTCCAAGCCCAGCCAGCATCATGGCATAAGTCTCAGGCTCCGGAATCGGAGCCAGGAGATAGACTGGAGTGGCTTCCAACGCGTTTCCAAGTATCCCTGTAACAAATGTGGGGTCACCGAATCCGTTGAATGACCCATTCGATCCTACAGCGCTATGTGTAACATCATTGATGGAATCGAGAGTGTTGTAGAGCACCAAGTTGTTGTTGCCATCAAAAACCTTGAATTCATCGATGGCAATCCTCCCAATAGTCGTATCGCCAGTGATCAAATTTAAGGTCCCACCCGGCAGCGCGGGAAACGTCCCCACCGACAAACCACCCCCCATCCCCCAACTGGCTGATGCCAATGCACCATCGAGGTATACAGCGACTTTTTGATTTGGAACATCAGCAAGACCGTCTTGGTCCCACTTCAGGGCGTAGTGATGCCATGTGTCCTCACCTCCGGTACCCAGTATATCCTCATAGGAGTTGCCTACCGACCCCGTATGAAACTGACGCCCCGCTATACCCGTCAGTCCGTGATTGCCCGTCCCATCATTTGCAGTAAACCCTACCGAATAGTTCGTCAAATCGTGATTGAAAATAAAGAAATGCGGGCCATTATTAGGAATAGCTCCAGAGAAACCGCTCAACTTTGCCCAGAAATCGATGGTTCCTGCTGTCACCGGTATTGCGCTTGCGGAAAAGCTTGCGGCGGTATTAGGGACGGTGACTTCCTGGGCATGTACAGGATATCCGATAATCGCCATGATCGCCGCGGCAGGGACTGTGATTCGTTTTAACATTTCTTTGCCTCCTATGAAGAGAAATAAGCGAAGCCGAAATCCATAATCCATTCAGGGAATTACCCGTTCTCCATGCGCGTGCTTCCCCGCAAGCTAAGTTTTGCATCACAATATTCATATGATTCAAGTCAAGCAATTCATCAAGTCGTCATTTTAAAATTAGGTTTTGCCAAGATCTCTGTCTATGGTCAATTCGGACTAATCTATCTCCATCAATCTCATCCATAGCTTCCTAATTCATTGTGGCGCCATCGCTCAGGTAAGCCGTGTGATAATTCATATTCTGATTATGTGCCCCAGTGCACCGACCAGTAGGCACCCGTAACATGCCTGCTCGAGTCTCTTTATGATTCACAATTTGCCAATCCTGGAATCAGTTCTGACATGCCCGCACTGCGGATATGCCAAGCCGGAAATCATGCCGACCCATGCCTGCCAGTTCTACTATGAATGCAGCAGCTGTAAGGTTCTGCTGCGCCCCCATCCCGGCGATTGTTGTGTCTTTTGTTCCTTTGGGACCGTCAAATGTCCGCCGGTCCAGATGCAATCAGACTGCTGCGGATAAGGCAGCCACCAGAGGCATCCTTGCAGGCGCGGGAAAAACGCCGCCGGCAATTCAAGTCAGGTAAACTCGACTGTGTAATAGCGTAAATAGCAGGAATGGCAGTAGCAATGAGCGTAACCAAGCAGTTAATTATTACAGCCCAGCGGCAACTGCCCTTTGTCGCGTGGCTGGCAGAAATAAAATTCCAATGGGCCAGCCCTCGGGGTTTTTCTCTTTTCGGGGAAGCCGTACAATAGATATTACCGACGACCACATGACCGACAAAAAGAGAGAAAATGAAAACGCCATTTAGGTTGATGCCTGACAGGATTTCTCATGACATGGTAGAGATGCCAAAATGAGGTATTTGGCAGCAATGTTAATAGTAATCTTTTCCACAAGCGCAAGTGCGAAATGGGTACAGTTTGCACTTGGCACCACCGGACCTGCTTATTACGATGACAGCAAAATAAAGGACTTGGGAAATGGTGTTATTTCCATATGGGAAAAATTTGTGATAACAGAGGAGGTTTTAAGACAATCAATTGCAGTGGACCCTTCTTTTAAGGACTATTCCTACACCGTAACCAAGGGAAATATAAATTGTAATGAACATAAGTTTGCTAGGACGGCTATATATGCCTATGGTAAAAATGGAGCTCTTATTCTTTCATATTCCTATCCAGAAAAAGATATTGAATACATAGATATAGCCCCGAAGAGCATGGGGGAAGAATTGATGAGGCTTTTATGTCCGGAGAAATGAAAGGCCCGGGCAGGACAATGAGGCATGACCGATGACCCCCGAACTGCTCCTTGATAGAGCGCTGTCTTTGATTGATCGAATAGTGATCGAGCTGCCCAGGTTGGGTGGCGCTCTGAGCTAAAGATGATTTCCGACGAACTTCTTTTAACCGAGCCAGTAAGGTGAAAGGCTCAGGAGATGAAAAAAGAGCTAAGCGGCTTGAAGCACGAGTATAGCTGAAGCTGAATCTGATCTGACGCATTGCACCCGTCAAACCGGGTAACTGTCAGATGAAGCCTAGACTACTACAGCTGACGACTACACCTTCGATAAACCCGATTACCTGTGACACCGCATGCTTCGGCGGAATCCTTATCCGCATGTGTTCGCGATCCGGCATCAAATGCCGCTCCTCTATCCGGCTCTCCTTCTGGATAGCCAGTTTGCGGAACGCCTCTCACCCAGATATTTCCTCAGTTAATGTCAAACTTTAACTGCCTCCCCGGCAGAGCCGGGCTCCCCCTTGGTAGGTTAGGGAAACAGTTCAACGTCTATTCCACCTAACCAGGCATATCAAAGAGCTGCGGAACTCTTGCAAGATATAGCTATGGAACTGCGGGTTGTGTCAAATTATTGTTTTTGCTGCTTCTATCGCTATTATCCGCATAGGGAACCCAGGGAGCCGTCAAATTGTTTTTGTTGTTTCTATCTCTATTATTACCCACGTATGGAATTATTGACTTTGTAAAATCACTGTTTTTGCTGTTTCTATCGCCATTACCCACAGATGGAATCAGGGGCTTTGTAAAATTATTGTTTTTGTTGTTTCTGTCCTCGGAGTCCACATTGACATCAATTCCTCCGGCGGGTGATGGCTTATCAAGACCCGTATATTGTAATATGCCAAAGGGTTGAATTTCATGGTCAGCGGGTAATTGATCGCGGTTCCAGCCTCCTCCAAGCGAACGAATAAGCGCCACCGATGCTTTCAGCCGATCAGTCTTGATCTGTACAGAATCGATGCTTGACGTCAGTGTGCCGAGCTGGGCATAAATGAGTTCAAGGCTGGTGGCCAAACCGCCCTTATAGAGGTCCATGGTAAGGTTTTGTGTTGTACGTGCGGCTCCCACGGCAGCGTCCTGCCGCTCGGCAGCAATAGTCATCCAATACGTCTGGGTCAGGTTATTTTCAACTTCACGAAAGGCATTCAACACGGTCGAACGATATAAATTCTCCGTCTCGCGATAGACCGACCACGATTGTTGCAATTGGGCCCGACGATATCCGCCCTGGAAAAGCGGGATGGAAAAAGAGGAACCATAGGCCCAGAAACTGTTAGCCAGGCTGAGGAGATTGAGTCCGGCATCCTCGAATCCTCCTCCCAGCCGGAAGGCTACATTCGGAAAAAAAGCGGCACGTGCAATTCCAATGGTGCGGTTGGCCTGTGCCATCCGGCGCTCCATTGCGGCAATATCGGGCCGGCGTTCAAGTAGAGTAGATGGAACCGTCTGTGGAAGGCGAAAATTCGTGGTAAGGAGATCGTCTACTGGCTCGATCTTGAAGCTGGCCGGAGCGAGATTAAGCAGGATTGCAATGGCCTGCTCCATCACCTTGCGCTCACCGTGCATCAGGGCCAATTTTGACTCGGTAGCGAACAGCAGCGACTCGGCCCGTGCCACGTCGAGATTAGAGGCGATCGCGCCTTCAAACTGAGTCACTACAACGGCTAATGAGTACTTGTAAAGATCAATCGACTGTTTGTAAATCGCGATTTGCGCATCCAATCCGCGCAGCGTGAAATAATTTGATGTAATTTCCGCCTGTAAAATAAGGCGCGCGAGCCCATAATCCGCCGCACGTTCTTCAGCACGATAGATCCTGGCTTGCGCCTCATTCCGAAGTCTCGACCAGAAATCCGGTTCCCAGGATGCAATTCCCTCCATCAATACCTGGGTATCGCTGTCAGGTTCTCCAGGAGCACGGAAGAGCGTATGATCGGATTGTTTGTTATTACTGCCGCCGAACCCAAAGCCGAGCTGGGGGAAATATCGAGACCGCGCCTTCATCATTGAATGGCGCGCTTGAATGAACCGTTCAGCTGTTGCCTGCAAGTCTGGATTGGCTGCAATCCCCTGTTCCACAAGACCATTCAGTATTGGATCGTTATATAGTGTCCACCAGTCGGGCCGGAGTATATCATCCGACGGATTAGCCTTAACGAAATCACTCGTTCCCTCCCAGGAGTCCGGGACAACAAATTCGGTCGATTTATAAGTGGGTGACAGATCGAATGCAGGAAAAGGAAGGGAGGCGCACCCCGCCAGGGTTGTCAGAAATAGAAAACCACCAAATCTGACGCCGAGACGACAAAGATCTGAAATACGAGTTTCTTTTTTATGCCGCAAGTCAATCATAGTCATGGTGCATATGATCCGTTTAAGGCTTGTTTTGATCCCGGATCTGGCATTTTCGAATGGGAAGCTGGTTTCGATGACTCCTGAGCCGGCTCTTTTGGTTTGTTGATCATGTCATATCCCGGTGCAGGCGTTACGATGGTCACCTTGTCGCCTTCAAGTATGGCGGCGCTGGGGTTATTTATAATCCGGTCCTCTGTTGAGATACCCTCGCTTAATTCGACAGTAGCATCAAGGATTCTTTGTATTTTGATCGGCTTGAAGTGAACAATGTTGTTGTCATCCACCACGGCCACTCGCGTCCCCATCTCATCAAATACCAGTGAGCTGGATGGAATGGAGAGGTGCTTGTTCTCCACATCCACGGTCAGGTTGACTGATGCATAGGAGCCGGGCCACAGATCCTTCTCTTCATTTTCAATCACGAACTGGGTGACCACCGTACGAGTGCTCACATCGAAGCCGCGAGCAGTGGTCAGAAATTCGGCAGTGAAACGCCGATTGGGAAATTGCGGTACCGTCAGGTTGGCTTTCAGGCCATCATGCATAAGGGCGCCGAACCGCTCGGGCACGCTGACAAACAAACGCAGCCGGCTGATGTCCGCGACAGTATAAAGATTGCGGATATCACCTTGCGGGGTGCTGATAGTGCCTTCCTTATTGATGAAGTCACCCACGTTAATGGCACGGTTGATGACTACGCCGTCATACGGTGCAATAATCGTCTTAAACCCAATCAATGCCTCGAAGTTACGGACATTCTGCGCGGCGGCATTGACTTTTGCCTGTTGGGCTTTTGCCTCAGCCACCTTTACCGAAATCGCTTGCTCGGATACCGCCTGGTTCTTGCGCAAGGCTATCCACCGGTCCGCGGTAAGTATGGCCAGATCATTAAGGGCCACTTCCGACGCCAGATCGGCTTTGGCTTGCCGGTATTGCGCATCGAGCGCCGGCGCATTGATTTCGGCAAGGACATCTCCTCTTTTGACTCTCGCCCCCCAATCCTTGTGCCACATCTTGACGTAACCGGATACCTGGGCATAGATCGGCGCCTGAAACCATGCCTCGATGGTACCCGGAAGCTGGATGGTTTCCTGGGCAGGCAGCGGTTCGGCATGGACGATAGCTACAGTCCGAACATCATTTTCCTTCGCCTTTTCTGTTAAAGAATCCATATGGTTACGGGATTCAACCACTCGGTAACCCAGATAGAAAACAGAAGCAAACAGAGCGATCGCAATAATTAGCGTACTTTTTTTACGTGATTTTTCCATGTCAGGAATTTCCGAGTTGAGGAGCGATTTCCTTGTCGCCAGGAATGCTTTCCTTATCTTTAGAAACGCTTCGGGCGTAATACATGATGGCATACACAGCCGGGACAAAGAACAGGGTATATACCGTTGCAAACATCAAGCCGCCAATCACTGCACGGCCCAGCGGCGCATTGGTGGATCCTCCCAACGCCATCGGGAGCATGCCCATGATCATGGCCGCCGCCGTCATGAGAACGGGGCGAATCCGGGCTTTGCCGGCCTCGATGGCGGCTAGCAGCGGATCGCCATGCGCTTCGATGCGCTCCAGGGCATAGGACACCACCAGTATGGAATTTGCCGTGGCCGTTCCCATGGCCATGATGGCGCCTGTCAGCGCAGGGACGGAAATATTCGTCTGGGTCAGGAACAGGGCCCAGGCAATGCCTGCCAAAGCGCCGGGCAGGGCTGTAATGATGATGAAGGGAACCAGCCATGATTGAAAATTGACGACAAGCAAGAGATAGATCAGCACCACAGCCGCTGCAAGGCCGACAAGCAGTTCGCCATAGGTGGTAACCATATTCGCGGCCTGGCCGGCGATTTGGACATCGGAGCCGCGCGGTACTTCTTCGTCCATCTCCGCGACGATTTTCTTGACGTCGTCCAGCACGTCGCCCAGCCCCCGTCCTTCGGCGGATACATACACTTCAACCAACGGCATGATGCCCCTATGGGTGACCAGGCCGGGCGTGCCTACCGGCGTCTTCTGCGTCAGGTTGCCCAGGAGCTGATAATCCTGATCCAGGCCTGCCTCACCCACCGGCTTCACAGGAATCCTGTTCAACTCATTAGTGCTTGAGACCCAAGGTTGAGGCTGATAGATGTTGATCTGGTATGACATGCCGGTCTTCAGGTCCAGCCAGTATTTCTGGTCGATCTGCTGGCTTCCGTTAGTCGTCAACAACATATTCAGGGCAATATCGGATTCACTCCTGTCAACACCGAGTCCGTATGTCCTTTGGCCTTCAACAAACATGGTGGGCGTGCGCATGGTTTGCTGGATCACCACGTCGGAGGAGCCGGCGATTTTGCGCAACCTGCCTTGCAATTTGCGCGCGTATTCGTAGTTGCCGTATATATCCATCCCGTTAACCTGAACGGTAATCGGAGAAGGGGCACCGAAATTCAAGATTTTCGCTATCAGGTCGGCTGGCTGGAAGGTGAATTCGCTCCCCGGGTAGCGCTCCTTCAAACCGTCATGGATAATTTTCCGGAGATCCCACACCGCTGATTTGTCGTCGAACAGAGTGATCGTCAGGTCGCAGTCCTGCGTCCCGATCGTGGGCGTCGGAATAAAAGCCAGATTATGCGGCCCGACGGGCAAGCCGCAATTGCTGATGACGCCTTCAACCTGCCCGGGAAGCATGCGCGAGATATCCTCCGAAACGAGCGTGGTGATGCGGTTTACGGATTCCATCCGCGTGCCGAGAGGCGCCCGCATATGCATCTGGATGGTCCCCGACCTGACCTCCGGGAAAAAATCGCGGCCGTTGAAGTAGAACAGGATAAGAGAGAGGAGCGCGAAAGCCAGCATGATCGTTACGAACCGGCGGCGATTTTCAATGGTTCGTTCGAGCAGCCCGCCATACCAGCCGCAGAATTGAAGGAATCGAGCCTCGAATCCCTGCTGAAAACGGGAGAAAGCCCCCAGATGATATTTTAACTTCTCCTTGAAACCGGGCGCCTGCCCCGGCGGCTGTTCCTCGCCATGGTGGCCTTCCTTTTCGTGTTCTTCGGCGTGGGGATGCTTGATAAGATATTTCGCCATGGTCGGCACGAGCGTACGCGACAGGATGAAGGACGCCAGCATGGCAAATATCACCGCCAGCGCCATTGGCTTGAACAGATAGCCCGATACGCCGGAAAGCGTGAATAGTGGCAGCCAGACAATGCATATGCATAACGTGGCGAGCAGCGTCGGAATAACGATCTGGTTTGCCGCATCGATGATTGCCTCGTCGAGTTCCTTGCCCATTTCCAGGTGAGTATCGATGTTCTCGATCATCACTGTCGCATCGTCGACGAGAATCCCTACGGCGAGCGCCAATCCGCCCAGCGTCATGACATTCATTGACTCGCCCAGCACTTGCAGGAAGATGAGGGAGGTCAGAATACACAACGGAATGGAAGTCGTAACGACTATCATGGGGCGCCACGAGCCAAGCATGAGCATGACGATCAAACCTACAAGCAGGCCCGCGATCAGCATCTCATGCGTCACCTCGTTGATGGATTCCCGCACGAAGACCGATGCATCGGTGATGATTCTAACGTCCACATGGGACGGCACGATCTCCTTGATACGCGGAAGGGTTGCCCTGATGCCGTCGACCACGTCCAGGGTCGACGCCTCGCCGCTTTTCATGACGACAATAATGACGGCCTGTTTGCCGTCCACGATGACGGAGTTTGTTTGCGGCGGCCCTGCCAGCTGAACATCGGCGACGTCGCGCAAGAAAACGAACGAATTTCCTTCCCTTTTAATCGGAATATCGTTGAATTCCGGAATCTCCGGCGGCATCGCGTTTGTCTGGACCATCCAGTCGGTCTGCTTTATCTTCATATCGCCCGCGGGCAGCACGATATTCTGGCGATCGAAAGCCGCATGGACATCGGTTGGCGATATATTGCGGGCCAGCATCTTGTCTTGATCGAGGGATACCAGAAGCTGCTTGGGCTTTCCACCGTAAGGATGCGGAACAATTGCCCCGGGGATCACGACAATCAAGGGCCTGAGCTGGTTATAAGAAAGATTATAGAGGTCTGCCGGCGTCATCTCGTCCGAGGTAACCTGCAGGCTGGCAACCGCTACCTGAGAGGCTTCCAGCCGCATGATCATGGGCGGGGAAATATCCGGCGGCAGCGCCTTGACAATCGTCTGGGCTATGGCGGTGACTTCCGCTTCTGCGCCAGGGAGGTTGGTGTGGGGCTGTAAAAAAATATTCGTGATACTGATGCCGTAGTAACACTGGCTGACGATGTCCGAGATACCTTCCACCGTCGAGGTCAAGAAGCGTTCGAAGAAAAAAGTGATCCGACCCGACACATCCGTCGGCAACATACCGGCGTAAGCCCAGACTACGGAGATCACGGGAATCTTGATAGTGGGAAAGACGTCTGTCGGCGAATGCCGTATTGCCCGGATTCCGAATATGACGATCAGAATTGAAAGAACCACGAAGGTGTAAGGCCTGCGTAACGCAATAAGTACTATCTGGTTCATACTATTTTCCTCTTATACCTTCGGTAAAAAACTGGCAATTATTACGACTCAAGTTTAGGCGTGCGGCCTGCAGCCTTGCGCCTCCAAACGGTCTGAACAGGATTATTGCCGATCCCTTGCCAAACCCAGGAGTTGATCGCCCGGCAGAATATCCCAGGAGAATGGGGGGAAGCGGGAGTCGGACCGGCCCAGCTATTCCGGAGAATCTCGTCCCCTGACACAGGCGTTGTCAGGGTCCGGTTTATGTCAGGCGTTATCATCCGATTCGCCTTCGTTATGTTTAGGTATTTGCCCGATCGCCACGGTGGTATATATCTGGCAGATTGTGATGGCCAGATGGGTTGCCTGATATCGATAAGATGGACGTTACAGTATCGACCCGCGGTATCGAACCGTGGCTGATTAGGAAGTGTTTTGCCAATCAGGAGGAAGATGGCGCCGAAGGCTGCAGTCGCCGGATTGTTTCCCGACGCGATGGCAATCGCCGCAGCGACCGAGGATATTTTTGCGATATTTTTGCATCTGCCAGTTTCGCCGACCTGCAGGGTGGGAAAACTCTGAAGCGTGTTGGTATGCTCCAGGGCATAGTTAAATCCAATCTCGGCGGCCTCGTCGTCGGTCTTCCCGACCGCTCGGGGAAAAACAACTTGGCACATTGTCAGGATTTTGTGCACGTTCAGGCGGTACGCTCCGAGGATGGTCGCCGCCGCAGCCACAGCTCCACAGGCGATTTGCTGGGGGCGCGTGCCTACTGCGGCCCATTGCGCCGCATTTGCCACCGCATTCGAAATAGCTTCGCTTACGACTCGCATGTTGTCCGCATTCAGGAGTCCTATGACTCCCCCTGAGTGGTCCTTGTCGTAGTGGCTGAGGAGAATGTGATCGAGGGAGTAACCGTAACCTCTGAGGATGGGATTGATAAAGTTGTGGACTGTCTCCGCATACCCGAGTAGTCCGCCATCGATCAATATCGTTCGTTGTCGCCCGGCTGCTACATCTGCCGCAACAACGAGCGCACTTTCTTCCTGTTCGACGTCAATCGTATGGATGGTGAGTTGCAGTGCCATGAGCTTCCAAGTTTTCCTTTTTAAGGACGAAATCAAGTTACCACACCCCTTGTCAGGGAAATATTGCATATTGGTGGTCATTTGGTGAATATTGAGTCCTGAAAATGGTCATTTTGTGAATATTGAGACCTCAAAGTGGTCATTTTGTGAATATTTCAACCTTAAAGTGGTCATTTTGTGAATCCCGCGACCTAAAAGTGGTTATTTAGGGGATGCTACGACCTCGAAGTAATCATTTTGTGGATACTTACGACCTGAATCATTCCCGAAGCGTTGGCGGCTGTAGAGCTCTAAAGCCAATCGAGTCTGACCCCATAGAAATCAATCGGGCTGCTGCGAATAGCGTTCATCAGCCGCCAATGCTGGCTTATTTCGAGACGTAGCCTCACCTTCTGGATTATGTGCCCCAGCGCACTGATCAATATGGAGCACCCGTAACATAATGGTCCAAACATGAAAGTGTCTGTAGACGCTGTATTCTTCAATCAAATCCAACCGGATTTATCGAGCTTGAGCCAGGGCAGGGGGCAACAAATGTTTTTCAGAAGACTAAAAGCTTTAGGCCTGGGGCAGAATTCTTACGTGCTTGGGTGCGGGGAAGGGCTCGCCGTAGTGATCGACCCGCGGCGCGATATCGACGAATATCTGGAACTCGCCCAGAAAAATGATTTGAGCATCGCCTATATTTTCGAAACGCACCGTCAGGAAGATTTTGAATTCGGTTCGCGAACGCTGGCCGCAATGACAGGCGCCAGAATCGTGACGGGCACGCATGAGCTGTTCGGCCACTCGGATGTCAAGCTTGCGGATAAAAAAGAGTTCCAGGTGGGCACCACGCGCTTTGTTGCACTTGAAACGCCCGGCCATACGCCGGAAAGCGTAACGTATGCCGTCTATCCGCAGGATACCAAGGATAAGTGCTGGGGCGTCTTCACCGGCGACGCGCTTTTCGTCAGCGAAACCGGGCGCACCGATCTGCCGGATCCGGACAAGACCGGTGAAAACGCCGGCATTCTCTATGATTCCATTCACCGAAAGATTGCGCCGCTGGGTGACCAGACCCTGCTTTTTCCGGCACATGGGTCCGGCTCGGCCTGCGGCGGGAATATTTCCAAGCGCGACGACTCCACGCTGGGTATCGAAAAAGAAACCAACCTCGTCTTCAAGGTAAGCCGTATGGAATTCGTCGATCACAAGATGGCCGAGAAGCTGCCGCGCCCGCCCTATTTCTCCCATATGGAACGGGTCAACCTGATGGGGGGAAGACCACCCGGATTATCGGCGGAATTTCGCGTTCTTCAACCCAAAGAGTTCCAGGAAAAGATGAAGGATGCAATCGTGATCGATTGCCGCTCGCCAGATGCCTTTGCGGCGGCGCATATTCCCCTATCCTACAACATCTGGCTGGGAGGACTTCCGGCCTTCGGCGGCTGGATAGCGGATGAAAGCACGACCATACTTCTCGTGCTCGATGAGCCGGGCCATATTCAAGAGGCGGTGACATCCCTGTCCCGCATCGGCATCGACCGGGTGGAAGGCATGCTGGCAGGCGGCGTGGAAGCCTGGCGGGAGCGGGGATTACCCATCTACGGGCTGGGCACCATCAGTGCCGAGGAATGCGCCAACTGGATGCAGGACCGCAAAACAAACGTGCTCGATGTACGGGATGATGGTGAATGGATAAAAAAACACATACCGGGCGCCCTCCATACCTTTGTGGGCTATCTGGAGGACAACATTCCCCAGCTTCCCAAAGACAGCGAACTGGTGGTTCACTGTAGCGTCGGCCACCGGGCCGGGCTGGCTGCCAGCATCCTGGAACGGAATGGGTTTACCCGGATTTATAACATGCTGGGGGGGTTATGTGCGTGGGAAGGGCGGGATCTGCCATTGGAAAATGGGGTAACCACAAAGTAAACTACACAGGGTCATCCAGCTTTGTTTCTACGTTGCGGGCATGCCGTGGCATGGTGAGCAGCAAAGCTATACTTTTTATGGTAGCGAATTTCTCAGGCTATTGAATAGGGAACCCCAACCACATACCAGACCAGACTTCAGGAGCCTATGATGAGCCTGCAACGCAAACTATCCTTCGCCATCGCATCTATGATGCTGGCAACCGCATCGCATGCAATTATCATTAATGCCGATGGCGGCGGCCCTGGTTCCGCGATAGATGTGAAAGGCCTGGATTGGGCGCCCGGCAACACGCTGTTGACGCCGGTCGGTAATGCGTCAATACTTACCCATCCTCTGGGAAATGTGTTCCAACTCTACGCCCATGCTTCGCTCGGCGGGTTCCTGGACAGCAACGGCGGTAGCACCGGGAACCCGGGATCGAACGGATGGACATATATTGCAGGCTATCAGCAACAAGTAGTCTCCACCGTAGGCAACAGTGTTGTACTGGGTACGATCAGGGGCGGCGACAATTTCTTCAGATTGTATTTCGATCCAACGCCGGACGCCAACATGGGGAATGGGACTGGGTTCGGGCCGGATGCCACGAATAGCGACCCCGTACTCATATTATCCGGCACGGTGAACCCTTCCGCAGGGCAAACGGCAATTTCCGCCCGGAATGTGCCGCCCGGCAGCCTCGATAATTTTGGTTCCGGCAATTACCCGGGCGTGAAAAGCATCACAGCAGTTGGGAACGATACGCTCGGAATAACTGTTGAGAGCCTTGATCCACGCTATTTTCCTGGTGGGCTGGCAGCCGGACTCAATCTCGATTTCCACACCCTGTTCAATGCTCCCTTTTCACGGACCGACCCATCATCCTGCTTCAAGAATGGCGCTGGCACGCTAATAAATGGCGTGGGCT
This sequence comes from Nitrosospira sp. NpAV, assembly GCF_000832065.1. Lineage (GTDB taxonomy): Bacteria > Pseudomonadota > Gammaproteobacteria > Burkholderiales > Nitrosomonadaceae > Nitrosospira. The sequence goes on along the minus strand of NZ_JXQM01000021.1, from coordinate 95,519 downwards.
CCAATACGCTAGGTGGCTTGGAATGCGGCATCAATACCGTCGGAAGGATCAATGGAATTAATGGACCCAATCTGATCCTGATGAGCGACTCGTCGGCAATTTTCACCCGGGTCGCGCCAGTGCCGGAGCCCATCTCCCTGGCGTTGCTGGGAGTGGGGCTAGCCGCAATGGGGACAAGGAGGAATCTTCTGAAAATAAAGTATTGATCGCAGAAATCAATGAGGAATGAGATGGAGAAGATTGAATGAAGGCGCTATTTCACCGCATTAACTTCATCAGGTGCACCGGGGGCTACCTGAATCTGACGCGAGGCATCGATGGAATATGACGGCGGTGCATGGTCTCCCTATTTGGTCGGAGCGCTCATCGGGGTGCTCTCGATGGCGACATTTTACTTCTCCAACCAGCCCATTGGTGCCTCGACGTCTTTCGCGCGGATTGCCGGCCTTATAGGAAACCTGTTTTCCAAGGGACATACCGAATCCCTCAAGTTTTTTCAGGAAACAAAACCGCAGATTGAGTGGGGGGTGATGCTCATGATCGGCATCATCCTCGGTGCTTTTCTGGCCGCTTATACAGGGGGCGAGATCACGGCGCAATGGATACCGCCCTTGTGGGAAGAGCGCTTTGGCTCGAGTCGCACGTTGCGCCTGGGGGTGGCGTTTATCGGCGGCACGGTCATGGCGTTTGGTGCGCGGCTCGCAGGCGGATGCACGAGCGGGCACGGCATTAGTGGAACTTTGCAACTCTCGGTGGGTTCGTGGATCGCGCTGATATGCTTTTTTGCGGGTGGCGTTGTCACCGCAAGACTGATGTTCAGCATATAGATGCCATCCGCCGTGAATCCCATTACGCCAACAGCGCAGGAAATGTTTCTCTCCGTTACTTTCCCGATTCCTCGGGAGAAACCCAAAAATGAAAAAGAGACATCGGAAAAGCCGTTGCGAGAAAAGGCAAATGGACCCAGGCAACTTGTACTTGGGCTTATTTTTGGTATCGTATTCGGTTTTCTGCTCCAAAAGGGCGGTGTTGCCAAATATGACGTATTATTGGGAGCGCTTTTTCTGACCGATTTCACGGTAATGAAGATCATGCTCACTGCGATTGCCGTTGGCATGATCGGCATTTTCTCGATGCATCGCATGGGACTCGTGCAGCTGCACGTAAAGCCTACGCATTATGCTGCAAACATAATCGGGGGGTTGATTTTTGGTGCTGGCTTCGCATTGCTGGGCTATTGCCCCGGCACTGGCGCCGCGGCGCTAGGGCAGGGCAATTACGATGCGATTGCAGGCATCATGGGCCTGCTGGCGGGTAGCTATCTCTATGCCGAATTGTCGGGTTACCTGGATGCGACGATTCTGAAGTGGGGCAACCGTGGCAGAATCATGCTTCCCGACCTGATGGGAGCGCGGCTTGCAATTTTCATAATCGGCTTTGTACCCTTATTGATCCTGATTCTTCTTGGAATAGAAAAGTATTCTCCATAAGACTACCCGAACGCCAGCGGCTAGCGATGCCGCCGAAGCGATCACCGCTAGCCCGTCATAGCCGACGTGGAAGCCTGATGCCTCCCGCCATGAGGACTCCGTCAGCATCGACACCTGCCTGCCTTACCGTGCCTTTGGCGCACTCGGCGTACCTACCGCTTGCCCGGCGGCACGCGTGATAAAGCAGGAAAACTACTTCTCGACCGTTTGCAGCTCTCTTGCCTGGGCTATGGTTTGTGCAAGCAGAGATGGCTTTTTCTTTTTCCATACCACCCGGCATAATGGATCACTGAGAAGGGTTGTTCTCTGGGCCAGATTTCTCGCTAATCCAGTTAATGCAGCCATGCTGATTACTGTAAAAACAATAAGAAGTATGAGCGGGAACCATTTTTTTACCAATACCGCCTCCCTGGCATAAGACGCCAAACCGATTTTATTTTTGCTGGCCGCCATGGGCGCTTCTTGGGATATAGCTATCGTCATTGGCCACACTTGCGTAACTGACGTAGCCAGAGTATTTTTTCCTGTTTTTTCCGACCCAGGTCGCATCCGGCTCAAGGTGCCGGATCTTGGTAAAGCTGGCCAACTTTGGATATTCTATCGTCATTTTAACTGACTTGCCGGCAATTTCGTCAGCCTTGGGGGCCTCCGCGATATTTGGATTGCCACTCATCGTGTCGCCTGTGGAAAAAGGGGGCGATTGCATGCGAATGGGGGCAGTGGCTGGACTATGTGAATTCTTGATCACGATGCCGTTGGCTTGCAACTCCGCATTCACGCCAGCAAGTATTCCGGCCAGCTTGCCCGATGTGATCAGGCGATTGCGAAAGCGGCACAGCATGGTTTCATCCGGCGCATCATCAAAGCCGCCCACACCGCAGAAGTCCATGAAGTCGGTACGCATATGCAGCGCCTCTTCCAGCTTCGGATTCGACAGGCTGTGCCACTGGCCCAGCAATACTGCTTTGAACATGATCACCGGGTCGATGGGTTTTTGCTCTCCATTCTGGTTGATCTCGCGCCTATAGACCTCGACAAGGCCGCCGCGAAGCCCTTCCCAATCAATCAACGCATGAGCTTCCATTAATGCATCGTCGCATCTCACGCGCGCTTTATTTTCCACTGGTTCCAAATCTGTCCGCATTTGCATTTGCTCCTTTGCGATGTTCCACCTTTTGACTCATCCGGCGCAACTCGTTTCATCAGCGTTGCATCCAGGCCTGCTTGATCGCATATCCATCGATGAAACCCATGAATTCATGCAGCGAGTTATTTATCGAGTTGTTACGCCCGCTAATTGCTACCTATGTCGTCATTCAGGCGCAGCTTGTACTTTACCTCAGTGGGAGCATTAGTCGTTTTCCGGACAAAAACGCCCTGATCATCCCGCGCGAGGCTCGCTGCTTTTCGCCGGTGGGAATCCGCCTCGGCAAGGCTTCGTTCGACAGCCAGTTCATACCTGTTCATCAAAGCCCATGTATGCGATTGCCGATCTTGTGCCTGCCGCCCATAGAGATAACTCTTTTCCTGGTAATGTTCGAGCAATTGTCTTTGCTCTTCCGCCTTTACTCGCATCTCCAGAGCCAGTTTCTCAAAATGCTTCCACAAGGCGGTATGGTCGCTGCGGGTTCTTGCACTTTGAACCGCTTTACGGAGAACGGGACTGTGGATTGCCTCGTGGGGACTCATCGGGGCACAAGCGGCCAATAAACCGAGCATGGATGCCAGCGCTACATATTGGGTGGCTTTCATACGACACCTGCTTGAAAAATCTCATCGCTACGATGAGAAGAACGCGTGGGCAAAGTGCGGCACGTGGACATAGCCTATCAGTCGCTGGACACTTTGTCAACATTGTTATGTTTAAAGTGTCTTAAGAACGCTTGGCGCCTTAGCCAGAAAATGGGTAGTTAGTACACTATAATAATTTATAGCCTTCTGATATGACCCCGGAGAAGCGCAGTTCGTTAGGACCGCACGCCATAGCTCAACCTGCGGGTATTGGCGGGCAAGGTGCGGAGACAACTCGATGGGCCGTGCCTGGCTTCACCCGCTCCATGTGATTCATGATCCATGGTTTCCCACGATGGTGATGGAGAGGGATGGCCGGAGAAACGCTTCTTATTAGGCAGGGACCGGCGAAAACAATCTAGATATTACTTCCGCGGAGCATATGCAACTGGGGTTTTGGATGTCATCCTCGTCGTTGCGCCGCGGTATTGTCGGAATTGATTGCCACGATGACCTCTCTCACCGATAACTGGATGCAAGTCGCCGTGGCGCTGGGCATTGGCCTGTTGATAGGCGTCGAGCGCGAACGCAGGAAAGGCGGGGGGCGGGACCGCGCCCCGGCGGGAATTCGCACCTACGCGATCACAGCTCTTCTAGGTGCGATTGGATTCCAATTAGGGGGAATTCCGTTACTTGCGGTAGTAACCGTTTCGGTAGCCGGCTTCATCGCATTGGGTTATTTTCGCACGCGCAGTCAACGCGATCCTGGTCTTACAAGCGAATTTGTGCAACTTCTGACACTATTGCTTGGCGCGCTTGCCATGCGCGAACCGCTGCTTGCATCCAGCCTCGGTGTTACGGTAGCACTGCTGCTCGCGGCACGAACCCGCATTCACATCTTCGTGCGAAAAACCCTGACCGAAGCGGAACTGCATGATGCACTGGTTCTTGCCGGAGCGGCGCTGGTGGTGCTGCCCCTCATGCCGGACCGCTACATGGGCCCCTTCAATGCGATCAATCCGCATACTTTGTGGATCATCGTGGTACTGATGATGTCGATCAGTGCAGGCGGGTATATCGCCTTGCGCCTGTTTGGTCCGCGCTATGGATTGCCCGTGGCTGGGTTAGCCTCGGGATTCGTATCCAGTTCGGCGACGATAGCCTCCATGGGTGCGCTCGCAAAACAGAAACCGGAGCTCATGCCAGCTGCGGTAGGAGGTGCCGTTCTCTCGACTGTCGCCACCATTGTGCAAATGGTGGTTGTGCTTGGCGTAACCCATCCCGCCACGCTTGCCGCCATGGCGATGCCGCTCATATTGGCGGGGCTGATGGCGGTGGCCTATGGAGCATGGTTTTTTATAAAGGCGCTGCGACAAAAAGCACCTGAAACAATCGAGATGGGCAGGGCCTTCAGCTTTCGTAGCGCGCTCATCCTTGCGTCGACAATGGGGGCGGTTCTCCTGATCGCTGCTGCACTCAATACCTGGCTGGGCAGCGCGGGGCTGATTGCCGGCACGGCAATCGCCGGTTTCGCCGATACGCACTCGCCTGCGGTGTCGGTAGCCTCGCTAGCTGCCGGAGGTAAGCTTAAACCCGCCGAAACGCTATTGCCTATCCTTCTTGCCATGAGCGCAAACACCATAACCAAAATGGTGTTGGCGGCATCGAACGGCGGCAGCCGTTTCGCATCACAGGTTATTCCGGGACTGCTGCTGACTATCGCGGCAGGCTGGCTCGGCGGCTTGCAAATCTTGCTGAATTGAGAAGCCCTTGCATTGCTCAGAAGTTCAATGCCATCAGATCGATATTGATCCGGCTAATGACGATAGCCCGCTTTAGGATTTGCCGCTCCTCTTCCTCGCTCAATTCCAGATCGCGTCTATTACGAGGAGGACACGTGGCCCGTTACCAGGCGCGACAGCTGGCGAGCGATGGATTGCGCCCCTTCCATTATTCCCTTGCCATAGTATGCCTTTAAAAAACACCACATCAAAAGGCGCGGCTGCTTCCACCATGGTTCTGTGATCGTACAAACCGGAAACTTCGTCGGAAACCCCGTTTGATCCGAGGCCAAGCTTGCTGCGGTCGACCCATCGGTCGTCGATCCATTCCGTACCCGAACCGAGGTAAGCGCAAGCCAGCCGTATGCCGGTACGGTCCACGTGAAAGCGCGGGCACATCGCTCCATGGAGAATTTCCAGGCGCAGGCCCACCGCGTCGCATCCAAGAAGTTCCGAATAGATATCTGAAAGCTGGCAGATGTCATCAACGATAGCATTCTGACCAGGTAGATTTGGCAGAAAGGCGGATTTTAATCGTTCACCCAGCCCAATAATTGTACGAAAACCGCTGCCCAGAGCGCCGCTGGTCAGTGCATGCTGGAAATATGCCCTGATAGCCTGCTCCTCCTGCCGTTGCCAGCGGACAACCTGAATGCCGGCATCAAAAATCCGGGGCAGCTCATCCGGTTGGCGCGTTGTCCATGCATACCGCTGAAGAGAATGGGCTGTAGAAGAAGGTTCTTCAAGTACGCTGGCAGGCATGGACGAAGACTGCTTATCCCGGAATTCGCATCTGTTTACGGGGGAGAAACCGTTAGATGCCATAGCTTCGCTCATGAAGTTCGTGGCGCTCCTGTGCTTCAATGCAGAGCGTGGCTGTTGGCCTCGCCAGCAAACGGGGGAGGCCGATGGGTTCGCCTGTATCCGCGCACCAGCCATAGGTGCCGTTTTCAATGCGCAAAAGGGTATCCTCGATTTTTTTAAGTAATTTACGCTCCCGGTCTCTTACTCGGAACTCAAGGGAAAATTTTTCCTCCGTGCTTGCCCGGTCATTTGGATCAGGCTCGGAAACAATGGCCTGCATCTGCTCAAGCGTGCCTTGCGCATTTTCCAGCAGCTTGTTCCGTTCGTCTTCCAGGCGGAGACGAAAGAACCCCAGCTGTGCAGGGCACATATATTCGCCCGGCGGGACCGCGCGAATAGCTTTCTTTGTAAGATCAGGCGATCGTTCTTTTTTCATGGCTCTCACCAATAAGAAGCTGCCCGCCACGGATAATGTGCCGTCAGCGATGAATGTCATTATTTGCACGCTCAAACCAGCTCACGGTTCTTTGCCAGTGCGCTTCCCCATAGTGCCGAATAAAACGTTGTGTTTCCTCATGCTGCGAGTCGCGCAATACCATCAACCGCCCTTGGATGAATTCTTCGGTCAACCGAATGCCACAGTCATGCTCGATGCAATGATGCCATTCACCGAAAGTCTCCGGGATTATCGCACTCATGGATGGTTCGCTTCCTCCCCTGTCGATGCCACCGTGGCAGTCCACTCAGGAAACTGGTCCGTCAGTGTGCGCCAATGCTCCACACCCTTGCGGATTTCCGTGGATGTAAGGCGGCATGTTGCAAAGGCCATTTCAATCAATGCCCGATCCCAATCCTTATGGCGACCAATGAAGACTACTTCATTGATACGGTCCCCGTAGGGCGGCTGCCAATTCTGCTCTATCAAGGCTCGCTCATGGCTTCCCTCGGCGGGCCAGCGTTGTTTCGGTACCGCCGCCCACCACCGCCCCACCGGCTCCACCGCAGCAGTATTGCCGGAACGTGAATAGGATATTGCCCATTCCGGCCGGCTGGCCAACCATACATAGCCTTTAGCCCGTAATACACCCGGCAGCGGCATTTCTAGAAAGGCTGCAAAACGCTGGGGATGGAGGGGCTGGCGTATGCGCAGGACGAAACTGCTGATGCCGTATTCCTCTGTTTCCGGGGTATGCTCCCCAGCCATCTCCTTAGCCCAGCCCGCCATGCCGCTGGCACGATCCAGATCGAATCGGCCGGTGCCAAGAATTTTTCTTAAGGGAACATCACCATGTTCGGCGTAAACGATTTCCGCCACCGGGTTCAATGCCTTGATCGCGCCGGTCACTTCCCTCAATTTATTCAGGCTGACTCGATCCACCTTACTTACCACAATGACATCCGCAAACTCGATTTGCTCGGTCAATAAACTGGCTAACGTCCGGTTGTCCTCGTCTCCCGCAACCTCGCCGCGTTGCGCCAGCGAATCCTCGCTTGAGAAATCATCCAGCAGGTTAACTGCATCCACCACCGTGACCATGGTGTCTATGCGCGCGATATCGTTTAGCGAACTGCCTTCTTCGTCCCGGAAATCAAACGTTGCCGCGACAGGCATCGGTTCGCCGATTCCTGTCGATTCGATCAAAAGATAATCGAAGCGCCCCTCCACCGAGAGCTTGCGCACCTCCGTAAGTAAATCCTCGCGCAACGTGCAACAGATACAGCCGTTGCTCATCTCGACCAGCCTTTCTTCAGTGCGGGACAATGCCGCTCCCGCATTCTCGGTGCTTCTTTCAATCAGGGAGGCATCGATATTCACTTCGCTCATGTCATTCACGATCACTGCTACACGCAATCCTGCACGATTCGCCAGAACGTGATTAAGCAACGTAGTCTTGCCTGCACCCAGAAAGCCGGAAAGGACCGTAACCGGCAGACGCTCATCCCTTATTGTCATAACGATCTCGCTTAGTTGGCTGCTTAGTTGGCTGCTTAGTTGGCCGATAGTTGGCAGATTAACTGGCTAAGTGGGTGGCCAGCGCTCAGGTTGGTCAGGAGAAACTGGGTATGCTTAAATCAATACTGGGTTCGTCGGCGCGCTGTCCATGTCAATACAAACAGGCCTGCGACGAGCATTGCATAAGAGCTCGGTTCCGGCACCGGTGAAACGGCAAAATCGAATTGGAACGTGCCTGAGTCCTGGAAAGCTGAATTCGCGCCCATATTCAACAATTCGAATGTTGCCGAGTAAACGCCCGCCGCGGCATTTTCATCGACCCAGTAAATCGGCTTGAATTCGAAGCTGTTGCCTGCTCCCAGCGTGAATAGGTCGCCATGGCTATAAATATCCCGCGTTGTCTCGGTTCCAATATGCAGTCCTGGAGTGCTTTCGACCAATCTTAGGCCGATCTCAGCGTTATCCAGTTGCCCCGACCAGCGATCGCTGCTGCTATGGAAAAGGACGTCTTCAGTGCTGCCTGAAGAATGGCCCGCCAGGGATTGGATGGAAGCGATGCCGAGATAGCTGTATTCGGAGCTGTCTATATGGGTTCGCAACGTTCCGGCATAGAGCCCGCTACCCGCTGCCAGGGAAAGCGGTTCCTCGCGCGAAGAAATTTCGGGAATACGATTATTGGGGCTGGTGGACAATACCTTCGGTGCAGCCGCCGGTCCGCTGTAACTATATGCCCCGATGCCATGAAAGTGATTGCCGTGGTCGAGCAGAAGGGTGAGGCGGTCTGAGTTTGGGTTGGGGAGTTCGCCGTAGGTGCCGGAAGCAATCGTGGCTAGCCCGTCGTAACCGACGTAAAAACCAATACCTTCATCATGCCGTGACGCTGATGCGTTGAACGACGCCAGAATAAGCAGGCCTGCCAGGTTCATAGCAGTGCTTCTCAATGTAAGCCGCATATACTTTCTCCTTTTACAGTTATAAAATGAACATGTGCTACTACTTTCATCTCTATTAGGATCCAATTTTTCTATATCATGATCGACATGGATTAATTGATAATAAGTTATCAATAGCATATAGTCAAGGCTTGTTAATGCCATGAACCAAAGATTGGGCTGCTTGTGCTGATATCGCCAGCAACCCATCCCGAAATCGATATTGTTGAGGGGAATCCATGGAACGTAATACCCGGCAGCGCAATGCGATTCTTGATGCCATCTCGGAAGCGGGAAGGCCGCTTTCCACGCAGGAAATACTCGCGGCGGGGCAGGCAGTAGTGCCGTCACTGAGCATCGCAACGGTTTATCGGACATTGAAGGACTTGACGGCCGAGAGCTGGATTTTGCCGGTCAAGCTACCTGGCGAGGCAGATCGCTATGAGATGACCCAGCTAGGCGATCATTATCATTTCAAGTGTAGTGCTTGCAGCAGGGTATTCGACATACACGAGAGGATCAAGAAGAGCAATCTTCTGGTCCCTCGCGATTTCGTAATCGAAAAATACGATCTGATTCTTTATGGCCGATGCAGCGAGTGTCAGCCCAAACCTTGAATGGAGCATGCCGGATGTTCCGCTACTCGTCTGAAGTTGTTTCCAATTAGCGGCGCAGGAAGTGATTTCCTTTCGGCCAATGGTTCAAGCGGAGGAAGAGCATATGGTATCGCCTGCTTGCGCATCGGAGGAATCCGAGGCAATAAAGGGAGGTGCTGTAATTCTTTCCAATGATTTATTTATTGTGGCTCGGGACAGCTAGGATCTCCTTCGGTGCAGCTGGCGAAAGATTCCAATTTCTTAGCGCGCTCATGAGTTTTCTGAGAAAGGCCATCCCTAAAATCATTGGATGAGCTGATCCTCCTTCAATTCCGGAGCTCCGGATTGACAGTCTGGATCCTCGAATTTATCTATGATAATTGCGCTTCTTTAAGCTGCTGCTGTTGAATTTTTATCTCGCGATCAAGCTCCAGTATCGGATTGTATTTCTGATTTTTTCCATTATCTAAGGATTTCCCTTAGTACAAAATCAAGCATTTCCTTAGTATCGAATCAGGGTTTCCCCAATATCTCCATAGTGGCATCGGGGTTAATATGGACTCACTCCTACGACTCTGACCATCTGTCCGGAAGTAAAAGGACTCTGACTATCCGTCCGATATTGATCTAATCAATTGGAACAGGAGAATCAAAATGGCAACGACTCTCGGCAAAAAAGCAAAAGATATTCTTACGGCTTTTTCTCTACTTGGTTTATTGGCTGTATGTGCGCCAATAAATGCCGTAAAAGCAGAAACTCCCTCTAGTCAATCAGCTGTTCAGAATGTTGCATCTCTAAGCGAACATTGTGCTTTGGTAGAGCATTTTGAAGATGCCGCCAGGGAAATGCAAGCCAAGGCGGATGAACAAAAGAAACTGCTTGAACAGTATGAGGAGATGCGTTTGTATGGCTGGCAATCCCACAATTTGAAATCGCGTACCGCGGCCTTGATACGCAAGTATGAGCAAGCTGCGCGATCAAATATGGAGGAGGCTGCTTCCCATCGCCAAATGGCGCAATAACCTCAGCCCAATTATGAGATTCATGACGGCCAAATGCCACAAACAGTAGGTAAGTGATACAGGCCGTACTTGGCAAGGCAAACTCGGATGCATCAATAAGCATACAGGTTTGCCTGTCATCTTAGGACTCTGACCACCCGTCCGCAGTTGGACTCTGAATACCTGTCCGTCGGCGCAATGCCGGTTTATATCGAGGACTCTGACCATCCGTCCAGCAGTTTTGGTTTTAATTACGGAATAGGAGGAATTCAAATGTCAACAGCATTGAGAGACGCGAAAGCGGCGGTAGAAGAATTGGATCGCGGAGACAACATGTCTCAGTGGTACGATTCGAAGTATTACAAGATGGGATTGCTAGCCATGCTGGCCGTAGCAATATTCTGGATCTGGTACCAGCGAACCTTTGCGTATTCACATGGAATGGATTCGATGGAGCCCGAATTTGAAAAGGTCTGGATGGGCCTATGGCGGGCGCACATGATCGTGATGCCGGTTTTTGCGCTGGCTACCTGGGGCTGGATCTGGAAAACACGGGATACCGAGGAGGAGTTGGCTAACCTGGATCCGAAACTGGAGATCAAGCGTAATTTTTACTTGCTCATGTGGGCCGGCATCTATCTCTTCGGAGTTTATTGGGGCGGCAGCTTCTTCACCGAGCAGGACGCCTCCTGGCATCAAGTCATCATCCGGGATACCAGCTTCACCCCCAGCCATATCGTTGTATTTTATGGCTCGTTCCCGATGTATATCACCTGCGGAGTGGCGACATTCTTGTATGCCAGGACCCGCTTGCCGTTATATGCCAGGGGCGTCTCGTTTCCCTTGGTAATGGCAATCGCAGGACCGCTAATGATCCTGCCTAACGTCGGTTTCAACGAATGGGGTCATGCTTTCTGGTTTATGGAAGAGCTCTTCAGCGCACCGCTGCACTGGGGTTTCGTGATCCTGAGCTGGTCGGGGCTGTTTGCCGGCGGTATCGCAGCGCAGATGATCACCCGCTTTTCCAACCTGACTGATGTCGTCTGGAACAATCAGAGCAGAATCATTCTTAACCGGATCTAGTTTTGGGTGCTGTCTTGCCGCCTGCTCGGCAAGCCCGGAAACGCTGATATCCAGCTTGGCGTAACCATGTCGATCGGCTCAACTACGGAAATCATCCCACGGGCGGTTCCCATGGTTGCTCCGAGCTGGACAGAAAGCCATGTAATTTCCGGATATGCTTCTATTTTTACCGATAGCGTATTTATCAGGAGGTATCCGCAACCCTGAAACGGGTTGCGGATAAAAAGAGATAGATATGTGTAAACTGATCGGGAGGCCGGCAGCTATCCGGCTATTTCCTTGCGGCGCCTGGCGACGGCACCGCATAACGCCAGGCCGGCCAGAAGCATCGCATAGGTTTGAGGCTCGGGAACAGGAGATACCAGGGCGCTGATGGAAGCCCCGAAAGCCTCGTGGCTCAGCCCACGGTTGAAAGCAATCTGAAACGGGTCGCCATCCAGATAGGGAGAAGGCAGATTACCGGAGGCGTCGCGCGAGGTAAGTTCAAAAGTCGCGAGATAGGCACCCACCGGATTAACGCTTGATATCGAGAAATCGATATGAGCGTGAATGCCGCCTGTAGAGTCGACCTGATCGATGACTCCATATGGATTGGTTGCACCGAGGGATGAAATGAGTGTTTCATTTCCCAGTACATCTTCGACAGTCAGCGAAATTCCGCTTGGAGCGGCCGCCCAACTCGTGCCATTCCAGAAGCTCAAAGTGCCAAGGGCATGGTACCAGAGCTGCTCCCCGGAGAGAAACGTGCCAGAGGGCGCCAAAAACCCTGGGTCGTCCGTTCCCGTAAGCCCGCCCGGCAGATCGCCAAAGTCTCCTTCAAAAATCTTGTAGCCGGTTCCAAATGCGACCGGCGCGGTATTTTCCTCATCGACAATCAGCTTGCCGCCGACCACAACCGCCTCGATATCGGCGTGCTGCGCGAGAACCTGAGGAGAAATCATCATGGCCAGCGTGGTGAGCGCTGCGCCGAAAGTCACATGCATGGGTCTGAACATCGTATCACTCCTATAGTTTGGGTTGCCTAATGAATCTCAAGCATTTATGTCGCCTGATGAGATTGTCTTTCAAAACGAGAACTCTTATAATACTACTGAGAACTCGTTATCAATAATGTAATAAACGCCGTGGGCTTTGTCAACAATATCGCCGCTCCTATTCTGGAAATTGTTGAAACCAGCATCGCCGAATGCTCTGATGCTTTGAAGATACGGGGATAAAGCCAGATTTATTTTTCTACGATATATTCTTCTGGCATATATCTGGCTTATCTGGGGGATGGCAAGCCGGGCGAGTCCGCGCGCAAGTGGCTGGCAGCGGAAGGAATAATAACAATCAGGCTGTCGCTAATCGCTAAATTAAGATTATGTATTCAACCCTGCGTGTGCCGTGCCTGACGCTGTCATGGTTCGTAATTATCAATTCTGTTATGACAGTCTCTTTACCAGCGGCATTTGCACAGACAGCCGCACACCAGCCCGCCGCTGCCACAACTGAAACGACACTCAAGCCGATAGAAATCAAGGCGGCACCGGAGGAGGGGCCGCGTGAACCGCTCAGGCCGACTGTAAAGCTGCGTGGCGACACACTCAGGGAACGTGCAGGCAATACGCTTGGGGAGACGCTGAGTGACGAAGCCGGCATTTCCAATTCGACCTTCGGCCCGGGGGTTGGCCTGCCGGTAATCCGAGGGATGTCGGGCCCGCGCGTGCGCCTCCTGAGCAATGGACTTGCCACGCATGACGCGACAACGTTCAGCCCGGATCATGCCGCCAGCATTGAATCCATTCTGGCGGATGAAATACAGGTAATGCGAGGCCCGGCAACCATTCGTTATGGTGGCAATGCCATCGGCGGCGCCGTGAATGTGATAGACAACCGTATTCCCCAGCGTATCCCCAAACAGGTGATTACCGGAATGGTGCAATCGCGCTATAACGCTAATGGCAACGAAAGCACCAATGCCTTCAAGGTCGACGCGGGCACCGGCAGATTCGCGATGCATATCGATGGATTCATGCGTCGCCGTGACAACATTTCCATCAATGGCTGCGCGGTCGATGACAAGGCCATTCAGCAGCAATTCGGCCTTATCAATATGCGCAATACCTGCGGCCATGTCGCCAATACCGGCGCACAGTCGCAGGGTGGCAGCGTGGGAGGATCATTGTTTGCCGGCATGGGAATGGTGGGGGCCTCGGCTACCATGCTGGATAATACCTATGGCATTCCCCCCAGTGCGGGCTCGCATTCCCATGGGGGCGGAAGCAGCGATGTGAGCATCGATCTGGCCAATCGCCGTTACGACGGCCGGATGGAGCTATGGGGATCAGGCAAATGGATCGACCGTATCAGGCTGAACGTCAGCCGGGTTCACTACCGGCATCATGAAAAAGCCGGCAGCAGCATCGCGACCACTTTTCGCAACGAGGCGCTGGATGGGCGTCTGGAAGTGGAGCATCGGCTGGGCTCACGCATTTCCGGTGTGGTTGGCGGCCAAATGATGAACCGCGATTTCTCCGCGCTTGGAGCCGAGGCATTTATCCCGGAAACGAATACCTTCAGCACCGCCGCCTATATCCACGAACGGCTCGATATTACCGACACGCTGCGTCTGGAGGGTGGCTGGCGCTACGATCAACTGAGATTGGTGGCGGGTCCGCAATCGACTGTCGATGGACGGATTCTCAATTTTCCTGGCCGTAGTTTCAGCGTGGAGAGCCGTTCCATTTCCTTGACCTGGCAGTATGCCGACAAAAGTGCGGTCGGCATCATCTTTTCAGGATCCAAGCGAGCGCCGGAAGTGCATGAGCTGTATTCCTTCGGTCCGCACTTGGCGACTCACACTTTTGATGTCGGCAATTCTAATCTGAAGGTGGAATCGATGAGGAGTCTAGACTTGACCTGGAACGCCGATGCGAGATGGATACGCCTCAACGGGGCCTTGTTTCTCAATGACGTGGATAATTTCGTCTTTCAGCGAAGCATTCCCAATATTTTTTTCGACGCGGACGAAGGACGATTCCGAACGCGTTGCGTGAGTCTCGATGAGTGCCTGCCGGTTATTAATTATGAGCAAGCCAGCGCACGTTTCATGGGGTACGAAGCCGAAGCAACGCTGCGTATGCTCTCGGATATCGTGCCGCCAGTGGAAGTCACTCTATTTTCGGATTATGTTCATGCCAGGCTTACCGCGATAAATGAAAACGTGCCTCGGCAACCTCCCTTGCGCTATGGAGTGCAGCTGGCCACAGCCTCCGGGCCATGGTCGGCACGCATCCGCTACACGCATGCCAATGCGCAGGACAGGGCAGGCGTCAATGAAACCGAAACCAAGGGCTACAATTTGTTGAACCTGCATGCATCCTACCGGCACAAGGTAATGGGTCGGCCAGCGTCCGTATTTGTGCGGGCCCGCAATCTGCTTAACGAGGAGATCCGCAGCTCGACCTCCTTCCTGAGAAACTTCAGCCCGGAACCCGGGCGAAGCATCGAACTGGGTATAGAACTGGTTTTCTGAGAGCCGGGGAGTGCGTTTTCCGCTATTCGGTACGGGAATACCGCTGGATCATCCTCAAGGAATACGCCGCTGAGAGAAGAATGGTTGCCAGGACATTATCTGAACGGCAAGGGGGTTGGGCTCGGTTCCAGGCGACGCCAAAGCCGGATTGATCAGACGAACACCGATTGCCGACGGACCCATAATCCCAGAAACGCGAGACCGGCAAGCATGAGTGCCACAGCGGAAGGCTCGGGAACGGGTTGTATGCGGGATTCGAAAGCGAGCAAGTACTGCCCATCCGTCAATCCGTAGTTGAACAGCACCTTGACCGGCTCCGATGCAAGATAGCCATCCGCAACCAATGCAAAGGTGGCAAGGTATGCGCCGGGAGCGGGTGTTCCATTAGGATTCTCGATAAACCAATCCAGATGTGCATGGAAGGCTCCCTGAGAATCTGCGTCGTCGATAATCGCCGGATTGGGGCCGGAAATGCCGTTTGCGGAAAAGTGGGTACCCTGGGCATAAAATGGATATTGACCGGCCAGAGCGGGGTCGCAAAGCACGCCTCCGCTCTGGCAGAAAGTATAAGCCAGGGCGATATCCGTCGGGATCGCACCGTGCACCCGTATCAGTTCGCCATTGGATGGCGCTGCCCACGTCTGGTTTGCGGGTGTCCAATACTCCAGGCTTCCTATTCCCTGGATAGAGACGACAGTCCCGGGGGCGAGGGTGCCGGCGAAACTTTGGAACCCAGGGTCGTTGGTTGCCGATGGCCCGCCGCCAAAATCGCCAAAATCAGTCGGATACAAATTCTGTCCGGTTATGAAATCATTGGCGAATCCACCGCCTGGGGGCAGGCTGCCATGAGCATGAAATCCAGTCGTGAGTTGTCCGCCCGAGACGCCCACCCGCACATCGTAACTGAAGGCATGGCCGGCCTGGGGCGCGACAAGCACGGCAGTTAAGGCCAAGCCGGAGAATAGGTTCTTCATGGAAACTCCAGGATAAGATGCGTTATCGTTATAGCGAAAATGATTTGAACAGTTTGATTATAATATAATGAGATATTATTATCAATAGAGATATCGACAAGGTGATGAGCTTTGCTGGAAAAACGCAGTCAATCCATGACGATAGGGCGGCGTCACGGATCTGCCGTCATTCTCTCAATGGAGGGTAATGTCCCAACGCTTCCTGTTCATGGTTTTTACGGATAAGGCGTAATCCACTCAGCCTTCAATTGATAACCCGCCTGGCCCATTTCCGTGTCGATCTTGCCGGCATGCATCACCCCGCTGACCCACATGGTATCCATGGTGCGCATATTGGCCAGGGGTTTCGATGTCCGCACATGAATGATCTGGTTGGAGGGTGGCGGAGGCGTATGGATGCACGCGCCAAAGTAGGGGACGAGCAGGAATTCGCTGACATTGTTGCCTGCTCGCTCCAGGGGAATGACGAAGCCGGGAATACGGATACGCTCACCATCCAAGGCGGGCTCGATGGGTGCGTTATTCCAGGCTGCGCGTATTTTTTCCAGCGCTTCGATGGCACGGGGGTCGCCATCCTTAAGATTGTCCAGCTTCAATCCTTTCAGCGGCGCCATCGGGTCCCAGTTCTTGGGCATCAGATCATCCCAGGTCTTTTCCTTGTAACCGGCTGAGGCGGGTGCCGAAGGCGCAGATTTATTCTTGGCCGCGCCTGGCGCTGGCGCTGACAATCGATCGCCAACCTTATAATCCTTATCCGCCGCGATGGCTATTTGTGCGGTAAAAACCAGCAAGGCGATTAAAAATAGAATGAAAAAACGAGGAAGGGCGACGTACTGAGAAACAGTCATATTGATATCCTTTTTTATAATCTTGGCGTCAAACCATCGCTTAAGGATAACCGATAGGCGCGATAACCGGGTACGAGGCTGACCAGAAACCCAATTGCCATGACAAGCAACAGTAGTTGCCAAGCTTCGGCCGATAGCATACCTACCGCCAGCGAAATCCCCAAGCGAGCCTCCAGAACAGGCGCGGCAAAGAGGCTGAGCACGGCCAGGCCCAGTACACCCAGCAATGCGCCAGCCACGACCACCATCAATCCCTCGATGGCCAACAGCAGGAAAACCACGCGCGGGCCGGCACCCACTGAGCGCAGAATGGCCAGTTCGCGCCTGCGTTCGCCCAGGCCGGCCAGCACAACAGCCACCAACCCACTCAGACCCACCGCAACCACCAGTGCGGAAATAGCCAGCAGCGACTTTTCGACAATGCCGACGATGGACCACAGCTCGTCCAGCGCTACGCCGGGAAGCACCGCCAGCAATGGCTCTCCCTTGTACTGATTAATGAACCGCTGCATCTGAAAAACCCCCGCACGGCTTTTCAGCCCGATAAGCGCCGCCGTAATTTCCTTTGGAGCCAGGTCGAATTTACGTACATATTCCGCCGGAATGGATACGCCAGGCATCGGAGCGCCACCTTGCCAGTCAAGATGAATGGCTTCAATACCCTCGAGACTGACATGAACGCTCCGATCCACGGGTAGGCCGGTCCGCTTGAGAATGCCGCTCACCTTAAACGGTTTATCGGCGTGCTCGGTCAGCCCGAGGCCTTTCGCGCCATGATTGAGCACGATACTGTCACCCACCTGGTAGCCAAGCTGCGCGGCGACATCTGCGCCGATAACCGCGTCAAAAATATCCGTAAAAGGCTTGCCAGCCGCAAATGCCAGCAGTCGGCGATCGCCATAACGAAAATATTTGAAATAAGCGGAAGTGGTGCCTATCACCGCGAAATCGCGATGCGAATCACCCAGGGAAATCGGCACCGCCCATGCCACCGCCGGATGTGCTGCCATCGCCTGGAAGCTTGCCCAGCGGATGTTATGAGTGGCATCCCCCAGGCGGAACACGGCATAGAGCATGAGTTGGATCGGACTGGTGCGCGCACCCACCACCAGATCGGTGCCGGATATGGACTGCGAGAAGCTTTCGCGCGCCTGGGTGCGCAACTGCTCTACGCCCAACAGGAGCATGACCGAAAGCGCGATACTGACCGCCATCAATCCCAGCGTGGCGCGCCGGTTCCACGCGCTGGCAAATGCAAGGGAAAACAGCGATTTCAGCCCGCTTCCCCCGCACTTCGGCACAATTCATTCAAGCTGGCGGTTCGTCGCGAATGGAGCCTCAATCGCGAATCGCAGGTGACGGCAATGCGATGATCAATTTTCATAAAAGCGGGCTTCTCGCCGGAGCAGGTCATCGAGGGTGAGACCCCCTGGCACAAAGCCATCGAATACCGTTCCCAACCGCTTCGTCTTGAAGAATTCCATGTTGGCGGCGTAGGCTCTGGGTGGTAGTGGAATATACTGGAATCCCCTTACCAGGGCGGATGCATTCTTCATATAGAATGCGACAAACTCCTTAAGTTCGGGTTTCTCCGCCGCCTTCATGTTCACATAGATGAAGATGGGGCGTGACAAAGGTTGATAGGTTCCGTCCTCCACCGTTTCAGCGGAGGGAAGAACTCCGCCGTTTCTGCCGTCATCCACCGCGACAGCGCTGATCTTGTCCTGATTCTGCATATAGTATCCGAAACCAACGAACCCCAGCGCATTCTTGTCCTTAGCCACATTCTGCATCAGTGTGTTATTGTCCTCCTCGGATGCCGTAAAGTCGCTACGGCTGGATTTGGCCTTGCCCACAATCGCTTGCGTAAAGTAATCGAGCGTGCCGGAATCCGGGCCTGCGGCATAGAGCTTGAATTTTTCATCAGGCCATGCCGGATTTACCTGACTCCATTTGGTAATCTTACCCTGAGCGGCGGGTTCCCATATTTTTTTCAACTCGGCAACGGTCATGGTTTTGCTCCAGGTATTGTTCGGATTCACCACTACGGTCAACGCATCGAACGCCATCGGCAATTCGACGTATTGCACACCAGCCTTGCTGCACGCCTTCATTTCCGCTCTTTGAATGGGGCGGGAAGCATTGACGATATCTATTTCACCACGGCAGAATTTCGTGAAGCCACCGCCGGTACCGGAGATGCCGACCGATACCTTGACCGCCTCTTTTTTGGTCGTCTGAAATTTCTTTGCCCCCTCTTCCGTGATGGGATACATGGTGCTGGAGCCATCGACTTTTATGACCGTATCGGCGCCCGCCATGCCCTCGACGCTCATCAATGCACCCAGTACAACGGCTGCACCCACTACTTTAAGATTATGTGATAGTGACATTTTTTCTCTCCATTCGATTGGTCAGAGGGCTGTGGTTTCGCACAATTCATTCAAGTCGACGGTGCGGCTGAAATGGGATCCCAGCCGCTGGTCATGGCTGACAAAGATCAGCGTGACATTCTCATCATCGCAGCGGCTCAGCAGAAGATCAAGAAATTCCGCTTGCCGGCCCGCATCCAGTGCGGAAGTCGGCTCATCGGCAATGATCAGCTCGGGGTGGCCGATCAGTGCCCGAGCAGCCGCCACACGCTGCTGTTGCCCAACCGATAATGCGGTTACCGGTTGCCGCGCCAGCGTCGCATCCAGTCCCAACTGACCCAGCAGCCGGTCCGCCGACTGCTCGAGCGAGGTTGCTGATTCAAGCGCCTGCCGCCGCCTGCGCTGCGAAAATCGGCAAGGCAGGAGCACGTTTTCGAGCACGGACAAATATGGCACCAGATTAAACTGCTGGAACAGGAAACCAACATGATCTACACGAAACCGGTCGCGAGCGCTGGATGTGAGCGTTGTCAAGTCGGTATCGAGCACGCGCAGGTGGCATGGCTGCGGCTGCAGGACACCGCCCAGCAAGCTCAGCAGGGTACTTTTACCGCTGCCGCTCGCGCCTTGCAGAAAAACACGCTCCCCGCGTCTTACCAGAAATTGAGGGATCGACAGACGAAAACCATGCTTGCCAGGCCATTGAAAAACCAGATTCTGAATATCGATCACAAATGGACTCATTCCTCATCCACCCACTCAATTACCATTTTAAGCGGGTGGATTCAGGCGATAACTTCGTGCTTGACTGCCCCTTGGGGCCCGCTATGGCGACATCGAGACGCCGCAGACCGGGAAACATCCGGAACAACTGCACATCGACTCCTTGCAAGGCCTGTGGCTTCGCGCACTGGAACTGCCAGGTGGCGTCCAATTCCGCATGCGCATCGACGGCAGCGGAAGAGGCGGGCGGGGAAAATTCGGATGCTCCGCTATTTTTATCAGCACTTTTGCCGGAACCGGAGGCAGGTGGCAGCAAGTCCGCGGAAAGTACGGGAGAGTTCAAATCAGCCGATTCCAATCGACACTGGGCTGCCGGCGTGAAAACGAAAAGGCTGCTGGCTTCATTCAATTTCGATGCCATGGCTTTGATGGCTTGACGCTCTTTTTCGTTTCTCGGGGCATGCTCGAATCCCAGTAGATTATCCAGCGGGCTATTCAAGTTGACCTGTGCCACCGCTCCGTCAATGGCAATTTCCAGCGCTGCACGGCCATGCACATGAGCACCGGGCTCATGCGCCCAAACGGGCAGCCCCGATACGATGATCGCGATGAGCATTGCCTGACCCGGAAACCGCTGTATTCGTCTCATTTTTTGTCTCTCCATTAGCAATTGTAGACCATGATCATTGCAACATTATTGCAATAATCCATGCAGCGATAACTCCGATGATGACTTGTGAAGGTGCGGCTACGAATAGCGATCAGGCGCCGACGGCACCATGGGGGTTGAACTTTGGCCTGGCGGCAACTCCGGGTTGATTACGACGCCAGCACACCGTGCTCAATAAATGAAATCTCAAATTCCATCACGATGCGCTTGTCCGGCATGACCAGCCGTTCGTCTTTATTCTCATAATCGAGGCGGCTGAGGAGATCCTTGATGATGTTGATGCGCGCCAACTGCTTATCGTCGGCATGGACTATTGTCCATGGTGTCGTGAGATTATGGGTATGGGCCAACATCTTGTCGCGTGCCAGGCTGTATTCCTTCCATTTCTTGATTGCATGTTCGTCTAGCGCGCTGATCTTCCATTGCGCGAGCGGGTCCTTCTTGCGAGCATCCAACCGCTCCGCCTGCTCCGATTTGCTGATGTCGAGATAGTACTTCATGAGTTTAACGCCCGAGCGGACCAGCATATGTTCGAACTCCGGCACCGAGGTCATGAATTCATCATACTCGGTGTCCGTGCAAAAACCCATTACTGGTTCCACCCCCGCCCGGTTGTACCAGCTGCGGTTGAACAACACCAGTTCCTGTGCCGCGGGCAGATATGGGGTATAACGCTGAAAATACCATGAACTGCGATCTCTGTCCGAAGGCTTGCCAAGCGCCACGACGCGCGTTTCGCGCGGACTCAGATGTTGAACGATGCGCTTGATGGTGCCGTCTTTGCCGGCCGCATCTCGCCCTTCGAAGATAATCAGAATCTTGTCGCCGCACTTGATAAAGTGCCGTTGCAGCTTGACGAGCTCAACCTGGAGTCTGTAGAGCGTCTCCTCATAGTCTTTTTTGGATAGCTCCGGCGGCAGTGGCTCGTTCGTTTTCTTTTCGTTGTCCTTCTTACTCATGACCGGACCTTTTATTATCGCTGACCACGGACCCAGCAGCCACCCCATACCGCGGTTTCTGTTCCACGATTGCTTTTCCGGTCTGGCGCCCGGCTCCGGACGCTCCGGACATTGTGGCGGCTAAAACCGAAACCGATCTTTCTCGGCAGCTCTCAACACAAATGGCAATGTGAACATACTCCTCAATCGCCTATGAGCGACGGGAAGATCGCCAATTCTGTACGCGCTTTGATTTCATGACCTTGTAAGTGAACAGGGTCAACAGCAGCATGGCGATCAGTGGCCCTATCGAGGCACGAAAAACATTCGCATAATTGACCATCTTTACCCGCAATGGATACTGATAGTGAACGGGAGGCACCGACTCTCCAGTAATAAATACCGTATAGAGTCCCTGATCCAGGCTGGTCTCTCCCCTGATCACTCCATCAGGGTGATAGCTCGGGCGTAAATATGTCACCGTCTCATCTTCCGCCTCGCTGGTTCCTCTCACTACCCTTACTCCTATCGGAATATCGCGCAGCGCCTGGTCGACGAGATCCACCACCAGAAAAGTATTGCCTTCTTTGGGTATCTCTGTGCAGTACTGGTCGCTTGGCTCATGCTGTGGCTGGTAAGCGCTTAAATGCACCATGCTGTTGTCGCCGAGCCGGCGCATGCATGTATCTTCTTCCATAGCCACTTTCCCATGCGCAACCGCGGCGCCGCAATAAAGCGCCATGACGACGGTAATGACCGATACACCGGCCTGCATCGCTTGCTTGATCATCATTGATTACTCCTCCTGGTCTACGTTTGCCCGGTTCCACGCTTTTGAGCGTCGGAGCCAAACCGGCAAAAACACTAGGGTTGAGCCGATTTTTGTCTTATTCCCATGGAAAAAACTCACCGTCACAGATTTCATTGTCTTACTAGAGACTGGGTTAGGTATATATACTATCCGATATGCGGACTCAGAACTTCTATCTTATAGTATTCGATACCCGAAACTCAAACATTCAACATCCCGCTAGCCAGATAATAGCCGTTCCTGTCCGCGATCAGTTGCACAATGAAAGTATAATAGATCGATTGCATAATGCAACTGAATTGATCCGCAATTCCATGTAACGGTGACCATTCGAGAGATCGATACTCTGATTTTATATCAACGAATAAGATGCTCCGCAGTTGACAACAACGGTGACAACAATGCTGGCAGCCTGCCGGAGTTCACGAAACGGATTCAAATTTCCCGCCGTTGGCTTGAAATCATGAGATAAAGGTGGCTCAGCTGACGGAAAAAGATAAGATGAGTACGGGACGGTTATATCGATCCAGCGATGAGTTATTGCGTAACGAAAGAAAACGAGCCCGAAGATTGCTTAAAGTATTCAACGACACGCTTCCGGACGAAATCGGAAAGCGTGTTGCCATGTTGAAAGAGCTGCTGGGCGCGTTGGGCGGGCAGGCTGAAATCGAACCCCCATTTTACTGCGATTACGGATACAACATCCGCATCGGTGATAATTTTTATGCCAATTTCAACTGTACCATTCTCGATTGCGCGAAAGTGACTATTGGCAACAATGTGTTCCTGGGGCCGAATGTCCAGATCTATACCGCAACGCACCCATTGGCCGTGGAAGAACGCAATAAGGGCCTGGAGGCCGCCAAACCCATCGCCATCGAAGATAGCGTCTGGATTTGCGGTGGCGTAATTATCAATCCCGGCGTAACGATTGGGAGCGGTACCACTATCGGGGCGGGCAGTGTGGTCACCCGGGATATCCCGCCAAATGTTTTTGCTGCCGGGAACCCATGCAACGTCATACGAAATCTTACTTTTGACACAATCTGAAATTTCTCCGGACCTGATCGCTGCTTACCGCGCAACCAGGTATCGAGTAACAGCAGCGGCGGGATTCGGTACTGGTACAATCGCCCTGCGGATTGATGAATATTCCGAGCCGCTATCGCGGCTTCTCGCCGCATCGGATCATCGCTGTGCGGCTTTCATCACCGCCTGCAACCCATTCAGTGTGCCGCAAAATCATGCGCATAACCTTGCCGCTTGCATGCGTCTGCGCGACAAACTGGCCTGCCTGGCCCAGGCAGGCCCGATCCTGGAGGGAAAGGGCTGCGACCCCTCTGGTGCATGGCCGGCAGAGAAAAGTTACTTTGTGCTCGGACTCGATCTTGAAACGTCACGAGCGCTCGGCAGGGAGTTCGGGCAAAATGCTATCGTATGGACAGGTCCGGACGCAATTCCAAGACTGATTTTGCTGCGATAGCACGCAGCACCTGGTGCGGCTGATCGCCGGCAAGCCCCTATGCCGCCCCCGGCAACAATCCTGGCGTGTTATGATGATTTTTTTTAGCAAGAAATAGTGAAATTATGAATATCGAACAACTGAATGCCGAGTATGCTATTGATGATCAACTTAAATTCGTCGAAGGTAAGGGCGGATTCCCCTTTATCAAAATCGATAACGACAAAGCCAGCGCCGTTATCTCGGTCTACGCGGGACAGGTTCTCTCTTTTCAGCCCGCCAATGATTCGCACAACCTCATGTTCCTCAGTGAAATGGCATATTACCAGCCTGGCAAGGCCATCAAGGGAGGCGTCCCGATTTGCTGGCCGTGGTTCGGTCCCGACCCCGATGGACTCGGCCGCCCCGCGCATGGTTTTGTGCGAAATCGTTTCTGGAACGTGGTACGGACAGGCGTTACCGCAGATGGCGACACCATCGTTACCTTGGGATTGGTCGATACGCCCGAAACAAGGGTGATCTGGCCGCATTCGTTCAACCTCTCGCTGGAGATTACGATCGGAGATTCGCTGAATCTGGAATTAACCACACGCAACACCAATACCGATAAGCAGCCGTTTTTTATAACCCAGGCATTTCACACCTACTTCAAGGTCGGGCATATCGATCAAACGGCCGTTCTGGGGCTGGATGGGCTTGAATACATCGATAAAGCCGATAACGCTACCCACAAGCTTCAGGCCGGCGCGGTATCCATCGGCGCAGAAGTCGACCGTATCTATCGGAAGGCTCAAGGTGAGCTGATAATCGATGACGTCGTACTAGACCGCAGGATTCGCATTACCTCCCAAGGCAGCAATACCGCCGTGGTGTGGAATCCGTGGGCAAAAATCTCGGCGGAAATGGGCGACTTGAAGGATGATGATTACGAGCGCTTTCTGTGTGTCGAAACTGCCAACGCCGACCTGGATGTGGTGGAAATCGCTCCCGGCGGCGAATATCATCTAACGGCAAACTATCGCAGAGTGAATTACCAGTAACAACCCCTCCCCCAATTGAGGATGATCCATCCTCCCCGGATCAGGAAGAAACGCGATACTCGTGAAGCCTAGCAAATAATACAATGAAGTGTGGGAAACGTATCGCCCAGAAATCACGGGCGATACGTCGCGGGAGAAAACCTCTCGCAAATCGCGGCGTGGTTAAATACGCTGGATACCGGTTCCGGCGTCACGCTGAAGCGTTTCTAGTCCATTAAACCTACCGAATTTCGAACAAAGCATATGCAGGCGTTTTGGACTGACTTATCTACGCTCCGTCTTGCTGGACTTTGTCCGGATTTTCTAAAGCAAATCGTCTACTATTAACACAGATGAGCTTAGAAAACAGCATTCTTCAATTTATCGGGCAGTAAGGTTTTGTCGATCGACGATCAATTGAAATAAATGCCGTCCCTGTATGAGCGTTTTATGACTGACAGTAACTTACATGGTGCTGATGAGCCTGTTCTGGTCCTTCCAGAGGAGTTCGGCGGTAACCTGATCATGCTGGAAGGTCCATGGATTCTGCGTACGCTAGCGGCATCCCCTGATTTACGTCGGACGATTAAAAGCCTGGGTAAAGCCAAGGATAAACAGTGGGATATCAGCCACATCGAACGGCTGGACAGCGCGGCGGCTTTTCTACTCTGGCAGGCTTGGGGCGAAAAATTGCCGGTTGGATTGATCATGCGCCCGGAACACCAGCGGTTATTTGCCCATTGGCATGGTCGTAATATTCCAGTACCCCATTCGATGTTGCTGGATTTTGTTAAGGCATTGCGTTTCAAGCCAATGTGGCTACAGGGTTTTTATCGTCATTTCCGCGCCTGGGTGACCTTGTTTGGCCGGTTGATCCTCGATAGTGTTTATCTTTTGCGGCATCCACGCGCCGCACCTTATAAAGAAATATCGTTAACCATTTACAAAACCGGCGCCAACGCCCTAGGCATCACGGCACTAGTGGGCTTTCTGGTAGGCTTATCGATAAGCTATCTGTCTTCGTTGCAACTGCAACGGTTCGGTGCGGAAATCTATATTATCGACTTGCTCGGACTCAGTATCATACGCGAACTGGGGCCGATGCTTACAGCCATTCTGATCGCCGGCCGCTCCGGTTCAGCGATGACTGCCGAAATTGGTATCATGCGCGTTACCCAAGAACTGGACGCGCTGTCGGCATTGGGTGTTTCCCATTCGATGCGGCTGGTTTTGCCCAAAGTCATCGCGCTGTCCCTCGCCTTACCGCTACTGATCGTCTGGACCGATACGCTAGCCCTTATCGGCGGCATGGTTTCGGCACACCTGACTTTGGATATCGGCTATCGGCAATTTCTTGATCACCTGCCCACGGCGGTGCCGATCGCCAATTTTTATATCGGTTTGGGCAAGGGAATGACGTTTGGCATGATGATCGCGATGATCTCCTGCCATTTCGGTTTTCTCATCAAGCCGAATACTGAAAGCCTCGCCAATGAAACCACTCGTGCCGTGGTAACCGCCATTACCGTGGTGATTCTTACCGATACCGTGTTTTCCATTCTGTTCAGGAATGTGGGGTTCCCATGAAAAAGCCGTGCGCCATAGAACTGGAACACATTTGGACCTATTTCGGTGAACAATTGATTCATCAGGATATCAGCCTGTGTCTCGAGAAGGGCGAAATAATGTCTCTCGTAGGGGCCTCCGGCAGCGGCAAGACGACCCTACTGCGCGAAATGATTGGTCTGGAAACGCCCAGTCAGGGAAAACTGAGAGTTTTAGGCGAACTGATACAGGAAACCTCCGGGGTCGAATGCAGGAAGAAGCGCAATCATACCGGTGTGTTATTCCAGGGTGGCGCTTTGTTCAGCGCCTTGAACGTGTTCGACAATATCGCATTTCCGCTGCGAGAGTTGGGCATTGATGACGAAGACCTGGTCGGCCAAATGGTGTGCATGAAACTGGGCATGGTTGGACTGAACGCACATGATGCCATGCGCGAGCCTTCCGAATTATCGGGTGGCATGGTCAAACGGGTCGCACTGGCCCGGGCGCTGATTCTGGAGCCAGAATTACTGTTATTGGACGAGCCGACTTCCGGCCTCGATCCTATCGCCAGCGAGGATTTCGTATCCTTGTTGCGGCAACTGCATCAAGAGCTCGATTTCACCGTGGTTATGGTCACGCATGACTTGGATATTCTAAGAGACCTGTGCACTAAAGTCGCGGTGCTGGCGGACCATCGCCTAGTTGCCTTCGACACATTGGATAAGGTGCTCGCCTGCGACCATCCTTTTATCCAGGAATTTTTTCATAATCACCGCGCACAACGAATATTCACCTCAATGGAGGCTCTTCATGGTAAAGACAGCCATGCGTTGATCACCGGCTTATTTATGGTCACACTGATCTCCGGGATTGTGATCATTATTATCTGGCTGGGCGATGTCCAGCAGCAAACCAAAACTTATATTGCCGAGACCCGCGATTCGGTGACCGGGCTAAAGGCCGGTTCCACCGTTTATTATCGTGGCATAGCGGTAGGCAAAGTGACCGCCGTGCGTTTCGCCCCGGACAATCCCGACCTTATCGTTGTACCGATGGAAATCGATAACGCTGTGCAGTTTACCCGTGGCGTTTATGCGACTTTGGAACTTCAGGGCGTTACCGGCTTAACGCTAATCGCGCTCAAGGATAGCGGTGATAATCCCGAACCGCTGCTGAATGGCGATGATCCTGAGAACAGCATTCCGATCAAGCCTTCGCTCATCGACCGGTTATCGGTGTCCGGCGAGGGTACGGTCAATGAAACCCATGAACTGCTGCTCCGCCTGAATCGGCTGTTGAATGAAAACAACGTCCGACATGCAGAACGGATCCTGATCAATGTCGAATCCGCCACCGGACGATTCAACGCATTGCAGGATGAAGCCAGTAAAGCGCTCGCTCAAGTTCCGTCGTTAACGGCGGATGCCCGGCGCACGCTAGCCGAGGTGAATGGGTTGACAGGCGAATTCAAACAGTTGAGCAGCCAAATGCGGCAAGAACTGGTGGCGCTTTCCAAACAGTCGGGTGAATTGATGCAGACAGGCACTTTTGTCGGTCGGCAACTGTTGCAAACAACCTTGCCCCGAGCCAACACGTTAATGTTGCAAATTCAAGCTGCTACACGCCGCTTCGATCGCGTAGCGACGATGCTGGAGACGGAACCGCAAGCCTTTTTGCTTGGGGCCGAGCCACTCCCGTACGCACCTGGCGAGCCGAACTTCAAGGGGTCGCCATGAACCGATTCATGAAGAATCTACTGGCAGTGGCCATGAGCATAACCATTTCCGCCTGCAGTATTGGTTCCAAGCGCGAGTCGCCGGTCAGTCACGATCTTGGCCCGGGTGCGGAACGGATTATTGACAGCGTCATGATTTCGCTGGATGCACCGGTCTGGCTGTGGGATGAACGGATACGCTACCGCTTGCTTTATGAAGATGCCACCATCATCCGCTATTATCATCGGGATCGCTGGGAAGCGCCGTTGCCCTTATTATTGGAGCGACAATTAATTATCGCCGGGATGCAGCCCTTCACGTTGCAAATACAGCTGATGCAATTCGAACAGCAATTCGAGGCGGCGAATAGTTCTCACGTTTTGATGAGCTTGGCGGTAAGTGCTTTTTCACGCGAGGACTCCAGGTTGCTGGGCAAGCAATCGTTCAAGCTGTCGCAAAAGACCGTTTCACCGGATGCGGCCGGTGCGATAGCAGGTTTTATCGCATTGATCGAACAGGCTAAAACCGATATTCAGATATGGCTTGAAACTTTGTCCGATAAGGAAAGCTCAGCACGTCAGCCTGCTCTGATTTAGCTTGGGAGCAGCTTGAGCGATAATACGCTATGCGGGCTACCGGTAGGATGCCGGCGTGCTTTCAGGCTCGTATTTCTTCCCATAATTTCTGCAGCCGCTTGACGGAAACAGGGTAGGGCGTCTTCAATTCCTGGGCGAATAGCGAGATGCGCAATTCTTCGATCTGCCAGCGGAATTCGATGAGAATAGGGTCGTTGATTCCAGCCTTGCGATGCCGCTCCAGGCGTTGCTCGTACTGATTCCACAACCCGGCGACAACGCCGCCATGGCGGCTGTCGCGCTCCGGATTGGCGAGGTATTTGTCGAGCCGCAGAGCCATGCCTTTCAAATAACGCGGCAGATGCTGCAACCGGTCCCATGGCGTGGCGCCCAGAAATCCCGGGTAAACCAGCTTATCCAGTTGCAGACGCAGTTGACCCGCGAGATCACCTCTGGATTTCGTAAAACTCCCGCCAGCCATGGACAATTTCATCAGCAGCGGCTGGCACTCATTGGCGGCGTTTTGCACGATCCGCGTAACGGCCTCGGTCACGGCGGGTAGGCGCACCCTTGCTCGCTGCCGCTGTGCGATGAAATCTTTTTCGCCACGCGGGAGCGCATCGTCCGCAATAAAGGCACGGTCCACGATAGCATTCAGCATGTCTTCCTTGAGCATGCCGGGATTGATGAGGGTTTGCAATTGCAAGGCCGCCTGGTTCAATCCCGGCAAATTCCTTTCCAGTTGCTTTAGCTGCTCCTTGAGCTCAAACCGCAGCAGCTGCCGCACCCCGCCGCGCATGCTGCCTCGAGCCAGCTCGCGCGTATCGAACAAATGGATAGCCACTTTCCCCTCGCGCTCCGACAGCGCCGGGTAACCGGTAAGTTTTTTGCCTGCGCGCGTAAAAGCGATCTCTTCGGGCAAATCGCCAAAATCCCAACATTTCACATCGTCGCGTTCGATCGATAGGCGCTCCCCCGGGTCCACCCGCGAGAATGTCAACTGCGCCGCCCGGCCGAGCTGCGCCTTGAGCTGCGAGAGATCGCGGCTCATCGCCAGCTCCTGCCCCGCATCGTCGACTATTTTGTAATTCATCAGCAGGTGAGGCGGTGGTTCTTCATCTCGCCACGCATCTTGCGGAACGGCAACCCTGGTTTTGGCCTGAACAAATCGGGATAACGCATCGGCCAGAGATGTGGGCAGGAGCGGGGATGGGTGCGACGCGGTAATGCTTGAATCCTCATTTTCCAGAAACCGGGTCACAAACTCCGGTATCGGCACCACGTGGCGGCGTATCTGCTTGGGAAGCGCCTTCAGATACCAGGTAATCTTCTCGCGAATCAAGCCGGGAACCAGCCTGTCGAATCGTGCCGTATCCAGCTTATTGAGCAGCGGCAACGGCACGGTGACGGTCACGCCGTCCAGTAGGTGTCCCGGATCGAAGCGATAGGCAAGCGGCAGCGCAACCCCGTCCGGCAAATCGGTACCCTCCGCGACGATGCTGTCAGGATACTGTTCCCCGGTAATGCTGTTCGCCGCGTGGCGCATCAGGATTTCCCGGGTAAGATAAAGCAGGCGCGGATTGTCCCGCTCCGCCTGCCTGCGCCATTTCTCGAATTCCGCACCGTTGCAGATGCCATTCGGGACAATGGCGTCGTAAAAGGAGAAAATTTCCCCTTCGTCCACCAGTACATCCTGGCGGCGAGCCTTGTGTTCCAGCGCTTCCACGGTGGCGATCAGCTTGCGGTTATGCTCGAAGAACGGTGCCTGGGTGACGTATTCCCCCGCTGCCAGCGCCGAACGGATAAAAATTTCACGCGCTTCTTTCGGATTGATGGTTCCGTAATAAACCCGCCGTTTCGGCATTACCGTAAGGCCGTACAAAGTCACCCGTTCGTAGGCCGTTACCTGCGCCGGCTGTTTTTCCCAATGCGGATCAAAAATATGCTTTTTGCATATCCCGCCTGCGATTCTTTCCACCCAGAGCGGATCGATTTTCGCCACGCAGCGTCCGTAGAGCTTTGTGGTTTCGGTCAGCTCCGCGGCTACCACCCATTTCGGCTTGGCTTTCTTCAGCACGGAGCCGGGGAAAATGGAAAACTTGATCCCGCGTGCACCCAGATACTCGCCGTCCTCCTCGGTCTTGAAGCCGATATTGCCGAGCAGCCCCGCCAGCAGCGCGCGGTGAATTTCGTCGTAACCGGCGGGAACCTGATTGGGCCTGAGCCCCATTTCCATCACCAGCGCATGCAATTGGCCGTGAATTTCACGCCATTCGCGCATCCTGCGATGGGACAAAAAATTCTCCTGGCATTGCGCCATCAGCTTGCGGCCGGATTTTTTATGCTTTAATAACTCGTCATAGAAATCCCACAGCTTCAGATAGCCCAGAAAATCGGAGCGCTCGTCCTGAAATCGCTGATGTGCCCGGTCCGCCGCTTCCTGCCGCTCGAATGGCCGATCACGCGGCTCTTGTACGCTCAAGGCGGAAGCAATGATGAGCACTTCACTCAGGCAATTCTCATCCTTGGCTGCCAATATCATGCGTGCTATTTTGGGATCGATCGGAAATTTCGCCAGCCGCCAGCCTATGCGGGTTAGCATCTTACCGCTGTCCACCGTGTCGTCCACCGCACCGAGTTCCGCCAACAACTGGTAGCCATCCGCGATCATGCGCGGAAGAGGGGGTTCCAGGAACGGGAAATTCTCGACTTCGCCGATTTTTAGAGACTTCATGCGCAAAATCACCGCGGCCAACGACGAGCGCAGAATTTCGGGGTCGGTAAATTCCGGACGAGCCAGATAATCTTCTTCCGTATAGAGGCGGATACATATCCCGCTCATCACCCGCCCGCAACGTCCCGCCCGCTGGTTGGCGGAAGCGCGCGAGATCTTTTCCACCTGCAGCTGTTCCACTTTGTTGCGGTAACTGTACCGGTTGAGACGCGCCAACCCCGTGTCGATCACATAGCGAATGCCGGGCACGGTAAGCGATGTCTCGGCCACATTGGTGGCCAGCACGATGCGCCTCACGCTGGAGCCGCCGGGCTTGAATACGCGCTCCTGCTCGGCGTATGACAGACGCGCGAATAGCGGCAGAATCTCGGCGCCCACGCCTGCACCATGACCCGAGCCGGGCCTGTTGAACGCATGCTTGCGCAATGCCTCGGCGGTCTCCCGGATTTCGCGCTCGCCAGGGAGAAAAATCAGAATATCACCTGCGCCCGAACGGCTGGTTTCGTCCACCGCATCAAGAATGGCCTGCTCAAGATCGCCTTCATCTTCTTTGTCTCCATCCCGGGTTTTATTCTGATCCAGGCCGACAGGGTGATAACGCACTTCCACCGGGTACATTCGGCCGGATACTTCAATCACCGGCGCATCGTTGAAATGCGCCGAGAAACGCTGCGCGTTGATGGTGGCGGAAGTGACAATCAGCTTCAGCTCCGGTCGCTTGGGCAATAGCTGCCTGAGATAGCCGAGCAGAAAATCGATGTTGAGGCTGCGCTCATGCGCCTCATCGATGATGATAGTGTCGTAGGCGAGCAGGGAAGGGTCGCCCTGGGTTTCCGCTAGCAGAATGCCGTCGGTCATGAGCTTGATATAAGTGCCCGAGCTTACCTTGTCGGAAAAACGTATCTTGTAACCCACCGCGTGGCCCAATGGGCTCTTGAGTTCAGAAGCGATGCGCGCCGCCACCGTGCGCGCCGCGATGCGCCGCGGCTGCGTATGCCCGATCATCCCCGCCACCCCGCACCCGAGTTCGAGGCATATTTTTGGCAACTGCGTCGTCTTGCCCGAACCGGTTTCGCCGCACACGATCACCACCTGATTTCCCCGAATCGCGCGCATGAGCTCGTCACGCCGTGCCACCACCGGCAGATCTTCCGGATAAACGGGTTTTGGCAGATTGGCTAGACGCCGCGCAGCGTCCACCTTGGATGTGGCAGAAGATTTTTTCATGGAGCAAATTTGAGAAAGATGCGCATTTTACCGCAGTCGAAAAAACGGGCGGCCCATACTCAGATTCCAGCGCTATTTAGGTAGAAACAACCTTGACATCCCATTCTCATCAACTATGTTAAAGATGAGCTTTGTACGAATCCACAAATCCACTATCGATGTCATGAGAAAAGACCATGAATCCCGTCATTCCGGGCTTGACCCGGAATCCAGCCTAAATTGGCAGGCAGACGCCACACGCTGCTGGATGCCGGCTTTCGCCAGCATGACGCTTGCAGGTTCTGTCCGTTGGATCGATAGCCTGAAGGTCCAGCTTCGAAGTTCCCTATTCCGGACTGGCCATCCTGGGCCCAACGGTGCCAATTGAGCAGCAGGCGCGCCGATTGGGTTTCTCTCGTCGAAGAAAGCTACACCCTGGAAGACACCGATTCCGTCTGGTTGAAACGGGTCTTGGACCGGGCATCGCCGATCCTCGCCCGTGGCAGCGAGCCCGTTGGTTGGACCTTCAATTGCACTCCCACTTCTTTCTCCCTGGGCAGTTTTTCCGAAGGCACCTCCAAGGCGCTGATCTATGCTGCACGCATGTCCCATGCCCTGTCAACGGAGAAATCCCTGGATCTGACCTATCGCACGGGCGTTGTCATTGCGACAGCGAGTGAGCTCGTGTTTCCCCGGTTGCCGGACATGCACAAGATGTTCATGAAACTGCTCAGAGGCCGGGTGCAAGACCTGTTGGTCATCAATTGCCAGTCGGGTGTAAGCAGTGGGGTATCGATTGGAATGCTGCTCAAGGAAACGTCGAGAGCGACCGAAGAGGAAAGACGGCGCTGGCCCAAGATCGCCGCACATGTGGGGGCAGCGATCCGGTTGCGCAGCAAGGCCGCCGCTCTCACCGTCGATTCACCCGAAGTCGAGGCGATATTCGATTCGGGCGGTAGCCTGCACGACGCCCGGGGGCCTGCAAAGGACAATGACGCCAGGGAGAATCTGCGTGAAACTGTCCGCCGTATCGAGCGGTCGCGGACTCATGCGGGACGAATGGAAGTGGATGAAGCATTAGGGAATTGGGAAGGCCTGGTCAGCGGGCGCTGGTCGATGATCGATCGCTTCGATAGCGACGGACGCCGTTTTGTCGTGGCCGTCAAAAACGATCCCGCTCACCCCGATCCGCGCGGCTTGACGATACGTGAGCGGCAAGTCGCCGAGTATGTGGGGCTGGGGCATGCCTCGAAGGAAATAGCGTATACGCTGGGACTCTCGGACTCGGCCATCACCAACTGCACCGCCCGTGCGCAGGATAAGCTGGGCATGGCTTCCCGGACCGAACTGGTGGCATTCTTCGCGCCAAGCGGATTGAGGCGCAAGCTGGCCGAGACCTCGGTTGTGGGAGAACGGCTGCTCACAGGCAACTATCCCCTGGTTAATACCCGGCACATCGCGAATCTATCCGAGACCGAGCGCGAAGTGGCCGCTCTCATGATTGCCGGATCCACCAACGCCGATATCGCGCAGCGTAGAGGAACGAGCGAGCATACGGTCGCCAACCAGGTGCAATCCATTTTTCGCAAGCTAGGTGTACGCTCGCGCGGCGAGCTGGTGGCACGGCTTCATGTAAAGAATTAGAAATTTAGTCCATGTCAAATAATGGTTTTAGTAAGACCTATGTGTGAAATTAGCTATTGATGAGATTTGCTTCCAGGAGCATTGTCACTGTGCAAAAGCCGAATCTTGTAATGTTTACACACTAGGGAAGGAGTTCGTAATGGCCGATTATCAATTGTTTTCAGTTCAGACAGGAACAGCGCTTCAAGAGACAGATGACAGGTTTGCGTTCGCCGTTGCAACGAACGGTGATTTATTCGTTATCCAGAAGAGCGGCACAAGCACGCATACCACCGAGGTGCATATCCTGTCCGCAGAGAGTAATTACCAACGTTTTATAGTGCAGACAGGAACAGTACTTCAAGAGACAGATGACAGGTTTGCGTTCGCCGTTGCAGCGAACGGTGATTTATTCGTTATCCAGAAGAGCGGTACAGGCACACATGCCACCGAGGTGCATATCCTGTCCGCAGAAAGTAATTATCAACGTTTTATAGTGCAGACAGGAACAGCACTTCAAGAGACAGATGACAGGTTTGCGTTCGCCGTTGCAGCGAACCGTGATTTATTCGTTATCCAGAAGAGCGGTACAGGCACGCATGCCACCGAGGTGCATATCCTGTCCGCAGAAAGTAATTATCAACGTTTTATAGTGCAGACAGGAACAGCACTCCAAGAGACAGATGACAGGTTTGCGTTCGCCGTTGCAGCGAACCGTGATTTATTCGTTATCCAGAAGAGCGGTACAGGCACGCATACCACCGAGGTGCATATCCTGTCCGCAGAAAGTAATTATCAACGTTTTATAGTGCAGACAGGAACAGCACTTC
The DNA here is from genome assembly GCF_000832065.1 of Nitrosospira sp. NpAV. Lineage (GTDB taxonomy): Bacteria > Pseudomonadota > Gammaproteobacteria > Burkholderiales > Nitrosomonadaceae > Nitrosospira. The sequence continues at coordinate 60,581 of NZ_JXQM01000021.1, read as the reverse complement.
ATGAGACAGATGGCAGGTTTGCGTTCGGAGTCGCGGCGAGGCGCGATTTATTCGTTATTCAGAAGAATGGTACGGGTACGCGTACCACTGAGGTGCATATCTTGTCAGCACCCACAATGACAACATTCGAATCAAGGCGGGATGGATTCAAATTCGCAAATGAATTTATCAATGTTACTCCCGTTTTCGATATCACATTTGGTGGCTTATGTGGGGGAATGGTTTATTCAGCTCTCGATTACTTTAATGCGCATATACCTGTCCCGGTGCAAACTTATCTACCGGCTCAGAGTACTATGTTAGAGAGTTATATCTATGGTCGGCAGCAAGAGTCTGTTTTTCCAAATGCAGATAAATGGACGGAGCTAACGTTTAACCCATTTGGCGCACGGAATGATGAATTCTTCAATTGGGGATTGGAGGCTAAGGCCGGAGGTCGAATCGACGAATTGCGGCAATTAATTGACTCGAACAAGCCCGCTCCATTGGGACTTAGAAGCTGTGGGGACGATTGCGCAGGTGATCATCAGGTATTGGCGATTGGATACCATATGGGCCGCTATAAAGGCGACCTGGGAGATCACAAAGAAGATTTTCGTATTCAAATTTATGATCCTAATTTTCCAAATGAAACGTTGACACTCGCGCCTGATCTGGATGCTAAGCGCTGGCATTATCTTGAGAGAATGGATAAGAAGTGGCTCGCCTACTTCGTCGACAAGAAATATGTTCCCAAAATCCCTCCCGTAATCGACGCAGCCCATGCCGAACTAGTGGTGAAGTTCAAGACCGGCGGCGACGATTTGAGAGGTGGCAATGACAACGTCCATGTAGCTGTGCTTTTCAGAGATGGAACGACGATTGATTTTCCAAACGTAAACAAAGGAAGGCGTTGGATCGACCATTCGCGCCAAGATGTTGGCTTGGATCTGCCAGCGAGTACGCAATTCAATGACGTCATAGGGATTCGCCTTGATACGACTTTTGGTGGCGGCGCTTTTGGGGATAACTGGAATCTTGAGCGCTTAACGGTTGAAATGCGCGTGGGGAATGTAAGTAGAGTACGATTTCATCAAGCAGGAACACCGGACAGTCCGCTTCAACGCTTTACTGGCGATTTCAAAAGGCGTGAATTCCGGTTTCCTTAGAGCGTATGCAGGTAACGAACTTCGTCTTGAGGTTTCGAGACGAGGTTCGTCATTTGGCAGTGGCAATAATAATGCATAATTCTCTACAGGAAGTGACTGCAACCGGTAGTATTCCCAACATGCTTCTCTGTTTCGATTATGTAGATGGAGCTGCTATGGATTGGGCAAAATGCATATATTGACAACGAAATAGTTCTATTCACTAGTATTTTCCTGATTTGAATCTACAATTAGATTGTCTGCCTGAAGTGTTTCTTTGCAGCCATGATCAGAAACCCTCGCGCAAAACGATTCTTGTCCGTCGCACTGCTTATTCTGGGGGGTGTACTGATGTTTCTCGCACCCGAAAACATCTGGATCGGCGCACTTCTTTTCGCTCTCGGTATTGGGGTAGAAATCGCGGGGCTGGTGCTCGGACATCGCAAATAAGATTCGCAGCATAGCGATATTCTCTTTGATGCTGCGTGACATCGGTTTGCCATGCGTGTTGGGTCAGGCTCCGTAAATTTCCGATCGATAGTCCGTCCATAAAAAAAACCCGAAACCGCATGAACGGGTTCGGGTTTATAGTTTCCACTTACAAAGGAGAGGAACTACTCATCCAACACTTTACATAATAGGCCATTAAAAAATAAAGTCAAGTACCTTGCGATGTGCAACGGACAGCCTCGATTGTACTCTTTTTACCAGCGGTTAGATATATGATATATTTGATTTATCAGGATATTAACGTCTCTATCCCAGGGTACGGCGTCTGATCAGCAACCCCAGCATTCCCAGCCCGGCAAGCATCATCGCATAAGCCGATGGTTCCGGTACCGGTGTCAGAACACCTAATACCCCGTGGGTCTCATCGTTGGGTCCCGCGGTAAAGTACAATAGGCTGCTGCTCCCGGCCAATGTGTCATTTCCCGGTGAAATAGCCCATAAACCATCGATTGCGACCGGTTGATTATTGGCATCCAGCACTTGTCCCAGATACGCAAAAGTAGTCGAATCATAAATGTTGATGTGGCCATCACCAAAATTACCCACCAGCAGGTTACCCGCCATGTCGCCGAAAGAGGCTGGTGCAACCGCCATCCCCCATGGCGCATCCAGCGTGCCGGTTGACGCGACTCGTCCCACAAAATCGCCATTCAAGGTGAATTTATCGACATAACCCAATCCAGGTCCCGCAACTTCATCGTTAGTAGCGTTATCACGCAGTGCATAGGCGACATAGAGCGACCCGTCAAGATTCTGAATATTGAAAGGCGCGTATCCAGAGGGAAGCCCCGGGTCGGTAAACGTACCCGTCAATGCGGGTGCCGCCGCGGTGCCCTTGTAAACATCGATCATGCCGGATTTAAAGTCGGCGGCGTAGAGGTAATTGTTCCCTGAAACGCTACCAATGGCCGCACCTGTATAGAGATTTGCTGTTGACGTTGGCACGATGGTTTCAGCTGGTATAAGTCCTGTGGTGCCCAAAGCCGGCCGCCAGCCGGCAACCGTGCCATCTTGGGTTACGAATAAAAAGCGATTATCGTTGAAAGATGAGCTACTATTGAATACTTGCCCGGTTACGCCACTACCGGGGATCGAAACCGTTAATGGCAGCTTGGTGGTTTCCTGGCTGACCGGATTTACGCTGTATAAAGGCGAGGTGCCGGTACCATTTGCGGAGACCCAGAATGGACCGCTTGGAGCGAAAGAGAGCCCCCATCCATTCTTGAGATCGGAATCGGTGATCTGTGCAGTATTAATGGTCTGATCATCGGTTACCAGATTGGTCACCGTAAATGGAACGGCCGAGGCGGGGATGGATAGAAGAGCAAAAACAATTCCTGCGGTGAATGATGGCAGACGGGATCGGATATGTCGCATGATAGTTCTCCTAAAATAATTTACAAGAATTTCAATGCCACGTGCAGGTTTCTCCCTTCCCGGCGCAGTCGGGTTTCTTCATCCCTCCCTGGCGCAAGCCGGGAAGCTTTATGTTCGTAATTTGCGGTGGATACATCGCAATAATTACGACACATCTTTTTTTGGATGGATAAGCCCAGCTCCCATTTAACATAGTTTATGTGATGAAATTGTTTTGTTTTAGTTAAGATATTGTGAAGATTCCCGTTCACGCAGCTCATCAGACCTTCTTTGCGCCTCTTGCAAATGGCATCCGACGGGATTGCATTTTGCGTAGTTTGAGCAATGACTCGGATGATTTAAATGCTATTTCCTTCCCAAGAACCATAGCATGCGCTCAAGGTCCAATTGGCAATGCGAGGAGATTCCTATGAAAAGACGCGCCGTACTTCAAAGTCTCGCCACGCTGGCCGCACTGCCGTTGATCACGGCATGTTCCCGTAGTGCAACCGTGCCAAGTTCATCCGGTACGATTTCCATCAAACCTCTGAAAAAGCCGCATGAAGAATGGCGCGGCCTGGTTTCGCCCGCAGCCTACAATGTGCTATTCAAGGAGGATACCGAGCCGCCGGGGAGCAGTGCGCTTAATAAGGAAGACCGCAAAGGCACTTACCTCTGCGCTGCGTGCTACCTGCCGTTGTTCGATAGCGCAAATAAATACGAAAGCGGCACAGGATGGCCCAGTTTCACGCAGCCCATTGAGGGCCATGTTGGCACGACGCGCGATTTCAAGATGATCTTGCCGCGTACTGAGTACCACTGTGCGCGTTGCGGCGGGCATCAGGGCCATGTGTTTAAAGATGGACCGCTTCCCCGCGGGGAGCGCTGGTGCAATAACGGGCTCGCCCTGCGGTTTGTCCTAAAAGGCCAACCGCTACCGGCACTCAGGACCTGATCATGAGTGGCCAGGATCATACTCGTTATCATTCTGCTCGCTTTCAATCCACCGCTCCAAAGCACAGGGGCACGCTGCTGGCGCTGGTGCTGTTGGTCGCTGCGTTAGCCGCATGCGGACAGCCAGACACGCGCACGGATACGGGCAGCAAGTTCGCAAACATTGATCTTCCATCGGGATCACCGGTGGGTATCGCCACCTTCGCCGGAGGCTGCTTCTGGTGCACAGAGGCGGATTTCGACAAAGTACCGGGCGTGATATCCACCACGTCAGGCTATATTGGCGGCAAGACCGTTAACCCGACCTACAAGCAGGTATCGGGGGGAAAAACCGGACATATCGAAGCGGTGCAGGTGCGTTTTGATCCCGCGAAAACGAGCTTCTCCAAGCTATTAACGGCATTCTGGCCAACCATCGACCCGCTTACACCCAACCGTCAATTCTGCGATGACGGCTCGCAATATCGTAGCGCGATCTTCTATCATGATGCCGATCAGCAGCGGCAAGCCGAAACATCCAAAGCAGAGCTGGCAGCCTCCGGCCGTTTTACCCAACCTATCGTAACGGAAATATTGCCCGCTACCACGTTTTATCCGGCGGAGGAATATCATCAGGACTACTACATCAAGAACCCGATTCGCTATTCGTACTACCGCAGTAATTGCGGCCGTGACGCGCGTCTGGCTGAAGTATGGGGTATTTCACGATAATATGATTGATCCGGTGCTCGGCCCGTCCAGTGACCTTCTAGGCACGTCATTATTTTGTTTGGACTGGCTTCCCGGTCAAGCCGGCGTGACAAAACACCTACTATCCCACGCCGGATCTAATTGAAAGTCAATAACTTAGCAGGATAGGACTTAAAACCGGTGCTGAAGCAGAGGAGGTTGGGACTGGGGGCTGGATTCAATTTTTTCGTCCATCGCGCCTCGCCCTAAGTTCCGCTGTATCCAAGTCCAGGATTTGCGGATCGTTAGCGGGAAGGTTTGCCGCTTGAGGTTCCTTGATTTTTTGCTCGCTGGATAAATCCTTGGCCTTTGCATTCTTGGCTTTTGCGTCTTTAGCCGTTGAGTCTTTCTTCACAGGCTTGGTTTTTATGTCTGTGGCGGTTTCCGTTGGGGTCTTTGAGTCGCTGCCCGGGTTGTATTGGGCCTTCAGGTCGCTACTCAAGGCGGTGTAGCTGCGATATTCATTTTGCATCTGCGAGTGCAGCTGCGCATACTGATGGCTGACAGATGTGCGGGTATTTTCCAGTTGGCGTAATTTTTCTTCCAGCAGACGCCTGTTATGGGAATTGTTTTTTGCTTCAACGGTCTTGGCGGCCAGGGAGACATCCTGAATTTTCTGGTTCAACTGTTTGACTAACTCAGCCATATTATTGGCGGCGGTGCTATAGCGCCGATAGTGCAATTCCATCTTCTCGAAATCCGTCAAGGGTTCGCTGACAGAACGACTCTCGGATGCCTCCTTCGCCGCCTGCGGTTCCGGCTCGGCATAAGCGGTGGGTAAGCAGATGCCGGACATCAACGCCACCAAACCGATATACCGGGCCAATGAGCTGCTACGATTGTAAGCCATGGTTAAGCTCCTGAGTGCTTTTATACCTTCCGTGAGAAACTATGCCAACGCTACGGCAGCGGTAGTGGTTCCCTGCGTTGATGGTATACCTTTTAGCGCAGGTTTCCAATTATAAATCAATTGTCATGATGGTTTCCGCCTCATTGGTTTCCAGCAAAATGAGGCAAGGGCTATTGCCGCCTTCGAGTATAAGATAAACTGCACTGCAAAATGGACAATGGTTTTTTCCGTCACGAATATGATCCCCGGTAAATTCATCACGCTCGAAGGCTTGGACGGCGCAGGCAAAAGTACCCATCTCAGCTGGCTGGAAAATATTCTTCGGAGTAAGGGAAAAGCCGTCGTCGTGACACGCGAGCCAGGAGGCACCCCTTTAGGAGAGGCTTTACGCGAACTCCTGCTCGACAATAATGGGACAATGCACGCGGAAACCGAGGCGCTGCTGATGTTCGCGGCACGGCGGGAGCATTTGGATAAGGTCATTTTTCCGGCTCTGGCGCGAGGCGACTGGGTGATTTCAGACCGCTTCACCGACGCAAGTTTTGCATATCAGGGGGGAGGCAGGGGTCTGGCAATGCAGAAACTCGATAGTCTGGAGCAATGGGTACAAGGGAAATTTCAACCCGATCTCACGCTTTATTTCGATGTGACCGTCGAAGTAGGCAGGCAACGGATAAATGCCATCAAACCGGCTGACCGGTTCGAAAAAGAGCAGGATGCATTCTTTGAAAAGGTACGAGACGCTTATCTGGAACGGGCGCATAAATTTCCCCAGCGTATAAGTGTGATAGATGCAACCCAGCCTCTGGAAGAAGTTAAGAAATCACTTGATCAAATCATTATATCTATCTGTTAATGAACAATATATTCTCATGGCAAAAAGAGACATGGCGAATGCTGACGCAAGACAGCGCGTCCTTGGGCCATGCCTTGTTGCTGAGGGGCAGACAAGGAATCGGCAAACTCGTATTCGCCCGCCAACTGGCGAAGTTCTGGCTATGCGAAAAACCCTCGATTGAAGGATATGCGTGCGAGAACTGTCGAAGCTGCGGATGGTTTGAACAGGGCGGTCATCCGGATTTTCGCCTGATCGAGCCGGAAGCACTAATGGCAATGGCGGGATCATCCGAGAACAGTTCAAGTGAGGGCGGCGCAGACGCGGGAATGGGCGCCGAGATGGAACCTCTCGCGGATTTTGCCGGGGAGCCCGGTGGTTCAAAATCCAAGAAAAAACCCAGCAAACAAATCACCGTTGCCCAAGTCCGCGACATTGCCGATTTCATTAATATATCCAGTCATCAGAATGGCTACAAAGTTGTCCTGATTCATCCGGCGGAAACAATGAACCCCGCCGCCGCCAATGCCTTGCTGAAAAATCTGGAGGAGCCGCCGCCGCTGACATTGTTCGTTCTGGTAACGCACCACGCGCAACATCTGCTGCCGACCCTGCGTAGCCGATGCCGCCAAATCCCAATGCCAGCACCCGATCCCGCAACGGCAACTGCCTGGCTTGCACAGCAGGGGGTCAAAGATCCGGCGACATGTCTGGCTTCCGCAGGCTACGCACCATTGGCCGCGCTGGAATTCAACGATGACGATTATCTTGCGCGGCATGAGGCGTTCATCAGGCAAATCAGCGCACCGGGCAACTTCAACCCGATCGTGCTGGCAGAGGAAATGCAGAAACTGGATCTACCCACACTGGTCAACTGGTTGCAGAAATGGTGCTATGATTTGATGAGTTTTTGCACTACCGGAAAAATCCGCTACCATCTGGATATGCTTGCCACCATAAAATCACTGGCATCGGAGATCGATCCACGCGCGCTGGCGGCTTATTTGCGTACCTTGAATGCAACACGACGGCTGGCGCATCATCCGCTTAATCCCAGATTATTTCTGGAGGAAATGCTGTTTTCCTACGTGATGTCGATTGCCCCCGCATCTTCCGGCCCAAATCAGGCATGACTAGGGGATATGAACGAGGGGTATAGTAAGCTACCCGGCCCTGTTCAACTTTGCGACCCTTTCTTATTATGACCCATGTTTGTCGATTCCCACTGCCATCTTGATTTTCCCGATCTTGCCTGCAATCTCGGCGAACTGCTGGATGGCATGAAGGCCAATAAGGTCAGCCACGCGCTTTGCGTGAGCGTTAATCTCGAAGACTTTCCCCGCGTACTTGCACTGGCGGAAGCCCATTCGAACCTGTTTGCATCCGTCGGCGTTCATCCCGATTATGAAAACCTGACGGAGCCGCAGGCAGCGCAGCTAGCGTCTCTGGCCGGCCATCCCAAAGTCATTGCCATCGGTGAGACCGGATTGGATTATTTTCGCCTGAAAGGCGACCTGGAGTGGCAGCGGGAACGCTTCCGCCAGCACATACGCGCGGCACGGCAATCTGGCAAGCCGCTCATCATACACACCCGCGAAGCCGCGGCGGACACGCTACGCATCATGGCGGAGGAGGGCGCCGATAATGTCGGCGGAGTGATGCATTGCTTTACGGAAAGCTGGGAGGTGGCGCAGCAAGCGATGGAAATGAATTTCTATATTTCTTTTTCAGGCATTGTCACCTTCAAGAATGCCCTTGCGCTCAAGGATGTCGCCAAAAAGATCAAACTGGAAAGAATGCTGATAGAAACCGATTCGCCTTATCTCGCTCCCGTACCTCATCGCGGCAAGATGAATCAACCTGCCTTTGTACGGCACGTTGCGGAAGAAATAGCAGCATTGCGCGGCATCGGCGTGGACGAGGTCGCTACAGTCACGACAGCTAATTTTTTCAACCTTTTCAAGGCAGCCTGAATGATGAATGTGTCAAGAAAGCCCTTTTCCCTGGCTTGCCTTCTGCTCGCCGCCAGTTTGTGCCAGCCGCCGCTTGCCGCGGCAGGGGCCTATGAAGATTTACGCTCGGCGGTGGAAAACGATCAAATTTCGGATATAGCAAAGCTGCTGACCCAGGGTGCCGATCCCAACACGCCGGATGAGCGGGGAAATACGCTGCTGATGGTGGCCGTCCGGCATAAAAATGCCAAGCTGGTGGATCTTTTGATAGACGCAGGCGCCAAGCTCAATCTGCGCAACAAGTATGGTGAAACCGCCATCATGCTTGCCAGCTACAACGGCCTCTACAATATCGTAGAGAAACTTTATATCAAGGGTGCCGAGATCAATCATCCGGGATGGAATCCACTGCTGTATGCCGCAACCGGCGGACACCCGAAAATTGTCCAGTTGCTGTTGGACGGGGGCGCGCCGATCAACGCGACATCCGATAACGGGACAACGGCATTAATGATGGCGGCAAGAGGGAATCATTCCGATACCGTCAAGGTCCTGCTAAAAAATGGGGCAGACCCAAATATCAGCAATGAGTTGGGAGGAACCGCCCTGAAATGGGCGGTGGCCAGGCAACACCATAACACCGCGGAATTACTGAAAAATAGCGGGGCCAAGCAATAACGAATAGGCTACTTGCAAACCTCATTAGGCGAAAACATGATATTTTGGTTTAAGAAAATAACTTAACATGAAGACATATAAAGAACATATCATAAGCAGTCGGATGAGTATGATCCAGCAATAGATCTGCAAAAGTAGAATGATTGGATTGTCGGAGGTTACGCTACGCTAACCCGACATGCGTGAATGATGCCCATCTTGAGCGCCAACTACCGGGAATTCCTATGACTACGATTGGTTTCAACCATTTCAATCTGCGCGCCCCGCGTGATCTCATGGATAAACTCAAGGCATTCTATTGCGACATAGTTGGGCTTCAGCAAGGCCAGCGGCCGGATCTTGGGACTCCTGGCTACTGGCTTTATGCCGGGAATCAATGCATTCTCCATCTGAGCCAGACACGGCCCAATGAAGCGCGCCTCATGCATACCGCCACCACTTTTGATCATGTGGCGTTCACCTGCACCGACCGTGCAGAAATGGAAACACGCTTGAAACAGCATAACATCCCATTCACGACAGGCCGGGTGCCCTCAATGGGAATCAGCCAATTATTCCTTAAGGATCCGGCGGGAAACGGCGTGGAACTGAGTTTTGCAGAAAGTTATTCCTGATTCCTATATTTCCAGTAACGATATTCGACGCATCGGTACATTCTAAAAGGGAGGCATGACATGGCAAAAATTCTTATTCTTTATTACAGCATGTATGGTCACGTCGAAACCATGGCGGGAGCGGTAGCCGAAGGCGCGCGCAGCGTCGTAGGCACCGAGGTTACCATCAAGCGCGTCTCCGAACTGGTGCCAGAAGAAGTGGCGCGAAAAGCAGGCGCCAAGCTCGACCAGGCTGCACCTATTGCCACGGTGGACGAATTGCCCACGTACGATGCGATCATCTTCGGCACGCCTACCCGTTTTGGCAACATGTGTGCGCAGATGCGCAATTTTCTCGACCAGACCGGCCGGTTGTGGCTGAGTGGCGGCCTGGCCGGCAAGGTCGCCAGCGTGTTCACCTCCACCGCCACGCAACATGGCGGACAAGAAACCACTATTACGTCTTTTCATAACACCTTGCTGCATCAAGGCATGATTATTGTAGGCGTTCCCTATACCTGTCAGGAACTGCTTAACATGGATGAGATTACCGGTGGATCACCCTATGGTGCGGGAACGCTGGCTGGCGGCGATGGCAGTCGCCAACCCTCGGAAAATGAGCTGAAAATTGCCCGTTTTCAGGGAAGGCATGTGGCGGAGATTGCGAAGAAACAATGTGCATAGGATTCAAGGAATACGATTCCAGTAAGAAGCAAACGTCGAGTACATTGCACCGGCAAGATGCCGGCCATGGTCACGAAAATGAAAAAACCACTTCAGGATAAAGTTGCCATTATCACCGGCGCGTCGCGTGGCATCGGCGCGGGGATTGCAAGAACGTTGGCGGGTGCGGGTGCGAAAGTCATCGTTAATTATCTTGGCAACCAGAAGGCCGCCGGGGCCGTTTGCGCCGCGATCGCGGAAGCAGGAGGCGAGTCGATTCCGGTCAGAGCGGATGTCAGCAGTTCGGCTGAGATGCGCAAGCTTTTCGATACGGCTATCGAACACTTCAGCCGCGTGGATATTCTCGTCAATAATGCGGGTGTGCTTATTTCCAGGAACATGGCCGAGATCAGCGACGAGGATTTCGACCGGGTTTTGAATATCAACGTCAAGAGCGTATTTTATGCTTTACGCGAGGCATCAACCCGGCTTGCGGATGGCGGCCGGGTAGTCAGCCTATCCAGTACTGTCACCCGGCTGATGCTGCCGAATTATGGGGCTTACGCGGCCAGCAAAGGCGCCGTGGAACAGCTGACGCGCGTTTTCGCAAAGGAACAGGGGAGGCGCGGCATTACCGCCAATATTGTTTCGCCGGGGCCGGTGAATACGGAAATGTTTACCACCGGCAAAAGCGAGGAAACCATCAAGCGTATGGCAAGCATGTCATTTGTTGGCCGTGTGGGTGAGCCGGAAGACATAGCCGGGGTGGTACTTTTTCTGGTGAGTAACGAAGCGGGTTGGGTCACGGGACAAAACATCAGCGCTAGTGGCGGCGTTGCATGATCTCAAGCAGATAGCCAGACCAAAACAACTATAGGGAGCTCGCGAGCATCCTCCTGTTGCCCGGTAGAAGATGGAAATGCTATCGGGGGAATAGTATTTATCCGGCGGGAAGTTTTATTGCCCAGGCACCGGATCCAAAATCTTGGGGCTGGTATGAGTGCTGAATATTCCATAATCACCCTCCATCTGATTGGAGCGCTCATTGCGGGCGGGGCCATCGGCTTCGAGAGAAGCCTGCACGGCCATCCCGCCGGTTTCCGAACTCATGCGCTTGTATGCCTAGCGTCCAGCCTGTTGATGCTGGTGGCGCTGTATGAATGGATGTGGATGCCCGGCATGCCGCCTGGGAGTGTGCGGACGGATCCAACCCGGATGGCTCAGGGGATCATGACGGGCATAGGTTTTCTTGGCGCTGGAGTGATTTTCAAGGAAGGATTGAGCATTCGCGGGTTGACGACCGCCGCTTCCATCTGGATTACGGCCGGGATCGGTATCCTGATGGGCATAGGATTTTATTTCCCCGCCATCGTAGGGACCATCCTCGCAATCGGGATTCTCACTCTATTTCAACTGATTGAAGATCGGGTGCCCATGCAGTCGTACGCGCAATATCACGTCAGCTTCGACAGGAATAACGTGATGCCGGAAGAAGAAGTAAAGAATATTTTATCTAATTATGGGTTTACGATTGCAAATACAAGTTATCGCATTACCCAAGCCGGATTGTTCGAATATCGCATGGATATTCGAACGACCAATCCCGGCAGCACGTCAGCTCTTGCGGAAGAATTACGTGCGTTGGAAACGGTCCGTGAGTTTCGTATTTCGACCACGGGCAACTAATAGCGGCCACGCATTCTGCAACATGCCACCCTGGCTGGTATCTATCAAGAAAAAAAAGAGAACTTGGTAGAACAACTACCAAAGCACAACATTTATCCTTTCGACACCTGGCTTACGCGTTCAGACCACTAAATAAACCCTGTCTGATTCAGTCCGCTCTATACCGGTTAGTCCCTGGCATTTCACTCTATCCATGGTCAGGCAAAAATCCCGCATTTCTATGCAATCAAACACCCATTCTCCCGCTTCAGATTCGTCTATCGCGTCTTCCATTGTCGAGGCAGCGGCATCCCAGTGGCCATGTGCAATTTCCACCAAGGCTATTTTGCATCGCGTCACTTGTTCCGGCGGCGCCGTCATCAAAATCTCAAGCATTGTTTTCATGATGACCTCCGTACTTAAAATCTCCCTCCCTTAATTTTGACTATCGTTTTTTGAAAAAGTGCGAAGTAGAGGATGGAAATTAATGCATGCCTTGCGATCAGGGTAGACCAACAGTCGTGTCATCAGCCCGCCATTCCGGTCACAACAGATCGCGCATCATATCCGGATCAAACCGTCCATATAGGAGGGGTTCACGTGTTCCCATATCCGCGGAATCGGCGCAGCATAGTCGCGGAGTGTGAGCCTGCCTCCCAGTGAGGCTGCGCCAACACCTTCTGCAAAACTTTGGTCATTTTCTAGCTTGATTTTTCTTTATCCCCACCTATAAATGAAATGAATATGCGGAAATGGCATTGTCAGGTAGACGGTCCATCGACAAACTTTTACTGGAGATAGTCATGAGCAGGCGGACGGCGTGGAGCGGGTGACCGGCCGACTGACAATGAGCGTCCGGGAATTTGTGCCACTCCACATGGATGAGTTCGGCGGTCGTCGATCTTGAAGGTTCGGCACGCCGAACCCAGCGCTGTATCGGACCCGGCTGCGTAATTTGTTTTCCGCTGTTTGCCGGCAGGTATTGCGTGCCGGGCCGGTGAGCTTATTCGTTAACCCTGTCCATACAGTCAAGGAGACTTCATGCCAGAAAGAATCAATTTGGGTAAATCCGCTCCAGCGCTTTACCAAGCAGTCATTGGCCTTGAGAAGCTAGCGACCGAGGCCGCAGCTTCCGCAAGCATCCCGGATGGCTTTGCACATCTGTTGCGCCTTCGTGCATCCCAAATCAACCAGTGCGCGTTCTGTATCAGGATGCACACTCGAGACGCCCTATCCAGTGGCGAATCAAGCGATCGCATAAGTGTCTTGGCAGCCTGGCGGGAAACGGCGTATTTCACCGAAAAGGAACGCGCATCATTGGCACTGGTAGAAGCAATTACACTGATCTCTGACGGGCAAGTGCCAGATGCCGTCTACGAGCAAGCAACAGCTAATCTGTCAAGAGATGAAATATCGGCTGTCGAGTGGCTTTCGGTAGTCATCAATGCCTGGAATCGCATTGCCACTTCCAGCCGTTATCCGGTAAAGCCGTGAGCATGGCGATTTCAACCAAACAGGAGCTACGTAATGAAACAGTATGGGATCTTGGTGGTAGATGGTCCGGGGCCGTGGGCTCCGAGCTTTCGAAGCTGTCTGATAACGATCACCGATCACACGGCAACCGGCAAGAAAGTGACATAGATAGAAGGCTGGAGGAAGGGTTGAGCCGGTTCATGTAGACTTTCTAACAGGCGAAATGGAGAAATATGCAATGAACTATTTTTTTGCCGTAGTCCTGGGCTTGACCGGAATTCTGCTTACCTATCAATCCCAGGCAAGTGATCTTGCAACCAAAACCTATACAACTTATGTCAATAAAACCGGCGAAATCAGCGTGCCTGAAAACTACCGACCGTATTGGAGTCATTTAGGCTCATGGGTGGTTAATGATGCCAAGGCGCCAGGCTATGGTTTTCACGATGTTTACACACAGCCGGAGGTAGTCAAGGCATTTCTCGAAACTGGCCAATTTCCCGATGGCGCAGTTTTAATCAAGGAAATCCGCAAGATCAGCTCACGTACGTTGACCACTGGACCGGCGCTATGGGCAGGCGATACGAATGTCTGGTTTGTGATGATCAAGGATACAAAAGGTCGTTTCAAAGGCAATGCCAACTGGGGGGAAGGTTGGGGATGGGCGCTGTTTGAAGCCAAAAACCGAAAGATCAATACATCCAAAGGTTATCTGCAAAGCTGTCTTCCTTGCCATGTGCCGGCAAAACAAACCGACTGGGTATATATTGAAGGGTACCCCACTCTTAAACCACAATAAATACACTGGGGAACCATTCTGTCCAAAAATAATAGCGAGCAACGACGCCTGGATAATCGCCATAAAAGTAGCAAAAACTGGTGGTTATGGGGGGTCTTATTATCTGCCGAGAGAAGCCGGGGCCGAGGACGGAGGAATCACAGCCCGGAGAAGTACCGCCTGGGAATGTCCAGGCCTGATCAATGAATATGTCTTCTGATCCGATCAGATAGATGGAGAGGAGGGCATCATGCGGTGGATTTGTATCCATTAATTTTTATCAACGAAAGGAGAACACCATGTTTGCCAGATTTTTCTGCGGAGTTGCCTTCGCAGCACTTTCCGTAAGCGCAGCCTCAGCCGATAGCTCGCCCACTGATAAATCCAAGGTAACGGTAGTGTTTGATCACGTTCTTCCGAACGTGCCCGGCAAAAGCATGAAAGGCGTGCTTGTCGAATACCAGCCCGGTGGCTCATCGCCAGCACATACCCACCCAAAGTCGGCTTTCATCTATGCAACTGTCCTGGAGGGAGAAATTCGCAGTAAAGTCAATGACGGTCCGGAAAAGGTTTATCGCGCCGGTGAGAACTTCGCCGAACTACCTGGCGATCATCATGGCGTCAGCGCAAATAACAGCAAGACTCAGCCCGCACGCCTACTGGCCGTCTTTGTCGTCGATACCAACGAAAAAAACATCGTCAAGAACGACAAATAGTGAGACGAAAAATCGTACATTGGATCGCGATGAATTCAACGCCGTCCGATCCTCGCGCAACACAGAGGCGCGAATCCGTTACAGGCGTTTCTTTCCGGGAAACCATGGCTGGCGGCTTCGCTTCAGGTGTAGCTGAGCCACGTACCGGGGCGCGGGCAACTACACTATTGACGATGCACGCATCGGCCCGATGAGTTTTGAGGTATGGCCCCAGGCCAACCTCCAAAAGTAAGCCAGCCGCAAATAACAGCAAGACTCAACCTTAGAGGCTGGAACGAAATATGCCCAATGGGGCATAGGGAACATGGCTCCCATCACATAACTGACATCTGGAGGGTCCAAAATAGTAACTTGGTCTCAAACCTGAAACGAGGGATTTCCGCAATGGATTTCATTCGAACAACGTGTGCCGTCGTATTCGCCGCCAGCGTATTTGCCACCAGTGCCGCCCCAGTCCAAGCGATCGATTTCTCAGTAAATTCAAGGCTGAGTTATCTGGGCCAACAAATCATCCCTACCGGAGCAACCTTCAGTGGCACCACAATTGGTGGCCTATCTTCCCTGGATTACAACCCTGGCACAGGGCGATACTTTGCCATCAGTGATGACCGTAGCAATATCAATCCGGCCCGTTTTTATGAGTTGAGCCTGGATCTCGAGAAGTTCCGGCGCTCATCCGCTCCAGGTCAGGGCGGCGTAAGCTTCAACACGGTTACAACCATTCAGAAAGCGGATGGCGGCGCCTTCGCGGCAAACACGGTGGATCCCGAGGGGTTACGCTTCGATCCCGCTCGCAACAAGATCTACTGGAGCAATGAAGGCCAGCGCAGCGGGGCCGGATTTCAAAATCCCACTGTACGGGAGATGAACACGGATGGCAGCCAGGTGCGCGATTTCGCCGTACCCGATCGCTATCACCCTTCCGGCTCCGTTGCCGGACTTGCCGCAGGCGACAAGGGCGTTCACAACAACCTGGGCTTCGAAAATCTGGCTATTTCAAAAGACGGCAACACCTTGTACACCGCTACCGAAAATGGTCTGGCCCAGGATAGCTTGCCGGCATCCGTTTCCAGCGGCTCCCGCTCGCGCATCCTGTCCTTCGACATCGCAACGGGACAGTCAAAAGCCGAGTATATTTATGATGTGTCGCCGGTTGCCATCGCGCCCGTTCCGGCAGGTCTGTTTGCCACCAACGGGCTGACTGATTTTATTGTGGTGGGCGATCGCCAGTTTATTACTATCGAGCGCTCCTTTGCGGTTGGCGCCCAGACACCCGGCACACCGGCCACCGGCAATACCATTCGCCTGTTTTACGCCGATGCGCGAAACGCCACCGATGTTTCTGGCCTTGAATCGATTTCTGGCCAAAACATCAATGCCGTGACCAAAACTCTGCTGCTTGACCTATCCGACCTGAAGCATGACGATGGCACTCCGCTGGCGCTCGATAATATAGAAGGCATTACCTTCGGCCCGCAAATCAATGGCATGGAAACCCTGATTCTCGTATCGGACAACAACTTCAACAACGCGCAATTTACTCAGTTCGTTGCCTTGCAAATAACCGCGGTGGCTGAGCCCGAGACGAATGCCATGCTGCTTGCCGGACTGGCGCTAATGAGCATCATTGCTCGCCGCGGAAAATCGATCGCTACCTCATCGAATCCGTGAGAGTGTATTGAGTACTCTCGGGTTGAGGGTAGTATTACAAATTGCGCTTCGCATGCGGAGCATCGATCGTCAGAACAATCTTGCCGATATGCATGCTGGATTCCATCAATGCGTGGGCCTTCGCCGCTTCTTCCAGCCTGAAAACCCTGAATACCAGGGGCCTTAATTTTCCTTCATTCAATAACGGCCAAACCTCGCGCTCCAGTTCGCGTGCAATCTGTGCTTTCTCGGGAATGCTACGGGATCGCAACGTCGACCCTGTATGCGTAAGACGCTTGGCTAGCATGGTCATCAGATTCAATTCCTTCGCGGGACCATTCTGGACTCCAATTTGTACAACACGCCCATTCATCGCAGCCGCCTTGTAGTTCCTGGCGACATAGTCGCCGGCGATAATATCGACGATGACATCGACCCCTTTGCCACCGGTAAACTTCTTTGATTCTTCGACGAAATCCTGTGTGTGGTAATTGATGGCGAGATCGGCACCCAGCGCCAAGCATGCCCCTCGTTTCTCTTCCGAGCCTACAGTCACCACCACAGTCGCGCCAAACGCCTTCGACAGCATCGTGGCGGTCGTGCCGATGCCCGAGGAGCCACCATGAATCAATACCGTTTCGCCAGCTTTGAGTTTGCCTCGCTGGAACACGTTAGCCCAAACGGTGAAAAACGTTTCCGGCAGGGCCGCCGCTTCCATCATGCTGAAGCCTTGGGGGATTGGCAGCGCATTACTTTCATGCACGGTACAGTATTCGGCATAGCCGCCACCGGCGACCAGCGCACACACTTTGTCGCCCGCAGCGAAACGGCTGGTTCCATCCCCGAGCACGGTGACTTCCCCTGCAACCTCAAGCCCGGGAATCTCGGAGGTCCCAGGCGGTGGTGGATACAGCCCGCGCCGCTGAAAAATATCGGGACGATTGACCCCGGCCGCCTCCACCCTGATCAGAATGTGTTCTTTTGCCGGTTGAGGAACCGGATGTGAGGTGGGCACTAGTACCTCCGGCCCGCCCGGGTGCCGGATATCGATGGCCATCATGGCGCGCGGGTCGTCAAGGGTGAGAGTCACTCCCGATCCACTAAATTGAGCTGACGGACATCATTATCACAACCTAATCAGTTTCAGTCAGCTTCAGATGACGCGTATCCGCAACCACTCCACGCGCCGGCAGTATGCCTGCCAGATGCGCCATCACCCGCTCAGCCGTCAGGCGGTACGTTGTCAACTTGCCGCCATACACGGTAAGCAGGCGAGGGTGACTCTGCCGGTCAAAATGCAGAATCGTATCACGCAAGCGGGCATTGATGGATATCGCACCTTCCCCGATTCCGCCCTCATTCGAGGGGAGAACACGCAAACCCGCGGTTGCTCCAAGGATAGATTGCCCGGATCGATAGTGCGGAAAATAATGTGCGAGTGTTTCCATCAGGTAAGCGATTTCGTGCGGGAGCGGTCTGACATCCGCCGGGTCGCCCTGGTATATGGATTCAGTCGTGCCCACCAATATATTTCCTTTCCAGGGCATTACAAACACCACCCGCCGATCTTTTGCCTCGACATAATAAATTCCTTGTGCAAGTGTGCCCGGCACCACGACGTGGGTACCCTGCACCAGCTCGATTTTGAGCTGCGAAGGAACCGGTATTATCCGCTCCAATACCTCCCGCACCCATGGCCCAGCCGCATTCACCAGGACCGCCGCCTTGCACGTTTCAATTTCGCCCTCATGGCGGTATTCGATTGTGTTGAACTCGCCACCAAGACGAGCGCCGGTAAATGTGGCGGGCATTTTCAATTGGGCACCCATCCGCTGCGCCGAACGCATGACCGCACGAGTCAGCGCCGCATCATCGGTCTGCGCGTCGTTATACTGAAATACGGCTTCAAGGTGAGCCGTGTTCAGCCCATCCAGTTTCTTCCATTGGTTTTGGGGTACGCGGCGAAAGCGCATTGCCGGATGCAAGCCACCCAGCACCGCATAAAGACTCAAACCCGCGCGTAATAGCCAGGGACGGCGGGTGGTATCCCGATATACCGGAATGTAAAATGGTTTAAGCTCGATCAGTTGCGGCGCAAGCTCGAGCAGCAGCGTGCGTTCAAGCAAGCATTCGCGCACCAGCGAAAATTGCCTGCTTTCCAGGTAGCGCAGCCCGCCGTGAATGAGCTTGCTGGAGCGGCTGGAGGTGCCGCTTGCGATCGCGGTCTGCTCGAGCACCATCACCGAAAAACCCCGCGCGGCAGCCGCTTGCGCAATGCCCGCACCGTGGATGCCACCGCCGATGACGACCACGTCGTAGGTTTCCGTCATTTATTGTCAAGAGCGTCCGAATTTTTTTCAAAGCCTACCCGCATCTTCCCGTCAGAGCAAATAAAGCCGAGAATAGATTTCTGTTGGAGTTGACTGTATCGTAGCGCTATCGAAAATATAGGGTCCGGATCGTCGTGCAGCGCATGATAGACATGATTAAACCTTCTTTGAAGTGGCCAATAGTCGTGGTGCTCGCATTGGTCTTGTCTACCTTTGCGGGATGCAGCGTAATGCGCCTTGGCTACAACCAGGCGGATTATCTGACTTACTGGTGGCTTGACGGCTTCGTCGATTTCAACGATGCGCAAAAACCACGCACCCGTGAAGCGCTCACACAGTGGTTTGCCTGGCATCGGCGTGCGCACTTGCCCGAATACGCCAATCTGCTTGCTCACGCGCAAAATCTCGTTGTGGAAGATATCACAGCCGAGCATACGTGCGGCTTATGGACCGAAGTACGCGGCTACATGGACGAGGCATTCGAGCGCGCCACACCGGCAACCGTGGAAATTGCCTCGACGCTGACGCCACAGCAGATACAGAATATCGAGCAGCGCTACGCCAAGTCCAACAAGGAATTCCAGGACGAAAATCTGCGGGGCGACGCCTCTCAGCGGCTCAAGAAATCAATCAAGCGCACAGTTGAACGAGCAGAGTTTTTCTACGGTGATCTCGATCATACGCAACAAGAACTTATCACCCGGTTGGTAACCCTTTCGCCCTATGACGTCAATATATGGAATACCGAACGTCAACGGCGCCAGCAGGATTTCCTGCAGGTACTGCGTCAATTGAGCGGGAATGGCTTAAATCAGGGAAAGGCGCAGGCTGCGCTGCGCGCTTATGTCGAGCGTATTCACCGCTCGCCCAATGATGACTATCGAAAATACACAGAACGATTATCGCGGTATAACTGCGCTTTTGTAGCAAGCCTGCATAGCACCGCAACCGCAGCGCAAAGAAAACATGCGGCAAAAAAATTCAAGGGCTGGGAATCCGATATACGCGCGCTTCTATCGCCGGTGCGAGCAGCCGGTTTAATCCGATAGTCAGGACACGGTCAGGACACGGGATGAGGGTGAGGTAGGCTGCGACAGGCTTGCCAACTGGAAAAAGTCCATAGCCGGGTCTATGGATGCCGCGCCAGTGGCAAAACGGCGACGAAATGATCGCAAACCTGCCGCCAGCACCTGCGTAGATTTGGAGAACCATGTTGATGACTGGGTTTGGCTCCACATCCAATGTGGGAAATTCAAGATAAAAACATAGTTTATTGATCCATTCTTTGTTACTGTATTTTCCGGCAAGCAGAAAAAGTTTTCTCAAAGACAGGGGGTCTGCCATGAAGGTGCTCATTGTTCTCACGTCGCATGACCAGCTCGGCGACACCGGCAAAAAAACGGGTTTCTGGCTGGAAGAATTCGCTGCGCCCTATTATGTGCTGAAGGATGCCGGCGCGGCGGTTACGCTGGCCTCGCCAAAGGGTGGCCAACCGCCACTCGATCCGAAAAGCGATCTACCCGAAAATCAGACGCAGTTAACGCAGCGCTTCCGCACGGATACCGCCGCGCAGGCTGAACTTGCCCACACGAAAAAACTCGCTGACATGTCGGCGGATGATTTCGATGGGGTTTTCTACCCTGGCGGACATGGCCCCATGTGGGATATGGCCGATAACGCGGCATCCATCGCGCTGATCGAGGCCTTCGTAAAGGCTGATAAACCGGTAGCCGCTGTGTGTCACGCCCCGGTCGCGCTTGTCAATGTGCGAGGAAAAGATGGCGAATATCTGATCAAAGGCAAGCATGTGGCTGGATTTACCAATATGGAAGAAGAGGCGGTGAACCTGACCACAGTGGTACCTTTCCTGCTGGAAGACAGGCTGAAGGAACGGGGCGGCATCTATAGCAAGGCTGCCAACTGGGTTCCCTATGTCCAGGTGGACGGCAAGCTGGTAACCGGCCAGAATCCAGCTTCTTCAGGGCCTGGCGCAGAAGCGCTGCTGAAGCTGCTTCGCTCCGCCTGATTTTTCTGGGCCATGGCGCCAGGCTGGAAAACGGGTAATAAAATGGATAATAAACAAGTGGTCAACTGCTGATCCAGGATGGTTAGCATGGACAACAACGAATGGTATTATGAAACAGGGTATGTGGAATTATTGTACGCGGCGCTGGTAGTTGGCGTTATTGTCGCGTTTTATTATCTCCGCCGGTCCGCCCGGATATCCGGCCTGGCGACCAACATAATCGAGGAGAATCGGCCGTTATTAGGCTTGATTGCCCTTGCCGTGGTGCTCTTTATTATCAACAGGGTGCTGGGGGACTTGTGGTAATCCCTCATCCCCTGGAATCTCCAACCCAATCCCCTTGAAGCACCGTGTCGCCACGCTCGGCTATCCATTCATTATTTGCTCGATTTTGCCGCTTGGTTGCCAACTCTACGGCAGCTCACGAAACGAAAAAATCGTAGGCGAAGCCCGTGATCCCCTCATTTTCAGTGCACTAAGTGACACCTGGAGAATCCCGCCCAGTCTGGGGGGCGCCTGTGTAATGTATTGAGGATTCAAAGCTTCAAGAACCTCCGGCGCAGCTTTGGCCGGGGCGCGAAATCCCCGTGTGTCATTCATGGGCAGCATGATCACGATATCCGCTCCCAACCCCTTGACTGATTTAGGTTTCTTTCTAAGGGAAACACTGAGTAAAAAACCAGGGTTTCCCCAATATACTCAGGGTATTGACTGAGGTAGGATGGCATCACTTTCACTCTATTTGGAGTTGCCGCCATGAAAACAAAATTTGGAAATGCCGTCGCAGCGTTGTCCATGATTGGTATCCTGGTTTCGGCAAGTTCATCGGTCGTGGCAGCCCAGCCTATCGATACCCCGGAAATTCGGGCTGCCGCTCAGAATGCCGTTACCCGCAGCGACCATGAGTCCATTGCAAAATACTATGAGAATACCGCCGCGCAGATGCAGGCAAAGGTGAAGGAGCAGAAAGAGCTGCTGGAGCAATATGAAAACAAGAGCTATCTCTATGGCCGGCAAGCTCAGGACCTTCAATCGCATACCTCGGCGCTGATCCGTGATTACGAGAAAAGCGTGGAAGCGAGCACAAAAGTAGCAGCCCAGCATCGTCAAATGGCTGCGAAGCTCAATCAAAACCACGCAGCCAACACGCAGCTGCCTGAGTCTGCAACCGGGTTGTAACAATCCCGCAAGAACCGGCCCGATCTCGCTCCCGACCAAACGAAGTTAATCCGGCGGTGCTTGTCTGCACCGCCGTAGCCTTGCACACTGCTGCATCATCACATCAGGCATAGCCGCTAGGTGTTTACGTAGCGGGTTTTGTAGCTATGTACGAACTCCCCCAAGTAAGCTTGCTGCGTCAATCTTTTTAGGCTAACGGAACGTTACACGAAACACGGACGAAACCAAGGAAGGAATCCCACTTGGCATCCACGATTCCTTCGGTGCATAAGGCTTCCCTTTTGTCACACTAAAGGCATGATAAATAACTGTATCAGCTCAACTTATTTACGGTATTGCCGAGGCAGGCAGACCAAACCAGCGGTCGAACACAAAATTAAATACGAAGGTATAGCCCAGGAAAAACGCAAGCAGGCTTAAATCCAGCAAAAAAGCCTGCCACAAGGATATCTGTAACCACCAGGAAAGTAGTGGTACCAGCACTATGATCAACCCTGCTTCGAACCCCGTGGCATGGGCAATACGGCGAAGTATCCCACGACCACGTTTATCCTGGTGCGCTTCCCACCATTCGAAGGCGGTGTTATAGAGGAGGTTCCAGATCAGGGCGATGACGGACAGCGCTACCGCCGCTATCCCTGCGCGCACCATATCATGTCCAGCCAGAACGGTTAGACCGCTGCCGGTAATCCCCACGGCAATGAGCTCATATGAAAAAGCATAAACGAGCTTACGTTTGATACCCTGCATTTCACGCTACTCCTTATCTATAAAAAAGTATCGATCAATAAAGGAATTAGCTATCCAATTCTTTTACGGTTATTGCTGGGAGGACACCTCGGTACCCTTTCGGGGAGGAGGGGTCCATCCCATTGCTTTCGGCCGATAGCGGACACCGCCAAATCAAGAAGCCCCAAATGCCGCCTGAAAAGCCGGGCTGGCGCGATTGATGACGTCCACCATTCGGCTTTTGAGGAGTGGCGTCATGCGTAACAGCCGTGAACGCCCGTCCACCGGATTCTCGATTTCCTCCAGATAACCCTCGTCTATGGCACGGCGAATATATTTCATTGCTGTTTGAGGACTTAATCCTTTCACAAGGCCATAGGCGTCAGTCTTTGGAACGGCACTTCCACCTCTTAACCATAATTCGGTAAACAGCCGGGAAAAATAGATATCGCTGAACCCGGTCTCCTTGAAAATGCTCACCCACGCGTCATCCAGTTCCCGCAAGGCAAGCAGAAATCTTTTATTGGTTTCGTCCTGTTGATCCTTATGACTTCCAGCTGCCGGTCTTCCTCTGCTTTTTTTCAATTCGATATCTCCTGCATTCCATCCACAGTCAGCGCACCCTGAAGATGCAAAACATGATGGAATGAATTATACACATAAAACTACATATAAATCTATATATTGTTTTGTATTCAAATCTAGGGTAAAGTTTTATCGCATTGTAATTTATTAAAGGGAATTCAGATAATGAATGCTTATACTGTCGGGCGGCGCCCCCTCTTTCGTGAAAAAGAGGGCGCCATCCCCAATACGCTGGTGCTAGCCTGGACAAGCCTTGGATGGATTCTGTCCTTCTGGCTGATGGGACTGGACAACATCGCAATCAATGCCATTGGCGTGCTACTTTGCGTCCAGACGATGATCCTGGCGGCCTATCTAATGCATGAAGCTGCCCATGCCACGCTCTTTTCCAGTCTGTCAGCCAATCGTTACATAGGCGAATGGATGAACTTCATTGCAGGATCATGTTATGCATCTTTTGAGCGCATCAGACATATGCATATCAGGCACCACCGGGAACGGGCTGACGTTACCTGCTTTGATTTCAAAGGCCTGATGCGCAGACATCCACTGCTAAGGCGCGCCTTATTCATACTGGAATGGGCATATATTCCTGCAACAGAAGTGGTGATGCATCTGCAAGTCATATGGCGCCCGTTTTTTGTGCGGTCCCAGCGGAAATTCCTGAAGCGCTCCGCACTGATGCTGATATCGAGAGGCGCATTGCTCACGGCATTGGCGATATGGTCTGTCAAAGCACTCTTGCTGTATATCCTTTCGTATGGTCTTTTTCTGCATGTATTGAACTTCTTCGACGCCTTCCATCATACTTTCGACCAGTATTTCGTTGATGCGAAACAGCCCTTGCCTCCGCATTCCCGAGACCGCAAATATGAGCAGGCCAATACCTATTCCAACCTGATTTCGGCCGATCTCCCCATCCTGAATCTCTTGACGCTCAACTTCGGCTACCACAACGCGCACCATGAACGCGCATCAGTGCCGTGGTACCGGCTACCAGCCGCACACAGGGAACTGTATGGTGAAACTCATCAGGCGGTCATGCCTTTGCGGGAACTGATGGTCACCTGGCATCGCAACCGCGTATCCCGTGTTTATTCCTCGGATTATGGAGTCCCGGGTCAGGGAGAAAGCCGGGCAGATGGTTTTGTCGGAGCCCATGGCGTGTCCTTCCTGACGGTTATCTGACTTTCATGCCCATTGTGCAATGGCATACTGAGAAAGGGGCATGACTGTGGAAAATAATATCGTAGCGATTACCGAAGCATCGCATGGAATCGGCCTGGCAACGGCAAAACGGTTTGCCAAGCAGGGAGCTTGCCTGGCTCTCAACTATGAAAAAACCGATGATTCGCTTGAAGAAGTCGCAGCCCTGGCTGCGGAGCATGGTGGAAAGGCAATTTCTGTAAGCGAGTGGATCGCTATAACAGCATCAATCCGCTGTGGCGCCAGCACGAAGCTGTCGAAAAACACGCTTCGCCTAGCTTCCTCCAACTGTTAACCTTGACAATTCATCGCGCCCGAATGCGCTCGTTGTTCTCAGGATTCGATACCGAGAATCGGCGTATCCAGAGCCTTGGCCGCCTGCACGGGATCGAAATATTCCCGTAGGAATATGATTTTTCC
The DNA here is from genome assembly GCF_000832065.1 of Nitrosospira sp. NpAV. Taxonomy (GTDB): domain Bacteria; phylum Pseudomonadota; class Gammaproteobacteria; order Burkholderiales; family Nitrosomonadaceae; genus Nitrosospira. The sequence continues at coordinate 35,577 of NZ_JXQM01000021.1, read as the reverse complement.
TTCCGAAGCCCGCAGAAATAGCACGTAATTCTGGACATAGATACGTCCTGTAGACTTGATACGGCCTTTTGCACTAAATTCGGCAATCGCCACTTCCGAATCGGTTAAGGTGTAGACCCTGGCGTCGAAGAAATGAAAATTTTCTACTGCCTCCAAAAACCACGTTACATGATTCATCACCTCCTGGCGTCCCGTCAGCCTTGCTGGATGGCCAAGGGAGGGCGCATAGGGCAGCTCCCACAAAAGATCATCGGCGATCAGTGTCTGCCATTGCGTGTTGTTTCCGGCAAACGTCTGAATATGCTGATGCAAGAGATCGGAAGCTATCGTCATCTCACTCTCTTCGTTGGCCTGTTATCGGTATCGGTCATAAACAAATGCGGCGGAATCCTTGCGCGCTGCTCGGTAGATTTCGTGAATCATAGCACCCAGCAAGACAATGAGCGATCCATTGCCGGATATAGGATTATTCGGAGATTCCTGGCATCCTGCCAGGAATTTGCTTTAATGAAGACATGAGGCATCTCATCCTGGGCACATTCCTTTATCTCTGTTGCGCCTTCCCATCGCATGGCGAGGAGTTCGACGCAAAACGCCATAAAATGGTTGAGGAGATACTGGCCGATATAACCGCCAATGATCGTTTCACGCTCGACCCTACAGTCCAGGCGGCAATGGGAAAAGTGGAGCGGCACCGTTTCGTGCCCGGTTGGCTGGCTGCGTTTGCCTATCTCAACCGTCCGCTTCCCATCGGCCATGGCCAGACGATTTCACAGCCGACCATCGTCGCATTGATGACCGACCTGATAAAGGTCAAGGCAGGCGATAAAGTTCTTGAAATCGGCACCGGTTCAGGCTATCAGGCCGCTGTTCTGGCGGAAATAGTCGAATCGGTTTACAGCATCGAAATTATTGAACCGCTGGAAAAAGAGGCGGCGGAGCGGTTGAAATCTCTTGGCTACGGCAACGTAAAGGTAAAGCTGAGCGACGGCTACTATGGCTGGCCGGAAGCGGCACCATTCGATGCCATCGTGGTGACGGCCGCCTCAAGCCACGTCCCGCCGCCTCTGATCAAACAACTCAAACCGGGCGGCCGCATGGTGATTCCGCTCGGTGCGCAATTCATGACCCAATATTTAATGCTGGTGGAGAAGCGTATGGATGGCTCGGTAACCAGCCATCAAATTGCGCCGGTGGCGTTCGTCCCGCTCACTGGCAAACATTAGGCGGATATCGGGAACCCCGGCATGCCGGTGCTGAAGCCGCCGTTTTTTGCCATTGGCCTGCTCTCCAGCTGCCTGCTGGCGTATGAGGTGCTGCTGACGCGCCTGTTCAGCATCGTGCTGTGGCACCACTTCGCCTACATGATCATCAGCGCGGCCATGCTGGGCTTTGGGGCAAGCGGTACAGCGCTCGCCTTGCTGAAGGAAAAAATTGCACCTCACATCGGCGCCGTATATCTCATCGCCGCCACGAGCACGGCTTTCTTGATGCCCTTGGCGTTTCTGCTCGCGCAACAAGTTCCCTTCAATCCACTCGAACTGCTGTGGGATGGAACCCAGCCGGCCAAGCTGCTCGCCATTTATCTGCTGATGATGCTGCCCTTCTTTTTCGGGGGGCTGTGCATGGGTCTGGTCTTGTGGCACTTCGGCGGCAACGCGGGGCGCATCTATGCATTTGACATTCTGGGCGCAGGAGCGGGCAGCCTGGGCGTCATTGGCCTGCTCTATGTCATGCCGCCTCACAAAGTGCTGATTGTCCTGACGGCGCTGAGCCTGGCGGCTGCCGCCGTCGCTGTCATCGAGCTGGAGATGCGGCCGAAATGGATGGCGAAGGTTTTTTTTGGACTGGCTTTAATAGTGGCAGCGATGCCACCCGGCAACTGGATGCTAACGCATCCCTCCACCTACAAGGATTTGAGCCAGACCTTGAATATCACCGGGATGCGGGTAATCGAGGAACGATCTAGCCCGCTGGGGCAGATTACGGTAGTGGAAAGCAGCCGCATTCCCTTCCGTCATGCGCCGGGGATGAGCCTCAACGCCATGGATGAACCACCGCCGCAACTGGCGGTGTTCGTGGACGGAAACGGCCCGGCCGTGATCACGCGATTTGACGGCACGCTCGCACCGCTGGCCTATCTGGACCAACTTACCTCGGCGCTGCCTTATCATGTGCTGAATGAGCCGCACAGCCGGCCACACGTGCTGGTGCTGGGGGCAGGGGCGGGCGGTGATGTATTGCAGGCGCTTTACCACGGCGCCGGCAAGATCGACGCGGTGGAGCTTGATCGCAACATCATCGATCTGGTGCAGCGCCGCTTTAGTGGTTTCGCCGGAAACCTCTATGCCCGGCCTGAAGTACATACGTATGAAGGTGAGGCACGCGGCTTCGTCAACACCCATGATGACCGTTATGATCTCATTCAGGTGGCGTTGCTGGATTCATTTGGTGTCGCCTCCGCCGGGCTATATGGTCTGAGCGAAAGCTATCTCTATACGGTCGAGGCATTGCAGACCTACCTCAACCGTCTGACTCCCGGCGGCATGCTGGCTGTCACCCGCTGGCTCAGCCTGCCGCCGCGCGATTCCCTGAAACTGTTTGCAACAGCCGTGGCCGCGTTGGAGCGGGCGGGTGTTTCCAACCCTGCCGCGCGGCTGGCAATGATACGTGGCTGGAAGACCGTCACGCTGCTGGTGAAGCACAGCGATTTCACATCCGGCGAAATCGCGGCAATCAAGGAATTCAGCCGCGCGCGTTCTTTCGACGTGGCTTACTATCCCGGGATGCGCGCTGACGAGGCGAATCGTTATAACTTGCTGGCGCAGCCCTATTTCTACGAAGGAGCGGTTGCGCTGCTGGGCACGGAACGGCAGGCATTCCTCGACCGGTACAAATTCTCCATCGAACCGGCGACGGACGATCGGCCTTATTTTTTCCACTTCTTCAAGTGGAACGCCGCCGCGGAATTATTCGCCTTGCGCGAGCAGGGCGGAATGGCGCTCCTTGACTGGAGCTATCCACTACTGGTGGCGACGCTGCTGCAGGCATTTGTGGCAAGCATCCTTCTTGTCCTGGCGCCCCTTGCAGTATCGAGGCGCCGCCGCGCACTGCCCACGCTGCGGGTGGCGCTGTACTTTCTTGCCATCGGCCTGGCCTTCATGTTCATGGAAATCGCATTCATCCAGAAGTTTGTGCTGTTTCTGGCGCATCCTCTCTATGCGGTGGCGGTCGTGTTGTGCGCATTTCTGGTGTTTGCCGGCGTGGGCAGCTGGCTTGCCGAACGATGGCGGGGAAGGGGAAGCAACCGGAATGTCAGCCTCGCGGTAGTGGCGATAGCCACCCTCTCGGTGATCTACCTTGCCGTTCTGCCGAGCGTGTTTCAAGGGCTCATCCATTTATCCGATCCGGCAAAAATAGCGATTTCCGTGGCGCTGATCGCGCCGCTGGCGGTATGCATGGGAATCCCTTTTCCCACCGGTATGATGCGGCTGGCAAGCACGGCGCAAGATGCCATCCCCTGGGCGTGGGCCATCAATGGCTTCGCCTCGGTGGTGGGAGCTGTCCTCGCTACCTTGCTGGCCATTCACCTGGGTTTTGCTGCGGTGATTCTATTGGCCGTGCTGATCTATGGCCTGGCTGGTGCCGCATTGAAGGGGTTCGCCTGAATCCCTCCGAAAGTTTTATGCGGCAGAAACCCGGAATAAACTTGAAACATTAAAAGATACCGCAGGACGGTCTAGTGAAATCCGGATTTAACGTCGCCCGTCATACCAGATCGGCAACTGTTTTCTATCCTGCAGCGACCGGCGCGGATGCAGGATGACATGCAGGATCTGGCCAGCCATCTCTCGCCCGGAATAGAGCTGCGCCTTGCGCGATGATGTTTCCAGAGGATGTCTGGTGAGGATGGCGAATTGAAGGCCCCGTTGCCGGCCCCACTTCTTAAGTTGCTGGCTCAGGCTTATTTCGTCGGCGGCATAGAGTTCCTGATTGAAACCGCCCACATCACGAAAAGCGTCGCTACGGCATACCACCAATGCGCCCGCCGCCCAGCGAAGCAGAATCGATATGCGTGTCCATAGTTGCAATAGCCAGTGCGCCCACCATGGCAATCCCTGCATTTTTACCGTACTGCCACAACCCACGCTCTTGCCGTCTTCAATCAGCCGCAAGATATCGGCAAGCAATCCGGCATTCAAAATACTGTCGGCATCCACGAACAGCAACCAGTCGCCCGTCGCCACCGCCGCGCCGGCATTGCGCGCGCGGCCGATCTGATTGATCGGCTCAAAAACCACCCGTGCGCCTGTCTGCCTTGCCAGATTGGCCGTGTTGTCGGTGGAGTTGTTATCGACCACGATAATCTCGGACGTAAAACCAGGTTTGTAATTCGCCGTAAGCGATACGGAAATGGATTGCAGGCAGCGTTCAATCAGCCGCTCTTCATTAAAAGCTGGAATGATAATTGAGAGGTGCATGAAAAAATGGGATTCTGGTTTGTAGAGTCAATAGTGTCATTATCCTTGAAATATAATTGTGCGCGAAAAAGACATGCAAGATATTCGCGCACGGAACGAAGTGGAGAAATTTGCAGGAGTTTTATCGGTAGAGGAGGGAACCTTCATAGCGGCAACCAACAACCACGTAACGCACAAGAATCGGGACATTAGAGCTGGCCGCTACTTTCAAGCGGTAACAGCCGCAGTTCCCGCTAAGCCTAAAACACAGCACCTTGGTCAGCCCGGTATTCCTTCCAACTTTCCAAGCAGCATGAGCAAAATGATATTATTGGCTTGCCATCGTCCATCATACCAAACCGATAATTTCTTCTTATCTGCAACGACCGATGCGGGTGCAATATAACGCATAGGATCTGGCCGGCAATCTCCCGGGCGGAGTAGACTTTATCCTTGCGCGGTAACGATAATAAGATTTGTGCGGAAAGACATACATGTAGCCGCACACAGAGCAAGATATTACATATGAATATAAAAGAAGTCAGCCCGGCAATTCTCGTTAACATGTTCTACTTGGCTAATAACTGTTGAACATCAATCTATTTCAGGAGGTTACATGGATGAATTTGAGATCGTACCTTGGCTGATCGGAGTCGCAATTTTCGTCGTCGTGCCATTTTGGAAAATTTTCGCCCGGGCAGGTTTCAAGCCCGTATTTTCATTACTGGCACTAGTTCCTGGAGGTATCCTGGTCCTGCTGTGGGTTGTTGCGTTTGCGAAGTGGCCCGCATATACAAAGACAGAAGAGAAGAGAGAATAATGTATAACATCCCTCTTGATGTAGTTAAGCGAAATACTTTGGCTCTTGCTAAAGCCGCTAAAATTTTGAATATTCCTGTAGTTCTCACCAGTTCACGGGATTAGTGCCTCTCATGAGGGTTACCAAGTACGGGCGGTTATGGACGCATCAGGCTCACCCTATGAGCTTTCTGAAGATATGTCTCGTCGTCGTATGGAAAAAGAAGGGGTAGTGCTTACGGCAACAAACACCCTCATGGCTGAACTTGCTCAAGATTGGAGTCAGCCGGAAGGTAGTAAATTGCGTGACATCCTGTCTCAGGATGTACTCCCTCCAATGACCTAACTATAAATTTCTTTGAAATGTGGAAATTGCTATTGGGCCTCTTAAATTATACATAATTTAACATAATATACATTATGAGCAAATTAACTATTGCGAGATCCTGTCAAATTTAATCGATTCCCATTCACTTCTAGTGTCCGGACTGAAAAAATCGATCGCAAGCGAGGTAATGCGCTTTTATGTGTGGCTCCGTACAGAAGTTAAAGTCGAAGAAGAAGACAATGCACACTGGTATCCGCTTTTTTCTCCCTCTTGTAGTGGATACCACTGGCCCGGCACAGGCCAACTACTCCTTGCCGGGCCTCTTTTACATCCCCCCGCCGCAATCCCGAGCCGTTTTCAGAATCCCAACGGAAAAACTGCACGCTACGAAACATACGAGCAAGCCTATTCCGTCCTGTTTCTTTCCTACTAAACCCCTGATTAGCCTTGCATAAATTGTCGGATACTTTTACGTCCCCTTGAAAAAGCTTCCTATGGAGCTCTATCGTTTCACTTTTTATTAATATATTCATCATCTTATGATGATGGCCCGATTATTGCTTTATAACAATTGTCCTGACGAAAAAAAGAAAGATTCATTTAAAATAGAGGGAATGACGATGCGCGCAACAATGGGGATCATGATATTGATGAGTGTTCTGGCGGGCGGAGCTCAGGCAGCCGAAAAAAACAAGAGCCAGCCGGATCAGGCTCATAATAATGCATTTGGCCAGGAATGGAATCCGACAGAAAAAGCAAATCATCCGTCGAATCATACAAATGGCAATGCCGTTGGCAACACTTGGGCGCCGCGCAAGAATGCGGATCACCCCTCCAATCAAACACATCAGAGGACCTCTGGTAAAGTATGGACTCCGCCGCCGGGCCGTCTTCCTGATTCTATCGCCTCCCAGCTCGCCTTGGACGGCGATCGTCCCAAACATCTGGAACAGATACCCTTGCGATTCAATAATGTAAGTGCGGTGCCCGAACCCGGCAGCCTCTTACTGGTGGGTATCGGTTTGATCGGTCTGCTCGCTGCACGCAACCGCAAAAAATGAGAAGCAGGATCAGGGCTATTACATTGTCCTGATTCCACTTTTCCTGTTAGCTGAATCCTCGGGCTCAGATCCTGTTTACTCCTGTTTGAATCCGCCTTAAGCCAATTTCCGTGATTCAACGTCGCATTCACTCCAGATACGCTCATAAGCGCTGTCTATAGGCTCAGCAGTAAACTTCTTGCTGTCCATCCGATTTTCTTCAAATTTCCGGGCGCTAATAAGTCTCCTGCCCAGTTGGGACATCTTTGCATCCACGCCAATCGCAGTACGGCAGAATGTAGATTTTTATGCCTAAATCGGGAAAGTTATTCACGGGCAATACCCCGCCTTTTATAATTCTTGATCCGATAGTTGACCACTCATTTAATAGCTCGGTATCATGATTGATAATATTTCATATTATTTGACTCTTACCTTGGAAAAGGCGTTGCTACCGGATTTAGGATAATTGACGATGTGAAATGTCGGCAATCTGTAATCAAGCTCTACTGCCGCAAGACTGCCGATGAAGTAGTAAGATTGGGCTATATTTCGGGATACGTTTTTTAGTTATCAGAAACTACCGGCAATGCTCCTTATCGGACCAGAGCCGAATCCATCTCAATAAAAAAGGAGAAGACGTGAAACTTATCATTCCGGCTATCTTCGTGGCGCTGATTACAACCACTACCCAGGCCGAAGAAACAAATCCAATTTATCAAACGCCCGATGCTCAAAGCAAATTCAGGGAGGCGCAACTCCATGTGCAGGAACTGATGAAAGCCGGCCGTTACACGGAAGCATCGAAATTCATGTCCGTCTATCAAACACTGGCCTGTGAAGCTGCGGAGCAAAAAGCGGGACGCAGCACAGAGGAAGGTGCCGCCATCTGTGCCCGTAAAAACAAGGCGGGAGGTATCAATGCCGGACAATCTTCACAACAACCCGACCAACCTGCCATGGAATCATTTCTGGGGCCGGGTATTACCGTAATGCAACGTACCGCACCAGGCTCGTCCTCAGTGCTGGACGGTTCAGCACCCTCCATTTTTGTCTTTGATCCCAGAAGCGTTCCTGGAGCCGGTTCCCAAACTAATTCCCGGAGTGATACCAAGGCCGATCCCTGGACTGGAAAACCTTAGTTTTATGAACCCGGTTGCGGGCGTCCGCAGCCTTAACCCCCTGAGTTAGCTGAAGGAGCCGAGTACTCCTCTAAACAAAGCGCGGCCTCCACGACTTTCCTTGCTTCATCAACGCTCTTTACATGAGAGAGATCCACCGCCGGGTTGGGGTAGCTATGCCAGAATGAAAAACCGGCAGATGTAATCCATAGCAGGCCCCTGACATGCTTTTCTATAAATAGGCCTCTGACGTGTTTCTCTACAAAGACCTCCTGATGATGTTCATCCACTACTTTCCATTCCAATTCCATGATCCAGCCCTCCATGCGCTAATATTGTGAAACCATCCCGATTTTACCAGGAACGCGCTCAGTATTTAACCCGGTACCGATTGAAACTCCGGGGAATTGAGGTGTATCATGCCGTCTGTGAAATTTACCCAATATATCGGAGGCGCTTTTGAAAATATCTTATTTTGTAGTCGCTCTCTCCATCGGAATTGCACTGTCAAGTCCTTTGCACCCTTTGCATGCGGCTGCCGAGAAACCGGGCGACGGTACCGCGGCGGGTATGGCGAGCAACGAAGGCAAGGTCCTTTCCACCCTGGATGCGCCCGGCTATACCTATATGGAATTGGCGACCACCGAGAAACGTTTCTGGATTGCGGCACCTACGACCCGGGTAAAAGTAGGCGATCGTGTGCGTTTTGAACAAAGTCTGGTCATGAAAAATTTCAATAGCAAGACACTGAATCGTACCTTCGACCAGATTATTTTTGTCAATTCTGCAACAATCGTAAAATAATCTATAATTAACTTTAATATTAAAGTTTATGCATATGATTTTTTTATCATTTAAGCGCCCTTCTCTTGAATGGCGCTGTCTTTTCCTGGCTTACTTCAGATTCAGGTTCAACAAACCCCACGAACAGCTTGTTTTTTAGTCTTTTTAACTCATCCCGATAGTGTGCTGCCTGCTCAAATTCAAGGTTCTTTGCGGAATCCAGCATTTGTTTCTCCAGTAGCTTGATTTCTTTTGCGAGTTGCACCTCGCTCATGGAATCGTAACGGGCTTGCGCTTGCGCAGCCTTTAGATGCTGCTGCGCAGTTTCGATGTTATAAACGCCATCGATCAAATCCTTGACACGTTTGTGCACACTTCGGGGCGTGATGCCGTGCTCAAGATTAAACTTGATTTGCTTATTGCGCCGGCGCTCGGTTTCATCCATGGCGCAGCGCATGGAATCGGTAATTTTATCGGCATAAAGAAGTGCGGTGCCGTTGATATGGCGTGCCGCCCGCCCTATCGTCTGGATCAGCGAGCGCTCCGAACGCAGAAATCCTTCCTTGTCGGCATCCAGTATCGCCACCAGCGACACTTCCGGAATATCCAGCCCTTCGCGCAGCAGATTGATACCCACCAGCACGTCAAATTTTCCCAGCCGCAGATCACGAATGATCTCCACCCGCTCCACCGTATCGATGTCGGAATGGAGGTAGCGCACCTTGACGCCATGATCGGAAAAATAATCGGTCAAATCCTCGGCCATGCGCTTGGTCAGTGTCGTCACCAGCACCCGCTCACCCTTGGCGGTACGCAGGCTGACTTCCGACATTAGGTCGTCAACCTGCGTGGTTGCCGGGCGAATTTCAATCTGCGGATCCACCAAGCCTGTGGGACGCACAACCTGCTCCACCACCTGGCCGCTGTGAACACGCTCGAATTCCGCCGGCGTGGCGGAGACAAATACCGTTTGCGGCATCATTTTCCTGAATTCGTCGAACCGCAGCGGGCGGTTATCCAGCGCGGAAGGCAGGCGGAAGCCATATTCCACCAGATTTTCCTTACGGGAACGATCGCCCTTATACATTCCGCCTGTTTGTGGAATGGTCACATGGCTCTCGTCGATCACCATCAGCGTATCGGGCCGCAGATAATCTATAAGCGTGGGCGGTGGCTGGCCCGGTTTTTTCCCCGAAAGATGGCGCGAGTAGTTCTCGATACCTTTACAGAAACCCAGCTCATTGAGCATTTCCAGATCAAAACGGGTACGCTGTTCGATGCGCTGCAGTTCGACCAGCTTATGGTTTTGCTGAAAAAAATCGATGCGCTCCCTCAATTCTTCCTTGATGGTGCCAATGGCGCGCAAGGTCGTGCTCCGGGGTGTTACATAATGGCTGGAGGGATAAACCGTATAACGCGATACTTGTTTCAGCGTGCGTCCGGTGAGCGGATCGAACAGCACCATGCTTTCGACCACATCATCGAACAGCGACACGCGTACCGCGGTTTCGGAGCTTTCCGCCGGAAATATGTCGAGCACGTCGCCCCTCACCCGGAAGGTTCCTCTGCCGAACTCAAACTCATTGCGCTCATACTGCATCTCGATCAGGCGCTGTATGGCTTCGCGCTGAGTAATTTTTTCATTTTCGCGCAGATGCAAAATCATGCCGTGATAATCCACCGGATCGCCGATGCCGTATATGCACGATACGGTGGCGACAATTATGGCGTCATCCCGCTCAAGCAGCGCCTTGGTGGCGGACAGGCGCATTTGCTCGATGTGCTCGTTGATGCTGGAATCCTTCTCGATGAACAGATCGCGCGAAGGAACATAGGCTTCCGGCTGGTAGTAGTCGTAATAGGATACAAAGTACTCGATGGCGTTTTCAGGGAAGAACTCGCGCATTTCGGCATAGAGCTGGGCCGCCAGCGTTTTGTTCGGCGCCATGATGATCGCGGGTCGACCAAGCCGGGCGATTACGTGGGCCATGGTGAAGGTCTTGCCGGAACCCGTCACCCCCAGCAGGGTCTGGAACGCGAGGCCGTCCTCTATCCCTTCCACCAGCTTGTCGATGGCTTCAGGCTGATCGCCTGCGGGCGTAAATGATTGATGCAGCTTGTAAGGGCTATTGGGGAAGGTAACGATCACAGGTATAATATTCGGTTAATTAATTCTTCGGCTCATATCTATCATGCGGGCACAGTCCGCATCGTGCAAGAACACTAAGGACATTATCGTGGAACTCTCAAAGCGCGTTCAGGCCATCAAGCCCTCCCCCACCCTTGCTGTCACCGCCCGGGCCGCCCGGCTCAAGGCGGAAGGCAAGGATATCATTGGACTTGGGGCCGGGGAACCGGATTTCGACACCCCGCAGCATATCAAGGATGCAGCCATTGACGCCATTAATAAAGGTCTGACCAAGTACACGGCGGTAGGCGGCACCCCCGGCCTGAAAAATGCCATCATAACCAAATTCAAGCGTGAAAACGGCTTTGACTATACCGCAAAACAAATTCTGGTTTCGTGCGGCGGCAAACAAAGCTTCTTCAATCTGACGCTCTCCGTCATCGATCCGGACGACGAAGTCATCATTCCAGCACCCTACTGGGTTTCCTATCCCGACATCGTTCTGATTGCCGGGGGCAAGCCGGTGATTGTGGAAGCCGGTATCGAACAGGGCTTCAAAATTACCGCGGCGCAACTGGAAAAAGCCATCACGCCCAAAACCCGGATGTTCGTCATCAATAGCCCCAGTAATCCGTCCGGTGGCGTTTATACATTCGATGAACTTAAAGCGCTGGGCGAAGTTCTGCTGAAATACCCGAATATCCTGATCGCAACCGATGACATGTACGAGCATATCCTGCTTACCGGCGGCAAGTTCGTGAATATCCTCAATGCCTGCCCTGCCCTGTATGACCGCACCTTCGTGCTTAATGGCGTATCCAAGGCCTATGCCATGACTGGCTGGCGCATTGGCTATTGCGGCGGTCCGGCGCATATTATTACTGCCATGGAAAACGTCCAGTCCCAGAGCACTTCCAATCCCGCCTCCATTTCGCAGGCTGCCGCGGAAGTGGCGCTTAATGGCGATCAGTCCTGTATTGTGCCCATGGTGGAAGCATTCAAGGAACGTAATCGGTTCGTAACCAGCGCACTCAATGCCATCCCTGGCGTCAAATGCCTCTTGTCTGAAGGTGCATTTTATGCCTTTGCCGATGTCCGGGAAGCAATCAGCGGATTGCATGCCAAAGGGGTGACTAAGGATTCTACAGATATTGCTTTCAGCGAATATCTGCTCGAACATGGCGGTGTGGCGGTGGTGCCTGGGTCGGCCTTCGGCAGCGAAGGCTATATCCGGCTTTCCTTCGCCACCCACATGGCCAACCTGGAAAACGCGTTACGGCGCATCGCAAAAGCACTTGGTTAGCAGCCTGCCAGCGTCTGGATACGGTTGCATTCCCCGAAATCTTATTCTGGGGGCATATGCACAAGTTCTGGATACTTTTCGACCGCACGCGTGCGATCGTATCTCAATAGTTTCTTCGCCGCCTCGGTAAAAGCCTGCTGACTATCGGTCTGCGGCTCGGTCGACGGCGTCAGCACGACAGAACTTGAAATAATATCCTGTGGCGGGGGCGGGCTATCGGTTCTCGGCTGGGCAAGTGGCTGAGCCAGGACTTGCGACACGCTTTGTATGCCCAATCTTCTACGCCGCTCGACTTCCTCATTATAGTCCGGGGTGCCCGCGAATTTTTCGGACAGCAGCTGCAATATGGAGGTATGGTCCATCGCACCCTTGAATACGGTGCCGGGCGCAATCCAGGGCGATGCGATGAGCGCCGGGACCCGGGGGCCAGTACTCTCGAATCCCGTCGAGAAAAGCGCGCCGGGCGGCACCGGGGTGGAAATCGCCAGCGGCGGAACATGATCGAAGAACCCGCCATGCTCATCATGGATGGTAATCAATAACGTACGATTCCATTTGTCGGTATCCCTGGTCAGCAGCCTGTAGATATCACGCAGAAAATTTTCGCCGGGACCCACAGGCGTGGGCGGATGATTGTCATTGGCGGTCCAGCCAAAATGGACAGGCGAATCGGTGTATTCAGGCTCGATGAATATGACTTTTGGCATTTCCGATACCGGCTCGGACTCGAAATCTCCCGGAAAATGCCTGAAGCTGCGAAAGTTGGGCCCCAGCACTTCATCAAATCGATCAAACAGCGTGAAGAAGGATATTCCGCAGTGATACACGCGCCAACTGACGTTATGATCTTTCAGCCATTCGAAAATGAAGCTACCCTTGATGGTAGGAATAGGGCGAGGTTTCGTATCTTCGATCAGCGAGTAGCCCGTGTAAGCCACCGAACGGTTGGGCTGGGTATCCGTTGGCAGCGGCGCAAACCAGTTGTCGCACACGGCATATTGCGCCGCCAGAAAACGTGACATGGGTGCATCGGCAGGCGAGAGAAAACCCATTGGTGGCGGATCGTTGACCTTGCTTCCGGTGGCACGATAGTATGCCTCCACAAAACCGCTCATCGTAAAGGGAGCACCGGGCGCCCCTAACTGAGCCCCCACGAGAGATCTGCTATGAGGCAGATCATGCAGCAGGGGTCCATCCTTCAACTCGAACGGCTGGTAGCCCTGGCCATCGAGAAAGTTCGTATAGTCCAGATTTGCTTCGGGATCGACCAGACCCGCGACATCTTTTCGGTTGCCGAACCGGGCGATGCTGAGATGACCCAGCATATGGTCGAAAGAACGGTTCTCCAGCATCACGATCACAATGGTCTCAATCTGATCGAGGATCGCCATGGATTATTCCTCGCAAGTCATCTGTGTCTTGATAGTCAGCCTGCGTGCAACCGCCGTGAGTGCGTTATCGCATGCTTCATCCGGGCCGACGGGAGTACGAACTATCCAGGTTCCGATTATAGGCATGTTTTTGAAGCCATCCGTTGCGCCATTTGGTGGAATAGCGACTTCCATGCCATCTTTGCTGATCGATAACGGCCGGGGGTAGTTGTTCGTGATCAATACAGCGCGGACACGTGATGAAGAATCCTTGGCCTGAATCGTAAATGAAGCCGATACCGATGGAGGTTCGCCGCCACATTGGGCAATACCTCCCAGCAGCCTGGAACTCTGATTCGGGAGTACCTGCATATCCCACTCACGTTGAGCATTCTTCAGGACGCCCGGAACCTTGAGTATAAAACGTGTATTTTGCGCGGGCGTAAAGAAGCGTGACCCTTCCTCAGGTACCTCTCCCGCGCCAGCCAGCACCGGAACCGAGTCCAATGTTACATTGTCCGCGGCGCCTGAGGTAAGCCAGTCAACCCTGACTGTTTCGCCGGGGCAAACGGTACTTGGCGCCACCGTAAATGATTTGATTTGGGCGCAACCCACGATCAGGGGTGTCACCAGCAGAGTAATCAATACCGCAAACCGGTCTGGCATTTGCGTTACCTCAAGCTTCTCGGAAAGTGCTCATGACTTATTCCTATCCTTTTGGATGGATGGAATGGATCGAATTGGTAAAAATTAAATTCCTGCGCCGGCTACGACATTTTACCAGTACCCCGGAGGCACCATGTAGAGGCCCGTATCCCATTTCCATTCGCGAACGGGATTTTCGGTCATGGCATTCTTGTCATCCGGCTGCGCCGTCCAGTGGAAATCACAAACGCTCCCGTTGTGTCCTACAAAAGTATGTATGCCGCCATTGGCAACACCAACGAAAAAGGGCGCATTCTCGAGCTTCTCCAGCAGAGCCTCGGTACTGGGGTCCGGTGTGATGTCGCGATAGCCGGAAATAACCGCGTCGCAACGCACACCCATCGATTCCGCGACGGGCGACTTCCACACGCGGGCGCCTGCTTTTGCCATATTGAGCGCGCCAAGCTTCTCGCGCTCACCCGAATCCGAAAGATCTTCGGCAGTTCGCGGCGAGTAGAAAACAGCCGTCCAGCCATCTTTCTGCAATTCCTCGCACAGGATGGTGCCGCGCAGATCGGCATCCTTCACCCTCCTATCGATTTCGGCGAAACGCGCACCCATGCCGGCACCTTCATAGGCCCCCTTGGCATTCTGCATTACCCAGCCAATACATGAGCTCTCCTGAAGGCGGGCAGACTGGCCGGATGCGCTTTCGATAATAACGGACCCCGGCTCGATGGCCTCCATGCGCCAGTTTCCCGCACCCATGGCGTCCAACTGCATTTGCAGGCCTTGGCGGTCCCCTCTCAGGATATTCTCCCGGAAAGACGAATGATCCCCATAGTAGAGGCCAATACCGGTGCTGTCGATGGCGGATCTATGAGCGTTACTATTACTGGTGATACTCCTGTCGCCAAATTCAGCCACTTTTTTCCAATTTCCCGTTCCGCCGCCGGAAGATGCCGTGTTCCCTGCCTCGTCAAACAGCCACTTCGCTATGGACAGGGCCGGCGCATCGGAAATGGTGTTGACGTTTCCATCGTGATCATAATTATCGATGACCTCCCACAATTTCTCGAGATTCTGTGCTGTGCCCGTGATAATGCCATTTGCAGCGATGGTCCTCACGTTCAAGTCAGGATAAGCGCCCTGCAATGCGGCGGCGTCGATGGACTTTCCCTTTAAACGGTCGATAAAGGTGTTGTGGTCGATTTTTGGCATCATGCGGCTCCCGGGATCATGGCAACGAAAAAACGGCCTGGCGGCGAAAAACTGCGCACAGCATACTTCACATATCTACTCTGTAATTAACTGTAGCATCAATTCAGGAAAGTTCAATCCGGATCATTCCGTCACACTACCCAAAAATAGCCGGACGAATATCGGAAGGAAACATTAGCGAATGCACCTCCCTACGTCGTTCCCGACAGGCTGAATCAGGGCAAGGCGGCAGGCGGGCTGGGTGAAGAGGCTTCGGGTAAATGGCCGGAGGCGGCGCGGGCTATCTCCAGCATGGTTTCCAGCGCTTCGGTAACCAGCCGCTCGATCACCGGAATGAAATAAGGGAGAGATAACATCAGTGCCGCCATTCCCACCATCAGCGTGATCGGGAAACCCACTGCGAAGATATTCAACTGGGGTGCGGCGCGGGTGAGAATGCCCAGGGCGAGGTTTACGATAAGCAATGCCGTGACCACGGGCAGCGCAAGTCCCAACCCTGCCTCGAAAATCTTGCCACCCCATCCCGCAAGCATCTTCCAGCCGCCAGCCGAGAACGGTTCCGCGGAAATGGGAAATACATTGAAGCTCTCTGCCAGCACCGACAACATCAGTAGATGGCCATTCATGGCAAGGAAGGTGAGTGTCGCCAGCAGGCCGAGAAACCGGCCTACCACCAGTGTGCTGCCGTCGCTGCGGGGACTGAAAAAAGTGGCAAAACCCAGCCCCATTTGCAGGCCGGCTATTTCGCCGGCCATTTCCACGGCACTGAATACGATGCGCACCGTAAAGCCCATCGCAAGCCCGATAATGATCTGCTGGCAAAGAATAAGCAGCCCTTCGAGCGAACCTGGCTCGACCTTCGGCATCGGCCCGATAGCGGGCGCGACGATCAGTGTGATCAGCACCCCAAGCCCGATTTTCACCCGCGTTGGAATGGCTGCGTTTCCGAGTACCGGCGCCGCCGCCAGAAGTGCCAGGATGCGCGCCAGCGGCCACACGAATGAAGTGATCCAGGCGGTAAGATCGGCGTAGCTGATGGTGATCATTTACCAGTCAGGCGCTAAATCCATCGAATGCTTTAAGCGATATGCCGTCGTTATCGCTACCCCACCATCGCGGGAATTCCCTCCAATACTTGCCGCATGTAGTCGACCATTACGGAGAGCATCCAGGGACCGGCCAGCACCATGGTTGCGAACAGCGCCACCAGCTTGGGGATGAATGATAGCGTCATTTCATTGATTTGCGTTGCGGCCTGAAAAATGCTCACCACCAGTCCGGTCGCCAGCGCCACCAGCAACATGGGCGCCGAGACCATCAAGGTCACTTCCATGGCCTTCTGGCCGAGAGTCATTACGCTTTCAGGTGTCATAGTTTTCTCCTTGATGATCATTAGTAACGAAACTGGATCGATTGGTGGGGGATTACCGGCCGGTCCATCGACCGCTAATAGAAACTCTCCGCCAGTGAACCAATCAGCATATGCCATCCGTCCACCAGCACAAACAGCATGAGCTTGAACGGCAACGCCACCAGGGCGGGTGATACCATCATCATACCCATGGACATGAGCACCGACGCCACCACCATATCGATGATAAGAAAGGGAATGAACACCGCGAAACCGATCTGGAATGCGGTTTTCAATTCGCTGGTGACAAAGGCGGGAACCAGTACCCGCAGCGGCACATCTTCGGGTCCATTCAGTTGCGGATGGCCGGAAAGCTTGACGAACAGAGCCAGATCCGCTTCCCGGGTCTGCTTCATCATGAAGGCTTTGAGCGGCGCCGCACCTTTCTCCAGCGCTTGTGCCTGCGTAATCTTGCTGCTGGTATAGGGCTCATAGGCATCCGTATAGATCTTGTCGAACACGGGACCCATGACAAAGAAAGTAAGGAATAGCGCCAGCCCCACGAGCACTTGATTGGGAGGCGAGGATTGGGTACCGAGCGCCATGCGCAGCAGTGAAAGGACGATAATGATGCGGGTGAAGCCGGTCATCATCAGCAGCACGGCGGGCAGGAAAGTAAGTGCCGTCAGCAGCAGCAGGGTTTGCAAACTCAGCGAATAGTTTTGCCCGCCACCCGCAGTGGGTGTGCTGGTGAATGCGGGCAGACCGGGCACTTCGGCCAGCGCGGCAAACGATGTTTCGAGCAAAGCCGCTCCCAGTGCAATACGGGTTACAGCCCGCACCTTGTTATTTTCCATTCCGCTTCTCCATCACCTGCCTGAACCACGCGGAAAAATGAGTGTTGGTTCCCGCTGCATGGTCTGTGGCATCATCAATAGCGGCGGTTTCCCCTTTTGGCATACTATGCAAGGCCGTTACATGACCCGGTGCCACACCGATTACCAGCCATGTGTCGGCAACTTCCAACAGCACGACCCGCTCGCGCTGACCGACGGCTGAACCACCGATAACCCTGATGGCATTAGCGGGACCTCTTGGCATGCCGCCAAACCGCCTTAGCAGCCATGCGGCGCCGGCTATCACGGCAAGTACCAGTCCCAGTCCGAGCATGACCTGCAACATGCCGCCGTCGGCAACCGGCGCGGCACCCGCCGGTGCGGCGCTGGCCGGAAACACGCAATAGCCGGGCACCCACAGGAGAGCTGACCGGACTGGCGTCATCCGGTGAGCTGCCTCGCCGTTTTGCGGACGAAGCGTAGTGGTGATGCGACACAATGAATCCATCACGATGGCGATCTTCCTCAGGAGCTAGCGGTTTAGTTTGCGAATGCGCTCGCTCGGGGTAATGATGTCCGTCAGACGAATGCCGAATTTTTCATTGACCACAACCACTTCCCCCTGTGCGATGAGATAGCCGTTGACCAGTACATCCATGGGTTCGCCCGCCAGGCCGTCCAGTTCCACTACCGAGCCTTGGGCCAGCTGCAGCAGGTTCTTGATGGCGATTTTGGTGCGCCCCAACTGGACAGTAAGCTGGACCGGTATATCCATAATCATGTCGATATCATTATGGATTTCCACCGTCTGCGTGCTGCCGAATTGTTCAAAAATCTGGGCCGGGGCGACGGTGTCTTCAGCAACGGTGGGCACTGCGGTATCTTGCTGCTCTGTCATACGGGCGGCGCTGGTTTTATTGACGGGCATATTCGGCTCCTCGGGTTTATTCGTAAAGGGTCGTTTCGACAAATTGCGGCGTTCGACGGACATCATTCGCCTATGGCTGGGCCAAGCATTCTTTCCATGCGTAGCGCATACTGGCCATTGGAGATACCATAGCGGCATTCCATTACCGGCACGCCATCCACACTGGCGGTAACCAGCTCGGGGATATTCAGCGGAATAACATCGCCGACTTGCATGTTGAGTATCTGATCGAGCGTGACCTGCACATGCGCCAGATCTACCAGCATCGTGACTTCGGCCGCCTGCACCTGCTTCGACAGCCGGCCTACCCAGCGTTTATCCACCTCCAGCGACTCACCCTGCATACTGCTGGATAGCAGGTCGCGAATCGGTTCGAGAATGGAGTACGGCATGCATATGTGCATTTCTCCCACTGCCGAGCCGATACTGACCTCAAAAGTGGTAGCCACGACCACTTCGTTGGGGGTAGCCACGTTGGCGAACTGGGTGTTCGTTTCCGCCCGCACATACTCAAACTCGATGGGATAGACCGGTTGCCACGACTTGCCATAGCTGTCAAACACCAGGTTAAGCAGTCGCTGAATAATGCGCTGCTCGGTTTGCGTGAAATCGCGGCCCTCTGAACTAGGGTGGAAACGGCCATCGCCGCCGAACAGATTATCCACCACCAGAAATACGAGTGTCGGGTCGAATACAAACAGCGATGTGCCACGGAGTGGCTTGACATGCACCAGATTCAGATTGCTCGGCGCCACCAGATGGCGCACGAACTCGCTGAATTTAATTGCCCGCACCGGACCGACCGTGACGTTCGCGCTGCGACGCAGAAAATTGAACAAGCCAAGGCGTAAAAGCCGTGCAAAACGCTCATTGATGATTTCAAGCGTGGGCATGCGCCCGCGCACGATGCGTTCCTGAGTTGCCAGATTGTACGGGCGGAAGCCTGAGACTGGCTTGGTCCCGCCGCCTGCGTCATCGCCGACAACGCCCTTGAGCAGGGCTTCCACTTCTTCCTTCGAAAGAAAATCGTTGCTCATGATCAATAACTACTGAATGACGAACGAAGTAAAAAGTACGCTTTGAACGGCATGCGTGGGACTGCCTTCGCCGGATGGCTGCTTTATTTCTGCAAGCAATTCGGAAGCGAGCTTCTTCTTGCCGTCAACACCGGCGATTTGGGATGCCGCCTTGCTGGAAAGCAGCAGCAGGACGCGGTTACGTACCTCCGGCATATGCAGTTTGATCAAGTCAGCTGCGGAGGGGCTTTCCATTTTCAGGGTCAGATTGGTCTGAAGATGCTGATCGCCGTGCTCGGACACCAGATTGACGGTGAATGTCTCCAGATTTACGAAAACCGGCGGCTCCTGCCTTGCTTGGGGCTGCGCTCCATCCTGGGTGCGGCTCATCATATACCACGCCGCGCCGCCGCCTCCGGCTCCGAGCAGCAGCACCGCCGAAGCGATAATCAGGGTCAGTTTTTTGCCTCCGGATTTTGTTTCCGCCCGGTTTCCCTTGTCTTGCGCGTTTGCCTTGTTTGTCATGATTGTGTCCCGTGCATAGTGTGATGCGAATTATCAAACCAATTGCAGGTGGATAATGCGGAAAAAAGAGAGGGAAAAGGGCATTATCTCGGAACTTGGTGCCGGAACACCGTCCATGCAAAAACTGGAGAACTGAAAGTCCGACGCATGAATATGCCGGTTTGGAGCCCGCCGGACTTTAAGAATTGAAAATGCAAGGATGAGAAACGGATTTCGGGGATTTCAGAGGCCAACGTCGTCTTCGCGGAAGACCAATGAAGTTGGCGAGCGATTGCCGCACCGCTAGGTACCCATAGTTGCATCGACCCGATACCGCAGGTGTAACAGGCATCTGGCCAAAACGGGTTTACTATGTACTCTCCTTGCGCGCCTTGAACTTGATCAAATTTTGGCTCGTCTGCTGATGCAGAAAAGCGCTGAGTTCTTCCGCAGTCACGGGTTTGCCGAGAAGGAACCCTTGCATTTCGTCGCACATCATCCCCTTCAATTTAGCGAATTGCGAATCGGTTTCGACGCCTTCGGCCACCACATCCATCTCGAGCGTATGGGCAAGCTTGATTATCGCGGAAACGATGATGCTGCCTTCGTGACCGTCATCCAGGCCATTGGTGAAGAAACGGTCTATCTTCAGCTGCTTGGCGCGAAAGCGTTGCAAGTAGGCAAGGCTTGAATAGCCGGTCCCGAAATCATCGATTGAGATTTCAAAGCTGTTTTCCTGAAACTCACGGATCATGTTGGTCGTTTTGGGTGCATCCTGCATGGCCACGGTCTCGGTGATTTCGAACATGATCTGCTCGCATGGGACCTGTTCGAACCGGACGATATCCAGCATTGTGGCGACGAGATCCGATTGCTCCAATTGGCGAGGCGATAAATTGATGGACACTTTGATCGCTGGTAGATCATTTTCCTTCCAACGGCGTATTTGCCGGCATGTTTCGCGCACAACCCAGTAGCCTATCGGGACAATCTGCCCGGAGCGTTCGGCAATCGGAATGAACTCCAGCGGTGACAAAAACCCGAGCTCTGGATGGTGCAGGCGGAGCAGTGCCTCGGCACCCGTCAGCTCGCCATTGTCACCACGGAATTTTGGCTGGAAATACAAGGAAAAATAGCCGGCTTTGAGTGCTTCGTGCAAGGCATGCTGGATCTGTAAAGTACGGGTGGCTGCTTCATTCATGCTTGCCTCAAAGAAGCGATATGTACTGCGTCCGCCACGTTTTGCTTCGTACATCGCAGCATCCGCGTTCTTGAGCAGCACTTCGGCGGTATCGCCATCTTGCGGGAACAGGGAAATACCGATGCTCGGCATTACCTGCAGGGGCTGGCTATCGGCCCATAGGCCTTGGCGCATGCGACTGAGCACGCTATCCGCCATTTCCGCGGCGTCATCCGGAGACGCAAGGTTTTCGAGCAACACCACGAATTCATCACCGCCCAACCGGGCGACCGTGTCGTCGCTACGCACGCAATGCAGCAACCTCTGTGCAAATGCCTTCAGGATTTCATCGCCCGCTGAGTGCCCCAGTGAGTCGTTGATAATCTTGAACCCGTCGAGATCCATGAACAGGATGGCGAACATGTTCTGGTGGCGCTTGGAAGTATGAATCGCGCGTTCCATCCGCTCCATAAGCGTCCAGCGATTTGGCAGGTCCGTCAAGGTATCGAACGTTGCCAAGTGGACGATCTGTCTATTAAGCTGAGACACCGAGCCCACAAGAAAATTGGTTCTCGCATCGAAACGCGACAATATGAGCGTCACGATCAGGATCGTGAAGGTGAGTAAAATGATGGTGACGGCAAGCCATTGCGAATCGATGCCGTTCGCTGCGCCGCTCACCGAATCGTGCGAAAAATGAGCAGCAGCCATGGCTGTGTAGTGCATCCCGGTAATCGCGATACCCATCAAGAAGGCGGCGCCGATGCGTTTGGCGATCAAGCGGGTCTGATCCGCGCCCCGGAGCGTATACGCAATCCACAGGGCGGCATTGGCCGCGGCGATGGCAATGACAATCGAAGCGACGAACAGCACTGGATCGTAGTGAATCGCAGGGCGCATCTGCATGGCGACCATGCCGATGTAATGGGTGCCGGAGATGCCAAAGCCCATCAAGGTGCCGCCTGTGAGAAGACGCAAAAGTGTCAGTTTTGTTTGCGTGACGATATACAGCACGGAATAGGAGAACAATATGGCGATTGCCAGCGAATAGCAGGTAATTGCAAAATCGTAGCCGAGCGGAGTTGGCAGCGAGAAAGCGAGCATTCCGATAAAATGCATCGACCAGATGCCGATCCCCATCGCCGCCGCGCCGCCGGCGAGCCATATATGACGTAGCCTGGGCCGGGTCAATACGGAAATATGATTCGATAGATCGAGGGCGGTATAAGAAGCAAACGTAGCCACCACAAGGGACAGGGCGACCAGCCAGTAATTGTAGGTGCTATGCATGCCGATCTCTATAATATGATCTCAGTAGCAATAACTTCATAACAACGGTGCGGGCGCTTTCTTTAGAAGCGGGATAACAACGTGTTTCTTTTAGGCAGGTTTCGCCTGGCAGCCTCGGACTTAAAAGGAGCCGCTGCAAGATCCGGGGTAAAAGCATGGGGCCGGGTCACCCAGCCGCATTTTCGCTTCGCTTCTTTAAATCCGACAGACTAGGCAAAAGTATCCACCAGCCGGTTCCCTCCTGCGGGAATACGGCTCATGCCGATATCGGCGGTTCTGACGGTTGACGCGCCCGCTGTTTCCCTGTTTCCTACGTGGCGCGCACCAGAGCGATCCTGCTGCTCGAATCCACCCTGCCGTTGCGAGGCATCGGCGCTGACGGTGGTCTCGGCCAGACTGATTCCGCTGTCCGCCATCATTTCCCTGAGTCGCGGCAGCGCGGCTTCCAGTGCCTGCCGCACATCGGCGTGCTGCGAAACAAATGTCGCACTGGCCTGGTCATCTGAAAGGGACAGAACCACTTGCAAAGGACCCAGATCAGGCGGGTTGAGATTCAACTCCGCAACCTGCTGCTGGTTGGAAACCATCCACAGAATCTTCTGCCCCAGGGCATTGTCCCAACCGCTCGCACCGACACGAGTCTCCAGCCCAAGTGAAGCATGAATGGGAACACCACCGGAAGCAGCCGCAACGGTGTGCTCAACAGGTGCGGCACCCAACGGCGCCGGCATATTGAGCAATCCCGTGACGGATGAATCCACTGCGGGTAAATCCCTGGGTGCGCCGGATGCGAGTTCCAACAGTGATTTCCCAAGCCCTGCGGTGTTGATGGATGGATCGGATGCCGACGCCTTGAATTCCATTTGTTGCGGGTCAGCCCGCCTGGTATCCGATTCCCGCGGGATCGCCATCCCGTTCCGGATATCGTGAATCTCGGAGGTATTTTTCGCTCCTGCGGATGGTGCCGGTACCGCAGCCGGAATTCCGGCTATCTCTGATACCGGATCGGTAGTATCGGCAACCGCAGAAGCCGCTGCACTCGGTGATCTCATTCTTCCGTCTTTATCAAGTTGCGCAGCGGCCAGACCGGGCTGCATGACCAAGAGGCCAGCCTGATGCTCAATGGTGGTTGCTCGATCCTTCTCTGTATCAATTAACGTATTGGCAGCTAGGACATCGTCTCCGGCATCGCTGCCGGTTGAAGCATCGGTTCGGATTTCAGGCCGATATGCGGCGATCAGGCCATGCAGGATACCCGCGAGACCCGCCCATTGGGGAGAGCCAGTGACCGCATCCAGCTTCATTTCTCTTGTTTCCTGTGGCTCCGGGCTATTGACGACACTATCCTTCTTCAGATCCTTCAAATCCCCTGAGCCTTCCAATCCACTTAAATCCGCTAAATCCTTCGCATCGTTTGAGTCCTCCAATACCTTTGAATCCTTGGCATCGGCCATATTTCTCGAATCACCGGCAGTTTTCGTATCTTCGGGAATATTGCCGGCCTTTGTATTCCCATCCACTGAGCGAGTTTCGCCCTTCCCGCTCATTTCCTGAGCCAGCACCTTGCCGAAGCTGGCAGTCTGCATGTCCTCCTCGTCGGCAACGGCGGTGTTGACGGTATTCTTGACTGCGGGGGACGGCGTATTATTCGGCGAATTTTGCAACATGGGTAAGGTTAGCATAGCGTATTCCCGGTTGTCATGTAATTGATCTGTTGTACATCTATTCTTTCGGGCGGGCGGCCGCGTTAACCGCGTACTCGTCAGTTTCCTTTTGTTCGTGCCTGGCCAGATGCAGCAATTCCACTCTCATCTGACGCTGCGCGAGCGTATGATAAGACTTAAGGGTGCGCCGGGCCGATTGCCAATCAAGCCGGCTGTTCTCGACACGCTGTTGCGTCGCGGCCAGAAGCCCGCGTTGCTGCACGATGGCGGCATCAAGTTTGTCGAGAAATTCCTGGTAGTTGCGCCAGCCGGATGCCGTTATTCCCTGCTTCATCGAAGCCTGAAAACGGGAAGAATATTCCTGCCAATATTGCACCAGCAGAGCAAGCTTGGCTTCCATGTCGACACCTTGCGCGTTGAGCGCGCCCAGTCGTTTCGCTGCATCATCGGTGCGCGTCTGGGCAAGCTCAAGAAGAGTATCCAAAGCGGATTGTTTCGGCATATTTCAGTCAGATCCCCATCTGGTTCAATTGGAATGAATCAGCTTTGCGGGGCCAGCAATGCACCCAGATCAGCCACACTATCCACGTGGCTCGCACACTCGAACATACTCTGCTGAAGAAACGCCTCCAGCTGCGGATGCAATACGATCGCCCGGTCCAGCAATGGATCGCTCCCCGGCGCGTAAGCCCCGACACTGATCAAATCGCGCGACCGCTGATAACGTGCGTAAAGCTGCTTGAAACCTCGCACTTGCTCGAAATATTCGGGTGCGATCAGGCCGGACATGGCGCGGCTGATTGAAGCCTCGATGTCGATAGCCGGATAGTGCCCGCTTTCGGCAAGCTGGCGCGACAAGACGATGTGTCCATCGAGAATCGCGCGTGCCGAATCGGCGATCGGATCCTGTTGATCGTCTCCTTCGGTCAATACGGTATAGAACGCGGTAATCGAGCCCCCGCCCTTGATACCGTTCCCCGCCCGTTCCACCAGTTGCGGCAGTTTGGCGAATACGGAAGGCGGATACCCCTTGGTAGCGGGGGGTTCCCCGATCGCCAGCGCAATCTCCCGCTGCGCCATGGCGTAGCGCGTGAGCGAATCCATGATCAGCAGCACGTTTTTGCCCTGGTCGCGAAAGTACTCGGCAATGGACGTGGCGTAGGAGGCGCCCTGTAACCGCATCAAGGGCCAGGTATCGGCAGGCGCGGCCACCACCACGGAGCGGGCCAGCCCTTCCGCACCGAGGATTTGTTCGATGAATTCCTTGACCTCGCGGCCCCGTTCGCCGATCAATCCGACCACGATCACATCGGCGCTGGTATAGCGTGCCATCATGCCGAGCAGAACGCTCTTCCCTACTCCGGAGCCGGCAAACAAGCCCATGCGTTGACCCCGCCCCACCGTGAGCAGCGCATTGATGGCACGCACCCCGACGTCCAGTATTTGCCTGATGGGTTCCCGGTCAAGCGGATTGAATGACTGGTTTACGAGCGGCGCTTCGCGTTCCGCTTTTAGCGGCCCAAGCCCATCCAGCGGGCGTCCGACACCGTCCAACACCCGCCCCAGCAAGCCTTCCCCAACCGGGAAATGCCTGACCCGATCGGATGCGCGGCGGCGCGGATGGCTGGCAACACGGGGCTCGGACAATGTCGCGGGGTTCGTGATGTTTTCCCACGGAACGACCTTGGCGCCAGGCGTTAGCCCGAATACGTCCTGGGTCGGCATCAGATAAAGCCGGTCCCCGTTAAACCCAACCACCTCCGCTTCCACCCTGTTGCCGTTGGGCATCAGCACCGTGCATCCGCTCCCCACCGCAAGCTTGAGTCCCACCGCTTCCATTACCAGCCCCGTGACGCGGGTAAGATGACCTGACCGTTGAAAGGGTTCCGCGGCAACGGCTGCGTCGCCGCAACCCTTGAGGAAGTTGCGCCACTGTCCGGCATGGGGGTCGGCAGGAGAATGGACGATGGCTTGGATTATTTCGCTCATGGCATCAGGATTGTTCCAGCCAGCTGCTATTCTGCCCCAGCGCTTGCGCGATACGCTGCCACCGGGTAGCGAGGGTGGCATCGACCTGGCCGCTGCCGGTCTTCACCTTGCAATCGCCGCGCTCCAGACGAGTATCCACACAGACTGCAGCGTCGTTGAGTTCCTGGCTCAAGTGTTCACGCACCAGCGCGGCATCTTCCGGATGCAAGTACAACTGTGGCGGCTGACTGAATGCCGCCTCATTGTGAATGCTTTCGCGTACCACTGCTAATACGAGTTCCGGCCTCACCTTGAGGGCCTCGCGTACCATTTGTCTTGCGAGATCGAGGGCCAGAGTAAGCAAATCGTTGCCGATGGTCCGGTTGGCGTCAACCAGTGCCCGCTGGAAACTGCTGAACAGGGATTGCAGCTTGGCCGCTTCCATCGCGGCCTGCTCGCGGCCTGCTTCGTAACCCGCCTCGCGACCCGTGTTGTATCCCGCCGCATAGCCTTCATGCTGCGCTTCCTGGTGTATTCGCTCAATCTGCTCGACCGTGGGCAGAATAACCGCTGTCGGCTGTTCCGGCTCCTCGGTTCCGAAACTGGATGCGGATCCCGTGGCGGCGGCTTTTTCGAAAGTACCCATCTCCCAGCGCTCGTAGGTGGCGAGGCGTTCTCTGGGAATAATCTGACTGGCCATGACTGTTTCTTCCTTTGTCATTCCCTCCCTGATGGGAGCGGAAGCTTTAAATAGCGATCAACTACCGCAGCCACGTTTTAAACGTAGCTCTCCTCGCCCTTGCCGCCGAATGCGATCTGACCTTCATCCGCAAGCCGCCGGACGGTCTGCAATATCTGCTTTTGCTGGGCCTCCACCTCGCGCACTTTCACCGGGCCCATTGCTTCCAGGTCTTCACGCAGCATTTCCGAAGCCCGGCTGGACATGTTCTTGAATATCTTCTCCCTCAGTTCCGGCGCGGCGCCTTTCAGCGCGACCATCAGCGTATCGGATTGGACTTCGCGCAATACCAACTGTATGCCGCGGTCATCGATATCCATCAGATTTTCGAACACGATCATCTGGTCTATTATTTTCTGTGCCAGATCCGGGTCGAACTCCCGCAAATTGTCGAGTATGGAAGTCTCGGCCGCGCTACCCATGAAATTGATGATTTCCGCCGCGGTGCGGGTACCCCCCACCGGACTTTTATTGATATTCTCGCTACCCGACAGCAGGTCGGTCAGAACATCGTTAAGCTCCCGCAATGCCGAGGGCTGGATACCGTCAAGCGTGGCGATGCGCAGCAGCACGTCGTTACGTAGCAGTTCGGGAAGCTGTCCCAGGATCTCGCTTGCCTGATCGCGGTCAAGATGCACCAGGATGGTGGCGATGATCTGGGGATGTTCGCTTTTGATCAGTTCCGCCACGGATGGAGAATCTATCCATTTGAGGCCCTCTATGCCACTGGTGTCGCTGCCTTCCAGGATGCGGCTGATAAGGTCCGCGGACTTGTCTTCACCCAGGGCTTTATGAAGCACAGAGCGGGCATAATTCTCCGGGTCGAGAGCCAGGGCGGTGGTCTTATCTTTCGGCTGGCTGCAGAAATCCGTGATCACGCTATCGATCTGATCCCGGCTCAGGTTCTTGATTTTTGCCATGGCGGTGCCGACCTTCTGCACCTCGCGAGGAGTAAGATGCTTGAGCACCTGCACTGCTTCGTCCTCGCCCAGCGACATTAGCAGGATCGCGCTTTTATTAACGCCCAGCTCAGTCATGGCCAGCCACCCACTTCTTGACCACGGTCGCCACCATCTTCGGGTCGTCCCGCGCCAGTTGCCGGGCCAGGGCCAATTTTTCATCATACTGGGAAGGCGGCGGCGCTTGTGTTAGAGCAGATGTCGATGGCGCCTCTTGATCCTCATTGTTCCCGGTCAATAATGCGGGCGCCTGCGCCGGCAGTTGAGTCATACGCTTCAGCATCGGCCGCAGCACGCCGAGCACCAGATACAGGATCAGCGCACCGATCAGTACATTCTTGGCGATTTCCTTGGCAAGTTCGATCATCTCCGGCTGCTGCCACAAGGGAAGCTCCGGCACAGGTTCTTTCTCTATATCCGTAAAGGGGCTATTGACCACGTTCAGGGTATCGCCGCGCTCCCTGCTGAAACCCATGGCTTCTTTCACCAGATCCATGACCTGCGCCTTTTCCGCTTCAGCCAGCGGTTGCATGCGGGTTACCCCCTTCTCATCCGTTACCTTGCGGTGATTCACCACCACTGCAACCGATAGCCGTCTGATCCCGCCAATCTGCTTGCGCACATGCTGAATGGTTTTGTCCACTTCGTAGTTGGTCGTGGCATCCTTGCGCGTATTGACGGGTGGCGGCGGCGTGGTTGGGGTGGCGGGCTCACCTGCTGGCGCAGATGCACCGGCAGGTGAACCAAGTGCCGGCGTCTGGCCGGGCGGCGTAGCCGGGGTGGTCGTAATCGGGGCTGTCGCGGTTGCGGGGGGCTGATTGGAAAGCGCACCGGGCACCCCTCCCTCGCCCTGGCCGGTAGTCGTCGATTCGGACGTCTGCTGGCTACGCAGCGCGGCGCTTTCCGGCGTTTGATTGGGCTTGTAGCGCTCGTCCATCTGCTCCGAATGGGCGAAATCCACATCCGCCGCAACCTGGGCACGCACATTTTCCTGCCCGACGATCGGAATAAGAATCGCCTCAATCCGTTTCACATAACTCTGCTCGAGCGCCTGCACATACTTCAGCTGGTTGGGGTCCAGACCGGTACCGGGGTTGGCCTCATCGGTTTTGCTTAAAAGACTGCCGGTCTGATCCACCACCGTCACATTCTTGATGGGCAAATTCGGCACGCTGCTCGATACCAGATGTACGATCGCGTTCACCTGCTGCGGATCGAGCGTGCGTCCCGGGTAAAGATTAACCAGCACCGAGGCGCTGGGCTTTTGTTGTTCACGCATGAATACCGACTGCTTGGCCATGGCCAGGTGCACGCGGGCGCTGCTGACCGCCGCCAGCGACTGGACCGAACGCGCAAGTTCGCCCTCGAGCGCGCGCTGAAAATTAACTTGTTCGAGAAACTGGCTGGTGCCGAATTTCTGATTCTCCATCAGTTCGAAGCCCACCAACCCGCCTTTGGGCAACCCTTGCGCGGCGAGCTTGAGACGGGCATCGTGCACCTCCTTGGCAGGCACGAGGATGGCACCGCCGCCATCGGCATATTTATACGGCACATTCATTTGCTGGAGGGCGGCGATGATGGCCCCGCCGTCGCGGTCGGATACATTACTGAACAATACCTTGTAATCGGGAGCCTGGCTCCATATCCAGCCGCCCGCGAACAAGGCAATGATGGCGGAAACAGCTACCATAAAGCCCATCTTTTGCTGGCTGGACATCCGGCTTAGAAAAATCTGTGGGCTACTCAAACTCATTGGACTGCTTATCGCAACCGCTTCCGCGCCTGCCGTCATCATGCTCTCCCCGGGGATTCAATATCAATCAAAGTGTTTTTATTGCTCGCAGTCTCGAACGCAACTTGCGCCTAATCTATTGGACACAACGCTTGCTTTAACCGAATGACAGCATTATCAATGCCCCATCCGAATTTAATGCGGGGAACAGAAGCAAATTTTCCCGCTATTTCAGAACACGGATTTGGGCCGGGAATGCTATCGTGCGTATATTCCGAATGAAAAATGGGAGCCATATGGATGTATCGAAGATAGACACAATGCTGGCGCAGTTGCGCGCCGGTGCAGCGGTGGCCTCCGGCAAACCGGTATCCGGCGCAACCACGCCAGGCACGCGGGAAACGAATGAAGGTGGACGCGTTGATTTCAGCACAGTCTTCAAGCAATCGCTGGATCAGGTCAATAACACGCAGCAAAACGCCGCAAAACTCATGCAGGATTTTGAAATGGGCGCACCCGGCGCCAATCTGACCGAGGCGATGATCTCGATGCAAAAAGCGAACATTTCGCTCCAATACACCCTGCAGGTCCGCAACAAGTTCGTCATGGCATATCAGGACATCATGAACATGCCGGTGTAATGTTAAATAGTGGCGCGGCTTGCGCTTGCCTCATATGTTTTCGTCATTTCCACACGCTGCCGCCATTTATCGGTTTACCGGCTTATCCGGCAAGGTACCGGGTTTGTCGAGCAAAAGAGCTTCTGTTCCTCCGGTGGATGCAGATGGCGAAGGCAAGGCCTTATAGGGAAATGAAAGGGCCGCACCCGCTTCCAGCTTGTAAAGCCAGGCGAGCAATTCCGCTACTGCCCGGTAAAGTTGCGGCGGAATATGCTGATCCAGATCCACTTGCATCAATAGCGACACCAGTTCAGCCGACTCATGCACGTAGATGCCATGATCTCGCGCCTTCCTGATTATGCTCTCGGCAACCAGGCCACGTCCCTTGGCTACCACCTGCGGAGCGGACTGGCCCGCACGGTAGGCCAGCGCCACGGCCGCTTCGCGTGGATCAGGTTTCTTCGTCAAGATCCACCCCCATGCCCAGCAGTTTGATGCCGGCGGCCTCCAGGTCATTTGCCAGCGGCGTGATCCCAGCCCGTAAAGCGGCTACCGTCACCGGCTCCGCCGCGGTAAGACGCACATCCACCCCGCTCATCTCTCCACCTCTGCATGCGTCGAGCCGCAGGCTGGCAGTAACGGCTCCCAGATTAGGCAACGTCAGCCGCAAGCGAGTTTGCCACGCTGTGGATGGCTCATCCGCTCCATTCCGTTCCTCATGCTTTTCAGGTGTTTCCTCGACCGCCTCCCATGCGATGGTCTGCCCGGGCCACGCCATGCCCTGCCAGACAAAATGACGCATTTCAAACGCTTCAAGTTGCTGCCGCACCAGTGCCAAGGCTGAGGGGTGAACGGGATCGGGTGCCTCGGATGTGAACGTGGCATCAGCGGGGCTGACGTCATCTGCACTGTTGTTGCGTAGCGCAATGGCCGCATCCGGCCCGGCATCCGCAAAAAACCGGATCGGCTGTCCCGACAGGCGCGCCTGCGGCTCCAGCAACAATTCCGCCAATGATCTTGTGCCTGCAAGCCACTGCGCCAGATGGGATTCGTAGAATAGCCCGCTACGGCCAAGGGCGCTCTCCAGGCTGCGGGCCAGATCGATGCCATTGGACGGCGGCATGGCCAGCAAGGGAAATTGAAAGGTGGCCGCGCCGGCGGACGCTGCGGAACCACCCGGAAAGATCGGGTGGCGCAACAGACTGTCGATCAGGCGGCCCGTCTCGCTCAATCGCGAAAATACGCCCGCGGACGCTGTATCCGTTGTGAGCGTAAATGTTGGCTGGGGTTCGCGGGAGACAAAAATCAGGTTCAACACATCACCTGAACGCACACCTGTGGGCAATTTCATGTGTAATGTCTGCCCGCTCCCCGCATTTCCCGCATTCCGGGCATCCAGCGCCACCATGAACTCACCGTTGGCAAGACTGTTCTGTACCGTGGCCCGTAACCGCTGGCCCGGTTCCAAACCTGCCAGCAACGGCGCATCGCCGGATTGACGGCGCGTCAGTGACAGGCTGGGATAAATACGGGTTAATGCAGCGAGCGCGTTGAACGCAGACATATCAAGATTTCCAGGATTTACGGGAGAAGAACAGCGAAAAATTGATTTGATTCATTCGCTGCCCCCATCCGGTTTGTTACGCCCCGCCCGGCTCCTGATCGTACGCCCGGCGTAAACGCCACTCCATCCCCGCATTGCCGAGTAAATTCTGCACACGCCCAAGCCAGGGTTCCGTGTAGCTGCGTATTTCAGCATCATCAGCCAGGATCTTGTGAATCAATTCGATTTTCTGGCGGAGCATATCGTTTGTAAGCCGCGCGGGTTGCGCGGCTGCGAGACGCGACACCAGGGCGGCGTAATGGCGTTCCAGCACCGTCAGCCTGTCCCATTCGCCGGCTCGCGCGGCCGCGGCCATTTCGCCGGTGACATTGGAAATGTTCTGGTAGGCAGTGAGCGTATCTATGCTGTTCATGGGACTCATGCCTTTCCGTAGCCGGCGGCAAGCCCAGCTGCCTGCACACCGGGATGCCCCGCTTGTGGCAAAGGTGATGAACCTATCGCCTCCCATGCTTCATTCAGCTCACCCAGCAGGCGGACCACTTCCTCGATATACTCGGGTTTATTATGCAGATTAGCCTGCAACAGCCGGTGGTTCATATAATCGTAGAGAGCATGGAGCTGCTGGGATAGTTCGCCGCCAGCCTTGATATCGAGACTGGCTTGCAAGCCGGAACTGATGATCGCGATGGCTTTGGAAATAGCTTGTCCCTTGGAGGTGATCTCGCCATTTTTCATATGAATGAGCGCGGATGACAATGCGATGCGGGCGCCCTCGAACAGCATCAGAATAAGCTTATGTGGGCTGGCTGCGATAACGCCGGTTTCCAGACCAACCCTGGCGTAGGCGCTGATGCCATGAATGCCGTAGCCGGATGCGGTATACATATCAGGTATCTCCTTTTTAAGAATTGTTTTTCTGCAGGCTGGCCAGTTGCTGCTCAAAAAACTGGCTGGTCTGGTTCAGGCTGCTGAGCATGGTATCCAGCGCGGTAAATTGTGCACGGTAACGCGCTTCTATCCCCTCCAGGCGGCGGTTAAAGTCATCCTGACGGCGATCGATATCCTTGATGCTGGCGTTAATACCGTCCGTACGGCTGGCGATGATGCCATCGCTCGTCAACAAATCTTCCACCAGGGTATTCAACTGATCGGCGTAACCGCGCGAGAAACTGACGGTGCCGCGGGCGCCGAGCGCACCGCCATTAATAGCGATGCGCAAGCCTTCCGACGCGTCCCCGGAAGCCGCCGCAAGCGTCTGTCCCGCGCCAGTCGCGGCTACGCCATTGATAGTGCCGGCCACGTCCACGCCGGCCGTTGACGCAGGGCTTGCACCCATCAGACCGGCGGCGCCGTTGCCGCCGGTAATCGTGACACTTGAAGCGGAACCGTAGCGCGCGGATGTGATGCTGAGTACCCCGGCGGCTTGTGAAACCACGGCTGAACTACCGGCGCCCATCAACTCCGCGGCGCCGTTCAGCTTGCTTTGCACTTCGGCCGCCAGCGCATCCGCCGACGCGTAGGTTCCCGCCGCAAGGGTGACGCTGACCGCCACGCCATCCACATTGATATTCAATTGGTCGTTGACCCCGGCGATAATGCCCAATCCCGCCGCCTGGCTGCCGACAAGGCTGCCCCGTGCCGCAAGTTGCGTAACTGCGACCGCATAATCTCCGGCTGCCGTCTTGCCGGTGGCGCTGCTATAACTAACCAGGCTGTCTGTCGGAGAGCCGCGCACCGCGAACAATCCGGCGATACCATCGAAGCCATTGTCGAGGGCCTTCTGGAGTTTGGTGGGGTCCAGTGCCAGGCTGCCATCTTTCTGGAAGGCGACACCAATCTGCGACAATGAATCAATGCCGCTCCCCGTGCCCCCCACCGCAGCTGACAGCGTGGCGCGAATATGGGTCTGGATCGACAAGGCTGCCGAGTCACCCTGCAATATACCGCCCCTTTTTGCCGCCGCGTTGTAGGAACTGAGATCCGCCAGTGTTTGATTGATGCTGTTGTAAGACTTGACGAAGGCCTCCACCGCCGCCTTCACACCGGTACCGTCACGTGCGACGGCAAGCGTGGTGGGGGTGTTGAGATTGCTCTTGAGCAGATTGAGCGTCACGCCTTCAATTGCATCGGTAATCGTATTAGAACCCTTGCTGATGGTAATTCCATCGATTTCAAGCTTGGCATCCTGCGCTGCCTGGACCTCCGTCAGGTTCTTGCCAGTTCCGGCGGCGGCCACCGGGTCGAAAGCGAGCCGGGATAATCCGGCCGCATCCAGATTGGCCCCATCATCATCAGCGACGGTGATTTTGATGCTGCTGGCGGCGCCTGTATCCTTGGAAGTCAGCACCAGCCTGTTACTGCTGCCATCGTTGATGATCGTCGCACTAACGCCGATATTGGCGGTATTGATCGCATCGCGCACACCGGCAAGCGTATTGTTGGACGGATCGATAGTCACCGTTTGCGCCGGTTTCGCGCCGTTGAGGGTAAAGCTGTTGGTACCGCTATCGTAATTCCCATACTGAATCGTCAAGGTGCCGCTGCCCACCATACTGGCGGTATTGGCAAAGCCTTCGGAACGGATTTTCTGCTGTTGCGCCAGTTGCTCCACTTCTATTGAGTAGCTGCCCGGCACCGCCTTGGCGCTGGCGTTGGCCGTGGCGGTCAATACGGAAGTATCCGCCGGATTGGCGGTGAGCGCTTGAAACTTGGACCCATCGGCCATTCCTTCCATCACTGTCTGAAACGATGCCAATGCGCTCTTCAGTGTCCCGTATGCGGACAACTTCGCCTGATAATCGGATTCACGTTTCGCCAGCAATGCAAGTGGCTGCCGCTCGACCGCCATCAACTGGCTGACAATGCCATTCACATCCAGATTTGAACCAACGCCCGGTGCGGATATACCCATGCCTATCTCCCGCCTGTCCTCGTTATGATCCCATTTACCATGCTGCCGGACACACGCGAGCGATCCGGCCGGGGTTATTCGATTCGATGCCGTCTTTGTAATCGGACTTCAGTCGAAATCGGATTACAAAGAATTTGATTCCAAAACTGGAATCCGGGGGGATCACCCCCGGATTCGCTCCTGACAACCGGCTCATGACCGGTTAATCACCTACCTGTTAACCTCTCAGCAGTGCCAGCACTGATTGCGGCATGGCATTGGCCTGGGCCAGCATCGCCGTACCTGCCTGTTGCAGCACCTGGTTCCTCGACAATGTAGCGGTTTCCGCCGCAAAATCGGTATCGACGATACGGCTGCGCGATGCGGTCAGGTTCTCCGCTGCGGTTTGCACATTTGCAATCGCCGATGAAAAACGGTTCTGATAAGCGCCAAGATCCGCACGGCCCGCATTGAGCGCGCTCAGCGCCGAATCCATTGAGGCAATGGCAATGTCGGCACCCCACGTGTTGCCGATATCCACCCCTGAAAAACCGGCCACTGTAGTGGTTGTCGCGGTAGTCGTGGCGGCTGTCAGGCCGGTGGTTGCCGTGGTGGCGGAGGCGCCGGCAAAGGCTACGACCGTGTTGCTGCCCGACATGTTGGTCAGCGATACCAGGCCGGCCGCATCGGCTGTCGCAATAACGCCAGTGGTATTTGTCACGGTATTGATGGCCGCCGCAATGTTGGCGCCCTGCGTGGCGGCGTTACCCCCGGCGGCAACCGCGCCCACGCTGGTGCCGTTGATGGTCAGGTCGCCCGCGGTGATCGCGGTGAAAGCCGTGGCGGCGACGCCGGTCACATTGGCGGTGGTACTGGTCGTGGAGCCCAGAGCCGAACTTTGGGCGTTGACCAAGCCGCTGATGGAGATCGTTTCGCCGACGTTGGCGCCAACCTGGAACGCCTGGTTGGTGAATGTGCCATCGAGCAGCTTGATACCGTTGAAGGCGGTCGTCGAAGCTACCCGGTCGATTTCATCCTTGAGCTGCTGGACTTCGTTGTTGAGCGCGGTACGGTCGCTCACGCTGTTGCTCGCGTTGCGCGATTGCACCGCCAGCTCACGGATGCGCTGCAGGTTGTTG
>NZ_JXQM01000002.1 GCF_000832065.1 Nitrosospira sp. NpAV | reverse complement strand
CGCCTTGCGGCTCGATCTTTCCGGCGATCCCTCGTTTGCCGGGCTGCTCGAGCGGGTACGCACCGTGGCGGCCGAGGCATATGCGCACCAGGACATGCCTTTCGAGATGCTGGTGGCCAGGCTCGCTCCCGCGCGCCATCTCAGCCAGGCGCCCCTCTTCCAAGTGATGTTCAATCTGCTGAATATCGATGGACGCATCTCCGGCGACGTGGCGCAACCGCCGGACGCCGAACCGGATGAGCCGACGGAGCCGGAAGGATCGGAAGAATCTGCGAAATTTGATCTCACGCTCTATGCCATGGAGTACGACCGGACCATCCGGCTCCATGCGGTGTATGCACGGGACCTTTTTGAGTCAGGGACCGTGGCACGGATACTCGGCCATTTCACAACACTGTTGGAAATGATTGTTACCCGTCCCGACATTCCACTCTTGCATTTGCGGCTCACCCATGAAATGCCCTCAGGAAAAAACATGGTCGCGCCGATGACACCCTTTAGCGAATTTCCCGAGCAAGCGCTCGACCGGTCCATAGGGAGCCGTTTTCACGAGCAGGCGGAACGCTATCCCGATCGCGTTGCTATCCGGATAAAAAACGAGCAATGGACTTACAAGTGGCTGGAAGCGCTTTCCAATCGGATCGCCAACGCGGTTCTCTCCTTGTGCGGCGAAAGCGGGGCGCGGATCGCCCTGTCCTTTCACCACGATGCATCGATGATCGCCGCTATGCTTGGCGTATTGAAAGCCGGCAAAACCTATGTTCCTCTCGATCGCGCTCATCCGCCCGCCCGGACTGAGCGGATTATCGGCAGTTCCGGAGCGGCTGCGGTCCTGACCGATATCGACGGTTTTTCCACGGAGCATGCGCAGGTGATCCGGCTTGGCGAGACCGAACGCTTCGAGGCAAACCCGCCGCCCCTCGTATCTCCCGGCGCTGTCGCCTACATCCTCTACACTTCGGGGTCGACAGGGGAGCCAAAAGGTGTCGTGCAGACCCATCGCAACGTTCTGGGGCACGTCCGGGCCTATACCAACAACCTGCATTTATGCGCCGATGACCGCCTGACATTTGTCTCTTCGTACGGCGTTGACGCCGCAGTTCAGGACATATTCGGTGCCCTGCTCAACGGCGCGGCGGTCTATCCCGTTTCGGTACGGGAGAATGGCGTGCAGGCGCTCGCCGATTGCCTGGTGGAACAGGAAATTACGGTTCTTCATTGTGCGCCGACTCTATTTCGCCATCTTATGCATGCATTTCCCACCGCACCGCCCGGTTCGCCGCCCGAACTCGCGCGTCTGAAAAGAATTCGCCTTGTCGCACTCGGGGGCGAAGCCGTGTACCGGCGCGATGTCGATCTTTTTCGCGCCCATTTCCCTCCGGATTGCCTGCTGGTCAATGGTTTCGGCCTGACTGAGTCAACCATGGCGCTACAATATTTTATTGATGGCGGAACCACGCTGGTGCGCGACGCCGTACCCATTGGCTATCCTGTCGACGGCGTCGAGCTTTTATTGCTGGATGATGCCGGAGAGCCGGCGGACGTCTACTGCCCGGGGGAAATTGTGTTGCGGGGTCCCTCTATCGCCATGGGCTATTGGCGGCAGGGCGAAATTGCGCCATTTCCATCGGATGCCGGAGGAAGGCGGCTTTACCGCACGGGCGACCTCGGCCGGCGGCTTCCGGATGGCAGTATCGAGTTCATCGGGCGACGCGATTTCCAAGTGAAGATCCGGGGTTACCGCATCGAACCGGGAGAAATTGAAAAACAGCTTCTGGAGTATCCGGGAGTCAGGCAAGCGGTGGTTATCCCGCAGGCACACGCTGGCAGCCATCGACTTGTCGCATATGTCTCGGCGAAGCCCGAACAAGCACCGGCACCCGACGGCCTGAAGCGATATCTGGAATGCCGATTGCCGGATTATCTGGTGCCGCCGGTGTTCGTCGTGCTTGAAGAGCTGCCGACCACCTCCAGCGGCAAGATCAATCGCCTGGCGTTGCCGGCACCGCAAACATCGGACGACAATTTTGCGCCGCCGCATACCGCCGCTGAGATAAAGCTTGCCGCAATCTGGCGGCAGGTGCTGGCCACCGAGCATATCGGTATTCACGACAATTTCTTCACCGTCGGCGGACACTCCCTATTCGCGACCCAGATTATTTCCCGATTACGCGATGAATTCGGGATCGAGCTGCCGCTGCAACAGATTTTTGAGACGCCTACCATCGCTGGCCTGGCACTGGCCGTGGCCGCCGCGCAAGCTGAAAGCACACCGCTGCCAAAGATTGAACCGCTGCCGCGCTGGCGGCATCGGGCAATGGTTTCCCCCTTCGGGGAGCTGGTATTTTCCAAGGATCTGAGGGCGATGCTGGATCGATTTGCCGCCGCCGGCGGCACGATCGAGACGCCATTTTGAGGAGAGCGCAATGGATGCGATACAGCAACGAGAAAACCCGGAGATAAAACTCGTCGAAAGTAACGAAGAAGTCACGCTTTACATAGACGACGGCCAGGCGATGCAGGGATGGGAGAGGGCGCTGATGTGGGAATCTGCCGACATCCTTTGCGGATACGGGGCGGAATTCCTGGAAGTGGGATTGGGTCTGGGTATTTCGGCGTTACGCATTGCCGCCAACCCTGTCACGCGCCATCATACCGTCATCGAGAAATTTCCGCGGGTCATCGAGCTTTTCCGCGAACGCAATCCATCCCCGCCGTCCACGCTGGAGATTGTCCATGCGGATTTTTTCGAGTATATCCAGCGGATGGAGCCGGAGAGCCTCGACGGCATCTTCTTCGATCCCTACCTCGTGCCGGTTTCGCTGTGGGACGACGAAGCCTTGTGGATGGAAGTGATGCCGGCCGTGACGCGCGCCTTGCGTAGGGGCGGAGTTTTCATTCCCTGCTTCTCCACGCGCCCGGTACTGCGGTGGCAGTTCGTCCACCACTTCGATCGTATTATCGTCGAGCGCCGCTCCTATGCGTCGTACGAAACCACGGATTACGTCAAGAAATATACCGGTGACGCATATATCCAGTGCTTCGTTCGGACCTGACGACAGTTCGCGATACGCGACAGCTACGGCGCCAAATTATTATTAGCGCTCAGACTATACGCCGCAGCAGCGCGCCCGTGTCATAGTCAAGCAACTCCACCCGTGTTGAGGCAACGTCCACAGCGACACAGCCCAATACGTTTCGGCGCGGCTCGAAACGCAGCAACCGCCATGAACCGGGGTGAGCATTATTCCCGGAATCGGAGAGAATTTTTGGCTCCCCGCCTTCCGCGAAGCTGATCTCAAAGCTGTCCAAGGGCTTTGACAGCCCTTGTCCAAGAGCCTTGATATAGGCCTCCTTGCATGTCCAGAGGGTGAAAAACCGGGTGTCCCGCGCCTGCGCCCCAGCCGCAAGCAGCCATGCTTGTTCACCAGGGGCAAAATACGATGAAATCGAAGTGAGCTCAGCGGAATTGCGGAGGATTTCGATATCCACTCCGACCTCGGACCCCTGAGCGATCGCATGAACAATGCAATCACCGGAATGGGCGACATTGAATCGCACCGAACTCGCCGGATGCTCGATAAACAATTTTCCGTACGGATTCTGCTTGAACCGGATCCGAGTGGGATCAACACCTGTATATCGCGCCAGTAAACAACGCAAGGAAGCGCGCGCCAGGATAAACAACTCCCGGTCGCGATCGAAATGGAACCGGGCTGCACGGCATCGTTCCTTCTCGTCAAGGATGGGTAGGTGTTGATCGGACGGAATTCTCGTTTGCGTGGCGGACGTATACCAGAGGTGAACCGCCCCCGCAGGTAATTCGATGGCCGGTGCGGAAATCATTCAATCCTTCGGGTCAGATTTATCGAACTCTGCGAAGTGCGTCCGCGACTTGGCAAAAAACTACGACTGTTTTCTCGACAGCAGCAGCAACAGCATGGGCACACCCAGCAACGCGGTTAGCACCCCGACTGGCAATTGCTGAGGCGCCCATAAAGTGCGCGCCAGGGTATCAGCCAACGTAAGAAAGCCACCCCCCAGCAATACCGATAATGGCAACAGCCAACGAAAGTCGCTCACTCCCAGCAGGCGGACAGCGTGGGGCACAATCAGCCCGACGAATCCGATGGCGCCCGCCAGCATCAGTGCCGCCACAGTCGCCAGTGACGCGCCAAAGTAAACCCCAACCTGCAACGGCAGCACGGCCACACCCAGCGTTTTTGCCTTCATCTGGCCGAGGCTCAGAACGTTGAGGCTACCGGAAAACAGCAGGCTCATGGCCGCTACCACAATCAGGGTGATCCATGCGGGCAGCAATCCTTCGGCGCGGGAGACATCGCCCATCAACCAGAACAGCATACCTTTTACATCACTGACCGGCGCCAGGGTGAGGATCAGCGTGGTCAGTGCGGTACAGCCAGCGGACAACACGACCCCTGTCAGAAGCAACCGGTAAAGATTCCAGTCACCGGCGCGAAAACTCAATCCAAACACGATGGCAATCGCTCCCAATGCGCCCGCCAGTGATGTCAGATTAGTCAACAGGAGCCCCCATCCCAACAGCATGGCGACAAGCGCGCCCACCGCCGCTCCCCCAGATACGCCCAGAATATAAGGATCGGCCAGTGGATTGCGCAACAAAATCTGCAACAGCGCTCCCGCCAGGGCAAGCAGTCCGCCACAGGCAAACGCCGCCAATACGCGCGGCAGGCGAAGTTGCCAGATAATCTGGTGGGGAATGCTTTCAGCCGGTGAAAACAGCGCATGGACAACGGCGGAAAAAGAGATATCCACGCTCCCGAACAGCAATCCCGCCAACAGACTGCCCAAGGCGAGCATCGAAAATAGAACCAGCCACAGTACGGGATGTCTGGCGGAAGTCACGCCAGAACAAGAATACTCAAAATCCCCGGCGAAGGCATACATGTTGCGCTGGCCGCTTGCTCCAAACCCTTCGGCGCACGATGGAATATTCCCGCAACGTTATCGCAGGCTGATGATGGGCCAGGCATTTTTTTCGGCATAACTCTTCAGGGTTGCATCAGGATCCACCGCGACGGGATGGGTGACTTTATTGAGCAGCGGTAGATCATTCAGTGAATCACTGTAAAACCAGCTTTCCAGAAACGACAGCCACGTCAGATTGTGATCATCCAGCCAGCTTTCCAGCCGCGCTATTTTGCCTTCCCTGAAACAGGGCAATCCTGAAACCTGGCCCGTAAATTCGCCATCCTTCTGCTC
This sequence comes from Nitrosospira sp. NpAV, assembly GCF_000832065.1. Classification (GTDB taxonomy): domain Bacteria; phylum Pseudomonadota; class Gammaproteobacteria; order Burkholderiales; family Nitrosomonadaceae; genus Nitrosospira. The sequence continues at coordinate 15,522 of NZ_JXQM01000002.1, read as the reverse complement.
CGGGTCGGTGGCGATCAGGTGACTTATCCCCAATGCGCGTGCGATCGGCGTGGTAACAAAGCGATTGGTGGCGGTAATGATGACGCACAGATCGCCGCCGAGCATATGCCGGTTAATCAGTGCGCGCGCGCCGGGTGCTATCAATGGCAGAATTCTCTTTTCCATGAATTCACGGTGCCAGGCATCGAGCTGACTGCGAGGGTGGCGCGACAACGGCTTTAACTGAAAATCCAGAAATTCGTGTATATCGAGCGTGCCGGCCTTGTACTGCTCATAGAACTCGACATTGCGTGCTTCATACACCTCACGGTCCAGCACGCGTTGCTCGATAAGAAATTGTGCCCACTCGAAATCGCTGTCACCGGCCAGGAGCGTATTGTCGAGGTCAAACAGGGCAAGTTTCACGATTCCACCTGCAATAATTCGCGTACCAATGGCACAGTGACTTTACGCCGGTTCGCCAGCGAGTAGCTGTCGAGCGCATCGAGTGTAGCCATCAGGGACGGCAAATCGCGCCGACCATGCCGCAACAGATAGTCGCATACCTCCTGCGATAGATCGAGTCCACGGCTGGCGGAATGGCTTTTCATGGCTTCTGCTTTTTCCTCGTCAGTCAATTCATGCACTTGATATACCAAACCCCATCCCAGGCGGGTTACGAGGTCTTCCCGCAACTTCAATCGAGCCGGAGCGGCCGGACCGCTTACGAGAAGAAAGGCGTGACCTTCCTCACGAATGCGATTATAAAGATTAAACAAGCCAATTTGCGCCTTGGCATTGAGACGATCCACGTCGTCCACCATGACGCAATCGGCTTCGTTGCCTGCGATGAAGCTGGTATTCGCATCACACGCGAAGTATGCCGTACTCATTTTGTTGCGCATGCATATCCCCGCCGCCGCCTGCAGCAAATGGCTTTTTCCGCACCCCGTCCCGCCCCATAAATAAACAAAATGTTCCTGTTCCAGGCCCGCGAGAATATTATCCAGCGTTTGTAACAGTTCTGCGTTGCATCCCGGCACGAAATTCGACAGCGTGGGGAGCGGCGATGGGGCGATGTCCAGCACCAGTTGTTTCATTTATGGATTTTATATCGTACAGATCGCGGATGTCCCGAATGTTCAGGGAGCATTTACGGTAAAATTGCGCTTCCTGAAAGCGGCACTCTATCTGCAACTGAGCGAGAACTCAACTTGACCTCATCTAATTCCGGAAATTCCGGTGCTATCCAGCTCTCATACCGCGATGCGGGAGTGGACATCGATGCGGGTGACCGCCTGGTGGAAAACATCAAGCCCTTTGCCAAGCGTACCATGCGTCCGGAGGTGCTCGCAGGCATCGGCGGCTTTGGCGCGCTGTTCGAAATCTCCAGGAATTACCGCAACCCGGTGCTGGTCTCGGGTACCGATGGCGTGGGCACCAAATTGAAGCTCGCATTCCAGTTGAATCGGCACGATAGTATCGGGATAGACCTGGTGGCAATGAGCGTCAATGATATTCTGGTGCAAGGAGCGGAGCCATTGTTCTTCCTGGATTATTTCGCCTGCGGCAGATTGGATGTGGATACCGCCACCCAGGTGGTCAAGGGTATCGCGGCAGGTTGCGAACAAGCGGGTTGCGCCTTGATTGGCGGTGAAACCGCTGAAATGCCGGGCATGTATCCGGAGGGAGAATATGACCTTGCGGGTTTCGCCGTAGGGGTAGTGGAGAAGGATCATATCGTCACCGGTCTAACTATCCGGGAGGGTGACGCGGTGCTTGGACTGGCCTCCAATGGCGCGCATTCCAATGGTTACTCGCTGATCCGCAAGATCATCGAAAAAAATGATACAGACTTGTCGACCGATTTCGAGGGTCAAGCGTTAATGGATGTAATCATGGCGCCGACCCGTATTTATGTGAAACCGGTGCTCGAACTGATGAAGCATCTGCCGGTTAAAGGGCTGGCTCACATTACGGGTGGCGGATTGGTGGAAAATGTTCCACGCGTTTTACCCGATAATGTCGTTGCGGTACTGCAAAAAGGGAAGTGGCATATGCCTCCGCTTTTTCGCTGGCTGCGGGAGCAAGGCAACGTGACCGAAAGTGAAATGCACCGCGTGTTTAATTGCGGCATTGGCATGGTGTTGATCATAGCGCCGGAAATTGCGGATACTGCGATGAAAATATTGCGGTCCGCCGGTGAGACCGTATGGCATATCGGCGCCATCCGGCAACGCGATGCAAATGAAGCGCAGACGATCATCGAATAATCGGGACAGAGATTATCTGTGGTCATCCTGCTGATGCTGAAATAATGAAGTCTCTTGTTATTCTCATTTCCGGCCGCGGCAGCAACATGCAAGCGCTGATCGACGCAAGACTGCCGGTCAGGATAGCCGCCGTTATCAGTAACAGGCCGGATGCGGCGGGACTGGAAATTGCCAGGATGCATGGGTTTGAAACAAAAGTACTGGATCAACGGTCTTATCCTGTTCGTGAGGCGTTCGATACCGCTCTGGCGGAAACAATCGACGCCTATGCGCCGGATCTGATAGCACTCGCCGGTTTCATGCGCATTCTGGGAGATGGCTTTGTTAATCGTTATTATGGCAAGCTGATGAATGTTCACCCGTCACTGCTACCCGCTTTTCCCGGCCTTAATACCCATTTCCGGGCATTGAAAGAAGGCGTGAAAATACATGGCTGCACAGTGCACTTTGTGACCTCACAGGTGGATCACGGCCCGATCATCATTCAGGCGGCGGTCCCGACATTGCCCGATGACACCGAGGAGACGCTCGCTGCACGGGTGTTGCAGCAGGAACACCGCGTTTATCCCGAAGCGGTGCGCTGGTTTATGGAAGGCCGGCTGAGAATCTCCGATAATCGTGTCGAAGTGAGTGATGCCGTGGTTGATGGTTCCATTTTATATTCACCGGCGTTATCCTGAATCCCTAGTTGACCGCTCATTTAATAGATCGGTGTTATGATTAATAACAATATTTCGTACTATTCGACGCATGCCTTCCGGATGAAGGCCGCTACGGGGGTGAATTGCACAGTTATTGTGGCACCTTGCCCTGTGCCCCGAAAACCGCACACCTCACCCCCGTCCGACTACCGGACTTAGGATTATACAAATGAGACATTTATCCGCTGCCCTGTTATATGGACTCAGCCTTTCCGCTTTCTCCATCCCCTCCGCTCTGGCCGCTGATATTCCCGCTCGCATCGATATCAGCTACTCGATAACATCGGGTAGCCTGGAAGGAGAGGTGAATGATACGCTGGAAATCAAACGTGCAAGCGGCGCGCGCAGCTATGTCCTCAGCAGCGAAGCCCGCGCCAAGGGTCTGCTGGCATTGACCCAGCCGGACCCTATCATGCTTGATAGCGCAGGGAGTATCACAGCGGAGGGATCGCTGCGCCCCAGCCGTTTTTCCGATCAGCATGGCAAGAAAATACCCAAAGTAGCTATTTTTGATTGGAATAAGAAATTGCTGACCCTTCAGCATAAACGCGGGGAAGAGCAAAAAGCTCTCCCTGCCAACATTCAGGATAGACTGAGCCTGCACTATAGCTTCATGTTCTCCCCTGTTCCCGGCAAAGTGATAGATCTGCACGTAACCGACGGTAGGCGGCTGGAATCGGTTCGCTACGCCGTTGGCAAGGAAACACTGGATACGCCGATGGGCAAGCTCGAAACTATCGTGCTCACAAAACAGACCGAAACGGATGGCGAGCGCGACAGGAAAATATGGCTTGCCGTTGACCACCATATGCTTCCGGTACGCATCGTGGCCACTGAGAAAATGGGTATTGTGACGGATCAGATGGTCACGAAAATAAGCTATGGAGACCCTGCGAACAGCTTAAAACAGGGACATCTTCAATAATCCTGGAATTCGGCTGCGAGCTGCTTCTTATGCGTATGGCGGTATGAGCGACACCGATCTTTTGCGCCGCTTGATCTTTTCCCCATGGTGAATTCGCGACAGGCCGAATTCGGAATATTTAAAGCCTGCGAATTTATCACCTTTCACGGTTTGAGATACGCGCGTCGCACGCTGTTGTGCGTATATGCCACATCTTCTCACACTTACTTTCATGTATCGATAATAGACAATAGATGCGTCTGACTCCTGCTCATCTGGACATGGCCACCGCCGCGCTGCGTGCCGTGCTGCCCCTGGAGCACCCTGCTGATTCGATGTTGCGGCATTTTTTCCGCGAGAATCCGGTCCTTGGGGCGAATGACCGGGCGTTTGTCGCGGAAAGCGTATTCGGCATTCTGCGTCACCGTTTCTTTCTTGAATGCGTGTCCGGTACTCCTACGCCCCGTTCCCTGTTGCTTGCCTATCTGGCAAGGTTTCAGGGTATGAACTTGCGCGAACTGTTGCCGCTCGTCAGCGAGGCCGAGGCAAAATGGCTCACCGGGATCAAGGCGGTGACCCAGGAATCGCAGTCCCTTGCCATACAGGCCGAGTTCCCTGAATGGCTGATGGAGAAGCTGCGTGGCTTCATGCCGGATAACGAGATTCTTGATCTGGGACGTTCGCTGCAACGGCCCGCTTCACTTGATTTGCGCGTCAATACGTTGCTTGCAAACCGCGACGAAGTCCTTGCGTCGCTTAACCAGGATGGAATTGAAGGCAACGCCACGCCGTACTCGCTTGTCGGCATCCGCCTGGCCGGCAAGCCGGCTATCAATCGCCATGAATTGTTCCTCGCCGGCAAGGTGGAGGTGCAGGACGAAGGCAGCCAACTGCTGGGTTATTTGCTCGCACCGAAACGCGGCGACATGGTGGTGGATTTCTGTGCTGGAGCTGGGGGCAAAACGCTGATGCTGGGTGCATTGATGCGCTCACAGGGACGCATCTATGCTTTCGATATTTCCGAAAAGCGGCTGAACAACTTGAAGCCGCGCCTCAAGCGTTCGGGGCTGTCCAACCTGTATCCGCAGCGTATCGCCAACGAAAATGACATCAAGGTAAAGCGCCTGACGGGAAAGATTGACCGGGTATTGGTGGACGCGCCATGCAGCGGGCTGGGGACGCTGCGCCGCAATCCAGATTTGAAGTGGCGGCAGTCACCGCAGAGCATTGAAGAACTCAAGCGCAAGCAAGGGGCGATTCTGTCATCCGCAGCGAACCTGCTCAAGCCCGGCGGCAGGCTCGTCTATGCCACCTGCAGCTTTTTGCCGGAGGAGAACCAGGAAATCGTCGAGCGCTTCCTTGCCGACCATTCCCGACTCATGCGCTTGAACTGCGCCGAACTCCTTGCGCAACAGAAAATTCAGCTCGACACGGGCGTATACTTGGGGCTGTCACCCGGTTTGCACGGCATGGATGGTTTCTTTGCCGCCGTGATGGAGCTAGCAAAGTAGAAAGATGATATCCCATTTGTATCGCCAATCTTCAATGGCATATCCGGGTTAAATTCCGGCCTGCTCATGCAATCCGATAACGAAGTCGAAATCCAGAGTCTGTTACACCGTTTGATCACTGATGTGCAGGAGATCAGTGTTCTGTGGCAGCTTGCCGTGCTGCTTGCAAGCCTGGGACTGGCATGGTTGCTGCAGAAGCAGTTGAGGCAACGCATTTCGCCTGAAGGAAGCGCCGGGCGCACGCTGAATATCAGCATGAACAGCTTGAGTCGGCTTTTATTCCCACTGTTGGCGCTAGCCTTGGTTATTGTGGGTAGAGAGGCGCTCGGTCATTGGTATTCGACCCATCTTCTCAATATCGTTATTCCACTGTTATTTGCCCTCGCGCTGATTCGGGCGGCTGTCTATATACTGCGCCGGGTTTTTTCCAGTCAGGACTGGTTGCGTCCCTGGGAACGTTTCATCGGCTGGGTGGTGTGGATTGGGCTGGTGTTACACATAACAGGCCTGTTGCCGGAAATCCTGACTTTCTTTGACGATATCTCCTTTCATATTGGCAAGCAGCGTCTTTCAGTACTGATGATCGTACAGGGAATTCTCGCATTTACGATCAGCATGCTGTTGGCGCTTTGGCTCGCCAGTTCGTTTGAAGCGCGTATCATGCAAGCCGCTGCGCTGAATATCAACCAGCGGGTGATCCTCTCAAAAGTTACCCGCACCCTGCTGATTCTTTTGGGTGTGTTGGTCGCGTTGCCCATGGTCGGGGTTGATATTACCGTGCTGTCCGTATTCGGTGGCGCGCTCGGCGTTGGACTGGGATTGGGTCTGCAGAAAATTGCCAGCAACTATATAAGCGGCTTTATCATTCTGCTGGATCACTCCCTGCATATTGGCGATGTCGTCACGGTGGATAACCGCAAAGGTGAGGTCACGTCGCTCACCACGCGGTACGTGGTACTCAAGATTGACGACGGTACCGAGGCCCTGATCCCCAATGATACCTTCATCACCTCAACAGTTATCAGCCAGACCTATTCGGACCATCGACTACGTCTGATTCTTCCGTTTCAGATCGGCTACGCGAGCCCAGTTGAAGCGGCCATGAAAATCATACTGGACGCTGCGAAAAAACAGCCAAATATATTAGCTGATCCCGAACCCTTGGTGATTCTCAAGGAATTTGCCGACAGCGGAATCAATCTGGAACTTATTATCTGGATAGAAAATCCGGAGGGCGGGGCACTCCGTTTACGTTCCAGCCTGAATCTGGAAATCTGGTCGGAATTTCAAAAACACGGCATCGAAATCCCCTTCCCGCAACGGGAAGTACGGCTCGTGCGGCCAGCCAAATTTGAGAATTAAGGCGGGATTCAACTGCAGCTTGTTTAATCCGGATGATCCATCGGGTAGGCTCGGAGTACCGCCAATGGGTTATCGGGTTAAATGCTCATACTGTTTTCTTCTGTATGAACTCGATCTTGTAACCGTCCGGGTCCTCGACGAATGCAATCACAGTGGCGCCATGCTTCATCGGTCCGGCTTCACGGGTGACTTTTCCGCCCCGTTTTTTTACTTCGTCGCAGGCTTGGTAGGCATTATCCACTTCGATGGCGATATGTCCGTAGCCGGTGCCCAGGTCATATTCCTTTACATCCCAGTTATGGGTTAGTTCCAGTACCGCACCCTCCGCCTCATCCTGATAACCGACAAACGCCAGGGTAAATTTTCCCTCGGGATAATCCTTCCGTCGCAGCACTTTCATTCCCAGCACATCTGCGTAGAAAGCAATGGATTTTTCCAAGTTGCCGACCCGCAGCATCGTATGCAGAATGCGCATTTAAATTTCCACCATTTCAAAATCTTCCTTGCGCGCGGCACATTCGGGACAAGTCCAGTTCATTGGGACGTCTTCCCATCGGGTCCCCGGAGGAATACCTTCTTGCGGCGATCCTTCGGCTTCGTCGTATATGAAGCCGCAAATGAGGCACATGTAACAACGGTAAGCGCGAGTTTCGGTAGTAGGCATGATGACAGGGATTTGGGTTAAAATGCCATTTTACGGTATTAGTCCATGTCTCAGCCACCCCCTATTGTACTTTCTTTCGCCGCCAGCGACGCCAGCGGCGGCGCCGGTGTTCAGGCTGACATTCTCACTCTTGCCAGCATGGGGTGTCATCCGCTGTCGGTGATTACCGCCATTACCGTGCAGGATACCGCCGGCGTGGATGATGTCATGGCACTGGATCCGGAATGGGTGGCAGATCAGGCGCGCGCAGTCCTTGAAGACATGCCCGTACATGTCTTCAAAATCGGAATGCTGGGCAGCGTTGAGATTATCACGGCCATCGCCGAAGTCATTTCGGATTATCCTAATATCCCGCTGGTGCTGGACCCTGTGCTTGCTTCGGGCCGTGGTGACGAACTCGCCAGCGAAGATATGCTGATTGCGATGCGCGAGCTATTGCTTCCCCAGGCAACCATCATCACTCCCAATAGCCTGGAAGCGCGGCGGCTCACCCAGGATGACGAAGATGATGAGGACATACAGGACCTGAGTCAATGCGCGGGCCGTCTTTTACAGATGGGCTGCGAATACGTCCTTATCACAGGAACGCATGAGAATACACTACAGGTAGTCAATCATCTGTACGGAAACGATGGCATTATCCGTTCGGATTCCTGGCACCGCCTGGCGGGTTCCTATCATGGTTCGGGCTGCACGCTTGCTTCGGCCATTGCCGCCGCGCTGGCGAACGGCCTACCCATCGCCGAGGGAGTATATGAGGCGCAGGAGTATACATGGCAATCGCTTAAAGCCGGTTTTCGTCCGGGAATGGGGCAGTATCTTCCAGATCGGCTGTTTTGGGCCCGCGATGAAATTGATGCCGCGAATGAGGATGAGGTGAAATGACACGGCCACAAGTTGGGGGGTTATATGCCATCACACCGGAGATCGCCGGTACCCCCCGCCTGATTACGATGACGCGAGAGATACTGAGGGGCGGCGCGCGGCTGGTTCAATATCGTAATAAGATAGCGGATACCTCGCTGCAATTGGAGCAGGCTTCTTCACTTGCACATCTTTGCCGGAAGTTCGGCATACCCTTTATTGTCAATGATCACCTCGACCTTGCCGTTGAGGTAGACGCGGACGGCGTACATGTGGGGCAGGACGACGCTTCCGTCAGTGATGCGCGTCGCAGGCTGGGGCGTGGAAAGATTATTGGGGTTTCTTGTTACAATCGGCTGGAGCTTGCTGTCGAAGCGGAGCGTGAGGGTGCGGATTATGTTGCGTTCGGCGCTTTTTTTGTTTCGATCACAAAACCCGGTGCGACCGTCGCCCCCATGGATTTGCTACATCATGCGAAGCGAAAATTGCATATTCCCATTGTCGCTATCGGGGGCATAACCCCTAACAATGGCCTGGCGCTGATACAACAGGGCGCCGATGCCGTAGCGGCAAGCAATGCTCTGTTCGATGCCCCAAACATTCAGCTTGCGGCTGAGAAATTTTCGCGGTTATTCGACTGCACCCCGGTATTCCATTCCTCATAACTATGGGTTATCCAATGACTTCACGTAATCAGCAATTGTTTGAACTCTCGCAGAAATATATTCCGGGCGGCGTTAACTCACCGGTGCGTGCTTTCAAGTCGGTGGGTGGTACGCCGGTATTTTTCCGTAGGGGGCAGGGCGCCTACGTATGGGATGCAGACGATAAAACTTATATCGATTACGTGGGTTCCTGGGGACCGTTGATTCTTGGCCATGCCCATCCCGAAGTGGTTAAAGCGGTGCAGACGGCGGCGCAAGATGGCTTGACTTTCGGCGCGCCCACTGAGGCCGAGCTCGAAATAGCGAAGCTGCTGTGTACACTCGTTTCATCGATCGAGCAGGTGAGGCTGGTAAGCTCGGGAACCGAAGCTACCATGAGCGCCATTCGCTTGGCACGCGGGTATACCGGAAGGAATCGCATTATCAAATTCGAAGGTTGTTATCACGGCCATGATGACGCCTTATTGGTGAAGGCAGGATCCGGGGCGCTGACTTTCGGCCATCCCAGTTCCGCTGGGGTGCCCGCGGGAACCACCTCCAGCACTGTGGTACTGGACTACAATGATCTTGCCGGTGTAGAGCAGGCATTCAGTCAATTTGGTGAAGAAATCGCAGCCGTCATCGTAGAGCCCGTGGCGGGCAACATGAATTTGGTGGCGCCGAAACCAGGCTTTTTGCCTGCACTGCGCGAGTTATGTACGCAACATGGCAGCGTGCTTATCTTTGATGAGGTCATGACCGGTTTTCGCGTTGGTCTGGAATGTGCCCAGGGACGCTATGGCATCAAACCCGATCTCACCACGCTTGGCAAAGTAATTGGCGGCGGGATGCCGATGGCTGCTTTTGGCGGCAGGCGCGACATTATGCAATGCCTAGCCCCGTTAGGGCCCGTGTACCAGGCAGGGACGCTTTCCGGCAATCCTGTTGCGGTAGCAGCGGGGCTTGCCACGTTGAGGCTGGTACAAGCACCCGGATTCTACGAAGAACTCTCCCTTAGTACCCGGCAACTTACCGAGGGTCTCACCGCTGCCGCGAAGAAACATAATATTCCTTTTTGCGCGCAGGCGGTGGGGGGAATGTTCGGCCTCTACTTCAGGGAGAATTTGCCGACCAGTTATGCTGAAGTAATGGGTTGCGACAAGGAGGCTTTTAACCGCTTTTTCCATGCCATGCTTCAGGAAGGCATTTATTTTGCGCCGTCGGCATTTGAAGCCGGGTTCGTTTCTACAACGCACGGCGGCGGCGAAATCAGTAAAACACTGGATGCCGCTGACCGGGTATTCAGCGCATTAAAACAATAAAAACCCGATGGAGGCAGACCGGGTTGATCGGCACTGTTTCAAGCGCCGGGCTTAGCGCAAACCGGAAATGAATTCCGACACCGCCTGTATTTCCTTTTCGCTCATGCGAGAAGCAATCATGTGCATCTCATTATTGGGATCCTTGGTGCGCTGGTCGGTCCGGAATGCTCGTAATTGCGCCGCGACATACTCTGAATGCTGCCCGGCAAGACGCGGGTAGCTGGGCGGAATACCCACACCGTTGGGAGAATGGCAACCGGCGCACGCAGGCAAACCGGACTCCAGATTTCCACCGCGATATATCTTTTCACCCTGCTGCGCCAATGACTTATCCTTGGCGCCGCCAGACCTGGGAATTTGCTGGGTATAATATGCGCCGAGATTCTTCATGTCCTCCGCGGAGAGCGGCGCTACCATAGCGCCCATGACCGGACTTTCGCGCTCCGCGGGTTTGCCGTCTTGCGACTTGAAATTCTCCAGTTGCTTGGTGATATACTCGGCATGCTGACCAGCTAGGCTGGGATTTGTGGGTATGACGCTGTTACCGTCAGGGTTGTGGCAGGCCGCACAAACTTGTGTGGCAATTTGCTGGCCTTTAGCTGCGTCCCCCTTGCCCTTATTGGTCTCTGGGGCCGCTTCCGCGAAAGTTTGATTGGATAGCGCCAGTGAGGCTAATATAAATACCATGTTCGAAATCGATTTCATGCCATACATTTCCTGACGCTCCGGAGAAATTATAACCATGCTAATAACATTGTATTTTATCAAGGTGAGGGCAGGTTAACAACAATAACCCGTAGCAAATGAAAACATTATTTTTTTTGTTGTTGTTTATCAACGTCGCTTTCGCGTTCTATATTCAATCGCCGAGACCGCACGTCGGTAGAAGTGCGCAGCCGTTGCCGGAGCTTCAGCCGGAAAGAAGCGAACCGTCAGTCGCACCCGTCAGCTGCCTGGAATGGGGTTCCTTTTTTGAGGTAGACCTGCAACAGGTCGAGGCTGCGATAGCCAGGCAAGATCTGGGCGATAAGGTGAGCCGGCAACCTGCGGGGAAGACACCGGTCTATTGGATACATATTCCTCCACTCAGAAGTAAATATCATGCGATAAAGAAAATGGGGGAGCTTAGAAGGTTAAAGTTGACTAATTTTTCTCACGTTCAAGAGGATGGCAAATGGAATAATGCCATTTCCATGGGATTTTTTCATAACATAGATGAGGCCCAGAATGTAATGGCATCACTCAGGAGCAAGGGCGTAAAGTCGGCGGTTATCGGAGCCCGAAACTTGGAGCAGATAAAGTTCGTGGTGCAGGCGCCATCGGACGACATTACCGGAAGGATGAAGGAACTGGAGCGCGAATTCCCCGGCAGTGAGCTGAAGACGATCGAGTGCAACGCATCAGAGCTGGAATTGATGGCGACCGATGATAAATAGCAGATCGGTACTTACGTAGCCTGCCAGGTATTTCCTTATCATCTCGCCTAACCCGAGGAATCTCAGTGCCGCCGTGAAGCGTGTCCCCCGGGAAACTCAGATAACCTGTTCGGAGGTTCCTGAAGAAGCTCCCGAATGTATCCTGAACCGATTCTCCCTCCTTCGCTCCTACCACTGAATTGCACGCAATACTGCTCTTGCAATGCATCAACCCAACCGCCATCATACGTTTTTATTCACTCATCGGAAGCGACCATGACCGTATCCCTCAAATCCCCGCAGGAAATAGAAAAAATGCGTATAGCGGGCATACTTGCGTCAGAGGTGCTGGATTACATTGCCCCTTTCGTCAAGCCGGGGGTCACCACTAACGAGCTTGACGCTCTGTGCCATGATTATATGGTTAATGTACAGAATACCATTCCGGCTCCTCTCAATTACGCGCCACCGGGATATCTGCCTTATCCAAAATCCATCTGTACCTCGGTCAATCATCAAGTATGTCACGGCGTGCCGGGTGAAAAAAAACTCAAATCGGGCGATATCGTCAATATTGATGTGACCGTGATCAAAGATGGATACCACGGCGATACCAGCCGCATGTACTATGTCGGCGAACCAGGAATTCAGGCTAGGCGCCTATGCGAAATTACCTATGAATCGATGTGGCATGGTATTGAAGAGGTCAAGCCGGGAAAGCATCTGGGCGATATCGGCCATGCCATCCAGCGTTTTGCCGAAGGCCGTGGATGCAGTGTGGTGAGGGAATTCTGCGGGCACGGAATCGGCAAGAAATTTCATGAAGACCCTCAAGTGCTTCACTACGGCAATGCGGGTACCGGGCTGCAACTCAAAGCAGGGATGATTTTTACGATCGAGCCGATGATCAATGCCGGAAAAGCTCCCATACGCCAAATGGCCGACGGTTGGACGATCGTAACCAAGGACCACAGCCTGTCGGCACAATGGGAGCATACGGTGCTGGTGACCGAGACCGGATATGAGGTGCTGACACTCTCCGCCGGCGCGCCGCCGAAACCTGTTCTTCATCCCTGAATATTATGGGGCAACCCTATATAGGTCTACAAAGATGAAACGAAGCGATGCAAAAAATCCTTGTGGATCATATCGCCAAATCGGGAAATAAGCGGTCAACCGGCGGATCCGGATTTAACGCCGAAGCAGCCAAAATAGCGTTGCTTCAGGGCCGCGAAGCGTTACATCAACGCTATTGCAAGAACAAATATGGCGCAGCCTTGCTGCGTGACCATTGCAGATTGGTGGATGACGTTTTACGCCAGGTCTGGCGAGAAATGGCGATGCCGGCTTCCACTGCATTACTGGCGGTAGGCGGCTACGGACGCCGCCAGCTTTTTCCTTATTCCGACATAGATCTGCTGGTACTCCTGCCTGCGGGAAAAGGCGGGGGCGATACGGAGGACGACGCCATCAAACCCCGGCTGGAGCACTGGGTGAGATTATTATGGGATATCGGGCTGGAGGTTGGGCATAGTGTTCGCACACTCGCCGACTGTACGAAAGAGGCGGGTAAGGATATCACCGTGCAAACCAGTCTGCTGGAAGCGCGTCAACTTGCCGGGAGCCACCCATTGTTCATTGAATTTTCGACAGCCATGCAGGCAGCGCTTGAGCCGCGCGCCTTTTTCATCGCCAAGCAGCTTGAACAACAACAACGTCACGGCAGATACCACGATGCCACCCACAATCTCGAACCCAACATAAAGGAAAGCCCTGGCGGACTTCGGGATTTACAGAATATCCTTTGGGTCAGCCGGGCGGCGGGGCTGGGAAAATCCTGGCCGGATCTTGCCAAGGGGGGCTTCATTACGCGACGGGAAGCTCGCCTTGCCCAACGCCATCAAACCATCCTGCAAAACTTGCGCATCCGGTTGCACTATCTCGCGGGACGGCGTGAAGATCGGCTGCTGTTCGATTATCAGACTTCTCTCGCCGAAGAATCTGGCATAGCCGGCAAACCGCCGCGGCAAGCGAGCGAGATGCTGATGCAGAGCTACTATCATGCTGCCAGGGTGGTGACACAAATCAACACGATCCTGCTACTCACACTGCGCTCGGAAATCTTTCCCGGTCCCGATGCAGTGCCGGTTATTATCAATAAACGTTTTCAGAAACGGGGTGAATTACTGGAAGCGCGGGATGAAAGCATTTTCCGGCAAGATCCGGGCACGATCCTGGAAAGCGCCCTGCTACTGCAGCAGCATCCCGAATTAAAGGCCCGTAGTGCAGCGACGCTGAGGGCGATGTGGCGCGCCGCGCCGCTCATCAATACCGCCTTCCGGCGTGATCCGCGCAATCGTGCCTTATTCATGAAAATTCTACGTCAGCCGCGCGGGCTGACGCGCGAACTGCGCCTTCTGAATCGCTATGGCATCCTTGGCCGCTATATCCCGGCGTTTGGGCGCATTGTCGGCCAGATGCAGCATGATCTTTTTCACGTTTATACGGTGGACGAACATATCCTGATGGTAGTAAGAAACCTGCGTCGTTTCATGGCGCCGGAATTTACCCATGAGTACCCGCTATGCAGTCGGCTCATTGGCGAATTCAAACGCCCGGAAGTGCTCTATCTTGCTGGGCTGTTCCACGATATCGCCAAGGGGCGCGACGGAGATCACTCGGTGCTTGGCAGAACCGACGCCAAGCATTTCTGCGTACAACATGGGATGCTGGCGAAAGATACGGAGCTGGTGACATGGCTGGTGGAAAATCATCTGGTGATGTCGATCACGGCCCAAAAGAAAGACATATCCGATGCGGATGTAATTGGAGATTTTGCTGCGCGTGTCAAAGATGAACGTCATCTCATCGCACTTTATCTGCTCACCGTTGCGGACATTCGAGGCACCAGCCCAAAAGTATGGAACGCCTGGAAAGGCAAGCTGCTGGAGGATTTGTTCTGGACAACGCGGGAGCATCTTTGCGGTGAATCCATCCATGCGGATGGTATGCTGAAAAAACGCAAACATAAAGCACTGGAATTGCTGCAACATGCCGGTATCCCCGCCAGCGCGCATGAACGGCTGTGGTCGGTGCTAGATCCCGCATATTTGCTGCTGCATGACCCGCAGGAAATCGCGTGGCATACGCATCATCTGAGCCACCGGTTAAAGTCGTCTGCGCCGGTGGTTAAGGCGCGTATCGCACCTGCCGGAACGGGCATTCAGGTCTTGGTCTATGCACCTGACCAGAAGGATTTGTTCGCGCGCATCTGTGGTTTTTTTGACGGTCTGGATTACAACATCGTTGAAGCCAGGATCCATACGACTCGCGACGGCTATGCGCTCGATAGCTTCCTCGTGTTGGATCCCTTCAATGTAATGGAACATCAGCGCGACGTAATCGCCATTGTGGAGCATGAGCTGGCACAACAATTGGAGCAGCGGGTGCCCTTAAAATCCCCGCAGCAAGGGCGCCTGAGCCGCCATCTCAGGCATTTTCCGATTACGCCGGAAGTTGATATCGAACCGGATGAGAAAGGGCTGTACCATATTCTCTCAATTGTGGCGGGAGATCAGCCGGGACTCCTGACGCGCATCGCGCAGGTATTGGTAAGTTTTGGCGTAAATGTACACAGCGCCAGGATAAATACCCTGGGCGAACGTGCCGAAGACACATTCCTCATTACGGGAGAAATATTGAATGAGACACGAACCCTGATCCACCTTGAGACCATGCTGCTGGAGGCGCTGCGAACCCAGCCGAGGGCATCAACGTAAGATCGGAATCATCTCTTACGTGAGGCCGGTTGGGATGTTTTGTTCAGTGTACGGCCAGTATGCCATCGCGTGCAGAAAGATCCTGGCAGTAATTTTCATAGATT
>NZ_JXQM01000189.1 GCF_000832065.1 Nitrosospira sp. NpAV | reverse complement strand
GCTCTTCCGATCTAATTTATGCTCAAATATCCCTTCCTTAGGAAGGTGCATAACATGAACAGTATTAACCGACTATGGCATTGTCAACCAATTTCTTAAAGTTTTTACGGCTAGAAACGCTAAACTTTTAAACAAGATGGAGGTACGATAGTGTCCATTGGCAGAATAGGGGCTTAAACGCATTCGCAAGTCATCTGTGATAATGCGGCGGCCACTCGGTTGATACAATT
>NZ_JXQM01000188.1 GCF_000832065.1 Nitrosospira sp. NpAV | reverse complement strand
AGCTTCTGATGACTTTTATCCTCGTGACCCTGCTTCACATACTATCCACATTTCCTCAGTGGCTTACAACACTCTTTTCCTCGGAGAATTTATGCAACCTGATTGGGATATGTTCCATAGCTTACACCCAGCTGCAGATTACCATGCTGCTGCTCGTGCTGTTGGTGGATGTGCTATCTATGTCAGTGATAAGCCTGGCAACCACAATTTCGAGCTCCTGA
>NZ_JXQM01000187.1 GCF_000832065.1 Nitrosospira sp. NpAV | reverse complement strand
ACCAGCTTCCAGGGTGTGTTGGATGGAAAGTATGATGACCTGCCCGAGCAGTCGTTTTACATGGTTGGAGGAATCGAGGAAGTGATTGCGAAGGCAGATAAGATTGCCAAGGAATCCGCAGCCTAATCAAATCCACATACCTTAATTTCTGCCGAGTAATTTCGAAAATAATCTAGGTGGTGTTGGCAATGCCAGCAACAGACCTGTTCATTTATTTTGGGGGTTTGTTGTTTATGTTTAATGATGTTATTCAAGAGTGTAAAAGAGCACTTCGGCC
>NZ_JXQM01000186.1 GCF_000832065.1 Nitrosospira sp. NpAV | reverse complement strand
TGCTCTTCCGATCTCCGCTGGCAGATAAAGCGCTGCTGATTACAGCGTATCTGGTGCTTACGTACACCTCAGTGTTTCCGTTATGGCTTTTTGCCTTGGTGCTTGGGAGAGACCTTCTTATTGTTGGGGGTGCTCTTGCTTACCACTACTGTATCGGTCGTTTTGATATGGAACCCAGCATGCCAGGCAAGTTAAATACTCTGGTTCAGGTTTGTGTGGTTCTGGGTACTGT
>NZ_JXQM01000185.1 GCF_000832065.1 Nitrosospira sp. NpAV | reverse complement strand
TTCCTGCTTGGCGCGGTACATGGCGGCATCAGCCTGGCGCACCAGGGTCTCGACCTCTACGCCGTCGTCCGGGTAGAGACTGATCCCCAGGCTGCAGCCGACCCGAAAGACCTGCCCGCCGACCTCGAAGGGCGAGCTCACCGACTCGACGAGCCGACGCGCGACCCGCGTCACGTCGTCGACCTCCTCCACCTCGTTGATCAGCACGATGAATTCATCCCCACCCTGGCGGGCCAGGGTGTCATC
>NZ_JXQM01000184.1 GCF_000832065.1 Nitrosospira sp. NpAV | reverse complement strand
ATTCTCCACAGGGGTCTGGTTAATAAGGAGAAGGTTAGGATCTCATGGGCAGTTTTCTGTGAGCCACCGAAGGATAAGATCATCCTTAAGCCACTCCCGGAGACTGTCTCTGAGACCGAACCTCCACTGTTCCCTCCTCGTACCTTTGCTCAGCATATCGAGCATAAGCTGTTCAGGAAGACCCAGGATAATCTGTCCAACTGAAACTAGTATTTTTATTTTTCG
>NZ_JXQM01000183.1 GCF_000832065.1 Nitrosospira sp. NpAV | reverse complement strand
GTATAAGAGACAGATCAAACCACATGATATCTGCCTGGTGCCGGAGCGTCGTGAAGAGTTGACCACTGAAGGGGGACTGGATGTGATCCGGCACTTCGATCAGGTAAGTGCCGCGTGCAAGCGCCTCACAGAAGCTGGAATTCGTGTTTCTCTGTTTGTTGATGCACGAGCTGATCAGATTGATGCAGCAATCAGGGTGGGCGCGCCAGTGATTGAGCTACATACCGGCCATTATGCAGATGCTGCAACATCTGAGGCACAACAGGCTGAGCTGGAAACAATCCGCAGTATGGCGGCC
>NZ_JXQM01000182.1 GCF_000832065.1 Nitrosospira sp. NpAV | reverse complement strand
CTTTAACTTATTACAAAGGGATGTGTCTCCTTAGTATGTTTCTACCATGGGAGATCTCCCACTTTTATCCCAAATATCAGGTTATCATTACGTTGCCTTGGAGACATCCTTACTTGACCTATTGTACTTCATATGGCTCCTAACTAGTTGTCCTGCTGAAATTGCAGACATAAGCGACAGCTCCCCGGCAAGAACAGCAGACGCTACAATGGTTGCCAGCGTCCTAG
>NZ_JXQM01000181.1 GCF_000832065.1 Nitrosospira sp. NpAV | reverse complement strand
GCTCTTCCGATCTCTTTCAGTCAAACACTTGTCACGAGAGGAAAAGGATCAAGCAGTATTGTTGCTAAAATTAGCACTTGAAAGAGATCCTGAATATGTAAAGGCTATGGTTGTGATGGGGCAGACTCTAATGCAGAAAGGGCTGATGGAGGACGCAATTGAATATTTAGAGCTTGCCATTTCAAAGCTGTCTCTTGCTGGCCATCCAACAGAGGTTGAAAATGTTGATCTTTTAATTCTATCGTCTCAATGGGCCGGTGTTGTCTATATGAAA
>NZ_JXQM01000180.1 GCF_000832065.1 Nitrosospira sp. NpAV | reverse complement strand
CCGGGTTGAGCAGGTTGAGGGAATAACATTGCCTGCTTCATTGAAGGGTTAGCAAGCAATCTCTGCTTTCTTAGTATTACTTCTGGTGGGATTGATGTGAGTATCGTGTCCAAGTTCGGCACATCTTTCTCATCAACAAAAACTCCAATTTCTTCCCATGGAATTGCATCCGCAAAAGGTAGAACAATGTCATCTGCTATAATAACAGGAATGCATCCGAATATCAC
>NZ_JXQM01000020.1 GCF_000832065.1 Nitrosospira sp. NpAV | reverse complement strand
CTGGAAGAAATGGGCGTGGAAGTCGAAGTCCACCACCACGAAGTGGCCACTGCCGGGCAGTGCGAAATCGGCACCAAATACAGCAGCCTGGTGAAGCGCGCGGATTGGACCCAGTTATTCAAATATGTGGTGCACAACGTGGCCCACTCTTACGGTAAAACGGCGACCTTCATGCCCAAGCCCATTGTCGGCGATAACGGTTCGGGCATGCATGTGCATCAATCGATCTGGAAAGCCGGCCAGAATCTGTTTTCGGGAAATGGCTATGCCGGGCTTTCGGAGCTGGCCCTGTTTTACATCGGCGGCATCATCAAACATGCCAAGGCCTTGAACGCCATCACCAATCCGGGCACTAATTCCTACAAGCGCCTGGTGCCGGGTTTTGAGGCGCCGATCAATCTTGCCTACTCGGTAAGCAACCGGTCCGCCGCCGTGCGCATCCCCTATGCCAACAGTCCCAAAGGACGGCGCATCGAAGTGCGCTTTCCCGATCCGACCGCCAACCCTTATCTGGCATTCACCGCGTTAATGATGGCCGGGTTGGACGGCATCCAGAACAAGATTCATCCCGGTGATCCCATGGACAAGAATCTTTATGATCTTCCTCCTGAAGAAGCGGCCCGGATTCCGAATCCCTGCGTTTCGCTGGATGAGGCGCTGGATAGCCTGGACAAGGATCGCAATTTTCTCACTCGCGGCGGCGTGTTTTCGAATGATATGATCGATGCCTATATCGAACTCAAGATGGAGGAAGTCACGCGCTTTCGCATGACGACTCATCCGGTGGAATTCGATATGTATTACAGCTTATAGGTGATCTCTATCATCATCCGGGGCTATCTTAGAACACATTGAAATCCAGAAGACTGAAATGCAGGAGATTGAAATCCGGCAAGCGAGCATCCTTGCTTGCCTCGACCTTTTCTTCTGCATGACCAGATAGATCCTCAACCGCCGGATTTAGGATAAAGGAAAATATGCGATGAATATTCTTGCTGTTTCATTCTTTGCCGCTCTCACACTAACGCTTGCGGGTTGTGGTGAAAAAGCACCTGTGAATACCCCTAAAACGGAACAACCGGAAGCCAAACTCGCGGATGAGTTCACGTCCGAAAAGGAAATTCCATCGATATTGGAGAAAGAGTTAACACCGGAAGAAAAGTCTGCATTATTGAACAAGATAATGCCGTCCACGCCAAATGAGCCAACGCCGGAAGAGAAATTCCTGAAGTTAAGAAAAGATGCGGATACCGGAGATCCTAAAGCACAAAATGGTCTCGGTGTGATGTACTACACGGGCGAAGCCATATCCAAGGACTCATCGGGCAGAATTTTAAGCAACGATCCTGAGACAGCCGCAGCATGGTTTCATCGATCCGCTGCACAGGGGTATGCCGATGCTCAATTTAATCTCGGCTTGATGTATGCCAATGGCGAGGGGGTATCGAAAGATGCCGCCAAGGCCGTGGAGTTATTTCAGAAAGCCGCTGATCAGGGTAATGTCGATGCGCAAAATAATCTTGGCGTGATGTATTACTCCGGTGAAGGTGTGCCGAGAGATGTCGATAAAGCCAAGGAGTGGTTTAAAAAAGCTGCCGCACAGGGGAATGCGGATGCACAAGCCAATCTTGACGCAATGAAATAAAAAGAACCCTCCGCAGCGAATGAGTCCCACGTCCATTGAGACTATCGGCGCAATCCTGTTTGGCATTGCGCTGATTCATACCTTCTCGACCAAGTTCTTCGAGCGGCTGGCGCACAGCCGGCCGGCCCATGCGGGTATCTGGCATTTTCTGGGAGAAGTCGAAGCAGTTTTTGGCTTCTGGGCAATGATCCTGGTCGTTGTGATGCTGATCATTGAGGGTAAAGAGGCCGCCACGACCTATCTCGATGGGCAGAGTTTTATCGAACCGATGTTCGTATTTGCAATCATGGTGATTGCCGGCAGCCGCCCCATCCTCCAATTCGCGATGATATGCGTAAAAACTATCGCACAGCGCATCCCCTGGCCGGAGGGAAAAGCATTTTATTTCGTCACACTATCATTTGTACCCTTACTCGGGTCTTTTATCACCGAGCCGGCTGCCATGACGCTGGCTGGTTTGATTCTACTGCAGCGTTATTATTCCAAGGAAATCTCGACGCAGCTCAAATACGTCACCCTCGGTGTTCTGTTCGTCAATATTTCGATTGGCGGAACCATGACACCATTCGCCGCCCCACCCGTACTCATGGTGGCCGGCAAGTGGGGATGGGATACTACGTTCATGTTGACCACCTTCGGCTGGAAGGCCGCGCTTGCCGTGCTGGTGAATGCCTTGGCAGCCACTATCCTGTTTCAGCGCGAGTTGTCGAAAATGAGGAACGAAGAAGACTCAACGCGCATTGAGGTTCCTTTTCCGGTAGTGCTGGTGCATCTGGTTTTTCTGATTGGAGTCGTAGTGTTTGCCCATCACCCTATTGTCTTCATAGGGCTATTGCTTTTCTTTATCGGATTTACCCACGCATATGAACGGTACCAGGATCCGCTGATCCTGCGTGAAGGTTTAATGGTTGGTTTTTTTTTAGCTGGCCTGGTTGTACTGGGGGGATACCAGAAATGGTGGCTGCAACCCCTGTTGACGGACATGGATAGTACCACTCTCTATTTCGGTGCGACCCTTCTCACGGCAGTCACCGACAACGCGGCGCTTACTTACCTAGGTTCTCTCATAGAGGGGACGAGTACGGAGTTTCGTTACGCGCTTGTCGCCGGAGCCGTTACAGGCGGAGGCCTGACGGTAATTGCCAATGCACCCAATCCGGCGGGATTCTCCATCCTTAAAGGCTCATTCAAAGATGGAGCGATTCATCCGTTAGGTTTGCTGGCAGCCGCGCTTCCCCCTACATTTGTGGCCATCCTTGCATTTCAGTGGCTTTAATCCGGGCTATTTCCGTTACGTGGAGTCCCCTCGAATTTAGAATCCATACGGCACGGAAGGCACATCTTTCTTTGTGGCGCGCAAATCATCATTCTCCGTCCGTAGCATTTCAACCTGTTTACGCAGACGGCTTATCGAAATTCGCTCACGCAACATCGTCGGTACCGTCATTAATGCGCCAATGAGCGCACCCAGGCCAAAGCATGCTGCAATCACCACGGCAAGCGAAGCATCAATGCGCCACAGAAAAAATACGACACCCACTGATATGGCATTCTGGACCGCGAATATGACAATCAGGAAAACAATGATGAGGGCAGCGATCAACTGTAATTGCATAACAGCTCCACTCGTGTGCGATAGCTCGCACGCTAATACGATACCCGACAGCCTCTGGATTTAGGGGGGAATCGACCGCCGGCGTGTCGAGCCGGTTCTGGATCATTCTGCTTCTATTCTGACAGGTTACTGGAGAAACGATTTCGAAGACTGTTGCAGAATCGCTTCAGCAAAAACCACTCAGCCACGAATTTTGCGAGTGAAGCCGGTCTCCATCCATTTTTTGATACGATTGGCGTCGCCGATACGGGAATTTTTTCCGGCAGAATCAAGCAATACAATAATTACCGGCTTACCGCTTATTTTTGCCTGCATCACCAGGCAACGCCCAGCTTCGCTAAGAAAGCCCGTTTTTGACACGCCGATGTCCCAAGTCCCGCTACGTACCAGATTGTTGGAATTAATGAATTGCAGACTGCGATCTTCGTCTCCGAATTCCACCGCATGCGCGGCGGTGGTGGAAAAGTCACGAATGATGTGATAATCGTCCGCGGCATCGACCAATTTTGCCAGGTCGCGCGCCGTGGAAACGTTGGCGCTGTTTAACCCGGTGGAGTCAACAAAATAGCTATTGCCCATACCGAGCTCAAATGCCTTGTCATTCATCGCTCCAACAAACGCACGGATACCTCCTGGATAAGTGCGTCCCAGCGCCGCAGCAGCACGATTCTCAGAAGACATCAGCGCCAGTCGCAATAGTTCCTGCCGGGTAAGACTTGTTCCTACCCGCAAGCGTGATCGGGTATTCTTGAGAACGTCGATATCGGCGGCTTCTATAATTATTTCCTCGCCGAGCGGTAACTTGGCATCAAGTACCACTATTGCTGTCATCAGCTTCGTAATGGAAGCGATTGGCATCACGGTGTCCGCATTCTTGTTGTAAAGAATACGTTCATGCTGCGTGTCCAGAATCAGCGCGGCCTGCGACCTGAGATTCAATCCCCCCTGCTGAGCGAACGCATTGCCGACAAATGCAAATATGACACAAGCCGCAAATATAATTTCTCTCATTTTTCTTATCTAGTGGAAGAATTCATCCGCTCACCCCACGGATCGGGAAATCAACACCGGCAACGGATAAGTTAACAAATATTGGAAGATAGGGAAAGAACTTTATAAGAATTTTATGAAACAAATAACGAAATAATCTTTGGGCCGGCTAGGGTATATATCCGGATTAGTTCATCAGCAAGCGATGGCCTTCCATAAGCACCTGCGAAGCACTCTCGAGAGGCAGCGGTCGCGAGAAGTAATAACCCTGCATCTCGTCGCAACCATGCTGTACCAGAAAATCCAGTTGCTCCCTGGTTTCTACACCCTCGGCCACCACTTTCAACCCTAGGCTGTGCGCTAGCTTAATCATTGCTACCGCAATAGTTGCGTCATCAGGATCAGTGGTCACATCCCGGATGAATGTACGGTCGATTTTGAGCACGTCAAGCGGAAAACGTTTGAGGTAAGCGAGACTTGAGTAGCCGGTGCCGAAATCATCCATTGAAATTTGCACACCAAAGGCCTTCAGATTTTGCAGTGCATTGGCGGCGGTCTCGGCTTCCTTCATCAATACCGATTCGGTCAACTCGAATTCCAGCAGGCGGGGATCGATTCCGGTAACCTCGAGCGTTTTTCCAATTACCATATCCAGATCTTGCTGCTGAAACTGCCGTGCCGAGAGATTGACCGAAACCGGATGGGGAACCAGCCCTTGATTCTGCCATTTTCCTATCTGTTCGCAAACTGTTAGCACTACCCATTCACCCACGGATACGATCAATCCGGTATCCTCCAGAACCGAAATAAACTGGAACGGCGGCACCAGCCCAAGCGCCGGATGCCGCCAGCGCAACAGCGCTTCAAAGCCGGTGATTTTGCCGCTGACCAGACTTACCTTCGGCTGGTAGTGCAGCACGAATTCACGCCGTGCCAGCGCACCGCGCAGTTGCGTTTCCAATTTCAGGCGTGCGACCGCACGCTCGTTCATCTGCGGCAAGTAAAACTGATAAATCGCGGGTCCTTGTTCTTTGGCCTGGAACATCGCAGTGTCAGCATTTCTGAGCAGGCCATCCGCATCCGTACCGTCGCCGGGATAAATGCTAATGCCGAGACTGGCAGAAATATAGATCTCCTGACCTTCCAATTCGAATGGCAGTGACAGTGCGGTTATTACTTTTTCCGCCACCAGCGTTGCATCCTCGGCATGAGCCAAGCTGGAAAGAATGAACGCGAATTCGTCTCCGCCCAGACGCGCAACCGTGTCGCCGGAACGCACGCACCGTTGCAACCGTTGCGCAACCTGAACCAGCAGCCTGTCGCCGGTACCGTGTCCCATCGTATCGTTGACGATCTTGAAGCGATCCAGATCAGCAAATACGACACCGATTCGCCCATGGTTGCGCTGTGCCTGTTCCATCGCCTGCCCAAGACGGTCAAGAAACAGGCTTCGATTGGGCAGCCCTGTAAGAGGATCGAATTGTGCCAGGTAAGTCAGCCGCTCTTCCGCACTTTTGCGATTAATCGCGGCCGCGAGAACATTGGCGAGACTCTGCAAGAAACTGACGCTGGCTGGCGTAAAATGAAGCGTATCGTGGGAATAAGCACCGAGAACTCCAGTTGGGCCGTCGGCTCCCGAGATAAGCACATTGACCCCACTGCGGATGTCATGAGTTCTGAGTATCTCCGAGGGCGTAAACCGGGTCTCGGTGCGAAAATCCTCCACAATGACAGGTTCACCGCTCATGAGAACAAACCTGTTCTGCGTATTCTCATCGAGCGTGCAGATTTGACGGCCAATCCACCCTTCTTGCCAACCCGAACCCGCTTTAAGAATAAAAGAATGGCCATCCAGGGTAATCAAAAGAATCTTGCAGAAATCTATATCCAAACCCTGAGAGGCAACTGCCGCCACCTGGTTCCACAACTCGCCCAGATCGGTGCTGGCGAGTGCCTGTTGCCCGAACGCTGCAATGAGACCTTGCTGCTTAGCGTGTTGCCGGATAGCTAATTCCGCCTGTTTGTGTTCAGTGATATCGATATTGGTTCCTATTACTCGCAACTCCTTATTGCTTGTGTCCCACGTCGCTGTTTGAGCAACATGGAGATAGCGTACCGTTTCGTGTGCCCGCAAAATGCGAAAATCCAGTTGCTCCTGCCCTTTCTGGGCAACAATCCTGCGCAGTTTCACCTCCTGTTCCGCCAGGTCATCCGGGTGCACGTAGGATTTCCAGATCTCATAAGTAATTGGGCACTCCCGTGGAACACCATAGATCTCATACATGTTGTCATCCCAGATGATCCCACCGGTGGCGGTATTCCACTCCCAAATGCCGATCGCGGCCGCTTCGGTGGCGAGAGAAAGGCGCGTTCTTTCCTCCAGCAAAACCCGCTCTCTACGGGTCGACTCGGCGCGGAGCCAAACGTTTTCTATGACCGTGGGTAGCCGCTGAAGATAGCCGGAACTTTTTACCACATAATCAGCGGCGCCCAGTTTAAGCGATTGCCGTGCAATTTCTTCGTCGCCCTGTCCGGTAACGAGAATTATTGGCAGATCAAGCCCCCGAACCTGGCAAAGCTCCTTTATAACGTCGGTGGCGGAAGCGCCAGGTAAACGATAGTCAAGCAAGAGAACATCCGTGACAAGTTTCGGATCAGATCCTTCAAAGCAATCCAAGACTTGCTCGGCGTGTTGAAGTGATTCAATGTGCAGGTGCGGGGCGATTGAAGCCAGTTCTCGTTTCGTCAAATCGATATCATAAGCATTCGGTTCCACATACAGAACTTTCAGCGTAGCGGCGCGGCGGAAGGTTTCCGTCTGGAACCTGTCGAGCGCGGCGCGAAGCACAAGCGCCAAAGTCTCCGTGAAATTATGACGTTTTATGATATAGTCATCAGCACCCGCGCGCAGCAGCTCTACCAGGACGTCTTCGCTGCCCGAACCGGTAAGAACTACGACAGGCAGCGGCAAGTGTTGACTGCGAACCCGGGCAAGCAAAGTTTTGCCGCTCCCATCGGGGAGGTTGAGGTCGGTCAAAACCAAATCATAACGCGGGGGAGCGCCTTCGTTGGCCAGCACAACTCCAGCTGTTTTCAAGCTGGTTCCATAAGTCACATGAAATCGTTCGAGCCGTGCAAGCGCCTCGGTTAATGTAGAGACAACCTCGAGCTGGATATCCGGTGCACGTTTCCGTAACTCGATTCGCACAAGATCAGCGTCTTGAGCGTTGTCCTCGAGGTAGAGGATTCTCATTATCCTAAATCCGACGGTGGTGGTGAATTCACCAAATGAAAGTCGCAGCTCTTTATAGGCAAAAGTTTAGTAGGGATCATGGCACCGGCTGAAAGATGAGAGAAATGAAAGATGGCAGGCAAGATGAGGGTCATTCGCACCTTGACGGACTCGGGATATTGAGGACGGTCCAATAAAGCTCGATTTGCCTAGCCACATCAATAAATTTGTCAAACTCCACAGGTTTTACGATATAAGAATTAGCCCCCAGTGCGTAGGCTTCATGAATATCATGATCCTCATCGGAGGACGTGAGAATTACGACAGGGATGGTTTTACTGCCAGAATGCGCCCGGATGCTTCGCAATACCTCAAGTCCACTAATCTTGGGCAACTTTAGATCGAGCAATATCACGACGGGCATAGTCTCCCCTGCCTCCCAATTCTCAATGAAATCCAGCGCTTCCTGTCCATCGCGCGCCACTTGGAGCGGATTAGCGAGATTGTGCCGAATGAAAGCACGCTGCGTGAGATCCACATCCATTGGATTGTCTTCAACAAGCAGAATTGGCAATGTCATGGTTATACTGATAGGTGAATGGTGATGAACATGTCAGAAATATCGCCGCTTAAAGCGGCTAGGCGTATCGCGGGAATATCACGTGGCTCGCCATTGCTTATGATGACCGGAGGCATCCTCGCGTCTATCTGCCAGCATCTCCGGCCATTTCCAGGCTTCACTCGATTTCGTTACTCGAAGCTGTTAGCCCAGATGTTTCATAAATTCGCGTAGTGATTACGCAGGATTTTGTCTATATAGGTAGGTTCTGGGGATCAGCGAGGGTACGTCAGTTTATGAAATATCCGGATCAGCCAATGGCATTGTTCACGCGCTCGTGAGGGATTGCCTGACTCGCGTTCAACAGAGGTAATTGCAGGTAAAAGGTCGCTCCGGCACCTGGCTGACTTTCCGCCCAAACCCGTCCTCCTATCCGTTCCATCGCTTTTTGCACCATAGCCAGTCCGATACCGGTACCGGGGTATTCTTCGGCACGATGAAGGCGTTGAAATACCTCAAAAATTTTCTCGTAAAAACGCATATCAAATCCAATTCCATTATCGCGCACCGAGAGAATGCAATGATTGCTTGCGGCGCGCGCACGAATTTCTATTGCCGGTTCAGGTGCATATCCGGAGAATTTAAGCGCATTATCAATCAGATTGCGCAGCGCTATCGCGAGACCCTCGGGATCGACACTCACCTGAAAATCGCTGACCTCGACCGTGAGGCGCACATTTTGGGCGCGGGTATGGTATTGATCCAACAAATTGGAGATAAAGCTGGAAAGCTCTACGGCCGTCCTGGATATTCCCTGCCGCTCAAGTCTTGAATAAGCAAGCAGGTCTTCAATTAAATCTGTCATATATTTTGTTGCCGTCCGCACATTCTTCAGAAAATTCTGGCCTTCCTCATCGAAGCGGTCGTGATATTCCTCCAACAATAGGCGGCTATAGCCATCGATCCCGCGGAGAGGGGCCCTGAGGTCATGCGAGACGGAATAACAAAAACTTTCCATCTCCTTACCCTTGGCCAGGAGCTGGGCGGTGCGCTCATCTACTTTGTGCTCAAGGTTTACCTTTGCATCCCGGAGTGCGTCTTCGGCATTTTTACGCTCGGTGATATCTTTAACGACAAGAAACGCCAACTCTTTGCCGTCGCCATAATGTGAGAGGGCTCCGGAATAACTGAATACACGCTCCCAATCTCTATCCACGCGTCCAATCCGCAGCTCCAGATCATTCAGGTGCTCACCCCTGAGGATGCGTGTCAATGGCCATTGGTCGAATGGCAGAGCGACTCCCTCGACGGTCGAGAGCTGATAGATTTGCGCAAAAGTATGAGGATTGAGCAGCATGACCTCCGAGTTACCGATGTCATGCATCCTCAATGCCGCCGCATTCCAATGCAGCGGCTGACCTGCGAGGTCGAAAATGACAAGGCCCTCGCTCATGTTTCCCATTACCACCTCAAACCGCTTCTCTACTTCACGTCGAGCCTTCTCCCCCAGTCTCTGTTCATTTACATCCGTATTGGTTCCAAACCACTGCGTTATACGCCCTTCCGCATTCCTTAATGGCTCCGCCCGAGTCAGAAATATACGAAACCGCCCATCCGCCCCGCGTAATGGAAACTCCATGTCGAATGCCTTCCCGGCAGCGGTAGCATGGGTCCAGCGCTCCACGACTTTCGGCAACATCTCGATGTCATGCACCTTCTGCCAGCCCCAACCCTCCATCTCTTCCGGCGTTGTTCCCGTATAGTCGTACCAGCGCTGGTTGTACCAAACCCTCGATCCATCGGGCTCGGCTATCCAGGCGAGCTGCGGGATGGTATTGACGATGGTGCGGAACCGCTCCTCACTCTCCCGTAGCGCCGACTCGGCACGACGGCGGATGGTAATATCAAGAATAACGGCCAGGAATACCATGCGTCCTGATTGAGCGAATAGCTGCAAGTGAACTTCGACGGGATAAAGCGTGCCATCCGCACGCAAATGCATGGCTTCAAAAATGAGTATTTTCATCGCTCCATGCAGAAGCGGATTGACCAGGGTTCTGAAAGATGCTTCATCAAATTCCGGCTTGATGTCCAGTGGCGTCATCATCCGCAGCGTATCCATGCTATAGCCAAGATTGAGCCGCGCCCGGCTGTTTACATACTCGAAATGCAGGGTCTGAGCATCAAAAAGATAAATTTCGTTCAGACTTTGCTCGAGAATGCCGTCAACCCTGGTACACGCATTTTCGATTGGTGCAAGTTCACAGATTTCCCGAGTCATCTCGGATAGACATGTAGTCCCTCTGTTCTTGATTGGAGATATCATTACGAAAACTCAGCACTATTGATCTTTCTTTTCTCAAAAGAATAACTATGCATATCGCTTTATCGTTCCAGGTGTTAAATTCAATCAATCCGTACGATTAGCTCATTATTTCCATCGCACTGCTCAACGCATTAGGCGAAGACGATTTGCTTGCGCCGACGGGTGGCATTCTTGCTCCCGTCGGGATTGGGATTGGATGCGATTTTATTCCAGCGGTGTTGTCATGAGTCTAAAATCTAAACCATTCAATCGCTTATCACTCTTTTTAATCGATGAACCCGAACTACACCGCGAGGCTGGCTCAGCGCCCACCCATGAAAGAGCTATGAAACCTTAAAATGAGCACTATGGATAGCTGTAAGATCTTACAGCTTGGCACAGGTGAATCTATGACTTGAAAAGACGTTCCGCAGGGAGCGACAGAATTTTTCTAACCAATAAGGGGGAAGAACATCACCCCGTTCGGAGATAAACATGCAAGAACTACAAGCAACCTGGACCGCATTAAAACTCGGCGGGTTAATTATTGTGCCCTTGTCTTTGCTAGCTGTAATCGCTTTGGCCATCATGCTTGAAAAAGCTTTTGTCTACTGGCGTTATGCGCGCCTGTCGCATGATTTGCTAAATCTCGTCGAAACCTATGGTTTTGCCTGGGCCGACCTCGAAAAAATATTATCGGGACTGGATGAGCGCCACTATTACAAACGTTTCTTCGAGGTGGTAATCAGTAACAGGCATCGGCCGTCGTGGTGGACCGAATCCCGTGCGGCGGATGAAGCCCAATTGATCGAGACATCCCTCGCCAGCCGGCTATGGATACTGGAAACAATCGTCACCGCCGCGCCATTGCTCGGACTCGTGGGAACAGTCGTCGGCATGATGCGTGCTTTCCAGATCATCGGCGGCGAGGGAATCGTTAACCCCACGGCGGTGACGGGAGGGGTAGCCGAGGCCCTCATCGCGACGGTGGTCGGGCTGGTGATCGCGTTGATCGCCTTGTTTGGATTCAATTATTTCTCTCGCTTGCAATCACAAATAATGGATGAGATGGAGCGGCTTGGAACGCGCCTGATTGACCACATCCGCCTCGATCAGGAGGGACGGTAACAATGAAACTGCGTAAATCCAGAGCGTTTCGCAAAGGGCGTATCGAAATCATCCCGATGATCGATGTCATGTTCTTCCTGCTGGCGACATTCATGTTGTCTTCATTATCAATGCAGAATCTCGATTCCCTGCAAGTCAATCTACCGCAAGGCTCCGCAGAAAAACTCAATGCCAAGACTCCCGTGACACTGACGGTGACAAACGATAGCCAAATTCTCATTAACCGCACCTCCGTCACATTGGACACACTGGCCGACACGCTAAAACCACTACTGCAGGATTCGGAACAGAAGCTGATCGTGTCGGCTGACAGCGATGCGCCGCAGGGCATTGTCGTACAGGCGATGTTACGCGCCCGCACGGCCGGTGCGCAGCACTTTCTGATCGCGGTGAAACACCAATAACACTCAGTATGCGGTATTCCAGAGCGAAGGAGGTTCGAGTCTGGTGGCCGTTGCCACTGGCGGCCCTCCTCTGGCTGCTCATTATCTGGGCTTTCGGATTTTTCCTCACTTCTCCCGAGGTGAAAACCGAAACGCAGGCTCCGGTCCAGGCAAGCTTTATAGAATTGCCTGAAGAAAAAAAAGAACAGAAACCAGCGGCCATCCCTCAGAAGGCTCCCAAGGTACCGCCCCGGCCTAAATCTCAGCCGCGTCTGGGGGACGAGAAAGCAAAGCCGGTTCCGCGCGAAAAAGGAACCGCCAAGAAGGAAGCGAAGGTGGAACGCACCCCAGCCCCCAAGCCGGAGCCTCCAAAGGATCTGACGGATTACATGAAGGAAGCCAAGGAGCGCCGCACTGCGGGAGGGATTTTTGAGGATGAGCCCACGGAACCCAAAAATGTCGAACGCGAGGCCACTGAAGAAGAGCTCAGAATGGCCAACGTCAAACGTAATCTTCGAGAACCCGGGGTAGGTGGAATATTTCAAATTACCCGAATGGGGGTTCGATCCGCCCAGTTTTTATTTCGAGCCTGGAAATCGGATGCCAGCAATCCCCGGCGTGAAGTGGTTGAAGTCGCTGCCGGCCCGGATGGCGATATACAGCGCGCTGTCGTTCGGAAAATGATCGAACTGATACGCCAGTATCACAAAGAAGAGTTTCAATGGGAATCTTACCGGCTCGACCGCGTAGTTACCCTGTCCTCGCGCATGGAAGATAGCAAGGGATTGGAGGATTTCCTGATACGTGAATTTTTTGACCCAACCTATGGATTTCGATAGGAGTATTGCCATCCGCAATACCTGCGTCCGATGGCGGACGAAGCAGTGCTTGTTAAGCTAGCTAGCCGCCTCACCGCCTTTCAGGTACTTATCGAGAAACTCCAGTATCCGACGATTGGCCTCGATCTGATTCTTCTTCTTCGTGAAACTATGACCTTCATCATCGAACACGATATATTCCACTGGGATATTATGTTGCTTGACGGCTTCCACAATCCCGTCACTCTCGGCCTTGATGACGCGAGGATCGTTGGTGCCCTGAATAACCATCAGGGGTTTTCGTATTTCCCTGGCGTGGAAAAGCGGTGAGGTCGCGACGAGAAAGTCTATGTCCTTCACCGGATCGCCAATCTCATCGTAAATCGCTTTGCGCACCGATTCCCAGTAGAGGGGGATGCGTTCCAGCGTTCGCAGCCAATTGCTGACGCCAAAAATATCCACGCCGATCTTGAAGGCCTCTGGACGAAAAGCCAGTGCAGCCAGTGTCATATAACCGCCGTAGCTGGCACCCATGATGCCGATGCGCTCATGATCGATGTAACCGAGACTGGCGAGATAGGTCTTGGCCTCCACGCAATCCCATAGCGGCTCACGCCCATGTTTACGGTTGGCAGCGGTAAAGAACGTCTTGCCATACCCCGAGCTGCCGCGATTATTGATCCCCAGCACGGCATAGCCATGGTTCACGAGGTATTGTATCTGGGCATTATAACCGCGCATGGTCTGACCGCCCGGCCCGCCATGAACATAGACGATGGCGGGCACTTTATTTGTCATCGACGCATCATGCGGTTTGTAATAAATGGAAGGTATCACCATTCCATCAAAGGAACGGAAGCGTACCACTTGCGCTTCCACCAGATCTGACGGGTCGATATCTTGGCTCAGGCTTTGGGTAAGCTGCCTGATTTGCCCCGGCAGTCCGGCCTGCCCCGACTGCTCTGTCCTGAAATCGTAGACGAACAGATTATCGGGAGAACGATCACCGTTCACGTAGAAAGCCATGCGGGCGCTGTTCCCCGAAAAGACCAGGCCCCGGATCTCCCCTTCCGGGAGCGCGGGAAGCCGCACGGGCTTCTCTTCATTTCCCCCGGCCTTTACAATCCGGACCACTATGCTGCCGTCCTTGTTAATACCCGTCACCCGGAAATGCCCATCTCTGGAAAAATAAGTGTAGACCACATCCCAGTCGGCGCTTTCATGATTCTGGACCTCACCCGTAACTAAATCATAGGTGCACAAACGCTTGAATTCGCTGCCCTCATTGGTGAGAAAAAGCAGCCTTTGAGAGACTGGATCGAACGTTTCGCCACGGAAACTGATAGCACCCTCATGCGGGGTCAGATGTTTGACTTCCTGCTTATCGACATTGAACAGATAAATATCGCTGTCGGAAGCGGTATTGGCTCTGTTCAGCGCAATCCAGCGTTCATCACGGCTGATCGGACCCAGGTCGAATCCCTGTTCATTCTTATAGAGTAAAGTGCGGGCATAGGTCCGCGCGTCATAGCGATACAGATCAAAAAATCTGGGATCACGCTCGTTGCTGGAAATAAAAAAAGCGCTGCCATCCGGGCGCCACCCCATAAACTGTGCCTTGAGCTTCTCTCCCGGCGTCAAGTCCTTTTCCGTGCCATCGAGATCAAGCAGGAAAAGATGATAATTTTCATCGCCACCGTGATCCCGCGTAAATAGAATCCGGTCGTCGTCCGGAAAGAAACTGACAGAAAAAGTACTGTCGACTGTGGACCGGGTCAGCGGCTCCGGCGTACCCCCCTCGACCGGTAGCGTGTAAGCATTGAAGATACCGGACGCATTGCTGCTAAAGAGAATGCGCTTTTCATCGGCACTGAATGACGCCCCCAATATGGAAGTCGTCGCCATGAACTGTTCTATGCTGTAGCGTTTCATATAAGGAATGATCCTGGATGAGTTACTTTACCTGCACACTCGCGAGACTAGAGCGATCGGTCAATATTTTATCAACGCAGCGCGAGACTTTTCACCGGATTATACTGAGCGAATCCTCAAAGTTAGCTTCAATGCTGTTCATCCATTTAATCCTGCGAGAAAATACCGTAAATTTCGTCATTCCGGGCTTGACCCGGAATCCAGTCCAAAACAACAATGGTGTGCTTCGCACGCTATTAAATGCTGGCTTCCGTAGTAAGACGTTTGTATTATTTCTCTGCCGGATCAATAAGCTACAGCTCAAGAACCGTAACCCTCGGACAATGATCAGTGGTTACAATAGGTTGCGGGCGTTTTTTTACCACCGCAATCTTGCGCGACCCGAGCGTGCGAGTTTGCAACTGTTGGATGGCATCGCTGATAACAATATGATCCAACCCTTTTAATCCGGTACAACCTCGCTCAGTATAGGCCAATGGCACTTGGTGCATGGCGGGAAACCCATCAGCAATTTCTTGCCATAGATAACTGCTTTTGACCCTGCCCTGCTCGTCTTTTGTATTCGGCCCCACCGGGTCGGTGCCGTCGGTGCGAACTTCTGACTTTACGACCGATGCCATTTCCTCTTCGTCTATCCGGCGGTTAAAATCGCCGAAGAGAACAAAGCGCGGACTTTCCTTGGCCACGTTCTCGACCCACTCCTCGATAATGGGAATTTGCCGATTAAGGACTTCGCACGCGGGATCCGAGTCGGTCAGCTTGTGACCCGCGAAGCCCCTGCCCGTTTTTAGATTGGCGCAGCCGGACTTGAGATGTATGTTCAGGAAAGTTACCGGTGCGCCGTTGATCACCAGTCGAAGCGCCAGGCCGGGCCTGGCGCGGTGCCTCACGGACTCGTCTCGAAGCTGTTCCGCGATGGCCAAATCCGGGTTTGGCAGACAATTATTCGCGATAGACGGAACCGATGAAATGGATTTATCCCAAGCGAACGCCACAGTCTGAAAGGCGTCATGCGGCGCAATACAAACATTAAATTGCCCGGCAAATCCGCCAAGCACCTGCTCTATGACCTCTCGGGACTTTACTTCCTGAAACGCAATGACCTTGACATTCTCATTCTGAATCAAATTCTTGACGGTGGCGCGTAAACCCTCCAGCTTCGCATGGTAATTCTCCACTGTCTCTACCTTGGCGGGATGCTTTCTTTTCCCATATGCGTTGCAAGGAGCAGTCATCATCATCGCGTCAAAGCCGCCAGCTGCTACCGCCGTCGCTTCCCGACACCGATTTGCGCGAATCTCCTCTTCCGGCTCCGCATGCCGCGCGCCACGAGGAATCTTGATGCGGCTATCGCACCAATTGACCTCAGGGGCACTGCAAACCTCGACATGACGTTTAAAGTCGTCAACGGTCCCAGCCCATGCCATGTTGAAGATAGCAATTGCGACTGGCGCAGTTTCCTGTGCCTGCGCACTGACCGGCAAACCAGGCAATAGAAATGCCAGAAGGGAAATAAAGTGGAAAAGAGGTGCGAAACGCAAGCTAAGATCGAGGCTGTTCGGCAGGCTTGCATTTTATTTCCCATGAAAGCGTCCTTTTTGCAGCGCTCGCTTCCAATGGCCCCAACAGCACAGGCGTTTGCTCGTCAATGAGTGTATATCCTGACTTGCAAATTTCATTCGCACGTTTCGTCAATGTCCGGGTTGCCCAATCCCGGCTGGACTGGCAAGGTTTAAAATCCGTTTTGATGAAATAGCGTGTTGTCCCATCATTCAATCTCGTTGAGGTTTGTTCATAGGGGGGCTTGCTGGCACAGCCAACCAATGATGCGACAGCCAATAAGGTGATTACGATGGCTTTCATAATTTCATGAGCATGCGGCTCTGAATGAAGTGAGCAAAATTCAGTGAAACGGAAAATGAAAATTGTGCATAGCACCCTCTCTATTGCAGATGTGGGGATATTTGGAAGTGGCGGAGAGGGTGGAATTCCGCAATTCACAATTCTAAATTATTGATTATATTTGTTTATCCAAAGGGCTTGAGAATGACTCTGTAGCAACACTCTGTGGCATTTTAAACGCCGTAAGTGAAGTATAAGCATGGAAATATAAAAATGGGTAAAAACTTTCTAACGATGGGCTTCAAGGATTGGGTTTCTGTCTATGACTATCCACCCGCCTATGCTGTGAGTTCGAATCCCTAAAAAAATTGAAGTGCTGTGAATTCGAATCCTGATTAATAGCACCACACTAAAACAAGATTTTTAGCTGCCATTTAGTTGGCTGATGTGGTGCTGGCGAGGCGCTAGCCGTCCACTGGATTCTCTGGTGCGTCAAGTATTAGCTGCTAAGATTAAGCCAACGTCCAAATTTGAATGCCGCATGTTTGATGGTTCCTGCATGACTGAAGCCGAGCTTATTATGCAGACAAATACTTGCTAAGTTTGACTCATCAATTCCCCCAATAAGAACATGATAACCCTGAGATTTGGCATTCTCGATAAGATTATTCATTATTTGCAGACCGAAACCTTTTCCTCGCTGATCCTTACGAACATAAACAGAATGCTCTACGGAATATTTATATGCTGGCCGTTCTCGAAATGTCCCGTAGCTTCCGAATCCTACCAGCTCGCCGCTCTCATCCTCTAGTCCTATTACCGGAAAATGAGCGTCTTGTTTTGCTTTAAACCAAGAAACCATACTTTCAGGTGGTCGCGGTTTATACTCGTAGAGTGCTGTTGAATTAAGAATTGCGTCGTTAAATATCTCTAGAATTTCACGAGCATGTTTTTGATAACTACAAAAGACGATCTTAATAATCATTCCTCCCTAGTTTCAGAGATTAGAATTTGCTTGAAAACGATCCAATGTTTTATTTGCAAGTTACTTTTCTTGGTATCAGTTTGGTATCAAAACGGTAAGAGTTGTGTAGTTATTCTATGTTTATAAGGAATAATAGAGAGGCCCTTCTATAGAGAGCCTATGAGCCATATAACAAAGCCAGTATTCATGCGGTTTCCATACTTCAAAATCCGGATCATCCGTTACTTTTCGTGTCAATTTTAGCTTCTTCAAGCTGTCTTGTAGCCTCCCTAGCGCTGCCATGAACCAATTAGTATCAGCGTCAGGTATGATTTTGTAACCCGGGCATGTAGATTGCCATACCAGAATCGGCCCAAGCCTATCCGGAAATATGAACATGTCGCAATTTCATTTTTCTGGATGAGCTGTTCTTCAAACGAATCGCGGATCTAAAAAAAGAAAGTAGCCATGTTCGGCAAAAAGCTAGATGATCTCCTTTTTGTTAAATACACTGAAGGAGATTCAGCATGAGAATCATCCCGAGCGTCAAAGTTCGTAGCTTGATCTTGGCTGCAGCATTTTCTGCTGGCCTGGGTTTCGGCACTCATGCTTCCGCACAAACATACCTCATCGATCTCAACAGCAAGATGGTAACCGCCCTCGACACCTTAGGCTCAGGTAGGAATATTCCTGAAGACATCAACGATGCCGGGCAGGTGACGGGATATTTTTTTCCCGATCCCCGCATGGCACAAGCTTTCATCACCGGCCCCGATGGGATGGGCATGAGAGACCTTGGCAGCCTGGGCGGCACTTACGCGGCGGCTCATGGCATCAACAACGCTGGGCAGGTGGTGGGTGTTTCGGAGACGGACGACGTTGCGCGTGCTTTCATCACCGGCCCCAACGGGATGGACATGAGAGACCTTGGCACCTACCGTGGTAGCAGCTCTGCTTCTGGCATCAACTACGCCGGGCAGGTGGTGGGTTCTTCTCTCACGCCTGGAAACAAAACACCCCATGCTTTCATCACCGGCCCCGATGGGATCGGTGTGAGAGACCTTGGCACCTTGGGCGGTAGTTCCAGCTATGCTAATGACATCAATGATACCGGGCAGGTGGCGGGTTCTTCTCTCACGGCTGAAGGCAATAAATCCCATGCTTTCATCACCGGTCCCAACGGGATGGGCATGAGAGACCTTGGCACTTTGGGTGGCGAAAGCTTTGCTTCTGGCATCAATGAGGCCGGGCAGGTGACGGGCAATGCTGACATAACTGGCGGCGGTCGCCATGCTTTCATTACCGGCCCCGACGGGATGGGTATGAGAGACCTTGGCACTTTGGGCGGTAGCCACAGCGAGGCTAGTGGCATCAACGACGCCGGGCAGGTGGTGGGGTTTTCTTTCACGGCTGGAGGCGCTCGCCTTGCTTTCATTACTGGTCCTAATGGCGCAGGCATGATGGATCTCAATTCGCTGGTTGATTTACCCCCGGGGATTATTCTAACTGCAGCCACGGGCATCAATAACTCAGGGCAGGTAATCGCCATTGGAGGAATGGGAACAATCCCGGCGATCCCGGAGCCGGAAATCTCCGCGCTCTTTCTTGCAGGTCTGGCCCTTGTTGGTTTCATGGCGCGGCGAAGGAAGATGGGTGGGAAAACTTATAGGTTTGAAATCAGAAATGGAATGGGGGCGATACCATCCCGCAATACAACCGCGGGCCAAGCGTTCTTGCACTGGGCAGCAGATAAAAGGTTTGTTGCCATCGGGGTAACCCCTCTTGTGGTAACTTTTTAACCAGGTAAATTCGTTACCACCAAAATTACCACGGTTCAAGCTTGGACTCAGGAGGATGTTACCGCACTTAATTGGATAATAATAACGCTTACTACAGCGTACTTATTGAGTTTTCTGGATTTTACTGGATGAATATGGATGCCGGATTGGCGGGCCGCGAACGATAGTGATGATCACTACGTTTACGCTGCGCCATTATGATCAGGCGGCTTACGGAACGTCCGTGAAGGCGATTATAGGAGGCGGAGAAGCAACATTGTAGCCGCCTCCAGCGGTCACGACAGTCAGAACATTTACGTCGAATGGCATGCCAAAGGTGAAGTTCAGTCCCACGGGAACGCCACCTGCGCCACCGCGTAAGTACCGCCATCCTGGATACAGCTGACAAGCGCCTATGCTTTACCGATGCGAAAAACTACAGGCTTGTCTCCAGGAAGATCCTTGAGAACAAATGACAGCCCTCTTTTGATTATGGATATGCCACGAGCAGCTGACAAGCAACCAACGCGATGCCGCCCTGAAGACCAACCATGCGGGGCTCAGTCGCCGTCTTCATTCTCCTGCGCAAGTTGCGACTTGAGATGATAGGCATCGATGTCAAAGTCTCTGCTATCCGAGACCGCGGCCAGTACCAGGGACGTAACGCGCTCCCGCTCCTCCTCGGTCTCGAAGTTTGTGAAGTTGGCCGCAGCTGCCTCGGCGAACAGTTTCTCCGACAGCCGCTTTGCCTTTACTTCATAACTCTCTATGTCGGGATTGGTGCCGGGAGGGATGTTTTCCTCGATCCATGTGTTGACCCACCTCAGGAAGCGATTGCTCATGACTGCCCACCCATCTTTCCGCGTTGAGTTCGGCGCCGGTCGCCCCTCACGGGAGCATTTTACCCCTGATAAAATAGGTTATCAAGGATGAACACGGCCGAAAATACGCCTTGCGATTGACTACCTCCACGCGTTGACTAAGAAGATCAGCTAGTAACAACGGGTAGGAAATGGATGTCAACTGAAGGATACGTAGCTAACTTTGTTGAAATGGCCGATCAACTGGATTAAAGGATGCAGATTCGCAAAACATGTCCTGCTCGGCAATGATGAGTATCGCTACTGCGGCGAAAGTACTCGAGAGCAATCCAATGGAAGATCGATATGCAGTTATCCGATTACTACAGCAATCTCGGCCTAAAGAATTTAGTGCAGAATGACTAACGGTCTTTGCGCTTCACGTGGGTAAGAATGTGGGTATATGAGTTTCAGTTTTAAATAATGATTTATTAATCAATAACTTATAAAGTTTAATTGGCGGAGACGGAGTGCGAAACTTCGAACCGCGTTCTGGAAATTCTAGAGGAATGGAACGACTATCTCAAGAGTAATGTCTCGTATTATCAGGAGCCGTCACCATGAGCGGCTTCAGCAATATTTCCTCAGCAGCTCGGGCATTCTCGACTGCTGCGGCACCTTCCCCAAAGAAATCTAAATGGCGTTCTACGCCGCCGTTTTCCCTGCGGCTCACTGTCGAGGAACGTAAGCGGCTGGATGAACTCGCGGGCAATCAACCGCTGGGGTCGTATATACGTGGCCGCTTGCTCGGCGAACAGACTGAGAAGCGCCGTAAGATCAAAAAACCTGCGCCTGACACTGCCTTGCTGGCTCTGGTGTTGGGTGAATTCGGTCGGTCGCGTCTGGCTTCCAATATCAACCAGCTCGCCAAAGCGGCCAATATAGGAACGCTGGATGTAACACCGGAAACGGAAAGTGCGATTGTACAGGCATGCGCGGAAATCCAAGCTATACGGGTTTTGCTAATTACTGCGCTGGGTGTAGCGCCCGTGGAAGATGAATGATCCTTGTTGGCAATCAGCGCGGCGGGGCCAAGGATTTGGCCCTGCACTTGCTCAAACAAGAGAATGAGCATGTCGAAGTTCATGAGGTGCGCGGATTTGCCTCGCAAAACCTCATGGGCGCGCTCAACGAAGCCTATGCAATTAGCCGCGCAACGCGCTGCAAGCAGTTTCTGTTCTCCTTAAGTCTTAATCCCCCAAAGCATGAGAATGTTTCTACCGAAACATTCAAACAAGCCATCGAGCGGGCCGAGGAAAAACTCGGGCTGAACGATCAGCCTCGCGCCATCGTTTTTCATGAGAAAAACGGGCGCAGGCATTGCCATGCGGTGTGGTCACGCATCAAGCTGGATGAAATGAAAGCGGTACAGCTTTCTTTCTCCAAACGAAGATTAATCGATTTGTCCCGTGAGTTGTTTCTGGAACACGGCTGGACCATGCCGGAAGGACTTAGGCATTCTCATGATCGTAATCCGCTTAACTTTACGCTGGCGGAATGGCAGCAGGCCAAGCGGATAGGCAAAGACCCGAAGCAGATTAAAGCGGTATTTCAGCAATGCTGGTCTCTCGGTAAAACACAGAACGCTTTTGCCCATGCACTGAAAGAGCAAGGGTATCTCCTCGCCCGTGGCGACCGGCGCGGCTTTGTTGCGGTGGATCATCGAGGCGAAGTGTTTGCCGTGTCTAAATGGGTGGGGATCAAAACAAAGGAAGTGCGCACCCGTCTTACCGATGAAAAAAACCTGCCATCGGTCGCAGAAGCGAGAATCCAGATCGCCGAAGAGATGACGACACGGCTGGAGACGCTTTCCCAAGAACAAATGACGGTGTTTACAGCTCGCCGGGCTGAGCTGGAAGAAAAACGGCGAGCATTGGTACGCCAAAATCAGGCTGAACGGCAAAGATTAAATGAGGCCCAGCAATCCTACTGGCAGGGCAAACAACAGGAATGGCGGAACAATTTCAATAAAGGCATGCGCGGCCTGTTTGACCGCCTCACGGGAAGGCGCAAGCAAATCGAAGAATGGAATGAACTAGAAGCATGGCAGATTCAAATGCGACAGCAACAGGAACGCGACGCGTTGATCTTTGAGCAGCTAGAAACCCGCCGTACCCTGCAAGCACGGATCGAGCGGCTGGAATCGCTGAAATCCTACCGGCTGGATGAACTGGAACAGGACAGGTCCCAATACCAAGCCATGCGGGATCGGCGTCTTGAACAGCTTGAGGCACAACGTCAGCAACAAAACCGGGACCGCCCCCAGCCTCGCCAGCGCGGCCTCGACTGGACACGCTAGAAAGTACGGTTTCAATATCGCATACTTGTTTGGTACAGCGCGGTGAACCGTTCATAATTATATTGCCGTCAATACCAATAAATATTATAATTGGGTATAAAGATTGGATTCATAGAGGAAACCATGCCGGTACAGAAAAATACCAGCGTCACGCTGGGCGAGCATTTCGAGAAGTTTCTCGCGTATCAAATCGAATCTGGACGTTACGGCTCAGCCAGCGAAGCGATACGCGCCGGTCTTCGCCTGCTGGAAGAACGTGAGACCAAGCTGGAAGCGCTGTGCCGCGCCTTGACCGAGGGCGAGCGAAGTGGCATTGCTGATTATTCCCTGCAAAACATACTGGATGAACTGGAAAGTGAAGACTAGATGGGGACGTTTATCCTCACCCAGAAAGCCAAGGACGACTTGCTTGGCATTGGCCGTTACACGCGTAAGCAATGGGGCAAGGCCCAGCAAAGACACTATCTAACCCAGCTTGACAGCGCCTTTCATGATCTGGCGGACAAGCCCGGTCTGGGGCGGGCGTGCGATGATATCCGGGAAGGTTATTTCAAATACGGTGTCGGCAAGCATGTGATTTTTTACCGCCTCACCGGACAAGAACGGATTGAGATTGTCCGCATCCTGCATGGCCGCATGGATATCGAACAGCATTTATAGTTCTGCGTTTCGTTAACACCCCTGATTCTATTTTGCCGCCGAAAGCTACGGATTTCGGCGTAAATTTTTTTCCGCAAAACAGAAAAGCAAAGCGCTGCTGGTTTCAGCCAGCAGCGCCATCGTTGGCTTTGGTCTTCAGTGATTCCAGAAAATGTGAATCTCTTCAAAACCTGTTGCTACAGTGAACACATCGCCGTTCATCTCCATATCCCGGCCCATGCGTTCATAGTCGATGTAGTAAGTCAGGTTTTCTGGAATCTGCGTCGTTTCCTCGGTTAATTCCTGCGCATAATCGGCCAGTGATTTGTAACAGCCGCAATAATTGTCTTCTGCGGCTGTTTTTGCATCCCCCAGGTCACCGCCAAAATAGCTCAGCATTTCACCCCCAAAGTCTGGGTGCTCGGCAATGAAGCAAGCGATCTCATGGGTGGTTTCAATACCCTCATACTCGCTTAAGGCATAAGCACCGAAGCCTTCATAATCGTGAATGGCGTATTCTTCCGCAAAGCCTTCCGGACTTGCGTTTATCATTGCTTTAATCTGTCTCCAGATATCATTGATATCGTCACAGGCATTGATCCAAACACCGTGCAGCTTCCCATTATTGTATGCGGCCAAGTCTGCAACATAGATTCTGATTTCATCGCTCATGGTTTTTTCTCGCTTTAAAGGGTTAAAGAACAACCCCCGCTGGGGTTGAAAACCCCAGAGAAAAGCGAGTAAAACGAGCGAAAACACAGGTTCTGGTGGAGCCAAGTCAGGGGGAACCACCCGGTCTGCACAAACGCCGTAACGGCGTGCGGAAGATTGGGGGATGACTTAGTGGAGGCAGGTTCTGTGTTAAATTAATTTATTCCCAGCGGGGAAGTAGAAAGGCAGGTGAACCGTTTCGGTTTATAACGATTAGACGTTGGGACTCGTCCATTAAGCTTTTTATATTCCATGCGAGCCTTATCCAGCGTCGCAAAAACATCTGACACTCTTAGCCAAACTGGCAGTCGTGAAATTACCCCACTTCCGTCCAATTGCTCATATGGCTTTGTGACATTTAAAGATCTGCTTGAGCTGCGGCTTGTCATAGCGCTTAGCGGATAGGTAAGCGGTGGATTAGAAGTGGTTGTTAAATTTAATATCCGCGCTTTGGCAGCTTATGTATTTCATCAACAAGCTGCTCCAACGGCAATTTTCCCATAAGTACGTTGTTCAACACTTCATCACGCCGATTATCATATCCGCCATTGTTAATAGGAGAATTATGAGCAGCTATAATAAAGTTGTATGGTGTCAAATATCTAACTCTAAGGTCGGCCTTGCCATGCAAGTCAACGGGTTTACCATCAATAACAGTTGCATCGTCATCATACTCTGCACGCGATATTGTCCTGCCCTCAAATAATCCGTATTCTTCTCGTGAGTATCCCCGGTCTTTCACATCAGCGCTAATATCGATTTTATATAGCCCTGTCGGTTTGTCTGCCTCAACTTCAACGTATATAAACGATTGGTAATAGGAGCCAGAATTTACTGCGGCAATTCTCCTTATTCTTAGTTCTTGGTAGTCCATTAAAACAATATTTTCATGTAGTCGATCAAATCGTTCAATTTGGCAATCGCCGCTTCTCCACCACCAGATAGGTGCACCGTCCTTGAAATTGAGCGGGATTTTTAAAAGAATCATCAACCTGTCTACAGCTTCCTTGCCTCCAAACCACGCAATGCCGCGGACACCGGGAAATGCCGAGCAAAAACGGTTAAAAAAGAACGTAGTGCTATTCTCCCCTAGAGTAGGTCGATCATCTTCAGTCTCGATAAACGGATTTTTTCCTAGCGGCGGTTTTGCCCGAAGCTTTACTCCATAAACCTCGTGTATCAACTGATTCAGCGATTGCTCATATGCTGCATTATCAGAAAAATCTATATACATTCGTCCAGCTAAACACAGTGGCGTTTTCATGGCTTTCGTAACTGCTCTAACCACCGGAATGAACTTGGTTGTTTTCTGATTCAACAATAACTCTGCGGTAAGAATGTTATTTTCGTAGCCAGTCCCACCTATTCCTCCATTAGATTTCTCGTTGTAGTTGTCCGTGCATACCGCAAGAACCCTATCGGATTCTTGCAACCCGTGTTCCATGAACTTTGGAAGGTTTGCGCCTAAATTGAGTTCCCACTGATCTAATACGGTGTCAATGCCTTTTCCCATTAGATCTATAGCCAGTCGCAACACCCATTCCTTATGCTCGTCTCCGTCATGGGAATATGAGATGAATACCTTTGGATTCTTGTTCACCGAACTACTCCAATAATTAATATCCCGAGGTAACGGTGCCGGAGCGCGAAGCGCAGAAGGCGCCATCGACTGCATGCCGTGGGAGTCGGTTTTACCTACCCGTTAGGCGTATCGCTAATATTTTTCGCAGTGAGCTGTTGCATATCCATCCTTCCATTCGCACTTTGGACATAGCCCTGCATCTTCGTACTCAACTTTGGAGTAGAGGTAGTCGGCTTTGCATGCCTTGCATTCA
Source organism: Nitrosospira sp. NpAV (assembly GCF_000832065.1). GTDB lineage: Bacteria > Pseudomonadota > Gammaproteobacteria > Burkholderiales > Nitrosomonadaceae > Nitrosospira. The sequence continues at coordinate 31,988 of NZ_JXQM01000020.1, read as the reverse complement.
AGAACCGGCTCTCTGTGACCACAGAGCACGCATACCTCCGCTTCCATATCGAATGTCTCATTGCTACACAGAGGGCATTCCATGATGGGGATTTCGCCGTCTTCAAGCGCGGCAAGCACGCGGGCCTTTTCTATCTCGTAGAACTCCGCGAATTGGTTAAGTCGTTTCCACGCAGGGTCATTAATTCTCCGGTCAGCCCAATCGAGCCCAACTTCATCTGTGGCGAAGCGAAAAATGAACGCCAACACGCTTCCTATGACAACCTTTGCCTCTGCCTCATCTATGGAGAACGCATAGTGCTCAATCTCGTTGCGTTTCTCCCTTATGGTCTTTAATGCGCTTTGATCAGAATCATTGAACTCAACCGACCCGATCCTTTGAAGCCGCTTAAGTGCATCGGCTGCCGTTACGGTGTGTGCAGTCATGGACGGATACTTGTCAACATCAGCGAGGACGAATGCTGGGTGGACCTGCCGTAAGCGCTCCTTGAAGAGAAGTTCAGCGACATGAGATAAATCGAGAATAATTCGCTTGAAAGTCCCGGCAGTCAATGCTTTTGGCATGTCATTGAGATGCAAAATCGCATGCTCAAGGCTATCTAGGGCATTTTCGACAAGAGTGAACTTCTGTGTAGCCATTACTATTTCTTTAAGTGCCTAACGCCTGCCGACCGGCGGGACAGTTCAGCTTGGTTAACCTATACCCGTTGAGCACGAATAACTTCAGAGGAATGTGCATCTGATGAAAGTTATTCATCGCTCCTTCACTGCGGTCAGACATAAAATTTCAAGGGCTGTTTCTCAGCATCCTTTGCAGAGCCCATCGTCAAAACATTTCCAACCTTGCCAGCAAATCGTACAGTTACAGGAAGTCCGTCGCTATAGTTGCAGGCGTTGTAGTTAATTTTTGTTAGACCCATGATATCTGTAAGAACTGTTCGGATATTGGGAGGTTCGCCGGAGCAGCGTAGGACTGTAACAAAAAGTGGGTTGGGCGTCTCAGGTCCAATATAGGTATCCAGACGTGGTACGAAACCCGTGGTCCACAAATAGGCATTCTTGTCGTCCAGAATAATGGCCGTACCGCGCAGGACGGGATAATCCCCATTCCGAAATAATTTTGTGTCTCCGGTTGTTGTCTTGATCCGCACGGCGACCACATTTGTTTCTGGCGGTGCCGCTTCGGCAAAGGCATCCCACTCTTCCTCATTGAATGTAGTTTTGCCGTGAATGAAGAATTCCTTCGGCGGGGTGCCGTGCTTGTCTTTGAATGTCTCAAGGACCCGGGAAATCAGCTGCTTGGCCTCCGGTGCCTTAAGGTGGAAATCATAGTCTCCCGTCTTCCACGGACCATTCGCGCCGCGAAACACAACTGCGTCGCCCTCATTTAAAAACATCTGAGCAGCGCAACACGCATGTTCTCGTCGATCATTCGGAATCAACTTGAATACAAGACCGATGTAGCAGACTCCGGGCCGAACGTTTGCCAGCTTCCACGGGGGCTCCGGTTGCGTCTTATAGTAAAGCCCAGTCGCGAGATTCCATGCGACGCTGGCTGGCTCCTGCAAAGTCCGTAGAGGATATCCCGCCTTGTTCAGAAACTGATCCGGCGCGAGTGTCGTTTCGCGAAGAAGTTGAGAGGTATGACCGAGCTTAAGGAGGCGGGCCTTTACCTGTCGATGAAAATCGGGCACGTCATCAAAAATGGCTTCATCATCCTGATTGATGATGTCTGCAAAGAGTGGCAGGTTCGATTTTTTCTTCTGAGTCTTCAGGAATTCACCCATTTTCAATTCCAAACCGGAGCGCCGAGAAAGTGGCTTGCAGCGCTCGAACACTAATTCCGGCAAAACGAATATCCAAATATCAACGGTACGTTCTTCATTCTTGTCGTGGTGCTCAATCTCTTTAATGTAGAGATCAACAGCCTTCTTCACTGCCTCATGCTGGTTCAGCGTCTTAGTGGCGCTATCGAGAGCCGCCAGGTCAATTTTCCGATGAACGAATTCTGCGGGGTTAATCAGCAAACCAAATGCTTCCTCTAGTCCGGGGAAGTTTGATAGATGAAGCCGGTGTTCCTTGTCCATCTTCCCCCTTGGTGGAATGGAGATGAAGCCACCAAGTTTTATTGCCCAGCTCCGGAAATAGTTTAAGCCAGTCGTTGTACCGATTACACCGATCTTTACTTCGCGTGATCGCTTAGGACCAGAATGCGGCCCATAAAGAAACAATCCATCCTTGGGATGATCTGTAATTTGCCCATGCCCGAAAGATAGATTCGGTTCCGGTATATAAACAACTTCCATTGACTTTTTAGGAAGATCCATTATTCATCCTCCTCCGAGTGGAAGTTTCCAAGTGTCGTCAAATCCTGTTCCTCCGCGTCATCTGCCATGACATCCGTCAAGATTGTGCTCACAGGTGAAGTTACGAGTAGAGGAGTTGCATCGATCTTGATGGACGCAGAGCCGGATAGTAAAAGCTCAATATACTGAGATTCTCCCGAAAGCAATTCAAGAAAGGCCATCAGTCGCCCGTGCCATACCTTGTTACGCCAGCCCTTGCAGATACTACGCCGCAGCCGGTGCTGCTGATCCGGGTCATCGAAAACCTTGCCGGTGGTTTTGCCCACAAGTTCGGCGAACAAAACCCTTGATTTGACCTTGACATGTGGAAATGGCCAAAAGGAAAAATTGGCCGAGACACCATACTGCCAGACCTTGCCTGCCGCACTGTTGCGAAGCATGGAGTTGCGGCGCTGGCCTTGCTTCCCCCAAGAAATCCGCTTTTTCAGTGGTATCTGATTTTCAGCAACATGAAACCCGAGTTGCTGGGAGAACGCGTACTGATATAGCCCTCGACTTCGGCAAAAGCTTTCCCAGCTTTGCCGAAACATGGATGCGATCATGTTCTGGGCTTCCCGGGGATGCATTGCCGGAGTTTTACTACCGTCAGCAATGAACTCAAAAAGGCTGTGTTCGGAGTGAATCTTAAACCTTCCGACGCCCGCAAAATCTTGCTGAACCTCGTCTAGCGACATAAATGAAAAGAATCCCCGTAGATGTACGGCGGAAGGAAACGGCGCGTGTCTACAGGCATTTTCCATCAGCCCGTGATCGATAGAACCAGTCGGTTGGAAATAACGAATAACGTTAGGAATGCTGGCGATCCGAAGCCAATTCGACGTGAGCACTTCCGGCGCATCCTCGATCTTAATAGCTAGGCGATTCCTGTAGCTCTCCCAATTTGGGTTAATTACGGGAATTGTCGAGCGCGGGACGCCTTGTGTTTCTAGCGTTTCAAGAAGTTCGTGCAAGCCATTAGCCCAGCTACCAACGAAATTGACCCATTGGAGCTCACCAATTCCGAATATCTTCTTATACTTTTCCAAACGTAGTGGAATGATGAAGCGAGGGTCGGCTAGCTCCCTGACGAGGTCGGTGGCAATCCCGATTTCTTCTTGAACACCGTCCTTTTCAAGAGAGGAGTCGCGGCAGCAAAGAAGCATCTTGATGGCCTCGTTCTGAAGCGTGCTGGTGACCTGCTTTCGCCAACGGTCTCCCGGTTCCAGACTGAGAACATCGGCGAATACGGTATAGCCAGCAGCCTCAAGACGTGGAGCAAGCCATAGAATAAACTCATCATCCCCCGGCGTCGCCTTGCTGATGAAGATAACATTCCGTATTGCTGTTCCAGCATCCTGCGTCATTTTTCTTTACCATCATCCATGCTCTGGTCCTACTTACTTCCGGGATGCTCGTTGGCGACGTACTTTTCAGCGGCATCGCGAACCACCCAAGCGACTGAGACTTTCTTGCTTCGGGCAATGGCCTCTAGCGCTTCGTAAAGTTCAGGAGGAAAAGTTACCGACGCCCGACATGCAACGTTGACCTTGGTTTGTCGAATCAATTTATGGCTGGTTGGTGGCATAAATAATCTCCCGAATCGATTTGCACCACTCTACACCACTTCGGTGCAATCGGGTATAGAGAGGATTGCAGCATTGGGTCAAGAGGCGGTCGCAATCCAACCCCACGCAGGGTGTTCGACGGGTGTCCAGAGGGAGATAGGATTCTCCCTTGGTCATGGAGGCGTCGGAGGAGCGGGAACACTCCTCAGACTGGCGGGTGTCGGGGGCCAATACCCTGACGGGTGATCGACCGGCGCAACGGTCGGCTGGTGCAGGAAGGCTCAATGCCTGAGCTGCGCCAATAGCCGGGGGGATGCAACGGGGACGCGCCAGCGGGTCCCCTTGCCAAGATGCGCTGGACGGAAAAATGGAACATTTTGCAGTACAGCGCACCTCTTGCGCGTAGCGTGAAGCGTGGGCGGGAGAACCCCTTTCTGGCACTACATCAAGCCATAACTGACCCGACCCAATATGGAAGTGAGCTGCCGGGAACTTATCTTTGCGAACAATCAAGCTGCGATCAGCATTCCGTTGGAGATCATTGCTTGCAGTTCAAGTTCTGTCGCTGTCGCTCCCGAAGCGATATTGATAACGCCGGATAGCTGGGCAATTTGAGTGAAGCTGTTTGCACCACCATCGGCATCAACTGACACGAAACTGTGCGTTCCATTATCGGTGATACGCACAAAATCAGAGATCAAATCGGTCAAGGAGTCATAGCCAGACAAGATGTCAGAAACATCCAGCTTATCCACCTGGGCCGTGCTGAAATCCGTAATCGTGTCCGATGCACCCAAAGCCGTTAAAGCTTCGAAGATAAAGGTATCGGCATTGCTGCCGCCCGTTAACGTATCCGCCCCGGCATCCCCATAAAGAATATCGTTGCCGTTACCGCCACTAATCGTATCAGCGCCTGCACCGCCGCGAATGATATTAGCTGCCGTACTACCCGTTAGTGTGTCGCCATAGTTCGAGCCGGTAAGACTTTCGAAATTGCTAATCGTGTCTGTACCCGCACCAACGGTGTTTTGAGCCGTTGCCGTGGAAAGATTAACGGTTACGGCTGAACTTGCATTTACATAGCTCAACGTGTCTGTGCCACCCGAGCCATTTATCGTATCGTTACCTGCGCCACCCTCAATGATGTTGTCGCTGTTATTGCCTGTAAGCGTGTCATTGAAAGCTGAGCCGCGGATGTTCTCAAAACCGGAGACGGTGTCACTGCCTGCGCCGACAGTGTTCTGGCTGGTAGTCGTTGCCAAGTTAAACGTCACCGCCGAAGCAGCGCTGGCGTATGAGACAGTATCAATGCCGTTGCCCCCGGTTAGTGTGTCATTGCCAGCGCCACCTTGAATGATGTCATTTCCATCGCCGCCGTCAATTATGTTCGCGGCAGTGCTGCCCGTGAGGACATCATTGAAATTCGAGCCTGTAAGGTTCTCGAAGTTGCTGATGGTGTCGCTCCCTGCGCCGCCTGTGCTTTGAGCTGTGGCAAGGGCGAGGCTGACCGTGATTCCGGCAGCAGCATTTGCATAGGTCAGCGTATCCGTGCCGCCTTGTGCATTCATCGTGTCGTTGCCTGCGCCGCCTTCGATAACGTTATTACCCGAAGTTCCGGTCAAGGTATCGTTAAAAGCGGACCCGCGAAGATTTTCAAAGCTGGAGATTGTGTCTGTTCCAGCGCCGCCTGTGTTCTGGGCAGTAGCCGTAGCAAGATTGATCGTGATACCTGCGCCCGCACGTTCATAGCTGAGCGTATCCGTGCCGCCGGCGCCATTCATCGTATCGTTGCCTGCGCCGCCTTCAATGATATTGGCGTTACCGTCACCCGTAAGAGTGTCGTTATAAGAAGAACCGATCAGGTTCTCAAAGTTGCTGATCGTATCGGTTCCGCTTCCGCCAGTATTTTGAGCGGCGGTTGTTGCGAGGTTTACAGTTACGGCTGCGCCTGCCGTTGAATAACTGAGAGTGTCATTATCCGATCCGCCATCCAGATTATCGTTGCCATCGCCGCCATCTATGTAATCGTTGCCCGCATCGCCTTGAACCTGATCCGCGCCTCCATAAGCAAAGATAGTGTCATTCTGGCTGGCATCACCCCAGGCATAGGCGAAGATATTCTCGCCAGAGTTGGTTCCAAGTGTTTGGATCTCCATATTTGCGATGGTCCAGATTGTTCCATTTGCAAATCGAACATTCTCCAATGCGCTCGCTGTTGCTGACGAGCCAAAATGATTTAGGAATGTAATCGTGTTTCCTGAGCCGTCAGAGAATTGAAGGTCCGCGAAGTTGTTACCTGCAATACGACTCGCCGTGATAGCTCCCGGCAGGACGCCTTCTCCAAACAGGAGCGTATCTGTTCCGCCATATTCATAAACTTCATCTTGGCCGGTTCCAAATAGATATACGTCGTTTGGCTGGCCCCAATAGTTAGAGGTGCCTTGAAAATAATCGTTTCCACTGGTGCCGATGGTGGTAAAAACCTGTGAAAGCAGATTAATTTGAGTTCCAGCGAACTCTTTCAATATTTCGACATTCCCAGTTGTTCCGCTCCACCCAAAAGAGTTCAAGATGGTGAAAGAGCCAAGACCCTCTACGTCAACTTTCATATCGTCGTACATCCCGTATGTACCACCAGCTTCAACCTTGTAAAAAGTTACGTCACCAAGATCAAAGCCATCTGGAAGCATAATGATATCGCCAGCATCGTTTCCTGTTTCACGGATCACGTCGCCACCTGCGCTGACTATATAGATATCATTGCCAGCTTCGCCGCGCAGATCGTCATTTCCGCCGCTCCCATCGAGCGTGTCGTCTCCGGAGCCTGCTTGGATGATGTCATCTCCGTTGTAGCCGGTGATAATATTGTTACCCTCGAAACCTGTTGAGTTAATGCCATCGAGCGCATCTGTTCCATGGAAATAGACAGGGGCTTGACCCATGGTCCAGACCGCACTGCTGGCAAAGTGTATTTCGTCGACATAAGATGCATAAGGCCCGTATCCGTTAGTATCGATCACAGCAATCGTGATGGTGCCACGACCTTCGATCTCTAAAAACAGGTTGACCTGAAATTGGTTCATATATTCGTAGTGTATGGTCACATCGCTCTCAAGAATTCCTGCATCCATCAAGATAATGTCTGTTTCAATCGAGGGAGTGGATGATCCAGCAGTGATAATGACGTCATTGCCATAGTTATAAATATACGTGTCGTTACCGTAGCCACCATCCAGAATATCGTTTCCTTCTCCGCCATCGAGCGTATCGTCTCCGTAGCCTCCATAGACGACATCATTTCCGGCCCCGCCGCTGAGCGTGTCATTGCCATCCGTTCCAGAATAGTAAGGCCCGGTGCTGGACGTAGTACCTAGGATGTCATCATGAATAGTCCCGCTGATCGTGTCATTTCCACTCGTCCCCGTTACAGCTATGGGATCGGCAAGAAGTGCAGTGATGTCCGTCCACTCCAGCGCTCCGGAACTAGAGCCATCGATGGCATCATCGAGCCAGCCAATTTCCGTGCCGCTGAGTTCCGATATGCCCATCGTGTGCTCGATGAAGTTGGCAACTCCTCGCCAGTACTCCGCAAGATTGCCTGAGAGAGATGCAGCCGTCTCCAGATCGGTAATAGCATTTTCAGAGAGTGCAAAGACGCCTTCGAATTCGTCTGTGTAGGGATTGTAGCTAACGCCACTATCAAATAACGCTTCGCCGCCACTCTGGAATAGAAGACGCGCTGTAAACGCATCCAAAACGTTCTTGTAAGCTTCGTTAACCGCCGTCAGACCGTCATACTCATACGGCACCCATGGTTTTAAGTCGAACCACACTCCATATGCGTCCGCGTTTTGGCCTGTAAAGCTCCTCAGGAACTGATATTCCTTCATGTGGCCATAAAAGCCGAGCTTGCTGTGATCGACAGCAAGGTTATCCGGGTCAATGCCAGCCCACCCAAGCATTATGTTTTCGGCATCGACCTGCGCTGTCGTCCCGAATAGATCGCCGAAGTCATTGCCTGTTACAAAACCTGCCATGTCATCAAGCAAGTTTTCGTTGATGCTCATGGCTACATGGAGGTCTGGCAGCATGCCGTAACCGTGTGCCGTGGGCAGGAAGAGCACACGCACATCCAATTCATAATCTTCTGTATATACGGTATTTATCAGTTGGCTGTTGAACCAGACGTCGGCCACTTCGTAGGCATTGCCGTTCATCGTGAAACTGCCCGTATGTGTTACCGTGTTGCCTTCAATGATGCGACTAAATGGCGTGCCGCTGGACAAACCGTTGAAACTCTCCAACTCATAATTGCTGACGTCAATGCTTGTGATGCCAAGAGAGGTGAGGGTGAGCATTTCTCCGCTCTGGGAAATGCCGTCACTGTTCGCATCCTGCCACATGATAAGATCAGACCAGACAGCATCGGCAGAAGTGATCGCGCCATCACCGTTGCCGCCGTTCGCCACAAGATCATATCTTGCAAGCTTGGCAAAACCGTTTTCTTCGTTGATAAATTGGTCCCAATTTGCATTCGTGATATAGCTCAATGGAACCTCAGAGCCGAACAGTTCTGCGCCTGTGTTGATTGAGCCGGACGAGTCGAGATCAATCGCCAACATGCCGTCAGTCGACGCAGCCCAGCCGACTTTCTCGGCAAAGCTGTCAACGCCAAAATCAAAATGAACGCCGTCGTCCGTGGAAAGCAAATCAATCGTGCCAGATGCATCAAGATCAAACACGAGCGGCTCAACTCCGCCACCGATTCCGCTGCCGCCACTCGGAGTGCGACCGAGAAGACCAAGGATTGGATTGAGCAAAGGCTCAACCCGATCGAGAAGACCGAGTCCGTCCTCCAGGGTCAGAAGTCCGCGCAGAGCTTGTTCTACTACATCCGCTGGACTATCAATAAAGTTCTCAACAGCCGGATAGCCAAACAAGGCAGATGCTAACAACGTCCCCGCCCAATCCTCATCCTCAAGACCTAGTTCATTAACCGCTCCAACTACATCGTTTTCTATGATCTGTTCTATCGTTGGAATTGTGCCCGCAGTGGTTCCGGGAGGCGGATTCAACAGCATGTCAAAAAAATCATTGGCGATCTTGTCCGATGCATCTTGAAAATCTTGATCAGTGATAGTTCCATTACCGGCCCTCTTTGTATTCTCGCGAACAAGAACAGAGGCCCATCCGCCAGAATCCGAGTTAATATCGCCTGCTATTTGTATCCACCACTGGACACCAACATCAATGTCATTATTGCCAACTGGTACATCTAATATTTCGCCAAGCGTGAAATAGGCGGTTGACCAGTCCTCATTGTCTACGAGTGTCTGGATTACGGCACGCTGATTTGTCGTTAGAACATACGTCATCACTTCCTTCTTTCTTGCAGAAACGATTTGATCAAAGTCTCGGTTTTCTCGTCGATGAGCAATGCCGACTCCAAAAATGAGGTTGGAAAGCGGTAGTACAGAGTTAACTTATTCAAGATAGGCTTTGTGCTTTCGCATTGCGGATTTGGCCAGTCGCCATCACGACTGCACTCAACAATCAATATCGGCGTTCCGTTCTTGGTTCGGACGTAAATATCAGTGCGCTGTCGCCCTTTAGAGTTATTTGTATATTTCTGTAATCCTGCGCTGGTTACCTCGGCAGCGGAGTAGCCATTCAACAACTTCTTCGCGAGCACGCCGCTCAAATCATTTGAATCGCCAATCGGTGACAAGGTCGCGGTTTGATCCGGATTTTCGTGGAGATTGATGATCAGATACTGACGATTCTTGACCTCAAATCTTTCTGCGTTTTCTCCGTTGAATGGCTCAAAATCTGGCAATGCTAACTGTATGTTTATTTTTCCTGTCGTTGCCGACGACGAGTCTTTCCAAGAAGTTAGATAGTTTCTAGGAATAGATAGCTCGTTTTTAGCAATGGAAACGCTTACCAATTCGGTGCTTGATGATCGACAAGAAACCAAGACTAGAGCTGCGAAAATTATAAAAATAGATATAAGGTTATGGGTATTTAACAGGCGTTTTTGCATTCATTACATTCCTTTGCCCATACGGTTATCAAGAAAATCTCTAGACGTTACTGTGACCGATAATGCCAATTCATTGCTATACATTAAGTTGTCGAAAAAATAGACTCGATCTGAATTTTTTATTCAGCTACTTTTGATTGTTCACCCTAAACGCACGCTCACTGATACGCAAATTCATAGCTGCGCTATCATTACTCGTCAACCGCAGCCTCCAGTCTGAGACGTATGTCCAGCATTTATAGCCAGCCCCTTTTGAGTGTTAGCAAGTTGTAATAGTGCGCGGTAGATCGTGCGAGTGGAGACGCCGAACTGACCCGCGATCTGCGCAAGGGTCAGATTGGGATGACGTTGTAATAAGCCCCGGATGTCGGCAATCTGGGGGTGGGACAGCTTCTTCGGTCTGCCCAGATGTGCGCCGCGTTGCCGTGCGGCTTCCATCCCGGCCTTGGTTCGTTCCCGGATGAGGTTACGTTCCAGTTCGGAGAATGCATGACGTATCTGGTACATGCATTTTCCCATTGCTGTGGTGGTGTCGATATCCTCGGTCAAACAACGAAACTCGATGGCCCGGTTCTCAAACTCCTCCAGAATGTTCAACGCGTTTTTAAGGGAGCGAAAGGCGCGGTCCATTTTCCAGACAACGAAAACATCGCCCGCCTGCAAGCTGGATAAAGCCTGCTCGAAACCGGGTCGGCGTTTGGCGGTGGCTGATATACCTTGATCCTCAAAGATGGCGCTGCACCCTGCCAGCTTCAAGGCATTAATCTGAAGGTCGAGATGTTGATCCTCTGTCGAAACGCGGGCATAACCGATGGTACGGCTTTTATCTTCCGGCATGCGATTGTGCTTCTTATCCATTTTGGTCCTTTATCGATAGACAAAAGGGGACCCTTTTGACCTATCTTCATAACCGCTCCCCGTCAACTAGAAATGGAAAAATTGCATTGAAAAAACACATCAGATGGGCTGCTTTTCTTTCATAAGGAGATATGTGAATTGTGACAAAATGGTCCCTTTTTGTCACAAAGCAAGATATTGAAAAGAAAACGTCTTTTCAGTTATTGGGGAATGTTTCTGGGTGTTTTGTGTGTATCATTTGGCGGCGGCGTTGGATATGCGCAAGATGCACTGCTGTCAGCCAAGAACGACTATATCGCCTGTAGAAAACAGCCCTGCGTGGATGTTGCCGGGAGCGAATGGTCGGAGAAACATCCTAATGGTGTGGGAATTTCAGTTGCTATGGGAACCCAGCCGGGGATTACGGACGATCAAATCAAGACTGTACTCACGCGGGATTTTAAAAAGGTCGGCATGACGAACATCAAGTTTTTCTTTGAACAAAACGATGCGCCTGCCACCGGCATCTCATTTCATATTCGTGGCGGAACGACTGAATTATTTTTGATAGACAATGTGCGGGAACAGGTAGCCGTCATTGCCAAACGGGCGGCCAACACGAATCCGCTGTTCCAATAGCTACGATAAAAACTTCAGGGTAGCGTTGGGAGATTGTCCCTGTGAGAGTATTGCATCACGGCTATCATCGCGGGCGTCACGTACAGAGTCCTGCGTATCCAGACTGTTCGATATACGGTCAGCAAATACCATTTCCTGTACATAGCCCCGCTGTTTCATTTCATCGAGGAGCTGTTCCTTACGTTGCGGGCCGATGTTGTCATCATCTAGTTCCGCGACAACCGCTCGGGCGCTGTTGAGATGGAACTGTTTCTGCGCCCATTCCGCGTAATCGCCGTATTTCGCATCGTTTTTATATTTATCTTTGATTGTGCCATCGGCGGTGAGCATTTCGTTAATGAGGTGCTGTTCCAGCCGCTTGCGATAGGCGTTAATGTTTTCGCCGGATCGCTGCTGTGGAATATCGTCCGCCCCTAAAATATCAAGCGCCAGCTTTTCCCGCCATGCGTCGCCGTCTCGCTTCTCGAACGATGCCACTAATGCTCTAATATCGGTTTCCATTTGCTTAATGGAAGCACGGATTTGCTCAAACAATTCGACGAATTGCGCCGTCCGGCTTTCTTTGGATTTACGTTCTTCGGCTTGTTTGGATTGAGTTCTGTTAGATACTGAACTGCGCTCGACAATCCCAGCGACAGAACCGCTAAGCTGACCGTTCAGAATGTAGTTTTCTCTTTCGGTGAATTCCATTCGGCGCAGACGATCAAAATCTTCGTCTGACAGACAGGTGTGGCAATGAAGGAAGGTGTTTGTCAGACCGCCTGAAACCCGCAATTTTGCATCGGTCGACTCAACCATTACCGGCTCCATGGAGGAACCGTGCCGCCGAAAAAGCGCGATATGTAATTCGGAACTCACCAACCCCCATGTTCCTGCCCCCGGTTATTGACACTACAGGTGGTTATACCTGTTTTAAATTGCCCTTTTTACGCTAACAGGAATGAGTTAAAAAACAGTTAATTTATAGGGAAATATTTCCCATTTCGATACGATAGCATTTATAGAAATCCAGAAATATGACGTACGGGATGTTTAAAAGTTTTAATGTCTAATTGATATTGTTTAAAATTACTGGGATAACGGCAAGATTAATCTTTTGCACCGGGTTTATTCATCTAGCAGCTCGAATATCGCAACGTCTTTTCTCTTTAGCAATCGATAAGGCCTTTTATCCCTGATCGCTTCACCGACAAGTACTGCATAAAGGGGATAATATGCCCCTTTCATATTTAGAAGATAGTCGTGAGCTTCATTGATTTGTGGGCTTTCTACATTTTTTATGTTGGCATGGCGAGCAATTATTTCTTTAATGATCTCTTCCTGATCGTCCGTTTGTCGTAAATCAAGCGGCTTTTTGGCAAAAAAATATGTTTCAGTGCAATTCAAACTTGAAGCATCACTAGAAAATTTCCAGCGCTTATCGCTATGCAACGGTACTGAAAATACACGGTCGATAACAAGTAATCTTACCTTGGACACTCTAGACTCTAAGCAATACTTCAGCAGTTTAGAAGTCACCTCATCAAAATCGTACCTGCACTCGATGATGATTAGTGTCGGTTTATCCGGCCATTTAAGCCATTCCTTTAGTTCGCTGCGATTTTCTTGAGGCGGGACGCGATTCCAGCCCTTTAATGCGGATGAATGGACAGCCCATTGATGAGCAAGCCAAGTTTTCCCCGCCCCCGCAGGACCAGAAATAGCCCAAATCTTGAATTGATCATCATGATTAATAAATTGATTAAGCCGTTTGAATTCTTTCTTCCTGCTTGCGAACCCAAACCAGTCGAAACTGTAAGGATCTTGCCATTTCTTTTCATCTTCGACATGCCCAAGCTCGCAATTATTTCCTGTTACGCTTTGTTTATTTGTTTCATACGATTTAATCTGAGAAAGGTTAATTTCTAGCTTGTTTCCAATATACGTTTCTCGTGTAAAGTTTTTCGATGTAACAATAACAAACGTATTCTTAATTAAACCCTGCGGTATAAATAATGTGTTTATTGATTCTTGCCGACATAGGTCGAACCGACTGACTTCGTCTAGGGCGTCAACAAAAATAACTAGCTTGCTATTCTGGAATTTTCTATCGTAGGCAAGTTGATCGAAAACGGTCCGATAGAACCCGCCATATCCGGAATCAGAATTCAACACCTGCTTATATTCGAGATTAAACTTATCGTCGTCGAGACATGCATACATGTCTCTGAGTTGGGAAAAGAGGGTACGAAGCAAATCTGCACTTTTGTTGTGACCTGATCCCATTTCGTTGAAATGCCATATGCACTGATATTGGCCGCTCTCGTAGAGTGTTATTGCCGTATAAGCGGTTAACGAGCTTTTTTCTGTATCGGTTTTTCCTTCAATCGTTACGTAACCTGAAGAATGAGTATCGATAAAATTCTTGATGTCATCGAACGTCTTTTTATGCTCGAAGCCCGCTGAATAAAGATGGCGTTGTAGTTGTGCTGCGAAAGGATGCTGTTCATTGGGAATCAGGCGATATTTCGCCCATAATTTTTTCCTTTTGGTTTCGTATTCCCAAAAATCTGGTTGTACGGGATTTTCTTCTCGGTAAGAATTCCAGAAATATAAAAATCTGGCGAAATGTTCTTCAATATGAGTGTCGTGGAATTGCGCCGATGCGCCGAAGCAGAGCGATGCCTTTTCCTTGATATTGGGCGATCCGTCGGATTGCCAATGTCCAAATGTGGAGTAGCTGCTCCCCGTTACTTTTTCAATTAATGCCCTGAATGTCTCGTTATTTCGCGCATCCTTCGGCTTAATCCAGTTGTAAAACTCTCTTACATATTCTTTGGATGATATAACTCCATTTGTATGCTGACGTCTTGTGGCATCCGATGCAAATGTAAACATCTCCCGAAATTCGCTTGAAATCGATTCGGGTCTAAACTTGTTTTTTAGTATTTGGCTATTCACTTAGGCAGTATAAAACAGTTACTTGTAGCTCATGCCGATAAGCAAAATCTTGCCAAAAGATTTCGTTTATTTCTCCAAGTGTCGTCGAATTGACTCAATGATTTTTTCTGCTCCGGGTCCATAACGTTTATTACAAGCTTCCTGCATAAACTCATTGACCAGTTCACCCGCGCGTTTGCGGTCTCCATTGCAAACTTCATTAAAGAATACCTGACACACAGCCGGGTCGATGGATTCCTTGTCAAACAACAGTCTGGTCCTTTTGGGCTTCTCCTTTGCCATCCCGAGCGCCTTTTCGCTTTTGACTGTTTACACCTACAACTGACGATACTAGCTATCATCATTCTGGAAAATTGACAAGAAAATAGTTTGCCGATATCTATCCAGTAATCCCTCCGTCCCCTTTCGGAAATTTATTTCCGAAAACGCGCAAATTTCGGAAATCCGCTTCCTCGCTTGTTCCCTACAGCTCGATTTATAGTCCGGTCATCAATACGACTGCTGGAGGGAAACTATATGAGAACGACCGACAAGAACCACGACACCCCCGGATCATTCACCGCGTCACGATCATTATCTACTGAAGCCTTTCTTCAACAAATAAATGAAAGTTTGTACGACCTCAATCCGCCGGGCGAAGCGCTCTATGTCCAGCTTTACCAAGCGCTTGCGGATGAGCATCAGCGTGCCATTGATAACAAGCAACAGGACATGGCTGATCTGTCGCGCAGTGTAATGACCAATGCGCACCTCATCCTCAGCCTTGGTTCTCCGGACAATCCTCCTTCCCATCTGTCCGGTTCGGGTTCCCCGCAAACCATTCGCGCCTTGATGCATCGGCACAACGATCAGGAGTAAAGCGACATGAATAAAACAAAACCCATAACGATGATGACCGATCAGCAATTCGCTGCCTTGGCGGTCACCATGAACAACATAAGAAAGGAAGCGCGGCAATCGCTGTGGAAGCTGCTCCCCTTGATCTTGTCGATACTGATTTTTTTGAGTGCAGTCGGAGTGGAAATCGCAATTGCCTATGGCGTATTCAGCGGCTTGTTACAAGGTGTTGAAGATCCGGTAGTGCAGCATTCGGCGGGATTGCTGTCCCTGACAGGGGTTATGGCTATGCTGACCTATCACTGGCTTTGCAAACATAATCCTGACCTGTGGGCAGTAAGGCTGATACGCAATCTCAGCACCGTGTTTGCACCGTTATATGCATTGGCAGGAGGCCTATTCCTCAGCATCCTGCTTTTTCCCGGTGCCCTTGCTACGGCAACCTCAGGAACGCCGGATGCGATTTTTGGTTTGCCGGTAGAACAGGTTCAGGTCAGCACTATGGGACAGACCATTGTTTCATGGCTGCAAGGGAATATGGTGCTCGCCGCGCCGATTTTTGTTGGGTCTGTCACGGGAATTTCGATAATGAGTCTGTTCGTGGGCGGAGAATGCATCGACACGATCAGCACGAATGCCCACCTTATCATTCTCGCCCTGTTAAACCAGAACGCTGCGCGGCGGGGATGGAAACAATTGCTGGCAGACGACAAAGCATGTCGCAAAACCGCGAGCGAACTCGCTCAACTCGAACAGCGCAGCGATAACTTCATCAGAAACCACGCTGCCGTACTGGCTGCCAGCCAGGTCGAGCAATTCGTGCGACGTGGTGAGGCGGCAATGGAAGCCCATCCAGCCCTGTTTACCGGCAACGATGAGCCGGACTCCGTGTTGGGCCGAGTGCTAGGCAAACAACCGGATTTATCTGGCGTTAAAACCCGTCTCGATATCCTCAAGACACACACCGTGAAGCATATCCGCAGTGTGATTGACCGTGTTCTTAAATAAAGGAGTATCAACCATGAAACTCATTCCATTCCTCTTCCTCACCGCGTTGAGCAATGTAGGCCATGCACAGAACCCGGTGCATGCAACGTTCGCGCTGGATCAGTCTTCATCCAATCCCAACGAAGTCAAAGAATTTCGCAATGCCGCCGCCAAGTACGCAAAGGACACGGTTAGCGCCTTGAATATGGGCGATACAGTTGCGGTGATGACGTTCGGCGATGGCAATCTGCGCAATTTCCAGTTGACCAAGCGCGTAAAACTGTCGGCGCAAATGCGGCCCTCGCAGGTGGGAGCGGCTTTGGAGAAAGCCATTGCCGCCAAGGCCGAGGACGCTGCCAAAAATCCACAAAACGAAACCCGCCTGATGTCGTTTTTCGAGGATTGCTACCGGGAATTCCAGTGTGCATCCGGAAATGCGAAAGTCATTGTGTTTACAGATGGAGTTGAGCATTCGTCAGAATTGACGGGGAAGCAATTTGTCATCGATAAAAAGCCGTTGCCCGATCCAACGCCCGGCATTCTCAAAGGATGCCATGTCGAGTTCATTGGCGTCGGTATCACTGTCAACGGCGCACTCCAACGGCCCGAAAAAAAACACATCACAAACGCATGGACGGCGTGGATGAAAAAGGCCGGGGCTACGTTTGAAGCGCGATCCAACCTTTGATGCGCTGAATAAGTTCTGAGTGCAAGAACCATGACTCCACATTCTCGCAGCCATAAATCCCCCGCCACCCTGCTGTCACTCGCCGGTATCGCGGCGGGGCTGGCGTGGTGGGCCTATAACCTCAATCCGCCAATGATGGGTGGGCGTATCGACTGGTTCTCGGCGCTCATCCATTTGCTGGCGGGTCTGTTCTGCCTGCAAGCCGTGATTCGTGCACTCGACAATGCCGCACATTTCATCGACTTCTTCGCCAGCCGTGAACCGACGGGGAAACATGGCACGGCTGCATGGGCGGCGCTCAAGGAATTCAAGCGTGAATTGAGCAAAGACAAGCGCGGGCCGTTCTGGGGACGGTATGCGGGCGATTCCCGGCCCGCCTTATTTTTCGACTACGCCTCCAACGCCCTAACTGTGGCCCCCGCCGGGTCCGGCAAGGGCATCTATACGGTCGTTCCAATGGCTATGGCGATCCGGCACAGCAAGGTGATAGCAGATTTTAAGGCTGAGCTTACTTGTATGCTTGAAGCACCACTAAAAAAACGTGGTGAAATTGTGCGTGTGCTCAACCCCGGCAATTTATGGGCGGACATCATCGATCAAACTGATTCGTACAACCCGCTCGACATTATTGCTGACGACCTGACCCGTCCGGAAGGTTTGAGAGATGTCATGGCCGATTTGCTTGGGATGGCTACGCAAATACAACCGGAACCGGGAGAGAAAGAGTCAGAAAATACTTACTTCCGGGAAGGCGGTCGCCAGATAACCGGGTTTGCAAGCTTGGCTGAAAGTATGGTGGACTTATTCGATGCCACGCTTTCATCGGTCTCCTTACTGCTGGAAAACCGCCAGCGTCTCGAAGACACCGCACGGTGGATTGCCGGGGTCGATATCGAAGGCAAACCGCATCCAGACGGTCCGTTTCCCATCGAGCAGACCGAATGGGCCAAAGTGCACGATTCACGGGATGTGGCTCAGTTCGCGGCGCTGGTCAGGGCCATAGCACATAACCTGATTACCTTGATGTCGGGGAACGAGAGCCGTACCTTCGGCAGCTTCATCACCGGCGCTCAGCAATCGTTAGCTCCATTCGCATTCGGGCGGCTGGCCCCGGCCATGGGCCGCTCGACCTTTAGCATGAACGATCTCAAGGAAGGCAAAACACCGACTACGTTATTCATCGTGGCCGATGCCAGCCGCATGGAGGCGTACAAAGCCTATATCGGTTTGATGCAGTGGTGCTGCACGACGGCGGTAAAGCGCCATCCCAATAAAGAGCGGCCCGTGTATTTCATTCTGGACGAGGCCACGAATTACAAGGTCAACGGGCTGGAGAATCTGCTGACATGGGGCAGATCGTACGGACTTAGGCTTCACCTCATCTTTCAGGACTTGGCTGCGTTCGAACGCGTCTACGGCAAGTCGGCGCTCGACACGGTCCTAAGCGAGACTGAAGTAAAGCAGTTCCTGCCCGGCCAGCGCTCGCCCAAAACGCTGGAACTGATTTCCAGACAGATGCTGGGGGATCAAACCGTGACGGCCATGGGCACCAGCCGCTCCATCGACCAGTTCGGGCTGAACGAAAATCTGAGCGAAGCGGCTCGCCCGCTCGCCACGCCCGATGAAATCCGGCGCATGAAGGCAGGCATCCTGTTCGTCCGCCAGCATCGCCCCATTCTGTTCGAGCCGGTGAGTTATGCCGAGATCGAGCCGTGGCGCTCGCAAGTCGCAATCAACCCGTTCCATGGCAAGCCCTTCCGAAAAAAAATCAAACTGCGCCTATAGGACAAAACGATGAAAACCTATTCCCCCAAAAAATACCGCCCGTTTGCGTGGCTGTCGGTGTTCCTGCGCGGCGTGACCTATCTGCTGCGCCACTGGTTCCTGCTGCTCATCGCAGCGTGGGTGATTTCGCCTGTCGGGCCGCATTTCTTGGTCTGGTATACCTACAAGCAATATGGCACGTACCGCGATTACAACGACTGCGTTTATCTCGGCGGGCGCGGATTGATCGAGCGCAACGTGGGCGATGACTGCCCCGTGATCGTGATCATCGACCGGCGAACAAGACGGCAAACGCCCCTGTAAGCGTCGATTTTACCTGCTTCCCGGCTTGGCCTGCATCCGGGTAGCGGTATCGATCCATGCAGGCAATTCAATGAGGATTTGACCATGAGCAACCGAAATTCAAACGACACGCCGCATGAAGATTCACCCTCGCACGCGGGACGCAAGCCCGACCAGATTGCCTATGCGGTGCGCGGCACCCCGGACGGCAGGGAATACTGGAACCGCGTGGGCGCGATGTGGATGCACAAGGACGGGCGCGGTGCCGAGCTTGTTCTGGACAGTGTGCCGATTGACGGGCGCATTACCTTGCGCGAACAACGCGATCAACGCATGCAGGAGTATCAGGAAGAGCGGGCTGCGCAGCCATCCGTAGATAAAGGCCGGGTGCCGGATCATGGCCCGGAACGCTGACAGTCCGGCGGCACCTTCAACGACGAGCTTTGCTGGAAAGCACCCGGAACTGGCAAACGATAACCCTGAAAGCTTCCAAAAAGCGCCACCGCTCCATCGGGATTTCGATCTGGCCCGCGATCCCTATATCGGCAAGCAGATCAGGGCGATGGAACAAACAGAGGCGCAGCGGCGCGGTGACAGTGAGCGCAGCGGGGGCGGCTCGCAGATGGTGAAACGGGACAAGCCGTTTCCCGAACTGCGGCCTGAATTCGAGCAGGCTCCCATCCGAGAGACATTCAACCGCGCATGGTTGCGTGAACAACGTGACACCCGGCTGGCCGATCTCAACCGGCAACGGGAGCAGCACCGCACGCTTGAGCAGCCGGAGCACGCCGTGCAAAGAGATTGTGAGGTGCAGAGACAGCGGGTGCCGCAACGCTAGAAGAAGCTTGAAGAGCTATTCCATACGGAAAACCGTTACGGAAAGAAATGCGGATTTCCCCCGGAATCTTAACGGTAACAATAGGATTTTATTGCTATTTAATTAAAACTATGTTCTCTATTTGTTCTATTCAGTTGTTGCTCTTTTTAACAACGAAGAGGACCGATAGAGGAATTATTAGCCTGCAGGGCAGCGCTTTGATAACGTGGAGGATGCAAGCATGAACGAAGAAACAGCTACACCGGGTAAAAACAAACAGGAGGTCATCCCTGTCCCCACACTCGATTGCGATGCATACCGTGAGGACTTGACCGAGTTCGAGCTGACTACCGAGCAGGAAAACGAATTACTTTCGATCCTGTGGGATATCATGCGCACCATGTGCGATCTCAATCTGGACATGGATGCGGTGCAGATGATCATGCCGACATTTTTATATGCTGCGTTGAATGAAGATAAAAACGATCAAACAGGAAAGGCAGCGCAACCGTTCAATCAAAGCGCTGAAGCAGGCAACAGTGAAAGGAGCAAGCCCAATGGATAAGGCATTGATTTATTGTAGAGTATCGACTAAGCGGCAAACAACGGAAGGCGCGGGATTGGCCTCACAAGCCACTCGCTGCCGCGAGTTTGCACGTCATCGTCATATGGATGTGATTGGGCAGTTTGAGGATTCTGAATCCGGGTCCCTGATTGACCGCCCCGGCATGCAGGCGATGCTCAAGTTTGCGCGTGCGCATCGTAAGGACAATTTGACAATTATCATCGACGATTTGAGCAGACTGGCAAGAGGGATTTCTGCACACCTTAATTTGCGAAAAAAAATTGCCGAGGCGGGTGCAAAGCTAGCCTCTCCGAGCCTGTCCTTCGGGGAAGACTCGGACTCGTTATTGATCGAGCACCTGCTTGCCAGTGTATCGCAACATCATCGTCAGAAGAACGCGGAACAAACACGCAACCGGCGTAGGGCGCGTATGCTGAATGGGTATTGGGTGCATTTCGCACCCATCGGTTATAAGTACGCCTCGAAACCGGGCCATGGGAAGGTGCTGGTACGAAACGAGCCGTTGGCGAGCATTGTTGCCGAGGGGTTGGAAGGGTACGCCAGCGGGCGCTTCCAGCTCAGGGCAGAGGTGAAACGCTACTTTGAACAATTTCCTGAATTCCCCAAGAACGCCAAGGGCGAAGTCACCAACGAACACGTCAACCGTATCTTAAGCCGGGTAATTTATGCCGCGCATATCCAGTCGGACATCATGGATGTGTCTTTACGCCCCGCACAGAACGAGCCTTTGGTCTCGCTGGCGACGTTTCAAAAAATCCAACATCGCATGCAGGAAAAACCCAAGATACCTGCGCGAAAAAATTTGAACGAGGATTTTCCGCTAAGGGGGGCGGTACGTTGCGCTGATTGCGATAACCCGCTCACTGCTTGCTGGACCAAGGGGCGCAGTAAGCACTATCCGTACTACTACTGCTTTACTAGCAAACGTTGTGAGAGCTATGGTAAAGCCATCAGACGCGAGAAGATCGAGGGCGAGTTCGAAGCTCTGTTGCACACGCTCGAACCTTCCGTGCCGCTATTCAAAACTGCGAGCAGGATGTTCGAGACATGGTGGAATTACCGGCAGGCGCAGATCGCGCAGCGCGGAAAGGCGCTTGAGGATGAAATACATAAGCTGAATACCAAGATCGAGCAATTGATGGACAGGCTGGTTGAGACGGATAGCGATTCAATGGTGAAGGCTTACGAATCCCGGATCAAGAAATTCGAGACTGACAGAGCCGTTCTGGTCGAAAAATCCGGCCAATCGTTGCGCCCGAGGCGTTCATTCGATGCGGCACTTAGAACCAGCCTCGACTTTATCGCTAAGCCGCATAAACTCTGGAGTTCCGGGCGACTATCGGATCGACATGCCGTGCTCAAACTCGTGGTTCCGGGTGGATTTCAATATCATCGGAATACAGGACTTAGAACCACCGATACCCCATTACCCTTCAAGGTGTTAGGTGGGTTTACAAGCAAGCGGTTACAATTGGCGGAGAGGGTGGGATTCGAACCCACGTGCCAGGTTACCCTGACCATCTGATTTCGAGTCAGCGCCGTTATGGCCACTTCGGTACCTCTCCGTTGCGAGATCGATATTTTACCAGTTTATCCTGTGTTTATCTTGCGCTCGTTCAGCGTAAAAACATGGCAGAATGTTCTCGTATTCCGCCTGCCTCCCGTCCATGCGCCCTTTCCCCCACCCGTTTGTTGGTATTCTCATCGTTTGCGGCCTCATGCTCCCCGCCTGCGATTCGTTTGAGAAGCCGGTGTTACCGTTCGACAAAACCGATGAGTTGGTGGTGATTACCGTTAATAGCCCGGATACCTACTATGAGAATGCCGACGGACGTTATGCCGGACTGGAGTTTGATCTTGCTTCTGAATTCGCGCGAGAGCTGGGCATGAGCGTGAAATTCAGGTTAGCACCTAGAATGGATCAGGTATTGGCGAAGCTTGAAGAGCATAGGGGACATTTCGCCGCTGGCTTAAGCATCAGCACCAAGCATGAACTGCACGCTCGTTTCGGCCCGGTCTATCAAACTACCCAGCCTCAGGTGGCCTACAACACCGACTACCGCAGACCCAAAAGTATCCGTCAACTGGTAGGAAGAACCATCGAGATCGCAAGCGGAACAACCTATGCTGAACAACTCAATAAAGCCATGCAGCAGGCCCCCGGCCTGAAATGGAGCGAGGTCGATATCACGGGCGAAGATTTGCTGGCAAAACTGGCGGAGGGCAAAGTCGACTATGTGGTGGCCGATTCCACGCAGATCAACCAGGCCAAGAATTTCTACTCCAACCTGGATAGTGCTTTCGATTTGGGCGAGCCCGTCGGCAAGGCTTGGGCATTTTCGCCCTTTGCCGAACGAGAGTTATTGGAAAAGACGCGGAAGTTTTTTAACCGGATCGAACAGGATGGCACCTTGATGCGTCTCCTGGACCGATATTACGGTCACATTCAGCGGCTTGAGCAGGCGGATGTGAGTGGCATTCTGAGCAAAAGACGTACACTGCTACCGGATTTGCGCAACCATTTCCACGAAGCCGAGGAGTTAACCGGGATCGATTGGCGCTTGATCGCAGCGTTGGCGTACCAGGAATCCCATTGGGACCACTTCGCGGTTTCACCCGGCAACGTACGGGGTATCATGATGCTCACGGAGACGACGGCCGACCGGATGAAGGTGACCGATCGGCTGGACACGCGACAGAACATACTCGCTGGCGCACGTTACCTGCGACTGCTCAAGGATAGGTTGCCGACGCGTATTCTGGAACCCGATCGCACCTGGATTGCGATGGCGGCATATAATCAGGGCTCCAGCCATATAGAAGATGCGCGCGTTCTGGCACAGCGCCTTGAGCTCAACCCGGATTCATGGGCAGATCTGAAGAAGACATTGCCGTTATTGAGCCTCAGTAAATACTTCCAAAATTTGAAACACGGTTATGCGCGCGGCGGCGAGGCAGTGATCCTGACGGAATCCGTGCGGACTTACTACAACATTCTGCTGAAATATGAACGCCCTTATTCCTGGGGATTTCCGGTTGCCGATGAAACTGACCCGCTATCCTGAAGAGCCTTTGAATAAACTCGCTTTTGCCATTCGATAAGCGGTAGGGCGTCCAACGACGGAATAAGACGTGGTGTGGCGATCATTCACCCCCACCTTCCCTACATGAATAATAATTGTTGAGTCATTGAAGCAGTCGGGCTATATTGACGCTGTCAATTTGTGACCCATTTCCAATCAATTCCAAACTTAGGGAGGATGCCATGACTTTGCGCTTAGGCGATATCGCACCTGATTTCGAGCAAGATTCCTCAATCGGCAAGATTAAATTTCACGAATGGATCGGAGATTCCTGGGCGGTGCTGTTTTCTCACCCCGCCGATTACACCCCCGTCTGCACAACGGAACTGGGAATGACCGCAAAACTCAAGTCGGAATTCGACAAGCGCAACGTTAAGGCGATCGGGCTATCGGTTGATCCGGTGGACAAGCACTCGGGGTGGATCAAGGACATCGAGGAAACACAGAATTGCAGCGTCGGCTTTCCCATTATCGCGGATGTGGACAAAAAGGTTGCGGCGCTCTACGACATGATTCATCCGAATCAGTCTGAAACCATGACGGTTCGTTCGCTGTTCATCATCGACCCGAAAAAGAAAGTACGCCTCATCATCACTTACCCGATGAGCACCGGCCGGAATTTTGAGGAAGTGCTGCGCGTTCTTGATGCGCTGCAGCTGACCGATAATTGCTCGGTGGCCACACCCGCCAATTGGAAAGATGGAGATGACGTGATTATCCCGCTGACAATTCAGGACGAAGCAGTCATCAAACAAAAATTCCCGAAAGGTTATAAGGCGCCGCGCCCCTATCTTCGCATCACACCGCAGCCGAATAAATAACAGCCCATCATTCACCCCAGGAAATGCAAAAGCGCCCGGATTCCAGGGCGCTTTCTTTTGGTAGGAAGCCAATAAGCGAAGCGCATTGCGCCGAGTGCCCTACTTGTTGCCGGTGCCAGGGTGCAAATCGTCTTCCGGCTCGAACCAGGCAAGTCTCTGGTGCAGTTTAACGACCTCGCCTACGATAATAAGAGTCGGGGGAGTGAGATGGGCGGATGCGGTCAGATCAGGAAGGGTTTCCAGCGTAGCCGTCAGTACCCGCTGATTGCGGGTACTCGCCTGCTGAACGATGGCGGCGGGTGTCGCGGCAGATAAACCATGCGCAATCAATTGCCGGCACAGCACGGGTAATCCAAGCAGTCCCATATAGATTACGATGGTCTGGTTTGGCCGTGCAAGCATGGACCAATCCAGATCCACACTGCCATCCTTGAGATGGCCGGTCACGAATATGCACGACTGGGCGTAATCGCGATGGGTAAGGGGAATACCGGCATAGGACGCCGCCCCGGATGCGGCGGTAATGCCCGGGACCACCTGAAAAGAAATACCCTGCGCGGACAACGTTTCGATTTCTTCGCCGCCACGGCCAAATATGAAGGGATCACCCCCTTTCAGCCGCAGCACGCGCTTGCCTTCTTTTGCCAGCCGCACGAGTAATTCATTGATGGATTCCTGCGGCATGACGTGCTTGCTGCGCTCCTTACCGGCATAGATGCGTGATGCATCGCGGCGCACCATGTCGAGTACCTCGGGCGACACCAGGCGATCATATACCACCACATCCGCTTGCTGCATCAGGCGCATCGCGCGAAAAGTCAGCAGCTCGGGATCTCCCGGGCCGGCGCCTACGAGATAGACCTCTCCCTGCGCAGATTCGTCAGCTTCCCCTTCCAGCGAACCTTCGAGATAATCCTTTGCCGCCCGATCCCGGCCGGCAAAGACCATTTCGGCAAATGGTCCCTGCAATGCCTTTTCCCAGAATATGCGCCGCTTCTCGGGATGCGAGAAATGCAGTTTCACCCGCTCGCGGAAGCTTGCGGCGCAAGCCGCGAGGCGCCCATATCCCGCCGGGATCATGGTTTCCAGACGAGCCCGCAGCAGCCTTGCCAATACCGGCGACGCTCCTCCGCTTGAAACCGCAACCAGAACGGGGGAGCGATCTATGATGGAAGGCATGATGAAAGAACAAAGATCCGGGTTATCCACGACATTGACAGGGATGCGCAATCGTCTCGCCGCTTCAGAAATCTCGCGGTTGGTCACCGGGTCATGGGTAGCGGCAATAACCAGAACAACGTTGCTCAAATGGCTGGGATGAAAAGCCTCGGCGCGATGAGTAATCGCACCCGCGGTTTGTTCGCGCAGCAGGTCACTGAGTCCGATGCATAGCTCCGGAGCTATTACGGTAATGTGAGCACCCGCGCGCAACAGCAAGGTGATCTTACGCAGAGCGACCTCCCCTCCGCCGACCACAAGGCAGTTGCAATTTTTGATGTTGATAAAGATGGGCAGAAAATCCATTTATTCCATTTGTAAAACTGTAACCAACCAAAGCCGTTTAACGCCGCCTGACTTTTTTTCCTTCTGAGGCTCTCTATAACTGGCGGATCCTTGGTAATTGTGCATTCCGTACTACTTTACCCGAAAATTCATTAGAATGAGGCGGGCTAAATCCTGCAACCTACTCCTTTCCTGTTTGAACACACGGAATCTCCCTTCTTTCGGACGGTTCATTTTTCATGGTGCCGCTAATTTGCTATGATGCGTCTCTTGCTAAGCGCGAATAGCTTTTTTCATGCCCAATATTGATCTCCATTGCCACTCGACAGTTTCGGACGGATTACTGACGCCTACGCGATTGGTAGAACATGCAGCCGCATGCGGAGTGGATGTACTGGCGCTAACCGATCACGATGATGTTGCGGGACTGGAGGAGGCGCGCCAGGTCGCTGCCGGGAAGAATATTACATTTATCAATGGCGTGGAAATCTCCGCTGACTGGCGCGGACAGACCTTGCATATCGTCGGCCTCGGTATAGACCCCGGACACCCGCCACTGGTGGGAGGCTTGAAGTCCATTCGCAATGGCCGCACCGTGCGCGCACGCAACATCGCTGCACAACTCGATAAATTTGGTATCCATGGCAGTTTTGAAGGGGCTTCCGCTTACGCCGGCGATGGACAGTTGATAGGCCGTACACATTTTGCCCGTTTCCTGGTCCAGCAGGGTTATGCCAAGGACGTGAGATCCGTATTCAAGAAATATCTGGTCAAAGGTAAACCTGGTTATGCGCCGCATCAATGGGCTCCGTTGAGCGACGCGGTCAACTGGATATGCAGTAGCGGCGGCAGAGCCGTAATTGCCCATCCTGCACGTTATAAATTAGGCAAAGGCGCATTGGACGAGTTGATGCTGGAGTTTCGCTCCCTTGGCGGCGAGGCCATTGAGGTCGTTACCTCCAGCCACACACCGGAGCAATCTCTGCTGTTCGCAAATCATAGTCGGCGTATGGGTTTACTGGCTTCGCGCGGTTCGGATTTTCACGGGCCGGGCGAGAGCTATTTTGATCTGGGCCGGATGCCGGAATTGCCCGCCAACTGCACGCCGGTTTGGCATGATTGGAAGCAGGTGATGTAGCGAAGGCATAGCCGGTGCCTCCGGGAATAACTATGAAGCCGTCGCTATACAGCAAATTATTCCTTATACATCCAGTGAGCGGGCCATATTTGCATGGGTAGCCTCATTTGGCAAATGAGTGAAATAAACCGGCGAAAGATTTCGCCTGGTCTTTGAAATTTTTGAAGTGCCCTAAAAAACTAAAACATAATCAGAAACCGTTTCTCACGTGGCTCAATTTTTCTCCATTCATCCAACTAATCCGCAGTCGCGCTTGATAAGACAAGCCGCAGCCATCGTGCGCGCTGGCGGCGTACTCGCTTATCCAACCGATTCCTGTTATGCGCTGGGCGGCCAACTGGGAGACAAGGCAGTTATGACGCGTATTCGCGCCATACGGCAAGTGGATGAGCACCATCACTTTACGCTGATGTGCCGGAATCTGGCCGAGATCTCGCATTATGCGAAAATCGATAATAGCCAATACCGGTTGCTCAAGGCAAGTACGCCCGGTAGCTACACTTTTATATTTCAGGCCACGCGCGAGGTGCCGCGCCGCCTGCAACATCCAAAACGCAACACTATCGGCCTGAGAATACCCGATCATCCAGTCGTGCAAGCACTGCTGACAGAGTTGAATGAGCCGTTGCTGAGTTCCACCCTGATGCTGCCAGGAGATGAATTTCCTCTCAACGACGCCGGGGAAATTCGCGATCGCCTCGAACACCATGTAGAACTGGTACTGGATGGCGGCGCCTGTGGCCTGGAGATGAGCACCGTAGTTGATCTGACCGGCGACGAGCCAAAACTGGTGCGACAAGGAAAGGGCAGCCTCGCGCCATTCGGAATTGTGCATGGATAGTATTATTCAGAATGTCGCCATTTATGCGCTGCCGGTGATTTTTGCCATTACTTTGCATGAAGCCGCACACGGGTACGTAGCCAAGCACTTCGGTGACCTGACGGCCTATGCACAGGGACGCGTCAGTCTGAATCCAATTCGGCATATCGATCCCGTGGGGACGATTCTGCTTCCATTGTTAACGCTGATACTGGGCGGCATCCTGTTTGGCTGGGCAAAGCCGGTACCGGTTAATTTTTCGGCGCTCCGCCATCCGAAACAGGATATGCTTTGGGTAGCGCTGGCCGGGCCGGGCGCAAATCTTTTCATGGCATTGCTTTGGGCGTTCGTAATCAAGCTTGGGATCGGTTTGCCGGAAAGCGATCTGGCACGACCCATGATATTGATGGGCGAAGCAGGCATCAAAATCAATGTGATACTAATGGTGCTGAATCTCTTGCCTCTGCCCCCGCTGGATGGCGGACGCATTGCGGTAAGCTTGCTCCCCCATCGAATGGCATATAGTTTTTCGAAGATTGAGCCTTATGGCTTTATGATCCTGCTATTGTTATTGATCACTGGTGTGCTCGGTGCCATCATCGGGCCTTTTATCAGTATCACCATACAAATGGTAGTATTGTTTTTCGGACTGGAAATTTAAGCAGGAATTACTAAGGGCAAGCAACATGTTCACTGATCGTGTTTTGTCGGGAATGCGCCCCACTGGCGGCCTCCATTTAGGGCACTACCATGGAGTGCTGAAGAACTGGGTAGAACTGCAGCACCAATTCGAATGTCTGTTTTTCGTTGCCGACTGGCACGCTCTCACCACGCATTACGATACCCCCGAAGTCATAGAGCAGCATGTCTGGGACATGGTGATAGATTGGCTTGCCGCCGGTGTGGACCCGGCGCAGGCGACATTATTCATTCAGTCCCGGGTGCCCGCCCATGCTGAGTTGCATGTCTTGCTTTCCATGATTACCCCACTGGGTTGGCTGGAACGCGTTCCATCCTACAAAGATCAGCAGGAAAAGTTGTCGGAGAAGGATCTGAGTACCTATGGCTTCCTTGGCTACCCCCTACTTCAGAGCGCGGATATTCTCATTTACCGTGCCAACCGCGTTCCGGTAGGCGAAGATCAGGCGCCGCATATCGAATTTACCCGCGAGATCACGCGGCGCTTCAACCATATTTTCGGCAAGGAAGCCGGCTTCCGGGAGAAAGCCGAGTTGGCGATAAAAAAACTTGGCTCCAAAAAATCCAGGGTCTACCGCGAGCTCAGAAATCGTTACCAGGAGCAAGGCGACGAGGGGGCGCTGGCTGCCGCCAAATCGTTGCTTGATGAACAGCAGAACTTGAGTATGGGGGATCAGGAACGCTTATTCGGCTATCTCGAAGGTGGGGGTAAAATGATACTTTCCGAGCCTGAGGTCATGCTTACCCCGGCATCGAAAATGCCGGGGCTGGATGGCCAGAAAATGTCCAAATCCTATAACAACACTATCAATCTCCGGGAAGATGAAGCGAGTGTCATAAAGAAAATCCGCACAATGCCGACCGATCCGGCGCGTGTTCGACGGAGTGATCCGGGCGATCCCGCCAAGTGTCCGCTATGGCAATTCCACCTGGTTTATTCGAATGCGGAAGTCAAGGAATGGGTGCAACAAGGCTGTACGACCGCCGGTATTGGCTGCCTGGAATGCAAGCAACCCGTTATTGACGCAATACTGGCGGAGCAGAAACCCATGCACGAGCGTGCCCGCATATATGAAGAGGATCCCACGCTGGTGCGCAATATCATCGCGGACGGATGTGAGAAAGCCGACAAGCTGGCCCAGGAAACGATGCGTGATGTCAGAGAGGCGATGGGGTTGAATTATTTTTAGGATTACGTTCTGATTCAAGATGGGCTTGTTTGTCAGCCATTTGCCTGATTATATACCCGCTCATTTGCCTATTCATTTGCCAACTGATCAAGACAATCAAGCACCGGTCAAGCCAGTCGTAGTTGCTGGAGTGGTGGCAGGAGGTTTCTCCGAATGAATGATTTCCTTTACCCCGCCATCGAGCGCCCGGTTGCGAGAATCCACGGTGAGCCGCTGCGGGAGCTCCCGCGGGACTTATATATTCCGCCGGATGCGCTGGAGGTGTTTCTTGACACCTTCCAGGGACCCCTCGATCTGCTGCTCTATCTTATTCGCAAACATAATCTGGATGTGCTGGATATACCCATGGCGGAACTTACGCGACAATACATGGCCTACGTCGAGATGATGCGAACCAATCAATTGGAGTTGGCAGCAGAGTATCTCCTGATGGCCGCGATGCTGATCGAAATTAAATCGCGCATGCTGCTGCCACGCCCCGTCAATCGAGATGAGGAAGAGGGTGACCCGCGCGCCGAACTGGTGCGCCGTTTGCTGGAATACGAACAAATGAAACTCGCGGCACAGCGGCTTAACGAATTGCCTCAGGCTGAGCGGGACTTCGGGTTGATGCAGGTTTGGATCGATCAGGCGGTGATCAAACGTTTACCGGATGTCGATATGGATGACCTGCGTAGTGCCTGGCTCGCGCTGATGGCCCGCTCGCAAGCCAATCGGCGCCATCGCATCACAAGGGAGCAACTTTCCGTTCGGTCACACATGAGCCGCATCTTGCGCCATCTCCATGGTCATAAGTTTGTTGAATTCGATGAATTATTCAACCCAACAGCTGGCGTGGCGGAAATGGTGGTAACCTTTCTTGCGTTGCTGGAGCTGGTCAGGGAAAATCAGGTGGAAGTAGCGCAATCTCACGCTTTCGGAATCATTTATGTCAGATCCATCGGTTTCCTTGCCGCCGTCTAGCTCCACCGGCTCATCCAGTCCCGGCGAGATCAAGCGGATTCTGGAAACGGCGCTGCTTACGAGCCAGGAACCATTGCCCCTATCGGAGCTGAAAAAGTTGTTCGACGAAGAGCTGGGTGCGGATATTCTACGCCGCCTGCTGGAAGAGTTGCGCGAGGACTGGGATGATAAAGGAGTGGAGCTGGTAAAAGTTGCCGGCGGGTGGCGTTTCCATACCCGACCGGAGATGCAAAAATTTCTTGACCGGCTCAATCCTCAAAAACCTCCGCGTTATTCACGCGCGGTGCTGGAAACACTTGCCATTATCGCTTATCGCCAACCCGTAACGCGTGGAGATATCGAGGAGATCCGTGGTGTCGCGGTCTCAGGTCCGGTGCTTAAGGCACTTGAGTCACGCGGCTGGATCAGCGCCATTGGGCATCGTGATGTTCCCGGCAGACCAGTCTTGTATGCAACGACCACGGATTTTCTCAATGATCTTAATCTGCGCTCTCTAGACGAGTTGCCGCCGCTGGAGGAATTGGGTACGCTGCTTGAGCCTAGCGAAAACATGGGGAGCATGGAGTTATTACCGTCTCCGTAGCCGGCAGTGGTGGCATTCCGGGCTAGGGAGAAAGAAGGGGACACGAATAATAAGTGTGGGGAGTTTGCAATGCGAACGATTTTGGTGGCAAATCCCAAAGGGGGGTGCGGAAAAACCACATTGGCAACTAACCTGGCCGCTTATCTGGCCGGACAAAATCAGCGGGTTGCCATGTGGGATCTGGACCGTCAAAAATCATCATTGGACTGGCTTGCGTTGCGTCCTGCCGAGTTACCGGCCATTACCCACCTGGATGCAGATCGCAATGACACTCATCCGGATATTCCTGAATACAACGATTGGCTTGTGCTGGATTCCCCCGCAGGTATGCACGGCAAGAACCTTGCCCATGCGTTGAAGCTAGCTCACAAAGTTGTGGTACCCGTGCAACCTTCGGTATTCGATATGGCGGCCACCCGGGATTTTCTGGATCAGCTGATGGAAGAAAAAGCCGTGCGGAAGCACAAAGCTTTCATTGGTATTATCGGCATGCGCGTAGATCCCCGCACTCGCGCTGCGGCTACCCTGGAGCAATTTCTCCGGCAGTATGATCTCCCGATCCTCACTTATCTACGCGACACCATGGTGTATGTCAATGCGGCTTTCAACGGCAAGAGCATTTTCGATCTGCCATACTACCAAGCCGAACGCGATCTGTCGCAGTGGCAACCGATTGTTGAATGGGTGAATAGTTAAGAAGCCGTCGCGTAAATTCTAAAGTTTGTGCGTATGCGCTCCACGAGAAAAACTCGTCGAAAATCCCCTAGATAGAATCTGAGCGTGTGTTGAGTGCCTCAATGCACATGATCGCCCGGCGGGGGGAGGATTTCCTTTTCAC
>NZ_JXQM01000179.1 GCF_000832065.1 Nitrosospira sp. NpAV | reverse complement strand
GTGCTCTTCCGATCTCTCTAAACCAAGTTGAAATTGCGAACGGTTCCTCCTCTGTAGTTGAATTTGACTCATCCCAAGATACTGAGTTACAGATAGTTTCTTCTGATTCTTCCAAGAAGCAATTCAAGTTCGACCATGTATTTAGACCTGAGGATGGCCAAGATGCTGTATTTGCACGAACTAAACCCATAGTAACTTCTGTATTGGATGGTTATAATGTTTGCATATTTGCTTACGGGCAAACTGGAACTGGGAAAACATTTACTATGGAGGGAACACCAG
>NZ_JXQM01000178.1 GCF_000832065.1 Nitrosospira sp. NpAV | reverse complement strand
TTTCTGCCTGTCTCGGGGGCTCGGCCATCTGTGGTTCGTCACGCTGCTTCCGTGCGACGATGGCAATGGCCGTATCGAGCGGGCCATTGGCGATCTGCTGCTGGCACGCGCCGACGGCAGCCCGCAACGCTTCTACAGTTTGTCGGCGCAGATCCAGCGCGAACGTAAGGCCTACTACGACATCCTGGAGCGGACGCAGAAGCGGTCGATGGATGTCACTGAGTGGCTCGCGTGGTTCCTCGACACGCTGCATCGTGCCGTCGACCAGGCACAGCACATACTCGATGCCGTGCTGACCAAGACGCGGTTTTGGCAGCGCTGGGCGACCACGCCACTGAACGAGCGACAGGTGAAATTGCTGAACAAGCTGCTCGACGGCTTCGAAGGCAAGCTCACCAGCAGCAAGTGGGCGGCCATCGCCAAGTGCTCGCCTGACACGGCGCTACGCGACATCAACGACTTGCTTGCGCGGGGCGTGCTGCGGAAATCGGATGCAGGTGGGCGTAGCACCAGCTATGTAT
>NZ_JXQM01000177.1 GCF_000832065.1 Nitrosospira sp. NpAV | reverse complement strand
AATTATTAAAAAAAACGAAACAGCTTGCCGTTGACCATGTAGGTAGCTGCTCCACTCATCACAAGACCAATCCTTGTGAGAAATTATTATGCTAATTAATTCATCCACCGATTTTAGGCTGCTTTAGCTTTCTTGCAATAATTTTCAAGCCAATCCATTGTAACACTTTTTGGCCTTTCGAGGGGCAATCCTAGTGCTCGGTCCCATATTAGCTGAGAGCAAATTCCAATACTCCTTGATACACCAAAAAGAACGGTATAGTATCTAGCTTCAGTTAAACCAAAATGGTTCAGCAGCACTCCACTGTGTGCATCAAC
>NZ_JXQM01000176.1 GCF_000832065.1 Nitrosospira sp. NpAV | reverse complement strand
AAATGGGGTAAAGTCATGATGGCTCACATAGCGGATAAACCCGCGTATTGCTATCAGTGCACTGAAAAAAGCGGCAGTAAACCCCACTGCAAACATTCCCAGATCGTTGCTATGCAAGAACTCCCGATGCTTATAAACATCATAAAACGTTGCTGCAAACATTACCGGGATTGCCAGAAAGAAAGAAAATTCCGCAGCGGTTTTGCGTGAGAGGCCAAAGAACAACCCACCGATAATCGTTGCACCAGAGCGGGATGTGCCCGGAATCAGTGCCAGGCATTGCGCACAGCCCACCTTCAGTGCGCGCTTCCAATCCATGTCATCGACTGTTTCTATTTCCACCCGGTGTTCCCGACGTTCGATCCACAGTATTAATAT
>NZ_JXQM01000175.1 GCF_000832065.1 Nitrosospira sp. NpAV | reverse complement strand
GTAGTGGACAACTCTGTTTTTACCGACTGCAAGGTGGCTGATTTGTCATTGGCAGATTGGGGCAGAAAGGAAATTGCCATTGCCGAAACTGAAATGCCCGGTTTGATGGCGCTGCGCGAACAGTATGCCGGCAAGAAGCCGCTGGCAGGGGCCAGAATTGCCGGTTCCCTGCACATGACTATCCAGACCGCCGTGTTAATTGAAACACTGGTGGCACTAGGTGCAGAAGTCCGCTGGGCTTCCTGCAATATTTTCTCCACCCAGGATCATGCTGCTGCGGCGATTGCCGCCCGCGATATTCCAGTATTTGCCTACAAGGGAGAATCACTGAAGGAATATTGGGACTACGCTCACCAGATA
>NZ_JXQM01000174.1 GCF_000832065.1 Nitrosospira sp. NpAV | reverse complement strand
TTTGTCCACTACCCATTCTCCGCACAAAAAAATTTCTGTCTGAAATGGCACATGGGCAAGTGCTCAAAATCATGGCCACCGACCGGGGCGCAATGATTGATTTTCAGGTGTTTGCCGATCAGACAGGAAACGAATTACTGTCTTCATCCGAAATTACTGGTGAATATCTGTTCTACCTGAAAAAAAGATAGCATTGAAAACCAGCATATATATTCGCTCAGAGTAACAACCTCTATCATGCCTGCCTGCTCCATCCGCCACAAAAAACTTTAGAGCCGCGATACTGCTACTGCGGCCAAGCAAAGCAAGGCAAGGCTTCAATTTCTCCTCCCTTCCCTCTCTTCCCGTAACCGGCTATACTTACAGTGACGTATGTAAACATATTGAAAATAAACAAAAAATTTATATGATCTATGTCATGCGTTTTGTTATTGAACTTTATCCTATAAATATGCTCTTATAAGTACCTGAAAACAGGTAGTTTTTATACTAAAACAGAGGAGGTGCTTGCCATGAAAGCTTTGAAATCCGGGTGTTGTATGAGGTTGATTAAATTGACCGAAGTTTTTTTGACAACCCGGAATTGTCCTAAATCAGATTTCATTCTGAAACCAGACTGGTAACTGACTTTTATCAGGAGCTTCCACGGAAACTCCAATTTTCGCGAAAAGGAGTAGTAATTATGGCTACAAATATATTAAAAGACAAAGCTACACAGC
>NZ_JXQM01000173.1 GCF_000832065.1 Nitrosospira sp. NpAV | reverse complement strand
GCGGTTGCAACTTACACTGGAATTAGTAAAAAAGGAAATGGAAATCAGCAAGATTCAGGTCTAAATCATTTGAAGCATACTTTTAGGACTCAATTGCGAAAGTAATCGAGGAAAAGATAAGTGATGAACAACGCTGATACTTGTTGAATGAGCAACTTAAGGCAATAAAGAAGGAACTTGGGTTAGAAACAGACGACAAAACTGCACTTTCAGTTACTCAAAGAGGGCAGATGCTACTGAGGATTTGCAAG
>NZ_JXQM01000172.1 GCF_000832065.1 Nitrosospira sp. NpAV | reverse complement strand
CTTTTGTACCGAAACCAACTAAAGAGGCTGAAATGGAAAAGATGTTACGATCCATGGAGGGTATGCCAGGAGCACCCAACATGCAAATGTATTCAAGGGAGGAGCTAATGAACATGAAGAATTTCGGTGGAGATGCCGACGATGATGAAGATGAAGACGAGGACCAATTTCCATCGAATTTGGGAAAAGTGTTGAGAGACAAAGAAAGTAAACAAACCGATTGGAAACAAAAGATCATCAAAG
>NZ_JXQM01000171.1 GCF_000832065.1 Nitrosospira sp. NpAV | reverse complement strand
CTCGGATCAGGTCTCAGCTTGTGGTTGTTAAGCCTATTTGATCAACTAAGTTTCATGTCTGATCTCGACGTCCAGATTCCTACTGCCTTTGATCCCTTTGCTGATGCAAATGCTGAGGACTCAGGTGCCGGTGCAAAGGAGTATGTGCACATTCGTATTCAGCAACGCAACGGTAGGAAAAGCTTGACGACTGTCCAAGGGTTGAAGAAAGAATTCAGCTACAACAAGATACTCAAGATT
>NZ_JXQM01000019.1 GCF_000832065.1 Nitrosospira sp. NpAV | reverse complement strand
AAGAACAATTAAAAACAGAAAAAATAGAACAGCAATATTGGCAGCGTAAGCATGAAGAATTAACTAACGAATTATTCTCCAAACGATTTTTTAGGAAGTTGGAATCCTTAAAACCAGGAGATGAATACTTTTCAGAAAAGAAATTGGGAAGTCAGGGGGCAGGGCGAGTTCATGGCGTTCTTCGAACCGTCAATACAATCCATCTGGTTTATGTCTTTGGCTTCTACGACCTCTGTTTGCATTGGTGACCCCTTTCAGTTGAGTTAAATTAATGGACTGGCTCGATGGTGGCAGCGACGCCGCGCGGTTTTCATTGGCGGCCACCGCATATTTGTCTGGATGCCAGGCAGTTTAGCTATATTCGAGGCGCCACTGTATACAGGGATAGGGTATATGTCAATACCCTAGCAGGGTACAGGTATGTGATCGATCGAGCTCACCATGGCCGTGGACTATGGCGGAGAATCAGCGGAAAATACCGCATGTGTCCTGTAGTCATCACGAATAATCAAGGAGAATTTCGATGAAACTTTACTATGCTCCTGGCGCCTGTTCGCTTGCCGCACATATTGTATTGCGTGAAGCCGGCTACGCGTTCGATCTGGAAAAGGTCAATTTGAGAAGCAAGAAAACGGAGACCGGAATAGACTTTAATACGGTCAGCGAAAAATCCGCCGTGCCGCTTTTGCTGCTGGATAATGGCGAAACGGTTTCGGAAGCGAGTGTGATCGTTCAGTACCTGGCGGATCAGAAACCGGAATCAGGACTCGCTCCGCCGCTCGGAACGTTTGAAAGGGTGCGTCTCAACGAATGGCTTAATTTTATCGCTACAGAAATACACAAAAGCTTTTTTCCATTTATCGTGGGTATGGCCACCGAGGCAAAAGAAATATATCGCCGGAAGCTGAATCGCCATTTTGCCTATATCGCGGGCAAACTGGAGGCGACTCCCTATTTGACCGGCGAGCAATTTACCATCGTGGATGCTTATCTTTATACGTTACTTACCTGGACGGGCCCCATGGGGGTAGACATCTCCGCCTGGCCGATGCTGGGCGAATATATGCGGCGCATTGAGGCCCGACCGAAAGTGCGGGAAGCGCGCACGGCGGAAGGCTTCCCTGAGGCCGCTGCAACATGAGTCCGTGCGGCGCCGTAATGTCAATTCATTAACAATGGCTAAGATGCGAGCCCTGGCGCTCGATGTGGACGGAACATTGCTGGATTCGTCGCATAACATTTCACCTGCGGTAAAAAAATCCATTCATGACATCTGGCAGCAAGGGATTCAGATCATATTGGCTTCCGGCCGTCACGTGGACTCCCTGTCGCGACTCTTTATGGAGTTGGGAGTCGAGGGTTATGTCGTGGCGTTTTCCGGTGGGGTGGTGGCGCGTGTCGATTCAGGCAAACGGGCTGAGATCATCCACCAGCACCGGTTGGAACTGGCCCATGCGGAGGCGATGGCTCATGAGGCGTTGGCTAAGGGATTGAGCGTCGCCTGGTCCACCCTGGACCATTGGTATACGCCTGATGCAATGGGTTTGTATCGGCAGGAGGCGAGAATCTTGAGACAGGAACCTGTGGTTGTCCCCGGTTTGCGGGGTCTGAGCGTGGCACCCCATAAGCTGCAGATCATGAGCCATGATGCGGAAGGCATTGCTTGCCTCCGGACCATGCGTGACGCAATCTCACCCCAATGCTCCGCGGTCTTCAGCCATGACTATATGCTCGAGGTAATGCCAAATGGGACAAACAAGGCGGCGGGCCTGATAAAAATCGGACAGCTTCATGGCATAGCGCTTAGCGAGATGATGGCTATCGGTGATGCTGAAAACGATATAGAAATGCTTAGGCATGCGGGACTCGGTGTGGCAATGGGCCATGCGCCGGACGCGGTCAAGGCCGCTGCCGACTGGATTACGCTGACCAATGGCGAGGACGGAGTGGCTTTTGCGCTTGAGCAGGATGGGCTCCGGGAGCGTTTCTTCAGCGCTTGAATGGCACTGTACTGTCCTTGCGGCATAGCGCTGCGTTGCGCTTTGCCCTTTGCCCTATACCCAAAACTGCCACTCCACTTTATGCAACTACCGGATTTAGGCTAATGATTTTTGTCAGCGGGCCAGACCAAAGTCACCTTCTTACCCGATTCTTTCTGAAGGTTGAGTTTGCGATGCAGGGTCGTAGCATTGTAAGTCGCCTCCAGGGAGTATTCTCCGGCGGGGAGCTTCACCAGCAGGTAAGGGCCTTCAGCGGTCGTGTCCAGAACGGTGTTGTGCAGTCTATCCTTGATGATTATCCGGGCATCGCTGATGTACTGGGCTCTGGAGTCAGCAGCCTGAGTCAATTCAAGCATCAATGGCCAGGAGCGCCGTGCCTGCAATATCGCTTCTGACTCATCCTTGCCGATACCCCCTGAAATAAATTGCGTTTGACCTTGCGTTTGCACGGGAGGAAGCGATGGGTTCTCATAAGCGAAGCTTAAAGTGGAAAAAATGCAGGTCAAGGTTATCGCCATTTGACGGATGATGATTTGAATTTTCATGGAAGACCTTCCTTTCTGAATTCGTCAAGTTTCAAGAATTTTTCTGAATAGCCTCCCGAATTCGTCAGGGAGGCGGATGGCAGCTCTGTGGGATGGGAGCGCCACAGACGAGGCCGCTAGGACTCGAATGGGGGATGTCGGCGGAGCGAGACAAAAGCAGGTCGCCCGCAAAGCTTCATCTCCGCCGCGGGTCAATATGAAATCAGACGTTTATTGCATTAAACGTTCTGAGGTCGTAGACCGGACCACCTTTGTCATGCGCCGGGTGAATATCCCTGTTTTGCCGGCGGCACGCTTCATGGAGATTCCGGTAAGACGCTGCATCGGTATGTACGATGCTAAATAGATACGTTTTGAATTTCCGCGCGGTGCATCCGGGATTTCCGATTCAAGGCGAAAAAATAAATCGTCCAGTTGGTCGTCACTTGACGGATCGCCGCTTAAGCCAGACATATCTATTAATTTGGTTTTTCTCATTATTCGCTCCTTTAGACTTAACTAACCAGAATGACTGAATAGCCTACCGGCTTCACACCTCGAATGATC
The DNA here is from genome assembly GCF_000832065.1 of Nitrosospira sp. NpAV. GTDB lineage: Bacteria > Pseudomonadota > Gammaproteobacteria > Burkholderiales > Nitrosomonadaceae > Nitrosospira. Next base: position 268,588 of record NZ_JXQM01000019.1, on the reverse strand, counting down.
TGAATGATCTTAGAGGGCCGGGTGGAGCACATGCTCGATCGCATGGAAATGCGACCATAAGCGGTGCTTAGTGTCTCACTTCGCAAAAATAAACTCTGTGCGATTCCTCACATATCACAAGTGGGAGGAGGATAATCGGGTAAAAGTTCCATAGGGAGCCTGCAAGGTATACGACTGCTGATGGGAATAAGGAGGTCAGGCATTTGAACAATTGGCGGGGCATGCTGTGGCGCCAACCGAAAGAATCTTACAGCAGCGATATTTAATCCACAGGGCAAACGATGAGTTCCCAGCTTACAGGGCCGAATTCAAAGGCATGCCTGTGCTGATTTTGCATGGGAAGCATCCGTTCATTTGTGATGACTATTTCATGGCCGCAACCCGTGCACCGGTAAATCCCCGCATGTACCACGGTAGCGCCGGGAGGATATTTTTTATCGAACTTGATATGTTGGGATTGAACGAGAAGACTCGCATTTTGATAGTGCGCCATGATCGCTTAAAGTCGTGGTTAACATCGCTATAGGAATAAAAGATGAATAAATGTACGGTGATTGCAATATGACGGGTTTTGGTTGCATTGGAAATTGGACTGAAGTACATCGAACTGAAGTACATTGAACTGAAGTACACATTGCGGGCGTTTGCATGAGCCCAAACCGGGTAAAGTGCGAGGGCGGGGTATAGTTCGGATATTCGACGATGAGGCGGCAGGTTGTCGGGGTCAATCTGTATGAGGCCGGGGTGTTCGCGTGCGCCATATTACCGCCAGCAGGCTTCCCAGCAAAGAGTGCATTACCGCTGAAACCGCCCCTACGACGGGCGCCAGCGGCAGCAATGGAAAGGCCTGTTTGGCCAACACGATGGCGAGCCCGGAGTTTTGCATGCCCACTTCGATGGAAATCGTACGGGCGCTCCGTTGTTGGCAGCCAAATAGGCGGGCGAAGTTATAGCCGATCAGAAAACCGCCGCCATGCAACAGCGCAGCTGCAAGAATCAATTGAAGGCCATGTTCGAGGATGGCCTCCGCGTTGGCGGCAAATACTACGGCACAGATGAAGCACACGCCGATAACGGACAAAAGTGGTGCTATCGGCACTACGCGCAGAACCAGTCGCGGCGCCCAGCGGTTGAGCAGGACGCCCAGAACGACAGGGACGATCACAACCTGAAGCGTTTGCTTGAACAATAGCCAGGCATCCACCGGAACGAGCGTTCCCGCGAAAAACTGGGTCAGCAGCGGCGTTAAAACGACAGCTGCCAATGTGGAGCACACGGTCATGACCACCGAAAGCGCTACGTCTGCCCCCGCGATGTAGGTTACCAGATTTGAGGCTGTGCCGCCCGGACAACAACCTACCAGGATCAGGCCCACGGCAAAGTGAGGCGGTAGGGCCAAAGCATGAGCCACGCCCCAGGCCAGCAGCGGCATGATGGAATACTGTGCCGCAAAACCGATTGCCACCGCCCTGGGCAGGCGGGCGACTCTGCGAAAATCCTCGAAGGTCAGCGTCAGCCCCATGGACAACATGATGAAGGCGAGGACCAGCACCATCACCGGCCCCTGGTTCATGGCCGTCAACCCATGCGGCCAATACAAGGCTATTGCCCCGGAGAGGATCATCCAAAGGGGAAACAAAAGGGCCAGTCGCTGCAGCATGGCGTTGAGCGGATCCGGCTCAGACTTTTTCTAGAGTGGAACGCGAGAACACAAGTGTGTGATGCTGTGCGTAGCGGCTGATCAACCGGGAGGAGTGCAAGCCCGCTTCGGCGGCCATTCCCCGCAGAGTGGAGAGGCATTCGGGATAATCATGGTCACGGACATGCGTACAGGCCTCTTCCAACTGATGCTGCGGCACCTTTGTCCATGTTTCGCGCATGAATTTCAGATAGCCGTCGAGATAGCTATCCCGATCCTGGTTTTCCTCGCGCACTACGTCCACCAGAATCAGCCAGCCTTTTTCCGAGAGACAGCGCCCGGCTGCACGGAAAAAGCGCGCTTTTTCATCGGACATCAGGTGATGAATCGCAAATCCGGTGAAAATAACATCCCAGGTTTTGCCGGCCGATTCGATCGCCTCCAGAAGATCCCCACGAGTCAGGGTGACCTGAGCGGATAATTCTCCCAGATAGCCGCGGGCCTCCGCCAGCGCTGCCTCGGATAAATCCACGCCTTCGTATATCGCCGGAGCCACGTGTTTCAGGCAGGGAGCCAGATAGCGGGCATTGCCGCAACCGAGATCGAGCAAGTGATAATGTCCCGGATCGACGCGCAGCTTCAGAAGATTTTCAATCCCCTTGTAGATCTCCCGATGAAACATGTAGTTGTATTCGGTGAGCAAATCATAGAGTGACCAGGAGCGGGTGAAGATGGCGGTGGGTTCGGCTGGGGTCATTGATTGGAAGTTCGGTATATAAAGTCATATGAAAAGTGGCGCAAACACGAGCTGTCCGTCTTGCACGCGCCATGGTACTGCGCAATTGTACCCGTTGAATAGGATTTGGGTTTCCTTGCAGGCCTATTATTACGGAGTTGGTCCGCCAGCGGCATGTTATCCCGTAAAGATCGCACAAATGGCTGATGTTAAAAATCAAATTATATCAGCATGAAAATTGTTACCAGGACCGTGGCCAGCGACTTCCAGAAGGTGGCGAAAATGGCAATATCGAGCTGAACAAGTTCAGGTGGGGCCGGACACAGGGATTTGAAGCGGCAAAGAAACGGTGCCGCCGATTATTGCCGCGTTGGATAATGCGCATGCCGGCCGACCTAACATGCAACATCCGCCTGGAGGAAGGCCGGCCGTCTTGCTCGATGCCGGAACCGGCCATCTTGACCGGCCTGGGATAGAATTCTGACCCGCTTTGACTGGGCCTGAATCCCTATAAAAGACTATTAACGATTTTTGGTTGAATCCTTAACAGCTTCTTTCACATCTCCCATACTCTTTTGTGCTTTCCCCGCCACCTGTTTGGCAGCGCCCTTGGCTTGCTGCTCTTTACTGCCCGTCAATTTCCCAGCTTCTTGCTGTACCTTTCCCGCGACATTTTTTGCGGTCCCTTTGACCTGATCTTTATTCATGATTGTAATTCCTATTAAAAGATTAAAAATCCCAGCATTGCTTGCCCATTCTGCAAAGCGCTATCAATATTCCGGATCTCGGAATTATTTAGTGGTTACAGACCTTTAAGCGGCAAGAGTTGCCAGAATAATATGAATATTGCAATTAATACTGTACGGTGAATTACATAGCATAAAGATAATTCTGATCAATTAAATACTTAGAGAGCGAATCTTGCGTAATCAAAGCGCCGGAAATCTTCGAAGGAATCGCGGAGGGCGTTTATTAAACCCTGGGTCAGGCAGGCGGCTAAGAAGCAGCAATTTCTCATAACCGACGCGAGTAGAGATTCGAACCCTCCCATAAGGCTTCGAATGAGATAGCAGATCCTCTTACACCGGCGGAATACGTATTTCCGGGGGCTCGCGATTAGATCCGGCTCTGACTAGCCAGCAAGGAATGAATGGCAGTTGCCATATTCTCCAGTCCAACGGAGACATGCTCCGAAACATCTGAATTCAGCCACTCGATTCGGGCGGATTCCAACTCTCGTTCGAATGCGCCTGGAAATGCGTGACGTTCGTATGGTGACGAAGCTTTTACCAAACAAGCAAGTAAAGCCAGTAATGCGAGATTCTCGCCCTTGAGTTCGCATATTTTCACGGTGGCTTCTTGCAAATCTTTCATGGGAGAATTCCTGTGTGATTGAGGGATATGGAAGTTGCAGCTTATCACGTTGGAATCGCCAACTTTTTTAATTAGATATGTTTCGTTCTGGGTTTTTGGCCAAGGAGACTGAGCGCCCGCATGAGGCATCTCGGTGGAAAATCAACAGCGTGGGAACTTCTGATTAAAGGAAAGGATGATGGAGCCTGCTGCATCATTTGAAACAGGTCAAACGCAAAAATCCTGATGGTGTCGTTACCCGCCGTCTTCTTATTGATGCAGAGCTGACTGCTTCTGTTGCTTCAATGCGGTTCTTGTGGTCGGGGCTTACGGCGGTGGAGCTTCAGTCAGGCATCAACCCGCCTGTTTCCACCGCCGACCTGCTATTTCTTTTACGGTCTACGCAAGGCTTCTTTATTCTACGACATTCAAGGAACCCGGCAGATGGATGTTCTTGGGATGGAGCTGGCACCAGATGGTAAAGGCGCCGACCTTGTTAGCGGTAAAAGCGACAGTCTTGGTTTCTCCCGCCTTAATGACTTCTTTGATTCCATAGTCGTCAATGGAGAATCCCTCGCTGATGGGGGACTTGTTCTCTATGGTAATCTTTACTGAGGCCCCTTTCTTGACCGTCAACGTTTCAGGTTCATTGAGAACATTAAAAGCACGAATGTTCTTGACCGTCACGCCTTCGACGTTGAGCTCGGGAATATTGGTGTCATAAGCATTAATAACTACCTTGAATTTTTGTTCCGCTGCTTGCGCGGTCCCTACTAACAGCAATCCAGAAACAAACCCCGCAACTATTGTTTTGGTTATTTTCATGATGACTTTCCTTCCTCAAATTTAAGTTTTAATGAAATAGCATCTACTCTTGGCGATACTTAAAATTCCTTACACTTTTAACAACGAAGCAAACACCTTGGGTATTTAGCAAATACCCATGAAGCTCCACTCATTGCGAGAATTGTAATTTTCTTTAAGGATGCGCCGTTTTGATTCCAGTTTGATACTCTAGAGGGGATAATCGCGGATGTCAATCGCAAGTCTTCCCATCGAATAGACGGTTGAGATATAGTGTTTTTTTGCTTGATGCGATCGGCTAATATCCTCTTGGATTAACGTCGTCCTCGCAATTGTCCATTTCTAGATTGCATTCAGCATGACACACAAATGTCATGTGCGACCCATTTTTCGCGTCCGGGGGCAACGAGGAATCAATACCGTCTTCGCATATGGCCGGCAAAATCGGAAGGATAGAGTCTCTGTCAGGTTGTGGCCTCGAATCTGGATGTCATCAACGGATACTTTGTCTCTTTATCTTCTTTTCCAGTTTTATGAGGCGCTTGTTCAATTCTATGTAATCCTCGATTTTCGTTGCTACAAAAAACCGGGTGGCAGTAATGGCTTCGCTAAGTTCAGTAACCCTGGTCGCTAAATCCGCTCGTGTTTCAGCTTCGGGAATCTCACCTAAGATTCGCTGAATATGGTTAAAGTACTCGGCAATATCGGTTTCATTTCGACTTTCGGCAGGAGGTTTTAAAGAGGAATTCGACATATTTGTTTAAATAGATAAATACTTATTTGTTCCATTCGAGAATCTTGCAATGGATCCCTGGTAGGGGTCTTCGGGGAAACGGATTTTCATCGCCATCAAGAAGTTTGGAAACGTCGATCTTATATAAATTTGCCAACGTCAACAATCACCCGGAAGACCTATCCGGCTGATCCCGTCATTGCAGGATCTGTATCAGCCGCATGAGACGAATCGAGGGGACGACTGCAAAAAACGCGAAAGTAGCCGGAGCCTGATTTTACCCGCATCGGTGGCGCTTGTGTACGCCGTTGCGTGTCAATATTCGTTAAGCGAATAATTTATAAGATAAAATTCCAGGGTGAGTAATTCTTGGATTGCTGAAAGGCGGTTACCGTTATACCACAGCCAACGTTTCGAGAACACATTGTGGATCTATCAACATTATATAATTTTGCGAAGTGATGATACCACACTAGGGGATATAAACCGATATTGTGGATCTACCAATATTGTAATAATTCGTTAATATTACAACCACAACCCAAAAAGAGTGTTGAAATCGAGTGCCATGTCATACATATCCACAATATTTTGATAATGAATCACTCATAAAAAACTCGCGGCTAAGTCAAAGCGCTCATCTCCTCTCATCCTTAAACCCGCTTCGGCGGGTTTTTTATTACACCTTCCATTGATCAGAAGCGGGTAAAGGTAGTATGCCCGGGCCGGGAGGCATGGGTGATAAAATTGCAGGAGGATTTTATCGCATAACGTTTATTGCAGCCCTCCCTGTTACATCACCACCCCTTGATGTCCATTTCTGTCATCCATGCGTTGATGGCCACGGGGAGGGTCCCCATGGTGGCGCCCCAGCGGGCGCAACATTGATCAATTTCTGGTTGACGAATTCGCCGAAGCCCAGTTCTGATAATTCCCGTCCGAAACCCGAATTCTTGATCCCGCCAAATGGCAGCTCGGCTGCCGTCCAGACCGGCTGGTTGATGAAGACCATACCGCTGTCGATTTTTGCTGCGACCCTGCGGCCGCGTTCGATATCGTCCGTAAAGACCGAAGCGCCAAGTCCAAATGGCGTCGCATTAGCGAGATCAATGGCCTCGCCCTCGTTTTCAACAACGTAGAACGCGGCGACTGGACCAAACAGCTCCTGAGTGTAGATCACGTTGTCCTGCGTGATGTGCGTGAGCACGGTGGGCTCCAGGTAGAAACCAGGACGATCGATTCTTCCGCCTCCAAGCGCAATTTTCCCACCGTCCCTCTTGGCCAGTCTTATTTGGTCGAGCAGAAGGTTCAGTGCTTTCTCGGAGGCCAGTGGCCCCAGGGTGGTTTTAGGATCTTCAGGATCACCAGGCTCCAGCGAAGCCATCCGCTGAATAAAGCCGTCGAGGAATGCGTTTCCACGCTCCTTGCCGACTACAATGATGCGTTTCGATCCGACGCAGCATTGCCCCGCATTGAACATTCGTCCAAACAACGCGCTGTCGAGCGTGGATTCCAGCGGAGCATCTTCGAGGACAACCAGCGGATCACTTCCGCCCATTTCCATGACCGACTTCTTCAAATAGCGGCCGGCCCGCTCGGCTACCGCCGCGCCGGCGCGTTCGCTACCGGTCACGGTGACGCCGCGCACCCTCGGGTCTTCAATCAGTTTTCCGACCTGTTCAATGCTTGCAAAGATGTTGGTGTAGACGCCGGTTGGCGCACCGGCCTCCTCAAAGAGGCGGGCAAACGCCAGCGCTGATTGAGGCACATTCTCCGCATGCTTTAGAAGCAGCACGTTGCCTACCATTAACTGCGGCCCCGCGACCCGGGCGATCTGGTAGTACGGGAAGTTCCAGGGCTCGATGCCGAGAAGGACTCCGAGCGGCTCGATATGCAACTCCGCCCCGTGGGAGTCGGGAAGCGCTCTCGCCTTCAGGTAGTCCCCGGATTTTTTAGCATAGTAGTCCAGAATATCCGCGGAAAGGCTTACCTCTGCGTGCGCCTCGCTAATGAGCTTGCCCATCTCCAGCGTTAGGTAACACGCGTATTCATCGCGTTTCTGGCGAAGAATGGCGGCGGCAGTGGAAATAATTTTGGCTCGTTCCGTTACCGGGACACGGCGCCAGGTATTCTCGAAGGCTTCATGCGCTTTCGCAACTGCTATTTCCAGATTCTCGTCGGAGAGGTAGGCATAGCTCGTGACTAGCTCGCCTGTCGTTGGATCGATGGTTTGATAAGCCATATGGGTCTCCAATGTTTGAGTGAGTGCGGCCGTTTCCCACCTATGGAATAAGCGAACGGCAGGGTGCGGGCTCAATCATTGCCATTTCCCGCCGCAGTGATGGGACTTCTTAGCATGTGTATGCAGGGGTTCATGACGAAAGTCGCCTGGCCCGAGTTGGCCGGCCCTGATCGGGTCGGCCAACTCGGGATCTAGCGGTCGGTTATTCCGGGGGTAAGGGCAAGACTGACAGGAAGTTTTTCTGCCAACGTATAGGAACTCGCCTTGTTTTCCTTAACCCATCGCTTTTCCGCCACGGATTCAAACGGCGGCGGAATTTCGCCTTGAAGGGACCAAAGGTCGAAAGGCGTTTCATCAATCGAGACCTCCCAGTCATATCCTCTGTCCCTTACATGAGATGCAATGATTTCGTCTATTGTCCTGACCCACCATTCCCTGATGGCGGGACCCGGTAGCGTCCTGGCTATATGGTCGACCTTGAACCGGATAAATTTGTTATTTAGCTCGCCTCCTACGAAGCAGGAGTCCTTGGCTACCTCCTCGAAAATCACTGCAACGTAGAATTTGGGGAGGGGGATGCTCGCGTATAGACCCGTAATCCGCTCTGCCAAGACCCTTTTATCTTCAGCACTATAGGCTCCAACAGGATGATAAATTTTCCACAAAGGCATGATGGCTCTCCATATTGTTTAGTTCGCAACTCAAAGATTTATACTTGCAAAATGCAAGTTACAAGATTAAAAACGGGGCATAAAACTTCAAGTGGATCCCGTTTGGATTTGTAGCTTTCAGATAGCAAGTGACCAAAGCTTATATTAGTAAATTGCAAAATGCAAGTGACTGCTATATTTTAATAGCTTTTTTTTACGTCAGGAAACTATGAAAACCGGGAAGATAGGGAAGAAAATTTCGAATGGTCCTGCTGCCCACTCACCCATGCGTTGGATATTCTTGGCGATAGATGGACCTTGCTGATCATCCGGGACTTGGTATTGGGGTAAGAGACGTTACCAGGAGTTTTTACCCTCGCCGGAAAAATAGCTTCGAACATTCTTTCGGACTGCCTGAAGAAGGGGGGTGACAGGGGGCTTATTACCTTGCGTCCCTACCAACAGAGGCTCACTCGGGAGGGGTACTTCCTGACGGAGAAAGGCGAAAGCCTTTGGCCTGTATTGGCAGCGATAATTGCCTGGACCCAGGGACATTACCCGGACACGATGCTTCTTCCTCCGGCGAAAGGTATATGATGTGCTGATGCAATTGGAAATGGAGCTACAGGGGAATGGCTGGAGAGTTGGAAGCGCGCCCATGGATTGATCAAGCGTGAACGAGGGCCCAGTGACCAATCAAACCTGCCAGCCTATCTAATTTGGTTCGTTGCTGAAAGCGAATCCTATGACTGCGTCGAGCGGAGCGCGAAAGTAGCCGCCGACATCTTGTAGGTTAGGATTTTCAAGAGGCTGGTAGAACTTGGCGTCTCGAAGGTGGATAAAAGCTGGATCCGACGAATCCTGTTCTATCTCTTGTGGAACCTCGAAATATTTCGCATTTTCAAGATGCGCCAAGTATTCGTTCTCACTGGTGACAAAGCCTGAAATCAAAAGCCCATCAAAAATAAGCGTAACCTTCATTTCGTGTGCAGGATCAGTTTCGGCAAGCTCAATTGCCGTCAATAAGAGATCAGAGTCCATGTTTGCTTATATCCCTCCAGATTAAATTGCGCCGTCGTTTTTCAAGAAATCGCGGGCAACGTTATCATATAGCGTGTGGAGATAACCTTGTTTTTATGTCGGGTATTTGTGGAGATCTGCTTTGATTTTCCGTATTTGCCTGCGTTATCGATTGATCAACTGCTAGAGGTGGGGCGTGGCAATACCACAAGCTGTGGCGCGAATTACGCCAAGCCGAGACTTATACTTAGTCGTGGGTCCATCGTTTGCGCCGGAATAGCTTAATGCGATGTAAGCAAGGTATGCAACTGGCTGACCACTGCGGCACCGTCACCCACAGCGGCAGCGACACGTTTGGTTGAGTCGGCACGTGCATCGCCGATCGCGAATATCCCTGGTACCGAAGTTTCGAGCTGTAGGGGTCGGCGGCCATTTTTCGAATGCGCAGACCGCGCATAGTCGGCAGGCGAGAGATCCAGACCCGTACAGACAAACCCCCTGTCATTTAATTTAACGCCGCAATTCTCAAGCCATTCGGTGTTCGGATCGGCTCCCACGAACAGGAAAATGCGCCGAGTTAATCTCGTCTGTACGCTGCCGTTTTGGCGATGGCGCCACTGAACGGCGCTCACTCCTTCTTCGCCACCTTCGATTGCAACGATCTCGGATTCCCTATGCAGGGTAACATTCGCCAGCGATCCGATACGGTCAATGAGATATTTCGACATGCTATTTTCCAGACCGGCTCCACGAATCAAATGATGCACGTGTGCCGCATGGCCCGCCAGGAATACGATTGCCTGCCCGGCCGAATTGCCGCCCCCCACGAGCACAACTTCTTCCTGTCCGCATAGCGCTGCCTCGATCGGCGAAGCCCAGTAATAGACGCCGCGCCCTTCGTATTTCTCGAGCTCGGGTATGGCAGGACGCCGATATTTTGCGCCTGTCGCGATAACCACGGTTTTTGCCGAAACCCGTACGCCGCAATCCAGTTGGAGCGCGTGAGGGAAGCGGGTGCAATCGAGTGATGTCACCTTAACTGGCACCACCATTTGAGCACCGAATTTCTGGGCCTGGACATAAGCGCGTCCGGTGAGCGCCTGACCGGAAATACCGGTCGGGAAACCGAGATAATTTTCGATTCTCGCACTCGCGCCCGCCTGACCGCCGAATGCATGGGTGTCGAGTACAAGCACGGAAAGTCCTTCCGATGCGGCATACACCGCACAGGCCAGGCCGGCGGGGCCGGCGCCAACGATCGCAACGTCGTAGACATGGTCAGGGCCCAGATCGATATATAAGCCGAGATGATGTGCAAGCTCCCTCTCGGTGGGACACTTAAGGACCGTTCCATCTGGACAAACGACCAGCGGCAATTCATCTGGATGCGGCTGGTGGAGCTTCATCACGTCTTCCGCGACGCTATCCAGTGCCGGATCCAACGCAAGATGAGGATGACCGTTCCTTGAAAGAAATCCCTGCAACCGCACTATGCCCACGCCGCCGGGGGCACCAATTAGTAGGGGACCGCCTCCGCCAGTTTCGATCAACCCCATGCGCCGCAGGATCATGGCTCTCATAATACGTTCCCCAAGCTCGGCCTCGGCTACGACCACTGCGCGCAAGGAAGGCGGATCTATCACCAGTGCTTCAACCACTTCAAGAGCCCGTCCATAGGCAAGCGGGGGACGACCTGAAAGCTGGCCGACTTCGCCCGTGAAGCTGCCCGGCCCGCTTTTAATTATGGGAATCTCGATGCCCAGGCCGTTTTTGCGCGTAATCAAGATGTGCCCACTCAGCAAAACGAACATGCCCGTTCCGGGCGTGCAAGGATCGAATAATATTTCGCCAGGCTGCCAGGTGCGCACCGTGCCAAAACGTCGTAGCCGATCAATTTCCGTGGGGGTAAGCCTGGGAAACATCTGCCCGCGGCGCGATTCCAGGCTTGGAGGCAATGGAATATCCGCAGCGTTGGCTGAGACGTCGTCTACCTGACCAGGCGTTGGTGAGAGCAAACCGTCAGTGACTTTGTTCATTACCACTTGCGATCCTTGAGAGCAACCGATGAAGCATGGCACACGCGAAGATGCGCCCATGAGTCTCCGGTCTTTAGACAATCCTTACAGCCATTCGCAGAAGGTGCGATCTCGGGAATGCTATCTAGATGCGTATAAACAAAAAATCCTAAACTGCTAATTTACCGGGCCATAAAATCATTATAGGTTCATTTTTAACTCCTTGTAGATGAATGATTGCAAGTCATGGCTCTTAATAGCGGATACGGCTTTGCCGACCCCAACAAGGAATCACGCTGAAGAAGGAGTAATGCCCTGAACACAAATATCATCCAAATCGCATAATCTACAAACCGCCGTTTCGTCTGCGCTGGCCGTCCGCATTCCACAAGATAGCTACGCCGATGATTGCCGATGCTATTGAGGCGGCAAACACCGCGATCTTGGCCGCAGCGAAATCGGTCTCTGTCGGGAATGCCTGGCTGGCGATAAACAGCGACATGGTGAAGCCGATCCCGGCCAGTGCGCCGGCTCCGATTAATTGTCGCCACGAATATTCGTCAGGCTTGGTGGCAATTCCGAGCCACACTGCGATTGCCGAGGCCGACACCAATCCTAGCGGCTTGCCGATCACCAATCCTACGATAATCGCAAGCATAAGAGGTTCATGGCCGGTGAATGCATCCGCCGTAATCGCGACTCCCGCATTGGCCAGGGCAAACAGCGGCAGCACAACGTAGCTCGAACGGCCACCCGCGGTTCGCAGCAGACGATCGGCGGGCGACTCCAGGCGATCGTGGATAGCGTCGAGCGCTCGAATAGCCGGAAGAGAAGGACCGTGCCGCAAGACCTCGCCGCTACGCCGTGCTTCGGTAGTCAGGATCGCGTCCGCTTGGACCATCAACGCCGTCAGATTCGGAGGCGGCCTCGTCGGAATGAACAGCGCCAGGATCACGCCCGCCATGGTGGCGTGAAGTCCGCTTGCAAGCACGCAGGCCCAGAGCACGACGCCCAGAAGGACATAGGGCGTGACGTTATAGATGCGGATGCGGTTGAAGAGAGCCAGCGCCGCAACAGTGGCCGCGGCGCCCGCGAGATAGCCGAAGCTTATCGTGCTGGAGTAAAAGATCGCTACCACGACGATTGCACCGATGTCGTCGACGATAGCCGCTGCCGTCAGGAAGACGCGCAGCTCGGCGGGCACGCGGTTTCCCATCATCACGATCAGCGCCACGGCAAATGCCGTGTCGGTCGCCATCGGAACGCCCCACCCGCGCGACCAGTCTCCTGCGGGAGTCAGCAGAACGTAAAGGATAGCGGGCACCACCATGCCCCCGACAGCCGCAGCAACCGGCAGGGCTCCCGATCGTACGCTGGCGAGGCGGCCGACTGTAAACTCGCGTTTGATTTCCAGCCCGACGACCAAGAAGAAGATTGTCAGCAAGCCATCGTTGACCCAATGGAGCAAGGACATCTTGAATTCGGCGCCGCCGATTGAAATGCTCAGATACTGCTCCCACAGCGCCAGGAAGCCGGCATCAAGACTGGAATTTGTCAATGCCACAGCGAGTATCGTCGCCAGTAGAAGCAGGACGCCCGCCGAAGGCGCCCAACCGGCAAAGTCAAGTGCTAAGCCCTGCAATCTGTGGCTTGGGCCACCAAGCATCGCATCGGTGAAAGAACTTTCATCCCAAGGGCCATCATAGCGGCGGCCATTGATAAAGAACGTCGGCGTGACCAAGGCGTGGCTGACCTGGGCGCTCTTTATGTCGGCCTGGACGCGCGTCTTGGCCCGTGCGTCGGCTTCCCTCGCGTCATCAATGTCAGGCAGAGGCACGCCCAGATCACTGGCAACGGCAATCAAATCATCTTCCGTCAACGCTGCCGAACGTGTCATCAACGCAATGTGCGCGTCCCAGAAGGTTTTAGTGTCTTTCGCATGCTCCACTAACTCGGCAGCCCTGAGCGCAATATCGCTTCCCGTTAACGGGTAGTGGCGGAAGACGTAACGAAGGCGATCACCCAACTGATCCCGAACCTGCGCGATTCTTTCATTCGCAGCGCGGCAATGCGGGCACGCGTAGCTCCCGTACTCCACCAGAGTGATTTCAGTGTTCTCCGGGCCGAGCGTATGGTCGTAATCGTTATCGACGGGGCGATCGAGCTTGCTGCTTAACTTCACCTGCGACACCGAATGACCTCCATCCTATGTGAATATTCGCAATCACTCCTCGTGGGCCGAGTGGCGGGTGAAATATTATACATAGTAGATGGGGAAACCTGAGGCGGTGGTGTGGTCAATATTATTCAAGGCTGGGGGGAGTTGATCAACGCTGTGTTCTTCATCCGTCGCATGATGGTGAGATTATCCCCATAGAATAACTTGTTCATTGTCGGGCGATTTGTCCGGGTATGTTGCAGGAATTGAATTTCATTTGAATGTGGCTGTCCCGATTTCGGTAGAGGGATTAATCGAAACTGGTTGGGGTTGGGAAGAATCGATTAGTGAATCTTCTCGGCAGATATTGCATAATCGGCGGTAATGGTCCTCATCTAAAGCGGACATCATTTTTAGCAAAATATCGGCGGCATTCTTGGTTTCTTCAATAGTCATTGAAGAGAAAGTTATGAGATCATCAAGGTTATCGGCGTGGGACTCAAGTTGAACGAGTCGATCCAATGCATGAATACACCCTTCATCCAGACCATGGTTAAACTTGGTGGCGATCGTCGCCACTTTGCTGCTCAGTCCATCAGATCCAGGAAGTTTGAACGCCAAAAAAATCTCTAGCACTTTCCGCATGGCATTAGGCATTACATAGAGATATCCCGTTAAGCCATCCGGTGATTGAGCGAATTGTCTTACCAAATAAAAGAGGTATTGATATTCCGACTCATAGTCCCGTATGTACTTGGGAAGTTCTTTTATGGATGATGATAGACCATCATCTCCGTTCTTCTGAATCGCATCTAGAAACAAAAGAGTCGCGGTGGGAGTTGTTGTACTATCTCTTGGATAAGCTTTATTTTTCAACCATTTTTTGGCTTCGTTCATAAAATGAAGATTATGAGTCAGAAGAAACAGCTGATTCACATCCCCTAGCGCAGCTTTAAGGATGCTAAATGAGTAATTCAAAGCCTTCGTATCCAGGCTCGAAACCGGATCATCAATCACTACGATGAGATTCTGACGTTTCCGCCCTTCGGCTTCCAACGTCGACAAGAAGTAGCACAATGCAATTGCGGTCTTCTCGCCCTCGCTCAATGATCCCTTCACTGGCTCGCCGCTTCTACGAAGCTCATAGCCATCCTCAAGTGCAGCAACTTCAAGTTCAGTACGACCTAGATAATTGCGAATCATCTTGCTGATTTTCTCCGCAGCAGGACCGTGCTTCCGCATATCTTTTTTTAGCTGTTCTTCTTCTTCTAGTAGGGATATATATTCAGCCTCGATACAATCTAGCTCTGTTTTCGTATTTTTTTCGTCTTTCTGATAGGCTAAATAATCCATTTGGCTGAGCGATAGATAATGCTCTTTTAACCTCTTTTTCGCAGCCGCTTTTACGTTGTCAAAGTTGCTATATTCCACGTTATGCTTCGTAATGATATTATTTAGATCGACGATTTGTCGGGCGATTGATTCGTCTCTTGACGAAATCCTGGGTGTTGTATCAAGTGTGCCCAAATCAATGCGCGAGTTGGGTGCCTCCAGTTTTTGTGCGAGTAATCCTAGAATCATTTGAGCGGTTTCCGACACGGCCTTTAATGAGTTTTTTAGGCTGCTGGCAGCTGTCTCCGACTCGGAACGTAATGACGGTGAGAGATCGTTAATTGAGGGAATGGTCTTTTCCATTGCCACACAAGAATCCCAAAGCCTTTGAGTTTCAGCTTTTAGGGTTGTAATTGCATGGGTAAACTTATTGAATTCGCCATTAATGATGTCCTGTAGGCTTTGGAGTCTATTTTTCGTCAAGCCATTCCCACAGAATAAGCAGGATGATAGACCATGATTCTCGTGATAGATCAGTCCATCTTGGATCCAGGTGAGCATCAAGTCATGGCTGCGAAGATCTTCAACAACTATGTCACCAATTGTATTATTCAAAACAGATTGGACTCTGTTAACCAGATTCCATGTGTTCAAATCTAAGTCATCAAGTAAATCTAGCTTTCCAAATGGCGTTTTCTGCATTGCCGTCTGGTGCGCTATTCGTCGCTCATCTTCCGATAATTTGTGAGCTTCACCATATGTCACCGAATAATCGCTTGCAAGGTTAGGTGCTTCATAGCTACGTCCTACAAGCGAAAGATGGTCACTTATGCTTTTGGCTGTAATGCGCTTATAGTCCGCAAATGCCTTGTTCTTATTCGTATGATCTTTTCTGGCGGTGGTGCGTTGTATTTCCATTTCGTTTTTCTTGGTACTCACTTTCTTCAAATGCTTTGCTAATTCCACTTGCTCTCGGCCTAAATGAAAGATAGGGTTGGCCGTGCCTTCCTTCCACTTGAAATTATCTTCAACAAAGTCCACATTGAAGACGAGAAGACGATCCTTTAAGGCACTATAGTCTCCGGTACTCTTAAGGGTTACTCCATCACTCAGCTGAATGTCGAACATTCCACCATCGGGTAAATCTGTTCGTAATACACCTGCTTCGAGGCTACCGAATACTCGAGAAAGAGTCGTTTTCCCCGAGCCATTAAACCCATAAATAAGATTGTATCTAAGTAACCTAATGGTCTGAGGAATTGAACAATTCTTGAAGACACCTAGTTTCTTTAACGTAAATTTTTGAATTGATTGCGACATGAAAAATGGTTTTCTGGTAATGAGAAATAATTACTCCTTAAGTAAGAAGAACGACAAAATTTCTCACTACTTGAGGCATGCTCCATTAACTTGTCCAGTTTCGGTTGAGTCAGAGCATCACAATCGTTTTATAGGTGGTCTTCTGGTTGAATCAATCGATTATGATTTCTGGCTTTACAGTGGAGGAGGCATGACCTTTCCGATCATTCGAACATGATATCCTGTGCGGATCAGTGGAATTAAATCCGCTTCTCTTGCTCCCTCGTTTCACGATATAGTGAAATTTTTCTTTCATTCTTTTCAATAATGACGGGACCGTAACGTCAGGTGCCTTTTTTGCATGGTATCTTTCGAACACTTGAAATAACTGTAATCCGTTTTGAGGCTAAAGATGAATTAATGCTGTCGCATCCAGCCCTGGTATTCTTGACTTATCAGGTTCAAGTTCGAGTGTCTTGATGATAGTATCGGCCATCGCATCTTTGATCTTACGATCCCCATGATGGTTTAGTCGTCTATTAAAAGCACCCGCTAATAAATCTGCTAATTGAATTAAATGGTTCTTTTTAGAGGATACTGTTTGCAAGGTAGACAGTATGAGTTTTCGATCATAATTGCTTCTAAATCTTGCGGTGACACGTTCTTTCATCTCTGATAAGGTGAAGCCATCAAGGGATTGAGCTTCATCAATGGTCAATTCGATATCACGGGGTAAATCAACTCTTCCACTAGAGACTTCATGTTGCGCACCGTGTACAAGCATGTGTTCATAAAGCCTGATTACAATATCCTCTATCTTTCTATTTGTTTTTGATTTTTCAATAGCGATTATCTTGAAACTAAGGAATTCTCGATTTTCCTGAATTACATTCAAATAATCTTTTAGAGGAGGTAAATCATTATTGCTAAGGCTTGAAAAATGAATTTCCTGCTTGACCCAAGGTGATTGCTTTTTCCACAAATCAATCGCCTGTGTCACTTTGAAAACTGAGTAGCCAGATAATACCCAAACGGCAGCAACAATTACAAAATCACCATTTTTTCCGGTCTCATCCGCAAAGATAGAAATGATATTACGATGGATTACATCCTCAAGTACTGCATCATGCATTGTTTCTTCTCGACGCTTCCGGTGCCGACGAATCTTTTCTTCAGCATTAAAAAGACCATATTGATTTTGGATTTTTGCTCTTGCCCTAACTATGTAATGTAATCGTTCTAGTTTGAAAAGATTTTGTGGAAGAATACCTTTTGCACTGTATATGTCGGGTTGGAATATTTCCCAATATTTCAATGCAAGTACAACGTCGCTATTGCGAGCTTGAGGATAAAGATTCAGTAACCAAGCTATTTTTGTTTTAAGAGTTGAAAAATTATTGCTTGCAAGCAACGAAAGTAGATGCTTTTTTTCTCTTTCCAGCCGGTTTATTTTTTTTATCTTTAATTTATGTTTTTCCTTAATTCTTTCATCTTCAGATATTAACGCATCAGTTTTACTTTGAATGATACCTTCATCTGTTGAAGTCAATACTGCATCATCTATATTTTTCTTCATAAAACAATCGTCCAGCAATTCAAGTAATGCAAGCTGGGTTTCAGGGGACCAGCTTGTCAGTTTGGCAAGAGGCTTTCTGGCAAGACCACGTAGGCTACCGACCAAGGTTCGAGCCTGGGGCTATAATATCAAAATAATTATTGGTTTTATAAGAAGCTCCATACTTCGTGCTCTCGGCGCTTAAGCCCGCTGTGCAATCCTCTGGAGACCACCTTTGGTCCCATTTTTCGTTACTCCTATTTTTCATAATGTCAGTGACCCCATCCACTGCTGAGTTCGCTGCTTTAACATATCATTGAGTAGTGGCGATTACCTTATGGCCGATAATCTTCTGAATACGGAATACATCCATGTCAGCGTTTGCCAGGGTTGAATCAGAAATGTGCCTGAAGCACTCCAGGTGTTTGGGCCTGTGTGTCGAAAGGTGAACCAGGTGGGATATTACAGAGAAAGATCAATGGGGTCAGACTCGATTGATCTTGAATTGTTCTGATTTCCTATCCCCACCCTTGGCCGTGGGCTCCACCCGCCGCTTCAATTTCTCTTGAATACTACGCTTGAACTGGTCATTTCCCAGTACCCAAGCTTTGTTTGTTGCTTCTCTGATTGCGTTAATGCTCTCTTCAGATATATGCTATTTAAACAACAGCCGGTATCCGCATCGGCACTCCTCGTCATTATTTCCTAAACACAGGTATTCAGGATGTGAAGTTACCAAATCATTGATCTGGTTTAAGGCATTGTAGCCATAACTCGACCAATGGTATTCGGATGGATGCGCTACCATGCCTGCACGCACTGGATTGAGTTCTATGTGGCATGCAATGATTGAAATATTGTACATAGTAACGCCCCAGTATTTGCAAAGCTTTACTCAAGCTTTGCTCTTCGTGGGGCGTGATAAGTAAGTGTACGTGGTTAGTCATTAATTAGTACATAGGCGTGGATATCACAACCATGCTTTACACAAGCCAACCGCAATTTATCAAGATAGAACCGATAATCCGCCTCTATACAGAAATCTCAGTCCGATTATTGCCGCGTAAAATTATGTGTTGCGGTTGGCCGGGAAGGATAAATCTGGGCAAGCGGGCCATTACGATTCTCTATTTCAAGGAAGCGCCCCCTATATCGCATCGTTAGTTTTGCTTTACATTTTTTTTTGCAACAGAATCTTTGAGAAGGAACTCCGACGATGATTGTGCTTCGAGGAAGGCAGCATATTTTTTCTTGATTTTTGGCAGTTGGAATAGCGCGGCTAATCCGTTTTTTGGTGTGCGTCGAATAACTGATGCCGGGTTAAAGAAAGCGACTAAATTGTCGGCCGATAGCACGAATGGCGGTAGACCCTCCCGCATCAAGAGAAAACTGACGATGAGCGAAGCGCTACGGTGGTTCCCCTCAATAAACAGCTGAGGCTTGCTGAGAATGTACACAAAAACACCCGCTGCCCGCTTCCATGCCGATTTGTCGCGGTGCAAGTTGTACCACTCCAGCAGGCCGCGCATGGCCCCCTCATCGTTAGCAAAGAACCGTGAAGTGGTCATGGCTATGTGCTGGGAAAATTCTTTGCGTTTCTCAGGATCGACCCCACACAATACCGTCGCATTGATCTCGATTATCCAGTCGATCTGCTGTAGATCGAACAAATCGACACCATCAACGACAAGTCGATCAATTAGCGCATAGCCCTGTAACATATTACTGCAAACGACATCGTTGAAAGGGTCACGCGGTTCATCAAGTTGGTTATTTAGCAACTCGAAGTGTGCCTGCACTTTCTCCAGGGAATTTCTGATGGCGTCCAGGTCGAGGATACGACAGGAATTCATGGCATCGGCCAGCAAAAGAGTACTATTGGAAAATTATCCGGAACACCGATCACGGTCGCGCGTTCTATCCCCCGCGCTATGGCGGATGTGGCTAGGGACTAGTATGTACCCTGGCCAACGCCTCGTTGCTGCGCTTCGCGACTTCGGCTGGCAAGCGTATGTACCCCAACTCGCCGCTAAAGTTCTGACCTTCCTGCAGACTCCAGGTTATGAAGCGCTTCAGCGCCCCACCCTTAATTTTGTCGCTATAATGCTCCTTAAGCAGCAGCCACGTAAATGACACCAAAGGGTATGAATCGGCTCCCACAGGATCAGGTATGTAAGCGCGCATGTCAGCAGGAATGCGTCCGATATTTGCTGCCAGCGTTGCCACGCCAATACGCTCGCTCGGCGCGACGAAACTTCCTTCCTTATTTTCCAGGTGCGCTACCTTCAGGTCAAGGCGCTTGGCAAAGTTGTATTCGACATAGCCAATCGATCCCACGCTGCGTTGCACCAGCGATGAAACGCCTTCATTGCCGCGGGCAAACATCGCATTGCGGGGCCATCTGACCAGTTTGCCGGTGCCGGGACCGTCGTGCCATTCTGGACTCGCGGTGCTTAGATGATTGGATAGTACAAATGTCGTGCCGCTGCTGTCTTGGCGCACGGCCAGCAAGATTTCACGATCAGGCAGATTGAGCCCGGGATTAGTGGCCTGGATGCGGGCATCGTTCCAGCGCGTGATCTTGCCCAGCAATATTGCGGCATAGGTGTTCCGGTCCAGCTTCAGCAGCCCGTTCAATCCCGGCAAATTGTAAGCGAGTGCCACCATGCCAGCGGTAACCGGCACCATTACCGCCCCATGCTGCGCAGTAGCAATCTGTGCATCGGTCATGGCGGCATCGCTGGCGCCAAAGTCCACGGTATTGGCAAGAAAACGCTTTACCCCTTCGCCACTGCCGACTTCAGCGTACTTGATTATTGTCCCTGGCTCAACCTTGCGGTAAGCGGCAATCCATGCTTTATACAATGGCGCCGGAAAAGTCGCCCCCGCGCCGCTGAGGACCAGGGACTCCGTGTTGCTTTGCGCTTGCACTGGCAGTGCTGCCAACGAGGCGAGTGTCAGGATAGCGCCAACAACGCCGATTTGAACCTTCATATCCTTTTCTCCTCGCAGAGGCTCAGCTGAATTGGCCGCTAATATAGTCTTTAGTCAGCTTCTCGCGCGGGTTTTCGAAGATCTGATAGGTAGGCCCAAACTCCACCAGGTAGCCGGTACGACTTCCTTCCGAGATGTCAACGGAGAAGAATGCGGTGGTATCCGCAACGCGCGTCGCCTGCTGCATGTTATGGGTCACCAGGGCGATGGTGTAATCCTTCTTCAACTCGACCATTAACTCCTCGACTCGGCGAGTGGCGATTGGGTCTAGCGCAGAACAGGGCTCGTCCATCAACAGTACCTGGGGCTGGGTGGCAATGGCACGAGCGATGCACAAGCGCTGTTGCTGCCCGCCGGAAAGCGCCAGGCCGCTGACCTTAAGTTTATCCTTGACCTCATCCCACAATGCTGCACCCTGCAGTGCCTGCTTTACCCGGTCACCAATATCGCCCTTATAACGATTGAGGCGCAAACCGAAGGCAACGTTGTCGAAAATGCTCATTGAAAAAGGATTGGGCTGCTGGAACACCATGCCGATGTAACGGCGCACGACCACAGGATCTACGCCCTTGCCATAGACGTCCTGCCCAAGGAACTGCACATATCCATCGAAGCGAAAGCCCTCAACCAGGTCGTTCATGCGGTTAAGGCTGCGCAGCACGGTGCTCTTGCCACAGCCGGATGGTCCAATGAAACCGGTGATTTTGTTCTTTTCAATTGGCACATGGCTGTCACGTACGGCCAAAAAGTTGCCATAGAAAATCTTGTCCAATTTGCAGTCCATCACCAATGTAGCTGACTGGATATCAGGAGTTGCCTGCTGCTGCATTGTTGAGCTCATAATTCCGTCACTCCCTTGCTCAAAACTTAGGTTTGCCGAAAATTCGGCTGACGATATTAACGATTAGCACGATCATCACTAATACCAGCGAAGCTGCCCATGCAAGTTCAAGCTGGTTGTCGAAGGGCATGCCGGAGAAATTGTAAATCAGCACGGCCATCGAAGCCGTAGGGCTCATGACGGCCAGATGGCCTTCCTGCAGCAACCAATAGTTGCTGAATAGCGCCGTAAAAAGCAGGGGCGCAGTCTCTCCAGCTGCCCGTGCAATCGCCAGCATCACGCCGGTGAGAATGGCGGGCATTCCGGTCGGCAGCACAATCTGCCAGATCACCTGCGTATGGGTGCAGCCCATGCCATAGGCGGCGTCCTTCATGACTTTTGGAACCATTCTCATGGCTTCCTCGGCCGTCAAAACGACAATGGGCAGCATCAATACCGCAAGCGCCACACCGCCAGCGGGCGCTGAATAGGTGCCGGTGGTAATCACCACCAATGCGTAGGCGAAGACTCCGGCCAGGATCGAGGGTACGCCGGTCAGCGTCTTTGCCGCGAAGCGGGCGGCCGTAGCCAGTTTACTGCTGGGCCCCAGTTCGGCCAGGAAAATGGCGGCCATAATGCCTACCGGGATTGCGATCAGCGCGGCAATACCCACCATGAAGAAAGTACCGACGAGCGCGTTACCGAAGCCCCCGTCCATCTCGAAACCGGCCGGCGGAAGCTCGGTGAAAACTTCCATGTTAAGACGTGCGCCGCCCTGGGTAATCAACATGTACAACACGGAAAGCAAGGGCACGCTAGTCAGTATCGCAAGGAACCATACGAGGCCACTCAGCACCATGCTGCGTAATGCCCGGCCTTCAAACTTGCGCTGCAGACTCGGAGTTGCCCTGGAGGGGGGAGGCTGCGTATCACTCATGCTTTTACCCCGCGCTGGGCGTACATGATCATCATCGAGCCGAGGATATTGACCATCAAAGTAATCACCATAAGAACCAGAGCGGCATACATCAGCACTCCAATTTCATTCGGCCCTGCTTCGGGGAAATTCAATGCCAGCAGGGCGGCCAGCGTATTCGCGGGTGCGAACAAAGAAAGCGAAATCTGGTTCGAATTACCTACCAACATGGCGAGTGCCATTGTTTCACCCAGCGCGCGGCCCAGACCCAGTACCAGGGAGCCGAAAATACCGGTAGCCGCCGTCGGCACCATGACCTTAAGAATGGCTTCCCAGTGAGTAGCCCCCATGCCATAGGCGGCCTGCTTGGTCTTTAGGGGAACCGAACGCAAAGCATCCTGAGACACGGCGGCAATTGTTGGCAGAATCATGATGGCAAGCACCAAAGCGGCGGGTAGCAGGCCAGGGCCGCTTAGCGTAGAGCTGAAAAATGGGATCCAACCAAAAGACTCATTCAGCACATCAGTGAGTGGGCGGATGAACGGAATCACGACGAAAATCCCCCACAGTCCGTATACCACGCTGGGTATCGCTGCAAGCAGCTCGACGATGGTGCGGAAAACTGCGGCCAAGCGCGCGGGCAGAAAATCCTGTGTCAAGAAAATCGCCATGCTAATTCCGAAGAAACCACCGATTAGCAGGGCAATCAAAGAACTATAGAGCGTTCCCCAGATAGCCGGCAGAATGCCGAACTGTTGTTGACCCACATCCCAGACCGTACCGGTGAGCATGTCTAGTCCGTATTTCTGGATGCCTGGAATCGCCTTAACACCGATTTCCAGAACCAACGCCACCACCAGGGCCAGAACGACAAAAACGCCCAAGCGCGCGAACATGCGGAATGTCCGATCAATGAGTAGAGTGGACGACGAGGGGGGTTGGCAGATGGAATCCGTATCAACATCAAGGGCAAAAGGCTTTTCCATAGCGTCCCGCTTAATTTTATAAGTCATTCTTGGATCCGGAGTTGCGACACGACCTCGGATCCGCGTGGAACTGCTTACTTGATGTTGGCAGCAGCCTTGCGAACTTGTTCAACAACCGACTGCGGCAACGGAATGTAGCCTAACGCGTCCGCTATCTTCTGTCCTTCGGTGAGGCCAAATTCGACCATGTCGCGCATGGCTCTGGCCTTATGCGCATCGTTGTTGTTCTTGCGGAAGATCATCCATGTATAGGTAACGATGGGGTAAGCATTGGCACCCTCTGGATCGGGTGCCCAAGCGATCATATCTTCAGGGATCTTGATGGCGGCCAGGGTTTCGGCACTATTACCCGGAGCCACAAATTTACCTTCCTTGTTCTGTAATAGCGCGGACTCGACCTTGGCTAGTTTTGCGTAGCTGTATTCAATGTAGCCGATAGCGCCCGGTGTCTGGCGTACCGTAGCGGTCACTCCATCGTTCTTTGGAGATTTTATGAATTTGTTGGTTGTTGGCCAATTCACGGTATTGCCTTCGCCAAGCGAACTCTTGAATTCGGCATTGATGGCCGACAGATGTTTAGTGAAAACTGCGGTCGTGCCACTGGAATCGGCGCGTACTACTACGGTAATCGGCACGTCGGGTAGCTTTACGCCAGGATTGGCTGCAGCAATCTTGGGATCGTTCCATTTAGTGATCTTGCCAAGAAAGATGTTGGGGTAAACATCACGGGGCAGCTTTAGTCCTTTGGGGTTACCCGGAAGATTGTAGGTGACGATGATTTCTCCTGCGGTCATCGGCAGAAGTTGCACACCTTCAGAAACCTTGGCCATGTCTTCCGTTTTCATCGCCGAATCGCTCGCAGCAAAATCGACCGTCTTATTCAGGAAGTCCTGTACGCCGGCGCCGCTGCCCTTGGACTGATAATCCACGACGAGATCAGGGTTTGCTTTGTTGAGGTTCTTAAACCAGCTGAGGTAGATCGGCGCAGGGAAACTCGCGCCGGAACCAGTCAGCCGAACTTTGTCTGCGAAAGCGGGAGAGGATAGGGCTAGCGTAGCGACAGCAACAACAAGGGTGGATAGAAGTGGCTTTTTCATGGATTCTCACCTATGCATGATAGCCTTCGGATTCTATGCAGTATTTGTTACGCAAATATTACAATTTGCACAAAAAAACACCAATTTGACCATTCACAAAAAATCAGGAAATGTAATATTTTCTTAATTCGAAAACATTAATATGCTGCATATTGGCGAATACTTTTAGGGGATTTGTACCTTAATGGACAATGAGGGCATCTTTGATCTGCACCGGCGCTTAGAGCAGGAAATACTTGACAGCTATGACGAGGAGCTGGAGCTGGAACTCGATGATAGTCGTTTTGATGGGATCGCCGCAGAACATTATTTGCCAGATGTAGCGTCCAAGATAACGCGTCAGCGATATTTTCGAGAGCTGCTTCGTCTACAGGGTGAACTGGTAAAACTGCAGGATTGGGTGGTAGCCAACCAGCATCGCATGGTGATCTTGTTCGAGGGCCGCGACGCTGCCGGCAAGGGTGGTGTCATTAAGCGTATTACCCAGCGGTTAAATCCGCGCATCGTGCGAACTGTTGCCTTGCCGGCACCCAACGACCGCGAAAAAACCCAATGGTACTTCCAGCGTTACGTCACTCACTTACCGGCGGCTGGCGAAATTGTCTTATTCGATCGCAGTTGGTATAACCGGGCTGGTGTCGAAAGGGTTATGGGCTTTTGCTCCGATGATGAGTATGACGAATTTTTTCGCTCCACTCCTGAATTCGAGCGGATGTTGGTTCGTTCGGGCATCCAGCTCGTCAAATACTGGTTCTCGATCACTGACGACGAGCAGTATCTACGTTTCCTTGGCCGCATCCACGATCCGTTGAAACAGTGGAAACTGAGCCCAATGGATCTGCAATCCCGCGTGCGCTGGGAAAAATATACCGAAGCGAAAGAAGTCATGCTGGAACGCACTCACATCTCCGAGGCACCTTGGTGGATAGTTCAGGCCACTGACAAGAAAGCGGCGCGTATCAATTGCATTAATCATTTACTCAATTTGGTACCTTATGAAGAACTCGTACGACCTAAGATTGAGTTGCCCTCGAGGGAACGCCACCCAGAGTACACACGCAATCCGGTTCCGCCGGAAATGATTGTCCCGGAAATTTTTCCCTGACTACCTTTTCGGCATCCCCCAACAAATTGAGATTAGGCGTGTTTAAGCGTGGCCACAGCCTCCAGCACTTTCTCTATCCAGTGCTCGTCGTGAGGATGGATAACCAGAACCCGGAAGCCGAGTTCGTCTCCCTCCATCTTTACGCCCTCCGAGTCATCGACATGAAGGTCGATACCGAACGCCGGCGGAAACTTCGAAGGTAAACGCTTCAGGTGGTTCCGATTTACCGCGCGGTGGTGATGGTTTCCATTAACGACGCCGTCGATGCGAATTCCGTGAAGTAGGAACCAGCGTTTGATATAAGCGGGCGATCGTCCAGAACTCGTATATATCCAGACGCTACAGTCACGGTGACGCAACTCACGAAATAACCCTTTGGTTCCACGGCGTAACGGTTCGCCCAGCCAGTGATGAACGAACGTAGGAAACAGGCTTGTTTCAATCGGTACTTTGCAGCAATGGCTGGTCAGTGTGTCGTCGAGGTCAAACGATACACGAATCCGATATTGCCATCGAGAGGTATTCGTGATGTTGGATGACCTCATAATTTCGGATGTTTACTTTCGGACGTTATTGGTCAATGGAAAACGGATCGATAGGTCTTGAATACTTCGCTTGAACCAGTCATTTCCCAGACCCATTGGAACAACTGCCGGTACCCGCAGTGGTGTTTCTTGCAGGCTGACCGTACCTTTTCAAGATAGAAAAGATAATCCGCTTTTGCGCAGAAAATCTCAGTTCGATTGTTGCCACGTAATATAACGTGTTGCGGTTGGCCGAGAAGGATAAATCTGGGCGAGCGGGCCATCACGATTGTCTATTTCGGGGAAAGCATCGACTATACCGCATCGTTAGTTTCGGCGGAAGAAGCGGCTAGTCGTAGTAGGTTGGGTTAGGCTGTGGCGTAATTCTGCCCATTCCTCCCTGGAGATTTTCGCGGTAGGTTGAGGAAATGCAAAGTGCGGATGCCGGAAAAACGTGACATCTCTACTCTGGTGTACCTCAGTCCAATAGACCGAACTATCGAAATGGGTAAGATATAGGGGTGATTAGTGCTGTTTGGGTTTTAGTAGTATAAAAAACCAAGAGGAATACATGAAGAAAGAAAGTTTTTTAACTTCCGTTGTAGCGATGTCAGCTCGGAAACGCTACGTTGCGGTGCTGGCTTGTGCCGCCTCGATCACGGCCCCCGTTGCAGAATCTGCCCTTATCCTGCCCGAGGCTGGCGGCAATTTCTCCAACAACTGGGTTGCGCCGACCGTCGTTGCCACCGGCACGACCGGCGTTACGGGCACGGGCGCGCCGGAGTGGATGGGCGGCGATCGACTCGACATCTTCCAGTTCTCCGGCCTGGTGCCGGGCGCAACATCCATCGTTTTTGATTTCTCACTGACCGGACCTTATAACCCTAGCGCTTATGAAAATGGCGGCGGCACCATCTACTACAGCTATGTGCCGTTTTCCGGCGCCTACTATGTCGATCAGGGCGATGGGAAGGTTCATGGCAGCCAGGATCTTCTTGCCGGCAATTTCGATGTCACCTACAACCCATGGGACGCCGCCAACGCGTCGAATCGCGGCACTTCAAGCTTTACGCTGGACCTTGCCAAGGAATTCGCAGGTAATCTCTTCCTGGCGCTGGACTTCACCTATGGCCGAGTCAGCTACAATATCAACTCGCTTTCCTGGGCCACGCCCGGCAATGGCACCGGCCCCGTGGATATCCCTGTAGAAGCGGCCCCCGTGCCACTCCCCGCGACAGGCTGGCTGTTGCTCGCCGGCCTCGTGGGCCTCGCGGCGAACCGTCGCAAGGGGTGCGGATTATTCTAAAAATATTAGACAGCCTCGCTAGGATCAGGACTTATAAACTGAACGAAAAATTCGGATGACGACTTCAAGCCCAAGGACGGATCTCAATCAGCGGTCGGTGGCTTGCCGGTATAAATCGCCAATTGGGTGTCTAAAGCCCGCTTGTAGGCGGGCCATGCCTCACCGCGGGCGACATAGGTGCACGCACTAGTCACATCGCCGGAAAAGCATTATGCATAGCTTTCGGATCAATCGACTATATGTGCCCCAATAAAACCAAAATGAGCACTATTAACAGTATGGTTCCGATACCCCCACTCGGACCATAACCCCAGCCGCTGCTGTAACCCCATGCCGGAATCGCACCCACCAGCGCAAGTATCAGCACAATCATAAGAATTGTTCCGAGAGTCATTTTGATTCTCCTCGTTTTGATTGGACATTTTTATTATGCTCTTTTCACGAGTTTTATCTGTACGATGGCGTACCAAATATCGGGTCATTCAATTTCCTGGGCATATACGGGAAGCACCTGTAAATACAAGGTATAGAGTGAGAGAAAGCCACTCGAAAGTCACGTAATTCGTAAACCCACCCATAACCCAATGGGTTTTTGCATTACTGGCCTGCCAATTCGGTGGGCTTTTTTTATGGGCACTCACAAATATTCGCTGGCACTGCGCTTCAAGTCTTGATAGCAATCGCTACCTTCGGATTGGCGTTGTCAGCGGCTGGTAGTCAAGGATTGGAAGGATGGAGAGGAGATAGTGACCCTACCCCAATAAACCGTAACCGGCCTATAGGGGTGACCGCATTTCGGCCCTATCAGAAATACATAACCCGCTGGAAAGCCGCAAGCGTCGTTACGCCAACACGGACGTTGGCGCAGGTCAAGGCGGATGCGCACGCTCAGATCAATTCACGGCGCGATACGCTGGAGGCGGCGGGGTTTTCGTACCTGAGCAAGATGTTCAATAGCGATCAGCGCAGCGTGCACGCATCAGCGTCGCCTCACTGGCAGCGCAAGCCGCCATTGCGGGCGGACAGCCATTCTCGATCGACCGGACGGTGCAGGATAACAGCAGGGTGACACTGGATGACGAAGCGATGATCGGCGCCGGCAGCGCTGGCCAGCTACGCGCTGGAGCTGCACAACCACGCCAAGGGGTGCAAGGCGGAAATCGACGCGGCCGCCACGCTAGCAGCGGTGGATGCGATCCAATGGTAACGGGAATTACTTTTAACCATAGAAGGAGAAGAGAGATGAATGTCGCGGACAAAATGAAGGAACAATTGCAGGCATTGCGGGAATCATTGAAAACGGCGCTGACTCAGGCACGAGATGCCCATGCCGAGGCGTTGCACAAGACCTTGCAGGAAGCAATAGCGCGGGCGGAGGAGTTCAACAAGAGCGCCGATAACATTTTTGATAAGGGGCTGGATGCAATTGAGCAGTCGCGTTATACGGCACCGATCGTGGTGGGTATTTCGCTGGCGATGTTGACGGTGGGTGGATTGATGGGATGGGGGCTGAAATCCCGCGCGCCAACGGGGATGGGCCGGGTGCGGTGATACACGCTCGCAAGCATAACCGCACGGATTCCGGTTGGATGATGGAATCAATGTTGGAGATCTTCGATGAGCACTACAGTAGACAGATCAGCGCAGACACCCTTCGCAGCATGTCAAAGATCGAGCGGGGTGGATATTTCAATGGCGGGCGAGTGCCATATGGTTACACGGCTGTGCAGGATTCTAGAGGGGTCAGGGAGTGACCCTGGAGGAGGAATTAAAGCGGAAGGGATTCAGGCAAGAGAAAGCCACCGATTAGGATGGCCTTCTGAGGTGTTGCTGTTTAGGTATTCTTACTGCTGGTACTGCCTAAAGTACTCCTTAGGGTCATCCTTTATATTGGTAGTGTTGGGACGCCCATCTGAGGTGTCTAGAGCGGAGCTAAGGCTACTTGTTTCATAAGAAGGCGAAGCACTCTTGGGAGGCTCATAGGTCTTATTTATAGAGTCCTCAGAGTGCGGGGCTACGTGGTACTCACCTTGGGAGTCCTGACAAATTATAGAGCCGGGTTCTGGGAGGCAACTGGCAGTAGCTCCTCCTGCAACTAGAAGTAGTACAACGCCTGCTACATAATTGGACTTCATGGTGGGGACTCCTTAAGGGTTGTAAGGCCCCCAATGATAACACTGGCTGTACAGTATGGAACCAGTAGAAATAACTAAAGAGAACCCTTAGAGAGATTAAGTGGAAAACCTGAAGAGGAAACTGGAGGGGGAGCGTAAAGGACCTGCCGGGGTGGGATCACGGCACCAATATGCTCCTGGACGTGGGAGAGAAGGAGGAGGTTGACTCGTAGCGCCTATTGAGTTCGCGTACCTTTTTAGCAATTGATGAGGGGTCGGTAGTTTTTAGGTTAACCTTGATATGAGTAGAACCGGGTAGCGGGAGAGTAAATCCCTCGGCATTTTACGTTGGTAGTAATGGGCCTTACCCCGTAGGTAAACGTAGCGGATTTCCAAGATGAGAACTCTACTAAGCAATAGTTTCATTAGATGGTACCATAAAAGTACCACCACAAGAAGCCTATACGCGGCCTAAGTAACTGATGATTAAGGAAGATAATTCTATGTACTTGGCTCCCCGACCAGGGCTCGAACCTGGGACCTGCGGATTAACAGTCCGTCGCTCTACCGACTGAGCTATCGGGGAATTGGAGAGGTGCATATACTAATTGTTTGAGGCTCGGCGGTCAATCAAAAAGCCCGAGATGCCTATCACCGCAATGATTCTATAGTGGCGCTCTCAGCAAACTGGAGAGGGATTTCGGCGCAACAAAACCGTTGACGTTCGCCATGGAGTTAGCACTATGCTAATATTAGTAAATGTTCAGGATTGAATGCAGCCGCGAAGCGTTCAAAATTCTGAGATTGGTGCTCCCGCAATACGTTGATCACGATCCATGGCATGATCGAGCAGCTGGCGGAAAATCCGCATGCTTCGAATAATAATATCAAAAAGCGGAGGGCCGCTCCGGCTTCCGGCTATGGTTGGGGAACTGGTGGGTAATTTACGAAATAGACAACGGCCACCTGGTGATAATCATACTGGCGATCGGGTCACGTGGAGGCATATACAGATGAGTGATATTCAGTTCATCGAACGAAACGGCAAACGGGAATATGCCATTGTTCCCATAGAAATATTCGAGCGTCTGGTAAAGGCCTCGGCGGATATCGGCGGTATCGCACTCTACGATAAAGCAAAGGCCGTGGATGACGGCAGCCGCATCCCTGGGGAGGTCACCCACACAATCCTTGAGGGCACCCATCCCATCAAGGCATGGCGGACTTATCGCAAACTGACTCAGCAAGCCCTGGCGGAGAAAGCTGGGATAAGCAAGCCATTTCTCAGTCAAATAGAGGGCAGAAAAAGGGTGGGAACAATAGCCGTATTGACTGCCCTGTCACGCGCGCTGGACGTGCCGGTAAATCTGCTGGCTGAATAACTTGCCTCCGGCACCTCGCCGAAGCGGGGGTTTGGGTGGCGGAACAAGAGCCAGCTCTAACCCTTTTCCAGGCTGATCTTTGCGAAGACCGCCGTAAAGGATGCAAGATCCCAATAGAACCAGTCGTTCAGGGATGGTATGGATATGTTGTTCAATGCAATATTGATCTGGAGAATAGAATTAGCAGTGTTAGCCGGACTTTATGGGCTCCGTTGCCGTATGCAAGCTTTATCAATAAATCAGAGATAAAAAAAGTGAGCATCTATGCTGTAACTGCGGTGGGATTAGGCGCGGCACTGGGAGCATGGCTTCGCTGGGGATTGGGTGCGATGTTGAATCCGGTATTTCCCACTCTTCCTTTCGGCACCTTGGCTGCAAATATCATGGGCGGCTATCTCGTGGGTGTTGCAGTAGAGTATTTTTCTCACAATACCACCTTGCCGCCAGAAGGGCGGCTCTTCATCATCACCGGCTTTCTTGGTGGCTTGACCACTTTCTCGACCTTTTCCGCGGAAACGGTCGCGCTCCTGCTGCGCGAGCAATATGGCTGGGCTTTCACCATCGTCTTTTCGCACCTGGCCGGCTCTCTGGCAATGACAGTGCTGGGAATATTGACCATCAAATGGCTGGTGCAGCATTGATCCCAGTTCGTCGCAAATAGAGGCCCGTATGCAGGGAACCTTTCTCAAGTTTTATGTGAGCGAGCACCGCGAGCACCGCGGCATACTGTTGTTTGAATGGTTATTAGAGTACGCAAAAAAACACGGTATTCATGGAGGTACGGCAGTGCGTGCCATTGCGGGGTTCGGGCGGCACGGAAGGTTGCACGAAGCAACCTTTATTGAGCTGGGCGCGGACTTGCCGGTAGAGGTGGGATTTATCATGAGCGAGGATGAAACCGAGCATTTCCTGGCCCTATTGAGAAAAGAAAAATTGGAACTGTTTTACGTCAAATTCCCGGTTGAGTATGGGGTGTTGCCAGAATGATGGTCAAGAGCATTAACACGATCAAAGAAGCGACAAACAAAGCTTGGGTCTTGGGAAATGATCGTTCAAGCGAGATATTCAAGAGAAATTGAAGAGGTGGGTAGAGTCCAAGGCCAAGGGTGGGATAGGAAATCAGAACAATTCAAGATCAATCGAGTCTGACCCTGTTGATCTCTCTGTTGACTGCTGATCTCTCAAAGGAGAATTGAAATGGAGAACCGAAAAATCGTATCCCGCAACGAATGGCTGGAAGCCCATGCGACGCTGCTTAGCAAGGAAAAGGAACTTACGAAGGCGCATGACAGGCTCGCCGCCGAACGCCGCCGCGCACCATGGATGAAGGTTGAAAAAACCTATGAATTCGACGGACCGGACGGCAAGACCGACCTTCCCGGCCTGTTCGGCGGGCGAAAACAACTCATTGTCTATCATCACATGCTCAGGCCGGCCGATCCCGCGCCTTGCACGGGGTGTGCCATGGTCGGCGACCAGATCCCGCATCTCGCGCATCTTCACACGCGCGACACCGCGCTGGTCTTCGTCTCGCGTGCCCCGGTGGATGAGATCGAGGCGTTCCGGAAACGCATGGGTTGGCAAATGCCGTGGTTCTCGACCATGGACGATTTCAACGCGGATTTCGACGTGCCCCGCTATTTCGGCCTCAATGTCTTCTATCGCGACGGCGGCAATATCTATCGCACATATTTCACCACGGGACGCGGCGTTGAGACACTCGGGACCGTCTGGACACTTCTCGATCTCACGCCGCTCGGCCGGCAGGAAACTTGGGAAGAGTCGCCAAAAGGAACGCCGCAGACGGAACCGTATCAGTGGTGGCGGCTGCACGATGAATACATGGACGGGTAGTCTCAGGGTATCCATGTATTTGTCCTTACCGGAATATCTGCTGAAGCTTACCGTACTATTTTTCCGTTCGTGAGCTGCCTCCGGAAGATTGCGGGTGTGGAGGGGGTCCTGCAATCTGCATGCGGATAGGGGAGCTTGATATGTCCAGAATGATTACCTTCCTGATCGCACTCGTTTCGGTTGTTGTCTGGCTAGGACTTGCCGCCTGGGGCTGCGGCGGGATCGGACCCTTTCTGTCGCATCCTGCACGGGTCGCCCTTGTTGTGGTGACGTTGGGACTGACGATTGCGGCTGCCTTTACCAGCGGCAATCTCAGCCCGGGCGAAAAGGAAGATCGCGGTAATCGCTGGGTGCTGTTCGCTTTCCTAATCATCGGCCTTCTGGATGGATTTTTGCCGGCCTTCTCCGACCGCACCGACCTGTTGACCTTTGGCGGGAACGGCGTGCGCTGGCTGGGTGTTATGCTTTTCTTTGGCGGTGGTGCGCTCAGGCTTTGGCCGGTCTTTGTGCTCGGCAAGCGATTCAGTGGCCTGGTCGCCATCCAGAAGAACCATCAACTCATAACCGACGGCATATACGGCCTAGTGCGCAACCCCAGCTACCTCGGACTTCTTGTCAGCGTCTTTGGGTGGGGTCTTGCATTCCGCTCAATTATTGGCGTGGCGCTGGCGGTGCTGTTCATCCCGCCTCTCATTGCGCGTATCCACTCCGAAGAGCGTTTGCTCGCGGAGCATTTTGGAGCCACATACGAAGCCTATCGCGTCCGTACCTGGCGGCTCATTCCTTATGTCTACTGAAGGGGTCCGTTGCCCGGTGACCCTACCCCAGCATTAGTACCGGTTGAATCCACCGGCGCTGTTTTGTGGGGTAGGGTCAATTTCCTTCCGCCTAATCGAATTGATCTGATCCATGATGATGATGATGTTGAATCTTCATGGGCTGCAATAGTATATTCGTAGTCTGATTGAAGATATGATCCTGAATCTTGCGGTCGGCAGCTTATTGTCCGCTTAACACTATGATCTCCCGATGATTCCTGCGTCCTCGATTTTCACCTTTAGGCGACTCGCCATAGGACGCGCGCTAAAAAACCACGCACTCCCGCCTCTTTAACCCAACCGGTTCAGAATGATGGATGACAGCGATTACATAATGATAGGTTCCGCGTTCCTGGTGGGAGTTATTTGGGTGTGCGCGTGGTTCTTCAAGAAAGTCATGCGGGGAGAGATCGGGGTCAGCGTCAACACGGCCTTGCTGGCATTGCTGGTCGTTATCCTGCTGGTGCCTTTTGTCATGAATGTTTCCGCACATTTTGTGTCCCAGGTACTGCACCATGCGGACGACGCTACGGAAGAGAATGCGGCATCGCATCAATGAGTTTTTCGTATGCGGCACTGAATTGCTTCACTCC
The DNA here is from genome assembly GCF_000832065.1 of Nitrosospira sp. NpAV. GTDB lineage: Bacteria > Pseudomonadota > Gammaproteobacteria > Burkholderiales > Nitrosomonadaceae > Nitrosospira. The sequence goes on along the minus strand of NZ_JXQM01000019.1, from coordinate 234,543 downwards.
ATCGGATAGCAGTTTGCTGGCAAGATCGTCGAGCGGGATGCGCAGCGTCTTGAGCGTGCCGAGGAGGGCGGCTGCGCTGGCGACGTCTTCCCGCAGGCTGAGGTGCACTCTTCCGCGTTCACGGAAAGCCGCCAGTGTTGCCGGGGGAACCGTGATCATGGTATCCGGGCCGATCAGTGCCTCGATATATTTTATGTCGCGATAAGCCGGATTCTTGATTCCGGTGCTGGCCCAGAGTAGCCGCTGCTTTCGCGCTCCCTGAGCGGCGAGCGCATTCCAGCGGGGGCTTGAAAATATCGCCTCATGGCGTTCATAGGTTACTTTGGCATTGGCGATAGCCACTTTGCCAAGGAGATTTCTGAGCGACTCGCGTTCCAGCGCATTATAGGTCTTGATCCAGCCGCACTGGTTCAAGTGAGAGGAGATGAGGGCATCGACGGCGGTATCGAGCCTGCTGATGAAAAAGCTTGCCACGCCGGCAACAGCGGCAGGGTCTCCGCCGCGTGCGATGAGCTGTTCCAGTCCATCAAGGTAGGCTTGCGCAGCGCGCTCGTACCCGGCTTGTGAAAAGAGCAGGGTGACGTTGACGTTGATCCCCTCGGCGGTCAGTTGGGTGATGGCGGGAATGCCGGCCTCGGTGGCCGGAATTTTGATCAGGAGATTTTCCCGTCCCACCTCGCGCCACAGGCGGCGGGTTTCTTCCACTGTTGCCACGGTATCATCGGCCAATGCCAGGGCGACCTGCAATGAGCCATAGCCATCGCGGCGGTGCGTATTCTCATAAACCGGGCGCAGTATGTCGGCTGCAGCGCGTATTTCCGGAATGACAAGTTTTTCGTACGCAGCTGCGGGAGTGTGTCCCTGGCGGAGGAGGGCGCGCAGATCCTCGGCATATCCGGCGTCCGAGCTGATGGCGTTCGCGAGAATAGCGGGGTTGGTGGTAATGCCGCCTATTTCGCCTTCATCCACCATTCTCTTCAAGCCGCCGCCGCGGATAAGATCCCGGTCGATGTGGTCGAGCCAGATTGACTGTCCAAGCGCTTTCAATTGATGTATGGGCATTTCTGAAGAGCCAAATTTATGAGTGTCCCGTTTTGCGGTTTGCCCGTTGAGTAATCCTGGCGTAATACTGCATTATGTAGATTGGAGCAGGCGTACAGTGGGCTGGATTCCGGATCAAGCCCGGAATGACGAATTCATGGTTTCCCCCGTTGGATCGGAAGTTGTCAAATAAGGCCTTTTTAGGCATATCATACATAATGCCGCATACACTTTTCTTCTCTATGATGGACATCATCGTTCCCCGGAGTCGTAATCCTTAATTATGTCTCGCGCCCCGAAAATCTGGCCGCTGCTCACTGGCACGGTCCGCTATGATAAAACCATCTCGACACGTAATTACGGTCATGGCAAATTCATCAATGCGCCGATACTCGCCTATCTGATTGAAACACCCAACGGGCGTATCCTTTACGATGTGGGATGCGACTATCGCAAGCTGGCCGATCCGCTCTTGCGTGCTAGGTATTTTGATCCCATGCGGCCGCTGGTGGAAGCGCCCGTCATGCGGGAAGAGCAGCGTATCCCGCGCTACCTGGCAAAATTGGGACTCACGCCATCAGATATAGATGTCGTATTTATTGGCCATCTGCACTTTGACCACGCAGGCGGGCTTTGCGATCTGCCGGGATGCGAGGTCCACATACAAGGCGATGAATTGGCTGTAGCAAGTACCGGTCTGGATGGCAGCGTATTTGCCGATGAGCTGGTCCATGCGAATCTGTGGCGGGTAAAAAGGGGTGAATATGTGGTGGCCCCCGGCGTGCATGCCATCGCCAGCCCCGGCCATACGGCAGGGCATATGTCATTGTTTATCGAATTGAGAAAGGGGCCGCCCGTCATCCTGTGCGGCGATGCCGCCGATCTGGGTGAAAACCTGTCGGAGGAGATTGCGCCGGGTTATTGCTGGCAGGATAACGAGACGCTGGCGCTCGCGAGCATCCGCAAGCTCAAGGCGCTGGCCAGTAGGGAAGATGCGGAACTTTGGCCCAACCACGATATGGATTTTTTCCGTGGTTTGCCGGATTTTCCGGCTTGGAGAGAGTAACCGTGCGCAGACGCGAGATCCCGATTCAGGATCATCCAGGTACCATTTGTGACTCATTCTCAATGGATTCCATGTCTGTACGATCCGATGATCCTGCTTTCTCTATATAGAGGGTGGCCGGACAAAAGGTGCGAAGCGAGGTATTCTGGTCTTCGTAATGTTGCGGGCGTGGGTGCGAAGCGTTATCCATCGACAGCGATGAATAATTCTGGATTATTCTGAGGTTGAAAAAAACCATAAGACATCTGCGACATTTTGTCAACTTTCCCATGCTTAAAGTGTCTTAATGTTGTATGCTATTGTCGATGCAACAGACGATAATGTGTTCCATAATAAATTCTTATAATTACCAAGTGGGGAGAAAGGAAGGGACGCGAAATGCTTAATACTATGGGTGAACGGCAAAAACAATTGCTCAAGCTGCTGCGCAGGGGCAAGCCGGGACTGAGCGTGGATGAGCTTTCGAAAGGACTTGAGATTACACGTAACGCGGTACGGCAGCATCTTGCCTCGCTGGAAGCGGCGGGATTGGTGGAGGCCGGCGCCACGCGGCCTTCAGGAGGAGGGCGTCCGCAACAGCTTTATGTTTTGACCGAGCTTGGCCGGGAAAGCTTTCCGCGCCAGTATTCGTGGCTTGCGCAACTCGTAGTGGCTTCCGTCCAGAATGAAGAGGGTGCGGAAAACATGAGCAAGCGTCTGAGCGAGATTGGCGCGGGTGTTGGGCGCCAGCTTCGCAGCGAACATTCCGGCCTGGCCACGCATGCGGAGAAGGTCGAGAAGCTTGCCGAGGTAATGGATCAGCTTGGCTATAATGCAAAAACGGCGACATTGCCGGGCGGGGAGACGGTAATCGAAGCTGATAACTGTGTGTTTCACCGGATGGCGGTGAGAGATGCCGATATTTGCCATCTGGATAGGGGCCTGATGGAGACCTTCACCGAAAGCAAGGTCGAGCAACACGAATGCATGGTCCACGGCGGCAACTTATGCCGCTTCAGATTCAAACCGAAGAATGACGAATCCACGGATAAATAAGGATATCTCTGTTAAAGGTCCTTTAGTAACACCGATTCGATCAGCACATCGACACCTTTCTCCGGCGCTATTGCCCGCGGAGGAATATTTTCACCCGCGCGCCATCGCGCCACCGCATCCCGCTTCGATTCGCCACTGACCAGAAATATGACCTGCCGCGAACGGCTGAGCCTGGCCGCGCTGAGTGATACGCGCTGTGCCGGTGGCTTGGGCGCATCCAGTACCGCCAGCGCGTCGGGCGAATCGGATTCGATGCCCCATTCGCGGCCGGGAAACAGGCTGGCGGTATGGCCATCCTCGCCCAGTCCGAGCAGCGTCAGATCAAACATGCCAACGGCATTCAAGGTCTGAGCATACTCGCAAGCCGCCAGATCAGCGCCAAGCTCTCCTGGAATGGTATATAGCTGATCCGCAGGAATTTCGACATAATCGAGCCACGCCTCATCGGCCATGACAGAATTCCGCCTGGGATCGGTGGGTGGCACACAACGTTCGTCACCGAAGTAGATATACCAGGCTGACCAGTCGGTGTGCGCTGCCCGTAACTGTTTGTAGATTGCGCGCGGCGTGTCGCCCCCAGCAAGTACGAGATGAAATTGTCCGCGTTGTTGGATGGCCGTGGCGGCACTGGCAAGTATCATGTCCAACGCTACATTCTGCAGTTCCGGCATATCCGCGACCTCATGCCATCTGCATTGCTCGGAATTAGTGGAATGGGGAGATTCTGGAGGCTTTACGCGCATAACCAATTTGTCCGTCCATTGTGAGTCGTGACGGGCAGCCTGCTGGACCGTAAGGAAATCGGCCGCGAAAGCACCCAGCCAGTTCGTATTGCGCCGCTATTCCAAGCAATAGCACGATTCTTGGTCTTCAAATCTATCCTCGTTCAGTCATTTCCGGTTCAATTTTTCAAGTTCGCCAGGCTGCCGGATCAATCGGGTCTTATCGCCATTCTACCGCTACCAAGGAATAATATCGCAAGACCGGAAAATAAATAGAAACCTTGCAGCTCCAGCGCCCAGCCGCCATTGTTCGTCAATGAGAAAAACTGGCTGCGGTGTGCCAGCGCCAGCGCAAATACCATATTCCCAAAAACAAGCAGTCCGCCCAAGCGAGAAAAAATCCCCAGAATAATCATCAGGGGCGCAATCACTTCGCCCACGTAAACGCCATAAGCCAGAACCGCCGGTAAATTGAGACCGGAAAGTTGTTTACTGATGAATTCGAGAGAGCCTGGATTGAGTATTTTGAATACTCCGTGCAGGAGTATCAGTATGCCAACCGTAAGGCGCAAAATCAATTTACCCAAGGCATCATTTTGCAGTGGATTACGCATGAATGTTCTTCTTCGAATGTGACGATGACGAATTCAGGATGGAAAGATTACGGCAACAACGATGCAGTGTCGTGGGTGCGCAATCTTAAAGAGCCCACTAATAATTAGTCCGGAATAACGTCAGTCAGTTCCATCTTTCGGCCTTTATCCGGATATTTTACCGAATCGAAGGCGGGATGCCGCACGGAGCAGATTTACGCATCCCAACCAAGCCGGCCAAGCCAGCAGTCGTACTGCAGGGCAGGAGGTACCGGATGCTAAGTCACGATATGATAGCGCAAAGGTGGTACTTCCGATAAAAAATGAGGCATACTCATTTTGTATCAATAATCCCGGAGGAACGATGTCAGACGAAGATATAAAAGCCGAATTGGAGCGGTTGCGCAAAGAAAATGAAGCGCTCAAAAAAGGAGCCGGTACCGGTATTAGCATGAAAGTGAGCGAAAAAGGGGCGCTTTCAGTGTATGGGATGGGCCGGTTTCCCGTGACGCTTTATAAGGAACAATGGCTAAGGCTGCTACAGATGGCGGATGACATCCGTGCGTTCATAGCGGCGAACGAGGGGAAATTGAAGACCAAAGACTGAGAGCGACGAAGAGCTTAAATGGCATCGAATAGAAACGGAAGGTTTGCACCAGGTTTCTTCAGGAGAACGGAACCTCTGAAATAAGTCTTCCGTGGAGCCCGTTGCTGGAAAATTCAGGACTTGTTCAGAGATTCCTTGAGGTAGGCTACGTCTTATAGTCTTACACCTTTACATCCCGTCGTCCGAAGCGGGATGCGTTCAGCTCGATGTCGGCACGCGCCCACGCCTTTTTGAAACGTGTCTCGATAAGCGCCGCCTGATCATCTTTCTTTTGCGCGCGCAACGCTTGCATCAATCCGTAAAGCGCCCAACCGTTGTCGCGATTGCGCCGCAGGTCTTCCCAATATACGGTCTCGGCTTCGGCCGGACGCCCTGATTCCAGCAGGATAGCACCCAGCGCCAGCCGTGGCGGAAAGTGAAATTCCAAGGGTTCCGTGTATATCAGGGCATCTTCTAGGCGAACCGCCCGTTCAAGGTGTGCGATAGCCTGATCGAATTGTCCACGTGCAGCGGCGATCTCGCCGGCGAGCACTTCGGGTGCGGCATTGAGCACGGTGCGCGCGGTATTTTTCGAGAAAAGCGGGATGTCCAGCGATGCGTCCTGCATGATCTCGCGCAATGTTCCCAGCTCCTGCTCGGCTTGTTGCAGTTGCTCCGTCGCGACAAACGCGAGGCCGCGCGCATAGTGCCAGCTTCCTTTCAAAAATAGGTTGGTGGACGGTGGCGCGGGTTCCTCAAGAATCTCTTTCCAATGCCCAAATCTCGCAAGCGTCCAGTACGGCACCATGCGGAATATCGCTGTCAGCGGCATCTCCTTTAGTACTGCATCGTCTATTTTACCGGCAACCTCCCGTGCAGATTTGATTGCAATCTTGCTTTGACCGTCCGCCGTGGCAGCGAACCAGAGAAAGTGAATGTTATGCGGGTAGTACATCATGGGGTATATTCCCTGGGCGCGGCACTGTGCGATGTAATCCTCGTCAGCCGCGATGGCAAGCCGATTGCTCTTCATTGAATCGGCGTACCGGCCCACACGCTGATAGATATGCGATGACATGTGTATCATGTGCCCCGCCGCCGGCATCAGCGTCAGCAGGGTATCGGCCGCCTTCTCCGCCCGCTCGGGCGTGCTTGTCGGTTCCATGAGGTGAATATACATGTGCAGCGCGCCGGGGTGTTTGGGATTGCGCCGCATCACTTCTTCGGTGAGCGCCACGATTTCAGCTGTTCCCTCATACGGGCGCCCATCAAGCATCCAGTAGCCCCACGGACGCAGATCCATCATCGACTCCACATAAAGCATCGCGATATCCAGGTCATCCGGAAAACGTTGGTGCACTTCCCGCATCGCCTCCGCGTAAGCCTTGTTGTTCGCCATCCGGTGCTCGGTTTTTCCTGAGTAACGCTTTTCAAGGGCGTTGATGAGCGCCCGTTCCCTGGGCGATGCTTTCGCCATGAGTGATTTGGCCTGCTGTACGATCTCCAGGGCCTGCGGCTCCTCGTTCGGTTCCATCATCGCATTGATGTTGGGGCCGAGCACGAGTGCCTGACCCCAGTAGGCCATCGCAAGCCCGGGGTCGAGCCGTGCCGCTTCACGGAATGCCCGGCGTGCCTCGGCATGATTGAACCCGTATGCGAGGTTCAGCCCCTGGCTAACGTATTGCTGCGCCAGCTTGTTGCGCGTGCTGACCGGGAATGTATGGCTACCCAGGTTCTGCAATCTGGGGGCAAGCTGACCATCTGGACCTGGTTTATTCGCCATATCGGATTGTACGTAATGCTTGTGGCCCCCTGATCCCGCGGAAGCTTCGCTTTTATCGGCCGAGGGCACCTCGCCAGTCCCGGCGAACGCGCCGGGGACTTCTGCGATGGCTAGGGCCAGAATCAATATCGTTGAAGGGACAATACGGGGTTGCATGGGACGATACCTCCTCAAATAAAGATACTCAATTTTCATAAAACAAAACGATGGAAAATTTCTCGTTCTACTCGGCAGTAGTTGGGTCAATCACGGACTTGATGCGGGAAATGCGATTGGCGGGAAACTCGCCTTGTTCAGCATGCGCCCGGACGGTGGCTTCGTCAGGTGCGATATAGAGGCAATAAACTTTGTCTTCGGTCACGTAGCTCTCCAGCCACTGGATTCTTGGACCCATGTTGTGGAGTACACCGCATGATTTCTGCGATATGGCTTGCAGGTCCTGCAGGGTCAGCGCACCTGCACCGGGAATTTCGCGTTCGATGATGTATTTTGGCATTGGGAATCTCCTGGTTTAATGAAATATATGACTGGTCGTCTTATTTAAAGGCAAAAAAAATCAGGGTCTGAAAAAATCACCCAGTAAATCCTGGCAGCATCGCTTGACCGGCGCGGCCGATTTTTCTATCTTCATCCTCAATAAAGCCCCCTGCCAAGCGTTCACTAATAGATCCGCCATTTCTTCGGCCGATTTGTCCGATCTTACTGTTCCTTGCTGCTGTGCCTTGGCAAGACCGGATTGCAGCAAATTCCGGTAACGGGTAACGGCAGTTTGAAGTGATCTTTGGCAAACATCGCTGGTATCACCTATTTCTCCCATCAAATTACCCAGCAGGCACCCCCCTTTGAACCCGCTCTTTTCAAGTTCTGAGATGAGTTCGTCGAAATAACGCTTTATCGCACCGAGTGCATCAGTATCGGATTGTTCCAGATAAGCCGTTAATTGGGTGATGAATGGATCGATGTAGTGCTGGATGACTTCCGCGCCAAAATCTTCCTTGCTGCCAAAGTAATTATAAAAAGAGCCTTTGGGAACGTTTACCGCATCCAGGATTTCCTGGAGTCCCGTGCCATGATAACCCTGGTTCATGAGTAGCGTAACCCCCTGATTCAAGAGGTTATCTCTGTTGAGTTCTTTTTTGGTCGGCTTAAGCATGGTTAAATAATACGACCGGTTGTCTTTAATTGTCAAGAAAAAAAGACAGCACCCAATTGAGCGCTGTCTGCCATCAGGAAGTCACATGAACTTGTTACCGACTCACAGCGCTAAGCTTTTGCTGACTGGAAGCGGCATGATTCTCATCGGCCTTCAAGGCCATTTGGTGATGCAGGCGGGCTTCCTTGATATTTATCTCTACGGCCTGCGCATATACGCGCACCTGGGCGTGGGCATGTGATTGGAGATCCTGTGCTCGTCTGCCATAGAGATAACTCTTATTCTCATACTGCTCAAGCAGTTCCTGCTGTTCCTTCATTTTCACCTGCAACTGCGCCGCGGCATTTTCATAGAATCTCGCCACGGCTTCATGTTCGTCGCGGGTAATGGCTTTCTGCGCGGCCGCACGAATTTCGGGGGTATTAACAGGCTCAGTCGCGGTCGCGACCGAACTTGCCGCCGCCAGAAAGCCGATCATGGACAAAGTCGCAAAAATATTTTTAGTCTTCATCATAATCCTCACGTGTTTCTTCTTTCAAATTCGGTTGATGCGGAAATATAGGTTTTTCGACTTCCAGCTTTCATGGGTTGCATCATACTCAACCAGAAATACTTTGTCAACTTATTTATGTTTAAACTATATTAACCTGCGAAAGCCGTGTTTTCGAGAGCGGCGATGAACGAGGGTTATGTTTCGTCAGGCTCAATGAGATATGGATAAGCATGACGGCTAGAATGGATTCCGAGTGGCCATAAATTCTCCAACCCGGACGATCCACTAGGATGCCGGCACCCGGCTAGGTTCCGCGAACCGCTTAATGGGTTGCCGGGGGGTGGTTGCCCGACTTCAAGCTCCACCGGCTGCCGGGTCTCGTCAAGTTTTGGCGGTGGTGGGATCGATGTGGAAGGCCTTGCAGGCCTGTAGGGTCAGCCCTGCTTGCACGGGGCTTGGATTGTCAAAAAAAAAACAGCACCCAATCGAGTGCTGCCTGCCATCAGGAAATCACATGGAAATTTTTACCGGTCCATGATGCTAAGTTTTTGGGGATTGGTTGCAGCGTGATTCTCATCTGCGTTCAAAGCCATCTGGCGATGAAGACGTGCTTCTTTAATATTTGCCTCGACAACCTGTTCGTACTCGCGTACCTGCGCGGAAGCATGCAATTGCAAGTCCTGCACCTGTCTGCCATATAGATAGCTTTTATTTTCGTACTGCTCGAGCAATTCCTGTTGCTCTTTCACTTTTGCCTGGGTTTGCGCGGCGGCATCTTCATAGAGTTTTGCTACGGCCTCATGTTCGGCCCGGGTAGCGGCTTTTTGAACGGCTGCGCGAATCTCGGGGGTGTCAGCGGGCCCAGCCGCCGTTGCGGACGAACTTGCCGAGACCAGAAGGCCGATTACGGATAATGCCGCAACAATATTTTTCATTCTCATCATGGTCTTCGCGATTTGATCTTTAAAATCGGCCTGATTTTTCAAATTCTGGTTGACGTGATAATGCGAGGTCATTTCTCTCGGGTTCCAGCGTCGTCGCATCATACTCAACCAGAGATACTTTGTAAACTTAATTATGTTTAAACTGATATTTCATATAAAAGGTGTTCCCGAGCTTTTGCCGGAGTCGCGCGCTCATATCCAAGCAGCAACGTGCCATTTAGCATGACGGGAAGTGTGGCGAAGAGGGTGAAGTTGTCTTGATCCGCGGCAATTCCAGGTCCCGAGTCAACATACGGCGGAATGCGCCTTGCTCATTGGCATTCCGCATCTTGCTATCCCGCTCGCCAGGGATTTAGTCCTTTTTCATCGCATGGCCGCCGAACTGGTTGCGTAATGCCGATAATAGTTTGTTCGAGAACGAATCGGCATCGCGCGACTGCAAGCGTTGCAGTAATGCCAGCGTGATGACCGGTGCGGCGACATCGAGGTCGATCGCTTCGGCGACGGTCCAGCGCCCTTCGCCGGAATCGGCGACATAGGGAGCGATGCCTTCCAGGCCCGGATTTTCCGCCAGGGCGGCGGCGGTCAGGTCGAGCAGCCATGATTGCACCACGCTGCCATCGCGCCAGATCTCGGCTATCTGGTGCAGATCCAGGTTGAATTCCATTTTATGGCGCAGGATCGCAAATCCTTCGCCATATGCTTGCATCATGCCGTACTCGATACCGTTATGGATCATTTTGGTGAAGTGTCCGGCACCGCTGGGGCCGACGCGCCCCCAGCCTTTGTCCGGCGCGGGAGCCAGGGTTTCGAAGATGGGACGCAGCCCCTCGATCACTTGTTCATCTCCGCCCAGCATGATGCTGTAGCCATTCTGAAGCCCCCACACGCCGCCGCTGGTGCCTGCGTCGACATAGTGGATTTTGCTGGTTGCCAGCATTTGCGCACGGCGTTGCGTATCTTTGTAATTTGAATTGCCGCCCTCGATAATGATGTCGCCTGGTATGAGCAGCGGCCACAATGCGGCAATTGTATCGTCCACCGGGGCGCCCGCGGGAACCATCAGCCATATCTTGCGGGGCGATTTCAATTCATTGACGAGCGCTTCAAGCGTCGACGCCGGTACGATGCCTTTTCCTTTTATTTCTTTTAGCGTATCCGGGTTGCGGGCATAGCCCGCGACCCGGTGGCCGCCGCGCACCAGCCGCTGCGCCATGTTGCCGCCCATGCGGCCAAGGCCGATCATTCCGAGTTCCATTGCTTTCCTCCCGATTATCCAGGACTCCTGGCCAAGTCTCCGATGTGGCCATTGACGCGCACCCTGGAGGGCTTCTTATTTAGACATTCATAATATAGCACTCCCATCGTGTTGATGGGTTGCGCCATGCTCTATCTATCCTCTAAAGTCCGGCAGCTTGGTTAGGCTGCTTGATTTGCATGGATTTCCTCTCGCTTGGTTTTAATCGCGGCAAGCAGCTTGTCGTAAGATGCGGCGAAAGCGTCCACGCCGTCATCCTGAAGTTTTTCGGTGATGGCTTCGAGATCGATCCCAAATTCCGGTAACTGCGCGATGTCCGCTTCCGCCTGTTCAATATTTTCCGTGAGCGTTTCGTGCACGCGGCCATGATCGCGGAATGCATCGAGAGTTTTAGGCGGCACGGTGTTGACTGTGTCGGGACCGATCAACTGCTCGATATAGAGCACATCGGAATAAGCGGGATTTTTGGTACCGGTGCTGCCCCACAACGGCCGCTGCACTTGTACGCCTTTGCGGCGCAAATCGACAAATGTCTCGCCATGAAATATTTCGCGGAAGCGCTGATAAGCAAGCTTGGCGTTCGCGATGGCGATTTTTCCGCGCAAGGCGAGCGCTGCGGGCGATCCGTTCTTTTCCAGCAGGGGATCGACGATACCGTCCACCCGGCTGACAAAGAACGATGCAACCGAAACCGGCCAGGCATCCTTTTTATTCGGCGAGACTTCCTCAATGCCGCCGAGCCCGCGGATATAGGCACGCGCCACGTCTTCATAATGCCGCAGCGAGAACATCAGCGTCACGTTGATGTTTATGCGCGCTGCGATGGATTGAGAAATTGCGGGTATGCCCGCCGGGGTGGCCGGAATTTTTATCATCAGGTTGGGGCGTTGCACTGCATCCCACAACCGCTTCGCTTCGGCAATGGTTCCATCCGTATCATGGGCGAGATGGGGCGAGACTTCGAGGCTGACATAGCCGTCGGCCCCCTGGGTTGCGTCATAAACGGGCCGCAGTACATCGGTAGCCTTGCGTATATCGGCGACAGCCAGCGCTTCAAACAGCGCCTTGTCGGTTTGTTGGCCATCGGCTTTCAACAATGCCCGCAGCGCGTCGTCGTAGCTATTGCCGCGATTGATGGCTTGTTCGAAAATGGTCGGGTTGCTGGTCACGCCGCGCAGTTTGTCTTCAGTCACCAGGCGTTGCAGTTCTCCGCTATTGATGAGATCGCGGCTGATCGAATCCAGCCAGATGGATTGGCCGTACAGCAGTATCTGTTCTAAAGGGTTCATGTGCTTTAAACCTCCCGTAGTGTGCCGCTATGGCGAACAATTCGTGTCGTGAATGCTATCCCTGTTTCACTGTGCCACAACCGGCGGTTGAGTTGGCGTAACATATTGCCATGTTACGCGGGCGAAGTTGCGCATTTATGCCCATGCGGGCATAGGGTACGACAACGAAAGTGTCTGATCATTCATGTCACCTCGCGTTCCAATGGAATATTTGGGTTAAAAATGATTCTTCCAGTCGCGCAATGTGGCAAATACACTTACGGGATCGGATAACGGCTTGCCCGCATAGACACTGGCATTGCGGATGATTTCCGGCTGATCGCAACGCAGGAATGGATTGGTGGCTCTTTCTATCGCGATGTCGGAGGGCAATGTCGGAATATTCTGCTTGCGCAATGCTTCGACCTTTGCTTCCCTTTCAATCAACGCCTGGTTGCCTGGCTCGACCGTCCTGGCAAAACGAATATTGTTGAGAGTGTATTCATGGCCGCAATAGACCCCGGTTTCTTTGGGCAAATCAGTCAGTTTTTGCAGTGAATTCACCATTTGTGGCGCGGTCCCCTCGAATAATCGCCCGCAGCCGCAGGCAAACAGAGTATCCCCACAAAACAACAGGTTTGCGCCATAATACGCAATATGTCCGGCGGTATGGCCGGGGATATCCAGCACCCTGAGGCTGAGCGAGAATTCCGGAATATAGGCGTTGCCTTCTGCGCTTTCTTTATCGTTGCACTCCTTGAGGGGGTGCGTGACGGTGGGAATCGATTCGTTCGCGGGGCCATATACCGGTACCGTGAATTCCCGCAACAGCGCGGCGTTGCCCCCCACATGGTCGTTGTGGTGGTGGGTGTTGAGAATGGCGATGAGTTTCAGCTTTTCTTGTTCAAGATAGTCCAGAACAGGGGAGGCGTCGCCCGGATCGACCACGGCGGCGTGGCAGTGGTCGCGGATAACCCAGATATAATTATCGATGAATGCGTGAATCGCAACGATGTACGGCATGGTCATGGCGGCTGGCGTTTCAATTTGAATTTGTGTTCAATCGGATAAATGGCGATGTCGCGTCGATGAATTGAACTTAACAGAGCAATAGATATTCATATTAGTCCATAATCGAATTCCCTTCTGCCGTTCTTAATATATATGCCGATAAAAAATAGGCTGGAATGGTTTGACACCTGTCTGGGTCAATATCTGCTGGAGCGGGAGCAGAACCATTTCGACCAGGCCGTGGTGGATGTATTTGGCTACAACGCCATGCAGATAGGATTTCCGCAATATGATTTTCTGCGTGCCAACCGCATGCCACTGCGGTTCTGCGCGGCGGTCATCGAGGAAGGCGCTGCGCTGCGGGCAGCCCCTGAGTTTCTGCCGATTGAAACGAACAGCATAGATCTGGTGCTCCTGCCTCATGTGCTTGAATTCAGTGCCAATCCTCATCAGATTTTACGCGAGGTGCAACGGGTGCTCATGCCCGAGGGCCATGTAATCGTCTGTGGCTTCAACCCGCGCAGCCTTTGGGGTATGCGTGGGTTTCTTGGATCGGTGGAGGAGCATTTTCCCTGGCGCGGCAACTTGATGCCGAAGCTCAAAGGCCCACCGGTTGAGAAGCATTTTCCCTGGCACGGCAAGTTCATCGCACTGCCAAGACTCAAGGACTGGTTGACATTGCTCGATTTCGAAATCACCAAAGACCGCTTATGTTGCTATGCTCCCCCGTTCAGTCAGGAAAAATGGCTGAAGCGATTCAATTTCATGGAGACCGCGGGCGATCGCTGGTGGCCGTTTTCGGGGGGCATTTACTTTCTGACGGCGGTCAAGCGCGTGCATGGCATGCGCGTGATCAAGCCCGAGTGGAAAGAGGTGCGCGCCGCCAGGCGAGGCATGGCGCCGATCGCACAGAAACTCGGCGGCAATGCGTCCGGACAGGAGCCACGCCTGGCGGCGCGCAACGGCACCCTAGTGAAGGCGCCTAAGCAAGGCAGGGAGTGAAAGCGAAGCGGGGGGGCATGGTGGAAATATTCACCGACGGCGCCTGCAAAGGCAATCCCGGCGTTGGCGGGTGGGGCGCGCTGCTGCGATACAACGGGCACCAGCGGGAGCTGTACGGCGGCGAAAAGTTGACGACCAATAACCGCATGGAACTGCTTGCGGTCATCCGCGCGCTGGAAGCCTTGACGCAGCCATGCGAGGTGCAGCTGCACACCGATTCGCAATACGTGCAAAAAGGCATCAGCGAATGGATCCATTCCTGGAAAAAACGCGGCTGGCGCACCGCCGACAAAAAACCGGTAAGGAATGATGATTTATGGAAAGAGCTCGATGAACTGTCGCAGCGCCATCAAATCAAGTGGCTATGGGTGCGCGGCCATTCCGGTCATGAAGGCAACGAACAAGCGGACAAGCTTGCCAATCGCGGGGTGCTATCGGTACTGGAAAGGCCAGTAATGGAGAATGAACAAGCGAAATAGACGAATATTGACAGATGTTATAGGAATATAAGAGAGGTTAAGGGATTTTAACTACAAAAGTCCCCGTGATATGGGTTTTCGAATAGGAATATAAACCGGTGCGCCAGATTTTTATCGATACTGAAACAACAGGCCTGGAACCCAAGCTTGGCCATCGGGTGATCGAAATCGCCGCAGTGGAAATGCTGAGTCGCCGATTTACGGGCCGCCGCTTTCACCGTTATCTGAATCCGGAACGGGAAAGCGAGGAGGGTGCATTGCAGGTTCATGGATTGACCACGGAATTTCTGCAGGATAAGCCAAAATTCCGGGACATCGTGCATGAGCTGCTGGAGTTTCTGGAGGGGGCGGAACTCATCATGCACAACGCCGCCTTTGACGTCGCGTTTCTCGATCATGAGTTTGGATTGGCCGAGTTGCAGCCCCTGAAAGAATATTGCCATTCGGTGACCGATACCTTGAAAATGGCAAAAGAGCTGCATCCGGGAAAGCGAAACAACCTGGATGTGTTATGCGAACGCTACGAGGTCGATAATTCCCGGCGCACGCTGCACGGGGCGCTGCTGGACGCGGAATTGCTGGCGGAAGTCTATCTTGCCATGACGCGCGGGCAGGATAGCCTGCTCATGGAACTGGAGGCTCCCTCCGCGCTCGAGATCGCCGCCAATCTGCGGGACTTGCAACTGACAGTACTGCCTGCCAGCGCGGAGGAATTGGAAGCCCACGCGCAGCAACTGGAAATGATAGAACGCGAGAGCAAGGGCAAGTGTATGTGGAAGCAGTTGGAGATCACATCATGAACCGCTTCCGGTGGTGGTAAGCAGACTTGAGGTTGCTCCGGTAAATAGCTGGACTGGAACCTTGGTCAATTAACCTTGCATTTTTCGGTTAGAATAATGTGGGTTATCCATCCAACCGTTCCGCCGCTTTTTGTCCCATCCACGGTCACAAAGGCATCCGAACATTCCGCATTACCATCCTAAGTGTTTTGACAGCATTCAGCTTGGCGTTTTGGCTTACGACGCCCAAGTGGTTGCAATGCGTTGGATAAGATTGGATATGGCAGAGTCGTTAAAACAGCTCGAACTGCCTGCCCCCTGGCGCCGCCATTGTAGTCGCCGAAGGTGGACGGAAACGCGAAGTATCCAACGTCTTGAAGCGGCCCGAGCGTACGCCCATGCCGAGGCGCTCGACTGTTTTTTCGAAGCGCTGACGGATCATGTCTGCCCATATGCCCTCGCCGTGCATGCGCTTGCCGAAGGTGGCGTCATAATCCTTGCCACCGCGCATATCCCGTACACGGTTCATGACGCGTTGCGCCCGGTCGGGAAAATGCGCTTGCAGCCATTGCCGGAATAGCGGGCTTACCTCCCACGGCAGGCGCAGCACGACATAGCTGGCATTGATGGCGCCGGCTTCCGCTGCCGACGCCATTACCCGTTCCAGATCGGGCTCCGTGACAAAAGGAATCACCGGCGCGATGCTGACCCCGACCGGAATTCCCGCTTCGGTCAGAGTGCGGATGGTGCGCAGGCGCCGCATCGGGGCTGCCGCGCGCGGTTCCAGGGTGCGCGCCACGGCATGGTCGAGCGTGGTGAGCGTCACTGCCACGGCGGCTTGCCGTTTCGCTGCCATCTCCGCCAGCAGGTCGATATCGCGTTCGATCAGCGAAGACTTGGTAATCAGCGCCACCGGGTGCTCGCAGTCGTGCAATACTTCCAGCACGCGGCGCGTCAGCTGCAGCTTCCTTTCACAGGGCTGATAGGCATCGGTGTTGACGCCAAGCGCTATCGGTTCCGGCATGTAGGAGAGTTTTGCCAGCTCGCGCCGCAACAGCTCGGGTGCATTGACCTTGGCAAAGATTTTGCTCTCGAAATCCAGCCCCGGCGACAAGCCGAGATAGCTGTGCGTCGGCCGCGCGAAGCAATAGATGCAACCATGCTCGCAGCCGCGATACGGATTCAGCGACACGCTGAACGGCACATCGGGAGACTGATTGCGGCTCAAGATGGATTTGGCATGCTCTTCGATGACCTGCGTCTTCAGGATTGGCGGGTTACCGTCGCCGCTATCATGTTCGGTACCTGTTCCGGGATTGTCATGCGACCAGCCATCATCGACAGCTTCCCGTGCCAGCACTTCATAGCGGCCTTGCAGATTCGACACCGCGCCCCGCCCCTTCCGTGCTTCAAGCGGTGGCTGTACCCAGGGTGGTGCCGCGTCTGCATAGGGATCATCGCCAGACATGATGGTCTCGGATATACTGCGTCATTGTGTAGATAAACAACATGCAAGCAGGTATTGCCAGGCAGAGGTCATCGCCGCAGCTATCGTAACGGAATCCCCTGCCTATTTCCAGGAGGAGTCATGAAGCCGATCATTCTTGTCCTGTTTTTACTCGGTTCAAGTCTGGCCGGCCCCGTGCTGGCGCAAACCGCTTCGAACCCCTATCCAAAAACCACTCCTCCGGTAACCATTCCGCCGACAACCAACCCGCGCGTTGCCGAGCTGGAGCTGGCATTGAATCAGGTGCAACAGGAGCAGCAGGCCGTGTACCAGCAATTTCAGATGACGCAGGAGTTGCGCCGCAATGAGATACAGGAGAACTACCCCCAGGCGATACAGACGCCCAATTCGATGATGCAGGCACCTTACGCCATGGGCGGACTCAAGGACAATCCTCCTCAAAGCTATGACGACAACGTGCGGATGCAGCGGGAGCGCCAGGAACGTATCGAGCAATATGCCCGCGATCTTAACCGCTTGTATTCGCGTTATGCCGAATTGGGCGAGCAGAAAAAGGTGTTGCTCGATCAACTGATGGAGCTCACCAAATAATCAGAACCTGTTGTGGGGAGAGGGAGAGGCGCGGTGGCTGAGCGGTGTCGTTGACACAACAGTATGTTGAGCGTAAATTTTCAACCGGACAGAAGTTGCAAGGGGGAGGTTGCAATTTCTGTTCCTCAAGAAAACCGCATGTGAATGTGCCTGAGCGCGTCCGGAATTCCGAAAACGCCGGGGTAATCGATAACCGCAGTGCGATATTTTGCCGTTGCGCCACAATATTCGGTTTCGAAAAACCAGCCGGGGTAACGGTACCGGCAGCATAACCCGGCGAGCCATGAAAGGTCTGCGCCGGAAGACAACTTCGGGGGCAAATCCATGGCTATTCCGTTTGATCGTGGCTATTACAAGCAACCCTTCGTAAAGCTTGTATCGGAATATCCCGCGGAAGACGTTTATCCCCCAGCTGATTTCCGGGTAGAGTGGGGACCTGTTTTCCATCGGGGCCGGCTGGATGGAAGCGCTCATGTGCTCATCATCGGCCAGGACCCCGCGCAGCACGAAGTGGTCGCGCGGCGTATTCTCGTCGGCACGGCGGGCAAGCGCGCGCAAGGCTTCCTCCAGCGTCTCGGCATTACCCGCAGCTACGTTTTTATCAATACTTTTCTCTACAGTGTTTACGGTCAGGGCGGTGGGACCCGCCATATCGGCGACCCCGCGATTACCGCCTATCGCAACCGCTGGATCAAGGCTATTCTCGATCGCAGTACCATTGAAGCGGTTGTGGCCCTGGGCGGACTTGCCAATACGGCATGGCAGAGCTGGCTTGCTTCTCCCGATGCGGCCGGACGTTCTCCGTTGCCATTCCGGCATCTGACGCATCCCACCTGGCCCGAAAGTTCAGCCAGCACGAATGCGGAACGGCAAGTGGCGGTGACGAAAATGCTCCAGAACTGGAACGATGGGCTGGCGGCGCTTAGGCCGGCCATTCAACACTTCGATGTAGCGGAACCGCTTGCCTTGTACGGAACCACTTTTGTCCCCGGCGATCTGCCGGATATCCTGGCGGATGATCTGCCGCCCGGCACTCCGGCGTGGATGCGCACCGAGGAAGGCTGGGCGGACCGGAAGGGCGAGACTCCGCTGGAGAAGCGCAGAACCATCGTCGTGCGCGTACCCAAGGATGTGCTGCCCGCTTAGGGTTGCGTCCCTGCACCCATGAGCCTCGTTGTCGCCGGCCGCATTGTCCCGCTTAGCCGTGCCTTGAAGGTGGCGCCGAGCGAGACCGCGACCTTTCAGGGCAAGGTATGGATCGGGGATGATGGGCGCATCGCCGCGGTTACCAAAGGTTCCGCCCAGGGTCCGGCGGGGTTCGAAGCCGCGCCCGTGGCGGATGTCGATAACGATCTTGTCATTCCGGGTTTTATCGACCTGCACAGTCATCTTGCATACGCGACGCTTCCTCTCTGGGTCGAGCCCGGCCGTACGGAACCCTTTCCCCATCATGATATATGGCCCACGCGGCCAACCTATGCCGAGAGCGTGACTTGGCCTGCCTATGCGTTTATCGAGGCCACGCCTGTAGAACTGCTTGCCTATGCCGAAATACGCGCACTGATTGGCGGCACGACCAGCATCCAGGGTTCGCCGCCCAGCAATCGTCCGCTGGATGGATGGCTGGTGCGCAATATCGAGGATGAGACGCTGGATGGCGAGGTTGGCCGCCATCAGGTGCTAGCGTCAACGCTCACGCTCAAATCTGAACAGCTCGGCGAGCGGGCTACCCGCATGCGTCAGGGCGCCACGTTTATTTACCATTGCGCCGAGGGGCGTCCGGGATCGATCGTTCAGCGGGAGTATCTGGCCACGCGCACCGCAGGCTGTTTGCAGCGCCACCTTGTTGCCATCCATACCAATTCGGTCGACCCGGAAGCCTACAAAACATGGCACGAGCCGGGTGCGATTGTCTGGTCACCGTTTTCAAACTTGTGGTTGTATGGTACGACCACCGATGTCCCGGCGGCGGTGACACGCGGAATCAATCTCTGCGTGGGCTCGGATTGGGGTCCGTCCGGCACGCGAAACGTGCTCGGGGAGTTAAAGGTGGCTTCGCTCGTGAGCGAAGCCAATGGATGGGGGCTGACCGACTTTGACCTTGTCAAAATGATTACCGCCAATCCGGGCGATGTACTGGCCCAGGCGTGGCAGCGGCAGGCGGGCCGCCTGCAACCTGGTGCGCTGGGCGATGTGGCTGTGATCGCGGCCAAGCCCAAGGCCGATCCCTTCAAGACGATCCTTCGCGCCACCGAAGCTGACGTACGGATGGTAGTGGTGAATGGCAGGCCTTTGTACGGTACCGAAACACTCATGAAGCAGGCGGGTGCCAGGCAAACCAGCGAGATCAACCTCAATGGACAGCTCAGCGGGCAGTCGCGCCGTCTTGCCCTCACCCGGTTTGACGCGGATGCTCAACCCTGGTCTTTTGGAGAAGTGCTCAAGCGGTTGGAAGAGGTCCGGGCCGATCCCAAGGTCGCGATCGAGCGTGCGCGTCGGCTTGCGTTTGCGTCTATCCGGTCGGGGGGCGCGCCACGCCTGCGCCTGGCGCTGGATATGCCCACTGGGAAGGTGCCGGTGGGGGGGTTGCCAAAGAATCTGACGAAGATCATCGTTCCGCCTATCCAGCCCCTTGCACACGACAGTGAATTTTTTGCTTCGATTTCCAGCCGCGGCTTCCATGGCGGACTGCTTGACGGATTGGCCGATTTTTATTCGTAGAAAACTCCACTGACATGATCAATCTGATTCGTGGGAGGGGTGCCGACGCCACCCTCTTGAGAGCGCAGACCGGGCAACTTCTCAGTGAATTTCTCTTTGGCACCGCTCCCCCGGCGGCACGTGCCAGGCGGGGGGAGACAGGTGGGGAGGCGGGTGCCCGGATAGAGCTCGCCTACGTGCTTGACGGGGGAGAACGGCTGCGCATTATCGATGCGCTGGTCACCGTGATCAGTGGCGCCTATTGTCACCTTCCCCAAAAGCGGGCCGCCTACGCGCTCGATCCGGTGCAGGCGTTGCACCTGCTGCGAAGCCGCGTCGCCGAGTTGTCGGAGGGGGAATTCCATCTGGCACTGACCTCGATTGTTCTGGGTTTGCGCGATGCACATACCCGTTATAGCGGACCCCGGGCCGGCCAAGGGGCGGTGGCGACGCTCCCGTTTCTCGTTGAACAGTATGGGTCGCACGACGATCCGGTTTTCGTGGTTTCAAAAGTGGCGGCGCCCCAGTTGATACGCGATCCCAAATTTACAGCGGGTGTAGTACTGGAAAGCTGGAATAGCATTCCGTTTGCCAGGGCGGTTGATTTGTATTCGGACCGGGAAACCGGCGGACGTCCGGATGCCCGCCGTGCCAGGGCGCTGGAATCCCTTACCTTCAGGGCGCTTGAAGGCGGGCCGCCACCGGACGAGATGCTGGTGGATATCGGCTACCGGATTTTGCCTGCCGAGACGCGCCGGGAGGTACGAATTCCCTGGCGTGTTGTTCATCCCGCCCGCGCGGATACCAGCCAACGGCCGGGTTCGCGCGCATCCCGTTATATTGCCGCGGATCAGGCAGCGGAAGTCGTGCGGCGCGCGAAGAAAATGATGTTTTCGGGAAGCGTGTGGCAGGCCGAGCGCAGCGGCGTCGCCGTTGCACGCGACAAGGGATGGATCAAGACCTGGTTTCAGGACGCGCTCGCGGCACGTGTCATCAAGGATAAAACGCAGGGTGAGCTGGGTTATTTACGTATTTGGAGCTTCGATGTCGATGACGACGATGCCTTCATCGCCGAGGTGATAAGGCTGCTGGACCTTTTGCCGGAAACCGGCCTGATCGTCGATCTGCGCGGCAATCCCGGGGGACTGATCTGGGCGGCCGAGCGGCTGCTGCAACTGTTCACGCCAAATACCGTTACGCCCGCACGCTTCAGCGTGCTGGCGACTCCGTTGATGCGGGCCCTGGCGCGCAGTCCTTTCAACCGGATGGAGTTCGAGGCCTGGCTGCCGTCTCTCGAGGCGGCGATCGCCACGGGAGAGGCTTATTCGCAACCCCTGCCGTTGACCGACCCCGCCTGGTGCAATGATGTTGGCCAGCGCTACAGCGGCCCGGTCGCCTGCGTGGTGGACCCCAATACCTATTCAGCGGGTGATTTGTTCGCCGCGGGTTTTGTCGACAATGAAATTGGCCCCTTGATATGCGTGGGGGAGGGTAGCGGCGCGGGCGGGGCCAACGTCTGGACACACTATGATCTTCGCGAAGCCTTGGTAGGCACACCTTTTGAGCTGGAGGGGCTGCCCGCCGATGTGGGCTACACGGTAGCCATTCGCCGCGCGCTTCGCAGCGGTGCCGCCGATGGGATGCCGATAGAGGATCTGGGTGTTCCGGGGATTCCCTATGAGATGACCCTCGACGATCTGCTCCACGAGAACCGTGGATTGATTGCGTTTTGCGCTGGATTTCTTGCGGGTATCCCGCGCACGGTACTGAAAGTGGAAGTCAATGGCGATACCGTGGCCGTGACTACAAGCGGCCTGGACGAACTGGAAACGTATGCGGATGGGCGGCCGTTCGAGGCGGTGCGTAAAGTAGGCGATGGAACATGGGAATTGCCACGGCCCCACGCAAGAATCATAGAATTTGTCGGCCGGCGAAATGGGGAAATCTGCCAGCGGCGGAAGGTCGGCTCCTAATGCGAAAGCTTATCCGGACGTGACTTCCTTTGAGGTTCATGAATGGCAAAGGATGTGAACAGTAGACTATGAGCGGCCCGGTAGGGCAAGTTAAACTTTGGCAGCATCTTTCTTGATGCTCCAAATGTGCAATACGGCATAGCTGCGCCAAGGTCGCCAAGCCTGCGACATTGCCTCGGCTTGCTTCACTGTGACGCCACCGAGATTGTTAAGGACCGCTATATCACCTTTTGGAAAGGCGTCTGGCCAACGCAAGGCCCGCATGGCGATATAATGCGCCGTCCATTGACCGATGCCGGGTAATTCAGCCATGCGTTCGATTGCAGCGTCAGCATTGTGATAGGTATCGCTATCGAGCGACAATTGACCCGAGCATTCCGCTTGCGCGAGAGCGATAATGCTTTTGCACCGCGCGCCTATAATACCGTGCTTGGCAAGATCATCGACGGTGGCCTTGGCGATGCGGGCGGGCACAGGCGTCAGACGATTCAATTCGGGATATGGCGTAACGAAGGGCTCACCAAACACCGCGATAACGCGCCCGGCAACCGTGGTTGCGGCTTTCACGGTTACTTGCTGGCCGAGAATAGCGCGTAGACCCATTTCAAACCCTTTGAAAGCACCCGGCACTCGCATACCGGGATTGGCTTTTACCAAGGGGGCCAAAAATTTGTCCTCGCTAAGTTGCTCGGCAATGATATCGGGTCGTGCATTCAAATCGAATAAATCCCGCACCCGGCGCAGAAGTGCAGGCAGAACGGGTGTCAGGCTAGGGGTAAACTCCAGCATGACGGCATTCTTGCATTCGGCATTTG
This sequence comes from Nitrosospira sp. NpAV, assembly GCF_000832065.1. Taxonomy (GTDB): domain Bacteria; phylum Pseudomonadota; class Gammaproteobacteria; order Burkholderiales; family Nitrosomonadaceae; genus Nitrosospira. The sequence continues at coordinate 211,783 of NZ_JXQM01000019.1, read as the reverse complement.
TTATTTTGATCCAGCCTTTGTGTTCGCCCAAATGAACGGTGCGGGAATAAAAGCTATCTGTTATCCATTCAACGCCTTTCAATTCGCGCGCTTTTAAAAAAGCCAGTACACCAGGCCAGTCAAAGGGTGGACGATAGGAAAGCAAGATTGACGTATCCGTGCCGGTCACGATGCTTACCTCATCCACCATTCCCTCATGCCAGCATGCAGGCGGTACGGTGGATGCCTCATAGTGTGTTTTTCTATCACGTATCATGGGGCTTGATATGAAAAATGCATTATACGTGCCCCTCTCGATAAGTTACCATCGGTTACACTGCGGTTTGCGATGGGCTACCACTTTCCAAGGTGAGCAACATCTTTTTTACGCTGAGTCCGCCAGCAAATCCCGTGAGGTCGCCCGATGCGCCTATGACACGATGGCAAGGAGCGATAATAGAGATGGGATTCTTTCCAGTGGCGGCACCCACCGCCCGAACTGCCCTTGCATTGCCAATTTGCACCGCGATTTCCCCGTAGCTGCGAGTTTCCCCGAACGGAATGGTCAATAGCGTTTCCCAAACCTTTCTTTGAAATTCGGTTCCAACAAAGTCGAGGTCAAGCTCAAAACGGTTTCTTTTTCCCGCGAAATACTCATTCAGTTGCCGTTCCGTCTCTGCCAGAATCGGACTGTCTTTATCTTCGTGAATGGGGCCAAGCCTTACTCGATTGGGCTTATCGTTTTCCCACAAAATTGCAGAGAGCCTCGATCCATTTGCGACTAGCTTCAATTTGCCGATGGGTGAGTCCATTACCTTGCATACATATGACATTTGCCCAGCCTCTTATGATTGAAGAAACATCCTCCATCAATGATTCGTTGATACTCATAAATTGTGAGTGGATTCAAAGGAAAATTCAACGATGGCAGTCAAATGACCTTTTATCGTTTCGGGGAAAGTCCAAGTACATGCGAGAGATCGCACATGCCAGCCATGGGACTGCTCTGCAGCCTCGTCAACAGATCACCGGGCTCTGGCGTTTGTCGTGCGGCCATCGAACGCACTGCGCTCGGAGTCAACGAAAACATTTTTCGAAAAGCTCGCGTGAAAACCATGTCGCTGCTGAATCCGCATTCGACTGCGACGTCAAGGATACGCAGGGGGCCTTCCGGTGGCGGTGAGACCAATAACGAGAATGCATGCAGTAATCGACGCCGCCGAATGTAATTAGCCAATCCTCCCTCCGACTCGAACAGCCGGTAAACAGATGAACGTGACATACCAAATTGATGCCCGATTAATGCCACATCCAAGGATTCCAAGGCCAAAGACTTGTCAATAAACTCCTTGACGATGGCAAGACCACCCCGTCGTCTGTCTCCCCGTCGTCTATCCGGGATATTAACAGAAGGCGTGCTGTCTCTTCGGACCAGCGGCTCCGCAAGAAGGGCTATCAGAGTACAGGCAGCCGTCTCCGCCTGTAATTCCTTGAATATCGGCCATTGCGGATTGATAAACAGCCATCGTGCGTTCAAAGATTGATCGTGATACATTTGATCCGATATCAGGGCGCACCCCAGCTCGGAGAGGCACAATGGAGGTATTCTTATTGCATGGGGCAGTCGCAGCAAAATGTATTTAACGCTCCGGGCCGTCGGATCCAGCAATCGGTGAGCAGCGTTGGTCATCTCAACTCCTATACCTTTCATAAATTAAAAATGGGAATTCTGTCATTCCTTCAAGGGGATAACGTGAAGCGGCCTACGCAATGCGTTCGCCGGGAGCGTGCGCGAATGGCCGCGGGAGTAGGGAACCGGATCGTCGAGTTCGTCTGAACGGTTCCACGTGTACAGTTATGGTGAATTCAGATCGATTCGGGCATTACGTATCTGTCACCATTCCGGCAAACCATATATGAAGTTGTATTATTCCCGGATGCGGAGGAATGCGCCCCGGGCCATTCCCGTGCCTGCATTAACTTAATTACTGCATTTGTCCGTTCCATCAACATTGCCGCAGAGAATATGATGGGCATGATTATCGAGCGAAACCATACAGCCCATCCCAAACTTACTGTCAGACTGTCTCAATCTATTCAGCCTCTTGCCGAATGCATAGAGGAAGAGTTCGGGCTTCCAAAGTACCGATTCTGAATCTTGTTCAATGCACAAAGAGGGACCTAATCGGGTTGATCGGGTCCCCCGTTTGTTTTGGCATCCAATAAGAGATTCAGGACGTCAGCGGCTACGCGAATGTAGCCGTATTCCCTACTATACTTGTGCACATGCGTCCGGTATAAGGACCACCGGTGGGACCCACCTGATACTCGCTATGGAGTTGGATAACACCGGGGTTGCTCAATGCTTGCACTGTGACAGGCGTATTAAAGTTGGCGGCGTAACCCGTACATATCACTGCCGTTCCGGCTTCATTTTTGATCTCTGCGTTGTTTGCTGCATCTGCGGAGAGCGAAAGCGTCGAGGGATGGGCCTGTGCTTGGATTCGAGGTTGCCCCATTACTTTCGTCGCAGCGGATGACGTCACAGACCAGGTACCATCTACATTGTAACTAACATTAAATGTCACAAATCCTGTAGTGGCATTGCACAGGGCAGCATTTACCGAAGAAGTCGAAAAATTAATGACCGTACCCGGTGTGTAAGTCCCGGTTTGTACATAAAACTGTAGTACAGGCTGACAATCTATGTTTTGATTTGGCTGGGCAACGACGAAATTGGAAAGAGTCACTATGCCCGACGGGGATTGAGACGCTGCCCCTGCATTGTATGGAGTTACGGTAGGATTAAAGGTGGGAGTAATAATCCGGTAAGAACCGGCTTGAGGGCCAGTTGTGTTTACAGGTGGCGTCAATCCTAATGCCGGGGAGATGATCATGCTGGTTGTGTTATTCGTAGGGGAACCGCCTGCTGCGGGGGTTAAGCCTATCGCTTGAATCGCAGACGAGTATCCGGAAACTCCTCCGACTGCGGGAGGGGTTATTTGCTGCTGAACACCGGCATAGAACTGTTGAAGCATCAAGAATGTTGCAGAGGAACCCCCTGTACTGCTGGGCAGCACACCCTGGCTCCATAAGCTATTCGAATATACCTGCTGGCCTCCTACATAGATTGCAGGCTGCTGGAAGACATAGAAGTTCTGAAAGGAACTGCTGTTGTTTTGTATATTGATCGTGAACAAAGTAGACATGTTATCTCCAAGTTATATGAAAAGAAGGACAGATATGACAACAAAATACCATCAACCATCTGGTGCTTTTTGCGACCCGGCCCGGCAAGTTGGCTGATAAGAAACCTGTCAAATCAGTTTCTTACCTGAGCTTTGGAACCTGTATGTTCCTTCAGCTGTTCCAGACTTGCCGTGCCCGCGGCTTCCCGGTAAATTGATGTCGACCCTGTTGTCCATGCCTGTGATCTATTAACTAGACCCCTCGCATCTGGCCGCTCGATTAACAGGAAAACCACAGGGGATATGATGGGCGCGATTATCGAGCGGGACTATGCAGCCTATCCCAAACTTATGGGCAGACTGTCCCAATATCACTTTGGCGGCCCAACAGGAGCTAACTGGGCATGTTTATCGGGGGGATGGCGCAGCAGAGTTTTGTCCGCGCCACTAAAAAGTGGCGTGCTGCTCGTATTCGATTGGATGCCGGCTTATGCGCTTATTCTTTTTTTTGCCGGGTGGCCCGCGCTGGATTTTCAGTATGATGATCAGTTACCGACGCACGGTATCAGGGGTTACCGTCTCGCTGTTGCCATGGTACTGCGGGTTGGTCATTTCTCATTTCTAACGCTAATAGTTTTCCTTACTACAAAACCAGGGTTTCCCCAATATACCCATAGCATTGGCTGGGCTAAGATAAAGTCGTTCTCTTCCTAATTGGTCCATTGCTATCATGAAGACAAAATCAGGAAATTTATTCACGGCATTGATGATAGCCTTGCTGGTTTCGGTGAGCGCTTCCGCGACGGCGGCTCAGCCGATTGACACCCCTGAGATTCGTGCAGCGGCCGAGAATGCAACTACGCAAAGCGATCACGAGGCGGTAGCGAGGCAGTATGAAGATGCTGCTTCGGCGTTACAGGCGAAGGTAGAGGAAAAGAAAGAACTGCTGGAGCACTACGAGGATAAAAGCTATATCTACGGCAGGCGAGCGCAAGACCTGCAATCGCATACCCACGCGTTAATCCTCCATTACGAGAAGACCGCGAGGGCCACCATGCAAGCCGCCGCTTTGCATCGGCGGATGGCTGCCAGGCTCAATGAAAATCATGCTGCCTCCAGCACCCAGGCGCCCAATGCCGTGAGCGGGCTATAGCGGACACCTACAATTCCCGCAGCCGGGGTTGTCCGCTGGGTTTCTTCCATCGGTCTAGTCAGAACGGAATTGTGGCATCCAAGGAGAATAGAAATTGGTCCTTTCTTCCATCAAAAGGACGGAATGCTACATCAATACCATCTGCTCTATCATAACGGATGTTTGGGCGAATATTCAGTTTCTGCATTGGTTTCCAGTCAATTTTTAGTCTTCTCGCGGGCTTCCAGTTCATCCCCAGCGTGACCGCGTAATAATCAGCCGGTGCGCTAATAAATGGGATGTTGCCTGCAAAACTGACGCCTTTGTTGTTAGTCGCGGAAAGTATCCGGTAGGGTGAGAAGACACGCCAGCCGTCTCTGTCATGGAACCGTTCGGCACGAATCCCGATGGACAAATCACTCAGAAGATCATAGGTCAGATGCGTGTTGATGCTATACCACTCGGTATTCTTGATCCTGTCGCCCAAAAAGATTTTGCCTGCCCAGTCATGAGTGTGATGCAAAACGAAGTGAGTCCTGGGCGTGATCCGATGCTGCAGCACGGTGCTGTACATGATCCACGGCTCCCGGGTGGCCGTTTCCCCGTAAGTGCCGCCGACAGTGACCGAGGTTCTTCTATCGTCACTGGTCCATATGGCGCCAGCTAAACCACCCCAGTTGTCCAGTTGCTTATCGAAACCGCCATCCCACCCCCCGGTAGCGCTGCCGGTAGTCGCGGCGGCTAGAACGGATAAATTTGCATTGACAGTATAATTACCCATCAATCCCGTATGGGTAAACGGTTCACCGCTATTCAAGATGTAGGCGCGCGTATAGAAAAAATTGTCGGGAGCGGGAACAGTCTCATAACCGAGCGGCGTATAAAAATGTCCGGCCTTGATATTGAGGCCATTTCCGACCGGGACGTATGCCTCCAGGTAGGCCTGCGGAAGCGCGATGCCATAGGTGCGTGTCGAGTTGCAACACAAATTGAGATCCCAGTTCCCCCTATTCGATGGCTCGCCAGTGTTCTCATCGAACGCCGAAATACCGAAAGCCTGGGCATAGATGGCGTCTGTTCCAAACAGGAAATCAAAACGGCCTCCAATATCCCAGGTCGTGCCTTCCGATGGGACGGCACGCTGTACAAACAAATTAAGCTGATTCAGCTGAAAACGATTCGCCCGGTCAGCAAAGGTAACCGCGCCATTAAAACCATCGGAGGGATTATTCGCGTTGTAGGTTGCGCCGCCATTGATCCAGCCGCCGAATTCCATTCCGCTATCTTTCCACAGGTTCTTTAAGCTGTTGGCATGCACGTTATTCAAGTTCAGGACGGTCAACAGCAGGAAACCTATGCTGATCAATAGGGCTTGCTTATTATTTCTTGATATACGATTCATTTGTGTCATCTTTCTTTTAAGAACAGGAATACGACATATAAGAAACTCAAATTAAGGGATCTCCGTTATTTAAGTCAGACGTGCAATTTGTCTGAACAAATGTTGTACACCTCACGAAGTTGGCGCTTGTTCCAGTGGATCGCGATTAGGTTTTGGCTATTCGTACGGGTTGGGTTTGAGAATTGCATGGACGAATCATGCACGAGCATTACAAAAAAAAAAACGCCAATCTCTGAAGGGTTTTTAACAACGCAAGCGGCGAAAGGAGGGTGTTGAGCCAGGGATCTTGCAGAATTTCCTTCGGGAGGGGGAGATGCTTCAAATATTGGGGGGTTCCGCGAGGTCGGTTGGCAAGGTCCCGATACCTAAAAAGCGACATAGTGACCAAGATCAATACATATTCCAGAAATAACTCATGCATATACTGGATTTTCTGTTTTTTTCTGCTAAAAAGAAAAAAGCTGGATTGCGAGATAGGAGCGCTTAGCCAAGGCGCTGGCGTTTTCTGGTCAGGCAGAGGCAAGGCCCGGCAAGTGATGCAGGCAATTGCATAGATTTCGGGCAGTAGCCGCATAATAATCAAAAAAAGGGAGCCTACATGGCTGGCACTTCCGACAAGGTATTTCTGCGGGTATTCAAGTGGTTCCAAGCCACGGTGGCGGCGCTGGAAGCTGATATTCCGGCGACAGGCCCGGCTTCGCTCGCGGCGCCCCTGGCCGACGCCTTGCGTACCCGGCTGGGCCTCGAGCTGGATAAAACCTCGGCTACGATCGATCCGGAGGCATTTGCCGCGACGCGGGCGGAGGCGGAATCGCTCGCCATTGCGGCACTGGTCACCGGTGAAACGCTGGCGGCGTTGAAAACGGTCGGCGAGTTACTGTCCGGTATCGGCGGCGGCAACGTGGGGCTCGACGATCTGTCGAAGGTCATCCGGCAGATCAATCGCATTGTTTCGGCCGACCCCGGCAAGCCGCCGAGCGCCTATTCCATCGGGAAACTGTTGCTGATCCTGAGCGGTGACGCCGATGAGCCCGATGCCAGGCCGCCGGCGCGCCGCCTGGTGTATCTGATCAAGGGGCAAGATCCCGCGGGCAATGCCCTGTCGGACGCGCAGGTGGCTGAGCCGCAGATGATTCTCGGCCTTGTGATCATGGCGGTGGGTACCATCCTTGACCGTTCTTTCAGTGCGCCCAATCTGTCGGATTCAAAGGGCTGGGTAGTTCCCGGCGCGGCGATTCCCGTGCCTGCGCTCGCGACAAAGACCTACCGGCTGATTCCGGGACAGCTTGAGGCAACGCTGGGTTTCGAAGGCCCCCAGACGCTGTACGCCGCGCTGTTGACGAAAGTCAAGGCCGGAGGTGGCGCCGACACCACATTCCAGATCGAGTTCAAAGCCGATGGCGGCATGCAGGTTCAATTCGATCTGCCCGCTCTGCTGCCGTTGCCGGCGAGTATCCCTCCGCCCAGGCTGACCGGTACTTCGGAGATCGGTATTTTATTCAAGCGTGCAAGCAGTGTTGAGCCGTTGATCCTGGGCAATAAGGACAGTACCCACTTCTCCATAGGGGAGCTGTCCGGCGGCTTCACGTTAAAGCAGCTGGATCCCAAGGTTGAGTTCGATCTGAAGGATGGCAAGCTGGTGCTCAAGATCGGCGACGATCCGTTCCTCGGCGCAGTGCTTGGCGATGCCATCGAAGTAGCGCTGACTTTCGGCCTGATCGCCGATGCGGGGGGCGGGTTGAGACTGAAGGACGGTACCGGCCTCAAGGCCACGATCCCGCTGGAGAAAATTCCGAACAGCCCGGTACAGATCCCGTTCCTGACTTTCGAAATGACGAAGGCGGGCGACTTGAACAAGATCGACATCGAGCTGTCCGGGTCGTTCCAGGTGCTGATCGGCCCGTTCTCCGGTTCCATCGACCGGCTCGGCACGGTGCTCCGGCTGGATGACCTGCTCGCCGGCGGCGTGGCGCCAAAATATGACCTCAAGCCACCTTCGGGCGTAGGGCTCGGCATCGATGCCGGCATTGTCAAGGGCGGCGGCTTCCTCCTGTTCGACCCGGAACACGGCGAGTATGGCGGTATTCTCGACATCCGTATCGCCGCCATCGGGGTCAAGGCCATCGGGCTTCTGTCCACCAAAAATCCGGGTGGATGGTCGCTGCTGCTCATCATCACGGCGCAGCTTCCGCCGATTCAGCTTGGCTTCGGCTTTACGCTCACCGGTATCGGCGGACTGCTGGGCGTGCAGCACACCGTAAGCGTCGATACGCTGTCGCAGGGACTCGCCAGCGGGTCGCTCGACAGTTTCCTGTTTCCGCAAAACCCTATCGCCAATGCGCCGCAGATCATCAATCAACTGCGGACTATTTTTCCGTTCAAGGCAGGGGGTTTTGTCATCGGACCGATGCTCGAGCTGGGCTGGGGCACGCCAAGCCTGGTGACGGCGCGTGTGGGCGTGCTGATTGAAGCCAGCCAGATCGTATTTGTCGGCCAAGTGATCGTGCAGTTGCCGCCGCTGGTGGAGAAGTCGCTCGCCATCCTGCGGCTCCAGGTCGATTTTGCCGGCGGCATCGTGTTCGATCCCCTCAAGATCTGGTTCGATGGCATGCTGCGCGACTCGCGCGTGGTGTTCATCTCGCTCACCGGCCAGTTCGCCTTTCGTGCCATCTTTGGCGACAAGCCCAGCTTCCTCATCAGCGCCGGGGGCTTCCACCCCCGCTTCACCGATCTGCCGCCTGGCTTGCCCTCGCCATTCCAGCGCATTGGCGCGGATCTGTCCATCGGCATCGTCGGCATGCAATTTCGCGGCTACTTTGCCGTCACCTCGGCCACCGTGCAAGGCGGCTCATCGATGCGCGTCTGGGGCGACGTCGGTATTGCGGCTTTCGAGGGCGGCTTCGAATTCGACGCCATCATCTACATCGTTCCGAAGTTCCGCTTCGAGGTCGATCTGCATGTCTGGGCCGGTGTCGAGGTGTTCGGCATCGATTTCGCGAGCGTGGATATCTACGGCCTGTTCGCCGGACCAGGCCGCTGGCATATTGTCGGCCGTGCCGAAATCCATACGCCGTGGCCGCTGCCCGACTTCAGTTTTCACGTCGATGAGAGCTGGGGTGAAGACCGCGCTACCACGGTGCGCCGCTTGTCGCTGGCGGCGGAACTCAAGATCGAATTGGAGAAAACGGGTAATTGGTCCGCGCAACTCCCCCAGGCGGGGGATGCGTTTGCCACCTTCGCGAAGCTATCCGATGACATCGGAATTCTAGCGCATCCGAATGCGGTGCTCCAGTTCGTGCAGAAGCGCATGCCGCTGGATAAGAAGCTGGCGAAACTGGGCACCGACGGCATCGATGGCGAAACGAAAATCGCCATTGACCAGATTGTGTTTGGCGCCATTACCAAGGTAGCCGATCGCAAGCTGGACGACAATTTTTCAGCCGCGCAATTTCTCGAGCTGACTGAAGACGAAACTTTTGCCAAGCCCTCGTTCGATCGTTTCGAAGCCGGCTTTGAAGTAGGCCAGCGCGACTACCTGTTCGGCGTTCCGGTAGCCGACGTATTCGACTACGAAGAAGTGAATCTCTCCACCCCGATGGGATCGCTATTGTCCTATGCGGCGCTCACCGAGACCGGACACATGACCTGGGCAAAGTCGCTCGGCGCGGCGAACCGCTCCGAGCTGCGGCGCGCGGCCAAGCTCAAGCCTGCGGTAGAGGTAAAGATCAACGTCAACCCGCCGCCCCTCCAAACAATAGATCTGGCGGCGGGTACGATGAAGGGCGCGGCACTCACCGGCGCGGCCACGCATTCGTATTGGCATGCGGAAGATTATGCTCGGGGCGGCGGCGCAGGCCTCCAAGTGGTTGAAGCATTCGAGACCGTGCAGACATTTTGAGCCGACGCACCGAAGAACGCTGAAGAAGAACAGGAGAACATCATATGGCGGTTTCCTACCAGTTCCTGCCGTGGGTGCGGCGCGGCCTTACCGTTGCACTGGCCAATCCCGACAACCTCGGCGTCCAGCCGTTGCTGCCCGCCCGCGCCAGCGCGCCCGTAGGGGTAACGCTGGCCGGCCCCAATGCCGGGACGCTGATCAATCCGCTGCAGATGGCCCTGCATGGGCCGGGCGATGTAACCGGCATCGACACACGGCTGGTGCTGCGCACCGATCCCAAGCCGCAAGCGTGCAACTTCGAGCCGAACTACCTCGCCATCATCGATTTCGACCCGCCCGATTTCCCCTGGATGCTTACCCCCGCACAGGCCAATGCGGACGACCGGCTGCGTCCCTGGCTGGTGCTGGTGGTTCTTGACCGTGCCCGGACAGGCGTACCGAAAATGCCGTCAAACGGGCCATTGCCGACCATACGCGTTTCTGGTGCGGATGTGAAGAGCGAGTTGCCGGGGCTCGGGGAATCGTGGTCGTGGTCGCATGCGCAAGTTGTCAGCAAAGCGGCCGACAACATCGGCATTCAGTCGGACCTGCAGCATGATCCGGCGAGTAATGTGTCGCGCCTGGTTTGCCCACGCCGATTGGAACCCAACAAGGATTACGTTGCCTGCGTGGTCCCGGCGTTCGAGCCGGGGCGGCTGCGCGGCCTCGGTCTGGCGGATGCCAATCCGGCAGGCATGGCGACACTGGGTCCCGCATGGGATACAAACATCGCCGCCGACGTGCTGCTGCCAGTGTATTTCCACTGGGAATTTTCCACCGGCCCCGCCGGCGATTTCGAGTCGCTGGCGCGACGCCTGCGCACCCCCAAATACTATAAGAACACGCCGACCGGTGATGCGCTTGCCCAGGTGGGTACCGCGCCCATGCGCGTCGATGACCTGCTCAACGGCTCCACGCCGGGTCTCGAGGCGACGATGGAAGGCGCGCTGGTGCCGCTGAGCTATACGCCGGGAGCGCCGCCCAACGGTACACAGGCTGACAGCCTCGCCATCATCGTCAACACGCCCCAGGAAAATGTCGTCAACCCGGTCGGTAACGGCAGCACCAACGCGGCGGGACGCCGCCTCGAAGTCAAGCCGCCGATGATCGGCGCGTGGCATGCCAGGAAGCATCAGGCGGCCAAGACGGAATTTGGCAAGCATTGGGTGGCCGATCTGAACCTCAACCCACGCTATCGCGGCGCGGCTGGCTACGGAGCGGAAGTGGTGCGGCAAAACCAGGAGTCGTTTGTCGACGCGGCCTGGGACCAGATCGGCACCATCCTTGATGCCGAGATGCGTTTTAATTTGACGCGCTTGGCAATTGAGGCGCAGCGGGCGCTCAAGGCCAAGCATTTCGATGTGCTGGCGCCCGAGCGGTTGTTGCAGGTGATGGGGCCGGCGCTGCCGCGCATCGAGGCGCTGGCGGGCGATGGCACCCGGTTCAATATCGCCGGGCAGATCGGTTCGCTCGGTGGCCAGATCGACCGTTCCAGCCTGCCTGCCGCCATGGTAGACACCGCGCTTCGCCGGGCCATCAGCCCGGCGCGCCGTTCGCTACGCATGGCGTCGCGCTTGACCCGCACCCTTGAAACACTGCCTGCGCAGACCGCACGCTACGTGGATGTCATGGCCCGTGCAAGCGGCAAGCCGGCTGCTTTCAGCGTCAACGCATTCTTGCCCGACGGTATCCTTAGCACCAAGGCATTCGCTACCGTCGACCTGGGCGGCGCACCGGGGAGAACGCTCGATCTCAGCGCATCCGGCCTGGGCCGCCGGTTTACGGTGGGCCAGGTGAAGCAGATGAATGCCGCCGCGGGGCAGAGTACGGACTTGCTAAAACGCGGCGGGGTGCCCGAGCTGAAGATTCGCAGGGGCCAGGGTGTTTTTACCGACCTGCATGTCGAGCGTTTCGGCCTGTTGGCCGCCGCCGCACCAACAGTGCAATCGACCGATTGGATCGTGGTGTCCAACTCGATCCAGGCGTTGGGCGGGCGTGGGGTTCAGGGTATTTTGATCGAAGCGCATCGCGAGTCCGGCCGCCTGCAGTTCGGCACGGTGAGCCTGGATGCGCGCAGCGGCGGGGTACGGCTGGACAAGCCGGTTATGCGCGCATTCGACCGCTTGCGCCGCGAAATCACGGCCCGGGATGCGGAATTGCCATTGGCTGGCATCAAGCTCGGCAACCTGCGGATAGCCGACATCCGGAGGTTCGACACCGCAGGGGTGTTCGCAGCCTTGCCGGTGAATGCATTGGCATCCACCCCCGGTGCCGCGCCGGTCAATTTTGCGCTCAACGAGAATTTCGAATTTACCGGCAGGCCAGCCGCGGGGCGGGTGTCGCCAACGGTGTCGCTGACCATGCCACCTGTATTGCGCGACCGCGATATCCTGCAGCGCTATGCGGTGGCCACAGGCGGCACGCAAAACGCCTGGCGGGATGCGTATGTGGTGAGCCGCGTGGTGGTGAAGCCGGTGGATTTCGGCATGGCCGGGGCGGCGGCGATCATCCGCTTGCGCACGCAACCCGAAGCGACACTCTCGGCGCGGCTTGCCTCCATGGTTTCAGTATCCAACCTGGCGGCAAACGCCGCCAACGAATTTGTTGCGGCGCACCTGTCGCTGACCGATGCGCTGGCCCGCCAGCGCTTCATGATCCCCGTGCTGTTCGACCGCGTGATGGCCTGGCCCAAGCTTCCGGAACCTTTATATGAACGCCTCGCGAAGTACGACAAGAATGCCTTCATGCCCGGCGTGGATGATATTCCGCAAGACCTGGTGATGTTGGTTCGAGTGAATCAGCATTTCATCGACAGCTTCATGGCCGGCGCCAATTTCGAGATGAACCGCGAATTGCTGTGGCGCGGCTTCCCGACCGATTTGCGCGGCACGCCGTTCCAGCGCTTCTGGGGACGTCAGCAACTGGGTCCGGCACCGGCTTATCCATTGATCCCCCTCGATGATATGCAGCCGATGCATTTATGGGGAGCGCAACCGCTGGGCAACCGTGCCGACCCGATCGCCGGCGATCCCGACCGGGTGGCGCTGCTGGTGCGTGGTCAGTTGTTGCGGCGCTACCCGAATACATCGGTCTACGCATGGAAGAAAACCAGCAACGCCAACACGCTGCTGAAAGACGCGGAAGGCCAGCGGCCCGACGGCGCGGTCGAATTGCCGGTATTCTCCGGTGTGATTGGTGAAGACATTACTTTCTTTGGCTTTGACATCGACCACGACCAGATAGAGAAATGGTGCTTCGTGCTCGAAGAGCAGATGACCGAGCCGCGCTTCGGGTTTGACGTCGCGGATCCCGTCGCCGGCCAGCCGGGGCGCAAGCGGCGTCCGGTGCTGCTCGACACGTTGGTGAAGCTGGAAGCCAACGTCGCCGCACCGCTCTACAAGAACTATAACCCTTACAAGGCCTTGTCGTGGACAAATGTGGATGTGCAGCCGGGCGCTTTCGCCAGTGTGGCGAACCTGGTGCAGGTACCGAACAAGCCGTTTGCCTCGTTCCCGACGCTGACCACTACACCCACGGCCGCCGAAGTCGCGAAGGCGTTGCTGCAAGAGCCGTTTCGCGCGTATTTCATCGGATCCGACCTGAAGACCTGAGGAGATCTCATGCCGTTATTGAATCTGAACCTCGATGCCATCCAGCGTGCCCGCGGCGAACTGGCTCAGCAACGCGACACGCAGCGTGATGCGGGCGTGAAGCTCAAGCAGGCGCAAGCCAGCCTTGACGACTTGCTGCGCAGCGGTGCGGCCGAAGCGCTGGTAAGGCGCCAGCAACGCAGCGTGCAAACCTTGCAGGGAGGCGCGCGCGACGCAATGGCCGGTACTGCCAAGCGCCTGGCCGGGCTCAAGGAGCTGTCGGAGCAGTTGCTGGCGCAGCGCGACCCGGCGGTGCTGGTGCAAGCCTTGTCATCGGCGCATCCGGTGATGCTGCTGCCGGTGGCGGTTCAGACGCGCTACACCGATGACGCTTCGTTGCTGATGGTGCGCGTTTACCCGGATGTCATTCACGCCTTTGGTCACGAGCCGGGCCTGACGCCTGCCGAGGTAAGCGAAGGCAAGCGTTACTGGATGCAGCGTTTCGCCGAGCCGCAGGATGCGGAGTCGCCCTGGAAACAGATTGTGCGTATCTACCCGCCCGCGCGCGCCGCGTGGATCGTGCGCAGCACGACGCCCGGCAACATCGCGCAGATCGGCCAGGCACCGAATGGCGAGCGAGTGGCGCCAGCGTTCGACGATGGGTCGATTCCCCTTGCGAACACCGATACGGCGACGGTTTACGCCACCGCCCTGCCGGATCGCTTCGTCGTCATCGGCCAGGCGGGAGGCCGCGAGGTATTTCGCAAGTGGGGCCGGCCGGTGGCCGATCTGCTGCCGATGTCACCGGCATTTGATCCGTTACTCGTCGATGATCCGGAGCAGCACCATCCCTTTGGCGGCGATCGTGCGTGGATGGTCAATTACCCGGCCGCGCTCGATGCCGGCATGGCCATCAATATTACGCAAGCGGATTTGAAGGCCGGCGCGAAAATGCGTGACCGCATCGATCGCCTGATCGTGCTGGGTGTCGACTGGACACAGACGCCCGAGTCGGCGGCCGCCCTTATCGCCACGTTGCTGGATAACCATCAGCACAGCGGCGGTCTGAAGTTCGTGGCCCAGGGTACGCCGACCAACAATACCGCAAGTACGCGCGCCGGCTTCGCGGCCAACGGCGCCGATGCCGCAGCTGAGCTGCATCCGGAAAATGCGGACGCACGAGCCGCTGCCGCGGCGGTCGAGCTCGCGAGTGCCGGTGCGCGTCTGCAGCGCCTGCTGGGCTTGCCTGCCGAAGTGTTCGACGCCGGCATCATTCCGGGCGCCGATCTGGCCGAGGGCGCCACTGCGGGCCACATGCTCAATGCGCTATGGAACGCCACGCTGGGTTATACCTTACGTTATTTCTGGAACCCGTTATCCAGCGCCAACAGTTTGATTGACGACGCGGCAAACGAACAGCTGCGCGCCTGGGCGGTGCGCTACCTGCGTGCGGGCGGCCCGTTGTCGGCGCTACGCGTGGGCAAGCAGCCCTATGGCATCTTGCCGGTCACCTCGCGCAACTATGTGCCGCCCGCCAATTCTCCGCTGGAGCGTGAGCTGGCGCAGGCCGAACAATGGTTCCGCAATTTCTGGGACAGCGCGATTCCACGCGTCCCCACCTTGCGTGACCCGAACGCCGAAAATCTGCATCAGGTGCTGGCGATGCAACCTTGGGCAACGGCAAAACGCTACTGGGAGGTGGCCGGCCCGGCGACGATTGCCAATTATCCCGACATTGCGCCTTTTGCCCAGTTTCAGGGCCTGATGCTGCGTGGATTGATTGCCGACTTGCTCGACCAGCAGTTATTTGAAACCAAGATTCCGTTCCTTTCTCTTTGCGCGGTGCGCCCGAAACCGCACGCCATGGATGCCGTGCCCTGGGTGCAGCGCGACCCTGATCAGCCGCAACGCGAACTCGATGGCGCCGTCATGCTCAAGCGTAACTACATCGCAACGTTGTTGCAGTTGCTGACACAAGCCACCAGCAATATCCGCTCGCCGCTCGCGGCGATGCAGAACGGCGAATCGCTGCTCGAGGCGATGCTGGGCTTCGCGGCCGACGAAGAGGTGTTGCAGTCCGGCCACGATTTGTTTTACGGGCACCTGCAAACCATCGGCACCTTGAGCGTGGAACTGAAAAATCAGGCAAAACGCTTTCGCACCGCCGAGTACATCGGTGTGGACAGCAGTACGCTGGTGGGCGACCAGATTGACATCAACAATGCGCGGGCGGTGCTGGGCCTCAAACTCACCGGCACTACCGGCCAATTGTCGGTGGAAGAGTTTATGGGTTCCAAGCTCGGCATGGCGGCGCAGCTATGGCCCGAGCACATGCGCAACATCGCCAGTTTCAACGATAGCCTGGCTTTTCTCAAAGACCGTACCGCGGGCGAGCTGCAGCAAGCGTTCCGCACCACGCTCGACCTGTTCGCTCACCGCCTCGACGCATGGATCACTTCGCATGCCACCCGCCGGCTCGACGCCATGCGCGAGTCGAAACCCGAAGGCATTCACATCGGCGCGTTCGGCATCGTGGAGGACCTGCTGCCCGACTCATCTCAACGTCCGAGCCAGTCGCTCGACAGCCTGGGCTATGTGCACGCGCCCTCGCTGCAGCAAGCCGCCGCGGTAGCCATTCTGCGCAGTGGTTTTCTGGCCAACCGCCAGGCGGCCGGCAGCGCCTTCGACATCGATCTGCGCTCGCATCGTGTCAAACGGGCGAAACGGTTGCTCGAAGGTCTGGCGAACGGGCAGTCGATGGCTGCGCTATTGGGTTATCGCTTCGAGCGGGGATTGCGCGACAAGGATTTGCCGCAGCATATTCTCGAATTCCGCCGCGTATTCCCACTGCGGCCCGCAGGCAGCAACAGCGGGGACGAGGCGAAAGAAGAAATCGCTGCGCGCGATGTGGTCGATGGCGTGCGCATGATGGACGCCTACCGCAGCAATAAGGCTGCGTTTGCGGTGGCCGGCGTGCCGGCCGCGCTGACGCATCAAGGCGGGGCCATTGCCGATATCATCGACGATCTGCTGGATCAGATGGATTCGGTGTCGGACTTGCTGATTTCCGAGAGCGTATACCAGATGGTGGGCGGTAATATGGAAGGCGCGGGTGCGGCGATGATGACGCTGGATAAACAGACGCGGCCCCCTGAAACGCGCGTGGTGGAGACGCCGCATTCGACGCGGGGCTACACGCAGCGTGTGGTGGTGGCGTTGCAATCCACAGCGCTTGGCGATTGGGCCGGCGTGGCGGATGACGAAATTTCCGCCCGCATGGAGCCGCGTCTGAATGCCTGGCTTGCCCGCCTGCTGGGTGATCCGGCGCGCTACGAGTTTGTCGCCAAGGTATTTGCCCCGCCCGCCGGTCCCGCCGATCCGTGGACGGATACCGGCAAAACGCTGAGCGCCGGTATCGCCGAGCTGGGACTCTCGCCGCTGGCGCTCGTGCTGCAAAGCGAAGCGCAGCAGGGCGGTGGACACAGCGGTGTGCAGGAGCGCCTAGGCACGCTCCTGGGTGCCAAGCTGCGCGCGGAGGTGGGGGGCGATGCCGACCGGATGGCGGTTGTACTGCAGGCCGATGCGACGCAGGCGGATCATATCGGCCTGGTCGCATTCGAATCATTTGCGTGGGTATTGCGGCGGCTGGTGGATAAATCCAGGCCGCTGCGCCGAATGGATATGGTTCAGGCTCGCGACGGAGTCGAGGCTGATGCGACGCAGGACGACGGCGAATTCGCGGGGGTGGATTTGCCGGAACTACAAGGGCGGCTTGCCATCGCCGATGCCCAGGCAGCCGACGCATTGGCGGCACTCGATGCGGCCAGCGATCTTGCCCCCGAGGATCTATCGACGCTCGATCCTGTTGCGCCCGGCACGCAGGCGTTATTCGCCGCTGCACAGGCAGCTCTCGCGAAAGCCTATGTGCTGGGTTGGCGGAGCGCCCTGGCAAGCAACGCGGTTCCGGCTTCGCCCACGGCCGAGGTGCAAGGCGAACAGGTGGCGCCCGGCGATACGGCGGCCCGCGCGGTGGCGCGAGTCCGCGCCTTGCGCGACGAGATGGGCGCGCGCATCAAAACGGCGCAGGAAGCCGCGGTTTCCGAGGGCTTTGGCGGACAGGTGCAGGCGGCGCTGGATCGTATTCATTCCATCATGGGCAAGGCTTTTCCGGTGCTGCCGATGTTTAAGCTGGGCGCCTTTGCGGTCGAGGCCCAGGCAACGCTTGGCGATCGCGATGCGCTGCTGGCCAAGGCGGATCTCGGGAACGATGATGCCGTGATCGCGGGTTGGTTGCCGAAGCTGGCGTGTGTGCGCGAAGCCACCGGCATGCTATCCGATGCGCTCACGGCTGCGGAAGCGCTGGGCGCCGCCACGGGCTATGAGAGCGATGCGCTGGATTTCAAGCTGTTGCAATTTCCACGCGATGCCGCGGCGCGCTGGGCCGCATTGCCACCGGCCACCGGCCAGGATTTGCGCGGAGTGGTAGCCGTGGCGGCCCATGCTCCCGGCGCGCTGGCCACGCTGGACGCCGATGGGGCAATGGCAGGACTCTTCGTCGATGAGTGGATGGAATCGATCCCGTCCGATAAGGAAACCACGGGTCTTGGTTTTCATTTTGACGCGCCCGGCGCGCGCCCTCCCCAAAGCATTCTCATGGCGGTGCCCGCCGATCCGGCGGCGGAGAACTGGACGCTGGACGAGCTGCTCGGGGTGGTGAACGAGGCGCTGGCGCTGGCACGCCTGCGTGCGGTACGCCCCCAGGATTTGCAGGGATTGGGGCTGATACTGCCCGGCATCTTCCTGTCCAACAATTTCAAGCAGGATGTGCCGTCGGTTAATTTCGGCGCGATGCTGGCAAAGAATCTCGATCTGCTGCGTGCGGCCACGAGCCTGGGCAGCGGCGCCGTC
This sequence comes from Nitrosospira sp. NpAV, assembly GCF_000832065.1. Lineage (GTDB taxonomy): Bacteria > Pseudomonadota > Gammaproteobacteria > Burkholderiales > Nitrosomonadaceae > Nitrosospira. The sequence continues at coordinate 193,647 of NZ_JXQM01000019.1, read as the reverse complement.
ACGATGGCGGCGGGTAAGACACTGATGACCGGAAGCGAATGATGTACACCATGAGGACCGCGCAATGAAGATCTCTGCATCCGCCGCTAAAATCACCGCCAGGACGCCGCTCGTCGCGAGACCCGACCCGTCGCATACCACCTGGTCGCGGCTCGAGCCCCTCCCCACCAGCGATGACGTTGCCGAGAGTCTGCAGGCCCGCGTGGCCGATCCCCTCTGGATGCTGGCGCGGCAGTGGCAATTCAATGAATTCCAGGGCGAGGATGCGGGCAGTCCCATCAGCGCGGTGCTGGAGATGGCCGGATTGCCCGTTACCACGCTCGAGCATAATACCGGGGCGGTTGCTGCATTGCCGCTCCCACCCGGGGCTGCGCCGGTGGAGGCGCATGTCGAGCATGAGCAGGTGCTGCCGGTACACCCCAAGCTGAACGCACAAGCCGGGCAACAGCTCATGCGCATGTTGCGCGCCGCCAGCCTGGGCACGACCGTGCAGGCCCTGCTGGACAAATATCCCGCGTCGCTCGCCGCACCGGATGATCCTGTAGCCGACACGGCGGGTTTTGTATGGAATGCATTGCTCAACCAGCGTGCCATCGATGCGCTCGCACTTTCACGTGACCTGAAGGATCTTGCCGGCAGCAGACCTGCGCTCGAAGCATTTGCCAGCGACAGGGGCGTTTCGGTAGGGCAGATAAAAGCTTACTGTGACCTGATGGAGCGCTGGGCGCTGTGGCTCGAAGAATTGGCGCTCGACGGCACCATGCCGGGGGCCAGTGCCTATTGGGAGCCGCAGCGTCTCGAGTACAGTTTTTCACTTGGCGCGCAAGGCGAGGGCGCAGCGGTGCGCCTGCTGGCCGATGAATATACGGATGGACGGCTGGATTGGCATACCTACACGCTTGGGGCTGCAGCAGGGGCGCCAACCGGCCCTTCGGATGCCTTCAGCGTGATTCCGGCGCGCGCGCCCATGCCTGCCGCCGCTCACTACCCCGGCATGCCTGCCGACCGTTATTGGGAGTTCGAAGACGGGCGCGTCAACTTCGGCATGCTTGGAGCCGCCAAGAGCGATCTTGCGCGCCTGGCGGTGCTCGAGTACGCGCTGGTTTTCGGCAACGATTGGTTCGTATTGCCGCTCACCTTGCCGGCCAACGCGTTATATCGCACGACCACCTTCACCGTGCTCGACAATTTCGGCATCGAACTGGCGATTCCGCCCGCCGAGTGGAATATGTACGAGATGAGCCTCGCCGCGGGCGCACCGGTGGACCGGCTCAGCAACACCTTGTATCTCTGCCCGAAACTGGACACACTCGAAGGCCCGCCCCTCGAGCACGTGCTGATGATGCGCGATGAGATGGCCAACCTGGTGTGGGGCATCGAGAAGCGGGTACAAGGCACTTCGGGGGAGCCCATCGACCGCAAGTTCGAAAGTACCCGGCTCTCCACCACCCAGACCCTGCGCCCGCCGCCCGATATGAGCCCGGTGGCGAGTGGCGCGCTGTTGCAGTACCGGTTGCAGACGCCGGTGGCGGCCAACTGGGTGCCGTTCCTCCCGGTGCGCAAGGCGGGTGCAACCCCCGCCAATTGGGCTATCCAATTGCAGCGCGCAGTCGTGACGCACTACTACCAGGTGACCGAAAGCCGTTTGGGCGATCCGCACAATGCAAGTTACAGCGAATTCATCGCCCGGCTTCGCAATAACAGCTTCGTCGAGACCACGCCGGTTCAGGGGGCAGCGGACAATCAGCTGCAAGGTTTCATGTTCCACCCGCGCGGCAGTTTGCTCCGCCTCGATCCAGGCGCCGCTGTCGCCAACGACTATCTGCGCGTTGAAGAAGAGGAAGTGCCGCGTGACGGCATCGAGCTCAAACGCAGCTTCAACTATGCCCGTGATGCCCAGGGGCGTGGATTGCTGTGGATTGGCCGCAGCAAGGTCACCGGCCGCGGTGAAGGCAGCAGCGGGTTGAAGTTCGATGTGGTTTCGAGGGGAAAGACGTGATCCCGGATAGGACTCATGACGAAGCGATGGCTGAAATGTATCGAGAAAATTCAGCTTATTTGTCCATTGCTCAATCGCATTCTTGAGGATGGCGAGTTCACCCTCTACCTTGCAACCCTAAATTATTAAAGCTGAACGCTTTAACTTCCTAAAACTCAATATAAATTTGACAATCCGGGAGACGTTCAGTAAATTCAATTTGGGTTCAGGGAGAGGCCGTTATTTTTCCTGGATCATTTTATGAGTTTTGAAACTGGGTACTTTGAAGCTATTGGGTAGTTAATCTAAATTGACGTGACAGCAACCTCTTTATTGGAGAGAGAATTATGAGACGATATAGTCTGATTGCAGCAGCAGCTTCCCTGTTTTTACTTCCTGTTTCTGTTTTTGCAGCTGGATATGGTGCAGCAGGTTGTGGGCTGGGTTCAATGGTCTTTCAGAACGCACAGAAGAAAGGCGTTGAGCAGATTTTTGCCGCAACAACCAATGGAACCTTCGGGTCCCAAACTTTCGGGATTACATTTGGAACCTCGAATTGCGGCGACCATGGATTAGTAAAGCTGAGCAAAGAACGGGAGGTATTTGCGCAGGAGAATTACACCAGCCTGGTTAAGGAAATGGCGCAAGGCAAAGGTGAAAATCTATACACCCTGGCCAGCTTGTATCAGTGCCCCGCAGCGAAGCACCAGGAATTTGGTGCAATGGTCCAGGAAAAATTTGATACGCTGGTATCAAGCGATAAGACCACCTCGACCGAATTGCTGAGTCAGCTTGAAAAGCAGATCACCAGCAATCCCACTCTGGCAAATTCCTGTAATATCACGCAAGCCGCATTGAATTAAAAAAAACGACGAACGGGTATAGGTGAAAGCCTATGCCCGTTTTTATCATTATTACTCCTACGGTTCCGTTGTGCGGCATATTAGTATTGTCGTTGGGCTGCTTTCCTGGTTTTGCTTTTTTCCTGCCTCTGCTCATTCCAAGCAAAAAGACGCCACCCACTACCTGGCGGAACTGCAACAGCAAGCCAAGCAAAAAAAACTTGCCCATGAGCGCGTTTGGCATCTGCTTTTGAAGTACGACACGCGGCTCCTGGGCGGTATGGTCAGCGAAGCCGATGGGATGGAATTTTTCAACTCTCCCCAGGGGAAAACCGATCCGGAAGCCGAGCTGGCCGCCACGCTCGCCAGCTTCTTCGTTCCGCTGGCCGATGTCGCGGAAGGCAAGGAGCATCCGCAATGCAATTTTCCCGCCCGGTTCAAATGGCTGAATCGGCAACTGTCATTCGACCTCGACCGACTGGAGGTACAGCCATGTGAACGGCTCGACCGCTGGATGGAAAACCTTGACCCAGTCGGGGCCACACTGGTCTTTGCCTCCTATTTCCTGAACAACCCCGCATCCATGTTCGGTCATACGCTGATGCGCATCGATAGCCGCAGGAGGGGCAGCGGCAATAATCTGATGAACTACGGCGTCAACTACGCCGCGGCGACGGACACCGAAAATTCATTCCTTTATGCGCTCAAGGGCTTGACCGGCGCATTCGAGGGCCGTTTCGCCATTTTCCCCTATTACACCAAGGTGCAGGAATACAACAACTGGGAAAGCCGGGATCTCTGGGAATACGAGCTCAAGTTTACCGAAGACCAGTTGAAGATGATGCTGCTGCACCTATGGGAGCTGGGTGGCACCTATTTCGATTATTACTATTTCCAGGAAAACTGCTCTTACCATGTACTTGCCCTGCTGGAGATCGCCAACCCCGACCTGCGATTGAAAGATTCGTTTTTTTTTAGCGTGATCCCCACCGATACGGTAAAACTCGTGATGGCGCAGGAAGGCCTGGTAAAAAATATCGTATACCGGCCCGCGGTGCTCAGCCAGATGAACGATAAGCGCCTCAAGATGATCAAGCGCGAAAAAAAGATATTGGAAAAGCTGGTCAAGGGGAAAATTTCGCCGGAAAGCACCGCTTTTGTAAATCTTTCCCCTAAATCGCAAGCGCTCGTGCTGAATGCTTACATGGATTACCTGCAATACCAGAGCATGCAGGAAAAGAGCGACAAGGAAATAAAAATACCCCGTTCGGTTTTGTCGGCGAGAAGCCGGTTGCCCACTACCGAAGATGTCGCGGGGGGCATCACCCACTTCTCGACCCGGCCGGACCAGGGGCATGGGACAGACCGCTTTCGCGTGGGTTTCGGCCACAATTCGCACGAACCCTTCATGGAATTTGCCTATCGCCCAGCCTACCATGATTTAATGGCGAGGGATGTCGGCTACGATAAAAATTCGGAAATCATATTCCTGGATTTCGCGCTTCGATATTACATGGATTCCGACCGGATAAGGCTGGACCGGGCCAAGATACTGTCCATCACCTCCCTCACCCCCTACGATCCCCTGCTTCCCAAATACTCCTGGCGCCTGGATGTTGGGCTCAACACCCTCAGGGATCGCAACTGCAATTATTGCAATGCCGTCAATGTCACGTATGGGAGAGGCATGTCTTATCGTCCGGATTTTTTCTCGCCCCTGCTGTTATATTCCTTTGTGGATTTGAAAGCGGAATTTTCGGATCACCTGAAAGAATATTCCCGTGTTGGCGGCGATATGGAGGTGGGCGCGTATTACGATGTCACTAAAAATTTGAGGGTCAAACTTGCCGGCAGTTACCAGGTTTTTTTGCTGGGCGACAGCAAGCGTTTCTTCACTTCTCAGTTTTTAACCCGTTATGCGCTCTCGCAGAATCTTGACGTGCGGGTGGAATTGAACCGCTACGACCATTACAACGAAGGCGTTTTTTCAGTCAATTACTTCTTTTAGATTGCTGACGGGAGATCGAGGGGGGGAGTGACCCTGAATCAAGACCGTGTCAAACGCGCGCGTGTTATCGGGTTCCTGACTGCGGCATCCCGGAAGCGGATGATCCTGCCGGGGCGCGCTTTGCAATACTCATTACCTTGAGATACAGGATCAGTTCTTCCGCAACCTTTTCCCGATTGGGAATCCCCCTCGCAAGCCCCGGCATCGTCGTGTTGTGCCGGATGGTTTGGGGATTCTCGATCCAGCGCTTCAGGTACTCAGGCTTGATGTATTCGACCACGCTGACCGGATAATTGAGTTCCGGCGCCTTGCCACCCCCCTCGCCATTGATCGTATGGCATGCCATGCAGTGCTTGCGAAAATGCGTGAATCCCCGCTGTACTTCCACGGAGGCATTTGCCGGGGGAGCCATATTGGGAAACGGAGCCACGGACTTGACCTCGACGCGCTTGATCTGGTAGGGCATATCCGAGGCGCCGGATTCAAGCAGTTCTTTGGAGTTGATATTGTCCCAGATCAGGTACAACGGTCCGAGTGGTACGATTTCGTTGTTCTGTAGCGTGTTGGTCATCGTGAATGGCGCGCCATTCTCATGGGCGAAGGCCAAATAAGCATCATGGGCGAGAAACTTGGCTACGGGCACGCTTGGCTGGTATCCGTCGATGGAAGTGAATGCGATCTCCTGTGCCTTTCTCCACTCTTCGCCGAATACCTTGTCCAATACCGGCCGGGCCGGGAAAGCGCGATAAATGCGTTCCGCATTTTCGTGCGCTTCAAAAACCTTCAGCGAGACCGCTGGCGTGATGGCGCCAAGATCTTTCAAAGAAAGTGTTTTGACGGATTGATCCACACCTTTGAATTCGATGGTTATCGGATTTTGTGCAAATGCTGGCGCAAGAGATAAAGCGCTGGCAAGCAGGCCACAGAGGACATGTCTTAAAACTTGGGGGATGCTTCGCATTCTCTTTCATCCATTCTTAAACCCAAAACCTGCCTTACGTTGTTAGCACACTCAGCGGTAATGGGCTTTCTCGCGCGTTATTGCAAGATTACCCTAGCGGCATATGCAAAGCCAGAGATTAAACCTTAATTTTTATTTATGTGCGTGAAGGAGCTACACAGGCATTGCAATAAATAAATGAACGTCGTATATTTATATACATAGTTTACCTTATTAAGGTCGAGATTACTCCAATGGGCCGTCGGCGGCATAAATCCAGCAGGGATAAAGATGCATATCGCGAACCATTTCGTTGAGCCTGGCCGCCGCGAGCGTAAGCGTCTGCAGTTACTCGATTTCTTGGCGGATACGGCCTGGACATTGTTTGAAAGCGAGGGTTTCGCGGCGGTGACCATGGAGCGCATTGCCGATGCGGCGGATGTCGCCAAGGGGACGCTGTACAAGCATTTCCCGGCCAAGGAGGCCTTGTTGCGGCATCGTTTCCATCGAGAACTGGAAAAGGCATGGCCCCAAGTTTTGGCTGATATTGTTGCCCTGCCAAATTTCGAGGGCCAATTGCGGGCTTTTCTGGAACGCAGCGCCGCATGGTCCCAATCGCATCGTGCCTACCTGCTGCCCTACGTACAGTTCCGGCTGAGCGAGCCACGCCGGCTGGATGCCGGGTCGCGCAGCGGCCTGGATCGCATTTTTTGCCATTTTATTGCACAAGGACAGGCAAGCGGAGAGTTCTGCGCAGTGCGTGAGCCAGACGTATTGGCGGTTTACCTGGAATTTCTCTATCTGGCGGCGCTGTTGCGATGGTTGCTGCATGAGGATCTGTCATTGACGGAGGAATTTTCCCGGATGCTTGATCTCTTTCTATTTGGACTGAGGCCACGGTCATAATCATGGCAGCGCAACCTGCGATACTCGACTGGCAAGGCGTTCTGGCCGCCGATGTCGATCCGGCGGCGGTGGGAGGCAAAGCCTGGCAATTGGCGCGGCTGAAGCGGTTTGGTCTGCCGGTGCCGGAGGGGCTGGTGATCCCCGCCGGGTGGGGCACATCACACATGGATGGGGAGCCTTTTTCCCCTGAATTAGCGGGCGCATTGCAGGAGGCTCTGGCCGCCCGTGGCTGGTTGAATGCGCCGCTGGCTGTGCGCTCTTCGGCTGCCAGAGAAGACTCGGCCAAGGCTTCTTTCGCCGGCATATACCGCTCTTGCCTGAATGTATGCGGCATGGAGCAGGTGCAGGCGGCTATCCGCGAGGTCTGGTCCTCGCTGTGGTCCCCGGCGGCGCTCGCTTACCGGCAAAAACTGGGGCTGGATACAGGCGATGTGGAACCCGGCATGGCGGTGATCATCATGCCCTTGCTCCCCGCCATTGCCTCCGGCATCGCTTTTACCTGCGACCCTATCAGCGGCCGTGACGATCGGCTGGTCATTCACGCGCAATGGGGCCTGGGCGAGGCGCTGGTCGGTGGGCAGACAGATGGCGATGAATACGTCTTTGCCGAAGATCCGCTCGATGATCACTGGACATTGCTTCACCGGCGCATGGGCGGCAAGGCAGCCAAAGCCGTCACCCGGCCGGGTGGTGGAACGGCAATGACCGCCACACTGGCAGCTGAAGCCGGGGCTTTCGTGCTTTCTTCCGATCAAGCGTCGCATCTGGCCGAGCTACTGCGTGATGCCGCTGTCGCGCTGGATTTCGCCAACCCCTTCTACGATCTGGAATGGGTGTGGGATGGCGACCGGTTTTGGCTGACCCAAGGCCGGCCGGTTACCGCGAGGCCCCGTTACACCTATGCCGCATTGCAAACTCAGCCCGCGTATTGGACGCGCGGCAACACCTGCGAGGTGGTGCCTGAGCCGCTGTCGCCCATCGACTGGAGTAATTCACGCAAGCTCGTCAATGGATTGCTGACGCAGGGCTACCTGCTGGCCGGCTACCCGGTGCTGCCAGGGGCGCAACGTGCCGGGCTCTTTCACGGCCGGCTTTATCTGGCGCTTTCCTTGTTGCAATGGGAATGTTTCGATGCATTGGGCATCGGTCCCAAGGCGGTGAATATGCTGATCGGCGGCCATCAACCCGAAATTGCAGTGCCCGCGACAAGTCTTGGCGGCCGTCTTGCACGTTTGCGACGGGTATTGCGTTATGCGATGCGTTCTCCGGCCCAACGCCGCCAGGGCATGCAAGCCGTTGAGCGCGCGATGATTGAAGCGGGCCAGTGGCGTAAAAGAACGCCACCCGGGAATGCGGAAGGATTGCGGACGGAAATCCTGCGCCAGTTTCGTGCAGGGCGGGACGCGATCGATTTATTTTTTTTGCAGGGTTCCGGCGGCGGGAGCCTGTCGATGCTGGTCGAGCAGTTAGACAAGTATTTTCCGGGAGAGGGACATGCGCTGGGCACCGCCTTGCTCGCGGGCGGCGAGCCGAGCGTGACGGCGCGTCAAGGCTATGAGTTGATGGCCCTGGCACGCTTGTCACGGGAAATTACCTTGCGAGAAAACCATGAAGCTTCGGGTAACCATCAGCGCGACTGCTACCGGGAAAATCCGGAATTTCGGCGAGCTTTTGATGTATTTCTTGAGCATTACGGCCACCGGGGATTGTATGAAACCTATTTCCGCAATCCGCGATGGCGGGAAGCGCCAAAGTATCTGCTGGCATCATTGGGGCAGCTGGCCGAAGTCGATGAAACGGCGTTGCGGGCTCGCCAGCAGACAGCCGTAGCCGAAGCACTGGCGCGCATCAAGGCTGGTGTGCCATTCTGGAAGCGGATGTTTATCGAGGGGTTGGCGAAAGCAGCACGCCAGGAATGCAACCAGCGGGAAGCCGCACGCAGCGCGCTGGTCGCCTATATGGAACCGGAACGCCAGCTGTTGATGGCCGCCGGGCGCTACCTGGCCGGGCAGGGGGCGCTGGCGCGGGAAACGGACATTTTTCAGCTCATGCTCTCCGAGATATTGCGTGCGCTAAGCGGCGACATTCCAGCGGCCGGCGTGGGGGCACGCGTGGCCGAGCGGAATGGATTGTTCGAACAGTGGTCAAGGGAAGCAGCGCCGGACGTTCTGGTCGAGGCTGCACGGCATTCGACGCCGGGCTGGCAGGCACAAGACGCCGTTGCGCCAGATAATGATTCATCACGCTGCCAGGGCATACCCACCGGCACAGGCCGTGCCCGAGGAAAAGCTTGTCTTCTGCGCCATCCGTCCGAGGGCTACAGGTTGCAGCCGGGCGATATTCTCGTTGCTCCCTCCACCGATCCCGGCTGGACGCCGCTTTTTCTCAGCGCGGGCGGGCTGGTGGTGGAGACGGGTGGCTATTTGTCGCATGGCGCGATTGTCGCTCGTGAATTCGGTATTCCAGCAGTGGTCAACCTGCCCGGCATACTCGCCCGGATCAAGGACGGGGACAGGGTGGAAGTTGATGGTACGAGTGGTGTGGTGACGTTGCTTGAGCCGGAAAGGTGACCGCCAGTGAAACTGGGTAGGGTAGCCCAAGGTGTGAAAATAATTTTAATTCGCTGTTTTGTCGATATCGGTGTTTCGCAAACGACTAACCGATAGTATGGTCATTCATATTTATTACCCATCCCGACTGGAGAAAACGTCATGTCAAATACTCAAAAGATCACCCCTTGTTTATGGTTCGACAATCAGGCTGAAGAAGCGGTTGAGTTTTATACTGGCATTTTCCGGAATTCAAGGATTCTGAATATTTCCCGCTATGGAGAAGCCGGACGCGAGGTGCATGGAAGACCAGCGGGATCGGTAATGACCGTTGAGTTTGAACTCGATGGGCAGGCATTTACCGCGCTTAACGGTGGCCCGATATTCAAATTCAACGAGGCCGTCTCGTTTCAGGTCGATTGTGAAACCAAGGAAGAAGTGGATTACTACTGGGAGAGACTGTCTGCAGGCGGAGACGAAAAGGCACAGCAGTGCGGCTGGCTGAAGGATAAATATGGAGCGTCCTGGCAAATCATTCCCAGCGTGTTGGCCAAAATGATGAGTGATCCCGATCCGGAAAAGTCGGGAAGGGTCATGGAGGCGATACTCCGCATGAAGAAGATCGATGTCGATGAATTAGTGCGGGCGTATGCCGGCTAGCTTTTTCGCGCCGGAAATTCTCGATTTTAGTGTATGTATGGGCGGCAGATGCAGCCTCCCTCGCGTTCTTACCTGGCTTGCTTTAATCCAGATAATTCAGCAGGCGGCAAACTGACTGTCTGCGCTTGGGCAGGTTCAGAAAGCCGCTCAATGGATTTTATCCGGGCTAAACAACTCTGTTGCTCGACGCTTCGGCAGCGCTCCATTGCGGGGCTGCCATTGAGGCGAGACCATTCTAGCCTCCAGCATATTTTATTCATGCATCCCGAGCGGATATACCGTTTGCGGAAGGGTGAGAACATCCGGTTTACGGTTGCTCGCTACCCTCATTCCCAAAAACCGCACTTCATATCGCTACCCGGTCTAGACTGAATTTCAGCAGGCTCGGTAGCGCATCCTCAGTCGCTATTGTCGAAAAATAGCGATACCCTTTGCTCAACTTGTTTGCCTGACCCTGAAAGCAATAAATTATTGCAATGATCGATTTTCCGGTCATCCTTCTGCAGAGGCTAAACGTTATAGGCGGAAAGTTATCGTGAGAGATTAAGTCGCATGAAAATGGTTGGGGGTTGTCCTGATCGCATCCTTCAGGGATGCCCCTTACGCCATCTAGGGATATTTGCTGCCTTGACGTTCATATGTTTGCAGAAAGGAAATGTTATTTCATGAAAAGAACTCGAACATGAAACGCTCGTTGCTTGCTTCAATGACAATTTGGCTTACTTTAATTGCCGTGGCGTCGCCCGCGTTTGCCGATGATGCCGTCAAACTTAGAATATTGGTCGTCACGACAGGAGAGGTAGCGGAAGATCTGGGGTTCGCCTACATCAAGCCAGTCCTTGAGCAAATGGGAGTGCCCTATGATGTATTAAATACCGGTATCCAGGATTTAACGGCTGCAATGCTCGCCTCTACTTCCGCCGGAGTTGCCTGCAAGACAGAGGATGCGGGTTGTATAGGTAACTATAATGGCATCATCCTGACAGACGCCGACCTGACTCCGCGCTTCACGCCGGCGCAATGGGACATTCTGCATGATTACCAGAAAGGCTTTGGCGTCCGTCAAGCGGTACTGTCAGGATGGCCGGGCACTTACCGCGATCCGGAGGCTCCTTATGGAGTCTACCTGGATTATGGCCTTGTCTATTCGTCCAGTTCAACCGACTATGTTGCGCAGTGGACAGTGCCTGGCGCGTACAGCAAGGAAGTTTTTGAATATGTGAACCGGACTCATCCACTTCCGATTACGGACTTTGCCTTCGCCGCCACTCCTCGAAATGATGCCAATGGCCTGCGGGACGGTTCCATCCCGCGTGTTGAGCCGCTGCTGAAAACCCAGAATGGTGAAGCATTGGTATCGATCGTACGATACATGATGCCTTCCCGGGCAACACCGGTACGCGAGGTTATGATTTCGACGATTACTCATGCCCCCTTCCTCGTCCATTCAAATGTTCTTGCCTACGAGTTCGTCAACTGGGTGACGCAAGGGGTGTTCATTGGCGCGCGCCATGTTCATATGGCTGCCCATTCGGACGATTTGTTTCTTGCCAATAGTCTATGGGATCCCACCCTCAAGAGAAATAATCCTGCCAATACTTATCGGTTGAAAGGCGAGGATATCAACAATGCGGTGAGCAAACAGACCGCCTTTCGTGCCGCGCATCCGGCAGCCGGTACCTTTAAGCTGGATTTCGCATTCAACGGATCCGGGGCGGTGATAGATCCCCAAGCGACGACATTGGCTGCAAACTTGACGGAAGACCTGGTAGCGGCGGTGGTTGCCAACAAAATGCATTTCCGTTTCATCAACCACACCTATACGCATGCAGACATGCATAAGGCGCCAGCCACGGCTGATGCGCGTTGTGATTACGCCGCCTTTACCACTATAGAGGCCATCCAGGCGGAAATTATCAGGAACCGGCAAGTCTGGGAGCTTTTGGGTCTTCCCGAGGAGAGCCAGAACAGCCGGGTGCTCGTAAGCGGCAAACACTCCGGCCTGAAAGATCCCAAATGCACCGATGATATCGCCATGCATCCGGAGATGTTCAATGTCCAGGCTGACGATGTGCCATTTGACGAGGGTGGGGCCAATCCGCTGTTTCTTCAGGCCGCAGCCAAGGCTGGCGTGGACTATCTTGCCTTCGATTCATCGCAGCGGGCGCAGAATGTCGAGCGGTATATCGCCCAGTATGACGATGGCAGCCAGAAGGATCGGCTGGCGTTGCCACGCTGGCCCGCCAATATTTTCTATAATGTGACGAATCCCCTCCAGTTGGAAGATGAATACAACTATCTGTTTCACTGGCGATTTGTAAGTACCGGGCAAAATCCATGTGAAATACCGGAAGCGCTTTGCACCCCCCGGAATTATGCGGAAATTCTCGTGGCTGAAGCCGATATCGCATTGCGGCACATGCTGACCTTCAATAAGTGGCCGCATTTTTTCCATCAGTCGAACCTGGCCAAATATGATGAGAGCGGTAATACGCTCCAGTTTGACTGGTTGAATGCTGTCTTCACGGAATACGAGCGGCTGTTTAACCTGCCGGTCAAGAATTATCCCTATTATCTGATTGGCGACTATACGCAGGAAAGCCTCAGCACTAAATCCGCGGCTATTCAAGCGACATGGAATCGCACGATCAATCAGGTTACGCTATCGGCAGACAAGGCCGTACCCAATCTGCTCGTTACGGGACTCTCGGGCGGAGACTTGTACGGGGGCCAATTTATCGGCCGGATTTCTGTGGGTACCAACTCCACGGCATTTCCAGTCGACCGGGGGCTGGCTCAGTGAGCATCTGCCTCTCCCCAATCTTTTTGGCAATGCATAACGATTAGGAGAATTTTTAGATGGAACACCGCATTCACTCGACCGGGATCATACTTGCCCTGCTGATTGTTGCCATGACAGTAACGACTGGCGCTGGTGCGTCGGAGCTGGCATATGCGGCCCCAGTAGGCGCTGCGAAATCGTCACTCGATAAAGAAAAGGGTAATGCGATACTTCAACCAGCCGATGATGAGATGACGAGAAAGAAGATCCGCAAGGAAAACGACGAGAAATCAAAGGCCCGGGAACCGCTGTACACCCGGCAGGCAGGATCTCTGGCTAAGCATTATAGGGAGACGGCGGCGATGGTGGCGCGCCAGGGCGGTGACCCCAAGCCGCTCCTTGACGCCACTGCTTATTTCGAGGGTCAGGCTAAATGATCTCGTTTTTCCCGGCGGGCGCCCACTGGCTATGCTGATTGGTCAAACGCCGGCGACTGTCATCATGGTATCGAAGAACGTGTTGCCGATTGTGGCGTGAATCATACGGTTGTCGTCGGCAGCAAACCTTGGATCCCAAGTGATCACTGACGGGTCTCATGCAAGGCCTGATTTGTCGTGCGTGGCCACGTAGAACTCCTTCCTCTAAGCTGTTATCAGGCATTCGCCACCGGCCAACAGCAAAATTCAAAAGAAAAATAGCTGTAGGAATCTACAGCTTGTCGGGCGCACGAAAAAGGCTAGAATCGAAAACAGTTCCGATTTTTTACTTGATGCCGAGTATCAGATCCTCAAAGTAATTCTTCTCCTGGCGGCTCGGTGACGGCTTCCAATCATGACGCTTCAATCTGGAAACGCGACAACTAAAATGCATAAGCTCGAGGCTCTTTTGATAGGTGGCGCGTGGCCAGAGTTGATGATGACCGCACTGAATTTACTAACACGAACGGGATTTACCGTTGACGTAATTTCGATCAATCCCCTTTTTAAAAGAAATAAGTCGATAAGAGATTATTTTCTTGCAAAACAGAATGATGTTCTTTTGAAAATCGCTTCGGAAAAGATAAAAAAGGAATACTCTCTCGTCGTGATCGGAGATGATCCCACCTTGGGAAAAATATTGCATTCCGATCTTTCCACCGATGAAAAGTTGGCATTGCTTCCCGTTACCTCAAAGGAACATCTTGCGCATGTCTTCTCAAAAATCGGCTTATCCCAGGTTTTTAGGAAAAATGGACTGCTTACGCCTGATTTCCGGATCGCCAACGATGAAAACGGACTAAGGGATGCTGCAAGAGAATTGGGTTACCCTTTATTCATCAAGCTTGATTCCGCTTCGGGAGGCACCGGGATATTCGAAAGCTCGGATCCTGGCGATCTGGAGGATGCGATAGGGAGAGTCAAGGCTTATCCCGTTCTGGTACAAAGGAAGGTACAAGGCGTCGAGGTATCCATGGAAGCTTTTTATCAGAATGGAAGGCTCATTCATTTTGCCTATTCTCTCCAGGAAAAATATAAGTATAGATTTGGTCCAACCATGGTCAGGCGTTACGTACAGCTTTCCCAATTGGAGCAAAAGGTTTTTGATGATCTTGGGTTGCTGGGTAGAGCCTTGGGAGCGCACGGTTTCGTGAATATCAGTTCCATTCGCTCCAATATTGATGGGAATCTCTATTTCTTTGAGGCCGATATGAGGCCGAACTTATGGCTTGCTCACCCGCGTTATTTCGGCGACGATCCGGCCAGGATAATCCGCACGCACTTTTTGACAGGCGCAACGCTGGAGCAGCCCTATCCCTTTGACATTCGCTATCCGCCGGAAATCCTGCTGCCTCATGCTTTAAGAATAGGATTGAGCGACCTGCTCTTAAACCGTTATCAAGTCTGGAAGCATCTTCCCGAAAATTTTTTTTATTTTATGTTGCGTTACCGGTTATGGGGCGGGGTCAGACAAAATATAGTCGTGCTATATAAAAGTCTCGTGCCGAAACCCTACCGGGCAATCATCAAAGCATATCTCGCGTCCATGAAATACTCCCTTTCAGGCGGTCATAAGACGCCGGTGATCAGGCGATCGGATTAGGTTAACTGGAGTAGCTCAGGAGCCACTGTGATGCCCGGGCATGTGCCTATGTTTAAAAGTGGCTTCTTGGGCAGATACTTCCGCTGGATTCTCTATCCCGGGCATGCAAGACATAACCGGTTCATCAATGGAAGAACGCTGTATTGCGGTACCTGATGAGTTTGGCGCCACCTCTGACAAAATCCCAAGGATTTCCCGCGCATATCGGTCCTGAGTAAACCGGTTCGCTGCCCATCGTTGAGCGGCCTGTCCGATCCGATGGGCTTCCTCCGGATTATCGTGCAAGAACTGTATCTGTTTCGCGAGATCCTCTATGTTTTCCCACTCGTAGAGAAGGCCTGTTTGTCTATGCTGAATGATTTCCGTGGTGGCTCCTCTCGCGCTTCCTATCACGGGCTTCCCCGCGAGCATCGCTTCCACCGCGACGCGGCCGAAAGCCTCCCAGCGGGAGCATACGAGTACCACATCCGCGTTCTGGATAAGAGGCAGGGGGTCCGCAGCATAGCCGTGAAACGTTACGCGCTGCGTCATGCCGAGATTTTCCGCGTGCTGCACCAATTGCTTGCGGTAGCGCTTTCCATCATCCCCCACCAGCAGCAAATGCGCATTGATGTTCCTGCCTGCTAATTGCGCAAGCGCGGAGATGGCTTGGTCCTGTCCTTTCCATGGATGCAGCGATCCGATGATGATGCACTGGAAAAAAATCCGCTTCGGGATCGGTTCAGGTGAGCGGGAATTGGCGCGCGGGGTAACGGACTGGTAGACGACACGGATTTTGTCCGGATCAGGGAGATGCTTATAGTCGTTCTCGACGGAACGGGATGTCACAATAATCGCAGCCGAGAGGCGGTTCAGGAGATAAGAGGTTGTCTGATCGCCCAGATCGAATTTCTGGCTGGGATTATGCTTCAAGGATTCGTGCGAATGCCAGACGTGAGGTATGCGTATCAGCTGCGCGGCCAGCGCACCGACTCCGATCACGACGGTATTGGTGTAGACGACATCCGCCTTCCATTTTCTAATTATCCAGGCTACCCGGACGCTCATAAGTGCCGTCTTCAGCAGGCGCATCACGCGGGAAGGAAGCCATTTGGGGCGAGACATCCAAACGGGATAGCCGATGATCCGCCATTCAATATCCAGGCGCTCAAGCTCGTCGAGAAGCGGCCCCTTCTTTGGGACCAGCACCAGGACTTCAACACCTGAGCAAAGTAGTCCCTGCAGCAGCTCGAGTAAGGCTAATTCGGCACCGTACCGCCCGGCGGAATGGGAAATAAAACATACGCGCATGGATGATTGCCCTGGCCCCCTGGAAGCACGGGAAGTAAAATCGACAAATGGAAAAATGGTTTATCGCCACTCGATTTCGCGAGTGCCGCCATGCTTATTAAGCATGACAATCGACGGGAGGGATAGCTGTAAGAAGTTACAGGGTATGAAACAGCGAAAGCGAATTAGAGTAATTGATCGATGCGCCCGATATGCTGCAAGAAGCATTCAACCGCCATGGTAGGCCGGAAAAGGGGGTGAAACCCGGGTGCCGGGACCCGAGAAGGTTGCGAGCCGTGCCATTAACCGCAACACCAGCCGATTGCCACTACGCCCACAGCTGCTGCCGGGATGTTTCTAGTAGCGGCAGCCGCCCCAACCAAGAACCCGAGTATTGCGCAGCCACCTGTAGAACCCTCGCAGGTGAGTTGAACGGTGGGTGGCTTACCAGCCACGAAATCAGTTAGCGCCTTGTCAGTAATTTCCCGATACTGGGATATTATTGAGTTGACCGCTTTTGGAAGATCAGCGATATGACCCCCCAAATCAGGATGCTGGCGGTGCCATCGCTCAAGAGAATCTCGCAGTTCCTTACTCAAATTCTTGTTCTTGCATGATTTCTTGATGTACTCGCTGATCTCATCTGAGAAACGGGACAAGTATGGACCGGCGCGGAGATTTGCATCCTCCGCTTTTCCAAATACCCTATCCGCCTCGCGAGCAAGAATGCGGGCCAGTTGATCGCGGCTCTCAAGCAGGTCTTCGTCATAAGTCTTGATCGTCTCCACCAATATGGCTTCAAAATCAAGTACGCGACGCAAATCCTGCGCGGCCTCGCTTATGATCAGCCTGTCGCCAAGCTGAAGTGAAGTTAATTTCCCGGATGTCATCAATCATCTCCTTTTCATGAGCGCGAACTTCGACAGTAAGTAAGTCCGGTCAGCGCCAATTGAATCGAATATGTCACCTTACGCTACCATTTTTTATAGCATATGCTTTCTTAAAATCAAGGAGCATTAGATGCCGGATTGCCGGCGCGAGGCGGATCATATCCGTGGACTTATTTGGTGTACTGGGATCGAATTTATTGGTTAAGTAACTGTAAGAATAGCAATAGTATCTAGAAGTATTAACAACATACCGTCATTCATTTGCTGCTACCCTTCTTATATCCCTTCCTATTGTCCCCAGGGTTCCCGGGTGAGGGTAGGGGAGGGAATTAAAAAACCCGGCGCAGTTGCCTAGGCCGGGAGCGGTGCACTACGCTGCAAGAGGGAGCAAAACCCGCAACACATACTTGCTGCGATTTTACTATGGGGTGTATGGACTAAAAACCCGCCGAAGCGGGTTTTATTCAATTACTCGATATTCACAGTGTTGATCTTGCTGCCTTGTTGCTTCAAAAACTTGATAATGAGGGCGCTGTGTGTTTCCTTAGATTTCAGTCTCGGCAAACCGCTCACATGAAAAGTTAGGCTAGATTGAACCGCCTTCTGCTCGCATTCCTTCTTCTGTATCAGACTCAGGAGTTGCTGCAACTGCTTGGTCGCAAGCCACTGATCCTCCTGGATTGTCTCCTTCGTTATAATTTTCATGTATCTCGTCCTCTTTTAGTGGTTCGGATAGGTAAAAAACAGTTGTTTCCTGTAGTGGAAGACGCGCAAACGGGCTTAATATTGCAATAAGCTCCCCTTCCCTGTCTGTTGGTTCTCTAACATTAGCGAACATATCTTTCGTTTCATGTCTATCGATTACAAAATCATGAGATGGATAAGAGTTAATAAGCTTTTGTAGAGTGTCGGGCTTGGAGTTATTTGCATCCTTCGTCAAGCGCTTACCATATTCGAGGCCTATGTTCATGGCCCTGGTTACCTCACCTACATGCATAGGATCAATTTGGGCTACGATAGGTGAAACTGTGCCTATAGCTAGCTTAGTAGCTAATTTTGTAGCAGTTCTCAACGTGATCCGGCCGCCGCTTCTACCTTTTAGACTTAAAAAACAAGATTCAAATAACTCGAATGACTTTTCTTCCAAGGCTTTAATTGCACTTAATACGGTTAATCCTGAATCTGTTTCCCATAACTCATCTTTTTTTCCTACTTGAATATCTAGCGGTCCCATTTCACCATGATCGCTCATGACGATCTCATGGGCCCCCATGGTTATCAATGTTCCAGCGCTCTTGCACGGGCCGTCAATCCAAACTATAAATCGTTTATAGTTCTGTTGTAAAAATCGAGCGATCCTATAACCAGCAGCTGGATCTCCGCCAAATGTGCACAGAATCAGAATTACATTCTCGCGCCGCTGATTCTTGTTGCGAGTTTCTATAACTTTGTCGACGAATGGCCTCGAAATAGGGCCGCTATATAGAATTACATCAGCGTTATTTTCTGTCACCAAAGACAAGACTGCTTTATTAATTTTCTCGGCATCCATTTTGTTTTAGCAAATGTTTTTGGGCTACGGTCCGGATCCACCGGATGTAATAATAGGATTATAAGGATGAAATTAAAAGACCCGGAGGGCTGATATATAGTAGTACCAGAGCTTTATTTAGTGTTGAGCGAATAAAGGCATATTTCATCCTTATTTACCCGCTTCACTCCCTTCACTTTTTTGAACCGGTCTGTCGGGATTTTTAATCGTTGAAGCTGATACGGTTCGATAGGTCACGGACAGTCTGCTGGTGTTCCTCAAGGCGTTGCCGCTCTCGCTCATTCTTAATACGCTTATCTTGCTCCTGCGCGGCAAGGAATTGGTTCGTCTCCTTTAGAGCGAGCTTGAGCGTGTTGCGATGATACTTCTCCACCTCTTCCAAGGTTGTTCCATCCAGATAAACCCTGTCATCGCTGATGTTGGCGATGCCGGGTCGATGCATTGTGGTGTAGCTTGAAGGATGATTCCATTTCTCGATAAAGATTTTGGACCATTCATAAGACGGACGTTGGGAGAGCTGGAAGGGTATCCGATATAGGGCACTCCCCGGCGTCCCATCGTTCTGTGGCACCGTTACCTCGTCTACAACGACTCCCATAATCGTGATGGGCTCGAACGGTTGTGCCGAGGTAGTTGGTTGCCTATTCATTTTCTTGACAAACACCGGTTTCGGGCCCATCGGCGGAGCAACCGCTCGTTTGCCGTGGAGGGTGGTGAGCAGGTCGTAGTATTGTTCATCGGAATAAGGATCACCGCGAAAATCTATGCGATATGCCCCTTGCAACCATGTAGGAGAAGCCGCTTCCCAGTGATCACCGGCACGAAATAGTGGAATGAACTTGTGCTTGTTTCGGGTGTTTAAAACCTCAGCAGTCATGATGTCACCTTCGTATCCTACGCCGCCCCGCCTCTGGTTAGAGCGTTCTGCGTAGTAGGGTGTACAGATTATCAGCACATAGTCGTTGTCGCGGACAGCGTTTTCCATGAACTGCGGCAGTTCGTCGCCGGGGTGTAGTGACCATTGATCGAGCATGACATCGATACCATCGGAGCGCAGCCGCGTTGCGAGATCTCTTACCCATTCGCGAAGTTCATTACTTTCCCAGGCATAGGAGAGAAATGCTTTAGGGTGGAGTCTCTTACTTTCAATGTCTGTAGTCATGTCGCTCTGAATACTGAAAGGATGGGATTTTGCGTTTTGGTTTGACGATACATATGCATACGAAGGCGAGCAGGTAATTTTACAGAGTTTGAATGCTATGCTTATTGGACTGAGGTACACCAGAGGCTTAGTGTGGATATTCATGGAGGGAACGAGGAAGCCGATTTAAGGGCTTTTTCGTTGCCATCATTTGTTTCCATCGTTCTACTGGACCGGAAGAGTTCTTCGTCAAGCTCCCTTCCTCGCGTTCGAGTCGCGTGCTAAGTTCTTTACCCAATGACCACGTTCAGCACTTGCACAGCACCGACACCAGCCCCGATACTTCCTTCTTATCAGTACAGTAAACACCCCCAAATAGCCGCCCCTATAGCTCATACGTCCTGATATCTGCTGAAATCTTGATTTGGTGGGCGGTACTGGGATCGAACCAGTGACTTCCACCGTGTGAAGGTGGCACTCTACCGCTGAGTTAACCGCCCATTGGGTTAGCCGATGGATAACCGCTTGGGGAGGCGCAATTAGAGCATGAATCCTCGCTTCTGGTCAACGCGCGGAACGTGCTATTGAACAGGCCATAACATCGTTTGGAAAAAGCATGGATTGCCGCTTTCGCTGGAAGACGATGCTCCTATCATGAGCCGGCCCAACGATTATCAAAGGTGGTCACGAATATCGCGTAAAATAGCGTCCTTTCCAATCGCCAAACTCGGCATCGCCATGGTCCGTACCCGTTTCGCTCCCAGCCCCACCGGCTATCTTCACATCGGCGGCGCGCGCACTGCGCTGTTTTCCTGGGCTTACGCCCGCAAGCACGGCGGCAAATTCATTCTGCGGATCGAGGATACCGATCTTGAACGCTCCACCGCGCAATCCACGCAGGCGATACTCGATGGGATGGCCTGGCTGGGGCTGGATTACGATGAGGGTCCGTTTTACCAGATGCAGCGGCTGGCGCGCTATCACGAGGTGGCGGAGCAGTTGTTGCGAGCGGGGAGTGCATATTACTGCTACGCCAGCAAGGAAGAGCTGGATGCGATGCGCGAGCAGCAGCGCGCGGCGGGGCTGAAGCCCCGATACGACGGACGCTGGCGCGATTCGAAACAAACACCGCCCACTGGGGTAAAGCCGGTGGTGCGCCTAAAAAATCCGCTGGATGGGGCAGTCACATTCACAGATCTGGTCAAGGGGGAAATTACCGTTGCCAACAGCGAGATGGACGATCTGGTGCTGCTGCGCGCCGATGGAGTGCCCACTTATAATTTTGGCGTAATGATCGATGATCTGGATATGAACATTACCCACGTGATTCGCGGCGATGACCATGTCAACAATACGCCGCGCCAGATCAACATCCTCAAGGCGTTGGGCGCGCCGCTGCCGCAATACGCGCATGTGCCGATGATACTGGGCGCGGATGGCGAACGGCTTTCCAAGCGTCACGGCGCGGTTTCGGTGGTGCAATATCGGGACGATGGCTATCTGCCCGAAGCGTTGATGAATTATCTGGCTCGTCTTGGCTGGTCGCATGGCGATGAGGAAGTATTCAGCCGCGAGCAGCTGGTCGAATGGTTCGATTTATCAGCTATCAACCGTTCGCCGGCGAAATTCAACCCGGAGAAGTTGCAATGGCTCAATCAGCAGTATCTGAAGGCCGCCGACGATACGCGCCTTGCAAAACTGGTAACGCCATTCCTTGAAACGGATGGCTGCGATATTGCTGGGGGCCCCGATCTGGCGCAAGTGACGAATCTTCTCAAGGAAAGAGTCAATACCGTGGCAGAACTGGCCGATGCCGCCGTCTATTTCTACCGTTTTCTGGAACCTTCCGGGGAACTGAAAGCTCAACATTTCACCGCTGAGGTGCAACCGGCGATTGTGCATCTGAAGGAGAAACTCGCCGTTATCGAGTGGGATAGCCACGCCATTCACGATGCGATCAAGGCCGCCGCCACGGCGCATGGGTTGAAGATGCCCAAAGTGGCCATGCCGCTACGGGTGATGGTGACAGGCGAAGCGCAGACGCCCTCCATCAACGCGGTGCTGGAATTGCTCGGCAGGGAGGAAACCCTCCGGCGCATGGATGAGCGGCTGGATGGTTTTTCCGCTTGAGCAGGCATTCCTGGCATACGCCGCTAATCCATTGACTGGCAAGAGGCGCCTCAGTATAATTCGCCTTCCTTTTGTCGGGGTATAGCCGGGGGTATAGCTCAGCTGGGAGAGCGCTTGCATGGCATGCAAGAGGTCAGCGGTTCGATCCCGCTTACCTCCACCAAGTTCCGGCAATAGAGGCAATCCGGCCGTAAACCGTTTCAAAAAGTCCTTTAGTCCCCATCGTCTAGAGGCCTAGGACATCACCCTTTCACGGTGAGTACGGGGGTTCGAATCCCCCTGGGGACGCCAGCTTTACCCACTTTGTATCCGGGAGAGGATTTCGCTGATACGAGTGACGGGATTCAGCGCCAAGCGCCCGATCCTGCTTCGCAGGAAATCTTTTAGATGCTCATGGTCAAGCGAGGCCATATCCTCTGCGAGCGCACCAAGCATTTTCTTGCATCTGATTTTTTTACCGCCCCCTCCTTGGTTTGTAAAGCCCTCGTCATTCAGCCGGTTCAGGCAATCCTCAATATTTGATTTTTCTCGTTCGAGTTCCTCAATTCTCCGCAGTAATGGGGCGGGCTCGTCAGTTTGTTCAAGCGCGAGCATCTGCCCATTCTCTCTGTGGTCGATTCTCCCCGTGTGGTTGGTTAAGATGCGAATGAATTGGGACAATGACCGCGCGATCATATTCGGACTGGCGGCCATTTAACCTATTATGTATCTGCAAGTGGGCAGGCGAGGGCGTATGTGAAGTAGCGAACAGAACCTCGTGGAATCCCGGCGTACATTCGTTTTTCCTCAATTCCACATGTATTCGATCGATGTTGCTGTCGGCAGCAGGGACGGCACATTTCCTTAATTTCAATCGGTCTATTACTGGCTTGCTGCCCGCAAAGGCTGGCATGGCCTTTATTTTTTCAAAAATCTGGAGGATGCTATGAGTGATTTTACGACAGCTCTTGATACCATTTAATCCGCGCGCACCCCTACACCTTTGCCGCCTGGGAGCTCTGCATTGTCCGTGCTACTATATTAAGAATAGCCCCGTCCGGATAGACATCTGACACGGGTGGGAGAGGCGGTGTACTACGCTGGTGGAGGGCACAGCCATCGGTAATTCTCAGGGCTGGCGTAAAGAGCACATCTTCTAAGACAAAATCCTGATTAGTCATGTGCATGAACGAAAAGAGAGAGTACCAGTCTGGCAGCGGAGCGGCGATATTTAATTGTCATATTGATCGCTTCCGCCGAATTGGATGATTTTAATCTGACGGGCTGATAGAAATGTTCTATAGAGTGAGAAATGCGCAACTCCGAACCTGCTGCTTGGCGGAATTTATTGGCATGTACTTTAGAAATTGAAAGTTTATATTCTGTCATTCCATGAAGAGCGCGGTCCCGAAGACGTGCACGCGACTTTAGATCCACTAAAGCTTCGAATAATGCTCGCGGAAATGTGCGGGCGTTACGATCCTGAAGATCAGGCTCGCTTAGTCCAGGCGCTGGCGACCGGATGCCCTCGCGAGGGAATAAACCTGACTAAAGAATGGGGTGGCCCCGTTCTTCATATAGTGGAACTCGAATAAAGGCTATGAAAGCAGAGTCATGAACGCAAACCTATAACTCCATTTGCGGTCAGTGGGTTTCTTGTCACAAAAATGCAATCTCATTGTGAGATTATTTGTTCAGGCGGCTATTCCCTATTCTGGAGATACCGACTGTCATCTATTACCCCCTTGATAGATGTCTTAGCCCGGTGATCTTCACCGGGCTTCCTACTGTCTCTCATTCGAAAGCGTTTTCTTCCTCAATCTATTTTGATCGCCTTGTCGAGAATTGATGGCGATCCTTACATCGGGTTTGCGCCCTGCTCGGCGCCTCATAGGTTGGTTATCGGCTCCAGCACAATGCATCATTGACTCACCAAGCATCCTCGCCGCCATTCCGAGTCCGATGGAATACCGGCCAGTACCACCGAGCGAAAGACAAACAGGAAAAACCTCCTTAAGTGGGGAACCGAACAGATCGCGTATGGAGAACAGCAGAGAATCTGCCGCGGGACGTTGAGTTTCGCGCTCACACTTTCCAACGATAAAAATGTGAATTTATGTGGATAACGGTGACGGCGGAAATCATATCCATCCCAGTCTTTTTGCCGATTCTTGCTTCAAGGAGCAGACGATGAGAAAGCAGAAATACGATTTATCGGACTATAACCCTGATCAGTTTGATGATTGGCTGGAAATCAGCACAACCAAGATGCTCAAGCGCGCCCAGCGGAGGAAAGCGCCCCATGAGCCCATGAGTGAGCTAACAGCTTCTCCACGGGTGGGGGGAAAGACCATTCCGCGGCGTCGGGTACGCACCGCGCAATTCTCCTGAAACTTTTGGGGCGGGACATCGCCTGATTTTTAGGGTGATGGGTGGTCGCCGTGGCCCCGGAACGAACAACGGCTGCACGCGACCTGCCAGCTCATGCGGCATGAAAGCCCCTTTCGCCGCACCGCGCTTCCCCAGAAATGCCAAGCCGCAAAATAATGCAACGGCTCCGCTTGAAAAAGCGGGAGATGGGAACCTCCGAACCCGGGGGTTATTCAAAGGTTCCCTGACATCAGGACCGCCGCCTGGTCAAGCCGTGGAGTTGAGGGGCGCGATGCCTACGCTCGGCCCCACCTTGTTTGCCCAGTACACTCTGGATTCAGGCCATCCCACGAGTGGTTCTTCATGTGTGTAGGGATCCAGCGACTCATCGGAATGGGTAACGATAGCGGCGGGCTTGCGCTCGATTATGCCTTCGTCAGTCCGTATATAGGTGACATATTTGCTCATTTTTTCGGCTCCTATGATGAATTTAAGCCCCTCCTGTGAGCTGACGTTTTTGTTTGGCGACGGGTCTCGGTTTGTGTTCAGGTTGCACCGTGCCCGCGTCTTTGGATATCACTTCCATACTAGTACAAAATAAATAAATGTCACTAAAAATACCCATGTCTGAGTACGGGTTTTTCGATTTGACATTCCGGGTCGTTTAAAGTTTTTCAATCCATGCCTAACGAACAGATGTAACAATTGACGAGGATCATGATGAGGACGTTATCTAAACTACACGGGAAGGTAATGCCATGGACAACCTGATTTATTGGGGCGCCTTTATTCTGATTCTCCTGGCTGGTTCGGGAGCTTTGGTACACTGACCGGTTATGGCGCCGCCGCAGGCGGTGCATTGGATGCTGCATGAGTGCGCCAGCGTTTTCATCAGCTGCCGCCCATGGAGAGCCATAAGTTAGGCAACAAGGACTACGCGGCTACTCACTGTGGTTTCCGGAAAGAACTCTCCGGGTGAGGGGCGCAATTGACTGGTGTCTCGCTATTGTCGGTTTATACAAAGGCCGATACAGTTGATCCATCCTTGGTCGGATTGCAGTTATCCGAATATCATCCACCCAGACCATTCCGCCGGGGTGCACCCAATTCCGCTGGGTCCGCCGCACGGTTGTTTACCTTGCTCACCGGTGCGTCGGCTACGCAGATACCCATGCAGTTGACGCAGGGGCCATTTCGCCTAAACCAAATAGCAATCAGCGCGATAAGGTGCGACGTTTCACAGTTACCTCCGATTGGAAGAAACGATAAAAAGGTAAGTAGATGTGAACGAGCCCATCATCATCATTTTAGGCCGCATTACATTAACGGATAAGCCTGCCTGGGTCTGGGCAGTTGCCCACTTTTCAAGCGGCTTGCCACAAAGTAGCTGCGTATCAAGGGATTAAGGCCCAAAGAACTTTGTACGTTTTGCGATAGGACAATAAGGCGCATGACGGTTATAATATGATTTCTAATCATCATATTAGATGAGCCTTTTTATGATCCGTTCCCATTCCTATCGGTCGACGCATAGATTCCTGAGGGATATCTGATGCTTTGGCAGGCCCTCGTGGCGGCCCGCGATCTCGGGCGCTTGCAAGAGATCGCATCAATCCTGATTCGTTATGGTTTCGGCGACATGGTGCGCCGGATGGGCCTCGCCAATGCGCTCGAACGGACCGGCCGGGTGCTGCATTGGCATGAAGCCGAAGAACTGGCCCACCTTGCGCCTCATGCGCGGGTGAGGCGGGCACTGGAGGAGATGGGGCCAACCTTCGTCAAGCTTGGCCAGATTCTCGCTACCCGTGTCGATCTCTTCGAACCTGAGTGGATCGCTGAATTCAGCAAGCTGCAGGATAGCACGCCCCCTTCTCCATACCCCCAGGTTCATCAGCAGCTAACCGAAGATCTCGGCGCTCCGCCGGAAGAAGTATTCGCTGAGTTCGATCCCCAGCCGCTGGCAACCGGCTCCATTGCGCAGGTGCATCGTGCCCGCCTGGACGATGGGGGGGAGGTGGTGGTAAAGGTGCGGCGGCCCGGCATTCGGTTGATCATCGAGGCGGATCTGCGCTGGTTCTCCAGGCTGGCGGAAGCCATGGAAGCGGGAAATTCGGAACTGCGCCATTTCCACTGGCAGGAAGTCGTCAGGCAATTTACCCGATCGCTTCGGCGTGAACTTGATTTTGGCGCTGAATGCCGTAATGCTGAACGCATCGCGGCCAATTTCTCGGGCTATTCCGGTCCGGATATTCCGCGCGATCTGCCTGCTGGCCACGACATCGTGCCGGCGGAGCACGGTTCCATGCTTCCGTCCATTGTCATCCCTCGCGTCCATTGGCAATGGACGGGCGAGCGGGTATGCGTGCAGGAATATATCAATGGCATTCCCGGCCGCGATCTTGCCGCTGTCGATCAAGCCGGTCTTGATCGCAAGATTCTCGCCCGCCGCGGTGTGCATGCGGTGATAAAAATGATCGTCGAGGATGGCTTGTTCCACGCCGACCCGCATCCCGGCAACCTCTTTTATCTGCCCGGCAATCGTATTGCGTTTATTGATTTTGGCATGGTCGGGCGGCTTACCGAAGAACGCCGCGACCAGCTGGCCCGTCTCCTGCTGGGACTGGTTCAACATGAACCCATGCATGTCGCCGATGTGCTGCTCGATTGGACAAGCGGTAGCGGCGGGATGGATGGCGACATCAATGAGGATGCCCTGACGAGCGAAATCGAGACGTTTGTCGATCAGCATCTCGGCGTGCCGTTGAAGCAGCTCAAGCTGGGTAATATACTTTTCGATCTCGTGGCTATCCTGCGCGGCCACCGTCTCTTATTGCCGCCCGATCTGGCGTTGTTCATCAAGGCTTTTATTACGCTGGAAGGCACGGGGCGCGAACTCGATCCGGATCTGGACCTGGCCGGGGAAGCGTTGCCGATGCTGCAGGATACGTTAGCCGCCCGCTACGCGCCTTCGGCCATGATCAAGCGGGGTTGGCGCGGGGCCTCCACAATGACCGCCCTCATTGCCGACCTGCCACGCGATCTTGCTCGGTTGCTGCGCGCGGCCCGGCGTGGCAAACTGGACATTCATATTGACGTCACGCATCTCAAGCACCTGGGTGACCAGGTGGATGGTGCGGCCAACCGCATGGTCGCCGGTATCATTGTCGCGGCGATCATCGTGGGGTCATCCATTGTCATGACTGTATCCGGCGGCCCCACCTTGCTGGGGCTGCCTCTCATCGGGCTGCTCGGTTTCTTATGCGCAACAATCGGTGGAATATGGCTGCTGCTCTCCATTTCGCGCAGCAACAAGGCGGACCGGGACAAAAAACCTTAATTGCGATGTTTTTTTGCAAAGCGTATGGATGCCCCATTCCGAACGAATAACTCCATTATGTTAGGGCCTGTCAACTCTTATTTCGCACCCGCGTTGCTACACAAAAAACGCGGAGGCAAGGCGCGAAGTGCAGGCCATAGTAGGCCTATGACCAAGCTTCGTAACGCGGTATCCGCGTTTTTTGGGCGCAACCCGAAGGGACGGGGACGGATTTCATCCAGCCCTTCGTTACTCGCCGCTTACGGAGGCCTGCTCCGCTGCGCGACTCACGCCTCGTCCTGGATGAAATCCGTCGACGTCGCGGGTGCGAAATAAGTGTTAACAGGCCCTAAGAGGATATCAGAATGAATGAAGAGTGGGACGACGAGGAATTGAAGGCTACCGTGGAAGCCTACGTGGAGATGCAGCGCGACGAGCGTTTAGGCCAGCCTTTCATAAAGAAGCATTACTATAAGCGGCTTGCGGAGGTATTTGGCCGAGGTGAAAAGGCGTACGAATACCGGATGCAAAATATTTCGTATGTGCTTGCGCTCATGGGGCGCAGCTGGGTAACGGGCCTCAAGCCTGCACGGAACATCGAGGCCGCCATCGCGGCAAAGATTGAGAAATTCCTGTGGGAAACCCAGGGGCAAAAGGCGACGCCCGTTGCCGCTTTCAAGATCGCGGTGCGGGATGAGCTCAAGCAAAAGAATCCCGTCATTCCACGAGGCAACCCCAAGCCGAAATCCCGGCGTGTGACGGTTACGCAATTTCGACGGAATGCGCCGGTAGCAGCGTGGGTATTACAGCAGGCGGAGGGAACCTGCGAATGCTGCGAGAAAGCCGCGCCTTTCAAGAATGTCGATGGGCTGCCCCATCTTGAGTTGCATTACATGCGGCAACTGGTTGATGGGGGACAGGACGTCATCTCCAATGCCGTGGCACTTTGTCCCAACTGTCATCGCGAAATCCATCATGGAGCCAGCGCTCATGCGCTGGTGGCCTGGTTATACGATAACGTCGGCAGGCTGATTCCGGAATAGGCGCGCTACGGCGGGCGATGGTGCATGATAGATCAAGCATTTTAAAGCAACTGCTACCTGCGTGAACGCGGCTGAAGAGGAGGCGGGAAATGTCTCAGCCGCGGAGAACGCACCTACCAGTCAGCTCCAACCCCAGGAAGCGGTATTTATCCAATAGAGTCTGGCTGCTATCGATGCCGGTGCATTCCACTATGGATGTGCTTGCTCTACTTGGCATCCCGGTATTCGAGGCTGTTACCGGCATGAGCCGGTTCCCAAAAGGCATGGTACATACTCCACCACCCTAACGAAGCGATTAGAAGCTCGTTATTTCAAGCAGTTATCCAAAAGTAGAAATCAGTTCACAGGATCGGCCCATGGTTGGCCAGAGGGCATACGGTAACGGGAACTCTTCCGTAGGTTTATAGTCACATTGATGTCAGGGTTTTATGGGCAGGTGTACCGAAGTCCGATGGGAAGCGGTATCGAAACGAGTAAGATGTAACAAAAGGCGTCATGCCTGAATATGGCGGCGGGTGATCTCTGCCAAAGGTTTGTTTCAGTTTGGCTGATAAACATGCAGCCCTTTATATAAGGAGAGTGGTATGCGCAGCACAATCGTAATCATTGCACTGATAGGTTTGATGTCGTTGATGATGGATGCAGTGCAAGAAGCCGGGACAGCGCCTGTTCATGCCCTGCCGTCAAGTGAAACGTCCATTCAGGATTTCACCGTGGCAGCCACCACGCTGGATACGGATGCCGTCGAGAAGGGAAGCCGGAACCAGGGCCCTGCGCATCTCATGGAGATAAAGGGAGTCTCTGAACTTGGAACCCTCCTGCTTCTTGGTGTTGCCCTGTCCGGTCTGATCTGGGCGCCCCAGCGCAAAACTCAGAAATCTCGCGTCCGCCGCGGCATCACCTGAAACCGGAATCCCATTCATTCCCGTTTCAAATGAAAAACCCGCTTCAAGCGGGTTTTTTGATGCCTTTAAATCATGAAACGTTCGGAAGCAAACAAGAAGGGACTTCCTGGTGGTTTTCGAAGGTCCGTAGTGTCGTTTATCGAGGCATCCGGCGCATTTTTCTTGACCGACTCTATGCCGATATTCCGAGCGGATTCCGATTCATAAGACTCGCTCGTACCGATTACCTGATGATTGCCTGATTTAAGGTTGAACCTGAATTTACCGCTTTCGGTTGTTCTACGTTCATAGCGCGAATCGTCAGGGGCATTTTTCCTGACGGATGCAATGCCGTTGGTACAGCCGGATTTAGCCTTGTACCCCTCGCTTGCAAGAATAGACTGTCCGTTGCTTGCTTTTAATCTGAATCTGAATTCTCCTGCTTTATCTTTATAAATTTCGAATTTTCCAGCCATTTTGAAATCTCCCTCTTATTGTTATCAGCCTGAAAAAAACTACATTGTTTTTCACTCCTTGATCCAACCGAGTCACCTTCTGACTTGTGTTTAAATAACCGTAAGACAGAAGAATCAACGCAGAGCGAATAGCCATGGGTTGACGTTACTATTATGTGACAGAGATTATGATCTGAAAAGCAGATCGTTGAAATGCGGACGAAGGTTCCCTATGATGGCATGTAAGGCAGTCTTCCCATCAACGGAGAAAAATGATGACTATTACGCTAAATCACACCATTGTGCCTTCACACAACAAGGTGGAATCAGCCAGGTTCTATGCGAGGGTATTCGGTTTCGATTACATAGGTGAGTTTCACCATTTTATCGTGGTGAAGGTAAACGATACGCTTTCTCTGGATTTCGACAATAACGAAAATTATGGGCCTCATCACTATGCGTTTAAAGTACCCGAGGGGGAATTCGACGGAGTATTCGAACGCCTGAAGGCGGAGAATATTCCTTACGGTAGCGGTCCCTTCGAGCCGGAAAATATGAGGATCAATCACAACGATGGCGGACGTGGTGTTTATTTTCGCGATCCCGGCGGGCATCTCCTGGAAATGCTAACGGTTGATTATAAGATGCCATGAATCCCGTCGGGTATGTTGCCAACCGGTTTGCGCACAACATGCACAAAACGTCCATTGACGTTCCTTCCCGGCCAAGGTGCCATCATTCCCTTCGTGCAACGTTTCCGTCCGGCTGATTCCTTCCGCTAGCTGTTTTTATTGAAGAGATTCAATCATCTGCGCGTATAACCATTTACAAAAAGTGGTTTTTATGCTATAAAGAAATACGGCAGCCGGTGGATGGTTTTCCAGCAGTTGGAGCGCTGTGAGCATTATGAATCGCTGTCCAGCCATGGGATAACGCTGGTTGTGCGTAAGGACCCGTTTTACGCATATTGAAGGAGGTTCATATGAAAACCCTACATTCCCTGCTTTTTTCCTTGCTGATTACCATGGGCTTGTTTTCTCCCGCCGTATTGGCGGGAGAACCTAATCCCGCTGCTATCGAGCCGTCCAAAATGAAAAAGATCGATAAGAACGTGAGTTCACAGCCTATGCCGAGCCGTGATTGCCCTCCGGAAATGACTCATGAAAGAGATGCGCACTCGACTGGAGCGCGGCATCGTGGGCCGCAGCATACCGGAGTTCTAAAAGAGTGACGGGCGGCCATCAGTTGTCTTGATGGTCAACAGCTGGTTCGTTTCGCGGCGCCCCTACCGGGCATGCGGTACCGGGGCGCTTTTTCATGCTCTATCCCTCTCGTTTGATCCAGGGCCCTGTTAACACTTATTTCGCACCCGCGTTGCAAAGCTTGGCCATAGGCCCACTATGGCCTGCGCTTCGCGCCTTGCCTCCGCATTTTTTGTGTAGCAACGCGGGTGCGAAATAAGTGTTAACAGGGCCCAGCAGCAATACGTATTGACTCCGGCATAACGTTATTTACCGCAATGGATTTCCGGCAGGAGGATTTTCCTATTGCTGAGCTCGTGCATAATCCTTTAGAATTCGTTGGATCTCGAATCTGCCGTACATCCGGCTCAATATATTATTGAGATTATTATCGTGCCTGAGAAACCATTTATTCCATATGGAAATCGTCGCTTGTGAATAAACTGCGGTGGATGACGGGCGTCTTCCTCGTTGTTGCTCTTGCCGGTTGCAGCAGCGTTCCGGAAAGGGGAGCGCCCAGAGTCGCCTACGTGCCGGGCGTAAAGGTCGATATGGACAATACTGCGCGGGTGAAGGAGAGTCTTTACGCGCAGTACCATCAATGGAAAAATACAAAATACCAGATCGGCGGCTTGAGCAGAAATGGCATTGATTGTTCCGGCTTCATGCATGTAACTTTCAAGACAAAGCTGGGCATTGTACTGCCGAGATCGACGGAATTTCAGGTGGGGTTGGGGCAGGACATCGACAGGAACCAGCTACGGGCCGGTGATCTGGTATTTTTCAAGACCGGTATATCGGTCCGGCATGTGGGCGTCTATCTGGAGGATGACAGGTTTCTGCATGCCTCGACAAAGCAGGGCGTCACCATTTCCCGTTTGAGCGAAACCTATTGGAAATCCGCCTATTGGAAAGCGAAACGGCTGGATACTTAAGAAACTCCTGAATAAATTCCCCGGCTTCCGGAAGGCCGGTAGCGTGAATGATAACTGTAGCTTCAAAGTGCCCGCGCTATATATTTTTCGTTCAATTCCCGGCGCAGCGATCTTCTGATTCTTTATTCCTTTTGCCTGGTCCGGGTTATTTGCACGCGCGCTACCGTACGCGATGCGGTTGCCGGAAATTATGACATGGTTACCTGAGCGAACTTGCTTGATTCTCATAACTCATTATTTTTAAAGAGTTAGTTA
The DNA here is from genome assembly GCF_000832065.1 of Nitrosospira sp. NpAV. Taxonomy (GTDB): domain Bacteria; phylum Pseudomonadota; class Gammaproteobacteria; order Burkholderiales; family Nitrosomonadaceae; genus Nitrosospira. The sequence goes on along the minus strand of NZ_JXQM01000019.1, from coordinate 161,443 downwards.
TGATGATGAGATTATGGCATACAAGTTGCTTCAGTTCGCGGTATAGGTATGGTTTTAACTAAGCCGGTGGTTGGAAGAGAGGAAGCATGAGATTCTTGGGTGCTGGCAGCCGGCACCGGACGGCTCATGCCGCTCACCGTGGCGGTAAAACCGGGCATCAACTAAGGCCTTGTGGCGGAGAAATAATCATGCGGAAGCGACAAGTCATTACCGTTGTAGGTGTGTGCGTCTTTTTATTCACGGGATGCAAAAACACGCCTCCTTCAGTACCATTGCCACAAACCTCGGCGCCTCCATTAAGGACAGCTGTGGGAGATATCACCAAGAAGGCGGCGAAGGAGTATTCGGTCTGTGTCTGGTCGAATGCTGAAAAGATGAGAGCGGGTTCGTCGGATGCCCGTCTAGTCGTGGATACCGCAGAGAATTCATGCAAGAAAAGTGTTCAGCGATTACAGTTGGCACTAGTCGCCGAAAAGACGGATCCGATTTTCGCGCAGTCCTATGTGGACACAATAGTAAAAAATGCAAAAACCGAAGCGATGGTGCTCGTCCTTAAAGGTAACGCAAAGGACGCAAAAGACAGGGATGTAGGCATCACTAGGTAATCTTCCCCTGGCTGGGCCGGGGTGCGCGACGGCTCGATTTTTATATCCGTCCTTGCTTTCAGGAAATCTGACGCGGCTTGACCGTAAGAACCGGGCAGTTGGCGTGCCTGACCACGTATTCCGCGATACTCCCCAAGGTTAAATGATTCCATCCGGTATATCCATGCGTGCCAAGGATGAGCAGATCGGCATGATGTTCGGCGGCGACGCGGACGATCTCCTTGGCCGTGGGGCCTTCAACAAAAATGCTTTCGGCTTGCATGTCCAGCGACTCCGCCAGGGCTTCGAGGGATTCTTTTCCTGCCTGTCGGGTTTTATCCAGGCTGGCATCCACCCATTGTTCGAATCCTGGCGTGTAGTAGTAGGGCGAGGGAACCATCCATCCGCTCGGTTCAAACACATGCAAGACCTTGAGTTCCGCCTGAAGCGACTTAGCCAGCCATACGGCATGGCCAATGGCGCCTTGAGAAGCCTCTGAAAAATCGGTGGCCAGAATGATTTTCCGGATGAGTGGTTCCATGGGTGCGTTCCTTATTCAACAAGAATTTGATCCCGTGATCCGGGTCATAATTTGGGTGGCGTAAATGGTCGATGGGTGCGCTTTGCTCCACCATCCTAAAAATCCTTATAGAGGAATGGTCATTCCTTGTCCGGGACAAATTTCAGAACAGCGCCGTTGATGCAATAGCGCTTGAAGGTGGGAGCGGGCCCATCGTTGAATACGTGCCCGAGGTGGATGCCGGAGCTTGCGCTGCGCACCTCGACCCGTCTCATGCCATGCGTCTTGTCTTCGTGCTCCGTAATGGCCCCTTCAATTGGATCGAAAAAACTCGGCCAGCCTGTCCCGCTCTCGAATTTGGCATTGCTGAGAAAAAGGGTTGTGCCGGTGATGGGGTCAACGAATTTTCCGGGGCGTTTCTCATCCAGGTTGGTGGCGGTGAAGGGAGGTTCGGTGCCTTGCTGGAAGGCTATTTTCCGCTGTTCAGGCGATAACAGCTGGAAGCCCAGCCATTTCCAGAAATTGGATTTCTCACCATTGTAGCCGGTGTAACGGGTCACCTCCTTGCCATCCCTAAACAGCACAATGGTAGGGGCGGCGAACAAGGGTTTTTCCAGCTCCCAGCCAGCAGGCGGGTCGGCACTCATGGTCGCAGCAACGGGAACTTCGGCTTGCCAGTGGTTCAGTATGTCTTTGTCGAAGAGCTTGCAAAATTCACAATTCTCAGTCTTGAACACAACCAACTGCTGAGCAAAATTCAGATTACCGCCATCCAGCGGTGCGGAAGATATGCCTGCAGCATTGGCAGGAATACCATTCCGTGCAACTTTTTCAGCCGGCTTGGGATACTTCACGCCGGTGCCTCCCAGACCGCAGTATCCATCGGGATTCTTCTTCAGATAGTTCTGATGATATTCCTCAGCCGTGATGTAATTTTTTAGCGGCAGAACTTCAGTGGTGATGCGGCCAATACCCGCGGCGTCAAGCGCCCGCTGATATGCTGACTGGGTATCCAGGGCCATGGCCTTCTGGGCGGGGTCATGATAATAAATAGCGCTGCGGTAATTGCTGCCGACATCGTTTCCCTGGCGATCGCCTTGGGTGGGATTATGATTTTCCCAGAATTTACCTAGAACCGTTTCCAGCGTTACTTTGGCGGGATCGAAAGTCACTTTGACGACTTCCGCGTGATTGCGCGCGGTTGTCTTACCGATACGAAGCGCTCTTTCATGATTGAGAATATCCTGATAGCCAGCGCCGGGCAAGTCGCCCCCCGCATAGCCGCTTTCCACGTCCATGACTCCAGGAATTTCCCCCATGCGTTTTTCGGCGCCCCAAAAGCAACCCATGCCCAGGACGATAAAATCGGTTTTCAAATCTGTTTTCTGAGCGGGCGTCACGGTTTTCTCCATTGCATAAGCGGTGATGATAATGCTTAAAGCTGTTGCCACGGCAATCGCAGCTTTCATTTTGAACACTGATTCCATTGTTTAATCATGGTGAATTTGACATTCCCAAAGCGGCGTTGGTTCTTTCATTAAAAGCCGTGAAAGGGATTGCTGGATGCAGCGCTGATTTTATCGATAAGAAAGCACCCAAAGGTGACCTTTTTAGCTGTCAGAGAGGGATATCCCTCTAGTATCTATGATCTATGCGAGTTTCCAAGTCCCTGAACAGTGAACAGAAACCTGTTTGCATAGCTGCCCAATACACACCTTGCGTTCATCGGTCATGGCACCCGATACGCTAGCCATTGCATATCTCTACAGATCAGGAGTCAATAGGATGTTGCACTGACCGGTTGAATTCGCCGCACTCAGAAGTATAATTTCTTACTTAAGCAGGCGCTACGATGAAGAAGGCACGTTATACTACGGAAAACGCGGCGTTGACAGCGGGACGCCAGTTGACACGAGCGCCAAGTCCTACAAGCTGACCCGATCCGAATATGAACGAGATGCTAGTATCGCGCATTGACGAGCCCCGATACAAGTCGGTCAATCGGCAGACTTCACCAGCCGGGCCTGCCGCGCTTCACATAAGGAGTTCTGAACAGATCAGCAAGGAGTCAGGCTTGCCATCCGCTGTTTCGCAACCAGTCACTGCCCCGCTCACCCGGGCAGCCATTTTTCTCGTCGCGACAATCAATTCCGGAAAAGCGAGCGAGGCCGCCGTGCGGGCCTTGTGTGGCGATCTGGCAGCACTTCAGCGCGCAGTGGGCTTCCGCGATCTCGAGGGTAGGCTGTCATGTGTCATGGCCTTCGGTTCCAATGCATGGGATCGGCTCTTCGGCACGCCGAAGCCGAAAGACTTGCATCCCTTCCGTGAAATTCATGGACGGCATCACGCGGTCTCAACGCCGGGTGATATCCTCTTCCATATCCGCGCCACACGCATGGATCTGTGCTTTGAACTCGCGACACAGCTCTTGTCACGGCTCGGCGGTGCTGTTTCCACGGTGGATGAGGTGCATGGTTTCAATTATTTCGATGATCGCGACCTGATCGGTTTCGTCGACGGCACGGAGAACCCCGTGGACCAGGCCGCTCTCAATGCCACCATCATCGGCGGGGAGGATGCCGCCTTCGCCGGCGGAAGCTACGTGATCGTACAGAAGTACCTGCATGACCTGAACGGGTGGAACGCGCTGCCCATCGAGGAACAAGAGAAAATCATCGGCAGGACGAAGCTTTCCGACATCGAGTTGGACGATGCAGTAAAGCCAACCTCGGCGCACAACGCCTTGACGACGATTATCGAGGACGGAGAGCAATTGGAGATCGTGCGCGACAACATGCCGTTCGGCGAGATCGGGAAGGGCGAATTCGGCACCTATTTCATCGGATACGCTCGCTCGCCAGGTAGAATAGAGCAGATGCTCGAGAATATGTTCATTGGCCGGCCACCGGGAAATTATGATCGGCTGCTCGACTTCAGCCGCGCCGTGACTGGCACGTTGTTTTTCGTGCCATCCGCGACGTTTCTCGAAAACGTTGCGCCGGAGAGCGGATCTCCATCAATGGGTGTTCAAACTTCGAAAGACCCGGAGGCACCTGGCAAGGGTCAATCGCACTCGTCTCCAGGCGATGGGTCACTTGGTATCGGTTCTCTAAAAAAGGAGGCAGGAAATGAATAATCTCCATCGGGAGCTCGCCCCTATTTCCGGCAAGGCCTGGGCCCAGATCGAGGAGGAGGCGTCCCGCACCCTCAGGCGCCATCTCGCGGCACGGCGGGTCGTGGATGTTCCGGAGCCGAAAGGCCTTGAACTCTCGGCTGTCGGCACCGGGCATCTTCATCAGATCGAAGCCCCCGGCGACGGGATCCAGGCCGCTCAACGCGATATAAAAGCCATCGTTGAACTGCGCGTTCCGTTCGAACTCACGCGGCAGGCGATTGACGACGTGGAGCGCGGCGCAATGGATTCGGACTGGTGGCCGGTGAAGGAAGCCGCGCGCAAAATCGCCTTTGCCGAAGATCGCGCTATCTTCGATGGATACGCCGCTGCTGGAATTCAGGGCATTCGTGAAGGCAGCAGCAATCCGGGAGTCGTGCTCCCTTCCAACGTGAGGGATTATCCGGATGCAGTTGCACAGGCGGTGAATCAATTGCGGCTTGCCGGCGTCAATGGACCGTACGCGCTCGTACTTGGCGCAGACGCGTATACCGCCGCGAGTGGAGGGAGCAACGAGGGTTACCCGGTCTTTCACCATATTGAGCGCGTGGTGGACGGAGGAATCATCTGGGCGCCCGCCATTGAAGGCGGGTTTGTACTCACGATCCGCAGCGGTGATTTTGAACTGGATATCGGCCAGGATATCTCCATTGGTTACGCAAGCCATTCCGGTACTGTCGTCGAACTGTATTTTCTGGAGACCTTCACCTTCCAGCTGTTGACAACGGAGGCTGTCGTCGTGCTCACCCGGGGAGAAAAGTAGGCATTGAGCAGGTCAATGGTAACCATCATTCAGCATTAATCTCCATTCCGCCCGTGGATGCGCAATTTCTTCATTTGCCCATACCCTCACGGGAACCAGTTCTCCGGGGCGAGCGTCTCATCAGATAATGATATTATTGGGGCTGGCATGTAAACTGCTTGGCCCGGGTTGCGGCGCATCGCTCGCTTCCGCCCGTTCTGTTTTCATCTCAATGTATATCGGATGTTCTTGCCCGCAGGTGGATATATTCGCCGGCTCGGGCGGACTGGTCAGGGTCCGCCCCTTCCTGGGAGACTCGGAGAACCGACCCTGATTCCGGCGGCTGACCGCTTCTCGTATTATGATTTAGGAATATTTTTTGGGTAGCTTGATTTTTTTTGGTGAACTTGCTCTGCCAGTCCATCCGCCGGATTTAGGTTGAATCAACATGTCATGTCGCTAATCTGGATTGTCGCCCTGCCATTCGTGGGCAGTCTCTGTGCCGCGTTTGTGCCTTCCCACGCCCGCAATGCCGAAGCCTGGCTCGCGGGTGCAGTGGCGGTTGCCTGCGTCGCCCTGACGTTGCAGCACTATCAGCAGATAGTCGAGGGGGAGGTGCTGCGGGAGACGTTGCAATGGGCGCCGGGGCTGGGTCTGGATCTGGTGTTCCGCATGGATGGCTTCGCATGGCTGTTTGCCATGCTGGTGACAGTGATGGGCGCGCTGGTGGTGCTGTATGCGCGCTACTATATGTCCCCGCAGGATCCGGTGCCGCGTTTCTTCTCATTCTTCCTGGCTTTCATGGGAGCCATGCTCGGGGTGGTACTGTCGGGCAACCTGATTCAGCTGGTGGTGTTCTGGGAGTTGACCAGCCTGACATCATTCATGCTTATTGCATACTGGTATCACCGTGCCGACGCGCGCCGCGGAGCCCGCATGGCGCTGACCGTGACGGCGGCCGGCGGGTTGTGCCTGCTTGCGGGCGTGCTGATACTGGGACGCATCGCGGGCAGTTACGATCTGGATGCGGTGCTGGTTTCGGGCGATCTGATTCGGGCGCATTCATGGTATCTGCCGGCGCTGATCCTGGTCGCACTGGGAGCGCTGACCAAGAGCGCCCAGTTTCCGTTTCATTTCTGGCTGCCGCATGCGATGGCGGCGCCCACGCCTGTGTCCGTTTATCTGCATTCGGCGACGATGGTCAAAGCAGGCGTATTTCTGCTGGTGCGGCTCTGGCCCGTGCTTGCCGGCACCGATGAGTGGTTCTGGATCATCGGCAGCGCGGGTCTTTGCTCGCTGGGGCTGGGCGCATACATGGCAATTTTTCAACGTGACATGAAGGGCGTGCTAGCCTATTCGACCATCAGCCATCTGGGGCTGATTACGCTGCTGCTCGGACTTAATAGTTCGCTCGCATTGATCGCGGCCATTTTCCATATCATGAACCATGCAACATTCAAGGCATCACTGTTCATGGCGGCCGGCATGGTCGATCACGAGACGGGCACGCGCGACCTGTCGCGGCTGAGCGGTTTGTACCGCGCGATGCCCCTTACCGCCACGCTCGCCACGGTTGGAGCCGCGGCGATGGCGGGGGTGCCTTTGCTCAATGGTTTCATCTCGAAAGAGATGTTTTTCACCGAGACGATATTCATCAGCGGTAATGCAATCACACGCATCGGCATGCCGGCGATGGCCGTGATCTGGGGAATATTCAGCGTTGCCTATTCGTTGCGTTTCATCTTGCAGGTATTTTTTGGGCCACCAGCGGGGGACCTGCCAAGAAAGCCGCACGAGCCCCCGCTCTGGATGCTGTTTCCGAGTGCGCTGCTGGTGATGACCTGTCTTGTGGTCGGCATGATCCCCGCGCAAACCATCGGACCCTACCTGGATATGGCAGCGCGATCCGTGCTGGGGCCGGACATGCCTTTTCACAGCCTGGCGGTGTGGCATGGCTGGAATCTGCCCCTGATCATGAGCCTGGCGGCAATGGCGGGCGGTGTCGTGCTGTACCGGATGCTTGGAAAATACCAACAGGGCACCGCGGTGGTGCCGTTGATAGACCGCTTTCACCTGGACGGCAAGCTCATTTTTGAATTCCTGCTGGTAAAACTGGATTCGCTGGCCAATGGACTGACGCGATGGCTGTCGACAGAACGGCTGCAGGTGCAATTGCTGCTTCTGATCTGTGCCGCATTCGCATGTGCGCTGATACCATTGTCAAATGGAGGGCTGCCTGCGGGCAATATGTCCGTGGCACCGGTTGAACCGGCTTTCGCATTGATGTGGCTGGCCGGGGCGGCCTGCGCAATCGGTGCCGCCACCCAGGCCAAATATCATCGTCTTGCGGCGCTGAGTCTGGCGGGCGCGGCAGGACTGGCCACCTGCATGACTTTCGTCTGGTTTTCCGCGCCCGACCTGGCGCTGACACAGCTCATCGTGGAGGTGGTGACACTTGTCCTGCTCCTGCTGGGTTTGCGCTGGCTTCCTCCGCGCTATAAGTCAGTGGACGATAAGCGAGTCCCGCTCCGGGTGCGCCTGCGGGCCCGGACCCGGCGGCTGCGGGACCTGGTGCTAGCGATCATTGCCGGTTCCGGCCTGGCTGCATTGAGTTATGCGGTACTGACACGACGGGCGGTGGAAGGTATTTCGCCGTTCTTTATCGAGAATTCCCTGCCGCTCGCGGGAGGCACCAATATCATCAATGTAATCCTGGTCGACTTCCGCGGTTTCGATACGCTGGGCGAGATTACCGTGCTGGGTATCGTGGCGCTGACAGTATTCGCCCTGTTGCGGCGGTTTCGTCCCGCGCCCGAAAGCATGGGCGTGCCAATCCAGCAACAGGAGCAGGATGCGCAAACCGGCGGGCTGCCCCCGGACCCGCATGCGTTGCTGCCAGCCGGGCCGATGAAGCTGCCTGGCGTAATCGTGCAATTGCTGCTGCCGGTTGCGGGCATGGTGGCGGTTTTTTTCCTCCTGCGCGGGCATAATGAACCCGGTGGCGGATTTGTGGCAGGGCTGATCGTGGCGACGGCGGTCATCCTGCAATATCTGGTGGGAGGTACCGCCTGGGCGGAATCGCGCACCCGGATCTTTCCGCAGTACTGGATTGCGCTGGGCCTCCTGTGTGCCTCGGGGGCCGGCTTGGCAGCTTGGCTGGCGGGGCGGCCATTCCTCTCGGCCCTGACATGGCATACGGCCTTGCCGGTAATTGGCGAGTTGCATCTTTCCACCGTGCTGCTATTCGATATCGGCGTATTCCTGCTGGTGATTGGCGCCACGGTGCTGATCCTGGTGGCCCTGGCGCACCAATCGCGGCGCGGACATCGCAAGCACGGCGCCGCTCATGTGGAACCTGAGGGCGGGCGGACTGGGGAACCGGGAATCGTGCCGGCAATGGGACTCAATCCGCAGGCTGCCCAAGTCCCGTCCGGAGAAAATTGATGGAAATCGTCTATTCCCTGGCAATTGGCGTACTGACCGGATCGGGCGTATGGTTGCTGCTGCGTCCGCGCACTTTCCAGGTGATCATGGGCCTCACTTTGCTGTCATATGCGGTCAATCTATTCATTTTCGGGATGGGGCGGCTAACCGTGGGACTCGTTCCCATCATCGATACCCTCAGGCAAGCCGATCCATCGCTCTACGATGATCCCGTGCCGCAGGCGCTGGTTCTGACGGCGATCGTGATCGGTTTTGCCACTACGGCGCTGTTTCTGGTCGTGCTGCTTGCCTCCCGAGGCTTGACGGGCACCGACCATGTCGAAGGCGAAGAACTGGAGCCATGAATACCTGGATACAGCATCTTCCCATATTTCCGATAGTCATCCCGCTGGTGGCGGGTGCGGGCATGCTGCTGTTCGCCGAAGTCCGGCGCACGGAACGCACGATTGTCGCCCTTTGCGCCTCACTGGCGAATCTGGCGGTCGCGGTTGCCCTGACTTATGTGGTCAGCGACGCAATGCCGGAGACCTGGCCGGACGGCATCGCTGTCTATCGGCTGGGCGAGTGGCAGGCGCCATTCGGCATTGTGCTGGTGGTGGACCGGCTGTCCGTGGTGATGGTGCTGCTGAACGCGGTGCTGGCTCTGGCATCGCTGGTGTATGCGCTCGCCCGCTGGAAGCGGATGGGGCCGCATTTTCAGTCGCTATTCCAGTTTGTCGTCATGGGAATAAACGGCGCATTCCTGACCGGCGATCTGTTCAATCTATTTGTATTTGTTGAGGTTCTGCTGGCCGCTTCCTATGGCCTGGCGCTGCATGGCCTGGGTGCGGCCAGGGTCAAGGCAGGACTGCATTACATCGCCGTCAATCTGGCGGGATCGTTTGTTTTCCTGATCGGCGTTTCATTGATCTACGGCGCAAGTGGAACGCTGAACATGGCGGATCTTGCGGCACGCATCCCGGCACTGCCGGATGGCGACCGTATCCTGTTTGAAACAGGGGCGGCGATCCTGGGCGTGGCTTTCCTCCTCAAGGCGGGAGCGTGGCCGCTGAACTTCTGGCTGCCGGCTACTTATAGCGCCGCCGCACCGCCGGTAGCGGCCATATTCTCGATCATGACAAAGGTAGGAATTTACGCGTTGCTGCGATTGGGCTCGCTGTTATCCGACTCATCCATTTCACCCGGCGACCTGGGTGCCCCGGCTCCATTCGGCGACGGCTGGCTGTTCGGCATAGGACTGGCCACCCTTGTACTGGGCACTGCCGGCATGCTGACCGCTCATCAGCCACAGCGGCTGGCAGCCTACTGCGTCATCGCATCGGCCGGCACCCTGCTGACGGCGCTCGGCCTGGGCGGTGCCGGGATGAAAAGCGCGGCATTGTTTTATCTGGTCAGCTCGGTGCTGGCTACGGGCGCTTTTTTCATGCTGAGCGAGATGATCGAACGGACCCAGCGATTCGGCGAGCGCATTATGGAGGATACGGCTGAATCATTCGATCATGAGGAGCCGCTCGATCCCGGTCATCCCGATGAGGTTGTGGGTATCGTCATACCGGCGGCAATGGCATTTCTGGGTATGAGCTTCATCGCGTGCGCGCTGCTGGTAACCGGGCTGCCGCCGTTATCGGGTTTTGTCGCCAAATTCCTGATTCTTTCCGCGGCGCTGGATACCGTGCCTTCCGGCGTGCCGCTTGAGGCGGTGCCGGTATCGGTATGGGTGTTGTGGGCAGCGGTGCTGGGGTCGGGTCTGATTGGCGTCATCGCGCTGTGCAAAATGGGCGTGCGCTTGTTCTGGAGCTCGGACGAGATCGTGACGCCCCAGTTGCACCTGATTGAAGCGGCCCCTGTCGCCGTGCTGCTGCTGCTGAGTGCGGCGCTGGCGGTGGGGGCGGGTCCGGCGGCGGATTACCTGGGTCTCGCCGGGCATTCGCTTTCTTCGCCGCAGACATACATCGATGCGGTATTGGGGGCTGGGTTGCTGCCGCATTCCTTACCCGAAACAGAAGCAAGCGAGATCATTGAGGGAATAGGAGGAATAAGGCAATGAAGCGCTGGCCATCCCTGACATTGTTCACAGTGATGCTGCTTGCATTATGGTTCCTGCTTAACGATACGTTGGCGCCCGGCCATTTGCTGCTGGGCCTGGTACTGACGGTTGCCATCACCCTCGGGACGGCTGCCATGCGGCCATTGCGCGCGCGCCCCCATCATCTGCTGGTCGCGGTGAGGCTCATTTTCGTTGTATTGCTTGATATCGCCCGTTCCAATATTGCCGTCGCGGGCGTAATCCTCGGCCCTCTGCAGCGGCGTTCCAATTCAGGTTTCATGAAGATACCCATCGATCTGCGCGATCCGTACGGGCTGGCGGCGCTGGCCTGTATCATTACCGCGACGCCGGGCACCGTCTGGGCCGGCCTGTCGGCGGATGGGAGCGACCTGACGCTTCATGTGCTGGATCTGCAGGATGAGGAAACTTGGATTCGCACGATCAAGCACCGTTACGAACGTCCACTAATGGAGATTTTCGAATGACACCACTGCTGCCCTGGGCACTATCCTTCGCGCTGATCGCTTTCGGGCTGGCCATGATATGCGCGGCGATTCGCCTGTTGCGGGGACCAGCCGCCGAAGACCGCGTGCTGGCGCTCGATACATTATATGTTAATGGCATGTTGATGGTATTGACGCTGGGTATCCAGTTCGGCTCTCGAATCTACTTCGATATCGCCCTGCTGATCGCGTTGTTCGGTTTCGTCGGTTCAGCCGCGATGGCAAAGTTTCTGCTGCGCGGGGAAGTGATCGAGCCATGAGCATAATGGATACTCCCCAGTGGGTGGACTGGCTGGCATCATTGCTGCTCATATCGGGTGGTGTGTTGGCATTGATCGGCTCTCTTGGCTTGCTGAGATTGCCTGATTTGTTCGCGCGCATGCACGGGCCTACCATGGGCAATACGCTCGGCCTGGGCTGCGTGTTGCTGGCATCGATATTGATCGCTTCCGTGCAGGCACACCGGTTCATTTTCCAGGAGACGCTGATTACGCTATTTGTGATCGCCACATCGCCCGTGACGGCGATGCTGCTCATGCGCGCTGGAATATACCGCAGGCGCGAGGGTGCCGGCAAAAAAGCCGCGCCCCCTCCGGATGGCGCTGAAGGCGCCTCTGAATAAAGTTTTTCACGGTGCGGTGGGTTGCGATATGCTAACGATAACGCTGATCCGCCTCTTGCTATGCCCTCACTCATACGATACCTTGAATCCGGCAAAGGCATACTACCGTCTAATCTATTGAAAAATAAGTTTAATTGAAAATTCGAGTACGTTAAAGCGGCGAGTATGTGCGGACAATGGATGGCGCGGCGGGCGGCCTTCCGGAAGAAGGCGAAGCCACGAACCAGAAGCCTCGGCCGAGATCGGCGGGAATGATGGTGGCGGTTCGAGTAGCCAAACCAGAACTGAGGCAAGGTATCATCGATAGCCTGAAACATTTCGGCGCGAAAGATATCGAAAGTGCTCAGGGCGTGTGGGAAAACGGAGAATGGGTGGACTTCGACCCGGTTGCATATCCGAAACTGGTTCATTGAGTTTCATTTCCTGCTACTTCCCAGTAATATTCACAGGAGCGTCGAATCAACTCGCCGGTACCGGTGTGGAGGATAGAAATGTCAGAGCAGCCGAATGAGGGCTATAAGGGTGCAACAAACGATGCAGTCTTGGATGATCTGTGCATCAATACCATACGCGTACTGTCCATGGACGCTGTGCAGAAGGCCAACTCAGGCCATCCTGGCCTGCCCATGGGTGCGGCAGCCATGGCCTATGTTCTCTGGACGCGTTTCCTCAAGTTCAACCCGCACGATCCGCTGTGGCCGGACCGTGATCGCTTCGTCTTATCCGCCGGGCATGGCTCGATGCTCCTCTATAGCCTGTTGCACCTGACAGGCTACGATCTGCCCCTGGATGAGATCAAACGCTTCCGTCAGTGGGGTAGCCGAACTCCCGGCCATCCCGAGCGCAGCCTTCATACACCCGGGGTGGAGGTTTCGACCGGTCCCCTTGGACAGGGGTTCGGCAACGGCGTGGGCATGGCCATTGCCGAGGAGTGGCTGGCAGACCGCTTTAACCGTCCCGGCCACACGCTGGTGAATCACCGAACCTATGTGCTTGTTTCCGATGGCGACCTCATGGAAGGCGTCGCAGCGGAAGCGGCATCCCTCGCCGGACATCTTCGCCTGGGCAAGCTGATCTATCTTTACGATCAGAACCACATTACCCTCTCCGGCGCAACGGATCTCACATTTACCGAAGATGTGGCCCGGCGGTTTGAGGCTTATGGATGGCATACCCGGGGCGTGGCGGACGGCAACGACACGGACGATATTGACGCTGCCTTGCGGGAAGCGCAGGCCGAGACGGAGCGCCCATCCTTGCTGCTGGTGCGAACGCATATAGGTTACGGAAGCCCCAAAAAACAGGACACGTTTCACGCCCACGGGGCGCCCCTGGGCGAGGAGGAAGTGGCCGCCACGAAAAAGGCGCTGGGTTGGCCTACGACTGATGCGTTTTTTCTGCCGCCCGCCGCCGTATCGCATTTCCGCCAGGCTGTTACCCAAGGGGCCGCGGGTCAGCAGGCGTGGCAACGACGTCTGGATGCGTACCGGTCTGCGTACCCGACGGAAGCTGCCGAATGGGATCAAGTAATGGGTGGCCATTTGCCCCCGGATTTTGCGGCAGGCGTGCCGGCGTGGAAGCCCGGTGATAAACCGGTATCGACGCGCGTGGCGGCAGGGCAAGTCTTGAACGCCTTGGCACAGCGCATCCCGAATATTATTGGCGGTTCGGCGGATTTGAATCCATCCACCAACACGGCGTTGAAAGAGCAAGGCGATTTTCAGCCACCGGATGACACGCCGGGCATCTCCGGGGCAGTAGGCGGCAAGTGGGGCCATGCAGGGCGCAACCTTGCCTTTGGCGTTCGCGAGCATGGGATGGGTGCGATAGTCAACGGCATGGCTGCACATGGAGGCATACTCCCGTTCAGTGCAACGTTTTTCGTCTTTTCCGATTATATGAAGCCAGCCATACGCCTTGGCGCACTCATGGGACTGCGGGTGGTGTATGTATTCACGCACGACAGTGTTGCCGTTGGCGAGGATGGCCCGACTCATGAGCCGATCGAGCATTTGGCCGGGGTGCGGGCGATTCCCGGCCTGACTGTCATTCGACCGGCTGATGCCAACGAGGCCGCGGAGGCTTGGACGGTTGCGGTGCAGCGGCCCACCCCGACCTTGCTGGTATTGTCCCGGCAGAATCTTTCCATTCTGGATCGTTCCTTCTCGCAGGAGGCGGGGGTTGCGCGTGGCGCGTATATTCTTGCGGAGGCGGAAGGAGGCGCGCCCAAGGTGTTGCTTATTGGAACAGGATCCGAGGTTGACCTATGCGTCAAGGCTCAGCTACGGTTAAAGGAGCTGAAGGTGCGCGCCCGAGTGGTTAGCCTACCGAGCTGGGAGTTGTTCGCCGAGCAGGACAACAGCTATCGGGAGCGTGTCCTGCCGACCGCTGTGCAAAAGCGCGTTACCATCGAAGCCGCGGCTTCTCTCGGATGGGAAAGATTTGCAGGGGCAGAGGGAACGGTTATCGGTATCGACCACTTCGGCGCCTCGGCCCCAGGAGAGGAAGTCATGAAGCGGTTTGGTTTTACAGCCGAGCGTGTTACCGCCGCTGCACTCAGGCTGCTTGGGCGCGAGGAGGAAGCGGCACGGGAAGGCGCAGGCACAGATGAACAGGGCGAAACCGCCGTGGCGGCGACGGCGCCTTCCGAAGGGCATTCCTGACACGCGCAGTTACAGTTTCAATACTGATAGGACTATTCGCATTGCGTATGTTCAGCAAATCGGCTGCTGGGGGAGCCGCCTGGCAACGTTAAGGCATATCGTTTTTTAACACGACTATTAAAGGAATCCAGATGCGGAAATTATTGCTTATGCTGGCTGCAGCGAGCTCGTTCATGCTGGCGGGATGCGAAATCGGGATTCCCAAGGGCATTACTCCGGTGAAGAATTTCGATACCCAACGATATCTCGGAGACTGGTTCGAGATTGCGCGACTGGAGCATTCGCATGAAAAGGGATTGAGCAACATCACGGCTAATTACAGTCTCCGCGAGGATGGCGGGATCCGGGTCCTGAATCGTGGATATGATGCGGAGAAAAAAGAGTGGCGCACGGCGGAGGGCAAGGCCTATTTCGTGGAGAGCCCTGATATCGGCTATCTCAAAGTGTCGTTCTTGGGCCCCTTTTACGGTTCGTACGTGGTGTTCGACCTGGACGAAGCCTACCGGTATTCTTACGTCACCGGACCGGATCGCAAGTACTTATGGTTTCTTTCCAGAACGGCGCACGTCGACGACGAAGCGTTGAAAAGGTTCATTAAAAAGGCCGATGAACTGGGGTTCGACACGAAGAAGCTTATTTATGTCGACCAGGGGGGAATAGAGGCCCCGAAAACCCAGGCGATGGGCGCCAAGGATTAAGCGGTTGCACCTGAAGCGTCCGATAGAAAAGATTCTCCTTATCTGTTTCGCAGCCTGAATGCAGCGTGATCGGGAGATCAATGCCATCGATTTGACCGCCCCGTCTATTGCACCCTGCCTGCGTGGCACCGCCTCCAGATTACCCACCCCATCCGTCGGATGATATGATGGGCGCGGTCTTATCCCGGACCTGGGTCGTCACGCCAGATCCGCCATATTCACAAATATTATTCCTCCATCAAATCCATGCTGCCATCCATCGAGCAACGCCTGTCTCTCGAACTCGTCGCCAAACCCGCGCAAGTCGCCGCCGCCATTGCTCTGCTCGATGAGGGGGCGACGGTACCGTTTATCGCCCGCTATCGCAAGGAGGCTACCGGCGGGCTGGACGATATCCAGTTGCGCCTGCTGGAAGAGCGGCTGACCTATCTGCGCGAACTGGAGGACAGGCGCATTGCGATCATCGCTTCCATCGAGGAACAGGGCAAAATGACGCCGGCATTGCTGGCTTCGATCAACCAGGCGGAAGACAAGACGCGGCTCGAAGACCTGTATCTGCCCTTCAAGAAAAAACGCCGCACCAAGGCGCAAATCGCGCTGGAGGCGGGGTTGGAACCGTTGGCAGATACGCTGCTCGCCAACCCAACATTGCAGCCCGAGGAAGAGGCCGGTAAATACCTGAAACCCGCTTTTATCACCGACCAGGGCGACAATCCCGGTGTGGAAGACGCCCAAGCGGCGCTCGAAGGCGCGCGCCACATCCTGATGGAGCGCTTTGCCGAGGATGCGACGCTGCTTCAATGGCTGCGCGAATACCTGCTGGCGCATGGCGTAGTGGAATCGAAGATCGCCAAGGGCAAGGAAGAGGCGGGCGCCAAATTCGCCGATTATTTCGACTATTCCGAAACGATCAACACCATTCCCTCGCACCGCGCCCTGGCAATGCTGCGCGGCCGCCGCGAGGAAATCCTGCATGTCGGCTTGCGGCTCGATTCCGAAGCGGAAAAACCCAAATGGGATGCGCCGCTCAACCCATGCGAAGCGCATATTGCCGCCCGTTTCCGCATCAAAGACCAGGGCAGGCCAGCTGACGCTTGGCTAAGCGATACGGTGCGCTGGACCTGGCGGGTAAAAAGTTTCCCGCATCTGGAAAATGAGCTGATGAGTGCACTGCGCAAGCGTGCGGAAACCGAAGCCATCCATGTCTTCGCGCGCAACCTGAAGGCCCTGTTGCTGGCAGCGCCCGCCGGGCCGCGCGTCACCATGGGCCTCGACCCCGGCATGCGCACCGGCGTGAAGGTGGCGGTGGTGGATGCCACCGGTAAGGTCATGGAAACCGCCGTGATTTATCCCCACCAGCCCAGAAACGATTGGGATGGATCGCTGCATGCGCTGGGAAAGCTGGCCGAAAAACATGGGGTATCGCTGATTTCCATCGGCAATGGCACCGCCTCGCGGGAAACCGACAAGCTGGCAAGAGACCTGATCAAGCTGCGCCCCGCGCTCAAGCTGACCTCGATCGTGGTGTCGGAAGCGGGCGCGTCGGTCTATTCCGCCTCCGAATTTGCTTCGCGCGAATTGCCGGATATGGATGTATCGCTGCGCGGCGCGGTATCCATCGCGCGGCGTTTACAGGACCCGCTGGCGGAACTGGTGAAGGTCGATCCCAAGTCCATCGGCGTCGGCCAATACCAGCATGATGTGGCCCAAACCCAGCTCGCACGCTCGCTTGATGCCGTGGTGGAGGATTGCGTCAATGCCGTGGGCGTGGATGTCAACACGGCCTCGCCGCTTTTGCTGGAACGGGTGTCTGGACTCAACAGCACCGTGGCGCAAAGCATCGTTACTTACCGCGACAAAAAAGGCATGTTTACTTCGCGCGCGGCTCTGCGCGAGGTGCCACGCCTGGGCGACAAAACCTTCGAGCAGGCGGCGGGGTTCCTGCGCATCATGAACGGCGACAACCCGCTGGATGCCTCGGCCGTGCATCCCGAGTCGTATCCGCTGGTGGAGAAAATCATCGCCGACCTCAAGCAGGATATCAGGACGATTATCGGCAACGGCCAGCTATTGAAGTCGCTGAATCCGGCGAAGTATGCCGACGGCAAGTACGGGATACCGACCATCAGCGACATTCTCGGTGAACTGGAAAAGCCGGGCCGCGACCCGCGCCCGGAGTTCACCACCGCCACCTTCAAGGAAGGCGTGAACGAGATGAAGGATTTATGCCCGGATATGATCCTGGAGGGAGTGGTAACCAACGTTGCCGCTTTCGGTGCATTCGTGGATATCGGCGTACATCAGGATGGGCTGGTGCATATTTCCGCGCTTGCCGATAAATTCGTGAAAGACCCGCATACCGTGGTCAAGGTGGGGCAGGTGGTCAAGGTCAAGGTGGTGGAGATTGACGAAAAGCGCAAGCGGATTGCGCTCACGATGCGGTTGGCGGATGCCGCAGGACAGCGGGAAGGCAAAGTTGAGCAGCGTAGCGACAAAGCCGAACATCGGGATGGCAGAAGGGACGATTCATCGCGGCACGGGCAGCAACAACGACAGCAGCAGAAATCGGACCTTAATAATAATGCTATGGCTGCGGCTTTTGCAAGATTGAAGGGTTAGAACCTCTAAATTCTAAATAAATAAATCACGCTGGCGGGGCGCCGGCGTTATAAATGAAAACGCTAAACTTGATTTTTTCATCATGATCTGATCCCTGAAAACAATTGAACTTAAGTCCAATTGTACCAGCGATATTGCATTAGTAGCATGGGCTTACTCTTTAGAAACTAGTACTTTTCATGCTGGTAGTGTGCCGACCAAAGAAGTAAGGAGGCAGACTCCACTTATTTATCTTGAGCAGCAATAATGGAGACATCTGCATGCGATTAAAAAAGGCGCGAATACAAAAATATCGCAGCATACGTGACACAGGGTTCTTCGATGTTGAATCCGAAAAGACAATATTAGTGGGACCAAATGAAGCTGGGAAATCGGCCGTACTTCGTGCGCTTCAACAGTTAAATCCTCCAGACGAGATAAGAGGATTCGACGTATTACGGGATTATCCACGATCCGAATATAACGACATCACAACTGGGAAAGTTAATCCAGCCACAGTGACGATTGTTGAGGGGCATTTTGCTCTTGAAGCGGAAGATCAGGCATTCCTTCAAGATGAATTCAAGTCTTGCACCTATGTTATTGGAAGAAAGCTTGATAACAAACTGTGGCACAAGCTCATCGGAGCGCCCGAAATTAAGAAATATGGAGACATTACTAAAGATCTAGCGCGACTCTGCTCACATATAGATTCTAGAGTGCCAGCAGAAGAGGCTGATCCGTCGCGGCCCACGCCAGGTTCGACTCTAAAAGATATAATTAACGATTGGACCAACACAACGCTAATTGATGTTGAGCCTGCAAAGAAACTAAAACAATGGCTTTCAAATATTTTTCACCATGTGGAGGAAGGCAACTCAAAAGAGGAGGAACGTTATGAGCGACTGCTTTATTCGTGTGAGGTAGCTCAAGCAAGGAAAGATGCGTTGGCAATTCTCAACGACCGTATGCCCATCTTTGTTCTATTCAGTAATTACTTCCGTGTTCGCCCTTTAATTCATCTTGAGCATCTAGCGAACCGTCTCGAAACCGGAAATTTAGATGATGAACAATATGACTACGGCAATCAATGCTTGTTAAAACTCTTAGGATTTACTGCTCGCGAATTATCAAATCTGGGAAGGGTAGTCGAACCCTCTGCTAACAGTCCAGAGACTCTACAAGCCTGCCGAGATCAGCTTGATAGGCGTTCATATCAGCTAAATGCGGCTGAGGTCCAACTTTCAAAAGACATTTGCGCTGTTTGGTTGCCAGATGCAACTCGCGGCGAGGCAGATCGCCTACGTGTGGTTGCCGACGGGCAATATCTAAAAGTAGTCGTAGAAGACTCTCTGGGAGTAAATATCGAGTTAAATCAGCGGTCCGAGGGTTTCCAGTGGCTTGTCTCATTTTTTGTGGTTTTTTTTGCGGAAGCGCTGGGGAAGCATGAGAATGCAGTTCTTCTACTTGACGAGCCTGGATTGAGCCTGCATGGACTCAAGCAGCGAGATTTTCGAAAGACTCTTTCGCGGTTAGCGGAGAAGAATCAAACCGTTTACAGTACTCACTCGCCATTTCTGGTGGGACCAGACGAACTAGATCTTGTGCGCGTAGTTGAGATGCCAGATCGAACCGCCGGAACCAAAATTCATTCAGAAGTAGCCTCGAACGATCCCGCAGCACTTTTGCCACTTCAAGAAGCGCTTGGGTACGATTTGGCTCAGAGTCTTTTTACTCAGCAGCGTAATTTTATTTTGGAAGGATTAACTGACTATTGGTATCTCGAAGCGGTTTCTCAACTTCTTCGCGAAGCAGGTGAGTCAGGTTTAAACGATAAAATTGCGCTCGTACCTGCTCAGAGTGCAGGTAAAGTTGTCTATTTTGCTACGATTCTCCATGCTCACAAATTGAAAGTGGCGGCACTTCTTGACTCAGACAGCGCCGGAGATCAAGCTGCGCAGCAAGAAATCCTCGTCTACCGCCTGGGAAACACAGCAATTCTTCGAACGAAGGATGTATACACCGGCAGTGTTGCTAAGCCTGAGATTGAGGAGTTACTTAGAGATACTTTAGTACAGATAGCGAAAACCGATCTCGCTTGGGATGTTTCGAGTATTGCGGAACAGCAAATCGCAAGGTCAATTGTAGACATTTTTGTTAGGGAAATTAGTGGCTTCTCGAAATATAAACTTGCAAAGGCGTTTGTTCGATGGAGCCGTGATCATGCGGCGGCTGATCTTGTACCCGCAGAGACAATTCAGTGGCGAAATCTTATAAATGCCATAAATAAGGTACTTAAGTGATGCGGGAGAATTTGGAACCTGTTCTTATAGGTTTTTTAAGATAATAAAGATCCTATTATTTACGTTCAAAGTTATCCTCCATGGGCATCTCAGACAGTGACTACAAGCTCTTGTGGGGCCGAGCCGCTGGCATCTGCTCCAATTCCGCTTGCCGCGAGGATCTGACCGTCATGCTGCAAGGTGCGAAGAGTTACAACATTGGAGAGATGGCCCACGTTATTGCAAAACACACAGGTGGTCCAAGAGGTGTTCCTGAAGGAGGCTCCGATGGATACGAAAACCTTATCTTACTCTGCCCCACCTGTCATCGAAAGATTGATAAGGCTCCACCGGGCGTACACTCTGAGCAGATGCTTCACTCATGGAAGCGCGAACACGAAGCTACAATCAGGCAGCTTGGCTCTAGCCAAAAGTTTGGTACCAGCGCCGAGATGAAGGAATTTGTCTCACGACTGCTTGCCGAAAACAGAGTCCTTTGGCAGCAACTCGGTCCACAGTCACCCGTTGCGTTGTCCGATCCCGGTTCGAACCTGCACCTTGTCTGGCATCTTCGAAAGCTAGATGCGGTTATTCCGAATAATCGGAAGATCATCAATGCCATTGAGGCGAATTCCGCACTACTTGGGGTGACAGA
This sequence comes from Nitrosospira sp. NpAV, assembly GCF_000832065.1. Classification (GTDB taxonomy): domain Bacteria; phylum Pseudomonadota; class Gammaproteobacteria; order Burkholderiales; family Nitrosomonadaceae; genus Nitrosospira. Next base: position 140,913 of record NZ_JXQM01000019.1, on the reverse strand, counting down.
ATTCGAGGCCTTTCTTGCGTTCAAGGTTCACGCGCAGGCTTTTGAAGCGCACCAATATCAACGACTTGATAGTTATCCGCTATTCCCATCAACATTTACCGACCTATTTACCCCATGACAAGCAATGGATTCAACGAATGGGGCGTGCGATTATCCCACATATTGTGGTTTGAGCATCTCCTACAGAATCATCAGAACGTCACAGCTGTTTCACGACACCATGACTTGGTCTTCGAAGTCGACCGAAAGAGGCAAGAAGATCACATCATTGTTTTCTGCTGCAATGAGTACACGATGGGCCTTACCATGGTGCAACGAGCGCTGCATGAATTCGGAACTTTGAACATCATTTACATTGGTGGAGGTTGGTGTGGCTATACGAATGAAGCAAAAGACTTCTGCCTTGAGGCCAAGATTGGTCTCTACGTCACCGATGATATGTCCGGTGCTCTTTGGCGAGACAATTTCTGGACTTACCATCGAAAAGATAAAGATGGAAATCCGGTCTATAGCATCCGCGAACCGTGATCTTGCCGCTATCTATGGTTTCGGCTCCTTCTTCCGAAGGATGACCTACCGGGATATTGACATCCTCGTCGTCTCAACCAGGGAGTGCAGGAACCATCTCCAAGTTTACTATGATTTCCAGCAAGGCGCCGCTCGTATTGGCAGTAAAATAGGTGTTCCGATCGACATTACGTTTCTCACCGCGCGCGAGTATCGGGAACGTCCACTGCTGGAAATGGATACTCTTACCGAGCTTTATCGCCGTCAAGCCAATGAGTATGAAGAGATCTAATTCTCTACTAAGTTGATGTGCCCCCGGCAATTCAGTTCATGTTGTTTATGTCAAACGGATAGTCCTCTAAGCAATCAACCGGGTTAGCTAACGGATATCCCCATTTACGATCCTCCGGTCATCCCGAATCTGTCTGACGGTGGAAGATTACGCGCAAGTCTGATAGCCTAGTAGTCATGTAAGGAAACTGGGGACAGATCACGGTTTTCTGTTAGACTCTATAAGTGTTTCTCACCGAATACCATAAAATACCGCTTCGCGTCCGTTTTGTTTTTTCCAATATTCCCTTGCACATCATCCAGCGCAACACAGTGAATCGATTGGGTCAGACTCGATTGATACTAATCACGTGCAAGTGGGGACAGATAAAGAGTTTCTGCTAATGGCGATCTCTACCATTGTAAATAGAATAGCTTTTTGAGTGAAATTCATTAGGTCGCAGGTAACGCCAGCTGTTCAAGCTTTTCTTCCATCAGATACTTCTTGTATCCTAGCCCTTATTTCGCTCGCCGTTTCACCGCATAGCCATATTGAATCGGCCATGCCGGTTCCTCTCCCATGGAGTGTTGCGCCTTGATGGCCCAGTAGGGCTCCCGCAGCAATTCCCGCCCGATGAATACGAGGTCCGCCTGGCCGCTGGTGATGATCTCGTCCGCATACTGCGAATCGGTAATCAGGCCCAGGCCGCCGGTACGGATTTTGGCTTCCTCGCGGATGCGCCGGGCAAGAGGAATCTGGTAGCCCCTCGATACGGGAATCTTCGCATCGGGTGTCGCACCGCCGGAGGAGACATCGATCAGGTCCACGCCGAGCGCCTTCAGCTCCCTGCAAAGCGCGATCGATTGCTCGATATCCCAGCCTCCTTCGGTCCAATCGGTTGCGGAGATTCGCACGAGGAAAGGCAACTCCTGGGGGATGATCGCGCGCAATCGTCCGGCGAGGCGCAGCAACAGCCGCATGCGGTTTTCGAGGCTGCCGCCATATTCGTCGGTGCGCTGGTTGCTGATGGGCGAGAGAAACTCGTGCATCAGGTAGCCGTGGGCGGCATGAAGCTCGATGAGTTTGAAGCCTGCCGCCAGCGCGCGTTGGGTGGCGGTTTCCCAGGCGTCGATGCATTGTTCGATATCCGCTTCCGACATGGCGGCCGGAACCGGGTCTCCCGCATCGAAGGGCAGGGGACTGGGGCCGATGACCGGCCAGCCGCCTTCGGCGGCGGTTTTAAGGCTGCGTCCGCCGCTCCAAGGCTTATCGCAACTGGCCTTGCGCCCGGCGTGTGCGAGCTGGATGCCGGGAATGGCGCCTTGCGTCTCCACGAAGCGCGCGATGCGGGCCAGCGGCTCGATATGCTCGTCTTTCCAGATGCCCATGTCGGCGGGGGAGATGCGCCCCTCGGCGGAGACTGCCGTCGCCTCGACAATCACCAGCCCCACGCCGCCCATCGCCCGGCTGCCGAGGTGGACCAGATGGAAGTCATTGGCAAAACCGTCCTCCGCCGAGTACATGCACATCGGCGACATCGCGATGCGGTTGGGGAAGGTAATGCCGCGAATGGTCAATGGAGACAGCAGATCCACTTCGGGTACTTCGCGGTCATGCTCGCACTGGCACTGACTTTGGAAAGCGTTTTGCATCACGTTTCCGCTGGCAAGCGGGTCATTTGCCGGGAGAAGAGAGGGGTGTTCGAGTTTGTCGGCGTCATATTGGGACATGATTTTTTCCTTTCTTGAAAAATACCTGCCAATCAATCTGGCATGGGAATCCAAACCCGGATAATCTTACTAGGCAGCTCTTCGAGCCTGCGCGAGAGCTGGCGGTCAGGGTTTCCCGAGAAAGGCCTTGGCCTGCGCCAGTTCACCACGAGCGGTATCATGATCGGCCGCCAGGATCTGGAGTTTGGCGTAATAGTCGCGGGCTTCCTTCCGGTTATCTGACGCCTCCGCTGCGCGAGCAGCGCCGTAAATGCTGCGGAAGCGATTGGGATCGCGCTTCAAGGAACGCTCGAACTCGGCAAAGGCCTGTGCGGGACGGCCGAGCTCAAGCAGCATTTCCCCCAGCAGTTCGCGAGAAGAAGCGACATTCCCCGGAGTCACCGGGTGCTTGTCGCTTGCCTCCTCGGCTTCCGCGGCGGCATGCATCAACCGCACCGCCTCCTCATTGCGATTCTCCGCGAGAGCAAGCCAGGCATTGACTGCCTTGATTTGAAAATCCGTCTGCCCCGCCCAATAATCCAGTTTGGCTGCCGTCATCGCTTCCTTGAGCGCCTGCAGTCGTGCGATATCCTTGTGCGCGGCCGCGATATCTCCGCTGCGCGCAGCGCCCAGGCCGTGGGCAAAGACAAAGACTGCTTCAGCCTGCGGGAATTTGCCCCAGGCCAGCCCGGCAGGGGACAGCTCGAGCGCGGCGGCGCTTTTCCAGTCGCCGCGTTCCAGCGCAAAGCGGGCAGGAATGGCGGCGAAGGCGTAAGCGGCCGGAAAATTTTCCACGTTGACCTTGCGGATGGACGCGGCTTCATCCACGAGGCGTTTGGCTGCCTTATCCTGCGCTTGCTGGAGGTGGGCGAAAACCATGTAGTCCATGGCGTGCAGGGCATCATACGCCCCAATGCCGAGGGTTGCTTCCTTGAGTTCGCCCTTGGCCGCAAGATAAGAGGCACGATTACTCTCCACCATCTCCTGCCAGAGGCCTACCCGGCTGAAGATGTGCGACGGCATGTGCAGTGCGTGCGGCACCGAAGGCGCGACCTTGGCATAGGCCCTGGCTGCGGGAAGGCCCTTTTGCGCCAACTGTGCATAATCATAAGTGTGGATCAGATAGTGGGCGACTCCCGGATGATCCGGATATTTCTTGAATAACGGTTCCAGGATGTTAGCCGCCGCGAGCTGCTTGGCGAACGTTTTATCGGCGGGCAGCGCCGTGGCATTGAGCACGAGGGCGTAAAGGATTTGTGCTTCGATATCGTCCGGGTAGCGTTCCGCCACGCCTTTCATCGCTTCCTCGAAGGCCACTAGCCGTGGCCGGTAATCGGTTGTTTCCCAATCCTTGAAGAACGCGGCTAACGCGGTAATATAGTCGCGTTCCCGTTCGCTGCCGGCACCCACGCGCTGGGCGCTGCTCACGGCCGAGGCTCCTTCCTTCCATGCCTTTGGCGTGGGCGGCCACGTGAACGGATTGCCTATGGACATGATCGCAATGCCCCAGTAAGCCATGCCGCATCGAGGGTCGTGTTGGAGCACCTTATCAAACGACTGGATAGCCGGGTGGAACCAGAAGGAATGAAATAGCGCCATTCCCCGATTAAATTCCTTCTGCGCCTCGGTGGTGCAGGTGACCGGGAAATTCACCTCGCCCAGTTTTTCGCGTGGGGCGGTTTCCATGGCGCCGTGTTCCTCATGTCCCCAGGCTGCGGATACCCCTATGCAGAGCGATATCGTCAGCATCCATGATGCGGTTTTTGCCAAAGTCATATCTCCGCTCCAGTATCGAAGAGAGCCCATGCGGGCAGCCGTGCATCCAATCCAATGGATCATCCAATCGATGGATCGCAACCCATCCGATGGATCTCTCACATCCGCATCAGCGCATGTCATGCAACTATACTAGCCCATGCATTTTTGTATAGTTTATCCTAAACGCAAGCTTGTCAGCGCGGGCTCCGTTCAGCCTGTTGAAGGCAAATAGCGGAGTACCCTGGATTCCATGAATGGAGGTACCCAGCCGCTATCAAATTCGTGGCCATCAACGACAATTTGCTGGACGATTCGGTACGCAACCATCGTCTTGAGGTGATCGTGGAGCGCCCACCCGATAACTCGTGGCGCATCAGCGATGCGCGGATGAGCTGGCGCTGTCGGTGCAGGAATGAGAACGATTTTTCGGTATCGACGCGCCCATAAAATCAATCCGGCGCGGCGTAAATCGGGGCTATGCCGACGCTAGGGCCTGTTAACACTTATTTTGCACTCGCGACGGCGACGGATTTCATCCAGGACGAGGCGTGAGTCGCGCGGCGGAGCAGGCCTCCGTAAGCGGCGAGTAACGAAGGGCTGGATGAAATCCGTCCCGTCCCTTCGGGTTGCGCCCAAAAAACACGGATACCACGTTACGAAGCTTGGCCATAGGCTTACTATGGCCTGCACTTCGTGCCTTGCCTCCGCGTTTTTTGTGTAGCAACGCGGGTGCGAAATAAGTGTTAACAGGCCCTAGGCCCGATTTCCCTTGCCCAGAACACTTTGGCTTCAGGCCATCCGACAAGCGGTTCTTCATGCTTATAAGGGACGAGCCACTCGTAACACCAGAAGATGGGATGGCTGCTTTTACGCTCGATAGTGCCAGCCTTGCTTCTGATATAAAGGACGTATTCCGTCATCTCTCTCTTTATGTCGCGTGAAAATAGGTTGTTATTCATGGTTCGCACAGTGAGAATAAATACAAAATCCGAAGTCGCTTGCGCACTGAATTGTACTGAAAGTTTGTTGCAGGCCTTTTACCCTGCCGAATTTGGTATTTGTGCCGAATACCTTTGTCCACAGGAAGCGGATAAGGGTTGGAAAATCAGGATGATCGCGGAAGGTGCCGGACCTGAACCCGTTAATTATTTCAGTGAAAAAGCCAGAGCCAGCTCTATTCTTTTGGACTAGTCTAATGAGACTATCGACAGGTTCGTGGAACATCAGCATCATCCGAAAAGAAGTCATCTGCTTAAATAATGATCAGTGATATTACTAGGGGGAACACGTCATGAACATACATCGGATTGGCGCCATGTCGTCAATATTGTTTCTGAGTATAGGGTTTGCTCCGGTTTCCCAAGCAGCAGATGTCCTTCTTCAAAATGCGACGGCTACCTTTTCACAAGCGGATTTTTGGGGCGCGCAAAATACGATTGATGGGGTAGCCGTCGGTGCCGTGACATCATGGGCCGTTAATCGACCGGATGGCACGTCGCTCGCTGAAACGATAGTCTGGGAAACGCGAGGTGATTTATCGGTGAATCCCGCAACACCGCTTAATTTCACGCTTTTCCACGGCGATCTTGTGCCCGTTGCGGATCATAATCTGGGAAAATTCCGCCTGTCGTACACGACGGATGACCGGGCCCTGTTTGCGGATGGGCTCAACACCGGAGGCGATGTTTCCGCCAACTGGGTAGTGATCGATCCCGACTCTTTCAGCTCGTCAACCGGCGAAACGTTCACCAAACTGGGCGATTTATCGCTTCTGGTTTCAGGTGGGACCAATACAAATTCAACCTACACGGTTGGTGCGGCAATAGCGGCCGATGGAATAACCGGATTCCGGCTTGAAGCGCTGGAAGATCCGTCGCTGCCCTTTAATGGGCCCGGAAGACAAGCTTCAAACGGTAATTTCCATTTGTCTGAATTTACCGTCAGTACGGTGCCGGAGCCTGGCGCCATATGGCAGCTAAGCTTGGGCCTGCTTGTTCTCTTCTGGCTCGGAAAGCACCGGGCTGGCAGACAGGGCGCCAGATACTCCAATAACGGCTCTCTCGCCTGACTCTAGGCTCGAACCCGCTCGCGGCCATTTGGGACGGCTGCCGCCCCCGTCGAGTCGGCATTCGCCCTATCGGTTCTTTGATTTGAGGAATGGCAATACTTCTTCGATCAATACCCGATTGAACTGCGCCGGTTCTTCGAAGGGCGGGTTGTGCGCCGACTGTTCGAACCAGAAGAGGCGTTTGTACGGTGCCCTGATCATCCCGAAATATTGCTCGGCCAGGGCAGCGGGGGTATGCCGGTCATGCCGCCCAAGCAGAAAAAATATGGGCACATCGAAGGACTGGTAGTATTCGCTCAGATTAAGGCGCGAGATTTCATTCTCCAGTTGTATCAGGGAAAAGCGGTTGCCCTGTCCGAATTTGACGAGGTCGATCAGGTTGGCCTCATCGGTATTGAGGGCCGCCCAGATAAGCTTCCCTGTCGAAAGGTTGGCATGGAACATGCCACCAAAGCGCTCCACCCATTTGCCGGTTGCCAACTTCTCATCCACCGAATCATAGGGGGGCGGGCCGATGGCCTTCAATTCGGAGACCGCGCTGGCGTTGTTCCGCTTTCTTGCTTCCGTAAAAGCGAATTCGTAGGATAGCTGGCGAGTCCGCGGCACATCGGCGATTTGCGCAACGCCTACATAAGCCGAGACTTTCTCCGGGTATCGGGAAGCGTAGATCGTACCCAGTACCGTGCCCCAGGAGTGACCCAGCAGCACGACCTTATCCTTGTCGAAACGCCGTTTCACCCATTCCACGACTTCGTCGAGATCGTGCACGAACTGGGCGATGTTCATGGACGCGGGCGAGATATCGGAATGGAATGAGCGCCCGGTTCCACGTTGTTCCCAGTAAATAACCAGGAAATATTGCTCGAGGATGGAATTGTAGTGACGAAAGAGCGCCGATTCGCTGGTGCCGGGCCCACCGTGCAGAATGATCAGCGCCGGATTGGATTGGGATACCCCGCGTAACCAGATGCTTTGGGATACGCCGCCAATGGGCACGGTTTCCATGCTCGCGATGCTGCCGGGTATGATGCGGCCCGCCGCGTCCTTGAATGGCACGGTATGAACACAAGCGGTGATCATCGACAGCAGCAATGCCAGGATGGCTGCACGGCCGGTAACAACAAAGCGCATCAGTTTTTTGTGTTTGATGATTACGGGGCCATTGGACAGGCCGCGATGGGTACGGGAAGGAAGGCAATCAGTGATTGCTTTCCGCTAACATCAGTATAGGGGATCTGAAAGCCCGGAACAATTCATCCCGGCCGGGGGCAGCAGTATGGCGTCGTCACCCTTGACGTTATCGCTGGGCGCTTCGAAAGCTCGCCAGCCGCAGGCCCAGTTTCTCGGCTGCGCTGGTCTGGTCCGTTGCCCGGTAAAGTTTTGCAAGATTGTCCAGGCTTCTTTCCACGTTGGGGTGGTCAGGGCCGAGAGTGTTCTCGAAAATTGCCAGCGCGCGCTGGTAGAATGGCTCGGCCTGAGCATAGCGGCCTTGGGTGTGATAGATCAGTGCCAGGTTGTTCAGGTTTGTTGCCATGTCGAGGTGGTAGGGGCCAGGGGTTTTCTCGAAGATCGCCAGCGAACGCTCATAGAATGGCTCGGCTTGCGCATACTGGCCCTGGATACGATAGAGCTCCGCAAGGCTGCTCAAATCCCTCCCCACATCGGGGTGGTCAAGGCCCAGCGTTTTCTCCCGTATCGCCAAGGCACGCCGGTAGAGCGGCTCGGCTTGCGCGTATTGGCCCTGATGGTGGTAGATCCCCGCAAGATTGTTCAGGCTTGTTCCCACATTGGAGTGGTCGGGGCCGAGGGTCTTTTCGTAGATTCCCAAGGCGCGTTTATAGAACGGCTCGGCTTGCGCATACTGGCCCTGCGTGTGATAGATCAACGCCAGATTGTTCAGGCCTGTTGCCATGGTGGGGTGATCGGGACCGAGCGCTTTTTCCCGGATTGACAGCGAACGTTCATAGAGGGGTTGGGCCGATGCATACTGGCCCTGGATGCAATAGAGTTCCGCAAGATTATTCAGGGTTTGGGCCACATCGGGATGGCCGGGGCGAAGGACTTTCTCCCGAATCGCCAGCGCACGCTTATAGAGCGGCTCGGCCTCCGCATATCGGCCTTGGGCGCGATAGAGTTCCGCATGGCCATTCAAGCTTGTTGCCACAAGGGCATGGCTGGAGCCAAAGTATTTTTCCCGAATCGCCAGCGCGCGCTTATAGAGCGGCTCCGCTTGCGCGAACTGACCGTGGTCGCGGTAGAGCTCCGCGAGGTTGTTCAGGCTGGTTGCCGTATTAGGGTGGTGGGGCCCAACCGCTTTTTCGGCCACGGCAAGCGACTTTTTGATAGCGGTTACCGCGCGGTCGTACTGGCCCTTCTCATAAAGAGATATTGCTTCCTCACTGATCATCCGCCACTTTGTCTCTTGCGCATGAGCGGATGCCGCCGCACCCAGCACGAGGCAGAAGAGGAGGGCGATCGGGAGTGCTTTCATGGATTTCCTTACGAGCAGGCCGCAGGTGAATGTGGAACGGAAAAGCAAACCAAACAACGTCAAGCCGATTAACCGCGTACACATTGCGGGTCGCCAATTTTCTCACAAACCGAGCCTGGCGCGCGCGTAGTATCGCACAAGAATCAGGTTTTTGATATCCCGAACTCCCGGCATGCAACAAAAAAACCACTTCCCCGCTTGCTTCTCTCGCTGACGATGACTGCAAAAACTTATAACGCATCGTGTGGCGCCCCGCTTAACCTCGTTTGCCTCTTACGGCTCGATTCCCTTCTTGCGCAACTCCGCTTTGGCTTCTTCGCTCTTGTCCAGATCCAGCCCCATGAACTTCAGCACGGCGGGCGTCTTCGTGAATTGCAGATCGCGGTATTCGACCACTTGAATGCGGTTGCCCCACGGGTCGAGAAAGTCCAGGGTATTGCCTTCCAGAATCTTCGCTCCCGCTGCTGTGGCGAGCTCCCGCACGCGGGAACGATCATCGACGACGAGGCCGAAATGCCTGTCGTCATCCGCGCTCTGCGACCGCCCTTCCGTCAGCGCGATGAATTGGTCGCCCATGTCGATAAAGGCGGCGCCCCGGCCGCGGCCACGCAATTCGAACGTGAAGATGCGGGCATAGAAGGCCAACGCCTCCTCGATATTTCCGACCTCAAGCGCGATGTGATTGACACCGACCAGGTGCGGCTTCGTTTTCTCTTCCATGCTGTTTCCTCCAAAAATTTTATTGCTGAGAATTGGTTTGTCGCATTATGCCACCAAGGATTGGCTTGTCCGGCGATTGCCGATAGTATAGCCTGCCAAGGGGTACTGAATTACTGCCCAGCATTCCACTCATGCGCCAGAAATCCGGATCACGCTCATGTCGCTACTTGATGAACTGCATCTTATCCAATCCACAGTTCCGGTCCTCGCGTCGCTTGATATAAACGAGACGATTGCTTTTTATACGGAACGCCTAGGGTTTGTCGAAGCGTTGAGAATGGACGATTATGCTATCGTAAGCCGTGACGGTGCCGAGATTCATTTCTGGCTCTGCTCCGATAGGCACATAGCGGAGAATACCAGCTGTTACGTTCGCGTCGCGGATACGGACAGGCTGTTTGAGGATTTCAAGGCCAGGGGGCTGGCGATACGGCCGCCGGCCGTTCGGCCTTGGGGCATGAAGGAGCTATATGTGATTGATACACATGGTAACTTGCTGAAGTTTGGTGAACGGGCATGAAGCCAACGGTTTGATTGCCTGTTATGTGAGCGGGTATATGGTTGCGCCGCTGGAAGTATACGCATAATGTCTAAAGTCTATAATTCGATCATTGTTTCCGCCCCGATAGACCGGGTCTGGTCGCGAGTATGCGATTTTCATGATTTTTCCTGGGCACCGTCCGTGATTATTTCGTGCGAGAAGGTGGGGAAGGGCGATGGCTATACGGTAGGCGCCAGGCGGCTACTGAACGGGCTGTTTCTGGATACGTTGATTGCCTACAGCGCCATCGAGAAGCGGATGATGTATTCCATGGATGAAGGGCCGTCTCCCGTTTCATCGCGAGAGATTCATGAGTATGTGGGGAATCTGCATCTGCTGCCGTTGACGGCCGATGACACAACGTTTGTGGAATGGTCCGGCTCGTGGGAATCTGGGACTCCCGCCGCAGTAGAATATATGAATAAGGTATACCGCTCCCTTCTCCGCGATCTTGCCGTGGAATTTGGTGCCCAGCTTGACTGATGGACCAGACGATCCAGGAATCAGGGTGATAACACCAAATTATCCGAAACCCGCCTGCAGGCCCGGACGAAGCCAATTGTTCCGGTTGGTTGCAAAAGCGTTAAATAGTTCTTATCCAGGGCATAAGGTGTTGGCCAGCGCTAATAGCGTAGGGTCGCGAAGGAATTTTCTCCGCTCGGTGGCTGCCTTGACTGCCGCCTATGCAGCGCCGATACTGGCCAACGTAAAAAAAGAAAATCCGCGCATCGCCATCGTAGGGGCGGGCATTGCCGGACTCAACGCGGCGTACATATTGCGCCAAGCGGGATATCAGGCCACCGTATACGAAGCGTCGAAACGGATTGGAGGGCGAATACGCACATCCCACGGCGATATGGGTCCGGGCCTGATAACTGAACTGGGTGGTGAGTTCATCGACTCAACGCACTTTGACATGCTCGCCCTTGCTAAAGCATTCGGCCTCCCTTTGCTCGATACCGAAATCGAAAATGAGCGCAGCCTGAAGACGATGTTCTTTTTCAACGAACGCCGCTATAGCGAAGAGCAGGTAATTGCCGAATTCAAACCGCTTGCAGCAGCAATCGCCCGTGATGCGGCGCGCCTATCCCCGAATATCACCGCAAGAGCGCATAGCAACATCGACGCAGAATTTGATGCAATTTCCTTATCGGAATATCTTCACCGGATAGGCGCTACCGGCTGGATTCTCGATTTAATCAATGTCGCCTATGTAACCGAGTATGGCCTGGATGCGAGCGAGCTTTCCTGTGTCAACCTGTTATCCATGATCGACGCAACCGCGAAGGATGAATTTAAGATTTTTGGTGAAAGCGACGAGCGCTATAAAATTCAAGGTGGCAATAATCGAATCACGGAGGAGCTTGCGCGGCCCATAGAGCAATATATTCAGTTCGAGCATCGGTTGGTTTCAATACGGCCGAATGGCAAGGGATTTCGTCTGGCCTTTGCTACCCCGCCCAAAACCATTTCTGTTGATCCCGATTGGGTAATCCTGACGCTACCCTTTACGTTGTTGCGAGAGGTTGAGATGGGGGACATGCTGCCGCCCATAAAGCGGAGTGCGGTCCGTACTCTCGGTTATGGAACCAATGCAAAACTCGTGGTAGGCGTCGATAAGAGAATTTGGCGGGAGCAGGGGTATAGCGGCGAATGCTATTCCGACAAGGCGTTTCAAACGGGTTGGGACGCCAGCCGGCTTCAAGCAAGGCCGGGCGGCATGTATACGTTCTACTTGGGGGGTAAAGCCGGAATAGAGATAGGGGGCGGCACCGTTGAAAAGCGCTCGCAAGAATTATCCGCAGCCCTTGATCAGGTATATCCGGGGTTTAACTTAAATCGTACAGACGCCAGCCTTCGCATCCATTGGCCCTCGGAGCCTTTCTCGCTGGGGGCATACTCCTGCTTTCGGCCTGGCCAGTGGACGCAATTTAACGGCGAAATTGGTCGCCGGATTGGCAACCTGTTATTTGCAGGCGAGCATTGCAGCAGCAAATTTCAAGGATATATGAACGGCGCCGCTGAAACCGGCCGCATTGCCGCTCAGACGATTATTGATACACTTCGGTAAACTCAAATTTTAAAAGAGCGCCACTTGAAATCTGGATATTTATTTCTTAAATTTCAGCCCTATCAGTGACAATACCAGTACTAGAGCGAAGAAAAAAAATCCGAACACATGGTGAATGCCTGTATCCCTTATATCAAGTATGGCAAGTATGGTTTTAGTAGCTTGTGTTGCGGTAATAAACGCCAGTAGGCTCGCAATAACCCCGCCCACAATCCCGCGGCGCAACAGCCAGGTTTCTTCAATCTGCTTTTGAAGTTCCAATAATTGTGATTGAACCATCTTGTGTTTTTGAGTGGAACCGCGTTTCTTCTTACCCTGCTTGAATAAAATCGTTTCGGTTGGATAATTAAAAATTATCGGTAAATACCAGCTATGCAAATATTCGGCGGCGGCGTTATATGCTGTCTCCAGCTTGCCCAGCTTAAGGACTCGTCGAATAGAAGACTCCTTCTCTTGCACTGATTGTATTGTTTCCTCCGCCATCAGTACCAATTCTTCATTATGGATAAGAACCGCGTGAGGAATAATCAGATAGGGGCTGATACCAATCGTTTTCCTGCAGGCTTCAAAGGCACGGTCGTCCTGTGCTATGGATAAAAGCGTGCATCGATTGAATTTTATAAATACGCTGCCATCTTCGAACGATGGTTCAAATGTATCCACAATTTCTTCAAAATCTGTTTCACAAAAATCAAAAATTCCGATGGTTATTCCCGACAATGCCCGAAGGATTCTTGCTGAAAGGCCACTTTCGGCCATTACAGCGCGAGTTGCCTCATGAGGATTATTCCCCGCACCTTGTCCATTTTTACTGCCTTCAATTTTTGAACGTGCCCTGATAGCATTCCATAACAATGTTTTTGTCTCTTCATTTTTTAGCAGAAGCTGGATCGTTCCACTTTTAAGTGCGAGCTTTTCATGTTGGGATGAAGAGCTTGCACAATTAGGGGAATTAGCAGCCAACTTGCTAATCAATCCAATTATCGAAAGCTCCTCGTTGCCGTGGATAAACCTTATTTCATTGGCAAGTTTCTTTTTTGCGGAAGCAGTATTCTTTCCGGAGGGTTCCTCGTATGGACCCGTGTCTTCGGATCGTCCATCATAGAGACTGATAAGCTTGATGATTTCAAATTCGTTGAGCGGAGAATGTTGGGCTGATAGCGTCAAATGCCATATTCTTATCTTGCTATGCTTAAACTCAGTCATGCTAAGCATGCAATCGACGATTTTTTCTCTTTGATCGCAAATAAGCGCTTCAGCTCGCCCTTCAGAGGTATATTGGAATGATAGCGGAAATATTATTTTAACGAGATTCCCTTCTCCGAGTAGATGTCTACTGATCAGCGGCGGTTTCACTTGAAACTGGTAATTCAATAAATCCAATTCCATTGATCCGAAGACCATATCAGGCTCCGAATCCCTACATTTTGCCCCTCTCTCAACAAAATGGAGGCAAACAGATGCGGCTTTTAAAGGTAGCGCGGGTTCTTCTTTCGCGGGCAGTTTTGCCAGCTTGATTTGCTTTGGCAAATCCTGCGTTGTTGGGATGATATCGGCACGCGGATTAGGCTCTTCAATGCTGGAGGTTTCATGGAATTCAAGCAAAAACGGCGCGATACGGTCCCTATCAATGGATTCCAGGTCCTGATTTGCCGGAAAACACAGTAAATGGTCATATCCTTCCCGTGCATGCCTCAATTCCAGCCAAGGAATGTCAATTTTCCTGGCACCCAACTTTGCAAAAAAACCGATTTGTTCCACGATTTTTTTTCTTTGATCCGCATCGAAATATTTTTCTGGATCTCCTGCTTCGGCAAGAAGGAGTATCTCTAGTGAATCGGTGACATGCTTAATTAAGCGTGTGGCGATATCTTTTTCTTGATGAGATGGCTTCACGGCAAAGTAAGTCCATAATCCACAGCCACTTTTCCGGTAGTGCTTAAATACAAGTCCGCCTATTACATGTGGTTCTCGATTTGGTTCCCGATTGAGGGCAAGCGCGATATTCATCTGGGCAACCGAGGGTGAAAACTCTGAAAATGATTGCCGCCATTGTTCTGCGTCCTTACCCCCAATGGAATCCGGAAAAACAGATTCATATTCATGGATCTGAATGAACGCATCCAAGTAGGAACAGGCAATATCTCGATGAACAGAACGTAAGTCGATGATTTCTATTTTTTCGTGGTCCATGATGTGTGCCTGAATAAATGGGACGATCTTGCAAATGATACCCTTCCTGCATATTCTGGTGAATAAGATCGCACATATTATTGTTATGCTGCTGGAATCGTATTTCAGCCTACATAATCCCTATCGAATTATCTACAGATTTTAAGTCTCGTTCTTTTTCAATAAAATAACCATTTGCCCGTTAGTTGAAAGTACCGGGCCGGGCATGAAATATCTACGCTACAAAACGATAACTAAATCCAATTAAATCCGAGGCATCCATATCAGGGCGCAAAAATGAAAAAAGATTACTGGCTGGGGCGTTGGGAGCGGGAAGAAACCGGTTTTCATCAGAACGAGATTAATCCCTATTTGCGCCAGTATTGGCAGGAATTAAATCTTGCCCACGGTAGCGAAGTTTTCGTGCCGCTGTGCGGCAAAAGCTGCGACATGCTATGGCTGCGCGAGCAGGGGCATCCGGTACTGGGGGTGGAATTCAGTGCCATGGCGGTGCAAGCATTCTTCAAGGAAAATGGTTTTTCCCCGCATCGCGTTACCGGCGAAAAATTCAGTTGCTACGAAGCGGAGGGCATTCGCATCCTCTGCGGTGATTTTTTCGATCTGGGCAAGGAAGATCTGATGAAAACGAGTGCGGTATACGACCGCGCGTCACTGGTCGCGCTGCCGCCGGAAATGCGCGAACGTTATGCACGCCACCTGTTGAACATTCTGCCCCCCGCAACGCAAATCCTGCTCGTTACGCTCGACTATCCCCAATCGGAAATGGAAGGGCCGCCGTTTGCGATTTCTCCAGGCGAGGTGGAGGCGCTTTACCGCGAGCACGCCGAGATACGGTTGCTAGCGCAACTGGACATACTTGCGCAAGAGCCGCGCTTTCAGGAACGTGGCTTGAGCCGGTTGCACGAAAGCATCTTCCTGCTGACATTGCGCAACTCGCGGATGTAAAGCGGATCTGGATGAGATGCGGCCTCGTATGGATATCTGTCCTTTGAAAATGACGATGTTATCAGTTATGCAAGCGATTGCGGGGCGGTAGCCTGCGATCCGCAAGGCAATTTGTGCCAATGCTGAGCAACCAGAGAGAACAAGGAAACCGTGGTCTGTCCCCATTTTTTCACTCTAACCTGGCACTCAGCCGCCTGTACGCGGGCGGCTGAGTCTGGTCATGACCGGCCTGTTCAGGATCAGTTCTTCACTCATTAATACTCGAACCAGCCAGCACCATTCATTCAGACCCGCTGACTCACATCCGGCCCCAATACCGGCTGACCTGTCAACCTTTAACCGCTACAGGCGAAACAGCGCCTTACGTCAAATGGCTGTTTCTTGTTTCAGGATGTGGCGGCTCGCCCACGCCAGTTTATGCGCCGGTGCTTTGGTGGCAGCCACGGCGTTCGTTTTCGCTTTCTTCTCAAAAAAACGTTTGGCCTCGACACCGAAACCCTTATTGGCACTAAAAAGTCTGCATCGGCCATTACATTTGGTATAGTGTCGTTCGCCAACAATGGCGTGGCGCTGTTCAAGCATTGGCGAAGGGGTTGCAGGCTATTTCCACCGATTCATCTAATTTGCCGAAAGGGACTGTATCAGTGCTGGATAACCAGGAGGATCGTGTCGCGGTGCTGGTCGACTGCGATAACACCTCGCCCGAGATTCTTGAGTATGCGCTGCGTGTCGTCGCTCAGTTTGGCCGCGTGGTGGTGCGCCGTGGTTATGGAAATCACGCAACACTTGCCAATAAATGGCAAGAGGCGCTGGTGCGGCTGGCGTTTACGCCCTGCCTCCAATATCAATATGCATCGGGAAAGAATACGTCGGATATCGCGCTTGCGCTGGATGCTCTGGAGGATTTATTCGATCACAGGGCCGAGACTTACTGCCTGGTCACCAGCGATTCCGACTTCGCTTACCTATGCCGCAAGCTGAGGGAGCGGGGTTCCATGGTGTACATCGTGGGGGAGAAGAAGACGCCCGATGCGCTGCGAAATGCCAGCGACCAGTTTTTTGAATATCAACCGCCGGAATCCGAAAGCATCAAGGCCCAGCCCTCCAAAGTCAAAAAACAGCGTCCCAAGGCGCTTGTCGATGCGGTTTCATTGCTGGCGGCGGATGCCTCGGAAGACTGGGTCGGGCTACCGGTATTGGGGCAGTATATGCGCAGAACCAATCCGGGATTTTCACCCCAGCAATTTGGCTATTCTGGATTGCTGGAAATGATTCGGACTTACCCGGAGCTCGTGACCCGCAAGGATGGGGCCAGTCACTGGGTTCAGCTAAAGGGAAGGGCCGAGCGGGAGGAATAATGGATGGGTCGACATATCGAGGATTCCCCTATTATTTTGCTACAGCCCTGCGCCTGGCCCGCTTCTTTGACATGCTACCGACTTACTGGCTGAATCTTCAAACGCACTATGACCTTGTTATGGCCGAGACGGAGCCTGAAAATACGCTGGCCAAGGTTCTGACCCTAAAAGATATCAAGGCAGAGGCCACTCATGCGTAACATGAATACCTGGAGCTATGCCGCCGTGACCCAAGAGGCCGAGTGGCGCGTCACCGATCTCATGACCAATCATGCCAACTCAGAACCGAAAGAGGCGGTGACGGAGTCTTCATCTTTTTGTCCTTTTAGCAGTCAGTCTGGAGAGAGATCATAAAAAAACAATGCGTTAGCATCCTTATTTTTTGAATCATTTTGCTACACAACATGAGTTCTTTTAAAATAATCAGAAAGCAGAAGCAATCTCAAAAGCAAGCGCCCTTGAAATGGACTCTGCCTTTCACGGCAACATCAGATGTGAATCATTGTTCAGATCCTGTCCTGCATTTGCAACGCACGATAGGAAATCAAGCAGTGCAACGGATGTTGCAATCGCGCGCGGGAGAACTCAAAGCCGGATTGGTCGATACTTCAACAATGGAAGGCAGGCGACGTCTTGTTCACGGACTCCTGTCAACTCGCTTGATGGGGCCATCAGCTATCATCAATCGTCAAAAAAACGGCTCTGACGAAACATCCGGCAACCCGCAGGGGTCTGGAAACAAACCCAAGGACCTGAAACAGATATCGAAGGATCTATGTGTCAATGAATCCGTCGATGATACAAAAGCGCGCTGCCAGTTTTCCAGCGCTCAATTAAACATGGTTAGAATTATCAAGGAACACGCTTTACGCACGTGTACCCGGTCAATCGCGGCAATCAACATGCCGGGTAACGAGGGTCAGGTAAAAAGAATCGCGAAAGACTATTTCAATATCCATATCAGATTGACTGAAAGGACTAAACGGAAATTTATCAGCACCATCAAGGCCGTGGCGGATAAATTAGGAAATTCGGCCATCGAATGCGGGACTTGTCAGGATAAACATTGCAACGGCGGGGCTATAGCGCATGTTGATGAAGCAAGAACATTCCTGGTTGTATGTCCGCAATTCTTCAATGGCGAGATAAACAAAGTATATTTGACTCCCAGAATCCTGATACACGAAGCCGCGCATTTGGCGCAATTAGATGAAAATACGGATCTTCGCGAGGAATTCTACTGCTTTCAGGGGGCGACAAAGGAAGAAAAGTGCCCGGTTCCCGATGCCCTGCATAATGTGGATGCCTGGTCTCACTTCATTGAGGAAGTGGCGTATACGATTTGAAGGGTTCATAGGCCCCATAGGCGCTATTCTTCCTTCAATTCTCACGGCAATCTTCGGCCAGTATGAATCCTTATTCACACTAAAAAGGCTGCATCAATCATTACATTTGGTATAGTGTTGTTCGCCAAAAATTGCGCGGTTTTTTATAAGTAATGGCGGATCGGCTATCAACCTATCCGCCCGCCATTTCTTAATTCACCGAAAGAAAATATGTCAATGCCGGACAATCAAAAAAGCCTGGTGGGAGGAATAATGCGTGGCCGGTCCCATCATTCCATGCATAGGGTAGGCTGCTAGACCATGGCGTTATAGTTTAAAATAATAATTCTTGATAATTCTTAATTAAATCGGACTACCTGGATGAAATTCAATCAGAAAAAAAGAGAAATCGCGTGGGCGCGCTTGATGCCTTTGGCATTTGCCCTGGGTCTCGCCGCCTGTGGCGATGGAAGCAAACCCGAAGGCGATAGCGGCGGCGATAAGAGTGGCAGCGCCGGCAAGCCGCAAACAGGCCCTGCTACGGGAAGGTTGCTGGATGCCGCGGTGGGCGGTGTTGCTTACGTTGCGCCCTCCGGATCGGGCACCACGGATGAAAAGGGTACCTTCAAGTTTACTCATGGCGATACCGTTGAGTTTAAGCTGGGAGCGCTGAGCCTGGGGAAAGTAAAAGGCGCGATTATCGTTACGCCGATTGAACTGGCTGGAGACAGCGATAAGCGATTGAAGAACCTGCTTATCCTGTTTCAATCCCTGGATGGGGACGGCAATCCCGAGAATGGTATTTCCATTCCCGCCAATGCTGCCTCCGCTGTGAGCGCTTCTCTCAATCTGGACAGTGAGCCCGCCGCATTCGCCGCATCCCCCGAATTACAGAAGGCAAGAGAGGCGGGCGGCATCGCCGGCCCGGCCAAGACCGCGGCACAGGCCAATGCCCATTTTCTTTCGCAGGGCGTCAATCTGCTCAACACGAATATCTGGGTCAGACAAGATGGAGCGGCAGCTTCCGTTATCCGTTTTTCAGCGGACGGTTCAGGTGAGTACCTGGTAGGGGAGGCCACGCCGGATGACTCGTGCGACACCAACCGTGTATGCGGCGGTAATCTGGTCAGTAGAGCAGGCGTGGAATTCGGCACGGCAAAGTTTTCCGAGGTGGATACCCGCGGATTCAAGTTCGCGGCACAACCGGTAATCGATACCAATCTCCACGCCGGGTTGTCGCACCCGCGGCCGAACTGGAGAATTCGCAGCGATGGCTCCGATTTGATTACCTCGGATATTTTCACGGTGCAAAGGAAGCGGGAGCAAAAGAGTCTTTTCGGTGAGCTCTTTCATATCGCCGGCACGCTGGAGATCAGTTCCTCAAAGGAGCCTATCAAGACCGAGGTCAAGGAAAGCCGTTATTTCAAGTTGGAGAATGATCCTAAGGGCATCATCGGAGCCTGGGCAGCCGAGCCGGGCGCCATCAAGACACCCACCTATGTATTCTTTTCCAACGGCAAGTACATGATGATCGATCCCATTGGGGATCCCGCCAGTCCCGGCCACGAAAGTTGCGGTGATCCCGGAGTGGAATTCGCTTCCTACACTTACGATGCCGGGGGGTCCTTAGCCATAAAAGGATTTACCTATGATACCAATGGCTGCGCGGGTTTTTCCGGCAAGGAGACGAGCTCATTCAAGCTGGCGGCCGACGGGAATACCGCAACGCTGGCGGTGAAGGAAGGCGCCCCATTGACGTTGCACCGGATTTCGAAATAGCGGGGCCGACGGATCCGTATAGGGCGGAATGGGTTGCGCTGTGCTCCATGCCAATCCCGGCTGCTTGTTCGCTAGTGTTTGTGGTGATGGCCTTGACTCGATGCGGTGAGTTCCCTGTATTGCTCCGCCGTCATGCCGCCCAGCTTGCGGATGAATGCAACCATCGCCCAAATGGTTTCATCATCGTGGGTAAGACCCCAGGCGGGCATGGCGGTCATCTTGATGCCATGCTTGATCACCAGGAAGTATCCCTTGGCGCGATACAGCGCTTGCTCGTCGTCGTTGGCCTCGGGCCTGCGCTCATGAAACACGGGTGCCTGCGGGTAGAGCCCTTGGGCTAATTCGGTGGGTTTGCGGCCCGGTGCCGAATGGCATGCGGTACACATCGCATCGTAGTTTCCCGCTCCTATCGACAGACGGCTCCGGTCATCCAGCGCGGGCGCTTCCACATCTTTCGCGCGTGCCTTGATCGAACTTTCGCGAATCCATTCGATGAGTGCTTCCGTTACGGGCCAGTGTTTATCGGTAGCAAGAATATTGTAAGCCCCCAGGCCCAGCGCAATGATTCCGATCACCAGGGATGACGACAATATGATTGCAATAGTCGATATTTTCATGTTTTAGCTTGGCGTCTTCGGCAGGTTGACTCAGCCGGTAACAAGGCGTCGTCAGGCTAGGCGGTGTCCGGCCCATCACCCGCGCTGGTACGCCGCCCAAGCGGTGTCCCGCATACGCGATGGGTTCAAAGATTCCGGCATTGAGGGAACGACCCGATATCAGGCGTTCCGATAACGTTCAAGTCACTTTGGAATGCCTGGCCGCATCACGCAGCTGGCGCACACGGTCGTGATTTCTTTTCGCGCCGTCCAACTGTTTGTCAAGGAGCGCGCGCAGCTCGCCCGGTAATTCTTCCCTCAGCGCGCTTTCATAGGCCAGCACGGCGGCGGCTTCGCCTCGTTCACATTCTTCAAGTACGGTAAGATTGTCCTGGCTTATGATCGCCGTTCTCAGATTAACCCAGGCGCGATGCAATGTGCCGGTTAAAGTACCGCCTGCATCGGGGTCGCCACCATGCCGCCTGACCTCGGCGTTTAATTCGTGAATGGCTTTTTCACAACTCTCGGCGCGATTCCGAAAATATAGCTTCAACGCCGCATCGTCCACATCCTCCGCGCAAGTCCTGAAGCCCTCGGCGCCATCGCGTGAAATCTCGATCAGGCCATTCAGCACGCTTACGATTTTATCGTTATCCATCTCATTCTCCTGACGATAAGAGTTTGGGTCCATAAGTCATTTTGCATTTTGAATTGAATAGATCCATACACCGATAGGATAAAGAGCACCCGTCTTTTTCGTCTGTACGTTGAGGCACATTTGCCGTATCAGGCGCTGAAAATGGCGCCAGCCATGGAGCCTTGGGTGCGCCTGTTCCGGCGGTTATTGTGGTTTCCTGTGCGGCACCAGTCTCCATGTGACCCGTCCGACTTCCTCTCCCTGGTAAACCTGGCGCGCGAAAAGCTCGAATGCATGCCGGCGTTGCTCCTTGGGTATTTTCACGAGCAATCGCAGCGGGATGCGTGCTTTGGCGGGAAATACCACTTCGGGGAATCGCGTGCTGCCACAGTGGTTGATGGGGAGGTGGACGGCGCGGCATCCATCGGCATTCGTGAACGGCGTATAGGGCATAAGACGGGGGCGCGCGCGAATGATCTCGGCGAATTCGGAAGGGAGTTCCAGCACGGCTTCGGCGCGGGCGGGAAGCCGCGCCACGATTTCAAGGCGCATCCTGCGCGCCTTGTCTGGCGCGCCTGCCGCAAGGAAGGACAGGGGTACATAGTCCGGCGGATTGACGCGCGGCGGCGGTACATTATCGACGATATTGAAATTGCGCCAAGTGACGTTATTGTTATTGCGGATAAAGGTGGTGAAGTTATCCCAGTCAAGAAAATCAGCCGGGGCGGGGCCGAGATCGCGCGCCGTGCTGAGGATGCCCACAAAGCAATAGTGTCCCGGCGCGGGAATGGCCGCCGAGGGCCAGATAATGCCGTCCGAGACGGTCAGAAGGTCCCCCATCGGCACGCTTGGCAGGGTGGTTGCTCCCAGCAGGGTCCAGAGATCGGGCGTGAGGAGGGTGGAAGGCGGCGCCCAATAGACGGTGGTTATCACGTTGGCGGCGTCGGAGCCGCCCCGGTTGCGTATGCGTACATAGACAAAGTTATCCTGTCCGGCTTCCGCTTCGTAACCCAGCGTCATGTCATTCTCCGTGCCGCTGCTCGCGCCGAAAGTGCCCTGCGGGTCCGCCACGGCCGTTTGCCGCAGGATGATGTCCGGGCTGGACGAGATGGCGCCAAGATGAGGGTCGCCATTATCGCCAACGAAGTCCCGCAGGTAGACGTCGGGTGGCAGGTTGAGCATCATGCCGTCAATGATGGCGCGCAGATTGGGCATGACGCCGATGCGATCAGCCGCCGGATTCTGCGACGGAGTTCCGTTCGCGGGATCCGATAGCAAGGCGCGCATTTGCGCCGGATCAAGGCGGTCGCCGGCCGGGCTCGCCTGGAACAGGCCCTGCACCGCGAGCGCTGCCCCGGTAACAATGGGCGAGGCACTCGACGTGCCGCTGAAACCTGTCGTATAGAGATCCGTCGCGGTATTGGTGCCGTCCGAAGAGAGCGTATCCACGTTCTCGCCCCAGCCGTAGCAGTCGATACGGCTGCCGTGGCAGGAAAAGCCAAGCCGCGCGTGCGGCGCGGTGGAACTCGCCGCGCCCACGAGAATTGCGCCGGAGTCCAGAAAATCGGGACTTGAGCGGTTGAATATCTGCTGGCCTGCGGGGTTGACCACGGTATCGAGATCAACGCCACCGTTGCCCGCCGCTTCGACCACCACGATGCCCAGCGATGTCGCAAGGCGGATGACATCGAAAACAGCTGGTTCGATCTCGACGGGCACAAGGTTGTAGCCGAAGAGATTGGTTTGGGCTTCCAGCAGCAGCACATCGCCGAAGCTCATGACCGCAATGGCGTCGAGGATCGGTTGCGCCGTACTGTATCCGCCCCCCGGCAGATGCTGGCCGACACAGCGAATGGAAGCCAGCGCGGGCGTGATGCCGACGCAACCCACGTTATTGTCCACCGCGGCGATCTCTCCCAGCACGCCGCTGCCGTGGAAGAAGAAGGAGTGATTCAGGCCGGAGATAAGGGCGATGCCGTGCGCCGCGAGATCCTCGTGGTTGAAAGTCCATCCCCATTCCATATCCACCAGTGCTTGCCCCGCACCATCCCCGCCGGGAAAATTCCATGCGTATTCGGCATCGATGCCGTCGGGTGCCGGGTCGAGATAGCCCTGATTGACGCTGCGCGGATCGTCCGCCGCATTGACGAAGGGTGGCTCGACCGGGGGCGGCTCTACATAAGCCGTGGCTACGGATTCCCAACTGGAGAGCGCTTTCGCGAGCGCTTCGGCATCCGCCCCGAGTGGCGGCTGGACGGCGAAGTAGGCCCTCAGGTTGGCGGGCCGGAAGGAGGGATCGAGCGCCCGGGCACGTTCCGTCAGTACCCCGAGCTGCTCCGGCTGATTGAAAGTCAGAAGCGGTTCCAGCTTGATGCCCTGGAACTGTGCCGCCAGCGCCTCCCAAGGCCCGGCGCCGCCCGTCATCACCATGCGCGCCGCGTTTTCGCGTGGCAGCTGGACATGATCCTTGAATTTTACGATTACCCTACGGCGGTAGCCCGTGCCGGGTTGGGGTAAACCTGCGGGCGTAGCCGGGTTTCCGTTATTGTTGTTTGCCATTGATTGCCTCCTGGGATGCGTGGGCATTTGCCGTCAATAATGAATAGCATGTATTGACGGAAATGCAAGGCGGGCTGAATCTCGCCACTCCAGCCAGCAAGATCAATGTTACGGCAGTTACCCTCCATGGCGGCTTCCATACATCGCAATCATGGGAGCGTGGCGGCATGTATTTCGGATTTTACGAAATAAATGGGCCGTTAACATATACGGAACAATCTGGTGACCGCCTGATATCAGGGAATGGGATTGTGAACCGTCACCAGCTTGGTGCCGTCGGGAAATGTCGCCTCCACCTGAATGTCGGGAATCATCTCGGGAATCCCTTCCATTACGTCGGCGCGGGTCAGTATTTTCGTACCCTCGGCCATCAATTCCGCCACGGAGCGGCCATCGCGCGCACCCTCCAGTACCGCGCAGGTGATCAATGCCACCGCTTCCGGATAATTGAGTTTCAGGCCCCGCGCCTTGCGCCGTTCCGCCAGCAATCCGGCGGTGAATATCTGCAGCTTGTCTTTTTCTCTTGGTGTAAGGTCCATTATTTCCTCCGTTAAATTAATAATTGTTTACTTTTTCCTCTTCTTCCATCCCTTTGGCACCGCGACCCACCGATGCCTCTCTTGCCTGAAGCCAAGAGCCGCGCCGCTACACTGAATACATCGCCTATTCCACCTGCGCGGAACCATTGCTTCACGGCCGAAGCTAGCCGGACGAAACAGAAAGCACTCCCGTAAAACGATGAGCTTATCTCAGTATAGCAATTTGCGAGGTCCGGTTTGTTCTTATGGGAGCATGCGACGGGCGCCAACCCGATGCCCATCCCGGTAAATTGCCGCTCTGCGACAGTTGGCGATGCGTGACCGTTTTCTCCATATTTAACCGTGCCTGCATTGGATCAATATGAAACGAGAGTCGGGGTTCTTACATTGGACGGGTGGTCAGAGTCCTTGATATAAACCGGCATTGCGCCGATGGACAGGTATTCAGAGTCCTAAGGTTGGACGAAGAGCAGCGTCCAAATACGACAGCCAACAGGAAAGCAATTGGCATATCCGGAAGGATTTATCGATGACTATTATAGTTATGTCACAGAAAATGACAAATCCAGATTATCGAAAAGCTTGTAGCATGGTCAACGGGTCTTCGAGTGGATCGTCGGAGTCCGTTTTTGTTGCCAGAGGAGTGGTTGGAGTCCGGATGAACCGGCATTGCGCCGATGGACAAGTGTTCGGAGTCCTGCTGGGGACGGAGGGGCAGAGTCTTAAGAAGATAAACCCGCATGCTTCCTGCTGCATGCGGGTTTATTCTGCCAGGTACAGCCTGTGTCAGTTACTTCCTGTTTGCGGCATTTCAGCCGCCGTGAATCGTGCCATCGAGCCTGGGTTGCTGCGCCATATGCCGATGATCCATGGCTTCCTTCATGCTTTCCCGCGCGGCTTGTTCATACTTGCGTATCAAAGCTGCGGTACGCGATTTCAAATTGTGGGATTGCCAGCCATACAGATGTGTCTGCTCATACTGGGCAAGCAGCGCCTTCTGCTCATCCGCCTTTGCCTGCATTTCCCTGGCGGTATCTTCAAAGCGTCTCGCCAAAACGTTATGCTCACTTGGGGATACTACAGTCTGGGTAGCTGATTCATCGGGAAGATTTTCTGCTTTTACGGTACTTATGGGCGCGCCAACAACCAATAAACCAAGCAGGGAAAAAATCGCAAAAGTATCTTTTGCTTTTGTGCCGAGTGTCGTTGCCATTTTGATTCTCCTATTCCAATTGATGAGGTCAATATCGGACGGATAGTCAGAGTCCTTTTTACTGCCGGACGAATGGTCAGAGTCCTTACACTGGACGGGTGGTCAGAGTCCTAAGATGTGAATCCATATTAATTTCTTCATCATTGAAATGATATTGGGGAAACCCTGATTTTGTTCTAGGGGAAACCCTTAGGTAGAAAGGGTTATATCGATTTGATTTGAATGGCAGGGATTTTCGATTAGGCAAGTTGCATGAATCCAATGAAAAGCCGTGGTCAAAGCACAATGCGAGATGGGTAGGCCAAAGCAGCGATCGAAGTTGCCAGCGCTATAGCGAATTATCAGCTGACGAGTACTCCGCATTTACGTGTCCGGCAGTTTCCCTCTTGTTAAGCGATTTTCAATAAAAAAAACCGGACTGGTGCAAACTGCACACCAGTCCGGGGGGGAATCAATCAATTAAGGAGTATGTCTGGCAGAAAACCCAATAATCGGGTGGGAGAGTCCCAACATTTTACGGAGCTGCAGATATTCCTCTGCTGCTAGAACCTTTCTTCGCTCCGCCGTTGCATTTCCTATTTCTTCGAGATCGATTCTTGCTTTGCTTGCCTGGGGAAAGACTGCATTTCGTTCTTTCTCCACATCGCCTTAATCGTTTCTTGGCGGAACAGGCAAAGTGCGAGTCCCCAATTCATTTGATCCGCTGGGCTTGATGGTGAGCACCGGGCAGGGAGCGTGCCTGACAACATATTCCGCTATGCTTCCCAAAGTTAAATGGTTCCACCCCGTATAACCATGCGTGCCGAGAATTAGAAGATCGATATTTTGTTCGGCAGCCACTCGTACGATTTCTTTACTGGGGTCGCCTTCTATAAAGATGGTTTCGGTGTGTTCGCCAAACGATTCCGCGAGTGTTTCGAGTGCTTCCCTTCCTTTTTGCCGGGTGTTTTCAATACTTGTCTCCACCCATTCTTCGAATCCAGGCGTGTAATAATAGGGTGAAGGAACCATCCAGCCGCTAGGTTCAAATACATGCAGAATCTTGAGTTCCGCGGCAAGTGATGCGGAAATCCACTTAGCATACTTGATGGCGTCCTGAGAAGCCTCTGAGAAGTCAGTAGCTAGAATGATTTTTTGAATGAGTGAATTCATACGTACTTCCTTTTTGTGAAAAGTCAGATTCCATGGTGGTTGAAGACAATGCACTCTGAACAAGTCGACGCAGCCTCTTTTCCGTAAGTTCATTTCCTATGTGAAAGCACTACCCAGGGCAGGCAAAACCAGCGATCGAAGATTAAGCTGAAGACGAAGGTATGGACCGGACCCTGGTCCAGCAAAAAATAGAATGCCGGAAAAGAGTATTATTGCGACATGCTGTCCCCGCGATCCAACGCGCTTTCCGCTGCTTTCGCACCGCTCAATGCTATTGACATTTGAATTCCTGCTATTCCTTTAGTGAAACGATAACTGCTGTATGGATGGTCAGAGTCCTTGGTGTAAACCGGCGTTGCGCCGATGGACAGGTATTCAGAGTCCTGCTGCTGGACGGATGGTCAGAGTCCTAAGACGACATGAGGAGGGTAATGCAGCCGGGAATGGCGTATCAACCCTCAGTTGCAATTATTTCACAAAAAAATGATAAATTGCCAGCCCTATAATAAAGAAATTCCACTAAAGCTCAAAAATTATTTAAATTAACTTTAGCCACACAGCGGAAAGGCTTCAGCGCTTTTCTGACCGCACATCCTGCAGCATGGGCTAGTCCAGGCTTCGAGCCTGCGACCAGCCGCTTCAATTTGCCGTTTTCTTCTTCCGTTTCTTCCTGCAGTTGGCGTAACCGCCGCAATTCCGAAGGACTCCTATTTTGTAGGGCAGGTCAGTCCAATATCTGTTTTAGTAATAACTAAATCACTTTATGTTGGTTTCAATCCATTTGATCCCGCACTACTATGCTGTAGCAACGCAGCATTACCTGTAATGACAAGTTATATTAATAGGTGAAACCATTGATCAGTTCTTTAACCCTCATACCGTCGCCCCTTCCCTTATATACGCAGATTAAAGATATCTTGAGGGAACGAATCCTGGAAGGTACGTACAAGGCGCACCAAAAATTGCCATCCGAGAGCGAGATGAGCAACTTATTCGATGTAAGCCGAATCACCGTTCGCCAGGCTTTGAGTGATCTTCAAAATGAAGGGCTGATTTTCAGGATTCCCGGTAAAGGAACGTTTGTCGCCAAACCCAAGGCCTTTCAGGAATTGACGCAACTCGAGGGATTTGCCGAGGCGATGCTGCGTATGGGCTATGAGATTTACAACAAAGTAATCAGCCATAAGTCGGTTCCTGCTTCGGCCATCGTCGCAAAGAAACTGAAGCTCGAAACCGGTACACCTGTAAGTGAAATCAGGCGCGTGCGCTATCTCAACCGTGAACCCTTATCAATGGAGGTCACTTACCTGATGGAGGATATTGGCGAACGTTTGCGTAGCTTCGATCTTCCCACGCGCGATATATTCCTGGTGCTTGAAAATGATTTCGGCATCGCATTGGGATATGCGGACTTGCAGATTGACGCGATGCTGGCTGACGATGACTTGGCGCACCAGTTAAAGATAGAAGAAGGCTCCGCTGTATTGCGCATGGAACGGCTTACCCATACGGCGTCGGGTAAGCCGCTGGATTTTGAATACCTTTATTTTCGCGGAGATGCATTTCAATATCGCTTGCAAATCGCGCGGCGCGCGGTCGATGCGACTGCCGCGCCCCAGAGCCAGGCCAACGATCCGCTGCGGTAGCTTCTCCTGCTTCAGGCGCAATCTCTCTGGATACATTGATCTCAAACCAGGCTATTCATGCAATCTGAAACTCGCACGGTAGACATATTAATCATCGGAGGCGGCACCGCTGGTCCCATGGCGGCTGTCAAGGCCAAGGAGGCCAATCCGGCATTGCATGTACTGCTGCTGGAAAAAGCCAACGTGAAACGTAGCGGCGCTATCTCTATGGGTATGGATGGCTTGAACAACGCGGTGGTCCCGGGCCATGCCACGCCGGAACAGTACGTGAAGGAAATCACTATCGCCAATGACGGAATCGTTAACCAGAAAACCGTAATGGCCTATGCGCAAAACAGTTTTCTCATGATTGAAGAACTGGATCGGTGGGGAGTGAAATTTGAAAAGGATGAGACCGGAGATTATGCAATGCGCAAAGTGCACCACATGGGAACGTATGTACTGCCCATGCCGGAAGGCCATGATATTAAAAAAGTGTTGTACAGGCGGTTGAAGCGCACCCGCGTTGGTATTACCAATCGCCTGGTGGCCACGCGCCTGCTGATGGCAACCGATGGACGCGTTGCCGGGGCCATGGCATTCGATTGCCGCACTGGCATATTTCATATCATCCGCGCAAAGGCGGTAATTCTTTGCACCGGAGCGGCGGGACGACTGGGTCTACCCGCATCGGGTTATCTGTTCGGCACGTATGAGAATCCGACCAATGCAGGGGACGGCTACAGCATGGCCTATCACGCCGGAGCCGAACTGAGCGGTATCGAATGCTTTCAGATAAACCCTTTGATCAAGGATTACAACGGACCCGCCTGCGCTTATGTCACGGGCCCAATGGGCGGTTATACCACCAACAGCAAAGGTGAACGCTTTATCGAATGCGATTACTGGAGCGGACAAATGATGATGGAGTTCTATCGTGAACTGGAAGGGGGCGATGGACCGGTATTCTTGAAGTTGAACCATCTCGCGGACGAGACCATCGGTACCATCGAAACTATTCTGCATACCAATGAACGGCCGAGTCGTGGCCGTTTTCATGAGGGGCGTGGAACCGATTACCGCAAGCAAATGGTTGAAATGCATATTTCGGAAATTGGTCTATGCAGTGGCCATTCCGCATCGGGGGTCTGGATCAACGAACATGGCGAAACCACGGTTCCAGGATTGTATGCCGCCGGCGATCTGGCATGCGTGCCGCACAATTACATGCTGGGAGCCTTTGTCTACGGAAAAATCGCAGGCGAAAGCGCCGCCCGCTATTGCGCCGATACCCCCCTTGCAGATGTTGATCAAATGCAGGTGGATGCGGAATCCGCAAGAGTGCGAGCACCCTTGCTGCGGAGCGACGGGCTGCCGCCATCGCAAGTCGAATACAAATTGCGCCGCATGGTCAACGACTACCTGCAACCTCCCAAAGTCACCCGGAAGATGGAAATTGGCCTGACTCGATTCGAAGAAATCAGAGGGGATCTCGAAATGTTGTGGGCGCGCGATCCGCACGAACTGATGCGTGCGCTGGAGGTGCATGCCATCCGCGACTGCGCTGAAATGGCGGCGCGCGCATCGCTGTATCGAACCGAAAGCCGATGGGGTCTTTATCACAACCGCATCGATTATCCCGAGCGGGACGATCGCGAGTGGTTTGTGCATGTTCAACTGAAAAAGATTGACAACAAGATGGCCTGTTTTAAGCGCCCCATAGACCCTTACATCATCGACCTGGATGAATACGAGAAAGCGGCGTACCAGGGAATGCGTATCCAAAAAAATGCTCCCGCCGAGAAAATGACAGAAGCGAGCACCGCCGCGATTTAAGGAGAAAGAATATGCCAACAGCTTTTATTCCTGCCAGTCTTCCCGTACGGATCGATGAAGAGTTATGCATCGCGGACAAAGGTTGCACCGTATGCGTAGATGTCTGCCCACTCGACGTACTGGCGATCGATTTTACCAAGGGGAAGGCCTATATGAAATTCGACGAATGCTGGTATTGCATGCCGTGTGAGAAGGATTGTCCCACCGGTGCGGTGACGGTCGATATTCCCTATCTGCTTCGCTAGCACGGAGGTCTTAAGTTCTATTTCATTCGTATCTCGCCACGTAGCGAAACATTGTGCTGTGGACTGAAGTCAATAATTCTGGAGGGAAATATGAAATTACAGAGGTTGATCGGTTTGGGGTTAAGCATCCTATTCGCCGGTCCTGTCCACGCCGAAATTCTCCGCATC
Organism: Nitrosospira sp. NpAV; assembly: GCF_000832065.1. Taxonomy (GTDB): domain Bacteria; phylum Pseudomonadota; class Gammaproteobacteria; order Burkholderiales; family Nitrosomonadaceae; genus Nitrosospira. Next base: position 110,607 of record NZ_JXQM01000019.1, on the reverse strand, counting down.
GCTATCGGCACCCAAGACACCACCATAAATTGCGCCGCCGGGGGCACACTGATCCGTGAATTGAAGCTGTTGGAAAAGTATTTGCCCCATGACGGCAAATACAAGGATACCCAATACGATATCCAATGGAAAAACTTTACCTCCGGTGCCCCGCTAACCAACGAAATGGTGGCGGGAAAGCTCGATATCGGCTCGATGGCCGATTTCCCAGGTTCGTTCAATGGCGTTGCATTTCAGAAAGCAGGCAAACAGAGCATTTTTATTAGCGTCCTGTCCGGCAGTATCACAGGCAGCGGCAACGGCATCGTGGTGCCCAAATCTTCTCCTGTCCAGTCTCTGGCTGAGTTGAAAGGCAAAACTATTTCAGTCCCATTTGCTTCAACCTCGCATGGCATGCTGCTTCGAGCAGTCGCGCAACAGGGGTGGGATCCGGATAAAGATGTAACGATCATCACGCAGTCGCCGGAAATTGCGGGCTCCGCGCTCCAAGCCAATAAGATCGATGCGCATGCCGATTTTGTGCCTTTCGCCGAACTGTACCCTTATCGGGGTTTTGCCAGAAAAGTCTATGATGGATCGCAGGCCAACGCGCCCACCATGCATGGCACCCTGGTGGATGCTGAATATGCAAGAAAACATCCCGAAATCGTCATCGCCTTCCTGCGCGCAGCAATCGAAGCAGATAGGCTGCTTGCGGCAGAACCGGAGAAATACAGCGAACTTATCTCCAAGGTGACCGGTATCGAGGCCGAAGTTATTTATCTGTTTCATGGCCCACTCGGGCTGCAAACACGTGATTTCACCTGGAAACCAGAATACCGGAAGGCGGTAAAGACCTCAATCGAGACCTTGCGGTTGATGAAGCGCACGACCGCGGACCTCGATATAGAGAAATTCATTGACGATCAATATATCCGTGCCGCTTTCAGACATGCCGGACTCGATTATGAAGCACAGCTGAAGAATTATGCCCAGCTACCGCTTGTCACGAAAGACGCCCATACCGGAAAACCTGTCGTCGACAGCAAACGCGCCGCACAAATCTGGGTTAAAGGCGAGCCCCTAGTACGGCACTATGCATCGCCGGAATCCGCCTTTGCCGATCTGAACGCACTCGAGAAAGCAGGTAAGCAGATCCGGGTGGTATATGTGCAGGATGGCAATAGCGGCATCAAGTTGCTCGCGAACGATGCCTGGTTTGTTCACGGCAACAATGCGGTGAATGGGTTCTTGCTCAAAAACGATGCGGATGCCTGGGCTCGGGCAAACGGAGGCAAGGTGCTTAATTTCGGCGCCGCAAAAAACATTACGGCGGTCTTTGCATCCGGGATCGCCGGGCCTCTCGCCAAGTCGTCCCTGGCGCCTGTCATTGCCCAATAAAGGAGCGCACTCATGGGTAGCATCACGGAAGCTGACTCCATCCCTGCTGAAAGAATAGATCTCAACCGGCGCGAAGCTGGCCGTAGGCTGCGGCGCGTGTCATCGATTGCTATTTGCGTTCTGTTATGGCATCTGGCCTCCACCAGACATATGGATCTGGGGGTAATAACTTTTCAGAATGTACCCTCACCCGCGGAAGTATTGGCGGCTGCCCGGGAGCTGCTTGAATCCCAGAAAATGCTATCCCACCTGACGGCCAGCATGTCACGCGTTTTTAGCGGTTTTCTGGGGGCCGCGGTCATTGGCATCGGACTAGGATTAATGATCGGCCGTTCACGTTTTGCAGAAGATACTTTGCTTCCGCCTCTGGAAATGCTAAGACCGATCCCTGCAGTCGCCTGGATTCCGCTATCGATTCTCATGTTTCCGTCTTCCGAATTGTCGATGATATTCATCACTTTTACCGGCGCACTGTTTCCCATTCTGCTCAGTACTATCCATGGCGTTGAAGCGGTCGATGCAAGACTGATTGCATCCGCCCGCAGTCTTGGAAGTGGCCGGCGCGCGGTATTTACCGAGGTGATTCTGCCCGCGGCGGCACCCAGCATTTTTACCGGATTATCCATCGGCATGGGAACGGCGTGGTTTTGTCTCGTAACGGCGGAAATGATAGCGGGCCAGTTCGGTATTGGTTACTACACCTGGGCTTCTTATACGATCCAAAATTATGCAGATATAGTGGTTGGCATGTTGCTGATCGGTTTGCTGGGCATGGGCAGCAGCGTATTGGTCAAGAAACTGGGAAATAGGTTGATGCCCTGGCACGCCTCCGAAATAAGGAAATCATGAGCCCGGTCGCAAATCATGCCTCTCCAGGCATACAAGGCCATATAGAAATTAAAAACCTCTATATCCAGCTGGGCTCTGGCGACCAGGCGTTTGAGGCGGTACAAAACGTGTCGGTTTCAATCAAGCCCGGGGAGTTTGTTTGCCTGCTTGGCCCTTCCGGTTGCGGCAAATCGACGCTGCTAGGCGCGCTCGCCGGCCATTTGCAGCCTAGTGACGGCAGTATTCACGTTGATTCGCTGCCGCTCAATGGCCCGCATCCGGAACGCGGTTTGGTTTTTCAGCAACACACGTTGTTTCCGTGGAAAACCGTCATGGACAATGTTGCTTTCGGTCTCAAAATGAAGGGGATATTGCGTGCCGAACGCCATAAACGCGCAGGTGAGCTATTGGAACTCGTGGGGCTTGCAGGCTTCGAGCAACACTATCCTTTCCAGCTGTCAGGTGGAATGCAGCAGCGGGTGGAGATCGCGCGTGTACTGATTAATCATCCGAAGGTAATGTTGATGGATGAACCTTTCGGTGCGCTGGATGCGCAAACGCGCATGATGATGCAACAGCTGTTGCTGGATGTATGGGAAAGCATCAAGACCACTATTGTGTTCATCACGCATGACATTGACGAGGCGCTGTTCCTGGCCGACCGGATTCTGATAATGAGCCCTCGTCCCGGCCGGATCATCGAGCAAACCGTTCTTGAATTTGTGCGCCCGCGCAAGCCCGAATTGCTGACGTCGGATCGTTTCATCCAACTCAAGCGTCATTGCCTCGAATTGTTGCATACGCAAAGTGCCGACTTTCCGTTGCAACGCCTTACTCCCCTTGGAGTGATCTCCTGATACCCGTACCCCTATTTTCATGCGAGAGGATATGAATCCCCAGGACAACCCGGAACTACAGGATATTCAGATGCGGCTAAACGCAGCCGATAGCGAGGTGCGCCGCATTGCATTGCTGGACATTGCCGACTTTGAAGGCGATGACCACGTCCCTTTTATCGTCGCCAGTTTACAGGACCCCGTGGCTGCGGTCCGTGCCGAGGCGGCCAAGGCGCTTGAGGCGTTTGAAAATAGTATGAGTGTTGCCGCGTTGATCGCCGTTCTGGATGACCCCGATCCTTCCGTCAGGCAAGCCGCAGCCCGTAGCCTGCATGACCTTAAAAACCAGGAATCGGCACAGTTCATATTTCCCCATCTCGCAAACCCGGAGGCATCCGTACGTGCCGCACTATTTCGCGCACTGCGCGAACTACGAGTTATGAATAGTTTCGAGCCTGCGTTGACTGGGCTGATTGATGAAGATGCGACAGTCAGGCGAGAGGCGGTGGCGGTGCTGGGTTATCTGAAACAGCCGCAGGCATTGCCCGCTTTAGCAGCCCTCGCTGCGAACGATACTGAAGCCGAAGTACGGCGAGCCGCCATAGGCGCCATAGGGTTTGCATCCGGGGATGCAGCATTGCCAGCATTACTGAGCGGCTTATCCGATTCGGCATGGCAAGTGCGCGAAGAAGCAGCAGCAACCATTGGCAAGCTTCGATTGAAGGATGCTGTCGAACAATTGATTGGCGCTTTAAGCGACAACTATTGGCAAGTCCGGTTATGTGCAGCGCGTGCGCTGGGCCGCCTTGGGGATCCTCGGTCAGTGCCTGCGTTGATCGAAACACTAAACCACCCGATCAGCAATTTGCGCAAGGAGGCAGCCCTGGCGCTGGGGGAGATAGGCTTTGCGGGTGCCCTGCCTGCGCTTGAGCAAATTGAAACCGACCCGGATCCGGAAGTACGCAAATCCGTCCGCCTTTCCATTGCCCAAATCCGGGCAACCGATCGCGAAGCAGCAAGGCATGCACGTGAAAGATCAAGGACGAATTTGTGATGCAGGTCAAAACCATTTCCAGCAATATTCCAAATGGCACGCTGGAGATTCTGTGGAATGACGGCAAACGGCAACTTTTCACTCATGCTTTTTTACGTACCCGGTGTCAGTGTGCGCACTGCAAATCATATCGCTTGCAAGGAAAGGCGACTGACGTGGTATCACCCCAGTTGCGCATCAGTGGAATTCATCCCGCCGGAATGTATGGCGTGCAGTTTATTTTCAATGACGGGCATGATCGCGGGATTTATCCCTGGACATACCTGCGCGACCTAGCGCCATGATGGCCCGGTAAACCCGCATGCTGTTTTAACCACTTGTTTCGGTGTAAGGAGGCCTTTTATGGATTAACAATCAAAAATTACATTTTACGTTTCAACTGCCCATTGCCCCGGGCGCATTCCGTGAAGCCGTGCCAGATCCATCCGCTGGCGAGACGTCCTGGCGATCAGCCTTATATTATACTTATATGTCATGTAATGGATAGACGACAGAATATCCATTCTTGATAAAATTCGCTCGCCTGTAACTATCAGAAATATCATTGATAATCAAATAATTAAATAATTAATTGGCTTGCCATGGTTACCTTGAAAAAAGATAAACAAATGAATTTTTATTGTTTAACTATCGGGGATAGTACGCGCATAATATCCACATGCATTATACCATATGGATATTACTGCTCTCTCTTTTTTCAAAGGCCGTTTCATGAAATTAAATCTTCCGCTGGTTTCGTTTCTTCTCTTCATCATCCTATCCCCTCACCCTGCGCATAGCAGGGAGCCCGCAAATCCTGCCGTCGGATCCCTTCAAGAGGCAGCCATCGATTTATATGTCGATACCCAGACCAAGCAAATTTATTCGGAACCGGGCACAGGCAGGGTTCGCATGGGATCTTTTCAGAAGATCGCCGATGTTCCCGTGCAACAGGCGCCCCCTGCGGCTTCAGGCGTAACCTCTGCGACAGACAGCGGTGCCGCACTCAAGCAAAGCCGGGAAAGCAAGCAGACGACGGTATCGACACCAGGCAATCAAAAAACCGACGAATCTCCAAAGGGATTTGCTTATGCAAACTGGAAGGAGAGGGATCCTTTTAAATTCAATTTGAACGAGGATGGGAGCCAATACATCAAGTTCGGGCTGTTAAATCAAACATGGCTTCGGTATGAACAAAATAATCCCGGATCATTGGTGCTCGACAAACCGGTGGACGATACCACCGATATCGGGCTTCGCCGGACCCGCTTCGTCTTGCAGGGCCAGCTTACCGATCGTGTATATTTTTATACCCAGTACGGCATGAATAATTTCAACTTCCTGTCTCAAATGAATGGCAATAGACATATCTCAGCCTACTTTCATGACGCTTTTGGTGAATTGCGGCTGACAGAAGGTCACCAAGCCATTCTAGGGGGCGGGCTTACCATCGCCAACGGGCTTTCCCGGTTTAGCAATCCGAGCGCTGCGACAAGCATGACAATGGATCTTCCTATTTTTGCCCAGGCCACGGTAGACCAGACTGACCTGTTCAGCCGAAAACTGAGCCTCTATTTAAGGGGGCAAGTGGGAAAATTAAATTACCGTGTGATTGCAAGCGATCCTTTCTCCATATCGACTACCGGTCAGCCCCCCGCTCCTCTCTCTCCAGATAATGCAACCTTTGCAAATAACAATACAAAGCAATACCAGGGATTCTTTGTTTGGAATTTCTGGGATACGGAACCCATGACCAATACCTTTATGCAGGGAACCTATCTCGGGAAGAAGAGCGTATTGAATCTCGAAGCAGGTTTCATCACGCAAAAGAATGCCACCTCGACGGGCACTCCGGATAACCTAAGATTTCACGACATCAACTTCTGGTCGGTCGCTGCCTATCTGGATGCACCGGTCGACCGGATAAAGGAAACGGCTATCTCCGCATATCTTGGCTATTTTAACCTGGACTATGGCCCGGGTTATATTCGCAACAATGGCGCAATGAATCCCGCCAGCGGCACGAGTCCCACGGGAGGAAGTTTCAACGGCCCGGGCAATGCCTTTCCCATGTTCGGCACGGGAGATGTCTGGTACGGCCAGATCGGGTATCTCATGGACAAGGATTTGCTCGGTTCGAATAATGGCCAGCTGATGCCCTATGTCTCGCTGATGAGCGCCAATTATGAACGCCTGGACAACCAAATGAATGTTTTCAACGTGGGCATCAATTGGCTTATAAAAGGACACAACAGCAAAATTACCTTTGATTATCAGAATAGACCCGTATTCAACACTACCAGCTCCGGTGAAATACTGAGAACCTCCAGCAAAGGTCAATTTGTATTGCAATATCAAATTGCCTTCTAAGCGGGTGGTGTGCATGGCTGCGAAAACCGCCACATAAAATTCACGGAGAATGATCGATACGATAGGATTTCTTCCAAATCTCGCCCCCAACAACGTTGTGACGGAGAACAATAGGCTGACCCCATTTCTCCAAGCTTTGGTTCTTCCTTGACAACCCGAATTTGTAATCTACCCTGACAATACGGCCAAACGATTCTATACGGCGTCTTTACGGGGAGAATTTTCAACATGAACGTTACCTATGGTTTCCCAATCCGCAATTTGGTCCTGGCGGCAACCTTGAGCGCTGGATTAAGTTTCATGCCCCTGGCTTTCGGCCAACAAATATCATACATCGTCGATTCCAACAGCGGGGAACTAACCCGGCTGGGAAGCCTGGATGGATCTTACTTTAGCTTAAGCGACATTAACGATGCCGGTCAGGTAGTGGGAGAATCCCTGACGGAGGGAAATCGCGTTCATGCTTTTATCACCGGCCCCAACGGTATAGGCATGACAGATCTCGGTGAGCTTGGCGGAGGTGAGAGTTATGCCCGTGGCGTCAATGCTGCCGGTCAGGTAGTGGGCTATTCCCCCGTACTCATAGGCTCCACATTTTTTACACATGCTTTTATCACCGGCCCCAACGGCGTAGGCATGACCGATCTCGGCACTTTGGGCGGTGATTACAGTAATGCTCAGGACATCAACGATGCCGGGCAGGTGGTCGGATTTTCCGCCACCGCTGGAGGTGATTATCATCCTTTCATCACCGGTCCCAATGGCGTCGGCATGATCGATCTTGGTGTTCCAGATGGAGCATATCAGGGTGGAGCCTCTAGTATCAACGATGCCGGGCAGGTGGTGGGAACTGTCAACACCGGGACAGAAAACTATCAGGCTTTTATCACCGGCCCCAATGGCGCGGGCATGACCATTCTCGGCTCTCTGGGTGAAGGCAACAGCGCACCTTCAGGCATCAATGCCACTGGGCAGGTAGTGGGGAATTTCTACCCAACCGAAGGCAACCCTCATGCTTTTATTACCGGCCTCAACGGTGTAGGCATAACAGATCTTGGTACTCTGGGTGGTGGTGATTACAGTAGCGCTCTTGACATCAATGATGCCGGGCAGGTAGTAGGATATTCCGACACTGCTGAAAGCAAACACTCCCTACATGCTTTTATCACCGGACCCAATGGCGAGGGCATGACGGACTTGAATTCGCTGGTGAGTCTGCCGGATGGGTATGTTCTAACGCAGGCGCTTGCCATTAATAATTCGGGACAGGTTATCGTTATTGGCGTTGTTCCCGAACCCGCAGCCTATGCCTTGATGCTTGCCGGCCTGGGCCTGGTCGGCTTCAAGGCAAGGCGCGAGAAGTCAGCGAAATAGGATGACGGGCGACTTTATTTTCCGTGCTCCTGCCAAAAATGAAATCTCTTCTCTGCCTTGACATCAAATCTATCATCTAACTTTGATAGCATGGCTAAACTTTTTAGGTAGCGTCTATTGCAGGAGCGCGCCCGTCATGAAAATCACCGATTGCTTCCAAGTACGCAATTTTGTTTTGGCCGCAGTCTTGGGCACTGGTCTAAGTTTGGTGTCCCCAGTTTTCGGCCAAAACATATCATATATCGTGGATCTCAACGGCGCGGGGCTCATCAAACTGGGAACCTTGGGTGGATCTGATACTTTCGCCCAGGCGATCAACGATCCTGGGCAGGTGGTGGGATATTCCGACACCGCTGAAGGAAGTAGACATGCTTTTATCACCGGCCCCAACGGTGTGGGCATAACCGACCTTGGTACACTGGGTGGTGATTTCAGTGCAGCTTATGGCATCAACGCTGCCGGTCAGGTAGTAGGTGCGGCTCGGACGTCCATAGGCAATCAGCATGCTTTTATCACCGGCGCCAATGGCACGGGTATGACCGATCTTGGTACGCTGGGGACGGACGATCTAGCTTTCAGTATCGCTTATGACATCAACGCTGCCGGGCAGGTGGCGGGCGCGACCAGCGCCGACCTGCCCGGAGGTGGTACAACTCATGCTTTTATCACCGGCCCCAATGGCGTAAATATGACTGACCTCGGTACGCTGGGCGGAAGCACCAATCCCAGCTCCGCTGATGCGAGTGACGCTCTGGGCGGCGTCAATGATGCCGGGCAGGTAGCAGGAAATTCTACCACTAGTGGTCATTATCATGCTTTTATCACTGGCCCCGATGGTGTGGGCATGACCGATCTCGGTACGTTGGGCGGTGATTTCAGTTTCGCCTGGGGCATTAACGCTGCCGGACGGGTGGTGGGAGAATCTGGCACCTCCGGAGGCGACGTCCACGCTTTTATCACCGGCCTCAATGGTGTAGGCATGACCGATCTGGATACGCTGGGTGGAAGTCAAAGTTTCGCTCGGGGCATCAACGACGCTGGGCAGGTGGTTGGACATTCCGACACTGCGGACGGAAGTCAACATGCTTTCATCACCGGCCCCAATGGTGAGGGCATGACGGACCTCAATTCGCTAGTGAGTTTGCCAACCGGAATTGTTCTAACCGAGGCGTTGGCAATAAATAACCACGGGCAGATCGTCGCCATTGCCCCCATCCCCGAACCCGCAGCCTATGCCTTGATGCTTGCCGGTCTGGGCTTGGTCGGGTTCATGGCAAGGCGCGAGAAGTCGGCGAAGCAGGCTGATGGTGGCGCTATTTTCCGCGTTCCTGTCAAAGATTAAATCTCTTTTCAGCCTTGACAATTTCGAATCTGTCATTTACCTTGGCAGTGAACTGAATTTTTTCAACGGCATCGCTGGCGGGAACAGCGCATCATAAAATCACCAGTTTTTTCAAAGGCCGCAATGTTGTTTTGGCCGCAGTTTTGAGTACTGGTCTAAGTTTCGTATCTCCGGCTTTCGGCCAATTCGTCCCTCATACGTCATGAATTCCAATGGCGAGGGCATGGCGAACCTAAATTCGCCGGTAGTGCACCGGCTGGGTTGTTCTAACGAAAACCTATGAAATCAATAATCAGGGAGGGCTGCTTGCCTATCCCTGAACCTTCATCCTATGTTTTGATGCCTGCCGGATTTGGTCTGGTCGGTTTCATGGCAAGACGCAAGAAGTCGAACCGGTGGATACTTTGTTTGCCGTCAACGATATTTTCTGACCTCCTCGGGATTTCTGACTTGCCCGGGACTGAAGGAGTCTTCGAAACGTGACTACTAACGATAGCATTTATGAGGATGGGACCTACCTTGCCAATCGCCCGATGTGGCATGCGGAGGATTCAGGGTGGAAGGCCGCACAGATCGCCAAGATGCTGCAGAAAAACGGGGTCTCCCCTTCGACCGTGGCGGAATTCGGGTGCGGGGCTGGCGAAATACTGAACTGCCTGTCGCACCAATACGGGAATGGCGTGATGTTCCATGGGTATGAGATTTCTCCTCAGGCATTTGAGCTTTGCAGAAAAAAAGAAAAACGGAACCTTCATTTCTCTCTCATGGATCCATTGGAGGAAACCGAACAAGCCGTCGACGTATTGATGGTTATCGATGTTTTCGAGCACGTGGAGGATTACCTTGGGTTCTTGCGCAAGTTGCGCTCCAGGGGAGATCATAAAGTATTCCATATCCCGCTTGACTTGTCGGTGCAGGCGGTGCTGCGTGTTTCGCCGATCATCAAAAGCAGGCATTCCGTGGGCCACATCCACTATTTCACCAAGGAAACGGCTTTGGCCACATTGGAAGATACGGGTTATGAAATAGTGGACTATTGTTACACCTGCGGATCGATCGAACTCCCCAATCGCGGCTGGAAAGCGGATTTGATGAAGCTTCCGAGGAAGCTATTGTTCCTGATCGATGAGGATGTGGCGGTAAGGACGCTTGGCGGTTTTTCATTGCTGGTTCTGGCGAAATGACCCACAAAATACCGTGTACCGGGTTCTATCGGAAAGAAAACGGTAATCGCCAACTGAATCATCGTAACGTCCTTGCCCGCAGTCCTTCAGTTTCGTTGGCGTAGCCGGTAAATTACGCCATCGAAATCGACATCCTTTTTCACCGGTGGTATCTAACCCATCCCGCTTTACTTCACCCATCCTACAGCTTCCGTTCCCGATCCGTATGACACCGAACAGACCCGAGATGATTTCGGGCGCAATCTGATAGCTTTTTATCAACCAGGAGCAATCATGACGACGAAGAAAGCATGGGCAGTCTGGCAGGGCGGCATCAAGGAGGGCGGCGGCACCATCTCCACCGAAACCGGCGTGTTGAAAGAAGCGCCTTATGGATTCAAGTCAAGGTTCGAAAACGGTAAAGGCACCAATCCCGAAGAGTTGATCGGCGCGGCGCATGCCGGCTGTTTTTCGATGGCGCTATCCTTGATGCTCGGCGAGGCGGGGCTGACCGCCGAGAAGATCGAGACGCACGCCGATGTGACGCTGGACAAGGTCGGCGAGGGCTTTGAGATCACTGCAAGCCATCTTACCGTAACGGCAAAAATTCCCGGTGCGGATAAAGCGAAATTCGAGGAAATCGCCAACAAGGCAAAAATGGGATGTCCCGTATCCAAGCTATTCAAGGCAAAAATCACGATGGATGCCAAGCTGGCATCGTAGTTCCCCTGATTGCAGTTCCCCGGATGGCCAAGCTCCGATAGTCCGGATATTTTCACCGGAAGCCGGGGGGTTAGAAATCAGATTCCAGCGCCATTTCGGACCCGTTTGGCGAAATAGCTGGCCCAGGTTTGCGTCCTGGTTTCCCATCATTGTTGCAACAGTCGCAACAGTCAGAAAAATGCCCGGCGGAGGATTACTGCCGCCGGGCCAAATCGTCCCGTTACCATGAAGGAAGATTTTGTATCTTCCTTAAGCCGTATCTTACCTTCTTTGATTATGTTGCCTATTGGACGGAAGTACAGGGGGACAAAATCAGCGGGATCGCGGACTTCAATCCGAAGGTTCGTTCAAATAAAGGTTCTGCGAGAATTTTTGAATTACTCTCTGAAGTGGTCTATAGATAACTAGGGCCTGTTAACAGACCCTAGCAGCCTGCCCGACGAAGATCCCTGAAGTGGCAATAATGGCCGGATATGGAGAAGGTATCGATATGACCGCAAGCAAATCCCAGACCACCGACTTTACCAAGGACGTTCTGGGCCGCTACATCGCCAATGGGCTGGATGAGGCCCTGCATAGCACCGATAAGAACGGGCAGCGGCCGGATGGTTCTCCCGCCAGCGATGCCAGGCCCTTTGATGTGATAGTGGTCGGCGGCGGCAGCTTCGGGCCCGTATTTGCACAACACCTATTTTCGCAAGATAAGACCCACAGCCACCGCATCCTGGTGCTCGATGCCGGTTCGCTGATGCTGACGGAGCATGTGCAAAACTATCCTCCGATCGGACTGGGCGTGCCGCCACCCACCGAAACCGATCCGTTCGTGCCACGCGCCGAGGTTTGGGGTCTGCCGTGGCGCGCGGACCCCGCGAAGGTACCGGGTGGATTCCCCGGATTGGCCTATTGTTTTGGTGGACGCTCCCTCTACTTCGGCGGCTGGTCTCCACAATTGCTCGACACTGCCACCGATACGGAAATGCCGCCGGACCGCTGGCCCGCCAGCGTAACGAGCGACCTGAATACCCGATATTTTGCGGAAGCCGCACAACAAATCGGCACCGACCAGACGAATGATTTCATCAGCGGCGCCATGCATTATGCGTTGCGCAAGCAATTGTTTGACGGCATCAACGGCAATCAGGTCCCCGAGGCCATCAAGCCGGCTGAACTACCCCTGCATTTGCATGTGCCGCCCGCCACATCCGCCGAGCATAAGGAACAATGCAAGCTGGAAGCGCCCTTGGCGGTCCAGAGCCGCGCGGGTTCCGGACTCTTTCCCTTTAACAAATTCAGCGCGGCGCCGCTGCTGATCAAAGCCGCACGCGCGGCTTCCACCGAATCGATGCATGCCGTGGGCTACCCGGACGATGTGAAGAAGCGATTCATGGCGGTGCCGCACTGCCGCGTAATCCGGCTTGTCACGGCTATCGATAATGGGCATGGGCGGGTAACCGGGGTGGAATGCGAGACTTATGTGCCGGTTGGCGGCGATGCCGCCAACGTGCAGAAACAGCGTGTGACGATTCCCGTGGCGGATAATGGCAACGTCGTCATTGCGCTGGGTACCATAGAAAGCGCCCGACTTGCCCTGCTTTCCTTCCGGGGAATCACAAACTACGACAGGATAGGCCAGAATTTGATGGCACACCTGCGCTCCAATCTCACCATCAGCATCCCGCGCACGTCGTTGTCCAGTCTCAGCCCGGCGGTGAAAGCGCTACAGGCCTCTGCCTTGTTCGTGAAGGGCAGGCATGCCTTCACCGATGGCTCGGGCAACGGCTATTTCCATTTGCAGATTACCGCGGCGGGGCTCAACAAGCTCAGCGCAGACTCGGAAGCGGAGCTTTTCAAGAAGATTCCCGACCTCGATAGTGTGCTTCCCTTGCAGGAAGTGAACGACCATACGGTGGTCATCACCATTCGCGGCATCGGCGAAACACAGGGGCAGAATCCGGGCAGCAATGTCACATTGGCGGATGAGACCGACGAGGTCGGTGTGCAGCGTGCAATGGTCACTTACAATCTTGGCGTGAACGACTTTGAATTGTGGGATGCAATGGATAAAGCCTCTGATGACGTAGCCAAGGTATTCGCCGGCGGTCACGATTTTACCGTCTTCACGGCAACCGGTCCCCAGACCATTGCACCGACGGCTGACTTGAAGCAACTCGTCCCCTATAAACCGGGCCGGCAGGGCGGGCGCCGCGACGGCATGGGCACCACCCACCATGAGGCGGGGCCGCTCTGGATGGGCGAGAATCCCGATACCTCCGTCACCGGTGCCAATGCTCGTTTCCACTTTGTCGATAATGCCTATGTCGCCGGGCCAGCCCTGTTCCCGACTGTCGGTTCACCCAACCCCATGCTCACAGGCGTTGCGCTGGCACGCCGTCTGGCGGAACAATTCACCGTCGCACCGTTTCACCCGGATGCGGGATTCACCATGCTGTTCGATGGGGTGAATGTGGGCAAATGGCATATGTCGACCATCCGGAATCAGCCCAATAATAATCCCGGCGGCCTGCTGCTGATGGACGGTGCCCTGGAAGCGGTGCCCGGGAATGACGTAGGCATGTTCTGGCATGCCGACCCGACACCTCGGGATTTCGTGCTTAAACTTGAGTGGTTGCGCTGGCGCGAGGATGACAATTCCGGCGTGTTCATCCGCTTTCCGCACCCGGATAGCAAAAATTACAACAATACCGCCTACGTCGCGATTGATTTCGGGTTCGAAATCCAGATCGACCAGCTCGCGCGTCCCGACGGTGCGACCATTCGCAAGACCGGCGCGATCTACGGCTTTGCCGCGCCCAATGATCCCGATAATCTGCCGGTAAAACCGGCGGGCGAATGGAATGAATTCGAAATTCATGTCCAGGGACAACACTATACGGTGTTTCTCAATGGCATAATAATCACCGAGTATGACAACCCCGATGCGGCGCGCGGCCTGCCCAGTTCGGGAAGCATCCCCAGTTTTATCGGCCTGCAAACTCATACCGGGCGGGTAGCGTTCCGCAAAATCCAGATAAAAGCGCTTTAGTGAGGTTTATCTTGGCGGGAGACTTGTGTGAATTACCAAAGCTGACGCGTGCCGCCTGCATCTGTCTTACCTGCGTCCTGGGCAGCTTCGGCAATGCCGCCTTTTCCGGTCCAGAAGCCAGCTCCGGAGCCCCGCAAAAAACGCTGACTATCATAGAGGAGTTTAACGTTCCCATTGCCGAGCTATCAGGACTCGCCATCGCGCATCCTATAAAAGACGGAAACCGGAGCGTGGAAGCGGGCGAGGAGGGCATCAACATTTATGCTATTGGCGATGGCAGCTACGAGATCGCCCGATTTCATATCGATGGGTCGTCGGGCGCGGCCATTATTGATACGCAGGATGTCGCGGATATGATGCGCACGCGCAAAGCGGACACCTCCCAGTGGGAGGCGATCGCAACGGACGGAAGAAACACGGTCTGCATGCTGAGTGAGAACCGTGGCGAAATCACCTGCCTCGACCATCGCCTGGAGCGCCACCTGGGAAGTTTCACGCTGGATGTTTCAAGTATCGGCTACCTCGACTTGGCCTGGGAGGCACGCCCCAATTCACGAGGCGAGGGGATGATACTCATGAAAAAGGGCCATGTTCTGATTCTCAAGGAAAAGCAGCCCGCGATGCTTGTTGAATTCGGCCCGGAAGGCGACGCTCCGATCGGTTACGGGCCGTCCACTTTCCTGGAGAAAGGCGAAGCATTCGCCGGGTTGAAAACGGATTCCGAGGAACCGATTGTCTATCGCGCAAACCGGACCACTTTTCCTGTTCAACGCAGGCTGGTGGCATTGAAGACATGGGAATTCTCCGGGCGCCTGCGCGAACTCGCCACGGATGCAAGCGAAATCACGCTCGGCCCGGACGGAAGCGTTTACCTGCTCTCGCAGGAGAGCGCCACCCTGATTCGGCTGCAAAAGATTCTGAAGCCTGACGAAGACAAAGTCTCGCTGGATCGCGGCGCGTACTGGAAACTTCCCGCCGGGCTCGAGAAAGCGGAAGGCCTCGTAATTGACGGCGATATGCATCCCTGGATCACCATCGATATCAAACAAACCGGGAAATTCAATTTCTTCCGGCTGTCTCCCATTGATGCCGCGGCTGAATAGAGGGTGTCTTACCTAGAGTCATAGTCATACTTTCGGATTTGAGAATTCAACGCGATTGCGGCCTGCTATCTTTGCCCGATAAAGCGCCCTATCGGCGGTTGCGATGAGTGTGCCCGCATCCTCCTCAACCCGGCTGCCGCCAATCGTTACCCCCAAGCTTACTGTAATGGGAATTGCCCCGGACTGGCTGTCAACAGGATCCATGCTAATGGAATTACGAATTTGTTCGGCCAGGGTTATCACATCATTCCCCGTACAGGCCGGTATCGTGATGAGGAATTCTTCTCCTCCATAACGCCCGATCCGATCATGAGGGCGCAGCACAAGGCGCATGCGCCGGGCTGCTTCTTGCAATACCGTGTCGCCTGCGGGGTGTCCGTAGGTATCGTTGATTCGCTTGAAGTGATCGAGGTCGGCTACCATAACACCAATGGAAGTGCTCTGACACGTCGCCCGTTCTACTTCTTCCTCCAGGTGATCCATGATTGCGGCCCGATTCCATACGCCGGTAAGGCGATCGTACGTAGCCTGCATATGCAGTTTTTTATGCAATGCAAGTATTCGTTCCGCTACCCGCAAGCGGGCTGCCAGCTGTTCTTCATCGAACGGCTTGGTGATGAAGTCATCGGCACCCGCGTCCATGCCCTCAAGATAGCTGCCCTTGCTATCCAGCGCGGTCAAAAGAATGATGTACGTATATTGCAGGCTGGGTTCGGCGCGAATCATTTTGCACAATTGCGGACCATCGATATCCGGCATCATCCAATCGGAGATGAGCAGGGAATATTCATCCTGTTTCCAGGCTTCCCAAGCCTTCTGCCCATTTTCCACGGCCGTTACCGCGTACCCTAATTTCCTGAGTGTCGCGCCAAACAAAAGCCGTGAGGTGGTATCGTCTTCAGCTATTAATATCTTCATAATTGGACCCTATGGGATGGGAGGTTCGGAATGCATATCCTCCAGTACGGCAATTTCGGCCTTCACGCGGTCGAATTCGTCTTCAATCCGTTCCATCAATACGACCGCTCCGGTCATGCTGCCGGCTTTACCCAGCGCTTCCAGCTTCTGAGCAATATCCGCCATCTGCTGCGCACCGACACTGCCACTGGCGCCTCTGAGGGCGTGAGCCGTCTTGCGCAGAAGTTCGATATCGCGCCCATTCAGGGCGGTTCGCAGGATGCCGATGCGCTCAACGCTCTCGTTCAGGAACGACATGAATATCTGGCGAACCAAAGAAGGCTCCGTCGCGTTTCCCAAGGCGCGTAGATTTACAATGACTTCGGCACTCAATGCGGACGGAATATTGGTGGGAGATGAAGGCCCTGGCGATGAGGAAGGGGCAGGGGGATCGACAGGAACCGTTTTCTCATTCTCCGTCCGGGATGGCTGGGCATCATTTTTCTGTTCCCAGCCGCTCTTTTGCCCCCATCGTTTCAAGGCGGCGGCAAAATCTTCCTGTTTCACCGGTTTACTGATGTAGTCATCCATGCCGGCGAGCAGACAGTACTCCTGGTCTCCCTGCATGGCCTGCGCCGTTACCGCAATGATGGGAAGCTGCGATTTTGCGCCGGGCCGGCGGCGAATCGCAGCAGTGGCCTCGAAGCCATCCATTTCCGGCATCTCGCAGTCCATGAACACCATGTCATAGGGAAACGCCTCTACCATCTGCGTGGCTTCCCGGCCATTGGCGGCGATATCCACATGGCAGCCTAGATTTCTCAGCATCATCGCGCCGACAATCTGATTGGTGGCATTATCCTCCGCCAGAAGCACATGCATGCCAGTGAATGGGGAGTTCAAACTTTCGGTTACCTGGTCCTCACGAGTTTCCGGAATAGGCTGGCGATCGCTGATGAGATCTATGGAGCGGCGGCGGCAGTATGCGTCCCAGACGTCCACCAGTGTCGACAATAATTCCGATTGCCGCGCCGGCTTGACCAGATAGGCTGAAAAACCGATTTTCTTGAGCCGTTCCCTGATATCGCCCTCTTGTCCCAGAGAACTCAGCATCACCAGCTGGGTGTCGTGCAGCAAAGGATCTGTTTTGATGGCGCGGCCCAGGCCTTCTCCATCCATCCCCGGCATTTGATAATCGAGGATTGCGATCTGATACGGGTCGCCGGCGGCATGAGCTCCACGCAATGCCCGGAGCGCTTCCGCGCCGGTTGCGGCGCTGCCGATGCGCATTCGCCAGACGCGGATCTGCTCCTGCAGCACGAGGCGGTTGACCGAGTTATCGTCCACGATTAATACACGGGCACGTGCCAGTTCCATATGCGGGCTCAGCGCGGCCGGCTGATTCTGCTGCAGGGGCAGGCGAAGGGTAAACCAGAACGTTGACCCAATGCCAACACGACTCTTCGCGGCGATGGTTCCATTCATCAATTTCACCAGCTGCTTGCTGATAGCAAGACCCAAGCCTGTACCCCCATAGCGGCGCGTGGTGGAGGTATCCGCTTGCGTGAATTTGTCGAAAAGCGTCTCCAATTTGTCCGCCGTGATGCCCAGCCCGCTATCCTCGACACTGATGCGGAGCTCGACCTCATCGTCATCGATCGAGTCGGTTTCGACATTGATGAGTACATGGCCCTTATCGGTGAACTTAACGGCATTGTTGGTCAAGTTCGTCAATATCTGGCGGATACGTCCCATATCACCGATGACATGGCGTGGCACATCCGGGGGGTAGCGCACGATCACATTCACGTCATTCTTTCTGGAAGGTTGCATGGCGATCATGCCCGCCACTTCTTCAACAGCCTGAAGCAGGT
The DNA here is from genome assembly GCF_000832065.1 of Nitrosospira sp. NpAV. Lineage (GTDB taxonomy): Bacteria > Pseudomonadota > Gammaproteobacteria > Burkholderiales > Nitrosomonadaceae > Nitrosospira. The sequence continues at coordinate 92,641 of NZ_JXQM01000019.1, read as the reverse complement.
CAAACGGAACGGGTGCGATAACCAGTTTACCCGCCTCGATTTTGGAGAAATCAAGAATGTCATTGATAATGGTGAGCAACGTTTCGCCGCTTGCGCGTGCCAATCCCGCCAGTTCGCGCTGCGATGCGGTTAACGAACTATTCAGAAGCAGACCGATCGTCCCCAGCACGCCATTCATCGGCGTGCGGATCTCGTGGCTCATGTTTGCCAGAAACTCGCTCTTGGCACTGCTGGCAGCCTCGGCTGCCAGCCGCGCTTTGTGCAGCTCCATCTCGATACTCTTCCTTGCGGTGATGTCCTGACCGGAAAAGTAAAACTCCTGGATTTCCAGTGTGGTGGTGATATTCCACGAAACCCAGCGGAAAGAACCGTCCTTGCAGCACATCTGGTTCTCAAAGGAGACGGGCGTACCCGTTACGAGTTTATCCAGCTCCCGGGCAGTGCTCTCACTGGAACCGGGCCAGACAAATTCCAGGAACGGCCGGGACAGCAACTCCTCCGGCGAGAAGCCCAGGAGCTTTTTCCAGGCAGGGTTCAACCGTTTGAAATAACCATCGGAACCCGAGATGGCAAGAAAATTCAGGGACTGGTCAAAGTAGCGATCGCGTTCCGTTTGCGCGGCGATAAAGGCACGGGAAAGACTGCCTATTTCGTCACTTGAATCGATCTCGAATTGAGGGGCGGGGTCCATTTTTTCGACATGCCTGGTTTCGTCTTCGAGCCGAACGAGATTCTGTACTTTTCGCCGCACGACCCGGTAAGAGAGCACGAGCCACGTCGCGACAAGAACGAGCGTGAAAAAGACACCGTAGACATAGAAAGTGGTGCGACGCTGGGCGGCAGCGACCGCATCGAGCGTGCGCGCATCGAACAATTCGTAGAACTCGTTAACCCGCCGCATCATTTCGGCCTTGGCGATATGATAGTCCTCACCATGTAGGATGCGGCGGGCCCACTCGGGGTCAGGGGCTCCCCGTGTGTCGAACTGACCGGTGGGGTCTTGAAAGCGTCCTTTCATTGCGTTGAATGCGCTGCGTTCCGACTGTACCAACTGGTTTGAAATATTTTCGGCCTCCGTAAGCTTTGCAAGCTCCGCCGCGGTGAATCCGGCCTCCTCCATCCGGCTTCGCAAGGAAATCTTCTGGCCTTCCGTATCGGGCTGGAATTTGGGGTCGCCGATTATGAGATCCCAGTAACTACGCTCATAGTGAAGGGGCTGCTCCAGCTCGCCGTTGCGGATCGCAAGTATTTGCCAATAACAACGTTCAAACCTCGGGTCGCCGGTATCCACATAGGCGCGGACCATAGTGGTCATATCATCCGAAGACTGGCGCAGCTCGTCAGCAACGAGGAAAGAGGTGTAGCGAACACTTTGGACTTCATCGAGCTCCTGCTGCCCGAAGAAACGGAGCGCGATAAAAAACACGAGCAGGGAAAGAAGCACCCCGGTTACGAGGTAAAAGATATGACTCAGTTTCCGGATCGTCATGATTCTTCCTTGGGTGCGGATCCACCGTGCGCAAAAAAATTCGGAGCAAGCCGGGCTTTAATTCGATATTCCGTCGCCCTGGATCAACGTAACTGCCGCCGGTACGTGCCGTACGGCCAGGGTGGGGCGATGTTGCTTGCTCCTGGCACCCGCGTTACCATTCCAGGTTGATATTGCGACAGCAGGCTGGGCGTACAATGCCCATGCTAAAAACAGATCTGGCAGAGGGTTTGCAAACTAACCCGTTCCCTTATGCCCGAGATGCAGTCAGGCATTAAATAACAAACGGCTATTTACGAATAGCTGTAACATTTTACAGGTGCGTTTGTGGGATCTTCGATGCCCCTGTATTCAAGACATCCACCCAGCTTGCTGGATGAAGCCGCTGGATATGCGCGCCACATTCCCGCGTGCCCCACGTGTCATGGGCCACGCGAACAGTCCGCGGGAACGCGTCCTGTCCTCATCGATCATCCATCCCCTCTATCCACCGGCCGTATTGCCTGCTGCGTCCCCGCCAGCGCTTCCACACCTGCTATGACATCGAACAATTCCTCGTCGATCTTGCTTTGGCGCAGGCGATAAAACGTCTGGTGAAGATCCGCACTCAATTGATCGATGTTTTTTTCGGCACGTTCCATCGCCGCCAGGCGGCTTGCATTCTCGCTTGCGAGGGATTCGGCGCAGGCGCGGAAAAGCGAGACGAACAGGTACTCCCGGATAAGCGCCTGTAGCGTCGCGGGACCGCCACCCATTACCTCCGGCAGGTTCCTAGTTGGCCAGCGGAGTTTGGCCAGATCGTGCCGCCAGGCAGCATCCAGGGGCAACAGGCGCTGATGGATGGGCGCATATACGGCTCCTGACTTCGAGTTATTGTAGAAAAGATAAAGCTTCGATATCTTGTCCCTATCCTCCCTTCTCCACTGGACATCGCCGTCCACCCGTTCCGGCGCGAGCATTTGCAGCAGGATATGTCCTACCAGCGGGGCAATGGCCTTGACCGAAAGCGGAACAGCGAGAAGTCCCGCCAACGGCGTGCCTGTAAGCGCCAGCCGGTCATGCACGCGCTCGCCTACCGCCCAGATTTTTTTGTTGCCGGGCAGAGCCGCCAGTGTCTGGGCGGCGTAATCTGCCACGACATCGTTGAATTGCCCCACCAGCCCCTGATCCGAACCGAACACCACCGCGCCTGTCATGCCGATATCTTTTTTCCGTTCCGCCGCCGCTGCCGCGGGTCCGCCGGTGCGGAAGCAGACGCTCAGACCAAGCTGCACGGTACGGTAATAGCCATCCAGCGCATGCACCGACTTCTCGTATTGTCCGATGCTCGCCGCCGCCAGCGCCTTCATGGTGCTAACCACCGCGCGCAGATCCCTGGCACCCTCGATTTTCCGGCGCAAACTTGCAGTGGTCTGGCTCATGGTTTTTCCTGCCCCGAACCGGCCCCGGGTTCGTTCTCAAGGTCCGCCTCGGATTCCGGTTGCAGCGGGAGCTGAAATCCGGCCAGTGCCTTGCGTAAAATTTCCAGTATGGATTCTCGATCTTCATCGCTCAGATCCGCGGCGGTTTCGACGCGCGCGCGTATCCTGGGTGGAATGTCCGCCGCCGCCGCTTGGATAGCGTGCTCGGCATCTGTCATGCGGTCGAGCGGCACATCGTCAAACAGTCTGGCGGTCAGCGCCAGCAGTACGGCAATCTGTTCAGGCACGGTAACCGGGGTGGACTCGGGCTGCTTGAGGCAGGCGCGGATACGCCGCCCGTGTTCGATAATTCCCCGGGTGTCCTCATCCAGCCGGGCACCGAAACGGGCAAAAGTTTCCAGTTCTTCAAACTGCGCATAATCCAGTTTCAGATCGCCCGCCGCCGTGCGGTAAGCGCCGCGCTGTGCCTTGCCGCCAACGCGTGAAACGGATTTGCCGACATCGATGGCGGGCAGTACGCCTAATTCAAATAATGACGGGGAGAGGTAGATCTGACCATCGGTGATGGAAATCAGATTGGTGGGAATATAGGCGGAAATATCCTGCGCCTCCGTCTCCACAATCGGCAGCGCGGTCAACGAGCCGCCACCGAGCGGGCCGCGCAGATGCGTGGCACGTTCCAGCAAACGCGAATGTATATAAAAAATGTCGCCAGGATAAGCCTCGCGTCCCGGCGGCCGGCGTAGCAGCAGCGAGAGTTCGCGATAGGCGCGTGCGTGGTGGGTCAAGTCATCGTATACGATCAGCACGTCGCGGCCCTGTTCCATGAAATATTCCGCTATGCTGGTGGCGGCATAGGGTGCGATGTAAGCGAGGCCGGGAGGGTCGTCGCCTTCCGTCACCACGACGACGGTATACTCCATCGCGCCATTTTCGCGCAGGGTGGCAACCACCTTCGCCACGCCCGAGGCACGCTGTCCGATAGCGCAATAAACGCACAGTACATTCTGGTTTCGCTGGTTGAGGATCGTATCGAGCGCGATGGCGGTCTTGCCTGTCTGCCGGTCGCCCAGAATCAATTCGCGCTGACCGCGGCCCACCGGTATGAGCGCATCGATCACCTTGATGCCGGTTTGCAGCGGCGCCGTGACGGGTGCGCGATCCATGATGTGCGGGGCGGTGCGTTCGATCGGCAGACGCCTGGTGGCAATGACCGGCGCCTTGCCATCGAGCGGACGCCCCAGCGGATCGATGATTCGCCCGATCAGACGGTCGTTCACCGGTACATCCATCACGTGCTCTCTCCGCTCCACTTCATCGCCGGTATGCAGCTGCGAATAATCATCGAGCAGAATCACGCCGATCTCATTCTCCTCGACATTGAATGCGATGCCATATGAATCACCGGGGAACTTCAACACCTCATCGAAGCCCACGCCGGGGAGACCGGATACTTTCGCGATGCCGGAGGCGATGCTCGTGATAAGGCCTGTCTCGCGCAATGCGAGTTGCGGCGTCCAGGATTCTCGTGCCTGCGCTAATTGCGCGAATGCGCCATCGAAGACACTTTGCAAATTTTTGGAGGGCGTGTTCATGGGTTTAAGAAGATTTCAGGTTCGGGGTTTCAGTACCGTAACCTTCTCCTGCCCTTTGTTTCTTTCGTTGACGCTGCTTTCCGCTTCAGATTGAGCCTCAGCTTCAGGCCTGGATTCCGATTCCAGCCCGGCTTCAATGTGGTTCTTCAACAGCTTGCCTATCTCCTTTTCCAGCGACGCGAGATAACCCGCGATACTCCAGGCCACCTTGTGTCCGTGCGTGACGAGTTCAATGCCGCTGATCAGTTCCGGTTCGGTCGCGAACCGGACGGAAATATCCGCACCCAGGCTTTCCTCGATCACCGCTTGAATCGCCTCTTGCTGCGCCACCGGCAAATCAAACGCGCTGCGAACCAAAATGCTGCCTGCCGTTCCCGCCGTTGCCAATACCGCGGGCGCCGGTATGGCTGGCGAGGGTGGCGTCTTGATTGTCGAAGCCAGCCGCGCCTTTTCATTTGGACTCAACTCGCGCATGCGCCGGATAAAGGCTTCCGCAATATGCGCCTCGAGCGTGGTATTGGCGAGATCGGCCAGCACCTTGCGGGCAATGGCAAATACTTCCGTGCCTATTCGCCGTGTGAGTGTTTCGCTCAGGCTCCGATATTCACGTCTCAAGGCCTCTTCTCGTCTGGCGCGCAAATTATCCGCATCCTTTCGCGCGGTGGCGATCAGCCGCTGGCGTTCGGCATACGCCTCGGCCGAGGCATTGCTCAAAAACACCGCCCGCTGTTGCTCCAGCTCATCAAGCTTGTGCTGAAACTCGGAGCGCTCTTTTTCCGCTTCCGCTTTTTTCGCGTCGGCACTGGCAAGTTCGGCTGCAATCCGCCTTTCTCTCGCCTCAAGGGCCTTGAGAATGGGTTTATAGAAAAAACGTTTCAACAACCACACCAGAATGAGGAAATTGACGGCTTGAGCAACAACGGTGAACCAGTCGATTAGCACGGATTATTTTCCCGCGGCCTGTGCAATAACGTGATTCCAGAACGGATTAGCAAAAATGAGGATCATGGAAACCACGAAACAGTAAATTGCCAGCGACTCGATAATCGCCAGGCCGACGAATAGCGTGCGGGTGATGGTCGCGGAGGCATCGGGTTGCTGCGCCAGAGATGTTAGCGCCGTGGCAACCGCCTTGCCTTCGCCCAGCGCCGGGCCTATCACGCCCAAGCTGATCGTCAGACCAGCCGCGAGAATCGATACGATTGCGATGAGGGTCATGCTGTCCATGGCTTCTCCTTGTGCTTATTTGCGTTACGGACTATCGGTTTGGCGCTGGTTTGATATACGGGTTCCATATGATTGATCGTCATATTTATTCTGCATAAATACCAACGTGGATATATGAGCCTCGCCCCCATCATTTTATTTTCCGATTTTTTCCTTATCCGGTTCCTGGGGTGCGGCCGCGCGTTGATCACCATGGCTGGCATGGTCGGAGGTAGCGGCCGCGATGTAGACCGTGGCCAGAATACTGAAAATATAGGCTTGCACCATGCCTGTCACCAGGCCGAGTGCGCTCATGACAATCGGAAAGACAAACGGCGTGATGGTCAGCAGGATCGCGAGAATCATCGTTCCGCTCATCATGTTGCCGAACAGGCGGATAGCCAATGCCAGCGTGCGCGAAAACTCGCCGATGATGTTGAATGGCAGCAAGAGAGGCGTCGGCTTGAGATAGGAACTCAGGTAGCCGCCCAGTCCTTGCTCCTTTATGCCATATATCGGTACGGCGATAAAGACGCAGATCGCCAGCGCCGTGGTGGTCGAGAGCGAGCCGGTGGGCGGTTCATAGCCGGGAATAACGGTAAATAGACTTGCCGCCGCGATAAATACGAACAGCGTGCCGAGAAAACCGAAGTATGTTTGCGGCTGGCGCAAGCCCACTTCCCTGATCTGGTTGCGGATGGCGATAACAATGATTTCCAGCAGGTTCTGCCAGCGGGAACGTTCCAGTCCGATGGAGAGCCTGCCGGTAATGGCTTTTGAACCTGCGGCCAGCACAAACATCAATACCCAGGTATAGACAATCGTGGCATTCAGCTTCAGGAAGCCGTATTCCCAGAAAACGATATGGTCGGGACTAAGATGCATGTCCGGCCCCCCGTACAGGCTTGCCCGCCAGCGGCTCGGCGGGTAATCCAGTGGATAAAGGCGCGGACAAAGGAGCCGGAAAAAGCCGCGTTGCCGCCAGCCGCGCGATGGTGAATCCCAACAGCCCCGCAAGCAGGGTTTTCCAGCTGTCCCCCGGCAGGTCCAGCAGAAAATAAAAACCCGTCATGACGACGCCTATCCGCAGGAGCAGGCTGCCCATGAACCAGAGGCCCGTCCGGCTGGATGAAATGCCACGGCGCACAGTCCACCACAGGCCGCCGAAGAAAATCGTCCCCAGAAGAATCCCCGTTACCACCGCCAATGCCGGGCTCCATAATTCACTCATCATAATTTCTCCTTGTCGGATTGCTCCGGCTCCTCATGGGTTTCTTTATCCTCCTTGTCTACCCAATACCAGGCATTCACACAACCCATGATCAGACCAATAAACAATAGCATCAGTGTCCAGGAATGCTTCATCGGGACGTTTTGATCCAGCCACACACCCAGCGCCGCGCCAGCCAGCGTCGGTACCACTACCGACCAGCCCACCAGCCCTATCATGCCCAGCCCCGACCAGACCGTCTGCGTACCCCGGCGCCGCGCCATGAGCTTGTGCGCCGCCCTGACGCCCACCCGGCGGCTTAATTCCGGCTCGCCCCCGCCTGTGGTGCCCATCTCCCCGGTCTTTTTCCTTCCCACTTTTTTTTCCGCTTCTTCATTCATGATGAAATTCCGCGAAGCGGCGAATGAAACCGCTTTCCATCTTCGCCACTACCCGGCGCAAACTCAACTCCTGCTCATCAAGATTCAGAAACTCATTTTCCACGGTCTCGCGCAAGGTGGCGAGATCGGCTCCCGCTATGGCATTGCGCACCGAAACCAGCACCTCCGCCCCCGTTTTTATGAGGATACCTGCGTCGACCGCCACGTAGACTTCACCTTCTTCCTTCGTCTCGAAAACCAGGATTCCCGGCACCAGCGCGGCCACGCAGTCGAGCCGGTTGGGCAGGAGTCCGAACGACCCTACACCCGTCTCGGCGACAATGCGGGTTACGCTAGTCCTGTCGGTGAAAATACTGTAGGGCAGAAGAATTTTAAGATTCATGAAGATTCATGCACCACGTTTATTTCGGAATCCGGCTTTGGCCTCGAATTCGGACCAGGCTGCGGCTTTATTCCTCCTTTTGCAATTTTCACCTCATCAATCGTCCCGATCATATATAGCGCCCGCTCCGGAACGTCCTTGAACTCATCCTGGAGAATGCGTTCGCAGCCATCCAGCGCGTCTTTGAGACTGACGAGCCTTCCCTTGATGCCGGTAAACTGCTCGGTGGTGAAAAAGGGCTGGGTAAAGAAACGCTCCAGCCGACGCGCACGGGCAACCACATTACGGTCTTCCGGAGATAGCTGCTCCAGTCCGAGCATGGCGATGATGTCCTTGAGTTCCGCATATTGCGCCAACGTATGCCGAATCTCGTGCGCGATCCGGTAATGCCGCTCGCCGGTAATGCCCGGTGTGGCCATTTTGGAATTGGATTGCAATGGATCGATAGCCGGATACAATCCCTCGCTGGCGCGTTTGCGCGAGAGCACGATGGATGCGGAAAGGTGGGAAAAAGCATGAACCGCCGCAGGGTCAGTAAAATCGTCGGCCGGAACATATACTGCCTGAATCGACGTGATCGCACCGGTATCGGTATTGGCGATGCGTTCTTCAAGTTGGGCCAGTTCCGTGCTCATCGTCGGCTGATATCCGAGGCGCGACGGCATCTGACCCATCAGCCCCGACACTTCCATGCCCGCCTGGATGAAGCGAAAAATATTGTCCACCAGCAGCAATACATCGCGATGCTCGTCGTCACGGAAATACTCGGCCATGGTCAGCGCCGCATGACCTACACGGAACCTTGCACCGGGAGGCTCATTCATCTGGCCGAACACCATCACCATGTTTTCCAGCACGCCTGCCGCCTTCATGTCGCGGTAGAGTTCCTCCCCTTCGCGGCAGCGTTCGCCTATGCCGCAAAAAATGCTGACCCCCTCATGGTGCCCGGCCACGTTATGAATCATCTCGGTGAGCAATATCGTCTTGCCTACGCCCGCGCCGCCAAGCAGGCCTGCCTTGCCCCCTCGTTCCAGGGGCATCAGGACATCAATGATTTTGATACCCGTCTCAAAGATCTCGGATTTGGTGGAGCGCCGCGCCAAAGGGGGCGACGAGTGATGGACGCTACGCCATTGGATGTTTACGGGCAGCGGCTGACGGTCGATGGGGTTGCCGAAAACGTCGAACACGCGCGCGAGCGTGGCGCTGCCCACCGGCGCCATCAGCGGTCCGTGCGTATCCGTGACCGGCATGCCCCGCGCCAGACCCTGCGTTGGGGTCAGCGCGATTCCCCGCACGTTTTGCCGGTCAAGCTGGGACAAAACCTCGATAACGATTTTCCCTTGCTTCCCGGTACGCAACAACGAGTGGATAGGCGGCACGCGATTCTCAAACCGTATGTCCACAATTCCTCCGCGCACCGAAACAACCGAGCCGGATTCCGGGGAAGCAGTTGCAGTATTCATGTTCCCTCCGTAAAGCAAGGCAACGATAATTACCCTATAACTACTTTATGTATAGCACGGGTGACACGATCCGGGTAATACGATACTAATTTCGTGCCAGTAACCTGAAGAACCGAAGTGAGGAAGTGACGAGGTGCGGATAGGTTGTGACTATTTTGCAGGTCGATGGTTAAAAAGCGAAATATGATCCGGCCCGAAACTTTGGCAGCCAATGTGCTTTAAGTCCGACAGGCTGCTGGCCGTCAATAAAAACCGTTTTTATCCAGAGAAGTGTCCGAATAAATTCTTCAGTTTGCCAGCGGAGATGCGGCGGACGATGCTATCAGCCAAGGCGCGACTGTTCGTTATCATCAATCAGTGAAATAAATGGGAGGAATGCATGCAAGGCACATTTCTCAAGTTTTATGTAAACGAATACCGTGAACACAACGGCATACTTCTATACGAATGGCTGCTGGAGCGTGCGAAAAAATGCGGGATTCATGGAGGCACCGCGGTTCGTGCCATGGCCGGTTTCGGGCGGCATGGCATATTGCATGGCGAGACTTTCCTTGAACTGATTGCGGATCTGCCAGTGGAAGTGGAGTTTGTCCTGGATGAAGAAGAGGCCAGGCGTTTTCTGAATTTATTGCAAGCCGAGAATGTGGATCTGTTTTACGTCAAATTTCCAGTCGAGTACGGGTTTTTGCCGGAGTGACCGCAAGCTGACCCGTAGGTTATGCATGTTTCAGCATTCATTTTTCCACAGGAGCCAATCATGAATGAATTCATGGCTGTAGCCTTCCCGGCGAGTCTCGGGCCTCCGCAGGCGCCAAGGCTATTAGGGATGCCGCCGAGAACCTCAACCGGGCAGCAACAGCACCTGCAGGCCCGGTTAGCAGCCATTGAAACGCAGGCAATGAGCGAGGTGCATGGCACTCTATGAGAATTTTCTCAACCTGTAAAATCTTACAGCTATCCGGGGATGCCGTTTAATTATCTAATCATGGGATACAACAACAACCAAAATAAGGCTCTTCCCATGCAAAATAGTGAACTGCAATCATTATCCATGTCCCGGCGGGAGTTTCTGAAAACAACGGCCGCCGCCGCTACCGCGGTAGGCGCAGCCACCCTTCCATTTGGCAAGCTCTTCGCGCAAGAATCCGCGAAGTACCGGCGCCTCAACATCTCAAGCCCGGAGGCGAAACGCACCATCGAGAGTTACAAAAGGGCAATCCGCGCGATGCTCGCCCTGCCGCCGTCCGATCCGCGTAATTGGTATCGTATCGCCTTGACACATACCATGGACTGTCCGCATGGCAATTGGTGGTTCCTGGTATGGCATCGCGGCTACATTGGCTGGTTCGAGCAGATTTGCCGGGAACTCAGCGGCGACTCAGCCTTCGCGCTGCCCTATTGGGATTGGAGCGAGAACGCAGACCCGCGAAAGCCGTTTCAGCCAAGCGTCCCCGCTGTCATGTTCGAGGATGTGCTTACCCCCACTGATCCCATCTATATCGCGCACTACAGGGAATTCCAGGCTCGCTACCGGGACATAGTGGCGAAGGCGGATTATTGGAAGCGTATCTATAAACCCAGTGGTGAATTTGACGATCGAACTCAATATGGCCAGCTCCTCGCTCGCGGTATCCGCACACCCGACGACCTTTGGTTCGACATCATCGACGACCCGCGCGGCGCGTTCTTTTTTGACCAGGCCCATGCCCGCGGCGTGACAAAAGCGAAACCGGGACTAGATGGTAAAACGGCGAAGGCTGTTTCCCTGCAAACACTGCTGGATGCGCTCGCACCGCGCGATTTCCTCACTTTTGCGAGCCCCAAAACAATGGGGCACAGCGGATTGACCGGATTCGGCGTTCTGGAGGGTCAACCGCACAACAGAGTACATAATTGCGTGGGCGGTATCTTTACCGATCCCAACGGCAACACCACCAATAGCGGCGGATTCATGCAAGCCAACCTGTCTCCCGTCGATCCCCTCTTTTTCCTGCATCACTCGAATATCGACCGGTTGTGGGACGTATGGACCCGCAAGCAACAGGCGCGTGGTTACCCCGTTCTGCCGCAAGGTGCGGATCTTGAGGCGTGGTCTGCGGAGCCGTTTCTGTTCTTTGTCGATTCGAAGGGGCGGCCCGTGAGCAAAACGACCGCCGGCGACTACGCCACGATCGGCGATTTCAATTATGCCTATCAGCCGGGATCGGGCGAGCAAGTGGTGCCGTCAGCCCCTGCCGCCGGAGCGCTCAGGGCGGAGGCGGTTACCCGAATAGAGCGTTTCAGCGCGCAAATTACCAGGCCGACGGCAAGCGCGGCCGAGACCGCGAGCGGTGCCGTGATGATTCCGCCAGCGCTGCTCCAGGCGGGAACGGGACCGGAGGCGCCAAGGCTTTTTGCGCAGGTGACGATTGCCCTGCCTCCGCTGGCGCATGGCCGCGATTTTGCCGTTCTGGTCAATGCGCCAGCCGGCGCGGCGGGTGCCGACCCCTCGAGCCCGCACTATGCAGGCACGCTCTCCATGTTCGGTCATCACGTGGTGCATGCGCCCGTCACCTTTACCATACCATTGTCAACTACGCTCGCCGCGATGCATGAGGGGAAACTCCTGAAAGCGGATGCGCCACTCGATATCCGGATCGTGCCGGAGCAGATGGCCGCGCATCGGGTACTGGCGGCGAAGCCCGGCATGGAAGCAAAGGCCAATGTCCTTTCCATCGTGGTGGAAGCGCACTGAGCGGGAATGAAATATAAGCGGTCAACTGTCGGATTTAGGATCATTATCGTGTTGGTATTTTCTGCCACGTGCGTAAGCTGCACGAAAGCCGAGGATGACCACCATCAGGGAATTATCGAGCTGGCCCTTACCCGGCCGGCCACCTCGAAGGAAGCGGTGTGGCTGGAGATCCGTGCGGGCACGCTTCCGCGCGGGACGGAAATACGGGTCAGCACACGCAAAGGAATACTACTCGGTACCGTATCGCCCTTCGGTGCGCAGCAGGGGCGGGAGGCCGTCACATACACCATTCCGCTTCCCCAAAACACTATCACGAATAATCGCGTCCATTTGCGCCTTACCGTCGATACACCAGGCGTGCCTGCACGCGCGCCGCAACCGGGTGAAGTGGAAAGCATCAATCTGATTTATGTGCCGATCAGCTTTTAGCAGCCTGGCGGGCACTTGGGAAACACGCGTTACCGGGTACGCGACGGTTTTGTGAATCCGCTATTGCTCTAATCACCCTGTGGCGGTCTCACCCAGAAGGTGAGAGTCAAATAACATGAAATATTTTTATTAATCATTATTACTGATCTATTAAATGAGCGATCAACTACCGGATTCAGGTTTAATTCCGTTCCGCGTCTCCACGCTGTCCGCATTCGCATTGTGCGCCCTGGCATCCCTGGCGAATGCCCAGCCGGAAGATCCATTGGAAAGCCCTCGCGTGGTTGAAAACCCGCCATTGCTGGAGATCATCCGCCCGGCTGGACCGCGCCCTGAAGCGCGCATGGCCGCACCCGGGGGCATGCCCGCGCCAGCGGCGGAGGCGGCATTGGATCTGAACGTCACCTATACCAATGGCAAGATCTGGAATCCCGCCGAGCAACGTTACGACGCAGTGAGATTGCGAAGCTACCAAGGCAAGGAGGTCAATCCTGACGTTCCTTACGTGTCGCCCACCATCTCCATCCTCCCTGGTGAGACGATCCGCATGACATTGCATAATCAGCTCCCGCCGGACCCCAGCTGCACCAAGGAGAGCAAGGACGTCAACATACCCCACTGCTTCAACGGTACGAACCTGCATACGCACGGCCTGTGGGTGAATCCCGCGGGCAATGGCGACAACGTGCTTATCTCCATCAATCCTGGTGTCAGCTTCCAGTATGAATACAAGGTACCGTCCGACCATCCGGCGGGCACATTCTGGTATCACACACATCGGCATGGCTCCACCGCATTGCAGGTGGGCAGCGGCATGGCTGGGGCACTCATCATCCGGGGCACGCGTTTCCCGTCGCAGGAGGCGAACGGCGATATCGATACCTTGCTCGTGCCCACCGGTACCCAGCCTTTTACCGAGCGTTTGCTGGTTATGCAGCAGATCCAGTACGCTTGCCGCGACGCGCAGGGGAAGATCAAGACAAATGCGGATGGCAGCTACAAATGCGATCCGGGCGATGTCGGCGGTGTCGAGGGATACGATCAGTTCGGCCCCGGAACGTGGCCTGCTTCGGGCCGCTATACCAGTATCAACGGCCAGATTCTCCCCACCTTCAGCGGCGCCAGGACGGGGCAGATTGAACGCTGGCGAGTCATCCATGGCGGTGTTCGCGACACTATCAATCTACAGTTCCGCAAACTCAAGGCGGGCGGCCGCAGCCCCACCCTGTTGACGGCGGCCCAACATAACGCGTATGTGCAAGAGAACTGCACCGGTCCCGCGCTGCCACAACACTTGATCGCGGCCGACGGGCTGACCACAAAGGCCGTGATCAAGACCGATGTCACTGTCTATCAACCCGCCTATCGCTGGGACACGCTGATGGTTTTTCCTCAAGCGGGCGTCTACTGCGTGATTGACGATGCCGCCCCGCCATCTGCGAGTGTGGAACAGGCTCCCCCGTCACGCCAACTGCTGGGCCTCGTCACCGTCGAGCAAGGCCACTCCGTTCCTCGGGACATCACTGCCTATCTGACCCGGGAGCTCGTCGCTGCGGCCAGGCTCAACATGCCTGAACCCATCCAGTCCAGGGTGGCAAGCGACCTGCGCCATGGCTTGAAGCTAACCAAATTCGTGCCGCATGCCGACATCAAGGATGATGAGGTTACCGGCACCCAGGAACTCCGCTTCAATATAGACGTCAACAAGAATCCGGTGGAGTTCCAGGTGAACGGCAAACCCTATGATCCGGGCAGGATCGACCGGGTGCTTACATTGGGCGGCGTGGACGAGTGGACGTTGAAGTCCGATTTCGTCAGCCACCCCTTTCATATACATGTCAACCCTTTCCAGATCGTCAAGATTCTGGACCCCAACGGAAAGGACGTCAGCACACCGGACGCCGTGGATGCCATTGATGCACCCGACCCGCAATACCGTGCGCTGAAGGGCGTGTGGAAAGATACGCTATGGGTGAAAAACCTGGTACCGCCAGGCAAGCCGCCCGGCCAGTACACGCTGGTGGTGCGCACCCGTTATCAGCGCTATATCGGCGAATTCGTGCTGCACTGCCATATCCTCGACCATGAAGACCAGGGAATGATGCAAAACGTCCGCATCGCCTTGCCGGATGGCGCGGGACGCGTAAGCCAGGCCCATCATTAAAAGTCTTCAAACTGGGCATACCGTACTTGAGCGGGTGGATATGAACGTAATCCATATGCATGAAAATCCGCCGAAGCAGGCCCCATATGAGAGCGGGGCGTAATTCCGGACAGTTTATTTGCCTGTTCCAGCCTACATAATTTGACTGGCTAATTCAATTGCAAGTAACATCTCCGCGGGGTGCCGAATGCCCTACCAGGGAGGATACATGCAGGCATTGGTTTTCAGCTCCAGCCCCCGGCGAAATGGCAATTCAGCCGCATTGGCACAGGCGGCAGCGAAAGGTCTGGAGGAATCCGGCCATGAGGCAAAGGTCCTGTTCGCCGACGATGTTGTCACCAGCTTTCTTAAGGATTGCCGACAATGCCGGAAAGTTGACGGCGAATGCGCGATCGAGGATGGGTTTCGGTCTGCGTTTCTGGAGGAGTTCCTGCCCGCCGATGGCTTCATCGCGGCGACACCCATTTACTGGTACGGCATGTCGTCCCAGCTCAAGGCCTTCTTCGATCGCATGTTTTGTTACATTGCCGCCTCCTATCCGCAATCGCCTTCGGTCGTGGAGCGCATGATGGGAAAGCGAATCGGCCTGATTTTGAGTTCGGAGGAGACATTTCCGACTGTTTCGGCCGGAATCGTCCAGCAGATCCAGGAATATAGCCGCTACACGCGGTCGACTTTCGTCGGCCTGGTCCACGGCTACGGAAACTCTCGGGCCGATGTAGCGCGGGATCCTGATCAGCCCCTCGTGCGCGCCCAGCAGTTTGGCCGGGATTTCTTCAAGCGCCACGCCACGGATTACCAGATCGACACCCCCCGATCTGGGCGGGTTTGGGGATAGTTGCTGCATGGTGAGACTGCATATGAAAAGGCAAGTTATTGCAGGTCGGATCAGCGCAGCGTAATCCGACGCAAGCCTATGTTATAGGCATTGAAGTGCTTTTACCGCTATTCATGTTATAAGTAATGTCGGCGCACCATCATACGCGTGCGTGGCCCTGCCAAAAAAACCTATTATATGGCGGAACAACAAGACGAAAAATCCAAACTGCCGCTCGCCGGGATCTTCGCGGTGGTGGCGATCATAAGCAGTTTCCTCATCTATGAGGGAATTTCGCTGAGAACCTCCCGGCCTATCGACAAGGAAGCGGCAAGCAAAGTATTCTTGGAGGAGGGCCTGGTGCAGGCGCGTCTATGGCAGGACCCCTTCGAAGCCGTCGAAACGCACCGGCTCCAGGAAGCGAAACAGCCGAAACGTCCGGGGTTGAAAGACGATCCGCATACACTGAATAACCTGATCAAGGTCATCAAGAAATCCGGCATCTCATCCGGTTTGCGCATATTGCCCGTGTTTGTGGATGGAAGCCCCTATGTCAGTAGTGTCGAGTCCCGGCTCAAGGACCGCTACGCCATGGTTTCGGCGCTCGGTGCGGCGGGTTATGTGCCCGAATCCGGCGAACACATCCGGTTATTCAAGTGGGAGCAGGAAAAAACGCTGGAGACCGATGCATCTTCCCTGCTGGTCCCAGTCGAGCTGTTCATCCCGAAGGCGAAACTTCGGAATACGGAGGTTGGCAAGCACGTTCTGGTCGTATGGCTCAAAGACCAGGATTTCGTGCGGCTGGATAATCTGCTGGCCCATCTCGATGAAGCGCTCGGCAAAAGCCTGCCGCAAATAGAGCCCGTATACAGTGTACTGGGACCACGAAGCTCCGCGACCTTGAGCGCCATGCTGAAGGAATTGCGCAACATGCAATCCAATCTGCTTGCGAAGCCGCTTTTCAGCACGTTAAAACATCTCAAACTCTTTTCCCCCTGGGTAACGGCGGAGGACACCTTTTTGCTGGATGATCTGCCCGGCCAGTCTGGCGCACCCGGCTTATCCGGTTCGTCCAGCGGCGGCCAGGAAATGAAAAGTACCGTGGAGCAGCTATTCAAGTACCCAAGAATCGAATTCATCAGGACGATCGCAACGGATGCCATGCTGGCGGAGTACCTTCTCCAGGAATTGAAGCGCCGCCAGGTTGATTTGAAGCCTTGCCCTGACAAGGATTGCAATCCAAAAATTGCGTTGATTTCGGAATGGGATACCCTTTATGGCCGTTCGCTTCCACGCACTTTTGCGGCGGTCGCGATGAATAACGGCTCCGGCAAGGCCGGCCCGGCACTGGAATCCGAAATCAATAAATTGCGCCGCGACGAATGGCCCGGCTGGATTACCCCGCACTCATACCTCGCGGGCCTGGATGGTGAATTGCCGACCAAAGAGGATGACAAAAAAACGGAGGGGATCCAGGCCAGGGTGAAGGCATGGTATGAAGGCAAGCTCCAGGATACTCCGCAGAACACGGGGCAGCGCCCCGAAGGCCGCAGTCAACTGGACTATCTCCTCAGGCTGGCGGCGGCTTTGAAACAGGAGGAGGTGCGAAGCGGACAGGAGTTCAAGGCAATCGGCGTGCTGGGCAGCGATGTCTATGACAAGCTTTTGATTCTGCAGGCGCTGCGACAGATATTCCCCCGCGCCATCTTTTTCACTACCGATCTTAACGCGAGATTGGCTTACCCTCCTCAGTGGCAATTTACCCGAAATCTCATTGTCGCATCGCACTTCGGACTGGAGCTCCAGCGAACGCTGCAAACACACATTCCTCCATTCCGCGATAACTACCAGACGTCGCTGTTTTATACCGCCTTATGGGCTTTGGAGCACTTCTCGGCAAGCGCGGATTGTCCGGATTGTTTCCAGTTGAGCACGATGGCGGGTAAGGAGCCGGAGCCGATGATATTTTCAGGGAATGCGGCGCCAAGATTGTATGAAATTGGACGGCATGGCGCCTTTGACATCAGTACCGGCGCCACCGACGATATCAGTACAAATGGCAACTCACAGGATTCGGATTACTTAAGCATTCATGCGCCGCGTCCGGATCTGGAGGCGGACTCCAGCGCCGGCCGAAATCTGAAATGGATAGCCGGGGCGGCCCTTGCGGCTATTGCGCTTGGCCTCGTCGCCATGCTGATCAGCAGTGCGGTGGCGGATGCCTGCCTCAAGCTTGCCTCGAACAGGTTGTTTTGGCTGGGGCTCGCCGTGGCCGGTGCGGCAACTTACGGCGTGGTGGCATGGGTGACCTCGATGATGCCGAATCCGGCGGAAAACGAGCCGTTCACGCTGACCGAGGGAATCAGCGCATGGCCGGCAGCGTCAATTTGCCTGCTCGCAATCGGGATGAGCGTGGCTTTCCTCAGCTATTCCTGGCGAAAGATGAAAGATAATGAGCGTATTCTCGCGCATGACTTCAATCTCAAAGACGAAGACGCCAAGCCAGCGGATAAACTGGACTGCGAACCCCCCGGTTTATCCACGTGGTCGCCTCGCCGCAGCGTGGGAATACACGCCTGGCGGCCACAAGAAGCTGATCATGTCCATGCCGCGCATCTTTGGCAGGAATACGCGGTACTCGGCCAATTGGGGAATCTCGCCATGCGATGCACGCCGCAGGTGGCGCTTGCGCTGTTTTTTGCATTCCTGATGACGGTCCTTTTCGGTTTTCCCAACACGCCCTGCCGAGGCGAAGGCTGCTTTGAGATTAACGATGCCATCATAATCCTGAGCGTGATCATCATGCTGATCCTGATATTCTATGTGATAGACGCGACACGTCTGTGCCGCAGATGGGTTGATTGTGTTGCCATAAAAAGAATCCAGTGGGCCCATGGCAGGTTTACAAAAATAGCCAGGGAACGCGGGCAAGGCACAAGCGCGGGCATGGACAAAGAAAATCTGGATGAATGGCTCGGCATTGAATTGATTGCCGAGCGAACAAAGGTTATCGGCAATTTCATCTATTTTCCCTTTGTCATCATGTTTCTTCTGGCAATGGCCCGCCACAACTACTTCGACCATTGGGGTTTTCCGGCCACGCTTGGCATCATTTTCACCGTCAATGCGGCACTTCTCTTTGTCAACGCCATGGCATTGCGGCATTCCGCCGAAATGGCCAAACAAGAGGCCATCAAGCGGCTGGAAAAGAAGCTTATTGAAATACCGGATCAAGCAGCGGATGAGGAATCGCAAAAGGAAGAGATCGAGTGGACACTGGAGGCGATCAGGGACAATCAAAAGGGCGCCTTTCTGCCGTTCACAAAGCATCCGGTATTCGGTGCCGCGATAGCGCTGCCCTCGGGGGGGTATGGCCTTATTCTCTTGTTCGAGTATCTGGCGACGGCATTCTGAGGAACCGGAAAGCCTGATACCGCATAGGAAAGACCTGTCGAATGGCGCTTCCTTGCATTAAACGGGGTTGTAACCTATGTTGCATAATAAGCCTGGAAATTGGCGGCGACCGGTTTTCTATGCAGACGAGGATGAGTCATGCTCAAGTCAAAATATATATCCGCCCTTGCCTTTCTTCTGATCGCGGCGCCGCTTTACGCGCAAGACTCACCGCAGCCCGCTGGCGTTACCGCAACCGGAGCGGCGCAGGCCGGATCGGCCGCGCGGAATCCGGAAATGTCATCGTCCCGCTTCGATGGCATCGTCATTCAAGCGGAACCCTTGGAGGTAAAGTCGGTGAGTGGAGAGGTGCGGACGTTTCTTCCTCCCGATCAACAGGGCCCGGCCTACTTCACCCAGCCTAAGCCTGGCGATCTGGTTTCGCTGACTTACGAACCCACGCCCAAAGGCGATAGACTTAAAAATGAAATCACGATTATCGGCGCGACCATTATCGGCACCATCAAGGAGATCGCCGCCGATATGTCGTGGCTCATTGTCAGGACCCGGAACCTGGATAAGCCCGAGAACGAAGTCAATGTTCCGCTCCAGACAAGCACCCAGTTCCAGCCGCTTGTATCAGCCATGCGTCCCGGTGACGGCATCATGGCCACCTATGTGCGCAGCGGCGGCATGAATGCGACGGATGGCACCAACTCCGTGAAATCCCTCGAATGGCAGAGTAAATCGGTGGGTCGCGCCGCACGCTGGTGGTCGCTCCTCGGCGCCATGGCGGCGCTTTTCGCTATGGCCTACGTTTTCACCAAAGGCCATCCGACAGCACTTTTCCTGGGCGCGGACAATCGCTATAGCAGTTCCAAGTTTCAGACCCTGCTCTGGTTCTCGCTCGTCATCAGTGCTTATATCGCCATTGTATTCCACCGCATCTTTGCGGCTGGCTGGAGCTATGTAGGCGGGGTGGATATCCCGCCGAACCTGCTCATTCTCTCGGGAATCAGCGTGCTCACTTTTACGGCCGCCAAAGCCATCACCGTGGGTAAGGTCGAAAAAGCCACCGCGGAGGGCAGAACAGACATGAAAGTCAGCGCCGATGCCCCCAAGGTTCTGGATCTTGTCACCGACGATTCCAATCACACCGACCTGGGCGACTTTCAGATGGTGGCGATCACCATCCTGGCGGTGATTATCTATGCGATCTCAGCGGTTGAGTTTATGGATCACATCGAATTCCGCCGCGTGGTCACAATGCCGGATGTCGATGCAACCCTGCTTTCCATATTCGGACTCGGCCAGGCTGCCTATCTGGGCAAGAAAGCGGCGGGAGGGGACTAGCGCGGATATTTCGCCAGCAAAGGCGGGCGGCGCTAACTAGAACTCAACAATCTTCCACATGCCATCATTCACGACCGGTTCCGATAATTTTTGGGCCGGTCAGGGGGAATATCCACACTATCAGCCTGACTCTGCCAGAATAGCAAAACCTCGACCCTTTTCGGCAATACCGCTCAGGTAGCGCGACGCGTCAGGTTTTGGCACATTGCGTACCGTAGGGAGTGCGATCGGAGCCTGCCCATGATTGCGCCGCCGGTGCGGTTGCTCTGATCTCCGCAGCCTGCTTCGCGGCAGTTTCAGCATTCTTCGGTCGCCCGGCTCCGGAAAGGGCCAACGCATAATCGTCAAGTACGGCAACGTAGAAGTCGGGCGCTTTTTTGGCGGCGATTTCGGGCTCCAATTCGGTTAAGACACCTTCAAAGTAAGTGACAGCTTCAGTGTATTTTTTTTGAACAAGATTGAGGCGCCCTAACTCTGTCAGCGAGATATAAAATACCCCTCCGCTTTTCTTGTCCAGGTCGTGAGCAGCCGTAAGTTCTTGCTCCGCCTCCTTAAAATGGCACGTTACGCCGAGGGAGCGACCATATTCATAATGGAGAACAGCCCTGAAGCGGGGGCTGGTCTGGGCCAGATTGGCATCGGTGAACGAACGAGCGTAAATTTTGCGCGCTGCGTCCCAGTCTCCCCGGTCCCGGGCGGCGGCGGCCGCCTGCATGTTGTCGCCCGCTGATTTTTCATTGACGGAAGCGCAACCCGCCAAGCTGAGTAAGATAATGATGCCTGGAACTAATCGCTTCATGTATTTCTCCCTGATCTAACGATGCTGGATAAGAATAATCTGATTATTGATGGTACAAAGGGAAGCTTCAGGTCCTCCGTTCCGTCAATCATCATAGCATTAAATGCCGATCAGATTTAATTGTGCCGGGTCAATTTACGCAATCGCGCCCAGCAGGAAATATCGCCCGGAAATGGAATAACAGAATTCCCGCTACCCGGCAATCTTGCTAAGGGCTTGGCAATGCAATCGTCCGGCATTCTCCTGCGCGAGCGTCCATCGATATGTCATGGTGATTTCCGGGTCTCGCACTTGCCGGTGTCCAGCGTCAGTCCCTTATTTCCGTAGCCCCAGACAGCGGTAAAGCCATCGACTTTTTTGCCAAAGATATCACGGGTAGGGTTGGCGCGGATCGTCAAGGAAACAATGACGGATTCATTACCAAGATGCAAGGCGGGTTTCAATTTGCCGGTCGCGGTGAGCGTTCCGGCAGCCTCATCTTTTAATACCACCGCAGTCGCTGCATAGCAGTTCGTCCACAGGCACGCCGAGAGTTCGTTGTTTTTGGTGTTGTAAATGAATGACTCGGCATGCTGGAAGCTATCGGTTACCCTTTCGCACCGGCCGCTTATACATTCATACTGGGTGTCAGGCGTGCAATGATATTCTCTGTGTCCCTCCGCAAACGCCATCGCCGGGCTCCACAACAATGCAAATAGCGGCACGAATCCACATGGAACACCGACCCGCACCCGCCAGCCTAATGCCGATGATGCCGCTACCATCAATCATGGTTCCGCGATGGTGAAGCCCCATTCCTCCAGCTGAGAGATAAAGGAGGGCAGATCCCTGGCCGTCGCCGGCTGCACATGCATGAGTATATTGAAGGAAACCTTGCGCCACTGCTGCGTGAACTGCGCATCGATATTTCTTATCTTTTCGGGTCCCAGTCCTTTTGGTGCTTTCCAGTCCTCGGTATCGATATCCCAGGTCACAATGGCGAGTGACAGGTCATCGGCAACTTCAACCAGTTCCGGGTCGAGATTCCCACGAAAGCCTCCCGCCCCGTATGGCGGCCGGATTTTCGTGGGCGTCACTCCCGTGACATTGGCGATGATATTCTGGGTATCTTCCAGCTCCAATCGCACGTTCTGCTCGGTCGCCCTCGCGAGATCCGGATGGCTCCAAGAATGATTCTGGATATCATGTCCCTCGCGGACAATCATCCTCGCCGCATCGGGATACTGTTTCACCTCGCTGCCGAGAACATAAAACTCCGCCCTGATTTCATTCGTCTTCAACGTTTGCAGGATGCTCTCCAGTGCGCTCACCGGCGCCGGGCCGTCATCAAACGATAGAACTACCGATTTCCCATCACCAACCATTTTTCCCCCGGATAAAATGACGATCGAACCTCGACTCGCGCACCCGTATCCGCCATTGCCATCTTCCAAACCTGATTCCTTTTGCTACTTTCAATATAGAACATTTTTTGGAAAGATGCAGAAAGCGTCGACGAGTCCGAATTGCGCCATAATACAACGGGAAATATTGCACGAAATCATGCTGCATCATCCGAATTGCCAAAAAAAGGCATGCCCACGACTACTCTTTTCGCACCCGGTTTGCTCTGATAATCATTCTCAAGGACTGATCTCTTGTAAAAAAAGCCACTGCCCAATTAGCCATCGTCATGAGTCTATTGCGGTAAGTAATCAAGGAAAAAAGATGGACAAAGAGCCACGTTACCCACGCCACGAATCCATTGAAGTGGATTCCCGGATCAGGGAGATCCGCCACTGCTTTGCTTCTTCCGATAATCGCAAGCGACCCTTTGTCATGATAGATAAACGGTTTTAATGGCTTGTCATGCAGTGAGGCGATAAAATTGTCAGCCAGGTTTTTACCCTGCTGAAGCGCCACTTGCGCCAGCTGGGGGTGTCCCTGGGGAAAGTCCTTATCGGAAGTCAGTAAGCAGGTATCGCCGATAGCATAGATATTCCGCGTTCCAGCCACTTTATTATATTCATCCGCAGATAAGCGGTTGCCCCGTCCATAGCTTTCCGGCGGCATGCCCTCGAATACCCTTGCGGTAACGCCCGCGGTCCAGAACAGGATTTTAGTTTGAATGGTTTCCCCATCCGCAAAGATCACCGTATCGTTTATATAATCCTTTACCTGCGCGTTCAAGCGCACTTTTACGCCCATTTTCATTAATGTGTCATAAGTATATTTTTGTGATCGCCCGCTCATTGACGTCAATAACGCGGATGCGCCATCCACCAGGTAGATATGTGCTTTATGGCCTGCCAATTCTGGGTAATCCTTCCGCAGGATACTTTTGCGCATCTCCGCCAGCATGCCCGCGATCTCGACACCGGTGGGCCCGCCGCCGGCGATTACGACAGTAGTGAGTATCCTCTTTTCGACTTCATCCGTCGTAAGGGTGGCCTCTTCCATTTTTTGCAGAACGTAATTTCGTATTTCTATGGCGTCATCCACCGTTTTCATGGGAAGTGCGGCCTTGCGAATATTTTCCATGCCGAAGTAATTGATTTCGGTGCCGGTGGCAAGAACGAGGTAATCGTAAGCCAATTCCCCGGTGGACAGGAGTACTTTGTTTTTTTCGGGAATAACCTTTTGCAGGCTGCCCAAACGGAAGCTTATGTTCTTCTTGTCATGAAACAGCTTACGAAAAGGGTAGCAGATATTGGATACATCCAGAAAACCCGTGGATACTTGATACAGAAGCGGAGGAAAGAAATTGTAATTATTCATATCGACGAGCGTGACATGAAAACCAGCCTCATTGGCCAGATGCTTTACCAAGTTTATTCCGGCAAAACCACCTCCGATGACGACTATTTCTTTTCTCATTTTCTTCTTTATGGAGAAAAATGATTATCCTAAATCCGGTAGTTGAACGGGTGAGGTACGCGGTTTTTGGGGTGCGGGGCAAGGCGCAACGACGCGGAATGGTGCGACCGCGCAGGGCGGAGCAGTGCTTTCCGCAGGAAGGTGTGACCCCGCAGCGGGATGCGGGTGCCTCGGAACGCGGTCGCGGCATCCCCTGCGCTGCCCGATCCCCACTTCGCGGGGCCCCTCGCGCCACGCTCCGGGGCGCGCCATTCCAAGAAGTTGCAACGCAGCCATGTGCCGCAAAAACTTTGCAATTCACCCCGTAGCAGCCTCACCCGGAAGGTGAGAGTCAAGTAATACGAAATATTGATATTACGCATAACACTGATCTATTAAATGAGCGGTCAACTGCCGGATTTAGGATTATGGACGTTCAGGTTCAAATATCGAGGCATATCTTGCCGAAATGCCGGTTGGTTTCCTGATAGCGGAATGCCTGGACGATTTCCTCCAGCATGAAGTGACGATCAATTATCGGCCGCAGCCCGGTGGCGTCGATTGCACGAATCATATCCATCTGATGGTGCCGGCTGCCAACGACCAACCCCTGGAGGCGCAATTGCCGTGTCAGGGCCGAAAGCAACGGCAGTGTTGCGGTCACACCGGAGAGAATGCCGATCACCGCGACGTGTCCGCCGATACGTGCCGCCACCAGGGATTGTGCCAGCGTAGACGGTCCGCCTACTTCAATGACATGATCGACACCGCGTCCTCCAGTCAATCGGCGTACCGAATCGCCCCAGTTTTCATCTTTACGGTAGTTGATAAGATGATCCGCACCCAGCGCCTCAAGCCGGGCGAGCTTCTCGTCGCTCGACGATGTGGCGATTACTGTCGCGCCCGCCATTCTGGCGAATTGCAACGCGAATATCGAAACGCCGCCGGTTCCCTGAACCAGCACGGTTTCGCCAGGTTTCAATGGGCCGTCCACCATCAGCGCCCGCCAGGCCGTCAATCCCGCGCAGGTAAGTGTCGCCGCCTCTGCGTGGCTATAACCCTTCGGTGCCCGAGTGAATGCAGTTGCCGGCATGGTTACCTGCTGGCGCGCGAAGCCATCGATGCCATCGCCCGGAACGGTCTCCATACTCTCAATCTCAGGTTCGCCGTCCAGCCAGGTGGGAAAAAAAGTGCTGACGACATGATCGCCTATCGCAAAGCCGGTCACGCCGCCACCCACCGCGATGACTTCTCCAGCGCCATCCGACATGGGAATGCGAGGGACCGGCGGCGCCCACATGCCGCTGACCACCGCGTAATCGTGATAGTTGAGCGAACTCGCCCGGATCCGGACCGTAATCTCACCGGCTTGTGGCGTTGATGAATCGCACGTGCCCAGCGTCACACGATCCAATCCGCCGCCCGGCTGCACGTACATTGCCTTGATAGTCATGATTTTCCTCTTTGCGGAAATGTGAAAGGGATGATCCGGGTTGAACCGGGATGGCTGTTTAGTGTATATACTCCGCCTGTATAAATATTACCACTCCATTGGAGAGGTGCGAGGTCCTTGCGAGGCTTAGCTTTTGGGTGAGACCGCTACCGGATTCAGGGTTAAATCATCTTTTTTGAGGAACGAGGAAACAAATTCATGGAGTCAAAACCCATCACCAATACAGACAATATAATAAATTCCAGGGATCTATTAACGCGTATCAATTGGCTCAAGCAGGAATTGAACTACCGGTTTTCCGAAGAATATTCGGAGGAATTGAAAGCGCTGAATGCATTTGAGAGAAATATCGATCCCGTTGCCTCATTCTCGACATACGCGCCCGGCACGGATTTGATTCGCGACAGCTACTTCGAAGACTACATAAAATCGACGGGAGGGCAGGATACAACAGATATGTCCAGGGCGGCATTCAACCCCGTCGATTTCAATGGCGTGATTTACTGGCTGCGTCAGTGATGCTGGATTGTCGGGTTACGCTGCGCTAACCCGACCTACATCCCGCGTGGTCGCATCAGGATTTAGGTTGAATTGGAACCGGACCTGGCATTCCACAATACTGCGGTCCCAATGATCGCCGATACCATGGAGCCCGCGAAGATCGCAATTTTGACGGCGGCGAAATCGGCTTCCGCCTCAAAGGCCTGGCTCGCTATGAAAAGCGACATGGTGAAGCCGATACCCGCCAGGGCTCCCGCACCGCCCAGTTGACGCCAGGAGTATGCCAAAGGTTTGGTGGCGATGCCCAGCCGGACGGCCAGCGCCGCCGCGGCGACGAACCCAAGCGGTTTGCCGACCACCAGCGCGACCGCGGTACCGGCCATGAGCGCCATCTGGCCGCCGAGCGCACCGATCTCTACCGCCACACCGGCATTGACCAGTGCGAAGAGGGGCAGGACTACGTAGCTCGATCTCGGCGCAACGTGACGCAGCATGCGCTCAGCCGGGGATTCCAGCCGGTCATGGATGGCGTCCAACGCTTCCAGCGAGGGTTCGGACGGCCCATGGCGCATGACTTCCTGGCCCCGCTTGGTTTCCGCCGTCAGAATCGCATCGGCTTGCAGCATCAGCGCCCTGAGGTTGGGCGGCGGGCGAGTCGGAATAAAGAGCGCGAGAATGACGCCCGCCAGGGTCGCATGGATCCCGCTGGCATGTACACAGGCCCAGAGGCCGATTCCCAGAAATACATAAGGTGAAGCGCGATAGATGCCGCTGCGGTTGATCAGCGCCAGCAATCCCGTGATAGCCGCGGCACCGGCGAGATAATTGCCGTGCAGCGCATCGGTATAAAAGATCGCCACGACGATAATGGCACCAATATCGTCGACAATCGCGGCCGCGGTCAGAAAAACCCGCAGTTCGACCGGTACCCGCCTGCCCATCATGGCAATCAGCGCGACCGCGAATGCGGTGTCCGTCGCCATCGGCACGCCCCATCCCAGCGACCACGCGCCTTCTGGCCCTCCCGGCACCAGTAGCAGATATACCAGCGCCGGCATCACCATGCCGCCAATGGCCGCCGCGACCGGTAACATCGCGGATTGACGGCTGGCGAGATGGCCTACCGTGAATTCCCGCTTGATTTCCAGGCCGACCACCAGAAAAAAAATGACCAGCAGTCCGTCATTTATCCAATGGCGCAGCGAGAGATCAAATGATGCGCTGCCAAAGGCGATTCCAAAGGGCTGGTCCCAGAATTCATTAAAGTCCGGACCGAAGGTGGAATTACTCAGCGCAATGGCAATCGCGGTCGTCAGCAGCAGAAGAATACCGGTCGACGGCGCCCATTTGGCGAAATCCAGCGCGGCCGCGTGGACGACATGACCCAGGGATCCAAGCATCGCCTCGGAAAGCGAGTTGGCGTCCCAGGGGCCGTCGTAGCGGCGGCCATTGATGAAAAATGTAGGTGTGACGATGACGCCACTGGCGTCGGCGCTCTCCATATCCGCATCCACACGTGCTTTTGCGCCCAGCGTACCCTCTTCGTTCCGAGGCGCGTTTTTCTCTTCAAGAATCTGGTCGGCGGCGATAGTGTGCAGGTCGTCCACGGTCAGCGTGGCGGCGTGGGTCATCAGCGAGACATGCACGTGCCAGAAGCGTGCCGGGTCGCTGTATGATTCCACCAGTTCGGCGGCGCGGCGGGCGATATCACTGCCGGGCAGCGGCCGATGGCGGAAGACGTAGCGTAAGCGATTGCCGAAGCGATTGCGCATTTCAGCAACACGCTCGTGGGCGGCGCGGGAGGAGGGATCCGCATAGCTGCCGTATTCGACTAGTGTGATCTCGGCATCGGATGGCCCCAATATATGGTCATATGCCTCGTCGACAGGCCGGTCAAGCCGATTGGCGGGGGTTTCGGGCGTCATTTATTCCATAGTGCGTTTATCCTACATCCGGCAGTTGACCGCGCTCAGTCCCCGTTCGATTCCGCGTTGACAATCGACGCGGTGTTCCAAGCAGTGCGTATTATTTCCGGCTCAGAGAAGTTTCAAGGTTCGTGGAAAACGGCTATCCACCCATTCCCAGACATCCGGGGGCAAATATCCCGCCACTGCCACAGCAACTTCCGTGAGAAGAAATTGAAAACTATCGCTCCCGTAATTTCCAAGGGTGCTTACCAGCTGTTCGGGGCCGACATTCGTCTCAAAGACAATGGCGCATACATGCTCGCCTGATGTCACGATCCGCCAATCGCTGCCGGACAGGGCTTCAACTTCATCGCGGATATGCCGTATCGTTACCGCATATTCCTTTAGATAGGGGTAGCAAAACGTAAGCTGATAAATGGCCATGATCTTTTGTGGAGAAGTAAACAAATGTGTGGAACACAGCTAAATACTTTAAGCTGTGCTCCCTGCATAGTGTACCCCACGCAAGGTGGCTGTATCATTAAACCTATCTGTGGCAGGCTTGCCTAGCGGCTTTTACATGAAATAGAAAGTCCCTACGAATCAGGGGATTGAACTCATACACGAGCATCAGTCGCCGCATAAGGCTAGTAGATGAGCAGGCCGGTTGGCAATGCGGTGGACTCGGCAGGTTCGAATTTTTGATTTTCAATCTGCGTGATTGCCCGCGATAGCGCGTCCCGGAGTTCCCGCGCCTGATCTGCGTGCATCACATACGGTCTGCCCGGGTCAGCGTCGGAGAGTTTCTGTCGATCATGAGAAAGAAACGGAAAGCGCACGGAAAGAACGCCGTCAACCGGTACTGTTTTTATTTCCCATCCCGTAATAGGGAACAGAAAAAGATCGTTATCCATGAGAGAACTCCACTAAAAAAGTTTACCAGCCCTCAGTTTATCAAAGAGACATTCGCGGCTTCGTTAGCTAGCGCACATAGATGCGAGTCTTTATGCTGGATAATGCAATTACATCTTCCTCACCCCCCACCGATCCGAATAACCTGCCCGCAAGTTTTTAACCCAGAGAATCATCAAGTTTCCGGCATATTTGCAGCCGCCGGCTATCAAAGAACCCTGCCAGTTGGGTCAATAATGCTCGGGAAGGATTTATTCAGTTTTTTCAATAATGTATACAAAATGTAAGGGGCAGAGGGATTTTCGTGGACTGATAAATCAGGAGGGATAAAATGGATCTGATTGCCCGGTTTCTCAATCAATTCAATTGGCAAATACTGATGTTCGCAACGCTGCGAATCCTGCTTATCAGCATGGCGGCATGGATATTGCTGGCAGTCATCAAGTTGTTACTGGGCCGGCTGCAACAGTCGCTCATCAGCAGGGCCAGTGAGCAGGGAGAAATGGCGACTGAAGCCGCCAAGCGTATTGAAACGCTGATCCGGCTGCTACGCCAGGCGGTGGTGATTATTGTCTGGGTAATTGTAGGTCTGGTGATTTTGAGGGAATTGAATGTCGAGATAGCACCCATTCTCGCGAGCGCGGGTGTGGTCGGTCTCGCCGTCGGCTTTGGGGCGCAGAATCTGGTGCGTGATGTGATTTCGGGATTTTTCATGATCCTGGAAAACCAGATCAGGGTGGGTGATGTGGCCATCGTCAATGGTACCGGTGGCCTGGTGGAGCGGGTTAATTTCCGTACTATCGTTCTGCGTGATGAAGCGGGGACTGTGCATGTATTTCCCAATGGGACCATTACCACACTTGCGAATATGACCCAGGAGTGGTCGGCCTATGTGTTTGAGATCCGCGTCGCCTACAGGGAAGATGTGGATAAAGTCATGACCGTCATGCGCAATGTTGGCGCGGCATTACGTAAGGATGAGACGTTCGGCCCCTTAATGATGGAAGATATCGAGATATACGGTGTTGACAGCTTTCAGGATTCCGCGGTGGTCATCAAGGGACGTTTGCGTACCAGGCCGATCAAGCAATGGAATGTGGGGCGGGAATATCGACGCCGGCTTAAGCTTGCGTTTGAGCACGCGGATATCGAAATCCCTTTTCCTTATCATTCCATTTACTTTGGCGAGAGCGGCAACGTCTTGATGGCGGGGCTGATCAATCAGAGAAACGCCATGAAAGCGGACGAGCCGTGAAAGCAGCAGGATGAGTGGTGTAAGGAAATCCGTTATCTAGCCGTTGCAGAGCGTGGGCGCTGCAGGATGCCGGTTGTCTGGCAATCACACATTGAGGAGGTTAATACTCATCTTTTCGACATAAAGTTCGGCAACGTAGTGCGAGATCTTATCGACTCCTGCCTCGGGTTTTTCTACGGAAAGCGAGAAGATGCCGACTTGGCGCAAGTCGACCGAGCCCAGAACTTCCGAGTGGCTTGGATCGAGGAATTCGATCACCCCCGTCAATTCATTCTCCTGGCCATTTCGCCCCTTGACGATGAATTCATCGAACCAGGCCGCCCATGGTTTGATATCCGCCTCCGCAAATGTGACTTTAAGATTCGGGATCTCCAGCTTGGTGATTTCTTTTCCCGAGACACGGAAATCGCCGCTTGTTTCCAGCATGGCATGTTGCTTTATCGTGAAAGCGTCGATCTTGCTCACGCGCTCACAGGGGAGATCGCCCAGGCGCATGCGGAAGTTTGAACATAACCATTGCTTATTTCTGGTATTTATCACGCCAGCAAGCACGGATTTGTCACCGTCTTTGAAGGTAATCTCCTCGGGGTTGATCTTGATGGAAAAGAAAGCGCTATCCTTGCGGGTTGCATCCAGCCTGGGGATTGTGATTTCCGTGATAAGCGCGTTATCGAAGTGCCGGAATGCCGTAGCCTGGCAGTCGACGCTGCAAGCGACGACGTAGCCGCTTTTCCGGAGGTTTATCTGGTCGAGCGTGCCCATCACCCATTCACGCAGGCTTTTTCCCATGGATATGCCGGCGTGGAGGACGATGGGTTCAAATTTCAACGCCGCGATGTTTTTGCTGGGCAGGTCTCCAGAACCGGTACCGGTTCCGGCGGTTTCAATCTCTCCCTTGACGTTGCCGCCTTCAAAGTCTTTGAGGATTGTGGGGCCTCCATCCAGATAGAGTATGAAGTGGTCCGCGCCATAGAAGTGATGGGTAGTCATGATTTGCCTCCTTACCAAGGGATGATCGGTCGGTTCTTCTTGTTGAATAAAGAAATATTCAAACGACCTGCAGCAATATAAATTATGACCTTATTGAGGGTATTGAGTTTCTCCAGCCTGGCATTTTATGATCGGAAGCTGGAATTCGCTTGGAATTCTCGTATTGGCTGCACACCTCAGCAGACAGAATTGCCGTTTTGCGGCAGCTTGAAGGACGGAAAGATTTTGGATAAGATTGGGATTATTTCAGTCACTTCGATGAAGGCGCATCAGCCGATTAATTACGCCTATTGTTATTCGACAATTCAAGTCTGACTACTTCCAGAAATATCATGAGAAAAATCCTGTTCATCTTATTCTCCGCATTGCTTTCCAGCCAGGTTTTTGCGCGGAAAGAAGAACCTCGGGAATACCCTTGGGAGAAAGCCGCGAAACGTATCGAAGCGGATGATGCAAAAGCGGGGCGGTCTAAAAAAATAGAGCAGCCGGGCGAGACCGATGCCAAAAAACCCGAGAAAAAAGTAGACTCCGAAAATAAGAAGGGCAAATAGGTCAGTAACGCGTCCCGCCATTTATCCCCGCAAAGCCATAGTGCCTCTGCTCGTAAAAGCATGGGCTTATTCAGAGGCTCCCCATGGGCGCGTTGATCTTCTATATCGCAATCTATTTCATTGGCTACTATGCGGCACACCTGCTCAACCAGACGGTTGGCCGCATCCTGATCCGTAACCGCCGCATCGCAGGTGTTGTTCTCGTCCTGATCGTCAGCATGGGGCATGGTTATAAAATAATAAGCACGCCGCCGCCTCATGATCATGATGATGGGGCAGGGTATGCGCTTGGCTTATATGTCATCATGCCGGTGGCGATCATCGTGATGGGGGTTCTATATCTCATGTGGCAGGAGAGAAATGATGATGGCGACATATCATAGGCATGGTATGCCGGGCATCGGCTGTCAGGGTGGATTGAATGATATAAGTGCATTGCTGGATTACATTACATAAATCCGACCTGCAAAATAACACACCGATCCTGTACTTCGGTCCAATGGGCAATACGCTCAAACACTGTAAGATGCAACTTCGGGTGCCTACTCTTTCCTCCATAAGATAGCGGCCCGGCCCGGCCGTACTGACCCTGCGAGCCGGGCTTTTTTTATGATGGGCGAACTGTTCGCAGGAACCCCGGCATCTATGCTAACTCCCGGAAATACCCTGTTTTTTCATGCTGTACTTCAGTCCAATGGGCAATGCGCCGGGAATATGGAAGAATGAAATCATTGTTTGTGAACATCCCCCTAAAACTGCTCCTTTTACAACTTTGATAGGAAATGAAATGAGACTCGCACCCAGTACGTTAAACCAAAAGATCGTTTTTGCATTGGGCGCTCTGGCATTGATGCCGCAGCCGGCCAATGCCCTTCTGATCAGCACTTCTTCGGTAAGCTTTAGCAACTCCGCAAGCGTTTCCGATACCGAAGGCGGCGGCGCCAGCAAGAACAACGGCGCCAGTCTTGGGACCAGCGCCATCAGCCAGTTCAACTCGAACCAGGGCGTTCTCATGGGTGCCACCCTGGATCTCGCCTCGACCCGGACACAAAGTACCTGGGTTAAATCCACCGCTGGCGGCGGTACGGGTGCCAATAGCTCGGTTACCTCAAGCGGTAGCGGCAGCAGCACCGCCAGCGTCTCGGCGCCCGGTGTAAATGGGGCCTTTGCATCCGCCATCAGCAATAGCGATACATGCGCGGGCAAGCTTAAGGATGCCTGTGCCGGCAGCGCTACCACAAGTTCCGCGACCTCTACCAACCTGCATCAAGCGGTATCTTCCGCTAATCTTGATAGCTATGTTGGTACCGGTGACGTGACGCTGGCACGTACTGCTCCGGTACTGGAGGCGACGCAGGCAGCCGGCGTTTTTACCGGCACGGAAACTACGCAATACGACATCAACTGGGCGGGCAACGTCGGTGCCACCTATGATTATCTGCTGCATGCCGCGCCATCCTTCGATGGTTCCTCAACGATGTTAACCCTGAACCTGGACTTCGGTGTTTTTCATGTGGGCGACGCCGCTACCCTGGGATTCAGCCTCTTCAATATGGTTAATGCCGACCGGGTCGGCCTCGATCTCGACAGTATTTCCGGCAGCGGCGATATCAGCACGCTATTAACCGATTTAGGGGGATTCAGCGGCCTGGGCCAGGGTTCAAGCTACGACTGGCTGGCTACGCTGGACACCTCCTCAGCCGGGATTTTCAACGCCAGCTACACATTGGGCTTGTCAGATGCGGACGTCGGCGCGGCATCCAGCCGGGCTGCCTATAGCCTCATCCTGAACCTGACTGGGACGGTAAATGAGTTGCCGAATCCAGCAGCACAGGTCGGCGAGGTACCTGAGCCCACCACTTTTGCACTGCTTGGCCTTGGTTTGGCGGGTCTGGGTTTCAGCCGTCGCAAGAAATCGTAAAGCCTATCCATATGTGAGGGCAGGCCCGCTTCGGCGGGCTTTTTTTTACCTTGCCTCGCTATGGCGGGGTTCCTGTTGGCTAAACGACGTCGGATCACTACGCTAATCCGATCTACAAAACTTTGCCTGCTCGAGCAGGGCGGATCGCAAAGATTCACCCATGGTGGATTTAAAATTGCTTGACCACGCCATAGTACAGCCCTCACACTTCCTTGAGCTAATGCGGGAGATTTGCGAGAAGGTTAAGCCTTTAATATGAAACCGGCAGCTGATCATTCTTTCTATCTTGCCAACGGCCGGATTTTGATTCGAAGGATTTGATAATGCGCGTGCAAATTATCAAGATATGGGTTTTCAGCCTGGGTTGTCTTGCCCCATTCCATGGGCACGCAAATGAGTGGAAGGCATCAACATGGCTGCATGAGGTCAAGCTCGGCGTGCTTCACCACGACACCGGCTCTTTGTGGAGCGGCTTCCGTCGCGAAAGCGGCGCCGATTTCAATCTCGAGGCCATTTTCTCGCCACAATACAAAATCCTGGGCGGATTTATACGTCCCGCACTGGGGGGCTCGGTTAGTACCGCCGGGGATACGTCCAAACTGTATTCGGGCATCCGCTGGCAATACGATCACGCAAGCGGCATATTTCTCGGCGTTGGCTTCGGTGGCGCGGTCCACAATGGCAATCTCCATTTGCTGCACAATGACCGCAAGGCGCTCGGATCACGGGTTTTGTTCCACATTCCAATTGAAGTCGGCTATCGCGTCGGTGCCAGAAGTTCGTTATCCGTATATTTTGATCACGTTTCCAATGCTAATTTTGCCGATGCCAATGAAGGCATGGATTCCCTGGGCGGGCGATACGGCTACCGTTTTTAGGCGACGGGGTTCCATCCCCGCTGTGGGCTCAGAGTCGGCTAGTGATGTTCAAATTATAGATACCGGCTGAGATTGCTTTTCAAAGTCATTCGATAATCCCAAAATTCAAAATAGGAGTTTTCCATGAAAAAAATACTCATATTGATCCTCGCGATGATAACCTCGGGTTTTGCAGCCGCTGCTGAAATGGAAGCGCTTAGCGACGCGGAAATCGTGGGTATCGTCCTAGCCGTGAATCAGGCTGAAATCAATGGCGGCATTCTGGCTCAATCCACATCATCCCACCCCGATGTAAAAGCGTTCGGCCACCGCTTGACCGAAGAGCATAATGATTCCACCTCGCAATTCAATGACTGGGCGAATAAAACAAACATAACACCTCGAAGCAGTTCGATCAGCGAGACCTTGAAGGCTGATGAGGAGAAACATCTGGAGAGGCTAAAGAAGCTCCATGGCATATTATTTGATCTGGATTATATCAATCATGAAGTGGAATCCCACCAGCAGGTAATTAACTTATGGGACGGAAAGCTGATCCCTGGCACTAAAAATGAGGAGCTGAAGCGTTTGTTGAATCTGTGGCGGGCGAGCCTTGTCGGCCATTTTGAACAGGCCAAGCTGATCAAAACCTCGCTGGGCAGAAAGAAATAGCGGTGGTGTAGACGATATCGTGGTGGACTTCAGTCCAATAGCCGATCCGCCTGAAGCGTGTAAGATACGACCTGGGGCTCTTGCTCTTCATTAGAGTTGGAGTTCCAGCCCGGCACGCATTGACCCTGCGTGCCGGGCTTTTTCTTGGTTCTGCTTATGCTTGATGCCAGGTGAGTGTCAAGTATCATCAGTATACCAACTGATCCAGACAGTGTGTTTGGAGATACAGCATTTGTAGGTCGGATTAGCGCAGCGTAATCCGACGAGCGCTATTCATTCACCTCCTTCCACCTTGCCGCAGCCAGGCAGACCGCGGTGCGCAGGGTGGCGGCGCTGGTCTTGATATCGCTACAGTATAAGGTGAATCCGCCGGTATATTCCGGGGTTGGGCGGTTATAAACGGCTTGATCGCAGTATTCACCCAGCCAGTCGAGTATTTCGGTGTCGGTGAGGGAAAGGGGCGCCGGGCGGTGTTCAGTCCACAATTCAGCCCAGCGTCCCATGGTCAAGTCCTCAGCATGTTGATTACAAGTTTTAGGTGATTCCGGGCCCTTTCAAATCGGGCCGAGTTCCACGCCAGGCACGGCCTGGACATTTCTTTGCGCTTTTCCGTCGCCGACCGCTTGTCTTTCCATGCCACCGGGGGCTTATTGGATCGAGGCTATGCCGGTTCGGGCTGCACGTCTGTTTCGTGGTTTGTTGCCCGATGCCGCGATGGGATGCGACACCAGGCAAATATTACAAGTAATTCTTGTAATTGTCAAGAAAACTTGTACAGGGGCCTGGCTGCCATAAACGGTGGGGGGGTGGGGATGTGCGGCGTTACCGGGAGGGAATCCGTCTGAACGGGATATCGCCCGACTCCCGATGCTGCGCCCTGCCGGGACCATATTCGATCACCTTGTCATCTTTCAAAATTACCGAATAATCGACAATGTCATGAATGGAGCCGGAGAAAAAAGACCAAGCGCTGGTGCGCCGCTCAATATAGAGCAGGACTTCATACTCGCCGGCGCGCTGGTAGCCATCCGGATTGCCGGCGATTCTTACAACTTGATCTTTGGTGAGCCCCTCTCGCAACCCTGTCATCTTCCCTCCCATAATGCATGAGGAAAGTATCAATGTGCCAAGCAGGGCGAGGATGATGAGTTTCATAATTGACTCCAAAATGAATAAAGGTGCAAGGTTATGGATTGGATGGGAAGTTTCCGCTTCTATTCCGAAACGGGCAAGGATTCAAGTTCCTTGATAAGCAATGCCACTTCGGCGACTTCCGACAGTACCTCCTTCACCGCGCGCTCCAGCGTGTAACGCCGTTTCTCGGCATCGCGCAAATGCTCGGGAAATTGCTGGATGTATTGTTCCCGCCGGGTACGTGCTTTCTCAGAAATATGGAAAGCGAACAGCATATCCAGATTATCGTAGGGCTTGGGTACCATTTTCATCGCTGAGGATCGACTATCGCCGGAGGGTTGGTTGCGTAGGGATTATTGGCGCTATCGTTGCTATATGGACTTCCATACTGGCCATAGGGATTATTGATGGAATCAGGACTGTATTTGCTTCCATACTGTCCGTAAGGATTGCTGGTGGAATTGGGATCATAGGGATTGGCGCTGAGATTTCCCAGATATTTTCCGGTCTGCCGGTCCCTGAGCTGGGGCGTTTCCGCGCGTGCGTCATTATGCATGATTCCCGCCATCAAAATAGCGATAGCGGCGCCCATTGCAACGATGCCGAACTTCCTGGCAGATTGCCTCCGGGCGGCGCTGCTCGTTATTACACGTGAATAGCCATACATTTCCATTCTAAATGCCTCGCACTGATTTATCCACCTCTTCAATACACTCCGTTAATTTCTCCCGCGTCTGTCAAATTTCCGCCGATTTTGCTGATGTCTGTATTGCTGTCTTCTATCAGATTGCCGTCTTTCCCCGAGTCTTGACTCTCGAGGGCATCCGGCGCGGAGGAAATGCCGGAGGCGGGTGAGGCGCCAAATCCGGCTTGGGTAAAGGTTTCAGATCTATCAAGGCTTCTTCTGTTTTCTTCTCCGGTTTGGCGACAAGCGCTTGGCTTATCGTCACCAGGCGGGAGGCATCTTCATCCGACATGCGCCGCATCGCATCCACGACTTGCTTGATGAGCGCTTCCCTACCGGAAACAGGCGTTTCAGCGGCACGTTTGGGAGAGTTGTCCGAGTGAGCCTTGCCGGGTTTGTTTGGCGCCGGCGTTGTTTCCACCACTTCTTTCGGCTGCGCCACAGGCATTCCGAAATGCATCAGTGCGGGGGGTAGTTGGAGAACTTCCGCTATCTTATTCAGCCGTTTTCCACGGGGCTGCGTCGCACCGGATTCCCATTGCTGAACTGCCTGCGGGGTGACACCCACCCGCTCGGCCAATTGAGATTGGTTCAGGTTAAGCTTTTCACGCCCGTCGCGAATTATTTTCGCAATATTCATGCTTGCGCAATACCCAAAACGTCAAAAAAGATGTCTTTGCAACAATTTCTTGCATGATACAAGCAACGCTTGCAGTTGGATTACAAGAATCACTTGACATCTACAAGTTATTCTTGTAATAATGCTTTCCATCGCATTTCATGGCGAAAAATAGCCCCTCAATTATCGGTATCTGGGGAAAAAGGTGGGTTTAGGCCCCTTAAAGCTAAAAGAAATGAAGCAAACAAGGCTATTCCAGTGAATTACTACGAACGCTATTGCGGCGATTATCAACGCGACACCGCGCATCTATCCCTGGCTGAACACGGTGCCTATACGATGCTGCTGGATACTTATTTCAGTGTGGAAAAACCGTTGCCTAAAGAGCTGCCCGGACTCTATAGAGTTTGCAGAGCCATGACGCGGGTGGAACAGCAAGCCGTAAAGGCGGTGGCGGAGCAATTTTTTCCTGTTTCTGAAATTGACGGGTTGCGCCACAACGCCCGCGCAGACCGGGAGATCGCCAAAGCCCGGCCAAAAATTGAAGCAGCAAGAATCAACGGCAGGAAGGGCGGGCGTCCCCTCAAGGAGAAAGAAGCCGAAAAAGAAAATGGCTACGGCATCCCGCAAAAACCCACTGGGTTATCCGGCGCTTTCGAAAATAGAGGTGCTGAAATAACCCCCGAGGCTGCCCGGAGGGAACCCGCCGGCAAAGCTCTCCAGCACCAGCACCAGCGCCAGCGCCAGCACCAGTGCCAGTTTCATGAAGACCGGGAAGACGCTCATATACATATTTGTGCCGCGGATAAAGAATTATCCGCATGCGATCCGCTGCCTGCCTCCGAGTCTATCGCCCCAACACGCCATGAAAACGGCTCCGCAATTACGGTTCCACCGGGCACGGCGGGTGCGTGCTGTAAAAGCATGACCCGGCATGGCGTGCAGGCTTGTAATCCGCATCATCCGACACTGCTGGCGTTATTGCAGGCGGGAGCGGTTGAAGAGGAATTCGTGCAGGCGGCAAGAAGCGCCGCTGCCAAGGGGAAGGCCAATTTTGCCTATGTTATCGGCACGGTGAAACGGCAGCGCGAAGAGGCGGCGAAGCTGATTCTGCATAAGGGCAGGATGCCTAACAGGCAGGAATTGCTTGAAGCATCCAATAAGGCCGCAACCGAAGGGTGGCTGCCGCCGGAATTAAGGGGTTCCGCATCGGAGGAGCAACAATTAGGGGAAATTCATCATGCAAACCGATGATTTCCAGAAATTCCACGACGGAATCATCGGTGTAATGGGTTTCTATGGCCGAAGCGTGTCGAGGTTTGCATTGGATGTGTGGTGGATGGCGCTCAAGGGGCATGATCTCGGCGCTATCGTGGATGCTTTCAATCGTCACCTCGCTAATCCGGATGCGGGGCAGTTCCCACCCAAACCTGCCGATATCATCCGCATGTTGCAGGGTTCGACGCAGGATGCCGCATTGCGAGCCTGGGCCAAGGTCGACCAGGCAGTGCGCCACATTGGAACCTACTGCGATGTGGTATTCGACGATGCGCTGATTCATCGCGTGATACAGGACATGGGTGGCTGGATCGCGCTGGGAAGCAAAGGCGAGGATGAATGGCCCTTCGTGGCGAAGGAATTCGAGAATCGCTATCGCGGGTTCCGCTCGCGCAACGAATACCCCGAATATCCAGCCAGCCTGACCGGCCTTGTGACGGCGCATAACAATCTGAAAGGTTTCAGGACTGATCCGCCGGTGTTGATCGGGAGTGAGCAACTGGCCAGACAGGTGCTATCCGGGGGCGTGGACAAGCCCGCACTCGGGTTCACACGTATGCGCAATAATCCCCCAGGAAACGGTGGACGTGTAGCTGCAACGGGGGACTCATCAATGCCGGTAAGCCATATAAGCGATGCAAAAGAGAATAATGTATCTAATTACGGTGAAAAATCATATAAAAGCATTGAACATCATCGAAAATAAGAGAAAAGGAAATGAAGTAATGAAATATTCGATCAGCCAAGTGAAGGGACCGGGATTAAAAGTCAGATTGGCAGTAATGGCGGGAATCGTTTTGCTTGCTCATAGCGAGACACGGGCGGAAGGCCAGGCTGGCCTCGGGATCGATCTCGGGCACGGCACCCAGGCAGCCTCGCAGGCCGCGGCGGCTGCCGGCGCATTGTCGAACTCGCAACAAGTCCAGACCCAAACTTCCGTTACCACGGCAACAGGAGGGCAGGGCGGGTCCGCCTACAACACTGGAAACAGCCAGACCATGAATATGGGCGTGCATGGTGTACGCAACAATCCGAATATCGGCCTCGGCCTCATGGTGCCTACCGCGCCGTGCCGCGATACCTATTCATTGGGTGGTTCCGCCGCCGGCGTCGGTGGCGGCGTGGCCTGGTCGAAGGCCGACCGCGAATGCCGCTGGCAGGATATCGGTGCCGCGTTTATCCGGGCAGGGTTTATCGAGGATGGGCTCGCCATGTGGTGCGCGATCGAGGGCGTGGAGGATATCGCGCCGACCTGCAAGCGATTGAAAGCCGCAAAACAGATAGTGCGGGATTCCGCAGAGGCATCTGACGACGTATCCAACCGGGAGGAGTGGCAAGGATGGTGAAAGCGACGATGCATAAGCCCGGCATAGGCTGCACTAAATCACCGGGTCTTGAACGCTGGGAGTACGGAAACCCCGAACATGTTGCCGCTCGCAGGCAAGCGGAGTCATGCCGCGGTTGCCGGCATGAAGAAACAATTCATCTGATTTCACAATCCGTCACGTATTGCGGAAAAGGCCGCAAACACGGCAAGCGTTGCCTGTCATATCAACTCAAGGAGCACGACAAATGAAATTCAGCAGCCCGGAACATGCCCTGAAATGGGCCTATGAGACAATCAGCAGGCCTATCGTCAAGATATCGTCCGTCAACGACATGCGCGAAGCCAGCAGGGCAGGGGGTATAGCGGGGAATGGCGAACTGACGGTGCATGACCGGCACGCCCAGGCGGCGCTGATACTCAGTTTGTGCGAACGCGTATTGCCTACGTTGCACATGGCCTACGTGCGGGTCCAGTTCGGCAGGGAAGCCAGCGGGTTCGAGTTGCTGACGCATCATCTGGCAGCCAACTTCGGCACCGGATTACACAGCCGCCGAAGCATCGAGCAGATCATCCGCGCATACTGCGGCGAGAAAATAGGACTGCGCGAGATACGGAAATCCATGTCGTGCGGCATGCTCAAGGCGGTGTCCTATCGCAACCAGGCTTATGACACGCTGGATGTCATCCATGCCCAGGCGATAGATAAGTTAGGGATGGAAATGGAGAATCGCGGGCTATTGCGAAGCGGTTCTTCGAGCCTGGTTTCTTAAAGGCAACGGGGATAAGTTGACGAAGTTATAGCATCAGCTCGGCCAGGACCCCATTCCGCGCGAGGGGTCTGGCGGGAATCTGGCTTTTCCGGTCTGGTTGGCGGTCTGGCTTACCCAGTGATTCCTGGATCTGCTGGGCATCGTCAAGATGCAGAGAGAAAGGGGCAAACAGCTTATATAGCAGAACCTTCAGTTCCTGATGGCTGGCGTTGGGCATCAGCCGGTTGTCAATTGTGTCGAGCACGTGCTGATAAAGGACGACTTTCTGATCAATGTAAGCTTTATCGAATTCCTGTCCGCGCAGCGCCTGCAACCTGGCGAGATCTATTGCGCCGTCGGCTCTGAGACCTTGGCTGATCGGATTATCCTGAAGTTCCACCTTGAGTTTCGTCACCAATTCAATGGCTGACTGGCTGACCTCCGTGTGTTCACCCACCATCCGTTCCGCGTAGGCTTTGATTTCTTCATTGGATGATTTGGATTGTGCCAGCCTGCCGGCCTCGATCGCAATGCCGCTGGCGGTAATCACAACGTCCGCGATATGCGAATCGTGGATATCACGCATTTCCGCAAAGGCTGAGCATACCGGAGCCATTAGCCCGGCCAACAAAATGATCAGGTTTTTCATGCAAAATCTCCTAATAGTTGCACGATGAGTTTGCCTCGCTGTTCCATATTGGTGTTGGTTTGAGATGGCGTAGTTTAGATAAAGCTCCTCCGTTGAGCAACCCCTCGTGATCATAGGGAATCTCTTGATAGCTTCCATGGATTATATCTCTGGCAAAAACAGGAAGCCCAAAAGGCGCCGCTGATAAAAGAAAGACCGCGGGGCGTGCATGATCTTGGGACGGTGCGGGAGCGCTATAGGTATACTTGACACTGGCTTTCGAGGCTGAGAACGACAAGCCACGCTGAGTTGAATAATCATCCGCTCCGCTTCCGCAGGCAGGCTCCTACAAAAAGGCATATATGCAAGACGATGAACGAGAAATCCGGCAGCTGGTTTCCACCTGGATGGCCGCAAGCAAAGCGGGTGACATCGAGACGGTTTTATCATTGATGGCGGATGATGTGGTCTTTCTCGTGCCAGGCCAACCTGTCATGCGCAAAGCTGACTTCGCTGTTGCGGCACGCGCTCAATCAGGCCCGGAGGCTCCGCAATTCGACGGCGCAAGCGAGATTCAAGAGATCAAAATTCTCGGGGACTGGGCTTTCATGTGGGCCAAGCTCACCGTTGTCGTGACTCCTCCCAGCGGCGCTCAATCCGTGACGCGCGCAGGGCATACATTGTCCATCCTCAAGAAACAAAGTGGAAAATGGGTGCTGGCCCGTGATGCCAACATGCTGGCTCCGGTACCCAATAAATGATGCCCACCAGCCCGCGCCCGCTGTATTTTTTGCCATTACGCTGGAAGCATGCCGCTGGTGTTGGCATCTCAAGCATTCAATGGTGACAAAAGACAACCCATCGCCGGCCGTTCGCGGCAAACATTGACGCCATATTCGACCCATTACAGTTCCAGCGCCGCAGGAGGATCTTATGAGCCCGAACAAAATGACCGTACAGAAGTATATGGATAGCTTTAATAAGAGCGATCATGAGCAAATTCTGTCCTGCCTGACTGAAGATATCGAGTGGTTTATGCCGAGCGCATTTCATCTGAAAGGGAAAGACGCCTTTGACAAAGAAATTGAGAATGATGCATTTACCGGCAGTCCCACCATAAGGATCACACGCATGACGGAAGAAAACAATGTTGTGATCGCGGAAGGTACGGTTCGGGCCGCGCGCAAAGGCGGGGGCTTACTTAATGCGATGTTTGTGATGTTTTTGAAATGGAGAACACCAGGATAAAACGCTTGATTACTTATCTGGCTGAACTCAAAGATCAGGCGTCCGGCAGCAATGACAGCGGCGTCTAACAATTCACTCAAGCCGAAGCCGCTTTGCGGCCCGGCTTAATCCGGGCTTTAGCGGTCTCGCTATTCCCCCAGGCAGCATTATTTTGAAGCGTTAGTGTTGAGAAACCGCACCACGCCATGCTCCGGTTTCGCTCATGCGCTCCTCAAGGAATTTCTTGAAATCCTCCAGATTTCCCCGGGTTTCTATTTCCACCGCACCTACCGCGTCTCCCACCTTTTCGATGAAGCCTTTAGGTGCGTAGTCTATTTGCAGCATGATCCGGGTTATTGAATCGGAAATCTTATGGAAAGTGACGACACCGGCGTTTTGAGCTCCGCTTGTGCTGTGCCAGGCAATTCGCTTGTCAGGAATTTGTTCGGTAATTTCCGCATCCCATTCTTCCTCTTTGCCCGCTACCTCGGCACGCCAGTGCAAATGGGTATCGTCAAGCTGCCTTATTTCACGCACCCCTTTCATGAACTTGGGGAAATCCTCGAACTGGGTCCACTGGTTGTATGCGACGTTGACGGGCACATTCACTTCAATGGATTCTTCTATCGTCGTTTCCTCCGGTTTGCGTGATTTCCTGAGTTGTTTTGATAACATTACACCGCCGGCGGTAAGCGCCGCGATCGCTAGAATTTTAGCTAACATTTTGATCTCCTTGAAATTAGGCTGCTTCAAGACAATAGCAACTTATGGAAAAGCTTCGCCCGCTTAGCACGCTTAAGGCATGGAATGACCTCATTGGCTGTGTATGAATAATGTGCTTTCGGATGGGGACGATCTGTGCGGTGTTCAACTTAACGCATCATCAGGTAACTCGCACTGGCATCTCCGGATGCAAATCGATCCGGAAAAGGATGCCGGGACGTGCTTCGGATCCGGCCGAAGCCAAGATCATAGCGACGGTGAAGAGGCTTAAATTGACTCTATGTTCTCCTACAAAATCGTTGCGGAAGCGCTGGCTGCTCCAGGCCTGGAAGCGAGAAAACTCAAATCACATGATCCGATTCGAGCGCACATGGAATGTGCTCGTGTATTTCGATCTGGATTGTCGCGTGGCCAATTTTGAAACGCTCCTGGAGTTCATGCGCGAGCTGTGCCAGAAATTCATCGCCCGGATGGCCCCCTGGCATCAGACAATGGCAGGTAAGCACTGTCTCCGTGGTGCTCATCGACCAGATGTGCAAATCATGGATCGCTGTCACGCCGGGCTGTCTCCTGAGAAAAGCGCTGACCTCATCCAGTTTGAGTCCAGCCGGGACTGCATCGAGCGACATGCCTACTGAATCACGCAATAAACCCCATGTTCCCGCCAGAATAATAGCGGCGATGACAAGGCTTGCAACGGGATCAAGCCATGTCCAGCCCGAGAACAACATTACGCCGCCTGTTATCACTACGCCTAGTGAAACTAGTGCGTCGTAGACCATGTGCAGGAAGGCGCCCCGCAAATTAATGTCATCCTTGCTTCCGGGGGCAAGCAGCCACGCTGTCACGCCATTGACAACGATACCTGCCGCGGCGACGATGATGACGGTGACGCTTGCGATTTCACCCGGTGCCGACAGGCGCCGTATGCCTTCAATTGTAATCGCGCCGACTGCTGCAAGGAGCAGCATCGCATTAACAAGCGCAGCTAGAATCGTGGCGCGCCGCAAGCCATAGGTGTAATTTTGAGAAGGCGCGCGCCGTGCCAATACTATGGCAATCCACGCTATCACCAGTCCCAGCACATCGCCGAGATTGTGTCCCGCATCGGCTATCAAGGCCATGGAGTTGGCCAATAGACCATAAATCGCTTCAACGACGACGAAACCAAGATTGAGGGCGATGCCGGCAGCAAAAGCAGCTGTCAAATTCCTGGGTGCATGCGGCTGCGTATGGCTATGAGGATGGAGATGGTCATGCTGGGTCACGGTTTTTCCTCATGTCCGGATCTTCGTTGGTTTCGTCTGCGCCGCAGCTGCGCCATGTCTGAATCGGCGAACACTTTGCTTTCCGCAACCAGGACCGTGAACTTTAAGCATGATAGTTG
Source organism: Nitrosospira sp. NpAV (assembly GCF_000832065.1). Taxonomy (GTDB): domain Bacteria; phylum Pseudomonadota; class Gammaproteobacteria; order Burkholderiales; family Nitrosomonadaceae; genus Nitrosospira. The sequence continues at coordinate 48,171 of NZ_JXQM01000019.1, read as the reverse complement.
TAGACACACCGAATCGTGGCATGTTTCCATGATTGCCAGGCAAAATCTCGAATTTCTTCTGTTCGTTTTATCCCCAAAACCGGGGGACGGCGCTGCATGCCCAGGGAACTCCCGATCGAGAAAGGGGCCATGTGACGCACAGGAAGATAAGGAACAAACAAAAGAGCCTTGGCGCGTACCTCTTACATTTCGATAACGCCTTTCAAGGGCAGGTGGTCGGATGCCACGCGTGCGAGATGGGTGGCATGAACCTCCACCTTGGCGAGGCGCTTGCGCGGGTGCACCCAGAGGCGATCGAGCGCCATGAAAGGCCAGCGCGCGGGGAAGGTTGCGCAGTGGGGAGGGCGCTTGAAGTGCGCGTGCAGCCAGCGCAGGGGCCTTCCCCACAGGAACCATTCGTTCAGATCGCCCATCAGGACATAAACATTCGCTGAACCAATGTGGAAAAGCTTAAGCAGCTCGCGGACCTGCTGGCGGCGCTCCCAGGGCATAAGCCCTAGATGGGTCGCCACTACCTGCACGCGCCGTCCTTTCCCATCAAGAGTGATATCGAGCGCCCCGCGTGCTTCGTGTCCGGGCAAGGTCAGGTCGACCCGGTTTACCGTCAGGATGGGAAGTCTTGTTAAAATGGCGTTCCCGTAATGCCGTGTTCTGCGCAATAGCGTAGGCCCGGCAATAGCTGTCAACCCGGTTTTCGCGGCCAGATAATCGAGCAGATCGCGGCCCTCAACCTCATGGTGCTCCACTTCCTGCAGCGCCACGACATCCGCATTCAGTTCCTTCAACACTTGCACGGTACGTTCCGGCTCAAAGCGGCCGTCGGCGCCGACGCAAGCATGAATGTTGTAGGTGGCAAGCGTCAGTTTCTCCATTTCATCAGGTTTTCCACTTTGCATAGGGGTGGTTCACCAGGTTGGCGTTATAGTAGCGGGGGTCGTCCGTCACTTCCTCGCCCGCCCAGGGGGGTTTATCAAATACCTGCTGCGCGTCTTTCAGTTCGACCTCCGCTACTATCAGACCCGCGTTGTCACCATAAAATTCATCCACCTCCCATACGAGCCCGCCGTACCCGACGCGGTACCTGCGCTTTTCGATCAAGGGCCGCAGGCACAAACCGTCGAGCATCTGCTTGGCGTGGGCAACAGGGATCGGGTATTCGTATTCGGCGCGGGAAGCACCTTCGGTGATACCCTTGATGGTGAGGTAAGCGGCATCTCCCGCAATACGCACGCGCACCGTGCGATATTTGTCGATACTCAGGTAGCCCTGACGAATCTCGCTGTGTATCGCATTACCCCAACTGGCTGGGTTTTTATCTCCAACAAGGAATTTGCGCTCAATCTCCTTACTCATAGTTTTCCGCATCCGGCAACGGCCGAATTCCCAGGACACGGGAGATAGCCAGCGGATAGGCGACGTTTTCAAACTGCTCCAGTCCCAAGGCGGAGCGCACCGCAAGCACCTGCTCCGCGCACTGGGATTCTATCGCGATAGATTCGATAGCCGCGCCGTTGACCAGTATCCGATCTACCTCCACCGGGCAATCCTGCAAGGTGAAACGGGAGCGGCGCTTCAACAGGTTGGCGCGATAAAGACGGGGGCCGCATAGGTTGTTTTGGGCGATATGATGAAGAAATTCTTTTTCGGTGACTACCGCAGTCAATGAGCCGGGTAAAGGAGCGCTTCGCTCCAGCGCGGCAACGGGAAACAGTTTGTCTGGAATGGCTTCGCGTTCGATGGGGAATTCCAATGATCCCGTGGGTTTCCAGCGTTCCAATCCATTGACGCGATCAATCAGGCGTTTGAATTCCAGCTTGCCGGCGCGAATCTTGACATTGCGGTCGCCGTTTTCGTCGCTGAGAATGTAGATTTCCCTGCTTTCAACGATCGATTCGCAGGGGGCCACTTTGCGAATGCGTTGTTCAAGCGGGTTGAAATCGTGCCCGAAAATTCGGAATTCGAATCGCGGCACGATGCCGTTTGCCGCAGCCAGCCGGAAAACAGGGGCATCAAGCCGGACGTCCGCCGCGCCGTGCATGTCCCTGGGCATATCCATTATTTGTGCGATCATTTCAGCCTCCCTTTTTTTCTGTAGGTAGTAAAAATCGTTCAATCAAACGCGGTTCAATCGGTCTGAGCCCTTAGCCGGGTGTTTCGCCGCCGCTCCTCCCATCGCCAGAACGACCATCCGCTGACGACAATGGCAGCGATAACCGCAGCCAATAAAGCGAATGCCGGCAAGTCAGGTTTCTGGATGGTGGCGGCGAGCCGGTCCGTAAATAGCGACATGCCTACGATTCCAGGGAGCAGCCCGATGGCGCTGCCGAAGGCAAAATCGCGAAAGCGGATGTGGGATGCGCCCGCGATCAGGTTGATGATCGTGAATGGCGCGACCGGGATGACCCGCACGAAAATGATGGTCAGTAATCCGCGGCGGGCCAACCGCCTGTTCAATTCGCCAATCTTTTTGCCGGCAAGCCGCCTTACCATGTCGCGGCCCAGTAAATGACCGAGTCCGTACGTTAATATCGCGCTCAATAAGGCGCCGAGGAGCGAATACAGAAACCCCTGCCAGGGTCCAAACACCAGTACGCAGACAATGATAAGTACGGTCAGGGGAAACGCGATAAGTCCACCGATAAGAAAAACACCCAACGTAAGCAAGGGCGCTCCCGGTGTTTGCTCGAAACCGGCGGCGAACGCGGCCAATGTATTGACATTCACCCATTCCCGCAGGGGTGACCAATGCCACGCGGCGGTCAGCCCCAGGATGGCGGCAAGTATCGATACGATCAGCGCGATATGATGCCGGGCTGGCTCGCGTTGCTCATGCGGAACAACTTCCGTTAGTAAACGTTCCGTGTCGAGAGGCTTATCGGAATCGACGATCTGTGTATCAGGAATCAATGCGTCCATATCGGGCGTCACGCGGAACGTCAACGGAACCAGGGTACGTCCCGAACCGCTAAGCGCTTCGATCGTGCGGATAAGCGAGCCGTCGCGCGCCAGATGCGCCTCGATCACGCCGGGTTCGACGCCCAGATGTTCGCCCAGCAGGCGATTGCGAAAGGTTTCGATTGCGTGCTGGACGCGCGCATCGCCGGCCGCCTCCAGCACGAGATCGCACTCGGTATCCAGGCCCATCGAGCGATTATTGAGATTGGCGGAGCCGACGCGGACCAGTTCATTATCGACGATGATCATTTTTGAGTGCACATTCACGCACTCCCCATCCAGACCCGGCACATGGGGGCAATACAGGCGCAAGCGGTGGTGATGATCTGCTTGTTGCAGTTGCTTGAACAAACGTTCGCGCAGGACGTCCATGGTGTTTTGCGATAGCCAGCCATCGGTGTGCTCCGGCAGCAGCGCGACGACTTCAGGTCCGTCGTATTCGCTGAGCCGTTTTGCAAGGGCGGCACCGATTTTCTGGGCCGTGAGATATTGCGCTTCAATGTAGATGGTATCCCGGGCTGCGGCGATTGCATCCAGCAGGAGTTGTTCCACCTCGCGTACCTCCACTTGATCGCCATACCGGGGAACGGTGCGTGCAATGGCCACTGAAGTGTTTTCGAGATCCGGTGCCAGGTAATCCGGCCAGTAGCCAGATTCGCTGGAATGGGAGCGAATAGGTGGGGCCGGGGCCTGTGGAGGTGCCAATTTTTCGCCGGTTGCGCGATGCCAGCGCTCGCGCGCGAGTTCGCCCAGCGCGGCCGCGGCCGCGCCGCTGATCATCATCTGAATGTCGTGATAGGGTTGCGGAATCGGGTCCGTTTCCACGTCGCACCGCCGGGAATCGCACGGCCGGTGTTCGGATGTATCCCAGCGGCCACGAGTCAGGTCCAATCCCCCGGCAAATGCCACACGGTCATCGACCACGACTATTTTCTGATGGTGGCACGCTCCGGCGGGATGCTGGTCATCCAGGTGGAAATGCAGCCGTGAATGGGCTTTCCATTCCTCTTTATAGAGCGGCATCCACTCCCGGGATGGAGCGAAAAGCATGATGAAGTCCCAATCCAGGACGTGAATATGAAGTTGATCATTGCGTTTGATCAGGCTATTGAGAAAATCACCCAGATTCACCGGCAGACCGTCGGATTCATGCTCCGCTTTTTGCTCCTTGATCAGCTCCACCCGGCTGTCAATATCCCAGCCGATGATCAACAGCGAATGTTGTGCCTGTTTCGCCGTTTCCCGGAAGGCACGAAAGAAATCCGCTCCATCAATGAGAAAGGCGATCCGGTCGGCGTGTTCTGTCCGCCAGCAGTTCTTGCCCGGTTTAAGGATGGGAGTTGCCTTCATCATACTTCGGAATTCGCGGCGGGATGCGTGATGACCACTTTCGGCGGACTGACGACACGTATCTCCGTCTGAGCGGTGGTCAGCTTGCTGGCGAGCGCGTCAAATTCCTCCAAGCCGTTAATCGTTGCAATCTTTACCAGGAGTTCCGGACCGCCGGACACATCGATAGCCTCCAGCTCAGCCGGGGGCGCGTGAGGATGAAGTCTGTGAAACAAGGCGTGGTTATAGTTGAGCGGCAGGATAATTTCTATTTGCTCGGCCTGATCAAGCAACGCTGGCACGGATACAACCGTCTCACGGCCATGCCAGGTTAATTTGATCAATGGTTCTTTTTCCATTATCGGTTCCTGATTCATTCATCGCCGGGAATAAAGATGGGCTGTATATTCGCCATTGCGCTTACTATGGGCCGCTTTGCACCAGGCTTCCGTTCGCTTCCGAACATATAATCCCTTATGTGTTTGTTCAGGGAGCCCTTGACTGAGACCAGGCAATTGGTGAACATATCCGGATGCGGGAGATTCCATCCGGAACGTAGGGGAGGATCAAGAGTTGGCTGACCAGACATCAGATCGCAAACCGCTTTACCGGCTGCAATCCACGAGGGATATCGAGGGGTACGATGCGCTGGCGGAGCTGGCCCTGGATATGCAGACATCGTGGGATCACAGCGCGGACCACCTTTGGGCGCAGATGGACCCGGCGCTATGGGAGCTGACACATAATCCATGGGTAGTCCTACAGACGGTCTCACGGGAAAAACTCCAGCAAGATTTCGCCAACCCCGTCTTTTGCAAGGACATCGCTGACCTGGCGCGGGACAGGGCCGCAGCGGCCGAAGCATCCACCTGGTTCCAGAAAACACATCCGAAATCCCCCCTGCGTTGCGTTGCGTATTTCTGCATGGAATTCATGCTGAGCGAAGCGCTGCCCATTTATTCCGGCGGGCTGGGCAACGTGGCCGGTGACCAGCTCAAAGCCGCCAGCGAACTGGGTGTGCCGGTGATCGGCGTGGGGTTGCTATACCAGCAGGGTTATTTTCGCCAGGTAATCGATAAGGACGGCGCCCAGCTGGCGCTCTTTCCCTACAACGACCCTGGCCAATTGCCTATTACGCCATTACGCCGCCCGAATGGGGAATGGTTGCGGCTGGAGTTCAAGCTGCCCGGCTATTCGGTGTGGCTGCGTACCTGGCAGGTTCAGGTGGGCAGGGTAAAATTGTATCTGCTGGACAGTAACGATGCCGCTAACCATCCCACTCACAGGGGGATTACCAGCGAGCTTTATGGCGGGGGATCGGAACTGCGCCTTCAGCAGGAATTGCTGCTTGGGCTCGGTGGCTGGCGGTTGCTCGCCGAGCTGGGCATCCGGCCGGAAGTTTGCCACCTGAATGAGGGACACGCCGCCTTTGCGGTGTTGGAGCGTGCCCGGAGCTGCATGGAACAAACCGGGCTTGGTTTTGAGGCTGCACTATCCATCACGCGCGCAGGCAATCTCTTCACCACGCACACGGCAGTTGCCGCCGGGTTTGACTGTTTCGCTCCAGACCTGATAGAGCAATACCTTGCTGATTATGCCAAGACCAAGCTCGGCATCACATGCCATGATCTGCTGGCGCTGGGCCGCCGCAATCCGAACGATTCTTCGGAGCCGTTCAACATGGCTTATCTGGCGATTCACGGGAGCGGGTCGATAAATGGCGTGAGCCGCTTGCACGGAAAGGTGAGCAGGCATCTTCTTGGTTCGCTCTTTCCACGCTGGCCGACAGATGAAGTGCCCGTGGGACACGTGACCAACGGCGTGCATGTGCCGACCTGGGATTCGCCGGCCGCATCCAGTTTTTGGACCGAGGCCTGTGGAGAAAATCGCTGGGCGGGAACGACTGAAATACTGGAGCAAAAGATTCTCTGTGTATCAGACGTGGATCTCTGGCGATTCCGCAGCGCCGCGAGCAAGTCGCTTGTCGAGTTTGTCCGGCAACGGTTGTCCCGGCAATTGGCCATGTCGGGAGCACTGTCCGATGCGGTTGAGGCCGCGAATACCCTGCTTGATCCGGATGCTCTGACGCTGGGTTTTGCACGCCGTTTTGCGACCTACAAGAGACCGGATCTGCTGTTGCATGACCCTGAGCGATTGTTGTGCCTGTTGAGTAATCCACAGCGTCCGGTTCAGCTCATCATGGCGGGCAAGGCTCATCCGGCGGACGAGGCGGGGAAAGCCCTGATTCAGGAGTGGATGCGTTTTATTCAGCGTGCCGGAGCGCGCGCCTCCGTGATATTCCTGAGCGACTATGACATGCAATTGACCATGCAATTGGTGCAGGGGGTCGATGTCTGGCTCAATACGCCGCGGCGGCCATGGGAGGCAAGCGGAACCAGTGGAATGAAAGTGCTCGTCAATGGTGGCATCAACCTGTCGGTGCTGGACGGGTGGTGGGCGGAAGCCTATACGCCGGAAGTAGGATGGGCGTTGGGCGACGGCAAGGAGCACGGCGACGATCCGGCGTGGGACGCTGCCGAGGCCGAAGCTCTTTATGATCTGCTGGAAAGAGAGGTGATTCCGGAATTCTATGCCCGCGACAAACAGGGTATTCCAACCGCATGGGTCACGCGCATGCGCAATAGCATGGCGCAATTGACGCCCCGTTTTTCCGCCAATCGCGTGGTCCGCGAATATACGGAGAACCACTATCTTCCGGCTGCGGCTGCCTACCGTGACCGCAGCGCCGATAAAGGCGCGCTCGGTGTGCAGGTGTCGGATTGGCGTCAAGCGCTGGCGCAAAAATGGTCCGCCCTGCGCTTTGGCGAGATGACGGTTGAGACAGAGAGTGGGCACCACGTATTTTTGGTTCATGTCTATCTCAACGATCTCGACCCGAAAGCGGTGTGCGTCGAGTTGTATGCCGATGGTATTTTAGGAGACGCGCCCGTGCGCCAGGAGATGACGCGCCTGCATGAACTGGTCGCCGCGGCCACCGGCTATGCGTTTCATGCGCGCGTGCCCGCGGATCGCCCGGCATCGGACTATACAGCCCGGCTCATACCCCGCCACGATAGCGCGCGAGTTCCCCTGGAAGCGCGTCAGATTCTATGGCAGCGGTAATTGCTAAAAAGACCGGATGGATGGTTGTTAAAGCCGTAAAAATGTCCCCGCGATAAAAAATCCTTTCTTTTTTATTGTTTTCAGCTATGAATAAAGAGGGATCGGTCTGCATAATGACGTGCCTGCCTGCCGGTGATCCCGCTTCCTGAATTTCCGCTATAGGAGACTCGCCATGCCCGACAGCGTCACTCAAATTCTTCGCTCGGGGCCGGTTGGCGCCAAAAAGAATATTGCGGTGCTCGGCGATGGATTCGCCGAGGGCGATCAAACCGCCTATAACAACAAAGTCAAAGAGCTGCTTATCGATGGCGTGTTTGGCAACGACTACTTCTACGAGGATATGCAGGCCTTCAATATCTTCAGGGTTAACCTGATTTCCGTGGATTCGGGAGTCAGCCAGCGTGTCTATGACGAGAAGGGCACTCCAGCCGATGGCAGCGATGACACCATTGTCAGCACGACATTGCGCAATACGGCTCTCGGCTATATTTACAGCGGCTCATGGGCCCATTGCTGGCTGGAGAATGGGGCAGACACCTCGACGCGGGTGCAAGACGCGCTCAACACGTGGGCTCCCGATTATGATCTCGTGCTGATTATTCTGAACGAGAACGGTTTTGGCGGTTGCGGGGGCGGCGGTTTCCAGATTGTCACCCTGGGCTCGTCCTGGGAAGTGATGGCACACGAATTCGGTCATGGAGCAGGGGGTCTCGCCGACGAGTACTGCCAGCCCGGCACCTATGCCGGCGGCGAGCCGGGCAGCGTCAATGTTACCGCCAACACGGACCGCGCGACCTTAAAGTGGGGTCGATTCGTCAATCCTGCCACTCCCGTTCCCACCGGCATCAATCCCAATCCCGGCGCCGGCGGCTGCACCAACTACAATCAGGGAACCCGGCCTGCGGGATGGGACAGCAGCCAGGATGCCGGGTTGTTCGAGGGGGCGCAATACGTGACCAGCGGCAAATACCGCCCGGTCGAGAACTGCCGGATGCGCGGCAACTCGCCTCCCTATTGCCCGGTTTGCTACACGGAAATGAAGACCCGGCACCATGCATATACGGGGCGCAACTTCCTCACATGCCATGCCGGCGACTTCAATGGTGACGGCAAGCACGATTTACTGGTGCATAATGGCAACGGCATCATGATCTACCGCTCCGGCGGCGCGCAGCTCGATCTCGTGTTCAGCACGGTGGACAGGGTGCCGGGCTCGTGGCAATTCATGCCGAACGACCGGTTTTACATTGGCGACTTCAATGGAGACGGGAAAGATGAAGTTGTCGTCTACAACAGCACCGATTGGGTCATGGAATATCTGGGCCTGCTCGTCGACGACGGTGATAACGGCCTCAAGCTGATAGCGCGCTACGACGATTCCATGCCGGGATGGCAATTCCAGAAAGGCGATCGTTTCTATGTTGCCGATTTCGATGGTAACGGAAAAAAGGATCTTTTCGTGGTGAATGGCGCCGATTGGGCTATTCCCTATATCGGGATGCTGCGGTCGTCCGGGAGCGGCTTCACACTGGTCCAGCGCTATGACGGCTCGATGCCGGGTTGGCAGATGCGCCCCGGTGACCGCCATTATACGGGCGATTTCACGGGAGAGGGCAGGGAAGATCTCTGGGTCTTTAATGGCACCGAATGGTCAATTCCCTATCTGGGCATCCTCCGCTCGACAGGTGCCGCGCTTGCCATGCAGAAGCGCTACGATGGTTCAATGCCGGGCTGGCAAATGAGGCGCGGCGACCGCCACTACATCGCTGACTTCAACGGCGACGGAAAGAAAGACTTGTATGTATTCAATGGCGAAAACTGGTCAATCGCTTACCTCGGCATGCTGGCATCCGACGGCAGGCAACTTGCGATGGTGAAACGCTATGATGGCAACGCGCCGGGGTGGCAAATGCGCAAGGATGATCTTCATTTTGTTGGCGATATCAACGGCGACGGAAAGGAAGACCTGTTTGTTTATAATTCCAGGAACTGGTTCCGGGAATATCTGGGCACCATGGTGTCCAATGGATCAGCACTTGCTTGCGCCTGGCGGCATGATTGGGTGGGTGAATGGAACCTTGGTTCGGTAGACAGGTTCATCCCGTGTAACTATGAGGGTGTTGCCGGCAGACGGGATCTCTTCGTGCATAACACCGACTGGTTCGGGATGATCCGGGCCACTCCCGGCTTGTCGCTACAGAAGATCTATTATCAGTGGATCCACAACTACCGGCACGGCCGGAATTGGTAGGAGGATATCATGGCAAGACGTAAAATTCGGGCCGGTCTCGACAAACTTGTCGCAATGCGCTCGGACCCATCCGCGCCTCCGGTCATCGAAAATCCAAGGCTGAGGGCGATGAGCGATTTCCCTGCCCGGCCACGCCCGATCCGCGGCAAAGTACAGTTGATGAGCGCGGACGGCTTGTCGGCGCAGGAACCCGACGGTCCAATCATGGAGCCTGTGCCAGAACGGATGGCGGCCGCCGGGCGGCCGCAGGGAGAACAGGCCGAAGCACCGGTTGATCGCGACACCAGCGGCCTCGCATCGGTCCGGCTGCGGCTTCGCGTCAATCGCGGCAGGATATCGGTTATCGGCGCTCATGTCGTTGCGGGAGCCATTGTGGTGCCGGACCGGCTTGAATACGGGCTTGCCTATGAGGTCACCGACGGCAACCGGCTCATTGCCGCGGGCTCCGTGCCCGACATTGGGCAGCGGCGCAGCTATCCCGACCCGCAAGGACGCGAAGGCCTGGAGGGGCATCACCTTGAAGAGCTGGAAAGTTTTGAGCTCAATGTCCGTTTGCCCCAGAAAGCGTTTACTGCCAGGAGCCTGCCGCGTCTGCGCGTGACCCTGTTTCGCATGAAAGAACGGCCGGAAGGTACGCTGGTCAGGACGCGGCCGCTCTTCAAACAATTCCCCAACCAGCTTCGTTCCATTGCGGAACTGCAGGGAATCAGTCTCACCGGAATGCCCATGCCGCTGCAAAATCAGCTTCGCTCCGCCATCGCCCCCTCGCGGGAACAGTCGCTACTTCGCTGAAAAAAGGTGCAATATGTTTGATTCGCCCTACTACCATATCGGCATAGTCGTTCATAATTACAAGGAAGCCGTTGAGTATTATTCGAATGTATTAGGCGTGAAGTTTACCGAACCAACGGATAGCGTATTGTGTATTGAAAATCCCGAGACCCAACAATCCGAAAGCATAAAAGTAATCGCCGTATATTCAAGGAGCCGCCCGCCTTATCTGGAATTGATCCAGGCCGGTGGCAATGGGATATTTTCGGAGAAAAGCGTGGGACAAATTCTTTACTTTGGCATGTGGGAGTCGGATCTCGAAGGCAGAATAAAAAAATTGAAGCAGCAAGGCATCGGCATAGAAGCGCTGATAAGCCCGGAGCGCGGAAAGCCCGCAAATGCCATCATCACCGCGCCTGACAAGCTGGGTATCCGGATGGAATACCTGAGCACGTCATTGCGGCTGGCTACCGAAGCCTGGGTGCTCACCGGCAAATATCCGCTATCGCAGCGGATGTAGAAGCGGGAAGGCGGGGTGGCGGGCATGAGGTGAACGAAGCATAATCCGGAGAGTGGTTAAAACGGATTTTCATGCGGCGCGATGCGCTTGGCTTATTGACGCCCTACCAGTCGCTATTCTTGCGTGTCAGGCGTTGCCGGATTCGGGCTAAATCAGTACCAGACGCTCCAGTTTGGTGACTGTCGCGCGCTGCTCCGCTGAACCGTAAAGATCCCAACGCACTTCGGTCTGCCCCTGGTCGTTGCGTTGGACATTGATGAGCGCAAAATTATTGGTCTTGCAAGGTTCCATGAGCAATTGGAATGCGACATTGGGTTCGATATGTTCCGCATCCCTCTGCAAAAGTCCTTTATCCCTGACAGTCAGTGCAAGTGCGGAAGCCTTTGCCCAGGGCAGGTCATAGGTGATGGCGCTCGATGTCAATTGATAAATGCGGGCATCTGGATACTTCTTGTGGGTCATGCGAAACGCCGCGCCGATATGCACATCGCCGCTGAGAAAATAAAGTGCCTTTCCGTAAGCTTTCGCTGCGGCAAAGGCAGCATCCAGCAGCACGTCACGCTCTACCCAGTTGCTCTCGTGTTCCCATTCGTCGCGCATATCGTCGGCTACGCCGAGAATATCGAGATAATTGACAACAAAGCTCATCGCATGCACAATGGGGACAGGCGAAACCACAAAAATCGATTCCGCGTTCTTGACGGTCTTGGAACCAAGCCAATCCTTGAAGCGCTTCATCTGGGCGTGACCAAGAATTCGATCCTTGGTCGTGCGGGTATAGTCGCGCTGCCCACGCATGTCTAGAACATAAAAAGCCGCCGAACCCCAGGTGAAGGCATAATCGAATTGGTTAGCGGGCGTCTCGGGATTATGCGAATGCTCATATTCGTGATAGGTAAGTTTCGCGGCTTCGTACATCTGGTTGAGGAGCAGGAGTTTCTCGTCATCATTGCCCCAGTCCCACCATGAGTCCAGCAGGTTTCTTTTTTCCTTGGCATCGTAAGAACCCCATCCGTCGAGGATTTCATGGTCGTCCCACATCATATAAACAGGAAAGCGCGAGAATACATTGCGCAGTTGGCGATGGCCCCAGTAACCCCGGTAGATATCGCGGTACCAAGAGCGCATCACCTCGACGCGGTCTTCGGGCTTTACTTCCTGCATGAATTCCTTGCGGATTTTTTTCAGCCACTCCCATATGCTGACATTGGAATTACCATCCACATAGACCTGATCGCCGACACCCAGGATAAATTCGCCATTGCGTTGTTCAAGTTCGTCGCCGAACCGGTCCCACATGTGAATATTCACCAGGTCGAACGAATTTTTCCTGTATGGCATATGGCAGCTGAAGAGACCGAAAGTCATGGATTCCTGAGAATCCCCCTGTGTCTTGAAGCGGTTGACTTTATTATCCGGCACGATCTCCCATGGCGTTTTCCTTGCCGCCAGATCCAGGGCAAAGGCCGCGTAATAATAGCGCTGGCCGGGTTTCAGGCCATCGATTTCCCAGACGTTCGTGATGTCGTGCCCGAACTTTAAATCCGCCTTGTCCGTGAGCACGGCATTGGCGATCTCGCGCGTATCGCCGTTATGGATGTTTCTCAGTAAAAAAGACTCCTTTCCTTTTTTACTCTTCGTTTCCGGGTTCCAATCGGTGGCAACCTCATCGTGACCCAAGAGGGGCTCGGGGCAGATCACCATGCGATAGCTGTTCTCCTGATAAGCGCGCATCCAGAGTTTGGTGCTGGTGGCCGTGGTATGGCCGACTATCACCGCATTGGTGAGCATCGGGTTGATCCAGGGACGATCGGAGCCCCGGTCGTAGAAATGGAAAGTTTTCATGATTAATCCGGAAAGTTACTCACGAGCTCATTGATCGCCGCACGCTTAATAATAGACCAAATAACTGCATAACCGAGATATTTAATAGAGCAACTAAGCTTGATTTAATCTTCCGGTATAAACCCCGGCTTATAATGGAAGCGCTGATTGAATGTCATTCACGGGCTTGGTATGCGCAGGGCAGTCGACTATGAGAATGCCTGGCGTACTGATCTGACCGATTGCTAATCGGGAACCCGTAATGGGAACCGCAACCGCAACCGAACGCCCAAACCTCCACCCGCCTTCCCACAGCAACTGGGGTATTGCGCCGGAATGGAGTGACTTGATGTCGATAGCATAGACAGCCGACGGCGAGGGTATCCAGGATGATACGAAGAGATTCAGGAATGTCGGAAATATCCCGTGCTGGCCGGCAATCAGAATACGTTCGCCGTCGAGTGTGAGGTTATCCGGTCGTATGGGGAATTCCCCCGAGGCAAAGCCATTGATTTCCCCTTTAGCCTTGGAGATAAATCGAAGTCTGCGCTCCCAGTAGCTGGCGATGACGAGATCACAATTCGGACACGGATCGATAATACCATTGGCGCTTCTAAAACCTTCCGCGAAAGTTTCCAGGGGAGCTCCATCGCGCATTTTGACGAGGGCCGGCCAAGTACTTGTTCTCCAAGGCAACAGGCTGTACTCGTCGAAGCGGGTGATATATACCAGGAAACGATCTTCTTCGCGTATCGCTTGCAAATCGTTGGCTCCTTTAAGCTTGGCCCTGGCGTCCGGATCGCTGGAGTTGATTGATCTGGCACCGATTATGTTTCCATCCAGGATGCGAAGCTGCCAGATTCGCACGGCACTGGTATTGGCGATATCGACTACAAAGAGCGTTGCTGAACCAGGTTCGGCGCCGAGCACGAGTGACATTCCAAGAGGCAGGAAAGGCGAATCTTTACCGTCATCTTCGGGCCGCCATGCATGCGCGGTCGGTGCCGGCAAATTCCCCGTGGCAATGTCGACACGGCCCACGCGCCATTGGCCGGATTTGCACAGGGAGCCGTTGCTGTCATTGCAAATCTCGCGTATAAACAGGCGCATTGTGCCCTCGGCATCACCCAATGGTAGCGCAACGATGTCTTCGCTCCCTCCTCCCTGGGTTTTTAGCACCATCACCGGCTCGGTTCTGCAAAGACCGCCGCCTTTCATTGCGCAGCCTGCCAGTAAAAAGCCGCATATAAGCGCCGTTAGCGCTCGCGCGATATCCAATCCGGTTACACGAACCCGCCATTTGCACTTGATTGCGTCCATCATGGTTCTGTGGAAAGAGTATTGACGAAAAGCTTCCTATGAAGAAAATGCGGTTCATTCCAATATTATCGCGAAACACGGGAGAAGTAGGCCGGATTGGCAAAGCGTAATCCGACGAGAGGCGAGAGCAGAGACAGCCCCATAGGCCTAAGAGTCGTCAAACAAGTATGGTTTCGGTAAGCCGATTTGTTTTAGTACAGCCACGGCGAGAAGCTTGGCATGGATTAGGATATGTCGAATTATGTCTTGCTAATCCGACGAATCCGGTTAGATTTTGGGAATGCGCAGCGTTTTACTGATCATCAGGGTTCCGGACAATACGAACAGGAGAGCCAGGGGATGCAATTCCCATGGTCCGATCGTCCACGCTCCCCCGTACAGATTCTCGCCGAGCCGCCCCATCCAGGCGGCGAGCGCCAGCGCGGCGGCGAGAATAATACTCGTAGGAATCGGCGTACCCTCGAAATAGGCAACCTTGCCGGTTGCCCCCGAGAGATTTTCAGCGGTGACATTGAATCGGGCCAACCGGCTTACGCCGCAACATACGAAGTAAATCAGCGCGATCCAATCCCACCCGCCGCGCAATCCGGCAGCGAATCCGAGCGCTGCGGGGGCGATGCCGAACGAGAGGATGTCCGCCAGAGAGTCGAGTTCGCGGCCCAGCGCCGAATGCTGATGCCGCCATCGCGCGATCCGTCCATCGAGCACGTCAAACACAAACGCCGCAGCCATCATTCCAGCTGAACTGTAGAAATGAGCCGTGGACTGGGTATCGATATAGAGCATGGCGAAGAACACGGCCGCCACACCGCAGCCCGCGTTGCCCAGCGTGAAGAAGTCGGCCAGCTGGAACTCGCGTATCATCGAGAAATGCTTGGGAGGATTGGAGGAGGGGGGCACGGGGTTTTCCCTGTCATTCGCGGAGGGTTTCATCTGTCGTTAAAATACCACCAGGGGCGATTAACAAAGTTGTCATTGCGCCTGCGCTTTGAGCCTCAGACTTTTGCTTCAGATTTTCTGAGAAGACTTTATCGAAGCTGCCCGAGCCGCATGGTAATGCGCGGTATAAACGGAGCGGAAAATAAAATTGTCGCAGGACAGGCTCTTGTATCCGACCTCTGTGGGCAAGCCTTTAGGAGATGGGCCACTTGAACGTCCTGGACCATCTCAAAGAGGATAGATCCTAGCGCAAGCCGAGGAAACTCAAAACGGCGAGGATAATCACAATAAAGCCCACCCACCAGATAATGTTGTTCATAACACCTCCTTGGAATTGGATTGTTGATCGATATCACATGAAACGTAATTCAATATGCCTTGCTCGCCATTCATTCTCCACCTTCATGTATTCATGTTCCGCTCGCCAGCGCACATAAACTCCATCCGGCGTCACTCGTCGTCATCCCGATTTCAGCAGCAAAATCACGTCCAAAACAAATACTAATCCAGGCCGCAACCTGTTCCGCTGGTACCCGTCCTGGTCCAGCCTGAAGTTCCGGGAAAGCGTGTCCGCCAATAGGTAAATGCGGCCGCCTCGCGGGCTTCGGCGCGCGGTTGCTCGAAAACGCGATCGCAGGAGTGAGAGAATTCGTGCGTTAGTAGGGCTGCGTAGCAGGCGCGCCGGTCGGGCGCCGAGGCGTTGGCGATGTTATTGAAAAAGGTGCCAAAGATACGGGTGGTCTTGTTAAGAGGCGAAGACCGGCCCAGCACGCAGCGACCGTTGTTATTGCAGTTGGCCTGTTGCTCGCAGATCACGCGGGCGTTATCCCTGAACCGATTGCGGATGCAATTGCCGAGATTGAAACCCGTGGCCGACTCAACTGTGCGCTCGAAGTTGGCCCAGTCGTCCACCAAATTCCACGCCACGGCACTGATATCGACCGCTTGCGTGTCGGTGCAATCAACCGTTTCAAGGGAAATCGAGGTGGTGGAGGCGGCGGGATCGGCACCCGCGCCGGGCGGAAGATCCTTGGGACAGTCCGGGTCTTGTTTTGCGCTGCATACCGCCAGGTTGCACACGCCATCTGCGGCGCAGCGCGGTTGATCCTGTGTATCCACAGCAGCAAGCTGGACAGGGTGTGCGGCCGCAGTCCGCGGCTTGATCATATTGTCTCTTTCGCAGGTTGCGATTGCGGCGACGCCGTCGGGGCAAACCCGGCCGATATCATTGTTCACTGCCTGATGAACTGCGAAAGCATTTCCTGCAACCAGTACGCCAAGTGCAAGCAGGGTGATATGTAACATGGCGACCTCCCTTCTCTGGTTTCGGAGCCAGTGCGCTTCAGGATCTCGAAGGACTCGTTTTGCCGGGTGCGGCTTGTTGCTTCCCGCGCTATGTGCGAGACGTATGTATTTATGCTATCGATGGGAAAAGCGATCGTCCGTGCGCTGGCGCGCATAGTAGCTCTGGATTGGAAGGGTCATACGTCCCTCGGTCCCAAGGCAGAAGCAGGCCGGGCTACGTAATCCGCTGGGGTCGATGGCAGGCGATGCACGCAATTTGCATGGATATCGAATGCGGCCGCCGTGCATATACCCTATGTTCATTGCCATACACTGCCATTAGCGGCATAACACCCTGTCAGAAGCTGGCAATCATCGCCTGGAAAGCACCTCCAAAGGCAGCCAATAAATGAGGGGGGGTGCCTTATGTCATGAAGCTAATGAAAGGGCAGGTCACCGTCAGCATCAAAATAGCACCGAAGCGCGTCTTTTCTGGAACTGATTTCTACCTTGAATTTCCAATCTCTCCGGCCTGGCGCTGGTATGTCTCATACGAGGTATCTGCCCGGTCTGCGCATCTCTGGCGTTCGTACATATCTATAAGCTTGTTGCAGTCGTTTCGCTGCCAAGCTTGGCCTACCGTGTAAAGTTGATGCATTGAGCAGCTTGATACGGTCAAAATGATTAGCGCTATAACAGGCAATAAAAATGATCGCACGCGAGATTTGCTTGATTGAACAGTATGTTGCATTTTTTTGATAGGATCACAGTTTGGGCAATAGGTATATCGAGCCAATGTGTTTTGAGATCCATTTTTCTGAGATTTTGATAGATGAAGTGAAAAATCCCTGGTTTACACGCTGCCCATGCTCTTCCATATTATATTTTCCATGTAAACGCTTCCTGATCAACACCGACAGTCAAGGGTCCTGGGCAATATAGCTCGATAGCCGGTCCTGAACTTCCATATATCTTTGCAAAAACATAATCCCGATATATAGTTTCTTCTAAAGTAAAGGATTTTTCGGCTTTTCATAAATGCCAGCAATGCAAGGGTCGCCAGGGATAGTACAAATTGACCAATCATGCTAATTTTGCCAAAGAAACGGGGGAAATGATGACTAGGCTATTGCGGCAGACGCCTCTCCAAGCAGGCGTCACTCTGGAATTCACCCATACTAATTTCCGAAGGAAGACATGAGACTCCAAGTCGCCTACATACAGTTATTGTGCGCACTATTTTATTTTAACAGTGCAAATGCACAGGCTATGCCGGATTACCAATGCAAAGTGGAGCGTATCGACACCGCATCGACCGAACCGTCTTCTTCGCGAAAATACCAGGAAGAGGAGCACCTCGGAAAACAATTCACCGTCGAGCGAAGAACAGGCTTGATGGCCGGTGTTCTCAAGAATTCATATGCAACAAAACCGATTGTCATAGACCATGGATCAACCGAAAATTCCTTCAAGGTGATATCTACGATGCGTCGTGATGAAGGAGCCGGGCTTGGATCGAGCATCTATGCACTGACAATAAATGAGTTTGAGCAGTCTCCAAAGAAGTCATTTATTTTTCTGAAAAATGACTTTGTTTATTTTGGGTATTGCGAGCATTTCTAATCTTGTTAAGTATTGGATTTGCCCACGACGTTTGAAGGCGGGATTCGGCACGAAGAAGCACAGTAGCCAACTCGCCGCGTGCACAAGCGTTGCTTCGTTCATGGGAGGTAACGCAATCACTTGCTAAGTTAATTCTGTGAGCCTGCCTTTCTTATCCCCGCCGAGACTATGCCAGCATGCCTGGCGGGGAGAGGGATTGCGATCTTCTGATAACCCCCGAATTAAGTTCAAGCTTTGCTCAAATCGTTTTTTTCATGGGACCGACGTCAGGGCGACGAATTATCCCATCCAATTTCTCGGTTGGTTTGTTGCAGACAAAATCAAAGTGCAATTCAGGCATTGCAAGAATCATTGAAAACGGCGCTGATTCATGCGCGGAATGCTCAGGCAGAGGTGGTGCACAAGACCTTGCAGGAAGCGATAGCGCGGAAGGAGGGGCTCAATAAGAGCGCAGATAATACTTTCGATATGAGGCTGGATACGATTGAGCAGTCACGTTATACGGTGCCGATTGTGGTAGGGATTTCGCTGGTGATGCTGGCGGTGGGTGGGGTGGCTAGCAAAAACTGTATTATGATGGTTGATAGGAGGTCAGATAATTTCTAACCAATAGTTACTCCTATAATGCGAGTGCCTGGTTAGGTTGTTATAGGGACCCGACCAAATGCTATTTTGATTGGAGTTTAGAAATAGTGGTGTCAGTTTTTCAAACACCAGCTGCGTAATACGCGTAGGATAATTATCATCTAGACCATCAAAGCTATTCAATTTTGCGGCATAATTAGCTGCGCCACCAACCCATACAAGATCGTTATCAACACGTACACCAGTTTTTGCCACCAATACTTGACCTGTGTCGATGCCAATGGTATGTCGTAATGTTCTATGTGCTTCATGTCTTGTAAGTAAAAACGTTGCATTGAGAATCTGGGAAACAACATAATTTATCTGGAACGCAGTTCTCACAGCCTGATGACATTGAGAGTTGCCAGTATAAATTGCCATTACACGATCCCCGTCGTATGCTTGAATTTCTCCGCTATTCGCTTTGATCACCTTCGCACAGCAATGAAGAAACGCTTTGTAATACTCCGCTGCTTGCGTGTCAATCAACGAATCGACCATTTCTGTTGATCTTCTAAGATCGGCATAAAGAATGGCGACTTGCATTCGTTTACCATCATTTCCAAATGTTAAGTCGCTATCTGTGGGAATAGTGTGCGCATTTGGAATCTCCCCCCAATTTTGAGTAGCAAACTCAGCAACCTTTCTGATCAGCTCCTCTCTTAAGCTCATATTGCTCCTATTTCTTGCAGTAAGAAAAGCGCAATAACCCAAGGAACAAAAGAACAAAACGAAAATATAATGGAATATCTGATCCACTTATGTTTATCACGTGCAATCTCCGCATTTCGATGAATCTGAGTAATCCAGTCTATTAATAATTGTGCATCGGTTGCTTCACAAAAGCTTTCCGTGTAACTATTTAATGAGTGCTTAGTGATTTCACCAAAAAATAATAAAGAGCGCTGTGTTCCATTTAAACGCGGAATGGCCACCATCACGGCGCAACAAAGAGCAATTAATCCAAGCGTCCCACTTATGCATGTGAATACTATGGAGCATGTAGTTTTGTGAGCCGCGCCTCCGAATACTGTAGCTAACCCTCCTATCATTGCGAGCTGCAGCGTTATCATGATCCCTAATTTAACTTCAGCTGCAGCTATCCATGCCAGATTTCTCTCTAGCACCCATTGCGCCGTAGTGAGCCGTTCTTTATCGTTCAAACTTATTTCCTTATAGCACCGGGAATAAATGTCGAGGTTCGTTGCTCAACTAGAGCAAAGGATTCCCCTATTAAAATAATGCCAAAGCATTGCAGCTTGCCGGAAGCGTGTCTATTGTACTTATGTACACCTGAGAATGAGTGTGGGTATTTGCGATTGAGATGTCCTCCAAAAATATTGAGGAAGGGTTGTGAACCTTAAAAGTATCAATCGCAGTATTTTGTAAAAGATTATTTTTCTCACGACTGAAGTTCGCTCTCCCCAAAAAAATCATCCTCTTCCCTACATTACAAAAGCACTCGAACTCGGCATTAATTGGTAGTATTCTCATCCTGCTACGATAATTGCCTATAGCTTGTATATGACCCTTCTCAAAAATGATCCGCTGACGCAACTGGCTTTTTCTATTCACGAAAACAAAGGCGTATTTGCAGTATTGATTGGTTCCGGTTTGTCTCGAGCAGCCGAAATTCCAACAGGTTGGGAAATTACGTTAGATCTGATACGGCGTGTGGGGCTGGCTCAGGGGATCGAGGAGCAGGCGGATTGGGCGCTGTGGTACCGACAAAAAACTATGCTGGAAGCCAATTATTCGGCTCTCCTTGAAGATATGGCTATCTCTCCGGAAGAGCGACGTTCGATCCTTCATAGTTACATTGAGCCCAATGCAAAGGATCGAGAGGAAGGACGAAAAATTCCAACTGCAGCTCACCATGCTATTGCGAGTTTGGTTTGCTCCGGCTATATCCGAGTCATCATTACTACAAATTTCGATCGGCTTATGGAGAACGCTCTCCGCGAGCGTGGTGTGGAACCAACGATTGTTTCATCGTTAGATGCTCTTCTCGGGGCTGAGCCATTAACACATAGCCAATGTTACCTGCTTAAGCTTCATGGTGACTATAAAGATTCCCGCATCCTGAATACGAATAGCGAGCTAAGCGTATACCCCGATAGCTATAATCATCTGCTCGACCGAATTTTTGATGAGCATGGCTTAATCATCTGTGGCTGGTCAGGTGAATGGGACGATGCACTGCGTAGTGCTTTTCTACGTGCGCCGAATCGACGATATCCAACATTTTGGATGACTCGTAGCGCCTTGAGTGAAAGGGCACAAGAACTTACATTTCATCGTAAAGCGAAAGTAGTAACTATTACCAGCGCTAATGAGTTCTTCACAACATTGAAGCAGCGTGTCGAAACGCTTGCGGAAAGACAGAACCAGAACCCCTTGAGTATCGAACTGCTTGTCCATAGCACCAAGCGCTATCAAGCTAAGCCGGAATACCGGATACAGTTGGATGACCTATTTACGCAGGAAATTGAGCGCGTCCTCCTCCAGCTTGATGCCCCTAACTTTTCTGCACAGGGTCAGTGGAGTCAATCAGAGTTTAGGTTACGTGTTCAGCAGTACGAGGCTATTACTGAGGCGCTCGCCCGGATGGCCGGTGTTCTTGGTCGTTGGGGGGGCGATAGAGAGTTGCGACTTATACTTGATATTATTCGAACACTCTATAATCACGCTGAGAAAATAGGTGGTGGTCTGACTGTATGGCTAAATATTCGATCATATCCCGCGGTATTGGTCTTTACTGCCTATGGGCTCGGTTTGACACGAGCTCAACGGTGGCAGATGCTTCATGAGCTTTTCGCTGCACCTTGGGTGCGGAAATATTATGAATGTGAGAAGGTTGTTACGACATTGTTCTTGCAGTCTTGGAAAGGAGTGGAGAGCGATATATGGAAACAGTTAGAAGGATTTGATCGCAGGAAGACACCGCTTAGTGACCATCTACTTGATGTCATGGCTGAGTGGGGGACAAGCTTCCTGGGTGTTGCCTCGGGTTTCGAACTTGTGTTCGAGAGATTCGAAATACTGGGCTCTCTTGTCAGCTTCGAAGAAAACGATGAAGCTGCCATGGAGAAGGCAGTGACTAGTTCAGATAGATTAGCGTGGATGCCTATGGGCCGCGCCGGATGGAACACAACTTCCGCTGCGATACTTGTTCAAGAGCTTGAGTCGACAGGAACTATTCGTGCTCTGCTTAGCGCGGGATACGCCCGCAACAGTCCTCGATTTCTTCAGTTATTTCTTGAAAATTTCAAGCGTTGGCAGAGACAGATGTTGTGGTAACTATATATTTGCACAATATGCTTCTTTTCCTATTTTTAACAAAGCATATAGACAAAGAGCAACCAAACTTACTATCGTACCGGCCTCAAAACCAAGTTTGCTACCAATTGACGCCGTAATAATACTCAGAATGGTTGCAGATGTTTTGCCTCCCGATGATTTAAGCTCCCGACGTAGTTCGTCATATTTTTTGTCATCAGTACATAAGAAAATATGAAATTCTTCCTTTATTTTCGGCCACCAATCTTTAGGTGGAAGATGGCTTTGCGATCTTGTATGGAAACCCTTCATGAGTTCTACTTTATCTTTTGGCTTAAGCGACGCAAAGAATTGGGGCGCACCTTGAACCATTAACGCTGCAGCAGAGTCAATTGTGAAGCTGTCATTGAAATCTAATACCTGAATCTGGGGGGCTTTGATTACCAGATCTAATGATTCAAGGCGACTTATCCAGTCCATATTTTATCCGCAGGCTCCTTGTTAATTGAATTAAGAATGGCATTCCATACTTTGAAATTCTTTCCTACCACTTCGGAAAATGTTCTAGGGGGTTTATTTTTTTTCCGTTAATTTCAATATTTGTAATATTTTTGTCTATAGCATTCAAATAAAATTCGCTAAGTTTGCGATCTATAGCTTTCTTTTCTGAAAAGTATTCATCTCCTGGTTTTAAGGATTCCAACTTCCTAAAAAATCGTTTGGAGAATAATTCGTTAGTTAATTCTTCATGCTTACGCTGCCAATATTGCTGTTCTATTTTTTCTGTTTTTAATTGTTCTTGTAGAACGTGCATTTTTTGTTGAATCTCTTCATCACTTCTATATGTTGTGTAGGCAGGGAGTAATAACTGACCGATTATGGTAATTATTAACCCCCACATTTCAGGTTTCGTTGTAAAGAGCGATGTTATTGAGTCGCCTGTATAAATCGTATTAATGCAAAGTGTTCCACTCTTGGCAAAATTAATGCTCAGTAATAAGCTCTGCCGGCGGCCTTCAGAAAATTCTGTTCCACATAGAAAGCTGTCCGCATCTTGAAAGATGTCCCGCCAAAAATATTTCATTTCTTCGGAAGTTAGAAGCTTCGCAATATCATCCATCGCAAGTAGCATCCCCCCGAATTGCTCGATAGTAAGAAATTCATATTGAATATATATTTTTAGGGAATCTCTTGGTTCCATAATTTTTTCTGAAACTTTAGAAGAAGTCTCTACCATAAAGTCTGAATCACGGGGCATTTTATTTCTCCCTAATAAAAATAAATTTCATCAATCATCCCGCTAACTTGTCCGCTTCCGGTTGAACAAGCGCGTCCCCAATCGTCTTGTAAGCCGCTTTTTGGTCTTCGGCCATGTGGCGGGAAACTCTCAATCAGGATGTGTTCTTCAGGCGTGAGGCTCATGGTTTCTTCTGGCCAATCGAAGATCTTTTGGTTTCGTTTGGCGAGCATATCCTGATTCAGCAAGGGCTGCTCTGCATTTAGCAATTTGTAGGTGCCGATCTTGTTGTGTGAAAGATTGTCCAGGTCTGCGGATACACGTTGATGACGAATGCCTTGCAGGAAGGCAATTCCCTTTTCACCCGTGGCTAGTGTCTTTCTGCCGCAACGCCCAGCCAATACCTCCACCGGGGTATAGCTCACCCATTCTTCCTTGATTTTGTACTGTGCAGGCATTGTCAACGCCACTGCCAGGTGCTTCTGATCTGTCACCAGATAGATGGTCCATCTTTCAAGGAAAACCGCATCAAGGTAATTTACACATTCATCATCATCTGTAAATTTGCGCACGTAGTAAGGATCTTCGCGTCCCTCAAGCAACCACGTAGTACTGACATTTTCAGAGCGGCTGATGGCATTTAGCGCCTCTGACGTGGGGACTGAGCCATTGAACGTATTGCCGATCGTTCCGCGACCTATGCCTAAGGCGATTCCCCAGTGATGCTTATTTCGTTCGCCAAGAATGGCCTTGAGTCTTTCCGCGAAAGAATTCAAATTTTCTTGCATAATTCCGTTGATCATTCCATAAAAATAGAACGATCTGACTCCCTATTCATATTAAGTGGATTCTAGTCATGAGCTAAGTTAATAGCAAACCCAACAATAAGAACTCTCTCATCATTCATTTCGTCGGGGAAAAAAAGAACGCTTGAGAAAACTCACTGCTCTGGAACAGCGCAGCCTAAGCAATCTGGTGGGCAAATTCATCCGGGATGCAATGGAAAGCCTCGAACGGCAGCACGCTCAAGTTCAGCAATCTAATTGAATCTGGGCAAAGGCTAATACACCATGCCTAAACCTATTCTCCATCGCTCTATCGCGATCGCATACGCAAGCTCGAGGATAACGCGCCCCCTCGGCAAGGGTGTAGATGTTAAAAAGATTTTCGAGGCGTTCTTCAGTGTGGAACTTGAGGTGCGGATGCTGTTGCTGCGAAGGAGGAGGGTGCTGTCGACTGTGCGTCAGTTGAGGTCGGAAGCTACTGTGCTTCTCTGAACCGCCGGTATAAATTCCACAAAAGAATGGTATTTAGTCGGCGGAGAGAGGGATGCGCCCGTCGGATTAATCCGATCTCATCATGTTGAAAGGCTATCTCCGTCATCATGATGAAGTCAACCATCCCCTATAGTAATGCAATCACAGAAAACTGCGATGAAGATGCCGGGCCGCGCAATATTTGCGGTCTTGGCATCTGAAAATGACATCCGTCATACCCGTCTCTAATCCATACAATAGGAAAAAGCCATGAAGAAAGCTTTGAAAAACCCGTTGCTGGGCCTGGTTGCCGCACTCGCCGCCGCCGCTGCCCCGGCTCATGCCAATATCATTATCTCTGAAGTTGCGCCGTATGCCAGCGGCAATACCGCATATGAAGCGGACTGGTTCGAGCTCACCAATACCGGATCATCCGCCGTGGATATCACTGGCTGGAAAGTGGATGACAACTCCAACTCGTTCGCTTCCGGGGTAGCCTTGCGCGGAGTGACCAGCATCGCGGCCGGTCAATCGGTCATTTTCATCGAAAGCAATGCCAGCGGCACCAATGATTCTTCAATCAATTCAGGCTTCAGGAGCGCCTGGTTTGGCACGGATACCCCTGCGGGACTGGTCATCGGCAACTATGGCGGCTCGGGTGTCGGTTTGAGCACCAGTGGCGATGCGGTGAACATCTTCAACAGTGGTGGAAGCCTGATCACTGGCATAAGCTTCAACGCGTCCACCACCGGGAAATCTTTTGACAATGCGGCGGGGTTGGCGAATGTGGCCGTTTCGCAATTAAGTGCGGTGGGTATCAATGGCGCATTCACCTCATACGACGGCGCGGAAATAGGTTCACCGGGCCTGGTCAGCGCTGTTCCGGAACCTGAAAGCTTTGCACTGATGCTGGCAGGACTCGGGCTGATTGGCGCTGTTGCCCGCAAGCGTCAGCATTGAGGGGAGGATTTGCTCATCATGAAACTCAGACATTTGATTACCGCCATCGTTACCGCCGCGGTCTGTGTCTCGGCGCATGCGGGATCTTCGATCAATCTCGGCAGCTACCAGTTGACCGGCAGCCACAATCTTGACGCATTGGGCGGCATGGGGCTCGAAGCCTCGGCCGTGACCTATGCCCGTGACCGCGGATCGCTGTTTTTCGTCGGTGACGAGGGGCAAGGCGTCGTCGAAGTCTCGCTTACTGGCGTGACGCAGGGAAAAATGGTCTTCAGCAACTGGCCATCGACCACGAGCCACCATGATGCTGAAGGTCTCACTTACCTCGGCAACGGGGTGCTGGTAGTAGGCGAGGAGCGCCTGCAGGACGCCTTCCGGTTTACCTATGTGGCTAATGGCAGCGTTGCGCTGGCAAGCGCCCCATGGGCCTCGGTTTCTGACTATCCCTACAACAACACGGGACTAGAGGGTATCAGCTACGACCCGCGTGACGGCAGCTTTGTTTCCGTCAAGCAGGCCAGCCCGATGGAAGTGCGCGCCGGCACGCTGAGCTTCGCCGCCGGAGGCGGCAGCTCGACGATGGCGCCGTTGTTCGATGCCAGCCTCCTGGGCCTGGCCAGCCTGTCGGATGTGCAGACGCTGTCGCCCATCGACGGTTTGGCCGGCACGGCCGCGGCCGACAATCTGCTGATCCTGAGCCTCGATTCGCGCAAGCTGGTGGAAACGGATCGCAGCGGCAACGTGCTGAGCTCCTTCGATTTATCGGGCGTGACCACCCAGGCAATCGAGGGTGTGACAGTCGACCAATTCGGCCGCATCTATCTGGTGGCCGAGGACACGGGCACACCCAACTCCATGCTGTTCGTGCTATCCCCGGTGCCGGAACCCGAAACCTATGCCATGCTGTTGGCGGGTCTCGGCCTGGTGGGTTTTATGGGGCGGCGCCGCAAGACTGCTTAGGCAGCGCCTGAGCCTGAGCCACAGAGGGCAGATGGCCCTTTGTGGCTTTTTGGTTTTTGGCGACCGCGATTTCTTTCCGGGATGCGGCCGTCCATCCAGGCGCCGTTTTCAGCTTAAGGGTTTTATCTCGTCTGTTCCGCAATTTCCAGGGCATCATCGAACTCGCTGCCAAGGATCTGACGGTATTTTCCAGTCTGATATGCTCGCTGGCAGATCAAGTTGGTTGACGTTAGACGATATTTTGGTTAAATTCCAGGATCAAGAACATTTGTTCTGTATGTGTGGAGTCCTACCACCAGGAATTAGTTATCGATGCGGCGGCCCAAATAGCATAAACGTTAAATCGGCGGGGCTAGAAGTGCGTCATGGTTGGGGCTGGATTCCGGGTCAAGCCCGGAATGATGGCACTCGCAGTATTTTCTCGCTGGATCAATAGCGCAGTACCTGATTCCAGCATAGCCGTGAGTCTCGCAGCAGGAGTGAAATTGAACGATTTAGTGGAGCTGGACCAGGGCGGTGATGTTGTGCGGGCAGAGCCGGACGATGTGAATCGCTTGATACCTGCGCTCAAGCAGCGACACGCGCGCCGCATCACCGGCGAACTTCTGATTCCCGCGCGCGCTGCGCGCTACGCGGCGTTCCCTCCGGACTTGGATGCGCGCATTGCGGAAGGGCTGGCGCAGCGCGGCATCACCCAGCTCTACAGCCATCAACGCGAGGCGTGGGATCGCATCATCCAGGGTGAACACGTTGTCATTGTCACGCCTACGGCCTCCGGCAAGACGCTTTGCTATAACCTGCCTGTAATGCAGGCGGCAATCCAGGATCGCTCGAAGGCGCTTTATCTTTTTCCCACCAAGGCCCTGGCGCAGGATCAGGTCGCGGAATTGCTGGAGCTCAATCAGGCGGGCAACCTGGGCGTGCGAGCTTATACGTTCGACGGCGATACGCCGGGGGACGCGCGCAAGGCCGTGCGGATGCATGGCGATATCGTCATCTCCAATCCCGACATGCTGCATCAGGGCATCCTGCCGCACCACACCAAGTGGGCGCAGTTCTTCGAGAACCTGAAATTCGTGGTTATCGACGAAATGCATACCTATCGCGGCGTATTCGGTTCGCACGTTGCCAATGTCATCCGCCGCCTGAATCGCATCTGCGGATTTTATGGCGCCAAGCCTACCTATATTTTTTGCTCGGCAACGATTGCGAATCCGGGCCAGCTGGCGAGCGGATTACTGGG
This sequence comes from Nitrosospira sp. NpAV, assembly GCF_000832065.1. Taxonomy (GTDB): domain Bacteria; phylum Pseudomonadota; class Gammaproteobacteria; order Burkholderiales; family Nitrosomonadaceae; genus Nitrosospira. The sequence continues at coordinate 20,673 of NZ_JXQM01000019.1, read as the reverse complement.
CGCGCCGGTGGTGGCGATAGACCGGTCGGGCGCGCCGGCGGGCGAGAAGCATTTGCTGTTCTGGAATCCGCCCATGATCAACCCGGATCTGGGGTTGCGCGCCTCGGCCCGCTCCCAGACCACCCGTATCGCCCGCAGCGCCATCAAGGCCGGACTCAAGACCATCGTATTCGCCAATACCCGCTTGATGGTGGAGGTGCTGACCAAGTATCTGAAGGATGTGTTCGACAATGATCCGCGGCAGGCACCGCGCATCGCCGCTTATCGCGGCGGCTATCTGCCCACGGAGCGGCGCGGCACCGCGGTGCGGCTGCGGGGTGGGCAACTGGATTGCGTGGTGGCGACGAATGCGCTGGAGCTGGGGGTGGATATTGGCGGGTTGGACGTATGCCTGCTCAATGGTTTTCCGGGCACCATTGCCGGCACCTGGCAGCGGCTGGGCCGGGCAGGGCGGCGTAACCGGCCCGCGCTGGGGGTATTGATTGCCACCAGCGATCCGCTGGATCAGTACATCATCCGCAATCCCGAATTCTTTACTTCCGCTTCGCCCGAACACGGCTGCATCGATCCGGACCAGTTGCTGATCCTGATGGATCACATTCGCTGCGCCGCGTTTGAGCTGCCGTTTCAGGATAACGAGCGCTTTGGCAAGGAGCCGCTGGCGGAGATGCTGAGCTACCTTGAGGCGCAGGGTGTGCTGCACCACGAAGGACAGCGGTGGCACTGGATGGCGGACAGCTACCCCGCCAACAGCGTCAGCCTGCGCTCGGTGGCGGACGGTAATTTCGTGGTGGTGGATGTAACGGACGGAAAGCAGGATGTGATTGCCGAAGCTGATTATTCCACCGCGGCGTTGACCCTATACGAGGGTGCGATCTATCTGATCCAGGCAAACCCGTGGCAAGTCGAGAAACTGGACTGGGAAGGACGTAAAGCCTTCGTGACGAAGACCCGCGCCGACTACTATACCGATGCGATAGACTACACCCGGCTCAAGATTCTTGACTGCTTCGAAGAAGACAAGCAATCGAACGGGCTGTGCGGCCGTGGCGAAGTGCATCTGGTGCGCCGTGTCGCGGGCTACAAGAAGATACGCTACTACAGCCATGAGAATGTGGGCTATGGCAAGGTCCATCTGCCGGACCACGAGATGCATACCACTGCGGTATGGTGGCAGGCCAGCCCCAATGCATTGGAAGCCGCTTTTCCCGCGCGCTGGCAGGCGCTGGATGGATTTCTCGGCGCGGCCTACGCGCTGCATCACGTGGCGGCCCTGTTGACTCTCTCGGAACGGCATGATCTGGGCAGGGCGGTGGGCGATGGCGAGGGTCTTTGGTTTGCCAGCGTCGGCCAGAACGGACGGGGTAGTCCGCAAACCATTTCCGGTGAAACGGTCCAGCTCGATGACCGGCAATTCACCCCCACGGTATTCCTGTACGATAACTACGCGGGGGGTATCGGGCTTTCCGCACCGCTATTCGATCTGCGTCATGAGATCATCGCACGGACCATTGCGCTGATAAAGGATTGTGGCTGCCAGTCGGGCTGCCCCTCTTGCGTGGGCCCTATACTTGCCTCCGACGAAAGCCGGGGGTATGCGCCCAAACAAGCCGCGCTGACCGTCCTGGATTTGCTCCTGGCAGATGGCCCAGCCCGCACGCTGGATATGGAAGCATGATGACGCTGGCTGAGCGTCTGGCCTTGCTCAAGGGCAGGCATCCCACGGGGTATCCCGCTGCAAAGCCGTCCCAAACTTTGCAGATGCCCTTGATTCCGCTGGATGTTCGCCTGCAGCGCCTGGGAGGTGGCAGCGGTGGCGGCGATTTCCGCAACGCGGCTAACCGGGTTAACCGGACAAGACGCGGCGATGCCGAGGTTGCCAAACACCTGCGCGGGGAGGTGATCGCGCCGGGGCTGATCCAGATTGATCAGACTATTCCGCTTGGCAGCCGGCATGGCAAGGTTGTGTTTTCAGCCTTGGCGGATACTCCGCTCGCTGCCCTGGGGTTGCCGCAGGATGCGGCGCTGGACGGGTTGCTGTTCCTCGATACCGAGACCACCGGCCTGGCGGGTGGCACCGGCACATTGCCTTTCATGGTGTGCCTGGCGCGAGTTCAGGGGAACTGCCTACGGCTCGGGCAATGGATACTGACCGGGTTTGCCGGGGAGGCGGCTTTGCTGGAAACCATCTCCGGCTGGATCGCCTCCGCCGCCCATCTGGTTTCCTACAACGGCAAGAGTTTCGACGTGCCGTTACTCGCCACCCGTTATCGGCTGGCACGGCTAACTGATCCCTTTGGCACAGGAACAGGCCCAGGCAAAGGTCATATCGATCTGCTGCATCTCACGCGCCGCGCCTACGGGCACGGCTGGAATGATTGCCGCCTGCAAACGGCGGAGCGGTGCTTGCTCGGATTTATCCGCGAGAGTGATTTTCCCAGTCATCTTATTCCTCAAGCCTGGACGGACTTCGTACGGGGCGGGGGAGTGGAGCCGTTGCACGCCATCGCCGAGCACAACCAGCGAGATGTCTTATCGCTGGCGGCCCTGATGGCGATGTTGGCCAAAACCTACACCGAACCCGGCCATGAAGCGGTCAATGTGCTTAAAGTCGCGCAGGTTCATGCGGCCCGGGGCGATATCCAGTATGCCGTCGACCATCTCACGGGTGCGTGGGGGGTATTGGATGAGGCGGCGCTTTTGTTTCTCGCCAAATTGCATCGGCATCAGCGAGAGGATGAGCGGGCCATCGCCATCTGGACGCACCTCAGGGAAAGCAATTCGGTTCGCGGAATCGAAGCGCTGGCCAAGTATCATGAGCATGTCACGCACGAGCTGGAAGCTGCCTTGGCACTTGCAGAGGAGTTGCTGAGGCTGGAGCCGGCGATGGATATTCACCTCAGGCGCCAGGCCCGGTTATGTCAGCGGCTCGTGAAATTCAATCCGCGGAAGGAAAAAGGAAAGGAAGGAGTCGGCGTATGATGAGTGACTGGTTCAGCAGAGCTACCCTTGATTATCTTGCGGCAACTGCGGGGGCGGCTGGGGCGCCGGTTGGGGAGCCACCTGCTGCCAGCCATCGGGGCACTCCCTGACCTCTGGATAGTAGCCTTCCGGCGCTCGGCAATAATGCCAGAAACTGGTTTGAGAGTCAGGAGCGGATTGACCGGCATTTTGCTGTTGAATATATACGGGCGGGGCAGGTTGAGCCACTGCCGGCGGATATGCGTAGTAAGGGAACGGATAAAATGGCTGCATGAAGCCGACGCCGCCAAATCCGCCAAAACCAAAACCGGGGCCGAATCCCAGTCCCAAGCCCGGTCCTAATCCCCACCCGCCATGATGGTGGTGACCTGCCCAATGGTCATGATGATGGCCGCCCCCATGGTGGTTCTCGTCTCCATGGTGATCGCCCCCATCGCCGTTGTCTCCTTCGCCAGGGTCTTCTCCCGCATCATCGACCCCTCCATCGTCAAATCCGCCGTCGTCCCCACCGCCATCGAACGTCCATGCCGGGCTTACGGAAATCAGGGCCAGCAAGCATGTGAGGCACAGTAATCTGATCTTTTTCATGTAAGCCCTCTTGCCACGTTAACCGTTTCGCGAAGGAGATTACTTGTCATGTCTGCATCGAGGTTCATCCTTGTTGCTGGGTGTATCCTGGCTGAACTAGTATTAGGCGTGCCGATCCCGCTTGTCAATCCGTAATCTTGGTCCGTATTTGACATAACGCGCGGGGCCGGTCATCCGATGACAATCTTATGCTGGCTATAGAAAAAAGCGGTATGATTGGATTTGGAGGATGATAAGGATGACAGGCCTCATGGTGGAATCCAGGACGCCAAATGGAGGTTCGTTCAATATGCCGGAGGAAAGCGGAATGAATATTTCAAAACGTTATTCCCTGTTACTGAGCAGCAGCATTGTAATGGTGATATTTTCCGGTTCCATTGCCGCCCAAGACTTCGGTCAGTTGAAAGATATCATGGGCGGCAGCGGCGTTAGCGGCGCAGCCTCGTCGCTGGGGTCGCTCGGCTCACTGCCATCCATAACGCCGGGAAGCGTAGGCAATGCCGCAGGAATTATCGACTTCTGCGTCAAGAACAATTATTTGAGCGCTAGCAACGCGTCTCCGGTCAAGGATCAACTGATGGGAAAGCTTGCCGGTAGCCAGGATCAACCGGCCAAGGACAATCCCGACTATATCAGTGGCACGAATGGAATTTTGAGCGGCAGCAACGGCCAGAGCGTGGATTTGAGCATGGCCGGCCTGAAGGCCGAAGCAGGCAAAGAGATATGCCAGAGGATACTTGACCAAGCCAAGTCCATGTTTTGATCATGCCCGGGGCACTTCCCGCCCCTAAGGGTTTTACTTAGCGTAGAACCAGGGTTTCCCCAATGTACTCATAGTATTGACTAAGGTAGGATGAAGTCACTTTCATCCCAATTGGGTTCATTACTATCATGAAAACAAAATTAGAAAATATTTTTGCGGCGTTATCGATAGTAGGCCTGCTGGTTTCGTTGTCCCCTTCCGCGATTGCGGCCCGGTCCGCTGACAACCCTGAGATTCTCGCGGCCGCGCAAAATGCCACAACCCGGAGCGATCATGAAGCGGTAGCAAAATCCTATGAAGATGCGGCTGCACAGATGCAGGCAAAAGTTGAAGAACAAAAGGAACTGCTGGAGCATTATGAAGACAAGAGCTATCTTTACGGCAGGCGGGCACAAGATCTGCAATCGCATACCACGGCGTTAGTACGCCATTATGAGAAAGCCGTCAAAACAAACATACAGGAAGCCGCCTTGCATCGTCAAATAGCTTCGAAACTTGAAGAGCAGCATGCTCCGTCCGGTACTCAAACGGCTAGCGCCGCGGACGAATTATAGTATATCAAACAGGAGCCTGGTTTTTTGCGACTAAGTTTGCGCCGCTTGCGATGTCGTGAGCTAAACAAGCATCAGGAATAATAAATTGCCCCGCCCTTGGAGTGGGGCAATTTATTTTTGCGCCTGGATTAACCCCGGGCCACTACTGGGCATGTCAATGGAATGCCGGCTGTTATTACATCAGTCAGGTTACGCTGTGCCAACCTGATCTATACGATTATCAGCGGCTCCTCGTCGCTCCCATTGCTTCCAGCCGTGCCCGCAGGGTTTCGACTTCGTCCAGCAGTTGCAAGGCCAGCGCCACCCCGGCGGTGTTGACACCGAGATCGCTCTGCAAGTGCGAGGCTATCCTGGCTTGGCGCATATGGGTCCCCGTAAAGCGCCAGGTACGAGGTTGGTCTTTCTCGGCCACCTCCGGAGACGTTTCCGGTGCAATCAGGCCCTCTTCCACCAGTTCGACGATATATTCGGTTTGTACCGAGCAGATGCGGCTGATTTCAGTAATGGTCAGCAGGTTTTGCTCATCCAGGAGAGTGCCGCTCAATTCACGGCTGTTCTCGGCGGACGTGTGTTGTGGCTTATCTGGCGGCATATCGCGTGGAGAGGAGAGTGGGTTCTCATCTGTCATGTTTTAACTCCCAGTCTGGCCCGTGGGTTGAAAGATTTGAACTGCGCGGCCATATTGTGGTAGAAATCTCTGGCGGTGTCATTGGCCGCGGGCGGCACCACGATCTGAAGCACCACAAAGAAATCACCCGGCGTTTTGCCGGGAATGCCGCGGCCCTTCAATCGCAATTTACGTCCGGCGGCCGAATCGGCGGGTATCTTGAGTTCAACGAGGCCATCCGGGGTGGGCGTTTTCACCGTCGCGCCCAAGGCGGCTTCCCATGGCGCCACTGGCAGATCGAGATATACGTCGATTTCATCAATGCGATAGTGCGGGTGCGTCCGGAATTCTATTTCCAGATACAGGTCACCGGCCTTGGCCTGTCCATGGCCTGGCGCGCCTTGTCCCGCCAGACGAATATGCTGCCGCGCGCGGATGCCTTTGGGGATTTTTACGTTGAGCTTGTGTTCGCGCATTGATACATGCCCCTGTGCATCGACTCCGGGTACTTGCAGGGTGATGGTACGGGTCGCGCCGGTGTATGAGTCTTCGAGGTCGATCAGCACCTTGGCGTAATGGTCCTGGCCCGGCCGGTGGAAGGATCCCTCCGCGGCGCCATGTCTGCCGGCGGCCTCATGGCCGCCGCCAAAGCGGGCGCCAAAACCCTGGCCGAACAGCGATTCAAAAAAATCGCTGTACTGCGACGCGTCGCCGCCTGAAAACCGCTGTCCGGAAAACTCGAAACCCGCATTCCAGTCCGGTGGCGGACGGAATTCCTGGTTTGCTTTCCAGTTTGTGCCGAGTTGATCGTAGGCCGTTCTCTTTTCCGGATCTTTCAGCACTTCATAGGCTTCGCCCAGTTCTTTGAAGCGAACCTCGGCATCTTTCTCCTTGCTCACATCCGGATGATATTTGCGCGCCAGCTTTCTATAGGCACGCTTGATTTCGTCCTGGGAGGCGTCGCGCGCGACGCCCATTATTTTGTAGTAATCCTTGAATTCCATCTTGTTCCAATGAGCAATAACGAGATAGGGCGAAGAGAAGTAAAGGTAAGTTGAGGTAAATAAAGGTAAGCATAACCTTTAATTCTCCTTTGTGACAATGGCTTCCTTGGCGACACGCTGCACGGCGGGTTGAAGATTCCTGAATCCGCCGGGATAGCGTAAAAAAAATAGCGGTATGGGGGACTTTCCTGCGTAGTGCTTGTCTTATGCGAAGCTACGGTTTTTTTTTGAGGGAATGAATGAGGTCAATTGAAATCATGCTTCGGACTTGCGGTTGGGAACGGGAGCGTATGTGAAAAAGATCGGGTTAATAGGGTTTGTCCTCATTGCGCTTGGGTCGGTTTCCACCCCGTCAGTCTGGGCGCAAGAGGGCGGCGGGGGAGATGGAGGGGGAGGCGGAGGCGATGGGGGAGGTCACCATGGTGGAGGGCATCATGGCGGCGGGCATCATCACCACGGCGGGCACCATCATCATGGGGGGATAGGTTTCATTGGCATAGGAGGTTTTTATCCTGGTTTTGGTTTCGGCGGATTCGGGCCGGGTTATTATGGCGGTTGGGGGTGGGGTTATGGCGGCTATGGTTTTGGAATGCCCTATTACCCCCCTTATTATGGGTACCCTCCGGTTGTGGCCGTGCCGCAAGCGCCACCCGTATATATTCAACAACAGCCGCAACAGGCAGTGGTGAAACCACCGCCACCACCGGCCCCCGTCAATTATTGGCATTATTGCCGCAATCCGGAGGGATACTATCCGTACGTGAAGAAATGTCCCGATGGCTGGCTGCAAGTAGCTCCTCAACCTGTTCAATAAAGAGTCCACCATGCTAAAAATCCCTAGACAATTTTCGTTGCTGCCCCTGTTCTTGCTGGCGGCGTGCGCGAGCATACCCAGCGGCCCTAGCGTGATGGTGCTGCCTGGCTCTGGCAAGACTTTCGATCAATTCCGGGAGGACGACTCGTACTGTAAACAGTATGCCGTTGAACAAGTTCGTGGAACAACGCCGAATCGTGCAGCCGTATCCAGTGGAGCCGGAAGCGCCGCCATCGGCACTGGGGTTGGCGCGGCGGCAGGCGCCGCGTTCGGGGGGGGAACCGGTGCGGTGATTGGCGCGGGTAGCGGCCTGTTGGTAGGAGGGTTGATGGGTACAAGCGCTGCGAGGACTTCGGGATATGCCGCTCAGCAACGTTATGACATGGGTTTCATCCAGTGCATGTATGCCAAAGGCCATCGTGTGCCTGTCTCGGGTCAAATCATGGATAACGACCGAAATCCGGGGCTTGGGGGCAATCCTCCGCTGCTCCCGCCATCCGGCAATCCTCCGCCTCCCCCGCCACCCGGCAATCCTCCGCCTCCCCCGCCGCAATGAAGTGATGGGCGGTCACGAGACTCGGGGAGAGTCGGGTAAACTTTGCGAGTGAACCGTCAATATGCTTCAATACCACCATCAATGTTCCAACCCTTACAGGAGGAATCATCATGCGAATAAGAATCACGGGTGAGAAATCTTTCATAGATGATCTTAGCGCGGAGCTTGCCAGACAAGGGGTGCAGGTCGAGCCTGTTGAAGGCTCGATCGATAAGACGGAACTGGCGTTAGGGTTGCTGGAGGCTGCCGCGATTGTTGCCATCGTGGTCAATACCTTCACGCTGGTCAAATACCTGATCGAAATTGCGCGGCATTTCAAGGACAATGAAAAGCGGCGCCTGGAAGTAAAAACCGCCACGGGAGCGACGCTTATCGAAATCGATAACAAGTCGACGCCGGAAAATCTGGAAAAGCAGTTATCTACCCACGGCTCGTCCGGCACAGTACCCGCTCCCGCAGCCGATGCCTCTGACAATAAAGCCTGATTCAGGCATCCCGGGCGGTTTTTATCAGAATGACTTCGGCGGTTTTAATCCCCGTTTTGCCGGCGTTACCATCCGTATCGCCTCGCAGGCGGCCTACGACGAATTCCTGTCATTCCTGAGATCTCCAACGCATGGCGGACTCCCTGGAGATAAAGAGGAGTCCCTTGGTCCCATTCTGATACGGTCTGTGATGGAGCACGAGATTCGGCACTATCACGATTTTTTGCTGGGTTCGTATAATGGGATGCTGTTCAGAAATCGGCTTCAGGCGGTATTGAACGGGATCAAGGCGTTACGTGCGGTCAAGGAACTGCCCGGCAATGTGTTTCCTGTTCCGCTGAACGGATGGATGATGTTGTCCGCGGAGGAGCGGGAATCACAATTGGAGGAATGGGCAGCATTCGGGGTCAATGGAGAAAAACCTTCCGTCATACCTGTGCCCATCATCTCGAAAGAGGCGTTGCTGGCGCCGCGTGAACCGGGGATTCACGCGATTGACGACGACCCGGCAGCCGTATTCGCGCTGGCGGCCGGAAATGCGGCACACGGATATGCGAACATACAAGCGTTTGCTCAGGGCGTGGAGGATTCCGCCCCCCTTGAATACCGGCATCTGATCACGCCCGCCAATATACAGGAAGTACTTGCCTTGACGGTGCAGCTGGGCGCCATATGGCAGGCGCAGGGGGAGCAGCAGGCGCGCATCTTTGCGAGATTCTTCCTGGGCCAAAGTCATTCGCCCTTTGCCCGGCTTTGGCAGTTTCTGCTGGACTTATCGTTACGGGGAATGCCGGACATTACAGGCCGTGAGGGTGAGCTTGAAAAAGCTTTCGCTGCAAGTTTCAAGGTCATGACGATCGGAACCTGGACATTGCTGGGCAGTCATAGCAAGGAGGGCGGGTCGGTATCCCCGGCGAAGCGTCTAATAAATCTGCTAAAACTCCTCCTTGCCGATTCCGCCGAGGCGGATACGCCTGGGAATACCGCTTTGGGCGTCGCCGCAACCTGGGATTGCTGGGACAAGGCGCTTGGCCTCAATCCCTGGCGTGAATCGCTCAACGAGTTGCTTGATTGGGCTAATCGTGGTGTCGGTTTTTACGGACAACTCCATGAAATGTCGGAGCCCGGTTGGGAAAAAGATTTTCATGCCATTCTGCATAATATGATGAAAGCGTATGCGGATGATCAGCGCATGCTCATTGGCCATGTACTCGAGCAGCCGGAGGATCTGGTGGGCGTGACGCGCTATCTAGGCCTGGGGGCAGGCACGCTGCCCATGCCGCTTTTCCGGCTTCAAATGGATAACGAGGCGGCGCTCGATTTAAGCACGCTCGATCAAAAGATTTTTGAGCCTGTCATGACTGCCGATTTCGAGGGAGGCGTGGCCGTATTGTCATATTTATTGAAAACGTCCCCGCCAACTTATCACCAGCGCGCGGGTGACGCGATTGCGTTCGAGTATGCCGCCCAGCTTTGCGATATGGCGTTCTCTCAACAGGAGTCATACGGGCGTGCGCCGCTCCTGAAGAAAAGATTGTCGTCGGATCTCGAGAGGACGGTAGGCAAGACGCTGCGCGCCATTGTTTGAACGAAATGACAAATGGATCATTATGCCGGCATTGTCCGCCAGCACCCGGTCGGGATTTGATGTGCCGGGTCGTGCGCGTGCTTTGATGGGTTACGCATGCTTGCCCATCCTGCTGAAATCGATAAATTTTATGAGTCAACTTTTATGAGCCCAATCAATCTTAAACGCAGCGTAAAGGTGCACGATGAGGCGCACGATGCCGCCGCCGTGCCTGCCATCCCCGCAACCGCCGATAGCCCCAGTCTCACCGATCTGTGCGATATGCAATTCGACAATAGCTTCGTGCACGCCCTGCCGGGCGACCCGGAGACCCACAACATCCCCCGTGCGGTGCGCAACGCCTGCTATACCCGCGTTGACCCAACCCCGGTGCGGGCGCCCCGGCTGTTGGCCTGGGCGGATCCGGTGGGTGAGCTGCTCGGCGTTTCGCGTCCGGATTCGCCTACGGGTCCGGCAGTCGAAGTGCTCGGCGGCAACCGCGTCCTGCCCGGCATGCAGCCGTATGCGGCGCGTTACGGCGGACATCAGTTCGGCCATTGGGCGGGCCAGCTCGGCGATGGCCGCGCCATTACCCTGGGCGAAATACTCGGTCCGGACGGCGCACGCCGGGAGCTGCAGCTCAAGGGGGCGGGCAAAACACCCTATTCACGCACCGCGGATGGCCGCGCGGTGCTGCGCTCGTCGGTGCGCGAATTTCTGTGCAGCGAAGCCATGCACGCCCTGGGGGTACCGACGACCCGGGCGTTGAGCCTGGTGGCAACCGGCGAAATGGTGGTGCGCGACATGTTTTATGACGGCAATCCGCGTCCCGAGACGGGTGCCATCGTCTGCCGTGTGGCGCCATCTTTCGTGCGCTTCGGCAACTTTGAAATCCTTGCGGCGTACAATGAACTGGACTCGCTCCGGCGTCTGGCCGATTACGTGATACGCGAGCATTTCCCCGGACTGGGCACGCCCTCACCGTCAACTTACGCGCGCTGGTTCGAAGAAATCTGCCGCCGCACCGGGAGACTGGTGGCTCACTGGATGCGGGTGGGTTTCGTCCACGGTGTGATGAATACCGACAATATGTCGATATTGGGGCTAACGATCGACTATGGCCCCTATGGATGGCTGGAGGGTTTTGATTTCCAATGGACGCCCAATACCACAGATGCGCAAGGCCGACGGTATTGCTTCGGCAACCAGCCGGAGATCGCGCACTGGAATCTGACTCGGCTAGCCAGCGCCCTTGCTCCGCTGATCGAGGACCACGCGGCGCTGGAATACGGGTTGACGGTCTTTGGCGAGACGTTTCAGAATGCATGGCGCGGCATGCTGGCGGACAAGCTCGGATTGGTTTCGCTGGGACAGGATGGGGACGACACGCTGGTGAGCGGCTTGTTTGATCTGCTGCAACAGGTTGAGACCGATATGACCCTGTTTTTTCGCGGGCTGATGGACATTCCCGTGGATGCTGAAGGTGGCAATCCAGCGGAGGCCATGGATGACGCTGGGCTAGCCGCGCCCCTGCGCCGGGCGTTTTATGCCGACGAGACGCCCGCGCAACAGAGCCGCCTGGCCGCCTGGCTGCGCCGCTATATCGCACGGGTGCGCCTGGATAGGGAGGCTACCAGTTTGCCGGAGTTTGCGGATGTGCGCCTGGAGCGGATGAGGCGCGCCAATCCCAAGTATGTCCTGCGCAATTATCTGGCACAGCAGGCCATCGAGGCGCTGGGGCAGGGCGATGCTTCCGTCATCGCACGGCTGATGGAAGTGTTGCAACACCCCTATGACGAGCAGCCCGAGCATGAAGCGCTTGCGGACCGGCGGCCCGAGTGGGCACGCAACAAGGCGGGATGTTCAGCGCTGTCATGCAGTTCTTGAATCCTTGCTGCACTAGGCGGGATGACCCCCTCTCGGGGATGTGGAGAGGGGGCTGTTGCCGCATGATGTCAAGCGGTTAAAGCGTCTTGAGGTATTCGAGCAGCGCTTTTTTCTCGTCCGCCGAAAGCGTGGTGCCGAATTCGTGGCCGCAGCGGCTGTTTCCCGAATTGCGGTCGCTGCAATCCGTAGTCTGCAACGTGTAGTCGAACTTGGTCTGCTCGGCGGCAAGGCCAATATTGACCAGATCGTATGCCGGGCCGACCTTGAACGAAGCAACCCTTTCGGCTGCGGGCTTCAGCAACTCGGCAAGCGTTGGCACCGATCCATTGTGCAGATACGGAGCGGCTGCCCAGATTCCTTCAAGCACCCGGGATTCATAGGCATAGGAAGGCGTTGTGGGCGCCGGTGCTTTGAACGCATCCTTGAGAGATTCGGTTTCGGGCGTAAATGGCGATTGCATGCCCTTCACCTGCGCCTGATCTTGCGTCTTCATCAATACCGGAACGTAATGCTGGAGAATGGAGCCGATTACCGATAATCCCAGAACGTTGAAGGCCGTATCGACCGGTTTGAGAGGTTGGGTGAGAAAGGGGATTTTTGCCCCTTCAAGCACGCCGGTCTTTACGGTCCAGCCAAGAATGTTGTATTCCCTGGAATCGGTGCCGACATCCAGTACCGGTGTGGCCCAGGTTTTCTGGTCGAAGAACCGGGTTTGGCCAGGGCTGATTCCATGGCACTCGACGCAGCCGCCTTGGTCAGTCTTGCGTGCAAAGATTGCTTTGCCTTTGCTGGCAAGCGCCTGGTCCACTTTCCACGGCCATTTGGGCGCGCCGATTTTTCGAATCAGATCCTCCAGCGCTTCGAGCCCCTGAAAATTGGCCGAGTTGTTATGCAGGTAGTCGACGCCAAGCAACCGCCACGCATCTTTCTTGGGATGGAAAACGCCGAAAACCCCGTAAACCTCACCCAGATTACGTGAGAGCGCCAAGATATTGTTGCCATTCCCGGCAAAGCCGGGCCACTGGGTTTTGTCCTGAATCGCGGCATTCCAGAGAAACGGATAACGTACCGGGGCGGTGGCGGGCTTGATATTCTCGGGGATCATATAAGTGGGCGGCGGACCGATATCGAGCCCGGTAAGCCGGTTAAAAATCATCGCCACGGCATCGAGCCGTGCCGGTCCCCAGGGCGAAGCGGGCAGCGCACCTTTCATCAACGTGTGATAAGGCAAATACCAGGCCTGTAGCGCCTGGCCCAACTTCGTCTTTTCTGCCGGCGTTGGCGACGGACCCAGCACGGCATGGGCAAATTCCGTAAATGCCTGTTGATTCGTCAGCACGGTATTTACCGCCGTATCGAGATCGGCAAGGAAACTTTGGAAGTCGACAATACCCGGGCCACCGTCGATCCGGTAGAGGCTACCATTGACTTCAATCTGGCGCGTATGGCATGCGGAGCAATTCATGCCAATCTCCTGGCCGTTACTTCCGCTGCCGACGGTAAAGCCGACCGGCAGTCCGGCGGGGAGGCTCGCCTCATTAGGCAAATAACCATACCGGCTCAGGCTATCGGCCATAAAAGGCTTGCCGTTCGGCTGTTTTAACGCGGCGATCCAGCTAAGCGGCATGATCCGTGAACCCTGGTCGCGGCTATAGAAGTCTTTTTGGGCGGAAGCCGTCCATTCCTTCCCCTGATCAATGGGGAGCGGAGCCGCCGCGGATGAAGGCGGCGGTGCGAGCATGGCGGACGCGAACGCTATGCCGCCGATCCAGAATGCAAATCCGTTTTTCATTTGTTATTCTCCGTATGAGGTAAACCGGGATATTTCATGAATCGGCTCGCATCCTCACAGGGCGAGTGTTCGATATCGGAGATTTGTTTGGCCGGGCACAGGCATCATTGCGCCATTCCATTCAAAATTTCCTGCCAGCCAAGAGCCCTGAGCGATGGTCGCGCGAAGTCATGGAAACATCCGGATTAAATGAAGCGAACCTGACTCGAATACCTCAACTTACCGGTATATAGAGCCAGTTCCACGATTGGTGTGAATGTGTCAAGCGGTTGCGCTTGACCGGTGTTACGCAAGCGGTGCTTCTATTCCCAATGCCCTCCCTTCATCGCTGTTAACGATAATGGCATTAGATAGGAGAATTGTGAGCGTGAATACCTGCAAAATCTTACAGGTATGGAAGAGTTCCGGGCGATTCAGAATGGGCGCTGCTGGTCGGTTGTTTTCTTGGGGGCAGCGGGATCAGGGTGAATGCAGCAGATCTGGGTTTGACGCTATTTCTTCCGCTGTCCCGCTCGCGCGGCCAGAGCCCCGCGAGCCGCAGTTATGACAGCGTCAACGACGGTCGTGATGTTCTTCGCGAGCTTCGCAGCGGTTGGCAGAGACTTTGCCATGAGCGTGGCGGTGGTGCCCGAGGCCGGAGATCGGTTTCGCTAGGCGGATTTTCAGCAGTTCGGTATTGTCGGACGTCAGTTCGCGGCCACCGCCATAAGGGAAGTTGTTGTCGTTAATCACCAGCAGGGTCTGGGCATCGAGGATCAACAAGTCCTCGATCGTCACGTACGGGAAAGTGAATGTAGTCTTGCCATCACCGTTCAGGTCGTCCGGGTCGGCGATATTCATCAGGTCGACCCATTCGCTCTTCCTGAGCGTGCCATCGCTGGCGACATCCTGGATATCGACGATGAATATCTTCTTGAATGGAGTGCCGCTGGTCGCGGTATCGCCATTGCGTTCGATGACCAGGAAGCGATGGTCGTCGATGGCGGTCATGTCGCCGATGGCATTGCCTTCGGAGTCCAGCGGATAAACGTAGCTGACACCGGTGTAGGCCTCGTCGTCGATATCGAACTCATTGATGCGCAGCGTCTTGGCCATATCGCCGGTAACGGTCTTCTCGAGCAAGGTATATAGCTTGTCGCCACGCCTGTTGATCGCCATCCCCTCGAAGCCGCCGGAGCTGCCAAGGTTGGCGATGGCGGAGCCAGCGATGACATCCTTGTGCTGGGGCGCGTAGACACCGGGCAGGGAGATTTCGCTGCGCAGAACGGTGCCGGACGTATCGGTCTTGACCAGGTAAGGCCCGAACTCGTCACCGAACCAAAGATTGCAGTTCTTATCGCGGCGGACCGATTCGATGTCAAAATCAGCGCCGGTCAGCAGGCGGCCGAATTTGATGTCCGGGTCGACGGCTGGCTTGCTGGGATCGTTATAGTAGTTATCCAGATCGGCCTGGATCGTGACCCCAAGTTTTTGATTTGCGTCGTTGAGCGTGATCCGGCTGGGGCCGGAAAATCTGCCCAATTCAGTGCCCAACGTGAAATTAACCGCAGAAACCTTGCCGGTACCGCCGGATGCCGTCTTGAAGTCCGGCTTCAAGGCGTACATACGCAACAGGGTATCGGCTGAATTGGCCTGTGCGCCAAATCCGTTGTCAGTCATCACCAGGAAGGTATCCTTCTCAGGTCCCGCCAGCACGGCAGAAAAACCTTGCACGGGCTGCAGGTCGGCGTATGGGGGGAGATGGGTCCCATATGGGTTGGCGGCGGCGAACTGACCCGAGGTCGGGCCATCGGCAAAGGTGGCGGCAGGAAGCATGGCCCACCCGATTAGCGTATTGCCGGCAGCGAACGCCGGGGTGGCGAGGGCGGCAGCAAGGATGACGAGCAGCGGTTTGAGGGCAATTTTCATGGTCTGTTTGTTCTCCGAACGGTTGGCAGCGGACGAATGACTGCCGCATCGAGAACTGGCGATGAAAATCACCGCTCAGATCAAGGGCAACCTTGGATGCGGCGTGGCCATCGCGGAAAGAGAAACAGCGATCAGTAGTTCAAGCAGCATGGCACTGAACAAGGCATCGGGATATATGCCACTCGAAATGACCGATGCCGTACTTCCGCCATTGCAAGGCCGCGATTACAACTTTGGAAGAGGATAGAGGGCAAATATGACATGACGCCCATTGGATTGGGCATCAGGTTCGTCCGAAAGGACTATGCGAGATCACTTTTTCCTGCAGCCGGCGCTAGGAAAATGGTCGCCTGGAACCTTTGGCCCCTGATGGTGCGGCATCTTTCAAAAGGCGGTGAGAAGGCTGGGGGTGGAGCTATTGCCATGCCCCGTGTCCCTGCCCCTGGCACTCCTAAAACTATTGAGCGGGCTTATCTAAAGCTTGCGTGCGGATTTTATTCCGCGCAGGGCTTTGTCCAGTAGAAGACGCATTTTTTTGGCGGCTCGCTCTTCATTCCTGGTCAGCTCTTTCTGCACCATTTCCGCAAAAGCGACCAGGTCCTGTCGAGGGTAGGCATCCTGCACGCCATAATCCTGGAAGAATTCGGCGATCCAGCGAGCATTCAGTTCGGTATTTCCCGTTTCTTCCAGATACTCGTCCGCCGCCATCTTGACGTAGTCGGTCAGTTTGGGCATGGTGTCTCCTTGTTTGAACCCACGAAG
The DNA here is from genome assembly GCF_000832065.1 of Nitrosospira sp. NpAV. Classification (GTDB taxonomy): domain Bacteria; phylum Pseudomonadota; class Gammaproteobacteria; order Burkholderiales; family Nitrosomonadaceae; genus Nitrosospira. The sequence goes on along the minus strand of NZ_JXQM01000019.1, from coordinate 4,404 downwards.
ACAACAATATCTGAAATCTGCCGAATTATATAGAGACAACGGCAATATGACTCCTCACAGTTGGCAGCGAACCAAGATCGTATGTACGCTGGGCCCGGCGACCGACCATCCCGGAATTATCGAGCAGCTGATCGGATGCGGCATGGATGTCGCGCGCGTGAATGCCTCGCACGGCGATCATGCCGATCATTCGCGGCGCATCGAGCGGGTGCGGCAAGCGGCAAACGCGCTTGGCCAGCCGGTAGCCATTCTCATTGATCTGCCAGGGCCGAAATTCCGCATTGGCGATCTGCCGGATGATTTTCGCAAGCTGGCTGAAGGTGAGATCGTCAGACTGATTGCGGAGGTTAGTCTCGTGAAAGAGGAAGGGGAGGGCGCGGAAGAGCGCAACCGTCTTTTGCCGGTGCGGGATCCGGAACTGCTTCAGGCGCTTCGCCCGGGAGAGTCGGTGTTTCTGGCCGATGGCTCGATCGAGCTGTGCGTCAGGACCGCGACCGCTGTCAGCGTCCGGTGCGAAGTGATCATCGGCGGTATTGTGCGCTCCGGCTCAGGAATCAACGTTCCCGAATCAGTCCTGAACGAGCTGGTGCCCACCGATGATGACCGGCGTCATCTTGCATTCGCGGTGGCGCATGAGATCGAATGGGTCGGCGTGTCGTTCGTGCAATCTGCCGGCGATCTTGCGCGGGTGCGGGCATGTCTGCCCTCCGGGGCTGGAGCGCAACCGCTGCTGATGGCCAAGATAGAGAAGCGCCACGCGCTGGCGGATCTCGAGGGGATCGTGGAGGCATCCGACGGGGTGATGGTTGCGCGTGGAGACCTGGGCGTCGAAACCGATCTTGCCGAAATACCGGTTGTGCAGAAGCGCATCATCTCAGTGGCCAATGCGCGCGGACGCCCGGTGGTTACCGCCACGCAGATGCTCGAGTCGATGGTGGAGCGCGAGCATCCGACACGGGCGGAAGCCACCGATGTTGCCAACGCGGTACTCGATGGAACGGATGCCGTGATGCTCTCGGCCGAGACAGCCATCGGCCAGTTTCCTGTCGCCGCCGTGCGGTTTCTTGCCCGCGTGCTCACAGCGACAGAGAAGGGTTACAGCTTACGCATGGCGCATGACCGGATGCGGGCGACGGACATGCCCAATTCGCCCGACAAGCCGCCCAGTGCTCTGAGTTTCGCCGCCTGCCAGCTCGCGGCACGGCTTAGTGCCCGGGCCATCATCGTGCCCGCCCATTCCATGGCAGCGGTGCTGGCTATTGCCCGTTTCCGCCCCCAGGCACCGCTTGTCGTCGTGGCGGGCTCCATCAGGTTGTACCGAAGCCTGGCATTGGTGCGCGGCGTCTCACCTCTGCTTTCCACTGCGTCCGGCGCTGGCGGAACCGGCCTGCAGGCGTGTCTGGTTCAAGCCAGGGAGTGGCTGATCTCGCAGGGGCTGGCGGAACCGGACGATCAGGTTGTGCTGGTCTCCGCTTCCGGTAGTGCATGTGAACAGCCCGACACCCTGCGGACTGTCCGCTTGAGTAGGGTGGAGTCGCTGGATGGGTGATCGGAGCGCTATATGGCCTAACCCAACTACAACTCCGGAAGCGTTCCGGATTCATCAGCGTCTTTGGCAACCATGACGCGATTGCGTCCCATTTTTTTTGCTTCGTACATGGCCTTGTCCGCACGCTCAATCAATGCTTCCTTGCGCTCGCCTTCTCTCAACATCGCCACGCCAATACTGATCGTGACCGGGATGCTGAGTTCCTTCAAATGCAACGGGGTGTCCATCACCCCCTTGCGTATCCGCTCCGCGATGACTTCCGCCAATTTCATATGCGTATTCGTCATGATGATGACGAATTCTTCTCCGCCGAATCTGCCGACCATGTCAAAGTCACGCACCGCCGCCTGAATCCGTCCCGCCACATGCTTGAGCACGAAGTCACCCACCACGTGCCCATGGGTATCATTGATTTTCTTGAAGAAATCCAGATCGATCATCGCCAGGCACAGAGCATCGCCGCCTGGGCCTTCGTGACCTTCATGCGCAATATCGATATGGTGTCCCAGGGTTTCCATGAGCGCGTTATACCGCATCAAGCCCGTGAGTTGATCGGTTGAAGCCTCCTGGTGCCAGCGGGATGTTTCCTTGCGCAGCCTGGCGAGCGCCTTTCGCAGTTCGTCAATTTGCGGAAGGTGGTATCCCTCGGCACTCAGGTACATGTCAAGGGAGGTGAGCTTGAGAATGCAGTCGACGAATGACTGAAAGGTTGCCGCATCGTCCACAAACTTGACGGACAGATTACTTATCAGCGCTTGCTGGGTGAGGCTGTGCTGCAACTGCAGAATGCTCAGGGGGATTTTTGCGCGAACGAAAGCGGCGGCGATGGCCAGCCGTTCTCCAAAATATTCCGACGTATCGAAATCCCGGCCGTAGTTTTGTAGATGCCCGCTCCATGTTTGCTTGAAGCATTCGATACCGATACTCCGTTCGATCAATGCGAAACTTCGATCGCGCGCAAGTGTGAGGCAACAGGAATGAACCAGTGCATCGGCCTTTTCTTCTATGACCTCGCTCCGTATGCGATTTGCCAGCCCGGCATGCTCCCCGTTCAATCCCAGCACCGACAGCGCCTCGCGAATTCGCACGCGATCAAATCCAAAGGTGACACAATCGAAGGGAGTTTCCGGGCTCATTATTACCTTAGATTCGGCAGCCGCACGAGCTCACCGCAAAGATGAGAAGCAAGCCGCATAAAAAATTTGGTGGATGCATAGCCCTAAACTGGAAAATGAGCGGCGAGCCGCCGGATTCAGGATTATATATGAAGAGGAAAATCCGTTGAGAGGTTCCCCGGCACGATATTTTCAGTAGATCTGGGATAGTTTTAAGGATGACGATATCCTACAGGTTGCAGCATTAAGCATAATGGACTACCCTCAACAGATAGCAAGAAATTAGTCATAGGACAAACGCCAAGCACCGGTTCCTGAGCGCGCGTCATTCACCGTGAACCCCATACGGAGCATCTATGAACCTCGGTCCCCGCGTAATACTGGCATCTGTCATCGTGTCCTCCGCATTGATGGGGTGCGCGTCGCCCCGATCATTTCTGGGGGCTTCGTTACCCAAGATAAAATATGAAGATGTCAAGAAACGGGAGACGCCACTTCGGCTGCAGCTCGTTGTCGAGTTTCAGCGAAATGGCGATCCCTTTCCCCAGGGAGACGTTCCATTGAGAGATTATGCCGCAAAGATACTCGGCGATACCGGCGTGATTTTGCCGATCGATGTCGTTTCCGCCGTCGAGGATCAGGGCGATGGCGCTATCAGGATAGTTCTAAACAATATTGCCGACAGCGGCACCGTCGCCGTGGAAGCCTCTCGTTCGAGGTTTCCTCTATGGATGGTTGGAAAAACCATTACCGATGCCTATACCATGTCGATGGCCATCACCCTGAAAGGAAAGACAATCAGGCGAACCGGCATCAAACATGCATTCCATACCGCTTTCGGCAATACGGAGATACCTGAGGGCATAAAGGTCTTTCCTTCCAACCAAGCCTTTGGAAGAATGCTTGAGCAAATGATTCTGCGGGCGCTGCAAGATATGCAGCAAAGCGGGGAACTGTCAGGGCTGGATGCGCCGCGAGCGATTGTTTTTTCTTGAGCAGTTTTCCGGCCGGGCTGTCATAGGCCATGCTGTTCATCGCCTATGAACCGGACGCCTGCAGCGTTGCCGGCCTCAGCAGTGACCCCATCCCACAAAACAGCACCATTTAAAAGTGGAATTTCCGGCATGATTTTAACCTTGCTGAAAGGGGTCATGACGTGAAGCGGAGTAAATTTACCGAGCAGCAAATCGCATTTGGGCTGAAGCATGAGGGGTAATGCCACTGGTCCCCATGCATTATCCCGCATGACATTGCAATCAGGTTGATCTATAAGACTTTCACACACGTACGGACATCAATAATGTAGTTGAATAAAAAACAATGTCCAACCCGCTAGATCTTCCTTACTTCACGGTCCTTGCATGCCCAACATAGCTGGCCACTCGAAGGCTTCTCTATTTGACATATCTTTCATCAGGTTTCCATACCCAGTGATGATCCTGCCAGTCCCAATAGCCAGATAGCCTAACATGCGATGGAGAACGCACGCTGGACTCCTTTTCAGGTGCAATCCAGTTGTCCCAGTAACTAGACTTACCATGCAACGGAGAAGGCGCGGGAGTAATAGCTTCTGGCACAGAGGCTTGAGCATGGGGTTCAGGCGCCGGACCGTTAGCAGCTGATTGCACCTGCGCCATGCTTTCATCAGGTTTCCATACCCAGTGATGATCCTGCCAGTCCCAATAGCCAGATAACCAAACATGCGACGGAGAACGCACGCTGGGCTCCTTTTCAGGCGCA
>NZ_JXQM01000170.1 GCF_000832065.1 Nitrosospira sp. NpAV | reverse complement strand
AGCGCAGTGCAACGTCGACCGGATCTCGAAAAACATCCGCCACTTGATCGGAAATTAGTAGACGAAGACTGAGCGCTGGATGCTGACGGCGAAACTCGGAAAGCCATAACAACAGCAGGTTGCGCCCTAGATCTGATGGAGCCGAAACCTGCAGCAAACCCTGCAGCCGGGTACTTTCCCGGCGTATCCGGTCTTGACCTTCGTGCAACGTATCTAGCGCCTCGCGGGCAAACGGCAAGTACTGCTCTCCTTCGGCAGTCAGCCGCAGGCTGCGCGTAGAACGAGCGAATAGACGGATATCCAGCTCTCGCTCGAGGCGTTTGATCGCCGCAGCCACCTGGCCTGGATGCAGGCCGACCTCGCGAGCGACGTTGGAG
>NZ_JXQM01000169.1 GCF_000832065.1 Nitrosospira sp. NpAV | reverse complement strand
GGTGGTATCTATTTTATCTGGTTCTGGACTCATGGTGGCCAAACGCTGGCCATGCAGACCTGGAAATTACAGCTTGTTTCTGCCAATGGCGGAAAAGTTACCACGCAACAAGCGATGGTGCGCTACCTTATGGCTGTAATAGGCATTAGTTTTCTGGGATTTGGGTTGCTGTGGGCTTTGTTTAATCGTGATCGGCAATTTCTGCATGATAAGTTGGCCGGTACACGTATCATAAGACTCAGCTAAGTTAGAAGGCATCGGCGGATTTCTCCTGGAAGGTTTTTGTATCCAGCTATTACGTTAGTCTGTTTCTGTAAAATTCTTGATGGCGAGTTATTGTCG
>NZ_JXQM01000168.1 GCF_000832065.1 Nitrosospira sp. NpAV | reverse complement strand
CTTAGCGAAACTATTTGCAGGAAAATCACATAGAAAAACGATGAGTTATTACAACCAACAACAGCCTCCAGTTGGTGTTCCTCCTCCTCAAGGTTATCCACCGGAAGGTTATCCTCCAAAGGATGCTTATCCACCACCAGGGTATCCCCCACAAGGATATCCTCAAGGTTATCCTCAACAGGGATACCCTCCGCAGGGATATCCTCCTCAATATGCCCAG
>NZ_JXQM01000167.1 GCF_000832065.1 Nitrosospira sp. NpAV | reverse complement strand
GAAATTGGCACCACACATCACCCCTTCACTGTCAATTCTTGGCATTGCCTTCATTTTGCTCCTTGGATGCTCAAAACTCATCAATCCTTGCTCACTGTGGAACATACACCCTGGTGGAAATGGTGCAAATGATTTAGCACAGCTTTCTTTTATAAGCTTCAAGTTATCTGAAACAACTACTGATCCATCAGCTGCTACACCCCAATAGAGATTAACCCTTTCATCTGCACCCAATGCAGCAAATACACTTCCAGCTTTGCTATCCTACACCACAAATC
>NZ_JXQM01000166.1 GCF_000832065.1 Nitrosospira sp. NpAV | reverse complement strand
GGCCTACACCCAATGGAAACAGGCTGACAACTATTATGAAAAAAAACAGCGTCGTCAGCACATCGGAGCGCCGACGCATTGCCAGTAATAAATCCCGCTTAACTATCCACCAGATCATATCGAATCAGGATAAAGTCAAATGATGCACAGCTGCAGCAGTCATGACGATTTCCTGATGAGTAGTCATGATAACCATCCCTCCCTTCGACAGATTGTGTTCCAATATTTCCTTGATCAGCCCCACCGCTGCAATATCCAAAGCGGTCAAAGGTTCATCCAATATCCACAATTTGGTTTGTACCACCAGCAGCCGTGCCAGGGCCACCCGTCTGCGCTGCCCTTGCGACAGCACTTTTGCAGGCAACATTTCACGTCCTGCTAACCCAATCTGCCCCAATGCATCTGCTGCCTGATCTTCATCAATCTCACAATTAGCCAGTGCACAGG
>NZ_JXQM01000165.1 GCF_000832065.1 Nitrosospira sp. NpAV | reverse complement strand
GATACCGATGTTATAGTTTTCTTAAAGCAAAGAAAGACTCCAAACTAAATCATAACAATGTAATGCTAATGAAGCTAGAAAATTATCAATATAATGTAAGACTCCTACATGTCCGGCCTCACTTCTCTGACGAGTTGGGTCCGCGCTTCTTCCCAAAGCCAACAACGGCAGTGACGAAACGGCGATTGTATTGCATCCGCTTATAGGCACGACCTCTGGGCTTCTTCTTCTTGTCTTGCTTGGCTACCTTTGGAGTTTGCCCTCTCATTTTCCCGGCACGTGCCAACGATCCGTGAACCTTACCTGTACGCCAATCACACTCAT
>NZ_JXQM01000164.1 GCF_000832065.1 Nitrosospira sp. NpAV | reverse complement strand
ACCGACCCTGCGAAACATGAGTGTGCAGCAGTGCCGATTGGTCCTCGGGGGCTTTCAGTTGTGCCGCGGCGGGGGCGATGTCTTCCTTGCGCGGGCCGATTTCGGTCAGGGGTAGCGCGTCGCGCTTTTGCGCGGCCTGCGCATCCGCAACCTGCGCGGCTGCCCTGGCGCGATCCAGTTCCTGCACGCTAACCCCACGATTATCCGTATTGGCCGCGATACTTTGCAGGCGAGCCAGATCCTTGCGCGCGCGCTCGGCATCGGCTTGCGCGGCGACATAACCACTTCGCGCCTGCGCCAGCTCCTGCGGGCGCGCACCGTTCTTCAAGCGCAGCAGGTTCTGCTGCTGCACGCCGATCTGCGCCTGCGCCTGTTCAGCCTGCAGGGCCAGCGTTCGGGTGTCTAGCGTGGCCAGCACCTGGCCGGTCTTCACGGCATCGCCTTCATCGACCTTCATGTCGGCCACACGGCCACTGCCATCGACCGCCAACGACACCTGCCGAATGTCCACGTTGCCGTACAGCACCAGCGTGCCGTCGTTGCCTTTGTCCCGCTGCTGCATCCAGTCCCATGCGCCGAGCGCCAGCACCACGATAAGACCAAAGGCAATGAGAGGCTTCTTCATGTCAAACGATCCAGGAAGTCGAAATAGAGGCTATGCGATGCACTGCACTGCACTAC
>NZ_JXQM01000163.1 GCF_000832065.1 Nitrosospira sp. NpAV | reverse complement strand
GATGTGTATAAGAGAAAGGAAAAGTGAAAGCAAATACAGCCGCCAAGACAAGACTGAATTTATCCTCGGGGGTAACCTTGGAAACATCACCGATTTTAAGGGCTCGGAAGTAGCACACCCAGGAAGCCCCTGTGGCCCAACCAGATAGAGCATGAAATAGCCATGTCTTGGGTAATAGCTTGAAGGGGTTGGCCCATTTACCAGTGGAGATCACAAACACAGATAGAACGACGATGATGATAGCTGTCCTGATTAAGGTGGCCAAATCAGCATCCACATCCTGAACACCTACCTTAACAAAGATAGCGGTTAATGCCGCAAAAATAGCGGATAACAATGCCCAATAAAACCAGTCGTATGAAGTCATCTTCAATCTCCCTGTGGATCGTCGGTCATCCCAAATTCAATCGGTGTCTTGATATAGAACACACTGATCTTTTCATCGCGCAGCCGCTGTAACAGACGTTTATTGTCCGCTTCGCTGAGTGCCATCGTTACCTCGATAGGCTGATCAGCCAGTTCAAAGAAACATGCAGCGTGTAACTTGCGATCGCGCCCGAAACCTTTGGTTGCTGCGATCAAAGTTGCGCCACCTACTCCAAGTTTACGCGCTTCTTCAATCAACCAGTTGCCCAAGGGCTGATATCCGTGCTTGCGGTCTTGCTGGGTGAAAAATGTCAATTGATAGCCTTGCATGG
>NZ_JXQM01000162.1 GCF_000832065.1 Nitrosospira sp. NpAV | reverse complement strand
GGATTTCCATGGCGTTACTCTATTCTTTATGTTGTGTCTCATTTTCGGCACTGGTGATAGTCGCATTGTACGTCTCCCCGGTCGTTTCGACGTCGAGGCGAGTGTTAGGAGATTACGGTCAGCTCGAAAACGGGTTCAGGGTCACGCTCAAGCATGTTGATTCAAGCAAGAATTTAACCAAATGGGAGCGGATCCAACGTGGGATAAAGCGTGGGAATCACAGGCTGCAG
>NZ_JXQM01000018.1 GCF_000832065.1 Nitrosospira sp. NpAV | reverse complement strand
CCATGCTAAATTACTTTCATATGGGCATGACGACAAAAGGGTTTTTCGTTGAAATCACCCTCTCGCGCCATTTACGTAAGCGGCGGTAAGCTCGTGGGCGGGCGATTCAAAAATCTGCCGGCAATGACCAAATTCAACCAGACGCCCGGCGTGGCTTTTGACCCAAAAAAATGCTGCATAATTAGCGATGCGGCGCGCCTGTGCCAGATTATGAGTGACAATGACGATGGTGTAGCGGCCGCGCAATCGGCTGATGAGATCCTCAACCACACCTGAGGCGATGGGATCGAGCGCACTGCAGGGTTCATCCATCAGCAAAATCTGCGGGCTCAACGCCAGCGCGCGAGCAATGCAAAGGCGCTGCTGTTGACCGCCGGACAGACTCAGGGCGGAAGCATTCAACCGGTCATGCACTTCGTCCCACAGCCCGACGTCCTGCAATACCTGTTCGATGATGGCGTTTGTATCGGCACGCCGCGTGATGCCATGCTCGTGCAAGGGCAGCTCGATGTTACGATAAATGGAGAGCGGAAACGGCGTCGGCTTCTGGAACACCATGCCGATTTGCCGCCGCAACGCCTGCACATTGCAGGCGGGATCATGAATGTCATTGCCCTCTATGCGAATGTGGCCGGTAATCCGGCAGCCTGGAATCAAATCCGTAAGCCGATTGATCGATGACAGGAAACTGGTTTTTCCGCAGCCTGAAGGGCCGATCAAGGCGGTGATGCAACCGCGATAAATATCCAGTGTAACGTTAGCCAGCGCGGGCTTGGCACCGTAGCTAAGGGTAAAATTGTCGACCTGGATCAAGGGTCGCGGTTCGCAACACACCGGGCCCGCCTGAAGCGACCCAAGCGTGTAGGCATGGTTGTCCCCGTCTATGGGTTGCTCAGACTCTGAGTGCATGAGGATTGGGGTACCTGTTTGAGTTCATTCTGACACTATCTTCCTACGCTGCCAGCCGGCGGTGAGCCGCATGGCGGCCATATTGATAAGCAGTAGCGCAACGATCAGCACCAGTGTCGACGCGTGCGCAGGGGCGTCGCCACCGGAAACATTCATGGATAAGTCGAAGATATGTATCGCCAGGGAACGTCCGGAATCCAGCAATGAACCTGGCATGCGGTCGACATAACCGCTGGTGAACAATAGCGCCGCGGTCTCGGCCATGGCGCGTCCGATCCCCAGCAACAGGCCCGCGGCCAGTGCCGGTGCGGCGGCTGGCAATAACAAGCGGAATAGCGTTGTTGCGCGCGACAACCCCAATGCGGCAGCGGATAGGCGATATGCATCAGGTACGGCACGCAAACCCGACTCGGCGGTACTGACAAGAATGGGCAACAGCATGCAAGCCAAGGTCAAGCCACCAGACAGGATGGAGAACCCCATATCCAGATAAATACTGAAAAAAGCATTGCCGAACAAGCCAAAAACAATGGAAGGGACGCCGGCAAGCACCTGCAAGCTGTAGCGCACCGCGCACCCAAAACCGCTGCTGGCGGATACATACTCGGCCAGCAGCGCGGCCGTCACCCATCCCAGCGGGAGTGCCGTCATCAGCGCAATCAGCAGGATTAGAACGGTAGAAACCAGAATGGGGCCGATGCCGCCCGCACGGCCGGCATTCCGCGGCGAATCCATAAGAAAATCCCAGGAAAGATGCGCCCAGCCGCCCCGCACCAAGTCACTGACTATCCATACGAACACCGCGCAAACCAGGGCGGCAGCGAGGCAGACAGCCAGTTGCGCGAAGCGATCCCGAAGGGCATGCGCCAATTTCACAGGAACTGATTCAGGCATGAGGATTTCTCCCCAGCCAACCGGCCATGCCTGCAAGCGCCATGACCATCAGCATTAACGTCAGACCTGATATAAACAGGGCGGCGCGATGGTCATCCATGGCGTAGGCCATTTCCAGCGCAATGTTGGCCGCAAGCGTGCGCACCGGATCGAACAGGCTATCGGCATGCCGCACCACATTGCCAGTCACCATCAATACCGCCATGGTCTCGCCAATAGCGCGGCCCGCTGCGAGCATTATGCCGGCCATGAGACCTGTTTTTGCAGCCGGCAGCGCAACACCGTGAATCATACCCCAGCGTGACATGCCCAGCGCCGCCGCACCGCGCAGGTATTCTCCCGGCACGGCCAATAGCGCCGCATGCGCGGTTAGCGCGATGGTGGGCAAGATCATGAGCGTCAGAATCAGAATTCCCGCCAGCAGACTGGCCCCTGGTGGATGTAATTGATTAATCAGCGGCACGAGTGTGGTCAGGCCCCAAAAACCATAGACTACGGAAGGAATACCCGCCAGCAGCTCGATCAATCTCCGGTAAATGCCAGCGGTGCGCGGCGATGAGTAATAGGCGATAAACAGCGCCGAGGCTACTCCTAACGGCGTTGCCACCAGCAGCGCCCCACCTGCGGCGTAGAGTGTCCCTGACAGCATTGGCGCCAGGTTGTACATCCTTTCTGCGGGATTCCATGAAGGATCGTTGAGAAAGCGCCCGGCCGGTATATGCCGTAGCGCAGGCCACGACTCGACAGCCAGGAACAAGAGAATCAGCAGTACCAGGGCCGCCACGATGCTCCCTCCGCCGCGCAGCAGCCAGAGTATCAACTTATCCACCTGCATGGCGTCAGCGGGCGCTGACGGGGACGAAATATTGTGCTTCGACCAGATCACGTACCTGCTCCGAGCGGGCAAATTCTATGAAGTCCCGAATCAACCCTTGTGGCGCCTGCCGCGTTATCAGATTGAGCGGCCGTGACAGCGGAAAAGTGCCGTTACGTATATTAACCACCGATGCCGCTATACCGTCGAGCGGCAACAGCTTGATTGCCGTACTACGCGTTATTTCATATTCGGCTGCGCCTATTGAAACATAGCCGATGGCATTCGGGTTGCCTGCCACGGTCTTTATGCCCTGTGCGTTGTCACCAATGATCACATGCGGCTTGATATCGCTGTTCTTCAAATTTAAATAGTTCAGAAACAACTCAAGTGTCGAGCGGCCTTCGGCCTTGTTGATCACGATGATGGGCGCATCTCTTCCACCCACGGTCTTCCAGTTGACGATGCTGCCGGTATAAATGCCACTGATCTGCTGCCGGCTGAGCGCGGCAACTGGATTACTTGCATGCAGAATAATGCCGATACCATCCAGGGCGATGGTATGCGAATGCAGACCTTTCTCCTCGGGTTTCAAGGCGCGCGATACCATGCCGATGTCGGCGACACTTTTGCGAACATCGTTAATGCCGCGCGCGGAACCTCCGGTCTGCACATCTATGCGCGTGCCGGCATGGAGCGACTCGAAGCGCCGGGCGATCTCTCCCGCTAACGGAGCGAGCGTGCTGGCGCCGGTCAAAACCAGTTTTTGCGAACCGGCGTTGCCGGACAGACTCCAGCCAGAGCCCAGTAAAAGTGCTGTAGCAAACAACACATATCGCATTATCAATGCTGGTTTCATATTTTAACCTCGCCTCCAGGTGTGATATTTTTCCACCCAATCAAGCAGCCGATGCGGCACATGCGCGCGCCTCCATTCGCCTGCGGCATATTTGTTGGCTTCCGACCAGGTGGGATAAGTATGGATCGTACCGAGTATTTTGTTGAGGCCGAGACCATGTTTCATCGCCAGCACAAACTCTGCCAGCAGGTCACTGGCATGCTCGCCAACAATGGTCACGCCTAAAATGCGATCTTTACCCGGAACGCTGAGCACCTTGACGAAGCCATGCGCGGCTTCATCGGCAATAGCGCGGTCGAGGTCCTCCAGCCCGTAGCGTGTCACCTCGTAGGAGATACCAAGTTTTTTTGCTTCCTCCTCCGATAACCCCACCCGGGCAACTTCCGGGCTGGTGAACGTGGTCCAGGGAATTACCGAGTAATCCACTTTAAAGCGTTTCACGGCGCCAAACAGCGCATTGACCGATGCATACCAGCCCTGGTGCGCCGCAACGTGGGTAAACTGGTACGGGCCCGCCACATCGCCGCAAGCGTAGATGTTAGGATAAAGCGTCTGCAGCCACGCGTCCGTTTCGATGGTGTGCTGGGGTGAAATGGGAATTCCCAGTTCCTCCAGTCCAAAACCTTGGGTCCGGGGGGTTCTTCCCACCGCGCACAGCATGGCGTCAAACGGAAGCGCTTCTTCGGTTCCGTCTTGATAGCGCACCCTCAAACATTGCTGACCGGATTCCTGCTCACAGCGAATCGTCTCGGTGTGAATCAATACACGCACGCCATCGGCGCGCAGCGCCGCTTCAATCAACGCAGCAGCATCGGCATCTTCACGCTCCATCAAACCTCTTCTCGCTACTTGCGTGACTTGACAATCCAGGCATGCGAATGCCTGCGCCAACTCGCAGCCAACCGGTCCTCCCCCCAGCACGACCAGCCGTTCCGGGCGTTCGGTAAGCGACCAGATGGTGTCGGACGTATAGTAGCGTACCTGCTCCAATCCCGGAATCGGAGGGATGGCAGGAGCGGCGCCGGTAGCGATAACGATAGCGCAGGTAGTTATGGTCCGTCCGTTGACCTCTACCGTCCAAGGCGAAGTAATGCGCGCATTGCCATGAACGACTTCCACCCCCAGTTCCGTATAGCGTTCTGCCGAATCATGCGGCTCAACCGTATTGATGATTCGATGCACACGCGCCATCACATCACCGAAATCGTAGTCGACCGTTGCGCTGGCAATGCCAAGATCCTTGGCGCGCCGAGCCTGTCGCAGAAAGGTAGCCGAACGAATCAGCGACTTGGAAGGCACACACCCGAAATTGAGGCAGTCCCCCCCCATCTTGTAGCCTTCGATCAATGTAACCTTGGCGCGCGTGCTGGCTGCGATATAGGATGTTACCAAGCCCGCCGCACCGGCACCGATAACCACCAGATTGCGATCGAATCGGCGTGGCCTCGACGATCTGGGCCAATGGCCGCGCACTCTGCTTTCCCTGACACGCTCCAACCCCAACCGTGCCAGCCACGGAAAGGCGGCCAGCAGAGCAAACGATCCGATCAGCGATGGCGACAAAATGCCGGACAAACCAGTGAGCGTGCCCAACTGGGTCCCCGCATTGACATAAACCGCAGTGCCGGCAAGCATCCCTGCCAGGCTGACCCAGAAGAACATGCCGGTTCGCATGGCGGTAAGCCCCATCAGGAGATTGATTACGAAAAAAGGAAATACCGGCACCAGGCGCAAAGTGAAGAGATAAAATGCGCCGTCCCGCTCAATGCCGGCATTGATTGCACTCATATGGCTGCCGAAGCGGTGATGCACGGCCTCGCGAAACAGGTAGCGTGCCGTCCAGAAAGCCACGGTTGCGCCGATACTGGCGGAGATGACTGCCACCGGAAGTCCCACCCACAAGCCGAAGATTGCGCCGCCGGCCAATGTCATCAACGTTGCGCCGGGCAGGGAAAGCGAGGTTATGACAATATAAGCCGCGGCATAGAGGCCAATAACTTGCAGCGGTTGCACCTGAAAGGCTTGTTGCAGTTCGTCCCGGCTGTTCTTGAGCATTTCGAGACTGAGGAAACGCCCGAGATCAAAGACGAAAAACAATCCGGCCAATAGCACCAGCACGACGAGCAGCCACCAATGTTTCATCTTGGGTGTCTCTAAAAATCGAAATTCGTCGACAGCAATTCATTTTTTCCAGGTTTCATTTCGCTGCAGGTGGCGCCATACTTGAAGCAGCTGTAGCAGCGGTGGTGTTTCATGCTCACAGGTATTTGCAGGGCTTCCGTCAGCGTTGCACCGAGAATGTAGTCCGGATCGTCATCGACCAGGGTACAAGCATAAACCCGCATCCGGCCACCGCTTTTCGCCACCATCTTGCTGAATGCACACATGAATGAGCGCCGTGTTTCCTCGGTCTGGAACGCTGTCATGCAGTGCTCGGTAATTTGAGGTGGCTTTACGCGCGCGCCAGGCGGGTGAAATTCGGGGAATTCGATACGCGGCAGATCTTCGGGTAACCCAGCAGCGCGAAAAATGTCGGCAAAGCGCGCCGCAATCACATCCGACGGAATGCCGGGCATGAGCTGGCTCGCCACTGACACATGGAACCCCATGTCATGGAGTCTGTGCAAGCCTTCCAGTGCAATGGCAAACATGCCTTCGCCGCGCCCGGCATCATGCCGGATGGCGTCGGGATAATCCAGACTCACGCGGAAATTCAGTGCATGCGGCCGCTCACGCAATGATTTCAGTTGTTGCAGACGTTTGATTAATGGCTCGGTTGCGTTGGTCAACACCAGACAAGGCCGATGCATCAATGCGTAATCCAGGATATTTATTATGTCCTTATTGATGAACGGCTCGCCGCCGGTGAAGGAAAATTGCCTGACACCCAGATCCAGCGCCTCGTCCACAAACGGGATGGCATCGTCAAACCGCAACAATTGCAGGCGATCATCACCCGGCTTCGAACCTTCGAGGCAAAAAGGGCAAGCAAGGTTACAGGCGGTACCGGTGTGAAACCACAACTCATCCAGGGTATGCGGCTGGATAAAACCGCGTGGTTCATCGCCTGGAGTACGCTGCCAGTATTCGGACCGGCCGCGCTGTCCGGCGCTGGTGGGAATGGCCTTCATGGTTAGCGGCTAGCAACACCCGCCTGTCCGATCATTTGCGGTGTCGTTTGCAGTATCGTTATAAGGCAGGCCCATACCGCAGCCGGCAAAAATACCGTAATGCCGCTCAAAGTTGCCATAGAACTCAAAATGCGAAGCGAACCGGGTATCATGCAGCATGCGCCAGGTATTACCACAGACCGGAAAATGCTTTCCGGTTTCTATGCGGTGGTGCTTATCCAGTACAAACAGGTGGGGATGATGCGGTATCGTGCCGCGATAAACCACCGACTGGCCGTAGTCTTCGCAGGCCGGCTCAAGGTTGTCCAGCTTGAATAACCGGTAGGTGGCGGAATAGAAGCGGATGTTCCCGGTGCGCGCCGCCAGTTCGGCGTTGCCGATGGTGATTTTATGGTCATCCACCAAGCGCGGATCGGCAAAACCATGCTCGCGGGAAAGCTGTTGGAAATCATTCCAGTAAAGCGCCCCGCTGAGACATTCGCCGTATAGCACCGGGTCGCCCGTGAGGGCGTGGGGTACGCGACGGTCGGTATAAACATCGGAAAAATATAGCTCGCCGCCTGGCTTGAGCACACGCCAGGCTTCGCGTAACACAGCCGCCTTGTCGGGCGCGAGGTTGAGCACGCAATTGGACACGATTACATCCACACTGCCGTCCGTCAGTTCGAGCTCCCACAGGCGCTCAATATAGCCATGCAGGAATAGCACATTACCGGCGGCATGGCCAAATGCTTTGCGGTGATACTCCTCGTGCCGGCGCGCAACCATCAATTGCTCTTCGGTCATATCCACCCCGATTACCCTGCCATGCTCCCCCACCAGTTTGGATATCACATAGACATCACGTCCCGCGCCGCAACCCAGATCGAGTACGGTCAAATCCTCCAGCAATTCGGGTAACACCAAGCCGCAGCCATAGTAACGAGTCAGCACCTCATTGTGCACCTGCGCCAATATCGGCTTCACATACTCGGGTAAACCCGCGTCAATCTTGCAGGCGTTGGTCTGCAGGTCAAGTGAGCTGGTCAAGGTTTCACCGTAATATTGCTGAACAGTATCATGCATGGTCATTGCCTCGTGATGTGGGAGTCAGTTGGTTTTAGAGCGATAGCGAGCCGCCAGTTGGCCTGGGGTGACGCCGCAGGCGAAGGCCAGCGCCAGATTGCGGTTTACCCAGGTACGGTGCCACCAGCCGTCGCGATGCCAGCGACGGGGATCGACAAAGAGCGGTTCGCGCAAGGGCAGAAAACGCCCC
Source organism: Nitrosospira sp. NpAV (assembly GCF_000832065.1). Classification (GTDB taxonomy): domain Bacteria; phylum Pseudomonadota; class Gammaproteobacteria; order Burkholderiales; family Nitrosomonadaceae; genus Nitrosospira. The sequence goes on along the minus strand of NZ_JXQM01000018.1, from coordinate 5,265 downwards.
AGACGGCGCAATCCGCGCACGAGGGACACTTCTTCGAACAAGGGCCAGGGCGCATGGCCGCCCGCATCGGCATAAGCCTGCCGAGTCATGAATAGCCCCTGGTCTCCATAGGGAACACCAAACCGGCAACGGAATGCGATAGCCGGTTCCAGCAGCAGCGCTGGCCAGGCGCGAGGGATATCGAAACGAAATCGAAAATAACCGCCCACTGCACCATGCTTAAGCGCGAGGTCCATTGCCATCAGCGGATCAGGCGGCAAGCGGTTGTCAGCATGCAGAAACCATAGCGCATCACCTAGCGCCAGCGCCGCTCCCGCCAATAGCTGCCGTCCCCGGCAAGGTTCGCTCGGCAGCCAGCGTGCGCCATATTGATCGCATACTTTGCGGCACGCTTCGTCGGCGGCGCCATCCACCACCACGGCTTCCAGCGGCCGATGCGGCAGGCCTTGCAACTGGTTGAGCAAATTGGCCAGTTTCACCTCATCGTGATAGCAGGGGATGATCGCACTAAAACTAGACATGCCCCGCTTCCCTCTGTCGACTCTGCTGGACGAGATCACAAGCCAACACGTGCAACGCACGCCGTGCCGGGCGTCGATCCGTCCTCAGCGCGGTCGCCAATCGAACGAGATCATCGTGTTCGTCCACATCAAAGCTATGCTTAAGCGTAGCGACGGACTGTCCCGCCGCACGGCAACAATCGGCCAGCGCTGTACCCAGGCGGGCGGTACTCCACGGCAAACCGCCCAGCATCGGCCACTCATGGCGGCTCGCCATCAGCACCACGCCGCCATCTTCCGCCGGCATCAACACGCTGTCATGATGCGGCAAGGCAGCGTTAACCGCGGCATAGTCGACTGCCGAAAGCGCGGGGGCATCACTGCCGATGTAAACCAGTTGCTCAAGTCCCGTACCGCGCAGTTCACGATCCAGACTGTTCAACCGCTGCCCCAGATTGCCCGCTGCTTGCGGCTTTATATATACGTTCGGCCGCGACCGCGGTAAAAGCGTATCGGCCCAGGCATAATCCGAAGGATGCGCTGGAGCGATAACTACCGGACCCGCCCAATCGTCCACATCCTCCAGAGCACAGGCAAGGAGTGCTTCGGCGATTTGCATTGCCGCCTCCCGTCCCATGCTTGCGGCGAGCCGTTGCTTCGCGATGCCCGATGCCGGTCGCTTGCACACCAGTACGAGGGCAACGCCTATCATGCCCGCTGCCTGTTACCTGACTTGACGACCGTCAAACCGTTGGATTGACAACATGGATCTCTCATGAGACCTCCGTTACCGATTACATGAGCGTAGTCGAGACCCTATTCGGGATTTCTTACATCATAGACAGCAATTACCCTCGAAGCACGAAAATATTTCCTTGGATCTTCGCTCTATGCCGGAATTTCTGCATTGACCCTCAACAAACGCTCACAGTTTGGAAAATATCATGGTACCGGGATAATGCTCCTGCCCCCATCTGCTCATGGCTTCCAATACCGGTCTCAGATCTTCGCCCTTCCTGGTTAAAACGTACTCATAGCGCGATGGATTCTGCTGATAGGCTTGCCGGGTAACAAGCCCGCAAACCTCCAACCTCTTTAGTCGATTCGCAAGTATGTTCGAAGCGATTTTTTCCGGGGAGGATATCAGCTCACGATAGCGTTTTTTTCCCAGTACCAGATCCCGGATAACCAGCAATGTCCATTTGTCGCCAAGAATATCCAGTGTGTTGGTAATTGGACAGCATGACCGCTCAAATTTTGGCTCACTATCCGCTTTCTTCTCTGTCATTTGACCATTCGTCATGACCCACCTGTTCGAAAAAGTAATTGCCCGTCAGCAATAGTATATTATCGGCACTTGCATATTGAAAGTTATTAGTGAAACAGGCTAGTGCTGATCAACGTGAATGCATACCTATTAAGACGCAAAAGAATTTCCCGGCGATTATGGCCTTCTGATGCGGTAATGCTTGGTCAATATCTCTATTCCTGATTTTGCGATGGTGAGGACAGTCGATCGTCAGCCGCCGCTGTAAATGCGTGATTTAATGTCCAGGTTCTACAAGTTCCCCATCTTGCGACTTTAACGTACTGCGACTGATCGATCGATTGGAGACAGAAGGCATTATGCGCCGTGAGTCCTGCCCCGCTGACGGCCGGTGCCAAATCGTCCGGATCAAGCCTGCCAGGCGCTCGCTCCTGAACCGCATGCGGCCCGTCTACGGGGCCGCGATTCAACACGCCATCGGCGATAGGCTGAACGACGAGGAAACCGGAATACTGGTGGCCCTCCTGGGCAAGTTCTATAAGAGCGGGCACGAACGGCTGATCATCCTTTTGTCCTCCTGGTACGATTTATACGCGCATGAATCGCTGGTCCAGGAGTGGCGTGCTGGATCGATTTTTCGAGTAGCTGCAGCGTACTCAACTCATCCGCATCAAGATCGAGGCGATATCCTTGGACAGCACCATTGTGAAGGTTCATCCGGACGGCACCGGGGCATAAAAAAACGACCCACAATCCATCGGGCAAGTCGCGTGGAGAATGGAGCACCAAGATTCATATGGTTGCCGCGGATGCTCGAACAGCCATCACTTTTGCGCTGTCGCCAGGACAGGCACACGATACGCACGAAGGGCACGAATTGCTGAATCGGCTCGGACCACCCAGCCGCCCTTTGTCCTTGTTGACGGACCGCGCTTACGAAAGCGAGGAAACACGTCAAGTGGCGCTTGAGCTTGGCTTTGTGCCGGTAGTGCCGCCCAAGCGCAATCAAACCAACGCTTGGGAATACGATCGCATCATGTACCGGCGGCATAATGAAATCGAACGCCTGCTTCGCAGACTCAAAGGCTGCCGGCGCATTTTCTCGCGCTTCGAGAAACTTGGCGTCATGTTTGTTGGGTTTATTCACTTCGCTTTAATCGTTGAAGCATTCTGTAGTGTTAACACGCCCTATTAATTCGCCTCTACGTTATCAATCTTACTACGAAGTAGTTAGCGAGAGAATTTGCAACATCGACAGATCGTCCAAGATTTGTATTCTAAAGTCTCGATCGAATGATAGGTGATATGTTATTACCTTGAAGGGATTGAAAGGTAAAATGTCACGCCGTGCACTGGTATTAGTGCTGGAATGGGCGCAAGATCCACATTGTCAGGCGGAGCGGATTTTGCATCTGATCCCGGCTTGGTTTCTGGTTAGATTAACCGCCGCAGGTTTAAAACAAATACGAAACACCCATCGAGACATTGGTGTTGTACACAACATCTTCTTCGAAGCTTTGCTTCCGCGGCGACCGCTGAAAGCCGGCCCGCAAGCGGCATCGTTCGGAAAGACGATACCTGGCGTTGAACTCTCCCACGATCACAGTTTCATGACCGCCTTTCCGTTCGTCTCCCACGATGCTACTGATCCAATTGTTGCGTTCATAATGGAGGCCCAGTTCGAGTCCGAGGCGTTCCGTGATCTCGGACTCCAATCCAAACGCCACATAATGGTTGCTATAGGAGGTATCATCCCGCAGCGTCGGCTGGTTACGGCCATCTGCCAACCCCTTCTCATAGTGGTAGCCTAGCGTGAAGTTAATACGTCTCGTAGCATGCCATACGAGGTGTGGACCAATTGTCCAGAATGTGGCATCTCTCTGCGCGAAGGGATCGTTGTACAATCGGGCACCATAGCGGGTCAGCAATCGTACTTCCCAATCATCCGACAAACGCTGCTCCAATCGCGCCGATCCAATGTAGCTGGTCACCCGTTCCTCCGCAATGGAATCCGTACGCTTGCTTTCATTGTCCCCCAGCAAGAGGTCCGGCGTCGAGTAAAAGCGGACGCGAATTTTTGTGCCTGGTGTAATCTCATGTAACGCCTGTATGCCGAAGCTTCCATGGTTAAAGCGTGAATTGAGCGTATAGACAAACGCCTGAGCGCGAGCGGAGATCTCCGTGCGCCCCCATCTTGAGGTGACGGGACGCATTACATTCAAATCCGGTTCGAAGACCATGTCTGAACCCTTGCCGGCCAGGCTCGAATCCAATGCCGGTTGGGTCGGGTCTCCGTGCAGATCGAGGCGCCGGGTCGCCGAGAACAATGCTGCATCGTTGGTATAGTGCAGGTTGCCCGCGGAGTTGACGGACCACTCGGCGGATGCGGCAAGCACAGTCTTGCATAGCATGATCATCCCAGCCAGGTAGCAGAACCATTTCGAGCGACGCCACCTCACACAACAAAATCCTTTCTTCCGGGAAGTTCAGAAAACTGCCGCCATGAAGGGGTTTCCGGAAGTATCAGCATCAAAAAAGTTGCTTGATTGTGTGCCAGTCAGTGCACGCAACCTAGACATTACTCACGGTGTTGACCCCATTACCACTCTCTGCTTCGATGCCTTCTTCTAATGCGTTCGGCTGAAGGTTGATTCCTGGTTTCTTAGGTTTTCATCCATAAGCCGGAAACCCAAGGATCGCGCAATGCCGGCCGCATTTTTCCATAAGCAGAGGAGTATTACCGGTCAGGTTTGCTTAGTGTTGGATAGCCTTCGACGTAGATCCAGTCGGTGCTTTTTGCTGGCATATGACAGGGAAGACATTCCGTGCGGTAATTGGTGGTAACGCTTCGATTTGAACTGTCGGTTTTAATCAGCGCCCAACCCCATCCATCCCCCCAGACAGGATTGTTGGCAAAACGGGCTTTGGTATCCTTGATCATTACAAACCACTGCTTGATGTCACCTGTCGCATGGCTGACATTGTTGCCCGTCGTGTATGCGCCTGCAGTTGACGAACGCAATTCCTTGACCAGGGTTGCGCCGTCCGGAAATTTCCCGGTTTTGCGATAGATCTTCGCCGTTTCCGGCTCTGTGTAGACATCGTGAAAACCACTTGCCTCGCCTTCTGGCACAAACCAGGAACCCAAATGGGTCATGGACAGCCGAAAATCATCGGGCAGACGGATGTTGCCTGACTTGTCGACATATAAGGAAAAATCCCCCTTGTCGGCTATCGCTGTTCCAGCATGTGTCAGCAACGCCATCGTGAACAAAACTGCGGGCAACAAAACAGCGATGTGTTCGTTTCGATACGGATATGTATATATGTTTGCATTCCCTATCAAGCATTTCATTTTATTTGCCTCCGATGGCCTTCTCCGGGTTCGACTTTCCAACACGGAGAACAGGGTAATATTGCGTGAATACGAAGTCATCTTGCGCGGATGCCTCGTGACAGCCGTTGCAATTCGCCGTTGGTTCCAGGTTCGCGGTCTTT
>NZ_JXQM01000161.1 GCF_000832065.1 Nitrosospira sp. NpAV | reverse complement strand
CCGAGAGTCACATGTAAGCATTGTGAGTACGAAGAAGTAGAGGGAACCATTGTCCCCTACGACGACATGGTCCATCGGTCCTTTTTCTTTGGCCTCACGGAAGTCTCAGCACTTCGCAAACTTGTGCCAAAACACCTTCGTAAGTGTTCAACATTTGAGCTATTGACTGCTTGTTTATGGCGTTGTCGAACCATCGCAATTCAAGCTAATCCCGAGGAAGAGGAGATCGGAAGAGCGTCG
>NZ_JXQM01000160.1 GCF_000832065.1 Nitrosospira sp. NpAV | reverse complement strand
CTTTTCGATGATGACATCCGACATGTAAGGCAACGCGCGCTTGGCTGTATGGACCTCAATCGCGACGCGGAGTGCAACCAGTTCTTCAAAGCGGTCGAGCGTCATCAAAGGCACCGTCATGCGCCGGTTGTCCTTGATCTGTATCGCATGTTCCGAGCTGAGCCGCCGCACCGCCTCGCGCACGGGGGTTGGGCTGAGCCCCAGGCAATCCGCCAACCCACGCATCGTCAG
>NZ_JXQM01000159.1 GCF_000832065.1 Nitrosospira sp. NpAV | reverse complement strand
GTAGAACAGGTCTTCGGTAAAGGCGTTGTAATAGAGGATTCTATTGCGCGACAACCCTGGTTGATCCGCCTCATCACCGTCTTCAGCGCCGTTAGCGTTCCGGGCAATAATCCGCTTGAACTCACGCGACAGGCGCGTCTTGCCTGTACCGTTGAAGGCGTAGATCAGCTGAATCTTCTTCGGAATGTTTCTCAGCTCTTCGGCAATTTCATTTAGCGTCTTGCCCATATCAGGCCTCTACTTCTTCCGTCTTGGGGAAGCTCAACAGCAAATCTCGGAAATAGGCGTATTGCTTCTGGCGCAGCTCGATTTCTCGGGGCAAGCCTTCGCTGATGGAGTTGGCTAAGGTATCGAATTTGTCGAGGATGGCGACGATGCGTGCTTGTTCTTCAAGTGATTTTTCAGGATCGTCAGCGTACGGAATGGGAAGTTTAAAGCCCTTGATGATGCTTGAATTTAGGTCGCCTCTGGCCCCCTGTCCTAGTGCCTTAATGTTTTCATAATTAAAACTCACCCAATGAAAAACATAGCGATATAACGCCTTGGCGCTGTCAATCTCCAAACAACCACAG
>NZ_JXQM01000158.1 GCF_000832065.1 Nitrosospira sp. NpAV | reverse complement strand
CTCTTCCGATCTCTGCTCACCACCATAGATGATGGCCGGCACCTGTTCGTTCGCACGACGCAGGCGGCGGCTCGCACCTTTCCCCAGGTCGCTGCGAACGCTGGCATTGAGTGTGTAATCGGACATGGAATTGCCTCTTTCTGAAAGTAAGGAAAGCGCCGTGGCCCGCGACCAGACCACGGCGTTTCCGGGAGCCCCGCAGGGCATGTGTCCCGCGCCCTGTCCCGCCGGACGAGTCC
>NZ_JXQM01000157.1 GCF_000832065.1 Nitrosospira sp. NpAV | reverse complement strand
GGAAAGTTCAAAATCAGTATGTTGCACCAGGTCGCCATGGAAACGACTAAAATCACGACCATGGTATTTACCATTCTGGCAGGTGCCACATTCTTTTCGATGGTGTTCACCTACACCGGTGGTGATGAAGCAGCCGAACTGCTGCTACAGCATCTTCCGGGTGGAAAATGGGGATTCATCCTACTGATGATGCTCACTATCTTTCTGTTGGGGTTTTTTCTCGATTTTGTTGAAATCGCCTATATTTTCATCCCTATGATCACCCCTCTGCTGATCAAGCTGGAAATCGACCCACTGTGGTT
>NZ_JXQM01000156.1 GCF_000832065.1 Nitrosospira sp. NpAV | reverse complement strand
TAACTATTTCATGAATTACTTGATGACAAGATCCATTAAGTAATCTCATGCTTAGTTGGGATAAGTCCTATACTCTACACTTAGAATATCATGTGAATTTGGTATGACTACGCATCAATATACTTTCAAGTATATTCTCACCAACATTCACATTTGTCTTAATTTAATGATATTCCCATATCATTAACTGACAATGGACACATTTAGAATAATAAAATTAT
>NZ_JXQM01000155.1 GCF_000832065.1 Nitrosospira sp. NpAV | reverse complement strand
ATGATATGTTTTTATTAAAACGGCTTGTTATGAGGTCGTTATCTATGATTGTAACTGTTTTACCCGATAGTAATACCCCAAACTATGTTCCGCTACCATATTTCGAGTTAGGGGTGTTACATAAACACACAAGTAAATATAAGAGAGAAATAAGAGAGAGAGATATAGAGGTGGTCGATTATATCATACAAGAGAGAATGACAAAGGTTTGCTTGCATATAT
>NZ_JXQM01000154.1 GCF_000832065.1 Nitrosospira sp. NpAV | reverse complement strand
CTTGAACAATCTATTTATGCTGAATAGACAGTATGGTCTTTCCAAAGGGAGCAATGAGGCGATGTTTGTGATTGAAGCATATAGGACACTAAGGGATAGGGGTCCATACCCTGCTGATCAGGTTGTTAAGGATCTTGAAGGAAGCTTTGCCTTTGTGATCTATGACAGCCAGACTGGAACCGTGTTTGCTGCACTGGGGTCTGATGGTGGAGTGAAGCTGTATTGGGG
>NZ_JXQM01000153.1 GCF_000832065.1 Nitrosospira sp. NpAV | reverse complement strand
AGCGCGATATCGTCGAGGTATCTCCCAGTTTTATCTGGCACCTGGCGCCTGATAAAACGCTTCTGATCGATTACGATCATCGAGAGATAAAAATCAAGCCTGATAACTATGGCATACTTTTTGATGCGAATTCAAAAATAGCAGATGTTTCGCGCGGAACCCGTTATTACAGCCCGTTCAACAAGACGGATCAGACAATCAACCGTCTTGGCGTTACGCATGACTGGATAATATCGGATGCCCTGAGTATGCGCACTGCATTTGTTTATGATGCCCGGACACTTGCACTGGCGCGAAATGCCGGAGGAAATCAGTTCAATGCCATGGGCGTCAGTACATCCCGTACCGGATATCAGCAATTCGACGATGCCGGCTATACGACATTGCAGAATGAATTTACTTGGAAAACGGTCACCGGGCCGGTAAAACACACTTTCCTGGGAGGTTTCGAGTATAAGAATGTCGATATCGATGCCATGCGGAACTTATATCTGCTGCCCAATCTGCAGATCGGGCAGCCGGTGGTTGAAACGTCATTGAACGGACCTGAAGTGAACATCACACGTAGTTTTGACCGTCGGATCAGCAGTGATCAGGTTTCATTTTATGCTCAGGATCAAATTGACCTGACTGATCAGTTCAAGCT
>NZ_JXQM01000152.1 GCF_000832065.1 Nitrosospira sp. NpAV | reverse complement strand
CGCCAGCGTTTCAAGATGGGATGGTAGCGCGCATGAGTAAACCCGGAACTGATCCGGGAAAACTTTAAAGGTGCCATCAGAAATGGTTTGCTCAGACTTTCTCCCTCTGGCGTATAATAACCGCCCTCCTCACCCGGTGGCCGAAAATAGACAGCGCGCCTGGATTTCTCCTTGTTGAAAAACTCTACCGCAAGCACACGCCCGACTTGTGTTTTCCCGCTTTCATCCTGTGCGGATTCATAAACAACCGTAAAACGATCGCCCTTTCGGACATCACGGTGAAAATCAATACTACTGGAAAATATATCAATCATCTGGGAGGCGATTGTGCTCGGTAAGTCAGCCTTGTCAACGGCTGCAAACAATGATGAACTGATCACTCCCGAACCCACCAGGACACGCGTATCACCTTCAGCTGACTGCTCGTTCAGCTCAAATGTCCCATCGATTTTTTCGACCTGAAACTGCTCACCATTTCCGTAAAAGTAGCGCAGTGCTAACAATTCTCCGTTCGGCCGGGTTTCCGCATGAATGATTTCTCCCGGTTTAAGCTGGCTCATCGCCCGACTCCCCCGGACAGTATCTAGAAAGCGATTCTTGTCTTTTTGACTGATTTCAAGACGAGCAAGAATCGCCGAAATGGTATCTCCCCGACGTATAC
>NZ_JXQM01000017.1 GCF_000832065.1 Nitrosospira sp. NpAV | reverse complement strand
TGAAATCGACTTCCGTTTCAATATCCACGTCAACCGGCAACAGGATATCCTGGTCGGCTACTCGAAACTCTTCGCCGGCAATTTCCTCAAGACCACCGCCCCCGGCGTCTCTCCAGACCTCTTCTACGTCCAATACAATATGCGCTTTTGACAGACATCGGCGCTTGTCATACTGATAAGCAAAGCATGAACCGCGTACGGAAGATAATAGGGCGACAATAAGCGAAGCGCATTGCGCCACCCGAGTTGGGATTGCTCAATCACCCTCGAATTCGCATAGCGCAAATACCTTGAATCCCTGGTTCTCCAGCCGGGATCTGCCACCAATATCAGGCAGATCGATGACAAAGCAGCATTCCACTACTTCTCCGCCCATTTCCTCTATCAGCGCGGCGGCGGCCTCCGCCGTGCCCCCGGTAGCGATAAGGTCGTCCACCAGTAGCACACGATCGCCTTTCTGAATGGCATCCACATGAATCTCGATACGGTCGCTGCCGTATTCCAATTGATAATCGCGCCCGCGTGTCTCCGCGGGCAGTTTCCCCTTTTTGCGGATCGGTACAAAACCCAAGCCCAACTCATACGCAACGGGCGTGCCGATGATGAAACCACGTGATTCGATACCCGCCACTTTGTCGATCTTTAACGCTTTGTAGCGCTCGGTGATCTCCTGAATGGTGGCACGCAACCCCACCGGGTCCTTAAGCAGCGTCGTAATGTCCCGAAACATGATGCCATCATGAGGATAATGCGCGATAGTGCGAATACGTGATTTAATTTGCATGAGAAAGTCCTGCTCCCGGTTTCAATTTTTGACACTGCCAAATACATAACCCATCAGTTATGTGGATGACAAAAGATTATGTCACTCTATACTACCGGAAAAGTTGCTGGAAACGCCATTCTGGTTTATTCTTTGCGCCCCCGCCGGGTTCCCGGCAGGGGATTCCATCAATGGGAGAGATGGCCGAGTGGTTTAAGGTACACGCCTGGAAAGCGTGCGTACGGCTTCAACCGTACCGAGGGTTCGAATCCCTCTCTCTCCGCCATTTCAAGCCCTGTGTGGGGCACTGCGTTTGCGCTGCCGTTCGCCACGAGCGAGAAGTCGTGGTCAGGGCCCAGCCGCCCGCCGCACGTCCGATAACCTGAACGGAGATATGGTAGATCGCCATGGCGACCGACCAGATACTGCTCAAAAGCGCACGCCGCAAGCGCACGCGGCACCTCATCGAGCTCGGCGGTCTCGTCGTCAAATCCGGCGTCGTTAACCTGACCGGCGGCGGCCGTGCCATCATCTACGGCGCGCTGATCTGGATGGCCGACAAACTTAAAAGCGATGACCGCGAAAAAACCCATGTGCTCAGGGCAATAAGGGAAAACGGGCGTTCGGCGCCGAATGCAAAGGCGGCAATTTCACCGTCTTGCGGGAAACAGCATGATAGAGTATGACCGATGACGGGCAATGCGGAGGCCCCCCATATCGCAGCGCCGCCTGTCATCGCGCGGCTTGCCACGCAAATGCAGAGTATCCGGTTCCAAGTTTAGAATGGATTGAATAGTATGAGCGAACTGATCGTTTGGACCTTTGATTGGGTGCCCGAAGGCCCCCGTGGTTTTGTGCGCGACATACGGCTGAGATGGGCATGCGAGGAAGCGGGATTTGGCTATTCCGTGCGAACAGTCCCTTTCAACGACCGGGGGGCCGACCATTTGACGCATCAACCTTTCAGTCAGATCCCGTTCCTGAGCGATGGCGAACTTGAAATATTCGAGAGCGGAGCGGGGTTGCTGCATCTCGCCCGAAAAAGCGAGAAACTAATGCCACGCGATCCTGTCGGAGAAGCCCAAACGCTGCAATGGACGATCGCCGCGCTCAACTCGATCGAGATGGTTACAGTTCCCTGGTGGTTCCTGGAAGTGACTGGCGCTGAGGACAACCATCTAACCGGCTGGTTGAAAAGCCGCCTTGACCACATGGAGAGAGTCCTGAAGGAGCGAGAATGGCTGGCCGCCGACCGCTTCACTGTCGCAGACCTGCTGATGGCCGATGTTCTCCGCGTGGCAAGAGTTCGTTCTTTCGGAGATCGAACGGCGACAGAATCCTATGTGACGCGGATCACAGAGCGCCCCTCATTCAAGAAGGCCCATGCCGATCAGATGGCGCACTTCGCCGCAGCCGATAAGATACGCTCATAGCCCTATTTGAGGCAGATATGGGGGAAGGGTCAAGCGGTTGTTTTTCTACGCATGCGGCATTGCCGCGCAAACACGCTTCATGCACAGCCCGGCAATCCTGGCTGAGACTGTATCAGAAGACCAAAGCGTAATCTTTAGCCTCACCGCTCCTATAAACTCCCGACTCCTTCTTTGGGAACAACCCGCACATATAAACGAGACCGCCTTCAACCCCCCATAATCCTGCTCTCTGATTGCGTGCCCCTCACATCGGAAAGATATCCATACCTGGCCTTGCGTTGGAGAGATGACAGCAAGGAAATATTTTCAATTTAATGTTGCAATTATTTATATATTAAATATAATGAGAATTATTCTCATTACTATATAGATACCGCACATTATTCCGAATAATTGGTTCGCTGTGTGGCTGCTGAGTCGATAGGATATTTTTTTGTGGTAGGTGTTTCCGAGTACCGGAAAAAAACATAGCTAACAACTTTCATTGACCACTTTCGCAAGCTGACTACAACTCCTGACAAGCCGCCAATTTTTGATTACCCATTGGAGTAACAATGAATCAGCAGAAAAATCATAGATGTTGGCTGCGTCAAAGTCATCCACTTCCACTTATAGTCCTAAGGGGGATATCCCATGTCTGATTATCTGCTACAAAGGTCAACCTTGGACTGCCCTCGGCGGCATAGTACCTTCCATAACCGCTTACAACAGACGCTGAAAGAAAAATTCGATCATGTTGTTAGAAGGCTTTTTAAGAGTCGTGAAGATACGCGCCTCCTAAAACAGTCAGGACCGACGGATAATCATTCGGCAGACAGCGAAGATGCCACCCCACGGTCGAAATCGAAGGATAAGCAACAAAGGTTGCCGAAACGTATTGCCCTCGTGGAAGACCAAGGAGCCCATTCTCAAACTCCTATCACACACGCTGACCATTGGATGCCGCTGATAAAGGTAAAAACCCCTGCTGTTCCGCCACAGCATGCCTCAAATGATGAGAAAGAGCCCGGTTGCGGACGTTCCAGTCTCGCGGGGCTTTGTATCTTGTGCGTGGGTGGGCGTGCCGCCCTATATCCCGCATACCGTCACCTCGTCGAGACATCGGGTGGACGCTTTTTAATTTATCGGGGCGACCTCCAGGAAAAAATAAGCTATCTTCCCACGCTACTTACCCGCGCCGATGCGGTAATCTGTCCGGTAGATTGCGTAAACCATGCCATTTATTTCGCGGTTAAGCGTTACTGTATGCGTTTTGGCAAACCCTGCGCGATGTTGGAACGCTCTGGCTTGCCAACGTTCCGCAAGGGTGTGGAGGTACTGGCCGCTGCAGCGCTTTAAGCCAGTCCGCACCTCTATTCTAGACTGACTTTTATCCACCTTGAGCTGGTTCAGTATGAACTCATCTTGAACACATCAGTCAGAAAACCCTTAGCCTCTTCCCACGAGACCTTATCCGCCGCCGCATCGTATGCAAGCGGCAAATTGAATTTGCGGCCGTATTCGTCCGCGGCTGGGTTGGTAAAACTATGCTTGACCCCAGCAAAAGTTACCACCTTGTATTTTACCCCAGCCTTGTCCATTTCCTCCTTGAATGCCGCGACTTGTCCGGCCGGAATCATGGGATCGTCGGTACCGGTAAAGGAAATAATTCGCGCCCTCACCTTGCCCGGCTGCGCTGGTGTTTCCGTTGCCAGGCCGCCATGGAAGCTCGCCACACCTTTTAAATCCTCGCCCAGGCGCGCCATCTGCAGCACCACACTGCCACCGAAACAATAACCCAGCGCGGCGATATTTTCCGCATCCACATTCTTCTGTTGTCGCAGTAACTTCATTGCCGACTCAAAACGCGCTTTTGCCAGCGGCAAATTCTTTGCCACCTCGCTCGAGAATTTTGCGGCCTCGTCCGGATGGTGAGCCTGCTTGCCCTCACCATACATATCTAGCGCCAACGCAATATACCCTAGCTCCGCTAACATCATCGCGCGTTTACGCGCATGGTCGTCGTGACCCCACCATTCATGGACCACCAGCACACCAGGCCGCCTTCCTTCGATCGCGTCGTCATAGGCGATGTAGCCTTTCAGGATGGTATCGCCGACGGTATAAGTTACCTCCTTACCTCGTACGGTGGCTTGCACGCACGAACTACCGAATAACAACATGACAAATAGCAGAATAGTTTTCATGGCAACCTCTGGCTGAACGACTGAATAAATCGCCCGAAGATTTATAGCTCCAGACCATACGTCCAGAATAGGCGGTTATGGAGTTCGATCCAAAGCCCCTCCGGGAATCCTCGCTATCGAACGACTACACGCCATATCGCCGATATCTTTCTTCTCACCTGTAAGATTTTACAGCTATTTAAAGTTATCGTTTTGTAGTCTCATCACTCCTATCATCAATCAGCGGTAAAGACGGAAGCGGCGGGAAGATATCGCCGCATAGCACAAAAATGATTGCCGGCTAACTGTGGCATATATCAATCAGGATATGAAGGTCTTAATGTCCGGGTGAGTTGAGGATCGACTCGCGATACTGGTATGAAACATGATCGGCTTAATCCTCCCATCCGTTTTCTTATACAGATCAATCTTACAAACATCCGCTTTGCCATGGTTGGCAATAAAGACGCGGCATTAACCATGGATACAAGGGTCATATTTTTGCGGGCGCCCCTGATACTTCCCGGCCATAAATGGATGGCTAAGCCGGTCATGCCACATCGTTTCATTTAGGCACAAGAATGATCCATCAATATATTGTCTTTATTCTGGATGATCAGCGCTATGCATTGCATTTGTCTGCGGTGGACAGAGTCGTGCGCATGGTCCATGTCACTCCACTGTCAAGCGCACCCGAAGTCGTGCTCGGCATAGTCAACTTATACGGCCGGATCGTCCCCGTGATGAATATCCGGCAGCGTTTTAATCTGCCAAAACGAGAAATTTCCCTAAGTGACCGGCTTATTTTTGCGCATACGAAAAGGCGCCCCATAGCACTGGTGGCGGATGCGGTCACGGAAGTTGTCGAGTGTTCTGCGCAGAACCAGATCCCGGCAGAAAGTATTCTTCCGGAAGCCGAATATCTGGAAGGCATTATCAAGCTTAAGGATGGATTGATCCTGATCCACAATCTGGACAAGTTTCTTTCTCTGAAAGAAGAAGATACCTTGGACGTTGCACTGGATACCGCTTGAAGCCAAGTATGCAATTCAATGTTCCCTATCCACTATTGTCCCAGCTAAGCGAGTTGCTTTCTGTGCGGATGGGCTTGTATTACCCGGAAAAACGTTGGGCTGATCTCGAGCGCGGAATTACTGCCGCCGCGCCCGCGCTGGGTGTGGGGAGCCCGGAAACATGTGTCCGCCAGCTTCTATCCGCAACGTGGACGCGTAGACAGATCGAGATACTCGCTTCCTATCTGACTGTTGGCGAGACTTACTTCTTCCGCGAGAAAAACAATTTCACCATACTTGAGGAACGTATATTTCCGGAATTGCTACGCACCTGCGCATATTCCAACCGGCAATTACGGATCTGGAGCGCGGGCTGCTGCACAGGCGAGGAGCCCTACTCGATCGCAATGCTGCTTGATCGGCTGATCGGGCATTCCGGGGAATGGAACGCAACCATCCTGGCCACCGACATTAACCCGATGTTTTTACAAAAGGCTGCCGAGGGGCTTTATAGCGAGTGGTCATTTCGTGAAACGCCAGCCTGGATCAAGGAGCGATATTTCAAACGACGAAAAAAAGGACATTTCGAGATATTGCCGCATATTCGTAAACGTGTAACTTTCTCCTACCTCAATCTCGCTGAGGACACCTACCCCTCACTCACCAATAACACCAGTGCGATGGATGTGATCTTCTGCCGCAACGTGCTGATGTACTTCAGTCCGGAATGGGTACAGAAGATTGGACAAAATTTCCACCGGTCACTCGTCAATGGTGGATGGCTCATCGTAAGTCCGGTAGAAGTCTCAAACCACCTGTTTCCTCAGTTCAAGGCTACCCCATTTCCCGGAACGATTCTCTATCAAAAGGCCAAAAGCCAAGAATCGCAGAGAAGCATAATTGAATACTCAGCCTCAATGGCTGATCCGTTATCCAATGCTTCGCGCGTGCAGGCACCTGCTTTGGCGCAAATTTCCTTTTTTCAGGATAAGGAAATATCGTTCTCGATGAACGGCATCCAAACGGAGGCATCGTCAGCGGTAACGAACCCGCCGGCTCAATCCGCAGAGGCGCGGCATATCGAAATCAATCCAGAGAGCCATGAGAATCTTGACAAGCTCTGCCGGACAGCCCACTACCATGCCAATCTGGGTGAGCATGCCGAAGCTGTCAAGTGGTGTGAAAAAGCAATCGCTGCCAACAAACTCTATCCGGCAGCTCATTATCTTCTGGCAACAATACATCAGGAGCTGGGGCAGGTCGAAATTGCAGCACAGTCGCTGGTGCGCACGCTTTATCTCGATCCGGATTTTGTGCTTGCCCATTTCGCGTTGGGTAACCTGTGTTTATCGCAAGGCCGACGTCACGAGGCGGAAAGGCATTTTGACAATGCATTGGCGTTGTTGCACTCGCTCCCACACGACGAACTTCCGCTGGAGGCGAGTGGACTGACCGCTGGGCGGCTTACGGAGATTATTGTGTCCGTACGTGCCAGCCTCTCGCGCTCGTCTCCAGGAAAATAAAAAAACACCACACAAAAAATCAAGGTATTCATGCCGCAAGAAAAGAAAAGACCGGACCCCATCAACTTCCAAGAGATCGAGCAGCGCCTGGAAACCGCGCGCGCCGGCATTGAACGCGTCTGGGCGCCGACTGCCGAAGAGACACAGCAAATCCTGCGGGAAAGAGCGCTGGCGCTGACGCAGGAATCAACGCTGGGCGAGACTGTCGATGACGGCATTGAAGTCGTGCAATTTACGCTGGCCTATGAACGGTATGCGGTGGAATCGCACTATGTCCGTCACGTTTCTTCTCTGGAGAACTTGACACCGCTGCCTTGCACACCCGCCTTTGTACTCGGTATCGTCAACTTGCGCGGCGAAATACTCCCAGTCATTGATCTCAGGAAGCTTTTCGAATTACCGGAAAGAGGATTGACCGATCTCAACAGGATTATCGTACTGCAAGCCGGAAAAACAGTTTTCGGCATACTGGCCGACACCGTTACCAGCGTGCACCGTATTTTCCTGGCTGATCTCCAGCTCTCGCTACCTACCCTTACAGGCATTCGCAGGAATTACCTGAAAGGAATAACTCGCGAACGGCTAGTGATCCTTGATGCGGCAAAACTTTTGATGGACGAAAGTATTATCGTGCAGGAGAAAGTAACCGAGTAGCAAATCCAGAATGGCAACATGGAATTTACATAAGCTGAAAATGCAGCGGAGCGCAAAGAATGTGGTTCTCGATCTTAAGATCGCAAGGCAGACCGATTTTTTTAAAGGACCAAACTATGACCATCAGCAGGAAAATAATCGGGGGATATGCAATCGTACTGGCCCTGCTCGCGCTCGTAACCGGTATTTCCTTCTATGCACTCGATCAGACGCAGACGACTTATAACCGCTTTCTGAATGTAGACGAGCGGTTGCTGGAAAGCGCCAATGAGCTCCGAGCCGTAACGTTTGCTCAGCAAACCTACGTCCGAGGCATCTTGCTTTATCCGGAACTCCTGAAGCTGAATCAATCCCTCCTGCAGGACAATGATCGCCAATTCAAGCAAATATTTGAAAAAATGCGTCATCTGATAAGCGCGGGGGAAGGAGCCGATCTGGTTAATGATCTGGAGTCTCTGCAACAACAGCTCGAGCGTGCGCAACATGAGGTTCTCCAGCTCGTGCTGGAACAGAAAAAGGACGAAGCAATCACTCACACGATCAAGGAATTTCGTCCGCGTAGCCTTGCACTCATCGAGAAAGCCAAGCGCTTCTATGAGCGGCAGTCGAAACTACTGGATAGAGGAAGAATCGATCTCACTGAGGAAGTAAGGCATCTCACGCTCATTCTGATGATCACTTCCCTGTTCGCCCTTCTTGCAGGCCTGACGATCGGATTTCACTTGAGCCATACCATTACCCGCGAGCTGCGGGAAAGCATCGTTCAGTTATCGGCTTCTTCAGCCGAGATTCTTGCCACCACCACGCAGGTTGCCTCGGGAGCCGCTGAGACTGCGGCCGCTGTGAGCGAGACCACTGCCACCGTGGAGGAGGTCAAACAAACCGCGCAGCTTGCAAATCAAAAGGCAAGATATGTTTCCGATAGCGCGCAGAAAGCTTCGGACGTTTCCCAGGCCGGCCGTAAATCGGTGGAGGAAGCGATTCATGGGATGCGCCGCATCCAGGAACAAATGGGATCCATCGCTGAAAGCATCGTGCAATTATCTGAGCAGAGCCATGCCATCGGAGAAATCATTGCAACCGTCAATGATCTGGCTGAACAATCGAATCTACTTGCGGTAAACGCCGCCATTGAGGCGACCCGGGCTGGAGAACAAGGCAAGAGTTTCGGTGTAGTGGCACAGGAGATCAGAAGCCTTGCCGAACAATCCAGGCAGGCGACTGGCCAGGTGCGCACGATTCTGGGCGACATCCAGAAAGCGACGAACGTTGCGGTACTCGCTACCGAGCAGGGCAATAAAGCGGTGGAGGCTGGCGTAAAACAGTCCACCGAAACTGACGAAGCCATCAGCATGTTATCGGCCAGCATCAACGAGGCGGCGCAGGCCGCAACTCAGATCGCCGCTTCCAGCCAGCAGCAAATGGTGGGCATGGATCAGGTAGTGCTGGCCATGAATAACATCAAGCAAGCAAGCGAGCAGAACGTATCAGGTACCAAGCAGGCGGAACGGGCGGCGCAAAGCCTGTACGAAATGGGTGGAAGGCTAAGCGCTCTGGTAGGGGGAACGGCCGCCCCGATAGCGAGAACAAAATAGATCTATGATGAACAAAAATGATGAGCTTTTAAAAAAGCTCCTTGTAACGTTCCAAATTGAGGCGGATACGCACCTTCAGGCGATGTCGTCTGGACTACTCGCGTTGAGAAAAATACCGGGAGGCCAGCAATTGGCGGATATTGTCGAAAGGATTTTCCGGGACGCGCACAGCTTGAAAGGCGCCGCCCGGGCAGTAAATCTCACGCAAATCGAAGCAGTCTGCCAGTCACTCGAAAACGTTTTCTCCGCGTTGAAAGACAAGCGCCTTCCTGTCTCATTGCCGCTGATCGATCTATTACTCCAGACCACGGATGCCCTGGGCGGGCTTCTTACTGGGGACAATAGCGGAGCCGGGGCAAAAAAACCTCGGATGGGGACACTGATTCGACAACTCGACGATACATTAAGAGAGCAGCTATCCGAATCCGCCGACCCTGCCCAGGCGCCGCAAACCCCGCCCACACTCCCCGCCACCATGCTTCCTGCCGATCTGCCCTACGAACCGGATAAGGGTATGCAAATATTGGCCTCCACTCCCAGCCTGGCATCGACGACAGTCAGGGTTTCCGCCATGAAACTCGATGCCGTGATGCGCCAGGTCGAGGAACTGCTGCTGCCGCGCCTGGCGGCAAATCAACGTGCCAAAGAACTCAGTGAGGCTGCCGCGATGCTTGCGGCATGGAAAAGGCAACGGCTGCATATTCAGCCGGCATTACGGCTTGTGGATCGTGAACTCACGCGCGACATCAGGGATAGCAATGCCTCCAGAAGAAAGCATGAGCTTCCTCGGCTGCTCAAATATTTGGATGCTGAGCAACTTCACATGAAAATGCTGGAGGACCGGTTGGCAAGGCTGCAATGGGCAGCCGAGCAGGATCAGCGCATATTGGCCGGTATGACCGACAGCCTTCGGCAAGATGTCAAGGAGATGCAATTGCTGCCATTCTCCTCATTGCTGGATATTCTCCCTCGATTGGCCCGTGAGTTGGCCCGCGAGCAGGGCAAGAGCGTAGACCTGGTGATTCAGGGCGGCGAAATAGAGATTGATCGGCATATTCTGGAAGAGATGAAGGATCCGCTTATTCATCTTGTGCGTAATTGCATTGATCACGGTATCGAGCAACCGGCGGCACGCTTGGCCAAGGGCAAGCCGTCACACGGCACGATCACCCTGGCATGCTCGCAGAAGGACGGCGGCACGGCCGAGGTACTTGTGGCCGATGATGGCGCGGGCATTGATGTCGCCATGATAAAAACCGCAGCGCATAAGCTCGGCATTGTTTCTGCGGAAGAGGCGAAACAGCTCGGGGAGCTGGAATCGATGACACTCGTTTTTCAATCCGGTGTAACCACGAGCCCCATTATTACGGATCTCTCCGGACGCGGACTCGGGCTTGCGATAGTAAGTGAAAAGGTTGAACGCTTGGGCGGCACCATACAGGTCCAGTCAAGTCCTGGCGGCGGAACTGCCTTCCACCTGTTTTTGCCGCTAACGCAGGCAAACTTCCGGGGAGTCCTCGTTCATGCTGGCAGGCAGCTTTTCGTCATTCCCTCGACCAGCGTTGAACGGGTGGTTCGGATCGCCCACAAAGAAATCAAGACAGTGGAGAACCGTGAAACGATCCTGGTGGATGGGCAGACAGTTTCTTTGGTCTGGTTAAGCGATGTCCTGGAATTGCCGCGTCATGTTATACCGGCTGAACCCGCAGCCAGTATAAACGGTGCACCAGCTGTAGTTCTTGGCTCGGGCCTTGCTCGCGTCGCATTTTTGGTGGAAGAGATTCTTGGTGAACAGGAGGTGCTTGTCAAAACACTCGTGCGGCCATTAACGCGAGTACGCAATGTCGCGGGCGCGACCGTGCTGGGAACCGGGCGGGTAGTGCCCGTGCTCAATGCCGCTGATCTGCTGAAATCGGCTGCGAAGCGTCCTGCCGGGGCACTCCCCTCTGTACACCAGTTATCGGCTGAAAAGCATGGAAATGCGAAAAAACAGTCCATACTGGTGGTGGAGGATTCCATCACCGCGCGAACCCTGCTCAAAAATATCCTGGAATCAGCGGGCTATCGTGTCAATACGGCCGTGGACGGGGTTGACGGCTACACCACGCTCAAAACCGGCGCGTTTGATCTGGTCGTTTCGGATGTTGAAATGCCACGCATGGACGGTTTTGGCCTCACCGCCAAAATACGTGCCGACAAGCAATTTGCAGGGCTGCCGGTAGTACTGGTAACAGCATTGGACTCCCGTGATCACCGCGAGCGCGGGATTGATGCCGGTGCCAATGCTTACATCGTGAAGAGCAGTTTCGATCAAAGCAATCTGCTGGAGATCATCCAGCGCCTTATTGGCATTCCATCATGAATTCTCCATGCTCCTTAACCCCGGCAGCTAACCGCTCATTTTTACACCATGGCTGCCAAAAATTTGTGTCACTTATTGCTCACCGTTTCGGTGAGTTCACTGCGGATATAGGATGATCAACGTTCTGGTAGTGGAAGACTCGCCCGTCGTGCGTGAATTCCTTATTCACATTCTCAACGCGGACCCTGATATTACGGTTATTGCAACGGCATGTGATGGCGAGGAAGCGCTTGATCTTGTACGACGCCATCATCCTGACGTAATCACCATGGACATTCACATGCCGAAACTGAATGGACTGGAAACCACACGTCTCCTCATGGAAACGAATCCGACCCCTATTGTCATTGTCAGCGGCAGCGAGAGTACCAACGAGGTTGTGACGACATTCGATGCAATGGATGCCGGCGCATTGGCGGTGCTGCGCCGTCCGGCGGGTATTGGACATATGGATCATCAAGCCACGGCGCGGAATATGGTACAGACCATAAAGCTGATGTCGGAAGTCAAAGTGGTGCGGCGCTGGTCGCACATACGAAGTGCGGCACCTGCACCTGCACCTGCCCCTACTCCACATCCGGCCAATAGGGGGCTGATTCGCGAATCGGCTCAAGTCAGGGTTGTTGCGATCGGAGCCTCCACCGGTGGCCCGTCTGCGATCGAAACCATCCTGATGGCGCTACCAAGAAATTTTCCGGTACCCATCCTCATCGTCCAGCATATGGCTCCAGGTTTTGTAGGGGGATTCGTTCAGTGGCTGGCACATTCATCCAGTCTGCCGGTTCATGTCGCCACTCATGGCGAGCTCATACTACCCGGCCACATCTACATAGCGCCCGACGAATACCAAATGAAGGTGGAACGCGGAGGGCGGATTGGCTTGACAAAGGATGCGATGGAAAATGGTTTAAGACCCTCGGTTTCCTATCTTTTCCGTGCAGTCGCCGAGGTCTATGGCTGCGACGCCGTCGCCGGACTGCTGACGGGAATGGGTCGTGACGGCGCCAGCGAGCTGCGGCTGCTAAAGGAGCTGGGGGCGGTTACTTTCGCCCAGGACAGGGATAGTTCTGTCGTAAACGGCATGCCGGGCGAGGCTGTCAAGCTGAACGCGGCAATGCTCGTACTACCGCTGGAAAAGATCGCCGCGGCGTTGACGAATCTAGTGAACCATCAAGGAAAATATTTGAGCGTGACCGATGACATCCAAAAAAATTAATGCCAGCAACGTCGAAATCCTCCTCGCGGAAGACAGCCCAACGCAAGCGGAAAGACTACGATACCTGCTGGAGGAACACGGTTATAAAGTTATGGCCGTGCCCAATGGCAAAGAGGCCCTCGCCGCGGCTCGGCGGCAAAAGCCGACGCTGATTATCAGTGATGTAATGATGCCCGAGATGGATGGGTTTACGCTATGCGGCGAAATCAAGCGCGATGAACAACTGAGAGGGATCCCCATGATCCTTCTCACTTCGCTCTCGGATATCCGGGACATCATGAAGGGACTGGAATGCGGTGCCGACAATTTCATCCGCAAGCCGTATGAAGATCAATATCTGCTGGCCCGCGTCGACTACCTGCTGATAAATCACGAGTTGCGCAAGAACCAGAAGATGCAGATGGGAATGGAAATCTATCTCGGCGGGCAAAAACATTTCATCACCGCCGAACGCCAACAGATCGTCGACCTGCTGATTTCGATCTATGAGGATGCAGTCCACATCAATAAGGAGCTCCATACGCGGCAACTTGAGCTGGCACATTCCAATCATTTGCTTAACGGGCTTTACCGGATCGCGGAAGGCCTGAACCAGGCGGTGAGCGAGCATGAGGTATGCGAGAAAGCACTTGAGTATGCGATGGAACTGCCCGGGGTCGAAGCAGGCTGGCTTTACCTTCGTGATGATGACGGCGTCCGGTTGGCGGCTGCGCGCAACGTTCCGGCTTCATTGCTGGCTGCGGAGACAATAGAGGGATTATGCGAATGCCAACGCCTTTTTCTGGCCGAAGATCCGGACCATGCTATCAATATTGACCCTTGCACGCGGCTGGCGGGGGCTGAGAACGATATGCAAAGCCTTCGGCGCCATGCCAGCGTGCCGCTGCGGATCAATAATCAGAACCGCGGCATCATGAATCTGATGGGGACTAACCAAGACCTGTTCACCGATAATGAGCTGGAGACATTTTACGGAGTTGGGCATCAGGTAAGTATCGCACTGGAACGCGCCCGGCTGCATGAACACATGGAACAGCTGGTGGAGCAGCGCACGACGGCCCTCACTGCGGAAATCTCCCGGCGGAAGGAATATGAGGCCAGGATTGTCCGGCTCAACCGGATTTACAGTGTATTGAGCGGCATCAATACCACTATCGTGCGCGTCCGTGGAAGACAGGAGCTTTTCGACAAGGCGTGCCGTATCGCGGTGGTTCACGGCCAGTTTGTGTTTTCTTGGATCGGAATATTCGATGCCGGTACGCAGAGTATCACGCCCATGGCGAAGGCGGGTCGCGACGACGGCTATTTGTCACAGATCAACCTGACCAACGTTATCAATTCTCCCGGAGATTCCTGGTTGATAGCGGAGGCGCTCAAATGGGTCAAACCGGCTATTTGCAATGATCTTACCCTTATCACCCATGAAGATATGCGCACCTGGCATGCTGCCGCGTTAGACCGGGGCTATCGTTCCGAGGTGGTGCTGCCACTCGTCTTGGATAGTCATCTGGTTGGTATATTCGTACTCTATGCACCGGAAACAGGATGCTTCGACGAAGAGGAAATGGCCTTGTTGATCGAGATGGCAGGCGATATTTCATTTGCCATGGATCATCTGGAAAAAGAGGAACGCATCAACTATCTTGCGTTCTTCGATGGCGTAACAGATCTGCCAAACCGTGCGCTGTTTGTGGACCGGGTCGATCAGCGAATCCGCACCATGCGCCATGATCACGAGATACTTTCGGTAATTATTCTCGACCTCGAACGGTTCAGCAGTATTAATGAGTCTCTGGGCCATCAGGCCGGAGACAATCTCCTGCGTCAACTGGCAAAACGCCTGAAGCAGCTGCTTTATGAAACAGATATTCTGGCCCATCTTTCAGCGGATTACTTTGCCATTGCCGTGAAGCATGGAGAAACAAGCACAGGCATTATCCATGTTCTGGAAAAAATCCTGTTCGGAGTCCAGGATCAACCTTTTCTGATCGGTGGACACGAGTTACGCGTTTCCGCCAGAGCGGGGACGTCATCTTATCCTGCGGACGGCAGGGATACGGATACCCTTTTGCGGAATGCTGAAACAGCATTGAAAAAGGCGAAATTCTCTTACGACAAGCACCTCTTCTATGCTCCTGAATTCAATGCCCGGGTCACCGAGAAGCTGAAGCTTGAAAACAAGTTGCGCCGGGCGATTGAGGAGGAACAGCTGGTGCTGCACTATCAACCGAAGATTGACCTGGAAAGCGGACAAATCAGCGGGCTTGAGGCATTGATGCGCTGGAAGGACCCCGATAATGGCCTTGTTCCGCCGCTAAGCTTTATTCCCCTGCTCGAAGAAACACGGATGATACTCGAGGCGGGACGATGGGCATTGGGCAAAGCGATATCGGATTCGAAGAAATGGCAGGCCATGGGCCTCACTCCACCCAAGGTTGCCGTCAATGTCTCGCCGATTCAATTACGGCAGAAAGATTTTGTCAGCATGGTGGCGGATGTAACAAACGGCGCCGAGAATGTGTCAATCGGGTTGGAACTTGAGATTACCGAGACCGTGATCATGCAGGACATAGAAGCCAATATCCAGAAACTCAGGATCATTCGCGATATGAACATCGAGGTCGCAATAGACGATTTCGGTACAGGATATTCCTCGCTCAGCTATATAGCCAAATTGCCGGTCAATGTCCTGAAGATTGACCGTGCTTTCATTATCAACATGACAAGCAATCCCGACGACCTCAATATCGTCTCCGCCATCATATCTCTGGCGCATTCGCTGAGCCTGCGGGTTATCGCGGAGGGTGTGGAAACCAGCGAGCAGGCGCAGCTTTTACGGAAACTCAAATGCAACGAGATTCAAGGATATTTATTCAGTCCCGGTGTTCCCGCAGGGAGAATCGAAGAATTTCTACGTGAGAAAAAAGTGCTCCCGGGGATAATGTAAGCATCAGGGAGCAAGGGAAGGCCTACAAGCACCATTAGGTAATCCTTGCGGAAATTTATCTGAACACACAATATCTCTATTCGCTTAGATCCTTCCTATCAAGAGAGACGAGCGTATTTCAGCAATTAATATTTGGGGATTCAGGTCGAACTGACGGATCAACTCATCGTGCTTGCTGTTCTCCACTTCATATTTAGCACCCCAGCGTAACAACTCCAGAATTGTCGGGATCAGATCCAGCCCTTTCTCGGTAACAGCGTAGATTATCCTGCGTTCATTGTGCGGATCCTGACGCCGTAGAATGATATCAGCCGCCTCCAGCTTCTTTAGTCTGTCAGAAAGTATATTGGAAGCTATTTTCTCCGACGATACCAGGAATTCCCGAAAATACCGTTTGCGCATGAAGATGATGTCCCGCAGCACAAGCAGCGTCCATTTGTCACCCAATATATCCAACGCGCAACTAACCGGGCACAAAGAGCGATAAATTTGATCTTGTTTGTCCATAAGTCATAGTTTATCAATTATGGTTGCATTTTGCAATCATACTCAACTCGTGCCATACCACGGCCAAATGCCTCTGATCAGGTAACCGGAGCTATGTAACCGTGCCATTCACTCCACCTCAATGGGTAGAAGCGTAGCGCCCGGCTTTTACCCATGACATAGGCGCTTCCAGTTCTGTTACAGCATGGTTCACCTAAGAAACATTGATTTTTTCCTTCCGAGATCTAAACTGATCTCATGAGGAAACTTAGGCAAGGATAAGCCATGATCCGTAATCCTGTTGATATCGCCAACCGCGTCAGTCCCAACCTGTCGGCACTCATCGAAAGCCGGGTTAATGATCCGGATGCCGAGCAGCCCATAACACTTGCTGCGGTGCGCACTTTTATCGCTGGTCTGCTGCCTGCTGAATTCAATGAGGTGGAGCGACTGCACCACTTTGATATTGACGCATCGTTGCTCGACGAACTGGATTCATTGATCGAGGAATTTGGTGAAACCGCTCTGGCCATCGATTTTGCGCAGAACACCGCCAGCGAACCGCTTTCCCGGGTGATTGAGGCGGTGTTGGACGATGAGAACCGGGAAGACCCGCCCACACTTGAAGCGGTAAGGGAAGCCATTGTATCCGGCCTGCCTGCCCGACTGGTCGGCGAGGGTGTATTAGAGGAGGATGAAGACGATGCCTTGCTTGCGGAGATCGAAGCACTGATCAGACGCCATGGTGCCGACGAACTGGCGGAGGATTTTTTACGTTACGAGTAGACAGGGAATCTGGATACCCGGGGGTTTGGCAACAGGGACTCCATCAATGACGGCGGCTCAAATGCCGCCAACACGTACTCCGATTACACATTCAGAAAAACCATACCCTCAATATTCGGGACTCCGGGATCTGGTGGCGAAATCACGGCATGCCTGAAAAATATCCAATCTCAAATGGCATCTCCACGCACTGCAATATCCACGAATGCGTCGATCTCTATTTTCAATTCCGCCTGATCCATCAATCCCTCAATCAGGTGGTTGGGTAAATCATCGTGGGACGCACCGGCAATCAATCCCATGATCATGCCTCTATGCACATTATCTCCGCCAGCGTTGGCATTTGCCAGAAGAGACGCCTCGACGCCGAGATCATGCTTCATGAAGAGGTACAGAAGCAGCGGCAGGCCATGCTCCGGGTAGCACGCGGTAGCAAGGAAATGACGGACTACTTCGGGCTCGGTATGTTGCCGGGCTAACTGGACCATCTCATAAGGTGTATCAGCAAGTTTCACGTGAAGCTGCCACATCTCATTCTTCGGGATATTGCCGGGACCCCCATGCTCGCGATAGGCGGCGAAGAGTTCCTCACCGGTTACCTGAGGCACTCGTATGGATTTGGCATACGAAGAAATCGCCGCAACAGGATCGGCGCCCTTCATCAGTGAATTCAACAGGGGAACCAGAATACCCAGCGCACTCCCTACATTTTCCGATCTGTGAGTGAGGCACTGATGCTCGATGGCGAATCCAAGCCCCTGATAGGCACTATCGACCAGCATGGCGAGAACCAGGGGACGTACTACCCCGCCATGCGAGCCGATGGACCATACATTGCGTTGCAGCTCGGCACATGCATGAGGCGGCAAACCTCGGGAATAATTCTCGAACCAGCGTCGAAGATAGATTTCCGTATAAGGATCCCGGTTTTCGCCGGGCGTGGTGAGATGCTTTACAAACGCTTCCAGAAAGTCTTGTGGATCATAGCGGCCCATGCGTATCACCGAACGCAATAGCACGCGGACCAGATGGGCACCCAGCGTATTCTCCCCGGCGGCTAATCCATGATGGTAATGGAAGCGATCCGTCAGCCGGGGAACCTGATTGCCGTGCTCGCTCTCCCGTTCCATAGACTGGATGGCAAGATCACTATAGCTGGTCTCATAGAAACGGGCGTGCGCGTGAAGAATGTCATAGCGGCGGCCAAGGCGATTTGCGGTTTCAACATCCGGGTGGTACGTCATGCCCACCATGAAGCTTTCAGGGTGTGGATGTGGTGGTGGCTCGTATCCTCGAATGCCACCGTCAAAGTGCTGCCGGATATTTTTCAGGCTATAAAACCAATGCGCTGGCATTGCCAGCGCATCGCCTATAAATAACCCCCATAGCGCATTCCGCATGCGTCTTCCACGAGACTCCACTGTATCTGCATGGTGATTCATCGGACTTGGATCCATAAAGCTACTGTTCTCGGAAAAATATAGACGTCAATATGCATAATCAGTTCAAGCGATACGGCGGAAGCAATCCGGTAGCTACGACAGCCCTAGACTATACGTGCCCTTTATTTGTCTGTGCAACGCGCACGCTCGGCATCCAGTTGGTTGGCCAGGGCCTGCAACGCAGGGGAAATGACTACAGGGTAAGGCGGAACCAACTCAAGCACGGTCATTGCTTCCGGTAGTTGTGCATACCCCGCCAGCGTGCGTTGACGCATCTGCTCCAGCGTAGCATCTGCCCGAATGCGCCGGCCCGCCCGCATAATGGGAATAAGGAGCGGTTGACCATCATGAAGATCATTTTCCTCCAATGCCACAATATCGCCAGCCATCCTGCCATCCGCGCCGATGCTGCGATACACTTGCTTTCTTCCCGGCCAGGTGGCTTTGCCCTCAGAGCGTTTGCGGCGTGGCTTACCCGCATACTCCTGGAGCTTGTAGGCACAATCCAGCGAGGGCGCATCGCTTGAGACGTCTAGCGCGGTTCCCACCCCAAAACCATCTATTGGCGCGCCGGACGACAATATCTCGCGCAGCCGGTATTCATCCAAATTGCCGCTGGCAAAAATAGTCGTCTTTTCCATTCCGCCTTCATCGAGTATCTGGCGCACGCACCGGGCATGTGCCGCGAGATCGCCGCTATCCAGCCGCACCCCCTTGATGCGAATATCTTCCGCGCGAAGCCTGCGGGCCAAGGTAACGACCTTGATTGCAGCGGCTTCCGTATCATAGGTATCGATCAATAGAACCGCACTATCGGGATGGCAGCGTGCGAAATGCTCAAATGCGGTGGCCTCGTCCTCATGCGCCTGGATGTAGGAGTGGGCCATGGTGCCGAACAACGGAATATCATACATGGTTCCGGCCAGCACGGTCGCGGTGCCGGAGAATCCCGCCAGATAACTCGCCCGCGCCGCAAGCAGCCCGGCCTCCGCCCCGTGTGCGCGGCGCATGCCGAAATCCACCAGTAATTTGTCAGGCGCCACCATTACCGTACGAGCCGCCTTGGAGGCAATCAATGTTTCGAAATGCAGCAGATTCATGATCCGTGATTCGACTAATTGGGCTTCTGGCAACGAGGCGGTTATCCGCAGGATAGGCTGATCCGGAAAAAATATAGTACCTTCCGGCATGGCATGAACGTCGCCGTTGAAACGGAATTGTTCCAGGTATGCGATGACAGAAGATGGGAAACGTGGTGCGAGCCAAGCCAACTCTTCCGGCGAAAATTTCAGGTTTTCGAGATAATCGAGAGCTTGTTCCAAGCCGGCCGCAACCATGAAATTTCGCCCTGGCGGCAATTTGCGAACGAAAAACTCAAATACCGCGCATGCTTCCATGCCTTGCTCGAGATACCCTTCCAGCATCATGAACTGATAGTGATCCGTCAAAAGAGGACTGGAAAGCGGGTTCATGCCACGAGCGCCTCGAAGCGGATGGGTGTCGCGCCAAGACGCCTCATTTCCTCGAGCGTGCGGCCGTGATTCAAGCTCACGTGCATTGCACGTATCGCATCTTTGAGCACATAGACGGCGTAATGATAACGCAAGGCATCCTTCACGGTATTGAGCACGCAATACTCGGCGGAGATGCCACCGATAAATACGCGATGAGCACCGCAGGACCGCAATAATGCATCGAGCTCAGTATCCGTGAAGCCGGAATAGGCATCCTTTTCCGGTGTGGAAGCCTTGGAAACGATGTGTATGTCGGAAGGCAGTTCAAGGCTCGCAGGGAATGCCGCACCCGGCGTTGCCGCTACGCAATGCGGCGGCCACGGTCCCCCTTGTTGCAGGAAGGAGCAGTGGTCTGATGGATGCCAATCCCGCGTGGCAAAAATGGGCAACCCATGGGCATGAAAAAGGGCGACATAACGATTGAGCACCGGTATGATCTCGTTCCCGTCCGGTACGGGAAGGCTGCCACCGGGAAGAAAATCATTCTGTACATCCACGAGAATCAGGGCATCGCCAGCAGCAAGCTTGCCCATTATCAATCCATCGTTATCCATAAAAAACAGTATCCATCTGGCCCCGTAATCCGGTCCGGGTAGCGCTTGATCAGCCGCGCGTCCATCGAACTGGCAGGGAATACGAAACTGAACACCGCGCGCCTGGCGTTCCCTAGCCTTCTTCTCCTTCCGAAGGGTGATGCTTGCCGGCGCTCACGCGTTTTGCCTGAAAACCCTCGCTGCCGATATCTTCCAGGAACTTTACCTCGCTGCCGGCTTCCAGTTTGTCAAAGTTATTTTCAGCGAGGTTATCCCGGTGAAAATATAATTCCTCCCCGTTGGGCGTCTCGATGAAACCATATCCTTCCTCGGCAATCAGGCGCACCACCTTGCCACGTATGACTGGTGCGTGTGCCTTGACATCCCCGCGCTGACGGTGCCCGTAGTCCTCAAGCTGGCGCCTTGCGGCATCGAAGGCGTCGCGCAGCGCGACGTACACATCCTCATCCGC
Organism: Nitrosospira sp. NpAV; assembly: GCF_000832065.1. Taxonomy (GTDB): domain Bacteria; phylum Pseudomonadota; class Gammaproteobacteria; order Burkholderiales; family Nitrosomonadaceae; genus Nitrosospira. The sequence goes on along the minus strand of NZ_JXQM01000017.1, from coordinate 78,542 downwards.
CTCGCGGTTGACTACCAGCTCTTTGCCCGGCACGGTAATATCGAGACGCACGTTGAACATGCGTCCCTGATGTTTATGTTTGTGTGGAACTTCGACTACCACCCGGCATCCCATGATGTGCGGATAGAACGTCTCGAGTTTTTCCGCTTTTTGCCGGATGTGGCTTTCCAGTGCTTCAGAATGTGGCACATCACGCGCAGTGATTTGCAGCAGGAATTTCATGACGTGTTTCCTCCTGATGATTTATGTTGTACCGTTCATGTAAAGTGGGACGGCATGGTTTCATAATAGACGATGCTTGAGGCCGATGTTGACCCAGGTCACCGGGGAATCCGTGGAACTTAAGGAACCGAGGCGGAAATGCAGCTGGATCGGATTGGATTCTGACGATTTTTGAAAGTGGATAATGGTGCTATGGATGGAGGAAGCGGCGGAATATGGAAGAGTGGCTTCCGATGCTTCTACACGGCCTTTGCAGGCAGCAGCTAGGCACCCCGAATCAGTAGCACGGGGACGTGCGCCGTACGAACCACTCCTTCGGCAACACTCCCGAACAGAACACGGCTGAAACCGGAACGGCCGTGGGTGCCAATTACGATCAGATCGGCCGGCCAGCGTTCGGCTTCTTCCACGATTACACTGGCGATACGTTCACCTTGTGCTTCCAGCAGATTCATTTCCGCAGCCATACCTGCCAGCTGCACCACCATTTGTGCGCATGCCAGTATTTTCTTGCCATTGCTTCTCAGTGTTTCCTGCATTCCAGCGTAGTTGATGTAACTATCGCTGTCCAGCAGGCGCAGATCCTCCACTACATACACCAGTTCCAACTGTGCGCTTTGTGCCCTGGCGAGCCTGATGGCTTCCTGCAGCGCGCGGTCGGCGGTCGCGCTGCCGTCAATGGGTACGAGAATATGTTGATACATGGATATCTCCTGATGGTAAATTTCTGGATCCGGCCCCTCGGGCAAACTCTCCATAAAGAAAAGTCCAATAACGAGAAAAGCCTTCGCAGACCATACGGCCGGAACGAGGGCCTCTGCCGGACCTTGAGCTACCCTTTAACACATACTTTCGGTCGGAGGAAAGCAACCCGGCGTGCCAGCCCCGCTTGTTCTGTCACTTCTGCAACCAGGTCGACATCCTTGTATGCTCCGGGAGCTTCTTCCGCCACGCCTCGCATCGAGCGCGAGCGAATCAGGATGCCTTGTTGCGCCAGTTCGCTTATCAGTTCGCGGCCGTGCCACCGTGCCAATGCCTTGTTGCGGCTCATGGCACGGCCCGCGCCGTGGCTTGACGAGGCAAATGCCTGATTTCCGCTAGCGCCCGCAAGAATATATGAGCCGGTACCCATGCTACCGCCGATGACGACCGGCTGCCCCGCCGCGCGGTAGCGTTCGGGCAACATGGGGTGACCCGGACCGAATGCGCGCGTCGCGCCTTTGCGGTGCACATGGAGCCGCCTGGGCTTACCGTCAATTTCGTGCGTTTCCACCTTACAGGTGTTGTGCGAGACATCGAATAACGTTTCAAGCGTTGCATGGGGATAAATCTTGGCAAAGGCCGTGCGCGTCAGATGGGTCAGAATCTGCCGATTGGCGAGTGCGCAATTGATCGCGCTATTCATCGCCCCGATATATTGCTGGCCTTCAGGGGATTCGATCGGCGCGCAAGCCAGTTCCCGGTTGGGCAAATGGATACCGAGACGACCAGCCGCCTTGGCCAGCAAAATAAGATAATCAGTGCCGATTTGATGCCCCAGACCGCGCGAGCCACAGTGTATCGAAATCACGATTCCGCCCTCACGCAGGCCGAAAGCCGCTGCGGCGGCTTCATCATGAATTCGCTCCACCACCTGGACTTCAAGGTAATGATTACCCGAGCCAAGCGTTCCCATTTCGCCCCGCTGGCGCTTTTTCGCCAGCTCCGATACGTTATCCGGAATCGCGCCGGCAACACGGCCGCGTTCTTCAATGTACTCAAGATCCGCGGCATTGCCATAACCCTGTCGTACCGCCCAGAGCGCGCCATCCTGAAGTACCTGATCGAGCTGTGCCGGATTCAGTTTTATTTCGCCCTCTTCCCCTACGCCGGCGGGGATCGTCCGGAACAAGGTATCCGCAAGCTCCTTAAGGCTTGGCGTAGCGTCATACAAATCAAGATTACTGCGCAAGCAGCGTATGCCGCATGAAATATCGAAGCCGACCCCGCCGGCGGAAATTACGCCGCCTTGTTCGGCATCGAATGCGGCGACACCGCCTATGGGAAATCCGTAACCCCAATGTGCATCCGGCATGGTCATGGCGGCACCGGCCAGGCCAGGCAGAGAAGCGACATTGGCAATTTGCTCCAGCACTTTATCATCCATGCTGACCAGCAAGGGCGCAGTACCGTAAAGCAGCACCTCCGCCCGCTTGTCGCCGGGATGGCGCGGGAAGCTCCAAAGATAGGGCTGCAGTGGGTGCAACTGGTTTAGATTCATCTCATACGTCCACGACGCAACGCGCTTCCCATCCTGGTCCTGTTTGTTTCACCGAAAGCATGGTCAGGGTTGCGCCTTTTACTTCGACGCCGCGCTCCAGGCCGGCACGCCATTTTTCGCCCGATGCCTCGGCGCGCCACCAATTGCCATGGCGCTGCACATGGAAGCGGCTGAAAACCATGTCCAATTCATGTGAGCGACCCAGCAACACATTCAGCCATGTGACAAAGGCGAATTCAAGGTCGGCCTCTTCGAACTCAAACGTTACCGTAGAGGTCGGCTGCACTGCGCCGAGATGGGTGATAATGGCAAATACCGCTTGCGCTCCAGTCTCGAACGCTTGCTCGATAGTTGAACCGCGGCCGACAATGCCTATGTCGGCGTCATGCTCGAAATACCGCGGAGATTCGGTTGGCATAGGCGGATTCTCTTCTATCTCGATTCAGGGCCATGATTCATTATAGTCACTCTGGTAAAACTCGCTGGCCGGAGTCCCGCATGGCCGCGGACAGAGTCGCCTTCCCCGGATCGCCCAATGATTCCCGGCATATACTAAACTTTGAATGGAGAACATAAAGCGCGTTCCGTACTGAGCAGCCAGCAGGGCTGCGCACATAAAGATCGACCGGAAAATACGTATGCCACGCCATAATGCCGATATCGCCGCGATCTTCGAGGAGATTGCCAACCTGCTTGAGATCCAGGGGGCGAATCCGTTCCGCATACGTGCTTACCGTAATGCCGCGCGCATCATTGGTGAGCTTTCGACGGAAGCCTACGTACTGATGGAAAGGAATGAGGACCTGACGCGCTTCCCAGGCATCGGTCACGACCTTTCGGCCAAAATAACGGAGATTGTCGCCACTGGCCGCTGCAGCTTACTGGATCGCCTGCACATGGAACTTCCCGCCGCCGTTGCTGAGCTTTTGAAAGTCCCCGGCCTGGGTCCCAAGCGGGTGAGGCATCTCTATCACGATCTGGATGTGCAGACCGTCGAGCAACTCTACTGTGCCGCGCGTGACGGCCGCATTCGCGTTCTGCCAGGTTTCGGCGAAAAGACCGAACTGAATATCCTCCAGGCAGTGGAAACACACGCCGATCAGGTACGTCCCAAGCTGGCGGTAGCGGCACAATATGCCGATGCGCTACGATCGTTCCTGGCGGGAGTGCCTGGCGTAATGCGAGTCACGGTCGCCGGCAGTTTCAGGCGGATGCGCGAGACCGTTGGCGATCTGGATATCATTGTTGCGGCAACGCCGGATAGCACTGTCATGCAGCATTTCATTGCCTATGACGAGGTTGCCGAAACGCTGCTGGTTGGCGCCACACGTGCCAGCGTTATTCTCAAATGCGGTATTCAGGTCGATTTGCGCGTGGTAACCGAAGAAAGTTACGGCGCCGCCCTGCACTACTTTACCGGCTCCAAGGCCCATAATATTGCCGTCCGGCAGATTGCCCAGAAACACGGATTAAAAATCAACGAATATGGCGTATATCGGGGAAAAACCCGTATCGCGGGTGAAAGCGAGGAGTCGGTCTATCATGCTGTCGGCCTGTCCTATATTCCGCCGGAGTTGCGTGAAAACCGGGGTGAGATTGCGTTGGCGCGTATTGGATCTCTGCCACGACTGGTGGAGCTCGGCGATCTGCGGGGCGACCTGCATGTCCACACCAAATTTGCCAACGGTCACAACACGCTGCGCGAAATGGCGCTTGCCGGCCAGTCGCTGGGTCTGGAATATCTTGCCATTACAGATCATTCGCGCAGCCTTGCCATCGCTCGCGGTCTCGACCCGCAACGCTTGGCGCGTCAGTGCAGGGAAATCGAAATACTTAACGAAGAGCTGGAAGGCATTACTTTGCTCAAGGGGATAGAGGTGGATATCCTGGAAGATGGCAGCCTCGACCTGCCAGATCACGCCCTTGCGCAACTCGACCTGGTTGTGGGAGCGGTGCACAGCAAATTCGGGCTTTCGCGAACCAGGCAAACAGAACGCATCTTGCGCGCCATGGCACATCCTCACTTCACCATGCTTGCGCATCCCACCGGACGGATTATCCAGGAACGCGCACCCTGCGACATCGATATGCCGCGCATCATTCGTGAAGCCGGACGCCGAGGTTGTTTCCTCGAACTCAACTCCCAGCCCGGCCGTCTTGACCTGCTCGACATCTATTGCCAGATGGCCAAGGAAGAGGGAGTACTGGTCAGTATCAATTCCGGCGCACACAGTACTTTTGAGTTCGACAACCTGCGTTTCGGCATTGGTCAGGCACGCCGTGGCTGGCTGGAAAAACAAGATGTACTCAATAGCCGCCCCCTCAGCGAGCTTCGTGCGCTTATCAATCGAACGATGTAGGCAAGACAACGGCAGCCTACATGTTATCGGCTTCGCGCTTGCTGCAAAGATTGTTCATGATGAAGAAATTGAAAAACCGCCTAAGCCGCCTATACTCCAAATAGGTGCCAACCAATTTTGCGCGAGATGGATGTCAAACCTGAATCCGGTAGTTGACCGCTCATTTGATAGATCAGCATTATGATTAATAACAATATTCCGTATTATTTGACTCTCGCCTTCCGGATAAGGCCGCTACAGGCCAACTACCGGATTCAGGTTAACGAGTCATAGCGAGAGATGCCGTGATTTTTACAAACCGGATTACAGCAGCCCAACAACTTGCGGCGGCTCTTTCTGAATATCGGGACAAACACCCGCTGGTGCTGGCAATTCCAAGAGGCGCGGTACCGATGGCGAAAATCATTGCCGGAGAGCTGAATGGTGAACTGGATGTGGTGTTGGTACGTAAACTTCGCGCGCCGGGCAATCCGGAGTTCGCCATTGGTTCGGTCGATGAAAGCGGTTGGACTTATCTTGCGGATTATGCCCCGCAAGTGGGGGCGGACAAGGAATACATCAGGAATGAAGTTTCCACACAACTGGAAACAATACGGCAGCGCCGATCTCAATACACGCCCGTGCGGCAGCCGATTGATCCCGCCGCACGCATCGTCATCGTAGTCGATGATGGGCTGGCCACCGGTTCGACTATGCTTGCAGCGCTGCATGGGCTCAGGGCGAAACAACCCGCCGAGTTGGTGTGCGCAGTACCGGTGGCTCCCTCCGACACGCTGGAAAAGGTGCGCAGCAATGCCGATCGCATAGTATGTCTCTCGACTCCCTTCAACTTTAGAGCTGTTGCACAATTTTACTTGGATTTCCCGCAAGTGACGGACGAAGAGGTTATCGCCATTCTCGCTTCTTCCGGCCACGACTGCTGATGCAGCTGCAAGTCCAGCAGACTGGCGGATAAAAAGTGACTGAGCGAGGATAGATTCCCGAAACGATGATCAGATGCCACGGCGCCAACTCGCATCCAACGGTAACGGCTGAGGGTTAACCGTTACAATAGCGCTTTTGTTTAAGATAATTTCAGTGCAATCTCGCCTTCCTGCCGGAGGTTTCCGCCCACTGCGCTTGCTGGACCGGGTTATCGTTGAAAAATACGGTTTTGCTCCGTGTTGCGTGGTTTCGCTCCATGTCGCGTGCCGGCTCGATAGTTAAGCCCGATCAACAATGCTGGAACTGCGTCATATTGGTAAAGCGTATGCGAACGGACAGCGGGTGCTGACCGATTTATCCTACACCCTGGGTGCCGGCGAGTATGTGGCGATAATGGGTGAATCCGGCGTCGGCAAATCAACGCTGTTGAATTTGATCGCCGGTTTGGATACCCCCGATGCTGGAGAGATACTGATTGACGGCATTGCCATGTCCTCGCTGGATGACGACGCGGCAACCCGGCTGCGCCGCAAGGCGTTTGGATTTGTCTTTCAGGCATTTCATATCCTGCCGCATCTGACGCTGGGCCAGAATATAGCCCTGCCCTTGCTGCTGAATGGTGTCGCGGGTGAGCGTAGTGAAGAACGGGCCGGGCAAATGCTGGATGCGGTCGGTCTCCACCATAGGGGACAGCATTTTCCGCGCCAGCTATCCGGGGGAGAAATGCAGCGCGTCGCTATCGCCCGTGCACTGGTACATCGCCCTAGATTGATCCTCGCCGACGAACCGACCGGCAACCTTGATCCGGATACCGCACATGACATACTCATGCTGATGCGTGCAGAAATCAAGGCGAATGGCGCATCCGGCATCCTCGTCACGCATTCGCACGCGGCAGCGGCAACGGCGGACCGGGTGCTGGTGCTTACAAAAGAAGGGCTCTATCCGGCAGATTCAGCCCCTCCGGCGGGCTCGCATCAAAACGATGATGAAGTGGATAAATAGGGGCACGCTGTCGCGCTGGTTGTTGCTGGGTGAATGGAAAGCTCATCTGATGCAGGCTGCTGTCGTTATCATTGCAATCGCGCTTGGCGTAGCGCTCGGGTTTGCGATTCATCTGATCAATTCGGCTGCCTTCAACGAATTCTCTGCCGCCGCCAAAAGTCTCTCCGGCCAATCCGATTTGCAGGTGCGCAGCACCCAGGCGACCTTCGCCGAGTCACTTTACCCTGCTCTGGCGAAACACAGTGATGTCGAGCTTGCCAACCCGGTTTTGGAACTCGATGTTGCCGTTCGCGATAATCCGGATAAACGAAAAAATACCACCCTGAAGATTCTCGGACTGGATATTTTTCGTGCCGCGGACATTGCGCCTGACTTGATCGGCATTCCGGCCGAAGACAGGCTATTCGATATTCTGGCGGACGATGTCATTTTCCTTTCCCCCGCCGCAATGGAATGGCTGGGAGTAAAACGGGGCGATTCTCTACCGTTGCGCCTGGGGACACAAACCATCGTGCTGCGGGTTGCAGGCGGCCTGGTGCGAACCCGGGCGGGACAACGTATTGGAGTCATGGATATTGGCGCGGCACAGTGGCGCTTCCAACGTATCGGTCAATTGTCCCGCATCGAATTAAAACTGATGCCGGGCATCAATCACGAGGCGTTCAAAACCGCGTTGGCGCGGGAATTGGGTGAGCGATACGTTGTTATGGAAACCGCGGACCAGGAAGCGCGTGTCGCCAATATGTCGCGCGCCTACCGCGTCAACCTGAATATGCTCGCCCTGGTGGCGCTGTTTACCGGCGCATTTCTGGTATTTTCGACACAGGTGCTGTCGGTTGTCCGGCGGCGTCACCAGTTTGCGTTGCTGCGGGTGCTCGGACTCACGCGCAAGCAACTGTTGGGACAGATTTTATTGGAAGGAGCGATTTTTGGCACCCTTGGCTCGCTGTTCGGTCTTGCTCTGGGCTATGCGATCGCTGCGGCAGCGCTGAATGTTTTCGGTGGGGACCTGGGAGGGGGTTTCTTCCCTGGCATACAACCGAGCGTGCATTTTGACCCGGCTGCGGCCGCGATCTTTTTCATGCTGGGATTAGGCGTCACCTTGTTGGGCAGCATGGCTCCCGCCTGGGAAGCCGCAAACGCCCGTCCGGGATCAGCGCTCAAGTCCGGAAGCGAAGACGCCTCGCTTTCGAAACTGGCCACCCCTTGGCCCGCCCTCGCCTGTCTGGCATTGGGGGGCTTGCTCACGCAACTGCCGCCGATTTTTAACCTGCCGGTTTTTGGCTATCTCGCCGTGGCACTATTGCTGATTGGCGGCATTGCACTCATGCCACACCTTTCGGCATTGATTTTTTCCACTATATTTTTGATGGTAACCCGGCGCATATCCGACGCCATGCCGGCACTGGCGCTGGCGCGGCTGGCTAATGCGCCCAATCAGGCCGCTGTCGCTTTGGGAGGCGTACTGGCAAGCTTCAGCCTGGTAGCCGCGATGGCAATCATGGTTACCAGTTTTCGTGTGTCGGTTGATGATTGGCTCAGGCATATTCTGCCAGCCGATTTATATGTCCAGACGGCGGCAGGCGGCGATACGCGCGGCCTTACACCGGATGAAGTAAAAGCGATCGCCGCTGCGCCGGGCATCTCCCGCGCCGATTTTTTCCGCTCATCGCAACTGGTGCTCGATCCGAGCCGGCCCAGCGTTGCGCTGATTGCCCGCCCCATTGACATGACCGATCCCGCCAATACCTTGCCGATGACCGGTGAAACCATCGCGTCTGCCCAGCTCCCGAAGGATGCGATACCCATCTGGATATCGGAAGCAATGGTCGATTTATACGGTTACACTCCCGGCAAGCGAGTAACCTTGCCGATAGGTGCATCCCCGCCGGATTTCATAGTCGCCGGCGTATGGCGCGACTATGGACGGCAATTCGGCGCAATTCAGTTACAGTTGACAGACTACCAGGCACTGTCTGGCGATCAGAAAGTGAACGATGCAGCACTTTGGCTGCAGGCGGGTGTAACTCCCGAGCAAGCGGTTGCATCATTGAAAGGCTTGCCGTTCGGCGCCGCACTGGAATTTTCGGAGCGCGGCCAGATCCGCGCGCTAAGCCTCAATATTTTTGACCGTAGCTTTGCGGTTACCTATCTACTGGAAGCAGTAGCGATTATCATAGGGTTGCTCGGTGTGGCGGCCAGCTTCTCGGCGCAGACATTGGCACGCACCAAGGAATTCGGCATATTGCGCCATATCGGGGTGACGCGCCGCCAGATTCTCGGTATGCTGGCGATGGAAGGCGGCTTGTTGACTGCGCTGGGCGTTGCGCTTGGCTTTTTGCTCGGCTGGTGCATCAGCCTGATTCTCGTCTTCATCGTGAATCCGCAGTCTTTCCATTGGACCATGCAGTTGAGCCTGCCGTGGAGTGGGCTGGTTACCGTAGCTCTGGTATTACTGCTGTCGGCAGCATTGACTGCGCTGATGTCCGGGCGTCATGCCGTTTCGGGCAATGCGATACGTGCGGTGCGAGAGGATTGGTGATGTATTTTTTTAAGCGCGATCCCATTTGCATGAGGGGTTCTCCCGAAAGCGAGCGCCGGATTATGCGCCTCGCGAGAATGATGGTTCTCTCGCTGCAGCTGGTTGCCGCTTGTGCTGTCGCTCAATCACCTCCCGATTCATCTTCCGCGCCAATGTCTCCGTCTCCTCCTCAGTTACCTCGATTGCCCCCTCAGTTTTCCCCGGTGGTTTCCGGCGTAGCGCTTGCCTTTCCCCATGACTTCGGCGCGCATCCAAACTTCCGTACCGAGTGGTGGTATGTAACCGGCTGGCTGGAGACGCCGGATAAAAAACCACTCGGCTTCCAGATCACCTTTTTTCGCGCCGCGACCGAAGCCGATCGCGCCAACCCAAGCCGCTTTGCCCCCAAGCAACTTATTATTGCGCATGCGGCGCTGTCGGATCCAGCCATCGGAAAGCTGCTGCACGATCAGAAAAGCGCACGCGAGGGCTTCGGCCTCGCCTATGCCAAAGAAGGCAATACAGACGTAAGACTGGACGATTGGAGCATGGTACGCGAGGAGAACGGCCGCTATGAGAGTACCATCAAGGCACATAACTTTACCCTACGCTTATCCCTCACGCCTTCCCAGCCGCCGATGAAGCAGGACAAAAACGGTTTCTCACGCAAGGGACCTCGGCCGGAACAAGCCAGCTACTACTATAGCGAACCGCATTTACAGGTCTCCGGGACGATTACCCGCGACGGCAAGCCTATGCCCGTAAGCGGCACCGCCTGGCTCGACCACGAATGGTCCACCGCATATCTCGACCCGGATGCCGATGGATGGGACTGGGTCGGCGCCAGTCTCGACGATGGCTCCGCCTTGATGGCATTTCGAATTCGAGGGAAGGACGGCAGCAAGGTATGGGCTTACGCTGGACTGCGCGATGCATCCGGCCATATCACGCTATACGAGCCGGAACAGGTGCATTTTCATCCACAGCGCACCTGGCGCTCACCGAGAACGGATGCCACCTATCCCGTGGCAATGCGGATTCAAACCGGTTCGACCGAATGGCTGCTTACACCACTGCAGGATGACCAGGAACTCGACTCGCGCCAATCAACCGGCGCGGTCTATTGGGAAGGCGCGGTCACAGTTACGCGTAATGGCAAGCCCGCCGGCCGCGGTTATTTTGAAATGACCGGCTATGTAAAGCCGCTGAAACTGTGAAAATATTACTTACAGTCGTATAACACCGCTGCCGCACGGCCTATGTCCTGGCGTCAATACCTGCTCAGCTCAGACTCCCGAGCAGCTATCAGTATCTACATATTGCGGCTTTTTTTAATCAAATCATAAGCGGTCTGGACTTCCTGGGTTTGTGCGGTAGCCATGGAAATCATATCTTCTGGAACCCCCTGACCCATTAATTTGTCGGGATGATACTGGCTTATCAGTTTCCGATAAGCGCGTTTGATTTCCTGATCGCTGCTCTCCTTGCTGACACCCAGCGCCTTGTAAGCATCATCCAAAGCGCTGGCGGAGGTCGTCTGTCCGCCGGCGAAGTGTGATTGGCCTAAAACCATCTCCAGCAATTGCTTGAATGCAGACTGATCATAGCCCAGATGAAAAGCAAAATCTTTTAACAAACCTTCTTCAGCCGCATCCAGCCGCCCATCGGCCAGCGCCATGACAATAAGGTAGACCAGCAACATCTGCTTCAGGCTGTTTGTATGTCCGCAAACCGCCATGAATTCGTTCAGCTTGGAGTTGATATCAAAATCTGCGGCCGTCCCTTGCTTGAACAGGGCGATTGCCAGTTGCCGATGCTCGGAAGACATTCCCAGCTTCCGCATGAAGTCTTCAACATGATTGATCTCATCCTGGGAAACATGACCATCGGCTTTGGCAAGCTTTCCCATCAAGATAAAAACAGTCTCAATGAAAACTGTCTGGCGATGGGCGCTAGTGAGTGGGTTAATGGCACCCGCACCATAAGCCTGATAACGATCGATGATACTGCCGACGATATATCCGGCGAATGCACCGAAAATACCCAGGAAGTAATAACCTAATAAAATTCCAATTATCTTAAACAAGGGAATCCCTGAGATTAATGTGAAAAAATGGAGTCATAAATCAATTATTGCTGAAATACAGATTTCCTGGTCGATATGCTTGGTTGACATGAGGTTGCTCAAGATCATTATTATGAGCGGGAATCCGGGTGGCTTCCACCATCCCGAGCAAGTGTTTACCATAATTTCGCTGCCCCATCATCGAGGATGCAGCAAGTGCAGCAGTTTTCGTGTAAGCCACAATAAAGGAGAGACAGATGATCGAGTTACATTCGAGCCCCACCCCTAATGGGCAGAAGGTGATGATTATGCTTGAGGAAACCGGAGTCGAATGGAAGCATATCGACGTCAATATCGGGACGGGTGACCAGTTTAAGCCCGAACACCTCAAACTTAGCCCCAATAACAAAATTCCCGCTATTGTGGATACCGAAGGACCAGGGGGCGCCCCATACACGATGATGGAATCCGGCGCCATCCTCCTTTATCTCGCGGAAAAAACCAGAAAGTTTCTGCCAAAGGATGCATGCAAGCGCTATGACACGATGCAGTGGCTGTTTTTCCAGGTGGCGCATATCGGCCCCATGTTCGGCCAGGCCAATCACTTTAACGGCCAGACCCAGGATAATCAATATGCGCGAGACCGCTACAACAACGAATCATTGCGCCTGTATCGCGTGCTGGACAACCGGTTACGCGAGTATCCCTGGCTCGCTTGCGACGAATATACCATAGCCGATATCGCAACCTATCCGTGGTGCAAAGGACATAAGGATCGGGGTGTCGACAGCATTGCCTTTCCCAACTTCATGCGCTGGTTCAAGGCCATGGAAGCACGTCCGGCTGTCCAGCGCAACAATGAGATGGCGGTCGAAATTCGCGCGCGCATGAACAAGGCGGCGGAGGGTGAGCCGACTATCAACATTTACGATACCAAAGACAATGCTGACCGGCTGACACGCGCCACGTCGCATTAAAGTCCCCAGCCGCATGACGCCCGCTATTGGGCGTCGCAACCACCGGGTATCACGCGACAAACTTCTCCTCCTTTCGGGGTAACAATCGAGTTCCCTGTTGCTACTCCACTAGTACTATTCCACTAGTTCTCTAGGACTACCGAACTACTCGCAGTATGTTCGGTAGCCAACAGATGAACGCGCCAAAGGTGATTAATACTATTTTCTCACGACATGCTTCTCATTGAAGAGTAAAAACTATGGCTGATCAAATTGTTACACCTATTCGGGTTTTGCTAATTGACAGCCACCGTATTGTTCTTTTTGGACTAGAAAAGCTGATTGATAGTCAACGACCCAAGATGGAAGTGGTTGGCCGATTCACAAACTGCTCCGAGGCTCTCTCCCAAATGGAGAGATTGTCTCCCGATGTGATTCTGCTCGACCTGGATCTCAGTATTGAGAATGAAGTAGATATTATTCTGCGGTTAATTGCCACCTCAAACGCAAAGGTTTTAGTCTTCACCGGGTTACATCATCCTGTGGCGTATGATAGAGCCATTCTTGCCGGTGCCAAAGGTATTGTTGAAAAAAAAGAAGCGGAGGAAACAATTTTAAGAGCAATTGAGAAAGTTCATGAGGGCCAGCTTTGGCTGGACAACGCTAGTATCAGCAGACTTATCAAGTTTGCGCATCAAAAAACCGCTAAAAATGGCAACATAGGCGAGAAAAAACTGAAGACCCTTACCGTCCGGGAGAGGGCTGTCGTGGCGACCGTAACATCTCATGCCGGAGTGCCCTGCAAGGTGATCGCGGCGACAATGAATATAAGTGAAAGGACGTTACGTAACCATCTCAGCGCGATCTATGAAAAACTTGGCGTGACCAACCGCGTGGGGCTATGGGCTTATGCGCACACGCATAGCTTGAACAAGCCCTCCTGGAGGCATTCTGATAGTATTTAGCGAATCAAAGAGAAACGAAGCAAGTAAAGAATTAAAAAACGATATTGAGTTCATCCAGGCAAGAATCCGCCTGATCCTTCCTTAGGGAAACAGCAGCTCGACCGCTTGGGTTCCATCCCTTCCACATCCAAAGCTGCAGCAAACACACACTCATGGGCACCTGTTTCCGTTTCTCTATCGCCCCATAGACTGCAACTTGAATAATCCCTATGAATCAAGTGAACGAGCCAGTAGCTTCGTTGCTGGTAGTTTATATCTATTTCTCGTAGTACTTTTCTCCTATTCAAAAAAGGACCTTTGACTCATGGCAATTTTAAAGCCAAAAAGCTAGCCTGAAAATGTTCATAGTGGCGGCAGAAACATTCGTCAGGAAAACTCTTAATCTACCTATCTATTGGGGGAAGCAAACATGGCTATAATAACCGTAGACACATCAGTAAACCTCACGCTTGACGAGTCGGCCGGGTTGCAGAACTTGACCGCCACTCCTGCACCGGCTGGCGACGCAGACGACAATGATATTCTTGTATCGTCCCTTCCCGCGGCCTTCTCTACCCGGTTGACAGCGCTTGGAGCAGGAACCCCAACAGTTGGCGCCGCCTTAAGCGGCTATACCGGCGCTGTAGGGAACACTGGCAGCAATATTGTCAGCATCACGCCAGCACCCGGCGGAACCATTACCGATCTCGGCCTCGTCGGTCCCGGTGGCGCGCCGCTTAATGGATTGGATAGCGGCCTCGACACCCTTGACGGCGTCAACATTCTCCTCTTTACGGATACGAACAACAATATCGTCTTGGGCCGTGCAGGTGCTGCTGATGGTCCGATCGTGTTCGCTCTTTATTTGGAAGAAATCGGAACGCCGGTGTCGGGCGCCAAAATGTGGTCTGTGCAGTACGCTCCTCTCAAGAATACAGACCCCACCAACCCCGACGACTCGCTTAATCTACTGGATAAGGTCTTTGTAGGCGCCAGTCAGGATCTGACATTCAGTCTTGCGAATGCGCCTTCGGGGCAGAACCTGTTCCTGATGTTTACGACGGCGAACCCGACAACTGTTAACGATGGCGGTGTTATCAGGATCACCGATCCCGCCATCATAGCCACTGGAAAGGATCCGGCAAACCAGTCTACCGGGGTAAATATAAATACTGGCGACACGATCAATAGCAGTCAGGGGGGTGGTACGACCACCTTCGGCACCAACAGCCAGATGATAACCGAGCAGGAAGGTATTCGGTTCTCGTTCGTGACGGGTGCCCGGCAGAATGTGACTATTCCCAACCTGGATCAGAACGAGGCGGATGTCGAAGCCAACATCGACTTTACCAATGTTTTCAATGCAAGAGCGGCCACTTTCGACATTGTCCAGTTACAGAGCGGCAAGAGTGCCGTCGTTAAAGTCAGCGCCTTTAGCACTGCGGCCGAACCAGGTGTAAATTTCATTGACGGATATGGGAACGATAGCTCAGTTGCAATTACGCACGTCAAAGTCACGCTAAATGGAACCGTCCTCATCGATACGGGTGTCAATGCAACAGCTAACGGCGTGACAGTAGCTTTCAACGCCGGCGTGGCGACAATATCCGGAGTAAAAGCGGGCGAGAAGATTGAATACACCACAACGGCCGATCACAACCGCGTGCTTATCGAAAACGGAGCCGCACTTAACGCAACCGGTGATACTCATGCCGATTTCGATATTGGTGGCTTCAAGCTGCTTCAAGTCTCCACAGCAACAGCCGAAGTCGGCTCCCATGTAAAATTCGAGGACGACGGGCCGAGCATCAACACCACCGGCGTGGAGCCGGTGCTGACGGTGGACGAGACAGTGCTGGCGACCAACGACACCAAGAACTTTGCCGCCAACTTTACTTCCGCGTTCGGGGCGGATGGGGCGGGCACGCTGGCCTTTGCACTGGGCATCAGCGCCTCCGGGGCGGATTCCGGGCTGGTGGACACGGCCAGCGGCAACCACGTGTTCCTGTTCCTGAATGCCGGAGTAGTGCAAGGCCGTGCGGGCACGGACGCCGTGACGGCGGCCACTGGCCCCATCGTATTCACAGTGAGCGCAGCGGCCAATGGCAACGTCACACTCGACCAGCTGCGGGCAGTGGTGCATCCTGACACGACCAATCCCGATGACGCGAAGACCCTGTCGGCGGACAACCTGGTGACTTTGACCGGGACCATCACCGACAAGGACGGCGATCATGCGAGCGCCACCCTCAACATCGGGGCGAACCTGGTGTTCGAGGATGATGGGCCGACGGTATCCGCGAACAATGTGGTGAAGCTCGATGACGATGCACTGAGCGGCGGTAATCCGGGTGGCACGGGCGATGACATCGATGCGGAGAATGTCTCCGGCACGCTGGGTCACAGCTTCGGTGCGGATGGCGGCTCGATTGCCTACCTGACTACGGGTGCGCCGTCGGGCTTCAGTTATGTGGCTGACGGTGACAACCTGCTGGTCAAGCAGGGCACGACCACGGTCTTGACGCTGACGCTGAACACCGCGACGGGCGCCTACATCGTGACACAGAATGCGCCAATCATGCATGCGGCGGGGCTGGACGAGAACAACCAGGCGTTCGCCATCAACTACCGGGTAACCGATGGAGATGGC
The DNA here is from genome assembly GCF_000832065.1 of Nitrosospira sp. NpAV. Taxonomy (GTDB): domain Bacteria; phylum Pseudomonadota; class Gammaproteobacteria; order Burkholderiales; family Nitrosomonadaceae; genus Nitrosospira. Next base: position 62,635 of record NZ_JXQM01000017.1, on the reverse strand, counting down.
GACACGGCGGATGGCACGCTGGCAATCAATGTTGATGACGACACGCCGACGCTTGATTTCGGCAACTTGGTAGGCACCGGCACCATCGCCCCGCAATATGGGGAATGGAACGGGTCTGTTGGCGCTGATCAACCGGGTAACCTGGACATCTCTTTGAATCAATTCCAACTTGTCAGACCGGATGGTACGACGATCGATGGGTCGAGCTTCACATTCGATGAACTGGCGGGATCTCCTAATGCCTCCGGTGATTTCCTCTTTGCAGGCTCGCTGACCGCCGACTTCGACAATATTGCAGGCACAGCCGATACGACGGTGGACTTCACTCTTACGGCGTTGCATGATGGCCGCTATGTATTTGACCTGGAACAGGGATTTGGATCGACGATCACGTTCAGCAGTGCCGACGGATCCCTCGATGCGGGCGGCCCGGATCCTGTGCGAACCCTGACTATCCCCCCTGACGAGCAAGTAGTCTTTTTCGGTGTGCAGGCTACGACCTCTGATAGTGACATAGTATCCGCAATTGGGCTGGGAGAACCCGATCTCACCGAGGCACAAATTGAGGCGGGAGGTTTTTCATTTCTTGGTTCCGCAAACATGAATGTCAGTACTTCCGGCATAGGAATCGGCAATAACAACCTGGATGGGAACAGCACGGCAGGAATAAACGCCGGCGATGAAAGCTTTGTCATCAATCCCGAAACTTTATTAACCGGCATGAAAGTTTTCATCGACAATTCGGTACAGGGCTATGATCCAACGACCGAGGAGTTGTACTACAAGATTTTCTTCGATGACGGCACTAATTCAGGCAATGTAAAAGTTTTGAGTGGTGATTTGACCGCGGAGGCAGGAGGGCAAACATCCTTTGCCATCGATACACAGGGTTCAAAGCTGATCGACTCTGTTCAACTCACCATGGGTAAGGGTGTTATCAAGATTCCGGTGATTGAGTTCATCCAGGCGACCGAAAATCTTGCCAGCGACATTAAACTTGACCTCACCGCGTCGCTGACGGATGCCGATAGCGACACGGCAACCAGTAATTTTTCGGTTGACCTGTTCGCCAACGACCTGAGTGGGACTTTCGACTTTACACTGCTCGGTGCTTCCAGCGACCTGGACGGCTTCAATGTCGATCTGGCTGCTTCTGAAGATGCCTACAGGATCGAGGGTTTTGATACGTCGGCTGACACGCTGTTTCTTCTCGGGGATTTAGGTGCTGGTGTTTCGATTAATAATACCGGGGCTGACAGCATCGTCTCCGTAACTGAGACTGGAGGCGCGCAAACGACTGTTATCACCGTGGTGGGAGTGGACCTTGCCCTGACGGATATTGCTCTTGTATAGCACCTCTACTTGACGTCATCCGATGTAGATTTTGTAAAAAAACATTTCTCCCGCCAACCACAAATTGTGGTTGGCGGGAGAAATGTAGCTTGGGAAAAACTTTTGAGACGATAGTCCATTGCACAAGGCGGCTTTCTTAAAGTGAAAGTGGCGAGCTTTCCCGGTTCCGGGTTCTTTGTCTATCTGAGCCAACCAGGCAGCAAGACCCTTTTCAGTCCTGGCCTGAAAGAGCGCGATCTATGAAAGATGAAAGACTTGGAGTGACCGACCGCATGGGGCTGTGGATTTACACGCCTACCCACGGATTGAACAGAATTCCAGCTTAGAGAATGACTGGCCAGTTTCGCCTTTCATCCCGACCCAGGCCCGAGTTCATTGCAGGATCCGGTGTACAGGTGCATGCCGGAGGTTCTTGCTTCCTGTTTGCCAAGGTCAGGATGGGGAACAAATTGCGTTTTTTGTTGTGCTCAACAATGCCAATTGAGGTTGAATGAGTTACCAGCTCAAAATTCCCCAAACCGAGATTGCGCAAGCCCTCGTAAGTTTCAAGGGGGCATTCAGAACCGTCGGCATTTTTAGCGCCATTATCAATCTGCTGTTACTGGTGCCAGCCCTGTACATGTTGCAGGTTTATGATCGTGTCCTGGCCAGTCGCAACGAAACAACGCTGTTGATGCTGACATTGATAGTGCTCGGGGCCTATCTGTTCATGAGCGCACTGGAGTTTATACGCAGCTTTGTGCTGATCCGGGTTGGCGCAAAGCTTGATGTGACGATGAACAAGCGGATTTATACAGCGGCCTTTGAGCAGAATCTGAAACGTGCGGGTGGTAATGCCGGGCAAGCATTGCAGGATCTCACGGCTATCCGCCAGTTTTTAACAGGTCAAGGCTTATTTGCCTTCTTCGATGCGCCGTGGTTCCCAATATATTTGACCGTCATTTTCCTGTTTAACCCGTTACTGGGTATGTTTGCGCTGATTGGAACGGCGGTGCTGGTTGTTCTGGCCTTTGTCAATGAGGCGGTGTCGAAAAAACCACTGGAAGACGCCAATGCCATGGCAGTGGCATCAAGCAATCTGGCGACCAATAACTTGCGCAATGCAGAAGTAATAGCGGCAATGGGCATGTTGCCTAATTTGATATCGCGCTGGTTCAAGCTGCATAGCCATTTCCTGCAATTGCAAGCGGAAGCCAGCGAAAAGACCGGAACCATCGGTGCGATCACAAAGTTTGTCCGCTTATCGTTGCAATCGCTGATACTGGGCCTGGGGGCGCTACTTGCGTTGGAAGGCAAGATTACACCGGGGATGATGATTGTAGCCGCCATATTGATGGGCAGAGCGTTGAGCCCGGTTGAGCAATTGATCGGGATATGGAAAAGCTGGAGTAGCACACGTAGTGCTTACCAACGCTTGAATGAACTGTTGGAGGCCAATCCAGCGCGTGAAGCGGGAATGTCCCTGCCCAAACCCCTTGGGCAAGTTTCGGTCGAAGCGGTGACAGCAGTACCTCCCGGCTCTAAAGTGGCTATTCTCAGGAACCTGAGTTTTGCAATTGAGCCCGGAGATGTACTCGGGATCATTGGAACCAGTGGAGCAGGTAAATCCACCCTGGCACGATTGCTGGTCGGTATTTGGCCGGCTGCGATGGGTGAAGTGCGTTTGGATGGTGCAGATGTTTATCAATGGAATAAAGATGAGCTGGGTCCCCATATGGGTTATTTGCCCCAGGATATTGAGCTGTTTGCCGGAACCGTTAGCGAGAACATCGCTCGTTTTGGTGAGATTGATTCGCAAAAAGTGATACTGGCAGCCAAGCGTGCGGGGGTGCATGACATGATTTTGCAATTTCCCCAAGGCTACGATACTCTCCTGGGAGATGGCGGGGCCGGACTATCAGGCGGGCAAAAACAGCGACTTGGTCTGGCACGGGCAATGTACGGCGACCCTTCGCTAATCGTTTTGGACGAGCCGAATTCAAATCTGGATGAAATGGGTGAGCAGGCGTTGATTGCGGCGATTAATGACCTACACAGTCGTGGAAAAACCATTGTAATGATTAGCCATCGCAGTAGCGTCCTTCGCGCCACCAATAAATTATTGCTGCTACGCGATGGAAAAGCACAATTGTTTGGCCCAAGCGATCAGGTATTGGCCAGATTGGCCAAAGTAAGTCAGCAACCGTTACAGCAGGTGCAACATGGTTAAGTAGCACAACGAGCCACAGATTCACTCCATGAAGGTGAGCGGTCACCGATACAGATGTGGAGGAATACTTTTGTTAAAAGGGATTACCGGACCATGTCACGGATTGGGGAATAACTGACGACGATGATGAAGCTGTTTGGCAAGCACGCAGCGGCTACTCATGCCGGCTCCGAGGAAGTGATGCCTTCAGGGATAGATACCGATGCGCGTTTTTACATTCGTCTCGGATGGTGGATTGTCGTGGCTGGCGTCGGTGGTTTTTTAGTGTGGGCATCGTTTGCGCCTTTGGATAAGGGGGTTCCACTCAGCGGGACGGTTACCGTATCGACAAACAGGAAGGCAATACAGCATCAAACAGGTGGTACGATCGAAGATATTCTCGTGAAAGAAGGAGATGTGGTTAAGGCAGGGGCGGTGTTGGTGCGTATGAATAGCGTGCAGGCCAAGGCCAATGCGGAAATGATGCGCGTCCAGTATTTTACCGCGCGTGCAGCAGAGGCTCGTTTGATTGCTGAACGCGATGGGGAGAAGATTATCGTCTTTCCTCCAGAGCTGGAAAGCGTAAAAAGTGATCCGCGTGTCGCCAACAATATTAATATGCAGCAGCATCTGTTTAACTCGCGACGGATGGGAATTGAAAGTGAGTTATCGGCAATTGATGAAAACATCTCTGGACTCAAATTACAAACCAGCGGGTTGGAAGAATCACGGGACAATAAAAAACAGCAATTGGAGTTTTTAAGGGAGCAACTGGACGGAATGCGCGACCTGGCCAAAGAAGGGTATGTAGCCCGTAATCGCTTGCTGGAGCTAGAGCGAACCTACGCACAAATCAGCGGTGCGATCTCAGAGGATATTGGCAATATTGGGCGTGGGCAACGGCAGATTGCCGAGTTGAAGCTGCATCGTATGCAACGTCAGCAGGAATATCAGAAGGAAGTCCGATCCCAATTATCCGATATACAAAAAGAAGCGGAGGCGCTTGCCCATCAGCTGACCGGGCTGGATTACGACCTGGCAAACATCCTGGTGAAAGCACCTGTGGATGGAACGGTGGTAGGAATGAATGTCTTTACACGTGGTGGCGTGATTGGTCCCGGTTTCAGAATGATGGATATTGTGCCAAGCGAAGATGCACTGGACGTCGAGGGGCACTTGCCAGTGCATTTGATTGACAAGGTACATCCTGATCTTCCGGTAGAGCTGATATTCTCCGCATTCAATCGAAACCTGACTCCACATGTGCCAGGCGTTGTAACACACGTCTCCGCGGATCGATTTGTCGATGAGCAAACCGGGCTGCCGTATTACAAGCTAAGAGCCAAAGTGGCACCGGAAGGAATGAAGATGATTGCTGATCTGCAGATACGACCCGGCATGCCGGTGGAGCTATTCGTGAAGACAGGCGAACGAACAATGATGAATTACATACTGAAGCCGATACTTGACCATATTAAAATGTCAATGACAGAAGAATAGAGATGCGTGTAGTTTCACTCCGCCATTGGCTTGTTTCAAGCTTGGGCATCCTGGCTCTATTTCAGATAAATAATGTATCGGCATTGGGGCTGATCGAAGCCTATGACGCGGCGTTGATGAATGATTCCGCTCATCGCGCGGCGATTCACGAAAACGAGGCGGGTCAGCAATTCAAAGCGGTGGGACGCGCCAGCCTGCTCCCCGTGCTGTCGGGAGCTTATACAACCAGTGAAAACATGGGGGATATCACGCGGGGGACCATCACACAGCACCTGACCTATCGCAGTGAGAACGCCAATATTCAGTTACGTCAACCGGTTGTCAACCTGGAAGCGCTTGCCAAGTATAAGCAAGGTATTGCCCAAACCAGTCTGAGTGATTCCAAGTTTATTACGAATAACCAGGACTTGATCGTACGTCTTGTCAGCGCGTATGCCGAGGCTAGATATGCGGAAGATCAGTTGGCACTGACGGTGTCGCAGTTGAGTGCACTTGCGGATCAACGGTTGGCGAATGATCGCATGTTCGAAAAGGGCGAGGGTACCAGAACGGAGATGCTGGAAACACAGACAAAATTCGATCTGGCCGAAGCGCAAGTACTCGAAGCACGTGATAGTCTGACGAATGCCCGTAATGTGCTTGCGGCTATTGTTGGTGATGAAATCACGGCGCTGGATCCGTTACTGGATGATTTTCGCGTGAAGCCGATGCAACCGGGCGGCTTCGATGAATGGAAAGCCATCGCCCTGGAGAACAATCCGGAAATCGCCGCCCAGCGCCATGCGGTCGAAATTGCACGCCAGGAAATCAACAAGCAGCGCGCCGGTCATGCGCCGCGTCTTGACGTTATCGCCAGCGTCACCAAAACCAAGTCCGACAATATCGTATTCTTCGGCCTGGATACATTTACCCGCAGCATCGGTGTTCAGGTGAATGTGCCATTGTACGCGGGCGGCAGCGTCAATGCCCTGACCAGCCAGGCCGTGTCGAACCATGAAAAAGCCAAGGCTGATCTCGAAACCAAGATCAATCAGGTATTGATCGAACTACGCAAGCAATTCAATCTGACCTTGACCAGTGCGCGCCGAATCGACGCGCTTGAGAAATCAGTCAACTCCGGAACCTTTCTGCTCGATGCGACCCAGAAAAGTGTTAAAGGCGGTACACGGACGAATATCGATATACTCAACGCGCAACAACAACTGTTCAGGGCAAGACTCGATCTGACACAAGCGCGCTACAGCTATCTCCTAGGATATCTGCGTTTGCGTAGAGCGGCGGGTACTGTCGATCTAAGTGACCTGCAAGATGTCGCAAAATATTTCATCGCTCGCCAGTAACGCGCCAGTATATAAGAAGCTGGAGCGTAAAAACCTGTTAATCCTTTCATTTTGGTGACAAAGGCCTTATACGCAGTGCCTCCATAGGTTAAACTTGAGTAATTAACCATACTCACGCTAACACCTATCTATGGCTCAATACGTCGTCACCATGAACCGCGTGGGCAAAGTCGTTCCGCCCAAGCGCGCGATCCTCAAGGATATCTCGATCAGCTTCTTTCCCGGCGCAAAGATAGGGTTGCTCGGCCTGAACGGTTCCGGCAAATCCACTGTGCTGAGAATCATGGCAGGGGTGGACAAGGATATCGAAGGCGAGGTGACGGCGATGCCCAGCCTCAAAATCGGCTATCTCCCGCAGGAACCGCAGCTCAACCCCGAGCAGACCGTGCGCGAGGCTGTACAAGAGGGATTGGGCGAGGTATTCAGCGCACAGCAGAAACTGGAAGAAGTCTACGCCGCTTATGCCGAACCGGACGCCGACTTTGAAGCATTGGCTTCCGAGCAGGTCCGGCTGGAAGCCATCCTTGCCGCGAGCGGCGGAGATGGCGCTCAACAGCTTGAAATCGCCGCCGATGCGCTGCGTCTGCCTGAATGGGATGCCATCGTCAAGAATCTTTCCGGTGGCGAGAAACGCCGTGTCGCCCTGTGCAAACTTCTGCTATCCAAGCCCGACATGCTATTGCTGGATGAACCGACCAATCATCTGGATGCCGAGTCGGTGGACTGGCTGGAACAATTTCTTACCCGTTTCCCCGGCACGGTAGTGGCGGTCACGCATGATCGCTACTTCCTCGACAACGCCGCGGAGTGGATTCTGGAGCTCGACCGCGGTCACGGCATTCCGTGGAAGGGTAACTATAGTTCCTGGCTGGAACAGAAGGAAACCCGCCTGAAACAGGAGGAATCGACGGAATCGGCGCGTCGTAAGGCACTCCACAAGGAACTGGAATGGGTGCGGCAAAACCCCAAGGGACGGCAGGCGAAATCCAAAGCCCGTATTGCCCGCTTTGAGGAACTCAACTCGCAGGAGTACCAGAAGCGCAATGAGACACAGGAAATTTTCATTCCCGTTGCCGACAGGCTGGGCAACGACGTCATCGAATTCAAGGATGTCTCCAAGGCTTACGGCGATCGACTGCTGATCGATAATTTAAGCTTCAAAGTACCGCCTGGTGCCATCGTCGGCATTATCGGTCCCAATGGCGCGGGCAAATCCACCTTGTTCCGCATGATCATTGGAAAAGAGCAGCCGGATTCCGGCGAGATAGCAATCGGCACTACCGTCAAAATATCGCATGTGGATCAATCCCGCGATACGCTGGAAAGCGGCAAAACCGTGTTCGATACTATTTCCGACGGCCACGACATTCTCTCCGTCGGTAAATATGAAACCCCCGCACGCGCTTATATCGGCCGTTTCAACTTCAAGGGCGCGGATCAGCAAAAGATCGTCGGTAATCTTTCCGGTGGTGAGCGCGGACGGCTGCATTTGGCAAAAATGCTTATTTCGGGGGGCAATGTCCTGCTGCTGGACGAACCCTCCAACGACCTCGATGTGGAAACCCTACGCGCGCTGGAAGATGCCTTGCAGGAATTTGCCGGATGTGTGCTGGTCATCTCACATGACCGCTGGTTCCTAGACCGCATCGCCACCCACATTCTCGCATTTGAAGGCAATTCGCAGGTTACGTTCTTCGATGGCAATTACCAGGAATATGAAGCCGATAAACGCAAGCGGCTGGGTGAGGAAGGCGCAAAACCAAAGCGAATCCGGTATAAACCGATCAACCGGTGATTTGTTATTGGATCTATAGAATTAGATAGCACATATCGATCCAATCGCCGCCTCTCCTTACCGCCGGCGGCTAATAGCGGCCCTCGAGCTTGGGGCCCGTACCGGTATATTCCTTGTCGTCGTCATACCTTTCAATACCATCGGTGCTGTATCTGGAGTTATCCGGCTTACTGCCGGTCGAGCTCATGGTGCTTTTCGGCTGCTTTTTCTGTTCCGCGCCCTTATTCGGACATTCGTCCCTTACGGCGGCGGAATCCCCCGCGGCTATCTCGTCCGGCATATCGCATTCTTTCGCCTGTAGGATCCCTACGCTGGCGACGCTGACAATCAGCGCGCCCGCGAGTACCAATGATGCTGCCCTTAATGCCGGATAAAATTCCATGATTGCCTCCTGTTGATCCAGCAACATTGCTGTCGTTCAAATAATCCGCACCATCGCCAAATGGCTCAGTGCGGTAGCCCACACATAAAAAAATAAAAATATCCCCATCGCTATATGGCGTTTCTCGAAGGACATGGCTTTTCAATACAATTCTGGTAAATTCAGAGATAATAAAATCATCGTGAGCCCTTAACTGAACACGGTCACATACAGCTCCGCAATATACGTATCGCCGATCCCAGCGGATGATAGCAGACGAATTTCCCGCGCCATAAAATCCCTATGTTGATCCGTTCATGCCCCTGGAAATGTAGCAATGATTCAAATTTTTTTTACCTTCACAGAGTATCCATGCTGCAGGAATCTTGTTACGCCATCCAAAGATTTTTTTTGTTGCCTAAAGCCGAGAACCTTCTGCGAAGATGAGTAGCCGATTTCCCTCGGGCTACATCGCTGCTCTTGCGATCTGGATGGCGATCTCCATCGCGGTTTATCTTTATTTTGATGCGCGCCAGCAGCCCACGATCGCGGTAGCGAGTCCAGAGCTTGCTGCCGGAGAAGTGGTAATCCCGAGATCGCGGGATGGACACTACTATGTGCGGGGTGCGATCAATGGCCATGCAGTCAACTTTATGGTGGATACAGGCGCCAGCATGGTTTCAATCAATCGCGACATTGCACTGCGCTCCGGCCTGGCTGGCGGTATCCCCGCAAACTTCTCGACGCCGAATGGTACGGTCATGGGGGAAATAGTCGCCGGGCAAACGATTGAAGCGGGAGGCATCGTAGTGGAAGGTCTCAGCGTAGGTATCGGCATCCAGGGTAATATAGCACTGCTTGGACAAAACTTCCTGCGCAGGGTGGATGTGCTTCAGTCGAATGATAAAATGGTGTTGCGGGTCAAGACTAAATAAGTCGTACCGATAATAAGCCTGAGCCGGTGATAGGTTCACCGCCAGGCCAGGCTGAATCGCCCAAACTGCCCGCGCCCAAGGCAGCAATTTCTCGCCATACGCGGTTAGCATCGGCTACCATGTAGGCACCCGCTGCGCTCCCTGGTGGGCTTATATACGTAAACGCACTGAAACTCCCAACTTTATTGTTTAGAATGGCATTCATGAAATCGGTTTGTTATACCTATCTGCTCATTTTAATCTTTACAGCATCGGCAGAAGCCCGTTCGGCCGCCTCCGCGCTAGCCGGCGAACACGATGCCAATGTCTTGAATGCGGAAATACCAGCCCAGATAACAAAGAAGGCGTCCGAGAGAAGCAACGCAAGTAATGGGGCGTTAGTTGAGGAAGAACTCGAAAAAAGCGATATCCTTTTCCAAAGGATCGAAGCCCAGCGGGTGGCCCAAGTTGATGAGGGAATCAAGCGGCATGGAGGCAAAAAACAAGGTGAAGGGAATAACGCGTGTACTGATTGCCCCGAACTCATATCCATTCCAGGGTATAAATTTGCCATCGGCAAGTTCACTGTAACTTTTGATGAATGGGATGCCTGCGTGGCGGACGGTGGCTGTGGTGGATACCAGCCCCCGGATAACGGCTGGGGACGCGGCAAAAGGCCGGTGATCAACGTAAGCTGGAACGACGCGCAAACCTATATTCAATGGCTGTCGGACAAATCCGGCAAAGCCTACCGCCTGCCGAGCGCGGAGGAGTGGGAAATTGCCGCGCGCGCCGGTACCACTACGGAATATTACTGGGGGGATGATGTCGGCCGTAATCATGCGAATTGCGATGGCTGCGGAAGCGAGTGGGACAACCGAAGGACCGCACCGGTGGGCAGCTTCAAGCCAAATGCTTTCGGCCTATACGATATGATGGGAAATGTATGGCAATGGACCGGCACCTGCTGGCAGGGCAATTGCGCAAAACGCCTGTTTTATGGTGGCTCATGGAATCACAGACCGCAGGATATGCGCGCCACGACGCGCAACTGGTTTGATACAACGAAGCGCATGCGCTACCTGGGATTTCGCCTCGCCATGACAATTCCCTGAAACAGAGCGGCTAAACGCATGACCCTTTCCTCACCTGATCCCTGGAATTCTGTATCCCGCCAGCATGGGAAAAGGCAAAGCCTACCATACCTCAATCTGCTCGTCTGATTCTCGCTCCCAGCAACGATAATTTGTCCTCGATATGCTCATAGCCGCGATCAAGGTGATAGATACGGTCAATGACCGTTTCGCCCTTCGCGATCAATCCCGCCAACACCAGGCTGGCGGAGGCGCGCAGATCGGTGGCCATGACACTGGCGCCATCCAGACGGGGCACGCCACACACTACGGCAGTATTGCCTTCCACTTTAATATCGGCGTTCATGCGTTTCAATTCCTGCACGTGCATAAAGCGATTCTCAAATATGGTTTCGGTAATGATTGAGGTCCCGGCGGCAACACTGTTCAATACCATGAACTGCGCCTGCATGTCGGTAGGGAAAGCCGGATAGGGCGCGGTACGCAGGTTTACGGATTTCAATGGATTATTAATTTTCAGGTGTATCCAGTCTTCACCTGATTCGATGGCGGCACCCGCTTCCATTAGCTTGTCGAGTACCGCATCGAGGGTATCGGAGCGTGTCTCCGTGAGGTGAATCTCGCCGCCGCTGGCGGCAGCCGCCACCAGGAATGTGCCGGTTTCGATGCGGTCGGCCATGACGCGGTACATAGCGCCGTGCAGCTTCTCAACGCCTTCAATGGTGATGATATCGCTGCCGACGCCATGAATTTTCGCGCCCATCGCAATCAGGCAATTTGCCAGATCCAATACTTCCGGCTCGCGTGCCGCATTCTCGAGCACGGTTGTTCCATCGGCCAGGGTCGCTGCCATCATCAGGTTCTCGGTCCCTGTAACGGTGACAATATCCATGACGATATGGGCACCGGTAAGACGTTTCGCTTGCGCGTGGATGTAGCCATGCTCGATATCAATCTTCGCGCCCATAGCCTGCAAACCCTTGATATGCTGGTCAACCGGACGCAAACCGATGGCGCAACCGCCGGGCAACGATACCCTGGCCGCACCCGCGCGCGCGAGCATGGGACCCAATACCAGAATTGCGGCGCGCATGGTTTTTACCATCTCGTAAGGTGCAACAAGATGGGAAAGATGTCCGGCAGTCAATTCTGTTACTTTGCCATTCGCCGCAATGCTGACGCCCATTTGCCCAAGAAGCCTCAGCATGGTGGTGACATCGTTGAGATGCGGAACATTTTCGATGGTCAGCGCCTCGCCGGTAAGCAGAGAAGCGCATAGAATGGGCAATGCGGCATTCTTTGCGCCAGAAATACGAACTTCGCCGGAAAGCGGTACGCCACCCTGGATGATTAGTTTCTGCATGGGTTATAAATGTTATGAGTGTAAGTCCGTATCAGCTCACCTTTCGATGGGCATGAATTCGGGTAAGAACGAGTCGGTAGCGGGAATCGCTCCGCGCTGAATTCCCCACGGCCATGTATTGGGATACCAGAATGCACGGCCCGACACCTCTTTTTTTGTAATGATTGCCGGTCATGGTTTTACCGGTTGAAATATGCATCCGTTCCCTTCATCATATCGTAAAGAACACTGTTATAAATTCAAATTTGCGAGCCTTCTACTTCGCTTGGGCCACAAAACCGCTATTCAACCACTCAAAGGAGATCAAATGAAAAAAAAGACGATTCAAACTGGCGACGCACCCCAGGCCATCGGTACCTATTCTCAGGCGATACGCGTCGACGGAGGGAATACCGTCTATCTTTCCGGCCAGATCGGGCTGGATCCATTTACCATGCAGATGGTGGTAGGGGTCGAGGGACAAATCCAGCAGGTTTTTTTGAACCTGAAAGCAGTGGCGGCAGCGAGCGGCGGCGGTCTGGGTGATATTGTCAAGTTGAATGTCTATCTGACCGATCTTGCCAATTTTGAGAGAGTGAACGAAATCATGGCGAGCTATTTTACTTCGCCTTATCCGGCGCGGGCGGCGATAGGCGTGGCGGCGCTTCCACGCGGGGCGTTAGTGGAAATGGACGCGGTAATGGTATTGCAGGAGTGAAGCATAATACCGGCGTCGACTCCACGCCGGGTGCCTGTTTTACCAGCAGGATAGTACAGGAAAAACTCGCCAGACTTGGCATCACCAATGAGTTCGATCTGTTGCTGCATTTACCACTGCGCTACGAGGACGAAACGCATCTTTATCCCATCAACGACCTGCCTGAAAACAAGACGGCGCAGGTTGAGGGCGTCATTATCCACAGTGAAGTCATGTATCGCCCGAGGCGCCAACTGGTATGCCAGGTGGAAGACGGGAGCGGCATACTTTTCATGCGCTTCCTCAATTTTTACGGCAGCCAGGCAAAGGCATATGCCCCCGGCGCACGGGTACGCTTGCTGGGAGAAGTGCGTCCGGGTTTTTTCGGTGCTGAAATGGTTCATCCCAAATGCCGCATCGTACATGAAGGCGAGCCATTGGCCGACGCGCTGACGCCAGTCTACCCGGCCACGGCAGGACTCTCCTCGGAAACGATACGCAAACTGGTCCGGCGGACGCTACAGCGGTTAGCGGCAAGCGGCAAGCGGCAAAGTACTCTCGCGGAAACTCTGCCTGACACGATTTTAAGGCACTATCGATTGCAGGATTTCAGCGACAGCGTCATTTTCTTGCATCAGCCATTACCGGATGCATCAGCCGCCCTATTGCAGGAACGCACGCATCCAGCCTGGCGGCGGATAAAATTCGATGAGCTGCTGGCCCAACAATTATCCATGCGCCTGCATTATCGCCAGCGCAGAAGCCATAGCGCCTCTGCTCTACTCAACAAAAACAAACTGACCAACGCGTTGCTGGAATCGCTCCCTTTCAAACTCACCAGCGGTCAGGAAAAAGCATTTGCCGAAATCAGCCGCGATCTTGCCGCATCTTATCCAATGCAGCGGCTGTTGCAGGGCGATGTGGGTTGCGGCAAGACCATTGTCGCCGCATTGGCTGTGTTGCAGGCAATTGAAAATGATTGTCAGGCCGCATTGATGGCTCCAACCGAGATCCTGGCTGAACAACATCATCAGAAGCTTTCAGGTTGGCTGGGGCCGCTGCTTGCTCCCTTGGGAGTTACGATTGCCCGGTTATCCGGCAATCAGAAAAAGAAACAACGGGAGGCCGCGCTCGCCGATATCGCTGAAGGCCGTGCCATGCTCGTCATTGGTACGCATGCATTGTTCCAGGAGCAGGTAGAATTCAATAGGCTCGGACTCGCCATTATCGACGAACAGCATCGCTTCGGCGTGCATCAGCGGCTGGCGTTGAGAATGAAAGGAGCTAAAACAGATTCCGTGCCGCATCAATTAATGATGAGCGCGACACCTATTCCACGCACGCTGTCGATGAGCTATTACGCCGATCTGGATATGTCGGTGATAACTGAATTGCCGCCCGGCAGGACCGAAGTGCTGACTAAACTGGTCGCGGACACCCGCCGCGATGAAGTGACCGCACGTATCCAGGAAGCCTGCCGCGCCGGAAAGCAAGCCTACTGGGTTTGTCCGCTGATTGAAGAATCCGATGCCTTGCAGCTTAAAACAGCGCTGGAAACTTATGAAACATTAGGCCTGACTTTCCGGGAGTTGAAAATTGGCCTGGTGCACGGCCGGCTCTCCGCCCAGGAAAAATCGGCGGTGATGGAATCATTCAAACAAGGTGAAATCCAATTGCTGGTTGCAACGACGGTGATCGAGGTAGGCGTAGACGTACCCAATGCTTCGCTGATGGTGATTGAGCATGCCGAACGCATGGGGCTATCGCAATTGCATCAGTTGAGAGGTCGTGTGGGCCGGGGTGCGGAAGCCAGCATATGCATATTGCTGTATCAGAAACCTCTGTCCGCAGCCGCTCAGGAACGGCTCAAAATTATCTTTGAACATAATGACGGTTTTGAAATCGCGCGCCAGGATCTGCGGCTCCGCGGTCCGGGCGAATTCCTGGGTGCTCGCCAGAGTGGCATACCTATGCTGCGCTTCGCTGATCTGGAATATGACGGGGATCTGCTCGATAACGCCCGTACCGCCGCCGAGGAATTGCTCCGCGACCACCCGGAGGCCGCGAATCGCCATCTCCAGCGCTGGCTGGGGCGGAAGAGCGAATACCTGCGGGTCTAGCAGACTATCGCTTGCTTGCAGCCGTTCCCGAATCTCAACATGGACATGAGGATTTAGCCGGATATCAACGATGTTTCTACAAGCCCAGAATCTAACCCTGCAATATCCCGGCAAGCAGCTGTGCCGCAATTTAAGCTTGACTGTCAAACCGGGCGAATGTTGGGCCATACTCGGCCAGAATGGTTGTGGTAAGACGACATTGATACATGCGTTAGGCGGCTTGCATCCCGTCGGCAACGGAAACGAGTCTTCCGTCATGGTGGCAGGGAAGCCGCCACAAACCTGGTCCCGGCGCCAGCTTGCGCGTAAGCTTGGCGTCATGTTGCAGGAAGAACCCGGCGAATTCTGGGGCAGCGTATACGAATATGTATTACTGGGGCGCTATCCTCATGTCAAAAATATGTTTGGCTGGAACGCCGTTGACCGGGACATGGCACTACAAGCCATTGAGCAAATGGAATTGACCAGCCTCGCCCATCGGCCGCTTATTACCCTTTCCGGTGGCGAGCGGCAGCGAGCGCGTATCGCTTTATTGCTTACACAGTCGCCAGTATGCTATTTACTGGACGAACCCCTGCAACATCTGGATCTGCGCCACCAGCTTCTTGCCATGACGCTGTTTAGCGCACTGGCCAGACAAGGTAGCGCGCTGGTGGTGATGGTGCTACATGATATTAGCTGGGCAAGCCGTTTTTGCGATCATGTTTTGATGTTGTTTGATAATGGTCAGGCTATCAGCGGAAGCACGGAAGAGACACTCAACCAGTCCAATCTTGAGGCGCTTTACCAATGCAATATTAAGGAGATCGTTGTGAACCATGGGCGGCATTTCGTACCCGAAACGATGCCGGGTGTATAATCCGTCCTTGATGCTTCTCAAATTTCGTAATGATCCGTAAATTTCTCCATCGCGTTTTCGGCACCAAGCCATCTACTTCCATTTCCGCTTCCCGCCCGCCCGCCGGTGTACACATCATCTCGCGTAAGCAGCATGGCATTACGCGCGAACACATCAATCCCTGTGCGCTGAAAGTTACCTCAGGCTTACAGGAAGCCGGATACTCCGCTTTCGTCGTGGGTGGCGCAGCTCGCGATTTGCTGCTGGGACTGGATCCGAAAGATTTTGATATCGCTACTAATGCCACACCTGAGCAAGTGCGCGCCCTTTTCCGCCGCTCACGCATTATCGGCCGTCGTTTCCGCCTGGTGCATGTAATGTGCGGTGCCGAAACAGTCGAAGTTTCGACCTTCCGCGGGGATACGCTGACTAGCGAGAACGATGGGGCCACAGCCAACGTGCATGCTGACGAACATGGACGCCTTTTGCGGGACAATGTATTCGGCAGCCAGGAAGAGGACGCGAAACGGCGCGATTTTACTGTCAACGCCTTGTTCTTTGATCCCGTCCATGAAGAAATCTGGGATTACCTGAACGGCTATGAAGATATCAAGGCGAAGCGCTTGCGTATCATTGGCGATCCCTTGCGGCGGTATCGGGAGGACCCGGTCCGAATGCTGCGGGCAGTCCGGCTCGCGGCTAAACTGGATATGCAGATAGACGCGGACACCGCCGCGCCTATCGGCGACCTTGCTCCATTATTGCAGAACGTACCGCCGTCACGGCTATTCGACGAAATGTTAAAGCTGCTGCTGTCCGGTCACGCCTTGGCCTGTGTGATCGATTTACGCACACGCGGCTTGCACCACGGTTTGCTGCCCATGCTTGACGTGATACTGGAGCAACCACTGGGTGAGCGCTTCATCACACTTGCGCTCAAGAATACCGATGAGCGCGTGCAGCAGGAAAAACCTGTATCTCCCGGCTTCCTGTTCGCGGCTCTGTTATGGCATGAAGTGCTCGCGGTATGGAATAACCGTCAAGGCGCCGGAGAAAAAACGATCCTCGCGCTGCATCAAGCCATGGATGACGTGTTGGCGGTACAAAATAAAAAACTCGCGATTCCGCATCGTTACGATGCCATTATGAAGGAAATCTGGGCTATGCAGCCACGTTTTACCGGCAGGTCGGGCCGCAAGCCGTTTCGTTTGCTGGAACACCCCCGCTTCCGGGCCGCGTATGATTTTATGCTGCTCCGTTGCGAAAGCGGCGAGATAGACATGGAGCTGGGCAAATGGTGGGAGGCATTTCAGCGCGTCGGCTCCGGTGAACGCGAAGCCATGCTGCTCAAGGATGAGATGCAAAAAAAGCGGAGAAGAAACCGTAGCCGCTCCAAATCAGCGTCCAGCGATGCCGTAAGCGACCATAAGGCCGCGGATATGGTGAAATAAATGTCATCTTCTGTACCGCAGCCTGTCCAACAGGCTTTTATTGCACTGGGCAGTAATCTGGATGATCCGGCGTCCCATGTACGTCAGGCCCTTAATGAGCTGACGAAACTTCCCGCCTGCCGCTTGCTGAAACACTCCGCATTTTATCGAACCGCGCCGGTGGGGTGGCTTGACCAGCCTGATTTCATCAATGCGGTGGCGCAAATTGAAACCACCCTCGCTCCACGCGCCCTGCTCAAAGCACTGCTTGAGATCGAGCATTCCCATGGACGCGTGCGCGAATATCCCAACGCTCCGCGAACGCTCGACCTGGATATACTGATGTATGGTGATCTGCAATGCGACGAAGGCGATCTGATCCTGCCTCATCCCCGTATGCACCAGCGTGTATTCGTATTGCAGCCGCTTCTGGAAATTGCACCGGATTGCCGTGTTCCGGGACATGGGGCAGTCGGCGAGTTGCTGGCTGCTTGCACGGAACAGAGAGTGGTACAAGAATAAATGAAACTGGAAAAATACCGCTACATTGTCGTCGAGGGGCCCATAGGCGTAGGCAAGACCAGTCTGGCGCAACGCATGGCAAACTACCTGAACGGCGCGCTGTTGCTGGAAAAGCCCGGCGAAAATCCATTTCTTGAAAAATTTTATGGCGATATTTCCCGCTATGCCCTGCCGACGCAGTTATTTTTTCTATTCCAGCGAGCGAATCAATTGCAGAGCTTTGCGCAAATGGATATGTTCACCCAGGTAACCGTAAGCGATTTTCTGCTCGACAAAGACCAACTGTTTGCCCGCCTTACGCTAAGCGATGCCGAGTATGAACTCTATCAGCAAATTTATCGTCACTTGCAACTCCAGGTTCCGCCACCCGACCTGGTGATTTATTTACAGGCTTCTCCCGCCACGCTGATTGAACGGGTGAAGCGGCGCGGCAATACCTTCGAGAAAAACATCTCTCAAGAATACCTGTGGCGGCTGGCTGAAAGTTATACTCGCTTCTTTCATCAATACGAGGATGCGCCAGTCATGATGATCAACAGCGAGAATCTCAATTTCGTCGATAGTCAGGAAGATTTCGATCTATTGTTGCAACAACTGGAACAGATGCGCAGCCCTCGGGAATATTTCAATCGTGGACTCTAGGAGTTTAGTTATGCGTACTACACAAGGTGATCTACAAAAGATGCGTGACGATGGGGAAAAAATTGCCATCCTCACCTGTTACGATGCGAGTTTTGCGGCGCTGCTGGAGAATGCCGGTGTCGATATTCTGCTGGTGGGTGATTCGCTAGGTAACGTTCTCCAGGGCGAAGAGAGTACCCTTCCCGTCACTTTGGATGACATGATTTATCACACACGTTGTGTGGCACGCGGCTCAAGCAAAGCATTCATCATGGCTGATATGCCGTTCGGTACCTCCCAGGTGGCCCCCGAAGACACATTTGAGAACGCCGCCGAACTCATGGCCGTGGGTGCCAATATGGTCAAGATCGAGGGCGGCTGCGTCATGGCGGAAACCGTTGAATTCCTGACCCGGCGCGGTATCCCGGTTTGCGCTCATATCGGCGTGACACCGCAATCGGTAAATCAACTGGGTGGCTACACGGTACAAGGTAAAACAGACCACCAGGCAAAACAATTGTTGGAAGACGCGGTCGCCCTGGAAAAGGCGGGGGCGGCTATGCTGCTGATGGAAGTTGTTCCCGCTGCGCTCGCCAAAAAAGTTACCAGAAAACTATCCATCCCCACCATCGGCATTGGCGCCGGCGTGGATTGCTCGGCGCAAGTATTGGTACTTTATGACATGCTAGGTATCTATTCCGGCAAGAAAGCCCGATTCATGAGGAATTTCATGATCGGTGCAAGCAGCATCCATGAGGCGGTAGAGCATTACGTCAGGTCAGTTAAAACTGGAGAGTTTCCCGGGCCGGAGCATGTATTCTGAGTTACAAACAGAGTGGAAATTATCACCGAGATCTCATCCTTGCGCCGCCGCCTCCAGCGGGAATCTTCCATTGCCTTTGTTCCCACCATGGGTGGTTTGCACGAAGGCCATTTATCGCTGATTCGGATCGCACAACGAAACGCGAAATGCGTAGTGGCGAGTATTTTTGTTAACCGCCTGCAATTTGCACCGACAGAGGATTTTGATCGGTATCCGCGTACTCTGGCGGATGACTGTGAGCTATTAAAGAATCAAGGCACTAACGTTGTTTTCTCGCCCGATGAGAAAAGCCTTTACCCCGTGCGACAGGACTTTATGTTGGAACCTCCACCGGTAGCGAATATGCTGGAAGGCGAGTTTCGTCCCGGATTTTTCCGTGGGGTAGCAACGGTCGTACTGAAGCTTTTCAATATCGTGCAACCCCACGTGGCGATTTTCGGAAAAAAAGATTACCAGCAACTGCATATCATGCGTGAACTGGTGCGGCAATTCAATCTACCCTTGGAAATCATCGCAGGGGAAACCATACGCACATCGGATAATCTGGCGTTGAGTTCCCGTAATCGCTACCTGTCAAACGAAGAACGTATCGAGGCAGTGCGGCTTTATCGAGTTTTATCGCAAATCAAATGGGAAATAGAGAACGGCAACAGAAATTCTCATGCATTGCGGCAAAACGCAAAAGAAGAGCTCGACGCTCATGGCTGGAAAACGGATTACATTGCGGTGCTGCAACGCGATACGCTGGTTCCAGCGCAAGAGGATGATGGCGATATGGTGATCCTTGGCGCTGCGCGGCTGGGTAAAACCCGACTGATAGACAGCCTGGAAGTATCTATATAAATCTGACCCCGGTTGATCCTAAATTCGTCTCCAAAGAAATATCAGCCGGAATCATTTCAATTTTGGACAATTCGCGATACACCGCTCCTCCACGATTTTCCTGCCGCCGCAACTTAAGAAACATGCGTCCTGGACCGATTGACAGCCGCATTCAACCTCGCATTGTTCATAGCGCAGCCGATCAAACTCCCTGTTACGATCTGGCCTGATTGGCGGTGCAGGATAATAGAAAGGATAAGAATATCCCAGCCCATAATAGGGCCCTCCCCATCCCCACGGCGATCCGCCCCATCCCCATGGCGATCCGCCCCATCCCCAGGCGGAACCGCCCCACCCCAGGCCAGCGCGGCCCCAACCGAGAAAGCGTGAATTCATCCGCTGCCGGTAGCTGCTGAGCTCATTCTCATAGCGCTGTACCGCTTTGTTATATCTCTCGTCCGCCAGCGGTTCTATACGCTTCAGACATGACTGGTAAATGGATGTGCAACGTTGCTGGCATCCCTCCAGCTTCTGCGTGCATTTTTCCAGGCATATCCCACTTGCGGGGTCTGTGGGCGGTTCATAGCGATGCATGATCTGATAGCGGGGAGCGAACATGACGCAACCGGAAAGGCTACTTAATAGAATGGCAAGAATAATGGCACGCGGAACTGAAATCATGCTTTTTTCTATCAAATGTGTAATCCTTTTTTTAGTAACGCGTTCGACCATGTAAAGTTTACCAGCATGACATTCGGGGTTAACGATCTGAATACAGGCAGATTAAGTACGAAATCAGAACATTCCTCACCTCATGCAACATATTGATATTATTTTTAGTTTTATCCGTCGCTATTTGGAGACACAAACTAAATACTTATTATCAATAGTTTACATAACTTCACCACTTTCACGTTGCTGAGAAGCAACAGTAACTGCCTATTTTCTCCTATCTTATATATTAATCTCCTGTTTTATATAGATAATTATTTCTGGCATGATAAATGCTTTATCTATTGAATGATACCTGTCATTCAATGGGTGTAGGCCGCCTAAAAAAATCTGGTCCGATAGCAAAGCATTAAATTTGCGGCTGCTAGCATTCACTCGATGGAGGTAATCAACGTAAAAAAAAACATCGCACCCAAGGCACATGGCGATAGCGCTGATCCTGCGCAGCTGATTGACTGCCCCGATTGCTCTTGAAACGTGTCTTAACAGCGTCATGGTCGAAGGATAGACTTTGGCAAAACAGCAATAACATATGGAGGTATTTTCATTATGTTTTCACTGCAAAGCCCGAAGCAAAACCGAATTCTTGCGGCCCTGCCTACGGAAGATTATGCGAGACTTCTACCGTACCTTGAATTCACATTCTTGTCGTTGGGGCAGGTAGTTTATGAACCCGGCGCTTCCATCAATCACGTGTATTTTCCGACCACCAGCATCGTTGCACCGGTATATGGCGTGGAAAATGGCACTTCAGTGCGTCTTGCAATCATCGGCAACGAGGGCCTTACCGGTATTTCGACCCTCTTGGGCGGCGGCGGCATGCCCGGCGGGGTCGTAGTCCAGAGCGCAGGGGCGGCTTATCGAATCAAGGCGAACATATTGAAGAAGGAATTCGATTCACGCGGAAAATTTCAGCGGCTGGTGTTGCATTACACCCAGGCGCTGATTACCCAAACCGCACAGAACGCCGTGTGCAACCGGCACCATAACATAGAGCAACAACTGGGCCGTTTCCTGCTGATGAGTCTGGATCGATTGTCGGGCAATGAGTTACAAATGACGCACGAGCAGATAGCGATCATGTTGGGCGTGCGCAGGGAAAGCGTGACTCAAGCCGCGCTTAAGCTTCAGACGATCGGAGCAATTCGATATAGCCGTGGTCATATCACCGTCTTGGACCGCGAGGAACTGGAAGATTCCATATGCGAATGTTACGCAGTGGTAAACAATGAATACGGACGCCTCTTACCTCATCGCGAGATTTCCGATCCCGCGCCGGCAGCGCCCAAATACCGCATCAGTAAGGAACTCTGGGCTGTAAATTGAGGAGAACCCCGGACTATTCAGCAGGAACCAAATTCGCCCTCCCCCTGATCTTGGTTTTAGCTGTATAGTCCGGCTTGTCGCGTTAAGATGCACGCTCCTTTTCAGGATTTCATGAGATCCCTGAGAACGTAAGGTAATATGCCGCCGTGCATGTAATAGTCCACCTCGATGGCGGTATCAATTCGGCTCAATAAACCGATTTCGCGGCGCGAACCATCACTGCCATGAATCACCAGTGTTACGCTCTGCTGCGGGCGGATATCATCCAAGCCCAGAAGATCGAATTGTTCATCGCCTTTGATGCCCATCGACTGGGCGCTGGCATTGTCCTTGAACTGCAATGGCAACACGCCCATCCCAACGAGATTGCTGCGGTGTATACGTTCAAAGCTGCGGGCGATTACCGCCTTGACACCGAGCAACTGAGTTCCCTTCGCGGCCCAATCACGGCTGGAGCCAGCGCCGTACTCCTCGCCTCCAAATACCACCGTTGGCACTCCATCCGCAATATACTTCATGGCAGCATCGTAAATGCTCATCTGCCGGCCATCCGGTTGATGCAGGGTGACGCCTCCTTCGCTGCCGGGTATCATCAGATTTTTGATGCGTACATTGGCAAAAGTACCGCGCATCATCACTTCATGATTGCCGCGGCGTGCCCCGTAGCTGTTGAAATCCGACTTCGAAACACCGCTTGCCAGCAAGTATTGACCTGCCGGCGAAGTATCCTTAATAGAGCCTGCGGGACTGATGTGATCGGTAGTGACGGAATCGCCGAATATGGCCAGTACGCGCGCATTGCGTATGGCGCCGGGGCGTTCCGGCTGCATGGAAAAATTCTCGAAAAACGGTGGTTCGGCAATATAGGTGGATTTTGGCCAATCATACACCTGCCCCGAAACCGAGGATATATTGTTCCATAACGGATGATTCTTGGTGAGATTGCTGTAGAGGCGGCGAAACGTTTTCGCGTTGGCGGCGAATTTCATCAACCCATGAATTTCGTCCTCGCTCGGCCAGACATCACCGAGCCAGACAGGTTTATTGTCCTCGCCGAAACCCAGCGGTTCCGTCATCAAATCCGTGAGTATGGTGCCCGCGATAGCGTACGCCACCACCAGCGGTGGAGACGCGAGAAAATTGGCGCGGATGCTGGGGTGAATTCTTGCCTCGAAATTACGATTACCCGAGAGCACCGCGGCACACACCAGATCATGTGTTACCACAGCTTCTTCGATGGGTTCCGACAAAGGTCCGGAGTTGCCGATACAAGTCGTGCAACCGTAGCCCGCCAGATTAAAGCCGAGTTTTTCGAGATAGGGCAGCAAGCCGGTAGCGGTGAGATATTCCGTCACCACTCTTGATCCGGGAGCAAGCGACGTCTTGATATGCGGCTTCACCGTCAGCCCTTTCTCTACCGCTTTCTTTGCCAGCAAGCCGGCGGCGATCAGTACGCTGGGGTTCGAAGTGTTCGTGCATGACGTGATTGCCGCGATTAGAATATCGCCGTGACCAAGGTTAAACGGGGCTTCCGGTATACATAATGGCACTTCTTCCATTACCAGTATCGGACGGTTGTCGACCATCTCCGTAATATTCCTTTCGGTGCCCGGCCGCACCGCATGACCGTTCGAGCTGCCAGTGATGGCCTCCATGGCGTTATGGAGGTCATCGCAGCCGCGCACTGGATAACTTTGGCTCAAATCCGCTGCCTTTCTACCATAACCCCCTTCCATAATGGCCTTGGCGAAAAGTTCAGTGAATTTGGATTTGATATTGCCGATCTCGATCCGATCCTGAGGGCGCCTCGGGCCGGCCAGCGAGGGGGCGACTGTGCCCAGATCGAGCTCCAGTTCACGCGTGTAATCGATGTCGCCCTTGCGGGGAATCCCATACAGCCGCTGAGCCTTGAAGTAGGATTGAAGCAGGGCAACTTCCTCATCGCTGCGGCCCGTACCCCTGAAATATTCGATGGTGGCATCATCCACCGGAAAGAATCCCATGGTGGCGCCATATTCAGGTGCCATATTGGCGATCGTGGCGCGATCGGGGACCCGCAGCGATGCGGTGCCTTCACCAAAGAATTCCACAAACTTGCCCACCACGTTGGCTTTGCGCAACATCTCGGTAACGGTGAGCACCAGATCGGTGGCGGTAACCCCGCCACGCAACCTGCCTGTCAGATTCACCCCCACCACATCCGGCGTAAGAAAGTAAACCGGTTGCCCCAGCATTCCAGCCTCCGCTTCGATCCCGCCAACACCCCAGCCGACTACACCGATGCCATTGATCATGGTGGTATGCGAATCAGTCCCAACCAACGTATCGGGATACACTACACCGTCTTTCTGGTGTACTCCGCGGGCAAGATATTCCAGATTCACCTGGTGCACGATACCAATTCCGGGGGGCACCACCTTGAATGTATCAAATGCCTGCATGCCCCATTTTATGAACTGATAGCGCTCGTTGTTGCGGCGAAATTCGATTTCCATATTGAGATTGAGCGCCTGTTTGTCACCGTAGTAATCGACCTGGACGGAGTGGTCAACCACCAGATCAACCGGCACAAGCGGTTCAACAAGCTTGGGGTCGCTACCCATTTTCTTTGCCACGCCGCGCATCGCCGCCAGATCCACGAGTAGTGGCACGCCCGTAAAATCTTGCAATACGATGCGGGATACAACGAAAGGAATCTCATCCGTCCGCGCGGCGGCGGCCTGCCAGCCTGCCAAGCGCTTCACATGGGCTTCGGTAATTTTCCTGCCGTCGCAATTGCGCAATACCGACTCCAACACGATGCGAATGGAAACCGGCAACCGCGAAATCTTTCCCAAACCCGCCGTTTCCAAAGCGGGAAGAGAATAGAACTTTGCTTTCTTGCCAGCGGCGAGAGGAAGCACTTTCCGCGTATTGAACAAGTTATGCGCCATAGTGATACTCCTTCAAAATAATGCTTCAGACCGCGAAAAACCAGAAAACGTAAAAAGGTGAATGATCCCAATCCGGTGGTTGATCGCTGGCTTATTTCCGCTATTAAATTTTAACCGGTCGATATTCTGAAATATCGGTTTCTATTATGCTTTCTGAAAAATGCTGATAGGCACTTCCAATCCGCTTGGCCATCGAGTCAGGAAAAAGATGAAAATCTCCCGCTTTCAGTGCGGTGACGATACCTTCACCAACAAGCGATGCGGGTTCCGCGGCTCCGCCCAGGCCCGCGGCAGCACTCATATCGGTAGCGATGAGGCCAGGGTGTACGCTCAGAACTGCCGTACCCTGTCGACCCAGCAATTCATGCAACGCCTGTGTGATGGAATAGGCAGCGGCTTTGGAAGCAGAATGCGTCGCAAAATTGGCAGAACACTTCAGCGATGCAATCGAATTAAGCTGCACCAACGCTCCACCCCCATTTATCTTGAGAATGGGGGCAAAAACTTGCGCCATCTGGATAAGACCCAGTACATTGATCTTCATTCCCAGCTCAAGCGAATTGCCAGCCTCATCATCCATGGGGGTTGAGGCGATAAAAACGCCTGCATTATTAACCACTACCTGGACATCTTTCGCAGTCTCCGCGGCGGCTACGATGGTTTCCGGCCGGATCAAATCCAATTGGATGGGAACCACCTTGCTGCCATAGCGCTCGACCAAGTGAGCGGCAGAATCCAGATTGCGAACCGCGGCATAGATTTTTGCCGCGCCATGATGCAAGAAAGCATCAACTATCGCCTTGCCAATTCCGCGATTTGCGCCGGTAACCAGGGCGATCTTACCTTCGATGTCGTAGTGTATCTTCACCTTTGCTCTTCAATGCAATTTGGTTCGAGCATTTTAAACTAAATCCGATGGTTGAACGGACACAGTGCGGGTTTTTGGGGGTACAGCACAAAGCGCAACCTCTCGGAATGGCTAATTTGGCGTGGACAACGCGCAAATCCGAAAAATCATATAATATGAAATAGGAATGTATGTTGCCGCATAATGCGGCCATGCCGCACGCATGCACCTTTGTCGTTATTATTTCAGGCATGGGCGTTCGTGATGGTGCGAATATTCGATGGATTATCCTATAGCGAGCATGTTTATGGTCCTCCCCACGCTGGCACTGTTGCATGGTTTTCTTGGTTTTTCGCGTCGCGGACCGATTGAGTGTTTTCGTGGCGTCGAGCATGCATTGCGCCGGGTGCATATTATTCCTCTCATACCGGAAGTACCGCCCTCCGGAACGATAGTCGAACGTGCGGAGGCGCTCGCGCAGCAGCTTTTCAGCAGTAATGCGCCAGCCTTTGCGTTGGTAGCACACAGCATGGGGGGATTGGATGCCCGTCATCTGATTGCCTATCTTGATCCCGATCGGCGTATAAAAAGTCTGCTTACCGTTGCCACGCCGCATCGCGGCACGCCCGTGGCAACATGGGTGCTCGAATCACGTGGAGTGATTCCAGCCTGGGTTCGGCACATTGGCAATCCTGGCTTGAGTGAATTGACCCCCGAGGCACGTTCCGCCGCACCCATCCCGGATCGCTCTGACGTGGTCTACTCGTCCTATGCCGGTCATCGTCCACTCGATGAGCAACCCTTCTGGCTACGATACTTTGGACGGGCAATTCCGGCAGCCAATGACGGCATGGTGCCCGTTGAATCGGCACAGTGGGGAGAATTCCGCGGTATTCTGCGTACCGACCATATCGAATTGCTCGGGTGGAGCCTCGGTCTGCCGAATAGGCGGGCCATCCGGCCTTTCGACCATCTTGATTTCTGGACTCGGGCCGCTGTCGATGCCATGGCTGCGGCGGAAGGCAAACCAAGCTGAAGGAGGATGCATGGATCAGACCGAGGAAAATAAGTGGAAGATGCCCTGGTACGACTGGCTGGTATTTGTGGTACCGACACTTCTCATTGTGGGTCTTGGGGTGGAATCCGCCCTGGGCCCCAAAGACGTTGAGTACCATGATTTTCGGGCCGTTGCGCATTGGTTCGATCCCGTTTTCTTTCAATACAACCTGATTATGGCGCTACTGGCGGTGCTGGTCGTGCCGTCTCTCGCCTTGACCTATATCCAGACCATGACCAACCGGAAGGAACGTCAGCTTCAGCGTGAGGTTCCGGTTGCGCGCCGGGGCGAGATCCGTAGAAGAATGGGGCGCCGCGCTTCCTTCAGCACCTATCGGGGCAGTGTCTGGCTGACCACCATCATCGTGTTGCTCGGTATTTGTATCCTGTTGTTGTTCAAACCAGTTTCCTCGGCGGACGGAGGCGTAGATTTTAGTCTGGGTGCGAATATGTTGACCATGGGACCTTTCGCCGAATTATTCGAAAAAAACCCGGAGGCGTATTATTCCCATCTGGTCCGCAATCTGACCGCGTTCCAATATGGTTTCCTGGGCGCCTACATTTATTTCATCGGCTCGGTCGCGCGCGCATACTTCACGCTGGACCTGACCTCCCACACTTTCGTCGATGGCGCCATCCGCATGATCGTCGCGAGCATATTGGCATTGGTTCTTTCTTTCGTCTTCCACTTCACCTTTCCTGAGGACTCCAAACCCGCTGCGACGCGAGTTGCCGTATCGGCCCATGACACTGCTCAACCTCCATCCGCTACCGAGGCTTCATCTGCTACCGAAGCTCCATCCGCCAATAAAGATTCGGGGGACAGCTCTGATGAGACAGGTACAACCATACCAGCGAGCCTTAGCCTGCTTCCCGTTTTGAGCTTTTTCTTCGGCTTTTATCCGAAACGGGCCGCACTGGCGATCGAGCGCGTCGCGCTCAAAGTGATGAGGAATATCCCCGGGGACAACTACCGTGCGCTGCCACTTTCCATGCTTGCCGGCATGAGCTACGCCCATGAGTTGAGATTGGAACGTGAAGGTTATGACAATATTGAAAATTTGTGTAACGCCGACGCCGTGGATTTGGCGGTACGCACCTGCTTCACCTACAATCAGTTAAAGCAGTGGATAGACCAAGCTTGGCTTGCGGCACATTTGCGCGAGGATTATCCGGACTTTGTCCGGCACACGGGCATTACCAGTAGCGATGAGTTGTGGCATTTTCTGTCTACCTGTGAGTCCGCGCAGATCAACGGCGTAGAGGAGTTGGTGGCAGGTTTATCGATAGATCCCGCGAGCATTCCTTCATGGAAGGTAAAACTCACTGCTCTTAAAATACTGCTTAATATATATGCTGCTCCGCCGGGAGATTCCATCTCGGACACGAAAGAACACAGACCAGACTGAGATTTTCCTCGTATGCAGGTTTAGGTCTATGGATTATCCGGGTTTAAACCATAAACATATCAACAAACTTGTTGACGGGTGTTGCCTCCAGCCCCGGCTGGTCAAAGCAGAGATCAATGATCGATTTTTGTTGCCCGGCAGGAAACCGGCGCGCGAGATTGATTCTGAATTTTTCTTCCAATAACGGAATACCTTCGCTACGTCGAAGCTTGTGGCCAATGGGATATTCCACCACCACTTCGTCCACCTTGCCGCCGTCCCTGAATTCAACCGTAACACCGTTGGCGATGGAGCGTTTTTCGGGATCATGATAATCCCGGGTGAACTGCGGGTCCTCGACACAAATAATTTTAGCGCGCAGCCAGTCGATGCGCGGGTCGGCTGCCATGGCATCTTCATAGTCGGCGGCGGTAAGCCGTCCGAATATCAGCGATACCGCAACGATATACTGAAGGCAATGGTCCCGGTCAGCTGGGTTGTTGAGCGGCCCTTTCTTGTCGATGATACGGATCGCCGCCTCATGTGTCCGAATGGTGATGTTCTCGATCTCGTCGATTCGCCCTCCTATGCGGGGATGCAGTTGCATCGCGCACTCCGCCGCTGTCTGGGAATGGAATTCAGCAGGAAACGAAATCTTGAACAACACGTTTTCCATCACGTATGACCCCCACTGTTTAATGGGCCGCTGAAACCGTAATGATTGTCCCTTGAACAGTACGTCGTAAAATCCCCAGGTTTTGGCCGTGAGCGCGGAAGGATAGCCCATTTCGCCTTTAAGCGTAATCAACGCCAACCAGACAGCGCGACTGGTGGCATCACCCGCGGCCCAGGATTTGCGGGATCCGGTATTGGGGGCATGGCGGTATGTGCGCAACGATTGTCCATCCACCCAGGCGTGTGAAAGTGCATCGATAATCTGATCGCGGCTGCCGCCAAGCAAATGCATCACGACAGCCACAGAGGCGACCTTCACCAGTATCACGTGATCCAGCCCCACCTTGTTGAAGCTGTTTTCCAATGCAAGGCAACCCTGGATTTCATGCGCCTTGATCATGGCAGTCAGTACATCGCGTATCGTGAACGGTTTCTTCCCCGCAGCCACCGCATTGCGCGCACACCAGTCCGCAACGGCAAGTATGCCGCCCAGGTTATCCGATGGATGTCCCCATTCAGCAGCAAGCCAGGTATCATTGAAATCGAGCCAGCGGATCATGGTGCCGATATTGAATGCGGCTTGTACCGGATCGAGCTGGAATTGGGTGCCGGGAACTCTGGCTCCATTGGGCACAGTTGTACCTGCAACGACGGGTCCGAGCAATTTGGTACAAGCTGGATAAGTAAGTGCTTCCATCGCGCAGCCGAGCGAGTCCATCAAGCAGTTGCGCGCAGTATCATAAGCCAGACCGCTTTGAATATCATGGTTGGCGACGTAGTCGGCAATGTCCACCAGCACTTGGTCGGGTTGGGGACGAAGATTGGAGATATGGGGTGACATAGTCATATGTTATAGGGTCAGCCATCCAGCAGCGAACATCGTCTTTCCCCCGCGAAAACGGGAATCCAGAGATTTTCCTGAATAAATACGCAAACAATCTCCATATTCTGAGCCGTTGATGGGCCGCACCGTATCCGCTCTATCGGCGTTGAGCTTTCATCCGGCGCTCGCCTGAACACACCGCTCGATTATGTCTCCTGGAGTACCGTCATTCCTGTGATTGAGAAGCATGCCTTCCGAACCTGGTCCCATTCCTTTCGTCCACCACTCCAATCCACCACCGGCGTAGCGTGCCCCGCTGCCCGATATGGCGATGATCATCTCGCGCACCCTTCCCTCATACTCCACAACGGCCATGGTGCCAGAATGATAAGACACTTTCACGATGCGATCACTCTTGCAGCGATAAGTAATTGGTGCGTCGATACCCACTTTTCCCTCCCCAACCGGTGTGGTGACCGGAGAAAGGTGACTACACCCGGCCAAGGCCGCAGTTATGATAAAGAGAAGAAAGCGCATCAATATTTGAGGCTGAATTGAATAGAGCAACATACGTACAACTTAGGGCGTCAATAAGCGGAGCGCATTGCACCGTATGGGTCCCTTCAGTACTATCGTCATGCCTGATCATCCTCAGGCCGGACAGGCAACCCTATTTTCCCTTCTTTACCAACTGCATTCACTTTGAATTGCGATAAATCAACCAAACCATGCTGGCAATCAGTGGTCCGGCAAGCCACCAACCCGCTATATGTATCCGCATCAGCCACAACTCGATCCGGTCTCCCAGGAAATAGACGCCACTCGTCCAGGCGCTTACCCACAATATACCGCCAAGCGTGTTGTAGGCGACAAACTTCCTCCATGGCATCCGCATACTTCCGGCAAAGATACCGTTCAATTGCCGCAACACTGGAAAAAAGCGCGCCACAATCACTGTCGCAGGTCCGAACCGGTCAAAGAATCTTTGCACAGCCTCAAGCCGCGCAGGGGTGATGCCGATACGGCTGCCATGGCCTATCGCCCAGCGATGCCCTTTCCGGCGACCAATCAGATAGCCAACGTTATCTCCCAGAACCACTGCCGTTATCGCCCAACCAGCCACCGCGACGATACTGAGCTGCTCATTGACTGCGAGCAAGGTCGCGGCAATCAGGAAGGTCTCTCCCGGTAGCGGTAGACCGAACGACTCAGTAAACAACACGGCAAACAATGCCGTATAGCCGTATTGCGCCAGATAGGGATGCACTGCTGCAACGAGGTTGCTCATGCACGGATTGCTTTTGCGGTTCGTGATTACGGATGGTGTTCGGAAGGTGGATATAATCGATGACGTCGATTACTCCGTCCACTAATCACGTGCCGAAATCGGAATAAACCCGCGATCCTCCGGCCCGGTATAATTCGCCGAAGGCCGGATAATCTTGTTGTCCAGGCGTTGCTCAATAATATGGGCGGCCCAGCCACTGGTCCGCGCAATCGCAAAAAGCGGGGTAAACATGGCCGTCGGTATCCCCATCATGTGATAACTCACAGCGGAGAACCAGTCGAGGTTGGGGAACATTTTCTTAATGTCCCACATCACCGTTTCCAGTCTGGCGGCAACATCAAACATTTCCATGTCACCGGTCTCTGCCGAGAGCCTTCTCGCCACTTCCCGGATAATCCGGTTACGCGGGTCGGAGACGGTATAAACCGGATGACCGAATCCAATGATGATTTCCTTATCCCCCACCCGGCGACGGATGTCAGCTTCGGCTTCATCCGGATTATCGTAGCGCTTCTGGATATCGAATGCGGCCTCATTGGCACCACCATGCTTCGGTCCGCGCAGTGCGCCGATAGCGCCGCTGATGGCGGAATAAAAATCCGAGCCGGTTCCGGCAATCACGCGCGCGGTAAAAGTGGAAGCATTGAACTCATGCTCAGCATATAGCACCAGCGAAGTGTGCATTGCCTTCACCCAGTTCGGGGGCGGCGGTCTTCCATGCAATAGGTTTAAAAAATTTCCACCAATTGAGTCATCGCCGGTCGCCACGTCGATCCGGCGATGATGGTGAGAATAATGATACCAGTAGAGCAATAAAGGTCCCAGGCAGGCCAGCAACCGGTCGGCCAAATTGCGCGCACCTTCAACGGAATGATTCTCCGCTTCCGGCAGGACGGTACCCAATGCCGAAACGCCTGTACGCATGACATCCATCGGATGTGCGGCTGCGGGAATCGCTTCCAGCATGGTCTTAACGCTGGCGGGAAAGTCGCGCAGACTTCTCAGTTTTTCTTTATAGGCAATCAGCTCCGCCAGTGTAGGCAGCTTTTCATGAACCAGCAGATAGGCGATTTCTTCGAATTCACAGGTATCCGCCACGTCCAGGATGTCATAGCCGCGATAATGCAGATCATTGCCGGTTTTACCGACGCTGCTGATAGCGGTGTTGCCCGCCACCACGCCGGACAGCATGACGGACTTCTTGGTTTTTGAAGTGGGATTCTTGATAACTTCAGTCATTTCCAGGTTTTTTGGATTCGGAAAATAAGATATTCAGCTTCTCTTCGTAGGCATGATAATCAAGAAATTCGTATAGCTCTGCACGAGTCTGCATGGCATCTATCACATTTTTCTGCGAGCCCTCATTACGTATTGACCGATACACATTGAGGGCAGCGGCATTCATTGCCCGAAATGCGGATAGTGGATAAAGCACCAGGGAAACATTCACCTCGGCCAATTCTTCGACTGTAAAGAGAGGCGTCACACCAAATTCGGTGATATTAGCGAGAATCGGGACTCGCATCGCTGCTGCGAATTGCCGATACATGTCCAATTCGGTGACAGCCTCGGGGAAAATTATATCCGCCCCCGCCTCCACATATCGGCTCGCGCGATCTATGGCAGCTTGAAGTCCTTCAACCGCCAGGGCATCGGTACGCGCCATGACGACAAAATCGGGATCGGTTCTGGCATCCACAGTGGCCTTAATACGATCCACCATTTCCTCATGGCTGACGACAGCCTTGCCCGGCCGGTGGCCGCAGCGTTTGGCCGAGACCTGATCTTCAATATGCATCGCTGCTGCTCCAGACTTGATCAGCGATTTCACCGTGCGGGCGATATTAAAGGCACTTCCCCCAAAGCCGGTATCCGCGTCCACCAGTAATGGCAGATCAGTGATGTCCGTGATGCGGCGCACGTCTGTCAGCACGTCATCCAGCGTCGAAATAGCGAGATCGGGAAGACCCAGGGAGCCCGCCGCTACTCCGGCACCTGAAAGATAAATCGCTCTGAAGCCGGTACGCTCAGCCATGCGTGCGGCATATGCATTGATGCAGCCTGCGATTTGCAAAGGCTTCTCTGCGGCAAGCGCGGCACGGAAACGAAAACCAGCGGAGTCGATCATGGAAGCAGCGAAATAGTGAACCGTCGAGTACAGTTATCCAAGCAGGTGTCTCACAGAATCCCATTCCTCCACCAACTCATGGTAGGTTGCCTGCATTTTTGCTTTGCTGAATTTACTTATCTCAAGACCAGGGACGATTCTGTAGATCCCCTCACGACAGGTTACAGGATAACCGTAGATCAAACCCTCGGGAATACCGTAGCTGCCGCCCGGGGAGATGTCCATGGATACCCAGTCATTTTCCCGCGCACCAAAAATCCTAGGCGCCAAGTGCTGACAGTCAGGTTTCGCCGCTTGCCTGGCGTCCATGGATCAAGCTATGGACTTCACCCCACCGGCAAAACCATTCCACAACCCGCCCTGCCGTCCTCTCACATCCCAATAGATGATCCGGGGCAAATTTGCACGATTATTACGCAGGGTCTTGTTTTGTAGGAAGATTCTGTGAAAGAGCGGTGTATTATTCATACGCCCGACTGGACAAATTTCCATAAGAAACAAAAAACCAGCGAGACGCGTCAATTTATGAAACAGCCGGGTTAGTATATGCTCCACGCACCGGACTATAAAAACATTCCACCCTGCTGTCAATTTAAGCGGTATTCAGGGTTCGCCTTGGGCTGGAATCCCGCCTTAAACCACATTAACTACCGGGTTACTTGTGCGTGCACTTATATTGTATCGCTCAGTATAACGGTCTACACTAAGTCAGTGGATGGTAGCCCGGCATCTTGGAAGTAAAAAATTGCAAAGAACACGTCCCAAATTTCTTAATCTGATGGAAATCAGGCAGCCGCTCCCTGCCGTGATTTCCTTTCTGCACCGCGTAAGCGGAGTGCTACTGTTCTTTCCCGGCATCCCTCTCCTTCTTTGCGGCCTTGAAATGACGCTGAGTTCCCCTCAAGACTATGCTCAATTCCAATCTCTTGTGGCCAGCCCCCTGTCTAAAACCGCACTGACTCTCCTGTTGTGGTTCTTCCTGCATCATCTCTGTGCAGGTATTCGTTTTCTCGCGCTGGATCTGCATTATGGCGGTGCATTGGCACAGGCACGATTGACCAGCAGGGTGGTGCTGGCTGCGGGAATCATTCTCACGTTGCTGGTCTCGCTATTGATATGGTGAAGCGAATCGTCACCGGAGCCCATTACGGTCTACGGGACTGGCTGGCGCAGCGAGTGACTGCGGTGGTAATGGTTGGCTTTGTCCTGTGCCTCGCCATCGCCCTACTGATCTCGCCGCCGCATGATTATGCTACATGGAAATCGCTGCTCAGTGGACGATGGATGCGCATTGCCGCCTTCCTGTTTCTTGCCAGCCTGTTCTGGCATGCCTGGATCGGGATGCGTAATATCCTCATGGACTACGTTCACGCTACCGGCCTCCGACTGACATTGCAGATATTGATCATTTTATCCCTGCTGTTTTATACCATCTGGTCGGTGGAGATCCTGTGGGCATTGGAGTTGGCGTGGCGATAGCAAAAAGAAAATTCGATGCGGTAATCGTTGGCGCCGGTGGCGCGGGCATGCGCGCCGCATTGCAGTTATCGGAAGCTGGACTCAAGGTGGCGGTGTTATCCAAGGTATTTCCCACCCGCTCCCACACGGTGGCCGCGCAGGGTGGCATTGCCGCGGCGCTCGGGAACGTTACCGAGGATAACTGGCACTGGCATATGTACGATACAGTGAAAGGGTCCGATTATCTGGGCGATCAGGACGCCATCGAATTCATGTGCCGTCAGGCCAGCGAGGTAGTGTATGAACTGGAGCATTATGGCATGCCGTTCGATCGTCTGGAGAACGGCAAGATTTACCAGCGTCCCTTTGGCGGTCAATCGCAGAATTTCGGCGGCGCACAGGCAACACGCTCGTGCGCAGCGGCGGATCGCACCGGCCATGCGATGCTGCACACGCTCTATCAACGCAACGTGCGTGCCAACACCCAGTTTTTTGTGGAATGGATGGGCCTGGATCTGATCCGCGATGAAGACGGTGAAGTCTGCGGCATTACGGCACTGGACATGGAAACCGGCGAAGTCATGGCGCTGCAGGCCAGGGCCACCCTGTTCGCGACCGGCGGCGGTGCACGCATATTCCACGCCAGCACCAACGCATTCATCAATACCGGCGACGGTCTCGGCATGGCGGCACGTGCTGGCATACCTCTGGAGGATATGGAATTCTGGCAATTCCATCCCACCGGCGTGTATGGAGTTGGCGTGCTCATCAGCGAGGCGGTACGCGGCGAGGGCGGCTATCTGCTTAACAAGAATGGCGAGCGCTTCATGGAACGCTACGCGCCCCATGCCAAGGATCTGGCCAGCCGCGATGTCGTGTCGCGTGCCCTGACTACGGAAATCAAGGAAGGACGCGGCTGTGGCAGAGACGCCGATCATCTGCTGTTGAAGCTCGATCATCTGGGTGCGGATGTGATCAAGGCACGGCTGCCGGGTATTCGTGAAATTGCCATGAAGTTTGCCCATGCCGATCCAATCCGTGATCCGATTCCGGTGGCACCCACTGCGCATTATATGATGGGTGGCATCCCCACCAATTATTATGGACAGGTAGTGGCTCCCTACAAAACGGGGCCCGAAGAAGTGGTACAAGGTTTTTATGCCGTAGGCGAGTGCGCTTGCGTTTCCGTGCATGGCGGCAACCGTCTGGGAACCAATTCGCTGCTCGATATCGTGGTGTTCGGACGGGCAGCCGGCAATCAGATTATCGAGGAACTGAAAAAGAACCCTCATCACAAACAATTACCAGCGGATGCCGCCGATAGGTCACTTGCACGGCTGGCCCGGCTGGATGGTCAGAAGGATGGAGAGAGTGTGGCCCAAGTCGGCGACGCGCTGCGCAAAACCATGCAGGCGCATTGTGGCGTATTCCGTTTTGCGGACATGCTCAAGCAGGGTATCTCAAAAATTGAAGAAGTGGCGGAACGGGCCACGCATACCGGGATCAGGGACAAGAGCAGAGTCTTCAATACCGCGCGGGTGGAAGCGCTGGAGCTCGACAACCTTGTGGAGGTGGCGGTGGCTACCATGGTGTCGGCTGAAGCGCGCACTGAAAGCCGCGGGGCTCATGCGCGTGACGATTTTCCGGCGCGGGATGACGATAAGTGGCTGAAGCACACTTTATTTTTCAGCGAAGGACGGCGGCTGGATTACAAGCCGGTTCGGTTAAAACCATTGACCGTGGAATCGTTCCCGCCCAAGCCGAGGACATATTAACGAGAAAATCACATATTAATGAGAGAATCTTTAATTATTGACGTATAGGATCTTGATGTTGTTGGCGCACGCCGAACAGGGGGGAAATGAAAATGCAGGTCATCGAACCATGTGTGGTAGTGATTTTTGGGGCAAGCGGGGATTTGGCGCGGCGCAAATTGATCCCGGCGCTGTTCCGGCTCGAAACCGCCGGACGACTGCCGGAAAAAATGACGATACTTGGGTGTAGCCTGGAGCCTTGGAGCAGCGAGCAGTGGATCTCGGAAGTAGCCAGCATGCTCCGGTCCAAATTTGCGGCGGGGCTCGACGAACAGGCATTCGAGCGTTTTCGTGCACGTCTGCATTACCATCCCAACCCTCCCGGCAATAGCGATGCTTATCTGAAATTAAAGAAAATATTGGAGGAAACGCCGGGACTTCCCCCCAATACCGTATTTTATATGGCGGTGCGTCCGTCAGCGTTCCCGGCGATCATCGACAAACTCGGCGTAATCGGCTTGCTCAAGCAGGAAAAGGGCTGGTGCCGCGTGGTCATCGAAAAACCTTTCGGTTACGACTTGTTAAGTGCGCAAACCCTACAAGGTAGTCTATACCGTCACTTGAACGAGCCGCAAATTTTCCGGATCGACCACTATCTTGGCAAGGGCACTGTGCAGAACGTACTGGTATTTCGCTTCGCCAATATATTGCTGGAACCATTATGGAACAATCATTATATCGACCATGTGCAGATTACCCATTCGGAAACCCTGGGGGTTGACGGACGGGCGGATTATTATGAGGGAGCCGGTGCGCTACGCGACATGATACAGAGCCACTTGCTGCAGTTGCTTGCCCTGGTGGCGATGGAACCGCCGGTATCTGTGTCTGCAGAGCACTTGCGGGACGAGAAAGTGAAAGTGCTGAAAGCGATACGGCCGATCACGCAAAATTCGGTGCATGCCCACGCCTTCCGCGGTCAATATACCAGCGGTACCATCGATGGCAAGCCCGTTCCGGGGTACCTGGACGAATCAGGTGTGGCGCCGGATAGTTCCACCGAAACCTATGCGGCCCTGAAACTGTATCTAGATAACTGGCGGTGGGCCGGCGTACCCTTCTATCTGCGCACCGGCAAACGCCTGGCGGAAAATAGTTCGGCGATTTGTATCCGCTTCAAAAAGCCGCCGCAGGATTTGCTGCGTCATGCGCTTCGCGAATCATCGCACCCAAATTGGATTATGCTGGGCATTCAACCCAACGACTGCCTGAGGATGGAAGTTCAAGTCAAAGTGCCGGGACTGGACTTGCATACACGCACGATCAGTCTGGATGCGACCTATCGCAAAGCCAGCGAAGAGGATTACGATGCTTACGAAGGTTTGCTGCTGGATGTGATGCAAGGCGATCATTCACTATTTCTGCGCATCGATGAAGTGGAATGGGCGTGGCGCGCAGTAGATCCCATTATCAAGGTGTGGGCAATGGAACGCGATTTTATCAATGGCTATCAGGCCGGTACCTGGGGACCGCGCGGGACCTATCGCCTGTTTGATGGCGACGGTCAGTTCTGGCGCCATTCACTGAATCCGGAGGGTGCTGATTTGCAGGCGTATTGATTACCGTTTCATAAACTTGACGGGATAAATCATGACTGATTCCTTACCAAAATCTATTTTTGATCACGAAAAAGTCGGTTTCGATACCGACTCGATCAAGCAGTCTCTTTCCAACTGCCTGATCTATTCGGTCGGCAAAGACACCATTACCGCCACTGATCGCGACAGGTTCTTTGCCACGGCGTATTTAGTGCGCAATCGCTTGATCGACCGCTGGATGGAAACCATGCGCGGTTATTACATCAATGATGCAAAGCGGGTTTATTATTTTTCACTGGAATTTCTGATGGGACGTACGCTGATGAATAGCGTGCACAATCTGGGTTTTGATCAGCAATTCCGTGAGGCGCTTAACGATTTGGGAATCAATCTGGACAGTGTGCGTGAAATAGAGCCGGATGCCGCGCTTGGAAATGGCGGCTTGGGGCGGCTTGCCGCCTGCTTCCTCGATTCCATGGCGACGCTCGACCTTCCCGGCTACGGCTATGGCATCCGTTACGAGTATGGCATGTTCGCCCAGCGCATCGAGGATGGCAGGCAAGTCGAGCATCCGGATAACTGGCTGCGCTACGGCAATCCCTGGGAATTTCCCCGTCCTGAGGTGCTATATCAGGTTAAATTTCACGGCCGTGCGGTTCAATACCCGGATGAACAAGGTGTGGCACACTATCACTGGATAGATACCGACGATGTAATGGCCATGGCTTTTGACACCCCTATTCCAGGCTATGGCACCCATACCGTCAATAACATGCGCCTCTGGTCGGCTAAGGCGACGCGCGATTTCGAATTGCGTTATTTCAACGAGGGTAATTATGTCAAGGCGGTGGAAGATAAGAACGATTCCGAGAATCTATCCAAGGTACTGTATCCCGACGATACGACCACAATGGGACGCGAGCTGCGTCTGAAGCAACAATATTTCTTCGTATGTGCTTCATTGCATGAC
The DNA here is from genome assembly GCF_000832065.1 of Nitrosospira sp. NpAV. Classification (GTDB taxonomy): domain Bacteria; phylum Pseudomonadota; class Gammaproteobacteria; order Burkholderiales; family Nitrosomonadaceae; genus Nitrosospira. The sequence goes on along the minus strand of NZ_JXQM01000017.1, from coordinate 23,899 downwards.
ATCCTGTATCGCTACAACAAATACCAGAGCAATTTCGATGCCTTGCCCGACAAGGTAGCCATCCAGTTGAACGACACGCATCCCGCCATTGCCATCCCCGAACTGATGCGCGTGCTGGTGGATTTGCACCATCTGGATTGGGAGAAAGCGTGGGATATCACCATACGCACTTTCGCCTATACCAACCACACGCTGATGCCTGAAGCGCTCGAAACCTGGACGGTTGCCCTGTTCGAGAATGTCCTGCCTCGCCATTTGCAAATCATCTATGAAATCAACCACCGGTTCTTGAAAGATGTGATGCACCGATACCCTGGTGATACCGCGATATTGCGCCGCATGTCCATCATAGACGAGTCGGGAGAGAAACGAATCCGCATGGCCCACCTGGCCATCGTCGGCAGCCACAAGGTGAACGGAGTAGCGCAAATTCATACCGAATTGATGAAGCAGACCATATTTTCGGACTTCGACCAGTTTTTCCCCGGTAAGATCATTAACATAACCAATGGCATCACGCCACGCCGCTGGCTGAACCAGGCCAATCGGGGTTTGGCCGAACTCATTACCACGCGCATCGGTTCCGACTGGGTCAAGGACTTGAGCCAGTTGAAGCAATTGGTTCCACTTGCCGACGACGCTTCCTTTCGCAAGGAGTTCGCCGCAGTGAAGCGTGCGGACAAGGAGCAATTGGTTGCCGTGCTGAAGCAAAAGCTCAACATTGATATCAGCGCGGATTCGCTGTTCGATGTCCAGATCAAGCGGATCCACGAGTACAAGCGGCAACTGCTCAACGTGCTGCATGTGGTGACTCTGTATAACCGCATTCGCCATAACCCGAACGCGGAGTACGTTTCACGCACCGTAATTTTTGGCGGCAAGGCCGCGCCTGGTTATGTCATGGCCAAGCTCATCATCAAACTTATTAACGATATCGCCGACATCGTTAATAATGACCCGCAGGTATCCAGCCATCTGAAAGTGGTGTTTATGCCCAATTACGATGTATCTGCCGCTGAAAAGATGATTCCAGCCGCGGATCTCTCGGAGCAGATTTCCACTGCGGGCACAGAGGCCTCCGGTACGGGAAACATGAAGCTGGCATTGAACGGCGCGCTCACGATTGGTACCCTGGATGGCGCCAATATCGAAATTGGCAGCGAAGTCGGAGAGGAGAATATCTTCATATTCGGCCTCACGGCGGCGGAAGTGGCCGAGACGAAAGCAAAGGGTTATCAACCTTGGGATTTCTACCACGCCAACCCGGAGTTGCGAGCGGTGCTCGATATGATCGGATCGGGATTTTTCTCGCCGGATGAGCCGGCCCGTTTTAAATCTATCGTCGATACGCTTTTAGAGCATGGGGATAGATATCTGCTGCTGGCGGACTATGCCTCTTATATTGATTGTCAGAAGAAAGTTGAAGCGGCTTACCAGGATCAGGAGCAGTGGGTGCGCAAGGCGATCCTGAATGTTGCCAATATGAGTAAATTTTCCAGTGACCGCACCATCATGCAGTATGCCAGCGAGATCTGGGATGCGAAGGCAGTAGCACCCTCCGACGTAAGGACTGGCGAAGCTCGCCACCATGCTGCAACGACTTCAGGAGGCGGATCGGGGCATGATCACCTGCCTTAATTAAGCTCCGTATTTCTCGTAACAAATCTAACTGATTATGATGGACATATTAAGGAATCAGCCATGAGATTCTCAATCTACCGCTTCGATCCCGACAAGGATGAAAAGCCTTATATGCAGGATTACGACATTGCGCTGGAACCGGCCGACAAGATGTTGCTGGATGCACTGATACGTATCAAGTCCGTGGATGACAGTTTGAGCCTGCGCCGCTCCTGCCGGGAAGGCGTATGCGGATCGGATGGAATGAACATCAATGGCCGCAACGGATTGGCATGCATTACCCCAGTCGCCGGACTGAAAGAACCGGTGGAATTACGCCCACTGCCAGGACTACCGGTGATACGCGATCTGATTGTGGACATGACTCAATTTTTCAAACAATACCATTCCATCAAGCCTTATCTCATCAACAACGATCCGCCGCCGGAAACCGAGCGGCTGCAATCGCCCGAAGAAAGGGCGGAACTGGATGGACTGTATGAATGTATCCTATGCGCATGCTGCTCCACCGCATGCCCTTCCTTCTGGTGGAACCCGGATAAGTTCGTAGGTCCGGCGGGACTGTTGCAAGCATATCGCTTCATCGCTGACAGCCGCGACCAGGCTACCGCCGAGCGGCTGGACAATCTGGAAGATCCCTATCGCCTTTTCCGCTGCCACTCCATTATGAACTGCGTGGATGTGTGCCCCAAGGAATTGAATCCAACCAGAGCAATTGGCAAGATTAAGGACATGATGGTGAAAAGAACGGTATGATCCTGAGTCCGGCAATTAAATGTTCATTTTTCGTTCATTTGCCAAGTTCGGCGCAATGATCAAGGAAGAAGATTTTTTGCATCGCTCGATCTTCGCCTTCAGCGGCATTTCGCTGCCACCACCGCCGGATTTAGGATGAAAGAACAGGAGCGTGCCCGCTGGCGGTGCCGGCGCGGTTTGCTGGAACTTGACATCGTGCTGCAGCGCTTCATGGATGAGCATTATGCCCGGCTGGACGAAACAGAGTTGCGGCAATTTGAAACATTGCTGGATCTTCCCGACAACGACCTGTGGGAAATGATCGCCCTGAGGAACGAAGTCGAGGATGAAAGCTCGCAACCTGTGCTTCGCCTTTTGCAAACAGTTTAATCCCATCGTGGTTTCAAGCGGAGAGAACGAAATAGTGGAGAATGACATGGAACAAAAACGTAACGCGACTCTCAATCTGGATAATGGCGGTCAACCTCTGGAATTTCCCATCATGTCCGGAAGCATGGGGCCGGACGTCGTGGATATCCGTACCCTGCACGCCAAGAGTGGTGTATTTACCTACGATCCCGGTTTTCTTTCCACCGCCAGCAGCAGCTCGAAAATAACCTATATCGATGGCGACAAGGGCATCCTGCTTTATCGCGGATATCCGATCGAACAGTTGGCCAAGCGATGCGATTTCATGGAAGTGTGTTACTTGCTGATGAATGGAGAATTGCCGACCAGAAGCGAAAAGGCATCATTCGATAAAACCATCAAGGAGCATACGATGGTGCATGAGCAACTGGCGCGGTTCTACACCGGCTTCCGCCGCGATGCCCATCCCATGGCGGTAATGGTTGGAGTGGTCGGCGCACTATCGGCGTTTTATCATGATGCGATGGATATTTCCGATGCCTCGCACCGCGAGCTGTCCGCATTTCGCCTGGTGGCGAAATTGCCGACCATTACCGCAATGACGTATAAATACAATATCGGCCAGCCTTTCGTCTATCCGCGCAATAATCTTAATTATGCGGAAAATTTCATGCATATGATGTTCGCCACGCCCGCCGAGGAATATAAACCCAACCCGGTATTGGCGCGAGCGCTGGATCGCATTCTGATCTTGCATGCCGACCACGAGCAGAATGCCTCCACTTCCACCGTGCGTCTCGCCGGTTCCAGCGGCGCAAATCCGTTTGCCTGTATCTCCGCCGGCATTGCCTGCCTCTGGGGACCCGCGCATGGCGGAGCAAATGAAGCCTGCCTCAATATGCTGGAAGAAATCGGCGATGATTCACGCATCGGCGAATATATTGACCGTGCTAAAGACAAAAACGACCCTTTCCGACTGGTGGGCTTTGGCCACCGGGTATACAAGAATTTCGACCCCCGCGCAAAATTGATGCGCGAAACCTGCCACGAGGTATTGAGCGAACTGGGGTTGCATGACGACCGTTTGTTCAAGCTGGCGTTGAAACTGGAGAAAATCGCGTTGGAGGATGAATATTTCATTTCCCGGAAACTCTACCCCAATGTCGATTTTTACTCCGGTATCGTGCAGCGCGCATTGGGCATTCCCATTTCCATGTTCACCGCCATATTTACCATGGCGCGCACAGTGGGGTGGATTGCGCAGTGGAATGAAATGATCTCCGATCCCGATTACAAGATAGGACGCCCGCGTCAGCTTTACACCGGCGCTGTCACCCGGGACGTGGTGCCGATCGCATTACGCAAGTGATCTGGTTTTACCAGATGTTCATCAAACCATGGAATCCAGGCCATGATAAAGCAGCTATTCGAAGACTCTCCCTTGTTCGGCGCGAACGCGCCCTTCATTGAAGGGCTTTACGAAGACTACCTGCGGAATCCGGAGTCGGTTCCACCGGAATGGCATCGCTATTTCGATAAATTACGCGTGGCGGCAGAATCGGCTTTAGGGCAGGATTTTCAGGATGTGCCGCACGGCCCGGTAATTGAGTCATTCCTCCGTCTGGCAAATGAGCGCTCTCGCCGCACCTCTGGCGATACCTCCCAGGAAGCCTACCCGGATAGGGATGATCTTGCTTCGGAGCACAAACAGATTTCGGTATTGCAATTAATCAATGCCTACCGTTTTCTCGGCGTGCGCCATGCCAATCTCGATCCTCTTAAGCGACAGGAAAAACCGTACATCGCGGAGCTCAATCCGGGCCATTATGGATTAACGGAATCAGACCTGGACACGGTTTTTGGCACCGGTTCGTTAATGGGCCCATCCCGCGCATCGCTACGGGAAATTCTTCAGATACTGCAGCAAACCTACTGCGGCAGTATCGGCGTCGAATATATGTATATCACCGATACCGAGCAGAAGCGCTGGATTCAGAATCGCATCGAAGGTCCGCGCGCGCAACCCGATTACTCCGCTGAATACAAGCGCCATATTCTGGAGCGCCTCAACGCGGCGGAAGGGCTGGAGAAATATCTGCACACGCGCTATGTCGGCCAGAAACGCTTCTCGGGTGAAGGCAGCGAAAGTCTGATTCCGTTATTGGATAACTTGCTGCAGCGCGCCGGGAAAATGGGTGTGCAACAGGTGGTCATCGGCATGGCGCACCGCGCGCGACTCAACGTATTGGTCAATACGTTGGGTAAAGTGCCCGCCGATCTGTTCCAGGAATTCGAAGGCAAGCAGCCGCAGGAGCTGACTGAAGGCGATGTCAAATATCACCAGGGCTTCTCCTCGGCGGTATCCACGCCAGGCGGGATCATGCGCTTGACACTGGCATTTAATCCCTCACATCTGGAAATCGTGGATCCGGTGGTGGAGGGATCGGTACGGGCCCGCCAACACCGCTTGCAAGACAGGGAAGGCAATCTGGTGTTGCCTGTGCTGCTGCACGGCGATGCCGCCTATTCCGCGCAGGGCGTGGTAATGGAAACCCTGAATCTGTCGCAAACCCGAGGCTATGGCACTGGCGGGACGGTGCATGTCATCATCAATAACCAGATCGGTTTCACCACCTCCGACCCGAGGGACGCCCGCTCCACGCTTTATTGCACCGATGTATCGAAAATGATCGAAGCGCCGGTTTTTCACGTCAATGGCGACGATCCCGAAGCAGTCATCATGGTGACCGAAATCGCGCTTGATTTCCGGATGAAATTCCACAAGGACGTGGTCGTGGATATGGTTTGTTTCCGTACCCTCGGGCACAATGAACAAGATGAACCGATGGTAACTCAGCCGCTCATGTACAAGATTATCGGCCGCCATCCCGGTACCCGCAAACTCTATGCCGATAAACTGGAAGCTGAAGGAGCCATCAGCACTGGTCAGGCTGAGTCAATGGTCAAGGCCTATCGTGATGACATGGATGCGGGCCGCAACCCGAATAAAACCATCCTTTATGACTACAAGTCGCCCAAGGCGGTGGACTGGACACCCTTTCTGAAAAAGGGCAAGTGGAATGCAAAAGTAAAGACCGGATTGCCGGAAGTGGAATTACGGAATCTGGCGGAACGGCTGACCGATATTCCCGCTAAATTCAAATTGCATTCGCGCGTGGAAAAGATTATCGCCGACCGCCGCCTGATGGGTGAAGGAAAGTTGCCGCTGGATTGGGGGATGGCCGAAAATCTCGCTTACGCGGCACTTCTGAAGAATGGCTTCCCCATACGCATTTCCGGCCAGGATTCCGGCCGTGGAACTTTCTTCCACCGGCATGCGGTGTTGCATGACCAGAACCGGGAGCGATGGGACGAAGGCACCTATGTGCCATTGCGCCATATTGCGCCGGGACAACCGGATTTCGTCATAATCGATTCCGTATTATCGGAAGAAGCGGTGCTGGGCTTCGAATACGGCTATGCGACCGCGGAACCGGATGAACTGGTGGTATGGGAAGCACAGTTTGGCGATTTCACCAATGGCGCGCAGGTAGTGATAGATCAGTTCATCGCTTCCGGCGAGGCCAAGTGGGGACGGCTATGCGGCCTGGTGTTGATGCTACCGCACGGTTACGAGGGACAAGGACCGGAACACTCTTCAGCCCGTCTGGAACGTTACCTGCAACTCTGCGCGGAATACAATATCCAGGTATGCGTTCCGTCCACGCCGGCACAGATGTTCCATGTGCTGCGACGGCAGATGATCCGTCCGCTGCGCAAACCGCTTGTCATCATGAGTCCCAAGAGCCTGTTGCGTCATAAGGAATCGGTATCGGGTCTTGCGGAACTCGCCGATGGCAATTTTCAGAATGTGATTCCGGAAACTCAGAAATTAGATCCGGAAAATATACGTCGCGTTATCGCTTGCTGTGGCAGAGTATATTACGACCTGTTGGCATACCGCAGGGAGCATCGGATCGAAGATGTCGCGATTATCCGCATCGAGCAGCTGTATCCGTTTCCACATGATGATTTTCAGACTGAAATCGATCGCTACCCACAAGCCGGAGATATTCTCTGGTGTCAGGAAGAACCCGGCAATCAGGGGGCATGGCACCGCATCCAGCACTACCTGCTGCGGCACAAACGGCCGGACCAGGTGTTGGGCTATGCATTGCGTGCATCCTCGGCATCCCCGGCGGTGGGATACCTGGCAAAGCATAATTTCCAGCAGAAGGAATTGGTGGCTGCGGCATTCCGCGAAAAAATCTGACCTGAATCCGGCCGTTGCAGCGGACACATCCTAAAGGTGAAAGCAAGTGGACAAGAAAAGTCTTTTTTTAATTGCACTGAATTGAAAAATTAGCGATTAACTGCCGGATTCAGATTTAACGAGGAGATGGGTCTATGCTAGTCGAAGTCAAAGTTCCGGTACTATCTGAATCGGTGGCGGAAGCCACGCTGCTTTCCTGGCACAAGAAAACGGGAGAACATGTCGACCGCGACGAAAATCTGATCGATATCGAGACTGATAAAGTCGTATTGGAATTACCGGCACCCGCCACGGGAGTACTGGCCAAAATCATCAAGGACGATGGCGCAACGGTGGCGGGTGGTGAAATCATTGCCACCATAGATACCGTGGCTGCGGCGGCATCTCCCACGCCCGTATCTGCCTCGCCAGCACCCGCGAGCACGGAACCTGCTCCAACCACCGCCTCTGTCGCAACGCCCGTTCCGGCGATGATGCCGGCCGCCCGAAGCCTGGCGGCCCAGGCCAACCTTGGAGCCGAAGAAATCAGCTCGATCAAGGGTAGCGGGCGTGACGGCCGTATCACCAAGGAAGATGTGGCGGCACATGTGAAAAGTAAGCCCTCGCCCGCTCCCGCAGCTCCCATATCCGTGCCGCCTACCGTTACCGCCGTGCCTGCGCCTGCCGGTAATCGACCCGAGCAGCGGGTGCCCATGTCGCGACTACGGGCGCGCATCGCCGAGCGTCTCGTGCAGTCTCAATCCACTGCCGCAATACTGACCACATTCAACGAAGTCAATATGCAAGCGATCATGGATCTGCGCGCCCGCTATAAGGATAAATTCGAGAAAGAGCACGGCGTCAAGCTCGGTCTCATGTCGTTCTTTGTCAAGGCGGCGGTTGCGGCGCTGAAAAAATTCCCCATCGTCAACGCGTCGGTGGATGGAAACGATATTATTTACCATGGCTATTTCGATATTGGTATTGCCGTGAGCAGCCCGCGAGGCCTGGTGGTCCCCATTATTCGCGACGCCGACTCCTTGACGCAGGCTGGGATTGAACGACAGATTGCCGATTTCGGCAAGCGCGCCATGGACGGCAAGCTGACCATTGAAGAATTGACGGGCGGTACCTTCTCCATTACCAATGGCGGGGTATTCGGCTCGATGCTCTCCACACCCATTATTAACCCGCCGCAAAGCGCCATTCTTGGCATTCACGCAACCAAGGACCGCCCAGTGGCCGAAAACGGCCAGGTGGTGATTCGTCCGATGACCTACCTCGCCCTCTCTTACGATCACCGCATCATTGATGGGCGCGAAGCGGTACTTTCGCTGGTGGCGATGAAGGAAGCGCTGGAATATCCGATGAGCCCATTGCTGGAAGCCTGATGCGCAGTCAACGTTTCACTTTTGCGGAGCCATATTCTGTATTTTATGGTCTATTTTTCATTCTTTTCATAAAGTGCCAGCATGTCCCAATCTTTTGATGTTGCGGTAATCGGTGCCGGTCCCGGCGGGTATGTGGCGGCGATTCGCTGCGCCCAGCTGGAACTCAAGACCGTCTGTATAGATGAGTGGAAGAATCCGCAAGGCAAGGCCAGTCTCGGCGGCACCTGTCTGAATGTCGGCTGCATTCCCTCCAAGGCGCTGCTGGAATCGTCGGAGAATTATGAACGTGCCGCGCATAAATTCGCGGCGCACGGAATCAAGGTGGAAGGCCTGTCCGTGGATATTCCCACGATGATGTCGCGCAAGGATAAAATTGTCGCCGCCTTCACCGGCGGCGTTGCCATGCTGCTCAAGAAAAATAAAGTGACACCGATACATGGGCGTGGAACGCTGCTCAAAAGCATCAAATATGACGGCAGCAATACGCTCTGGCAAATCGAAGTGAAAAACGGAGATAAAGTCGATACCATCGAGGCAAAACATATCATCCTTGCCACGGGTTCGATTCCGCGCCAATTGCCCTTCGCGCCGGTGGACAATGAACGGATACTGGACAATGCCGGCGCATTGGCGCTGACGGAAACACCAAAACGGCTCGGTGTGATTGGTGCGGGCGTGATCGGCCTGGAAATGGGTAGCGTGTGGCGGCGGCTCGGTTCGGAAGTCACCCTCCTTGAAGCGCTGCCCGGATTCCTTGCGGCCGCCGACGAACAAGTGGCAAAAGAAGCAAAAAAAATCTTTACCAGAGAAACAGGCCTAGTAATACAAACGGGCATCAAGATCAGCGGGATCAAAACCGGGAAGGCCATCACGGTAGAATATGCTGATGCCGAGGGCAAAGCGCAACAACTGGAAATCGACAAATTGATTGTCGCGGTCGGCCGGGTTCCCAATACTACTGGCCTGGGTGCGGAAAATGTCGGGCTGAAACTGGATGACCGCGGTTACATCGCAGTCGACAGCCAATGCCGCACCAATCTGCCGAACATATATGCCGTGGGTGACGTGGTACGCGGGCCCATGCTGGCGCATAAAGCCTCCGAAGAAGGCGTCGCGGTAGCCGAAACCATCGCGGGCCAGGCGGGGCATGTGAATCTCGACACCATTCCCTGGGTGATCTATACCTCACCGGAAATTGCCTGGGTAGGCAAGACCGAACAGGAACTGAAAACAGCAGGTATTCAATATAAAGCGGGACAATTTCCCTTCATGGCGAACGGGCGCGCGCGCGCATTGGGCGAGACGGGCGGGTTCGTCAAAGTGCTGGCCGACGTGGACACTGACCGCATCCTGGGCGTCCACATGATCGGCCCCTACGTTTCCGAAATGATCGCCGAAGCGGTGGTGGCAATGGAATTCGCGGCCAGCAGCGAAGATATCGCCCGCATCGTTCATGCCCATCCCTCATTATCGGAAGTTCTGCACGAAGCGGCGCTGGGGGTGGATAAACGGGCGGTGCATATATAAATGAGCTGAACCCGGTACGGGAAGAGGGCGACGATTAGCCTCCCTCCTCTCCCTCCTCTCTCTCCTCGCCATCCCCTATTCAATCCCGGTTTCTATCAGCGCCGCGTAAGGCGTATTTCCTGGAGGGAAAATGATCAAGACCTTAGCGGAGATCAGCATTTTTTTCAATAATCTTCACGACTACCTCATTGGAACGCCAGCCATTGATAATATCGAATGAGGCACGGCCCATGGTACCAGGCTCGATTATGATATAGATATCTTGCCCCAAAGATGCTTTAAGGTAAGTACCTGGATCATAAAACGAAGTCATAAAGAAGGCGAATATCCCATTGAGAGGTGTGAAAGATACGGTTAACGCAACGTAGAGGGTAACAGCGCAGTGAAGAGCGAGAAACCCTCCTCATTTTTTTCTTTTGCCAAACCACAACTATAAATTGTTGAAGATTTACTGGGGGTCTAAGCCCAAACCGGCGGAATCTTTAACACCAGCCAATATGGTTTTCATGTCAATTGGATGCTGATTGTAGCGAAATGCATAATGGCTGTTAATGCCCAATTGGGGCATCTTCCAGCCTTTTTGGGTATTGAGCAGGTTGGAACGGGGACCACTGACAGCCCTCCTCCGGCGTATCAGCCTTTCTGTTTACGCGATACCAAGACTCTGATCAGAACCAGGCCTGCCAGCATCAGGGCATAGGATTGCGGTTCGGGAACAGAAGGAATGGGGACAGTGGAGATTGCAATCACCTGTCCCATATTATTAATAGCGATTGCCTCCGATAGCACAACTCCGGCCGGCAAGGTAACCAGCGAATTGAGGTCGGTCATGCCCACGCCGTTGGGGCCGGTGATGAAAGCATGGGTCTGCCCGTCAACCGTGTCGTAAGCCCCTACTACCTGCCCGACATCGTTGATGCCAGTAGCCCCGCTATAAATTCCGCTCAGTGTGCCCAGATCGGTCATGCCCACGCCATTGGGGCCAGTGATGAAAGCATGGGTCTGTCCGTCAACCGTGTCGTAATGCCCTACTACCTGCCCGACATCGTTGATGCCAGTAGCCCCGCTATCAATTCCGCTCAGCGTGCCCGGAGAGGTCATGCCCACGCCGTTGGGACCGGTGATGAATGCGTAGATCCCCCCACCGAGGTCCCATCCAAAAACCCCTGCCACCTGTCCGGCAGCGTTGATACCAGCAGCGTGGCTATAACCCATCCCCTGCGTGCCCAGGTCGGTCATGCCCACGCCGTTAGGGCCGGTGATGAACGCATGGGTCTGGCCGTTGACCATGGATAACCCCACTACCTGCCCGGCAGCGTTGATGCCAGTAGCCGAGGTATCATATCCGTCCAATGTGCCCAAGTCGGTGATGCCCATGCCGTTGGGACCGGTAATGAATGAGCGGGTCCCGACGGCGCCGTTGCCGGACCATCCCACCACCTGCCCGGCATCGTTGATGCCAGTAGCCCAGCTAAACCCCCCTCTCGACGTACCCAGATCGGTCATGCCCATGCCATTGGGACCGGTGACGAACGCGTGGAACTGGCCGGCGGCCGTTTCGGCATACCCCACCACCTGCCCAGCATCGTTGATGTCAGAAGCCATGCTAATACTCCCGCCTAGCGTGCCCAGGTCGGTCACCTTCTTACTGTTGAGGTCGATAATATATGCGTGTGGCTGTGCGAAGACTGGAGCAACGAAAGCAGGATAAATGCTTATAATAACAACACAAATCAGGTTTTGGATTTTAGAATAACGAATAATCTTCATGATTATGAATTCTTAAGAAAGTTGAACGTTTATGCATTATAGGTGATGCGCACGGCTTATTCGATCGAGATCGTCGAATCTCACGATAAGCGAATGCATCACATCGTAGATATTGATAACACTTTCCTACCAAAATGATTTTCCGAGCGTGCGCCGCGTCATCTTGTTAAATCGCCTAGAGGAAAAGGTGATGAAAGGATAGCTTCACAGTGACTTGCAAAGGTAGTGCACTATCTCTTGACCTTAAAGCAAGTTTCAAGCCATTAAAATATATCTATTATAAATAATGTGTTGCATAGACACGCATAGCGGATAAAACAAATAGAGCAGAAATATCGACACTTCTTCGAGGAAAATGTAAAAAACTGTCAAAAGGTTTTTCAGTTTGTGTTAGTGAACAGCGACCGTTACGCGTTCAAGCAGGTTCCGGCCATACATATTCAAATCCCCTGCATTCCTCTATTTAAAGTATCTGCGATCCAGATTCGCTTAAATGTCACAAGTCTTGCTTGCCTATCATTCATATGTCATGTCTACCCAAGTTGACTATTAATGCCTATCCCCTCGAATTGTACCGTATTGGCGTACCTCAGGAAGACATCATCATGAGACATTTTCAGCGTCTTATATCACAGCTGCTCCCCCCTTAAGAAGTGAGTGGTTCGCCAGCATCGATAATCCGCAAACCTGGCGCGCTTACCAGAACGGCTTGCGTAGCTTCATCGTTTCGTCACTATTTATTGACTGGAGGGCTTCCGGATAGTCACTCTTGTTCGCGTGCTGGCCTGGTGCAAGACGTCGAATAGATGATCACTTCCGGTACCACTATCCGAAAAAAAAATTGAGAGGCATCCCCTCCCTGTTTTCTCTACCTCGCTTTATTGTGGATTGCACCGTGAACGGACCTCGCAGAGGATTTGTTCAAGGGCTCGTTGGAACCTTGCATAGCCGCAAAATCTTTCAATATTTTTCGGCAAGCTCGCCGTAGCCGCTTTGAGGTAAAATAGTTTTTTTACGGGTTCTCTATGACTAGCATTACCATTGCTCTCTCCAAGGGTCGCATTTTCGACGATACCGCCCCGCTGTTGAAAGCAGCGGGGGTTGTCGCGCTGGACGATCCCGAGACGTCGCGTAAACTGATTCTTGCCACCAACCGCGATAACGTACGGCTTATCATTGTGCGCGCTTCGGATGTGCCGACTTATGTGCAATATGGTGCGGCGGATATGGGTATCGCCGGCAAGGATGTGTTGCTGGAGCATGGCGGGTCGGGGCTTTATCAGCCGCTGGATCTGCATATCGCCCGCTGCCGCATGATGGTGGCGGTACGCGACGACTTCGATTACGAATCCGCTGTACGCCGCGGAGCGCGGCTGCGGGTAGCGACCAAGTATCTGCACACGGCGCGCGAACACTTCGCCGAAAAGGGCATGCATGTGGATCTCATCAAACTCTACGGCTCGATGGAGCTTGCACCGCTGGTAGGATTGGCGGATGCAATTGTCGATCTTGTTTCCAGTGGCAATACGCTGAAGGCCAACCATCTTAAGGCAGTGGAAGAAATTATGCCGATTTCAGCCCGGCTGATCGTCAACCAGGCAGCGTTGAAATTGAAGCGGGAAACTATACAACCGATGCTGGATGCATTCTCCGCGGCAATCGGGCAATGCGAAGAGACAACAGCACAACCCTAACTAATCCTATGATTCAAATTAAGAAATTGTCTTCCGCCGATGCCGGCTTCCACGCGGCGCTGGCGAAACTGCTGGCCTTTGAAGACGCGCACGATGCGGCGGTAGACGCAACAGTCGCCGGCATTCTCACGGATATCAAAGCACGCGGCGATGAAGCCCTGCTGGAATACACGCGCCGCTTCGACCGTCTGGAGGCAAGCTCGGCGGCGCGGCTGGAATTGTCCCGGGACTACTTGAATCAAGCTCTGCAGAGCCTATCCGCAGATCAACGTAATGCCCTGGAGCAGGCTGCGGCACGCGTGCGCGCCTACCACGAAAAGCAGTTGGCCCAGTCCTGGAGTTATACAGAACCTGACGGTACGCTCCTGGGCCAGAAAATAACCCCGCTGAGCCGCGTCGGGCTGTATGTTCCCGGCGGCAAGGCATCGTATCCGTCGTCGGTGCTGATGAACGCAATTCCCGCCAAGGTGGCGGGCGTCACCGAACTTATCATGGTGACACCGACCCCCGGCGGAGAAAAAAATAATCTGGTACTGGCTGCGGCGGCGATCTGCGAAGTGGATCGGCTGTTTACCATTGGCGGCGCCCAGGCTGTCGGCGCACTGGCCTATGGCACCGAGACCGTGCCGCGCGTGGATAAGATCGTCGGACCGGGCAATGAATATGTGGCGGCGGCCAAGCGCCGCGTATTTGGCGTGGTGGGTATCGATATGGTGGCGGGCCCGTCCGAAATCCTGGTGATTTGCGATGGCAAAACCAATCCTGACTGGATTGCAATGGATCTATTTTCGCAAGCTGAACACGATGAAATGGCCCAGGCAATCCTGCTTTGCCCCGACGCTGCTTTTATCGACGCAGTAGCGGAAAGTATTGCGCGACAGCTGGAAACAATGCCACGCAAGGCGGTTATACAGGCGTCGCTGGAGAATCGCGGCGCCCTGATTCAAGTGCAGGATCTCGACGAAGCCTGCGCCATCGCGAATCATGTGGCACCCGAGCACTTGGAATTATCGGTCGAACAGCCGGAAAAATGGGTGGATAAAATCAACCATGCCGGTGCGATTTTCCTGGGACGCTACACATCCGAAGCCCTCGGCGATTACTGCGCCGGCCCCAATCACGTGTTGCCCACTTCCCGTACCGCGCGCTTTTCGTCACCGTTGGGCGTGTATGATTTTCAGAAGCGCAGCAGCCTTATCCAGGTGTCGGAGCAAGGCGCGGCAAAGCTAGGCGCGATTGCTTCAACCCTCGCCCATGGCGAAGGCCTGCAGGCCCATGCCATGTCTGCGGAATATCGCTTCATGAACAGGGCTGGCAGGCAAGACTGATAAAAAATGTCCAGATCACCCGATCAGGTTATCCGTCCTGAAATTCTTGCGCTTTCCGCCTATCACGTGTCGCCTGCAAGCGGTCTGGTGAAGCTGGATGCCATGGAAAATCCTTATTCCTTGCCGCGGGAACTGCGTGATGAAATCGCACTGCTTGCGGCCGATGCGCCGATCAATCGCTATCCCGACGCAGGGGCCGCCTCTCTCAAAGCCGCGTTGCAGGGGGCGCTGGCGATTCCCGAAGGAATGGACATCATGCTGGGCAACGGTTCGGACGAGATCATCCAGATTATCGCCCTGGCCTTTGCCAGACCGGGAGCAATATTGATGAGTGTCGAGCCCGCATTCGTCATGTTCCGTATGATTGCCACTTTCACAGGAATGGGTTACGCGGGCGTGCCACTGAGAGCCGATTTTTCGCTCGATGTGGATGCGATGCTTGCCGCCATCGCGCAGCAGCAACCTGCGGTGATTTTTATCGCCTATCCTAATAACCCCACCGGCAACCTGTTTGACGCCGACGCAGTCTCGCGTATTATTGAAGCTGCTCCCGGCGTAGTGGTGGTGGATGAGGCCTACCATGCCTTCGCCGACGCGAGCTTTTTGGATAAACTGGTGCAGTACCCCAATCTGCTGTTGATGCGTACGCTTTCCAAGCTGGGATTGGCCGGTTTGAGGCTGGGACTCCTGATCGGACGAACCGAATGGTTGAGTCAGCTTGAGAAGTTGCGTTTGCCGTATAATGTGGGGATCTTCACCCAGTTGATCGCGGAAAAAGTATTACAGTATCCCGATATCCTGCTGCAACAAGCCGAGGCGATCAAGACTGAACGAACGGTGATGAGTGAGCGTCTGGCGACCCTGGATGGTATTGAGGTTTTTCCGACAGATGCGAATTTTATCCTGTTCCGTGTACCCCAGGGATATAAGGCCGGTGAAGTGTTTCAAGAACTTAAAATGCGTGGCATATTGATCAAGAATCTTGACGGTTCTCACCCATTATTAAAAAACTGCCTGCGCGTGACAGTGGGAACGCCCACTGAAAACGTGCAATTTTTGGAAGCACTGCGGGCCTCGCTTACGACAAGCTTCACCCAAGAACCCTAGCAATTAAAATATCCCCATGCGTCAGGCCCAAGTCACCCGCAACACCCTGGAAACGCAGATCAGCGTCAAAATTGATCTGGATGGAACCGGCAAGGCAACGCTGGATACCGGCGTACCATTTCTCGACCATATGCTGGATCAGGTGGCACGTCATGGCATGATAGACTTGGAGATCGCCGCCAAAGGGGATTTGCACATCGATGCCCATCACACCGTGGAAGATATCGGCATTACCCTTGGACAAGCCCTCGCACAGGCTATCGGGGACAAGAAGGGTTTGCGTCGTTACGGCCACGCTTATGTACCGCTGGACGAAGCACTGTCACGCGTGGTGGTGGATTTCTCGGGACGTCCCGGGCTGGAACTTAACATCGAGTTTACGCGCGCGCGCATCGGCGAATTTGACGTTGATTTGATAAATGAATTCTTTCAAGGTCTTGTCAACCATGCCATGGTGACACTGCACGTCGACAACCTGTCGGGACGCAATGCCCATCACCAGGCGGAAACCGTGTTCAAGGCGTTCGGCCGCGCGTTGCGCATGGCGATGGAACCCGATCCCCGGGCGGCAGGAATAATCCCCTCCACCAAAGGCTCCTTGTAACGTCTTACTCCCCCTCATTTGCATGGTATGAGAAGTACCCACATGACTGATATTGCGATCGTTGATTATGGCATGGGCAACCTGCGCTCGGTATCCAAGGCTCTGGAGCATGTTGCCCCGCATGCCTCTATCGTCGTTACCGGCGACCCGGAAGTCGTACGGAAAGCTGATCGTGTGGTGGTGCCCGGCCAGGGCGCGATGCCCGACTGCCTGCGTGAACTGGATGCGCGCGGGTTGCGCGAGGTGGTGCGGGATGCCGCCATCAATAAACCGTTTCTCGGTATTTGCATAGGTCTGCAAATGCTGTTCGAAAGCAGCGAGGAAGGTAATGTAAAAGGCCTGGGTATCGTATCCGGCAAGGTATTACGCTTTCCCTCCACAGCGATGGTGAGCGCGGAGGGGCAAAAACTTAAAGTGCCGCACATGGGCTGGAATCAAGTGCATCGGGCTATCGATCATCCCTTATGGAAAGACATCCCCAACGACGCTCGCTTTTATTTTGTACACAGCTATTACGTCGAAACCGCCAGCCCGGAATCCGCCGCAGCCTATAGCTTTTATCCTTTTGCATTTACTTGCGCGGTAGCAAAAAATAATATTTTTGCCGTGCAGTTTCACCCCGAAAAAAGTCATGAAGCGGGATTGACGCTGCTGCGTAACTTCGTGCAATGGGAACCCGCTTCTCGCCTGGATAATCAGCCCCGGACATAAAATCTTTTCTGTCTCGAAACATCGAATCCAATCCTATATTTTTAAATCCTGATCCAAAATGCTTATCATTCCCGCAATAGATCTGAAAGATGGTCAGTGTGTACGTCTAAAGCAAGGCGTAATGGAAGACGCCACCGTATTTTCGGAAAATCCTGGCGCCATGGCTAGACATTGGGTAGATCAGGGTGCGCGGCGGCTGCATCTGGTGGATCTCAACGGTGCGTTTGCCGGCAGGCCAAAGAATGAACTGGCCATTCGTGACATCGTTGAAGCCATCGGCGATGAGATTCCGACCCAGCTTGGCGGCGGCATACGCGATCTCGAAACGATCGAACGTTATCTCGACGACGGCATCACCTATATCATCATCGGCACCGCGGCGGTGAAGACGCCGGGGTTCCTGCATGAAGCCTGTAACGCTTTCCCCGGTCATATCATGGTGGGATTGGACGCCAGGGAAGGCAAAGTGGCTGTTAATGGCTGGTCCAAGGTCACCGGTCATGACGTGGTGGATCTTGCGAAAAAATTTGAGGATTATGGTGTCGAAGCGATCATCTACACGGATATAGGACGGGACGGCATGCTCAGCGGCGTCAATATCCGGGCTACCGTGGAGCTTGCCCGGGCGCTCACTATTCCGGTCGTTGCCAGTGGCGGCATTACCAATCTCGACGATATCAAAGCGCTCTGCGAAATCGAATTGGAAGGCATTATGGGTGCAATCACGGGTCGCGCGATCTACGAAGGGACTCTGGATTTCAAATCGGCACAAACTCTGGCGGATGATCTGAGTATAAAAATGAGGTCCGGAGATACGGCCCCTTCCTGATGGAATTTCAATAAATTACCGCAAAACAGTGGAACCCGGATAGGGTTCTGTTTTGTCATTTAACTACATCTTTCCGTATCCCGGTCTATTCCAGCTATGGGTCTTGCCAAACGTATCATTCCCTGCCTTGACGTCACAAATGGACGCGTAGTCAAGGGCGTCAATTTCATCGAGCTGAGAGACGCGGGTGATCCCGTCGAGATATCGCGCCGTTACGACGAGCAGGGAGCAGATGAACTGACTTTTCTCGATATCACCGCCAGCTCTGATAATCGCGACTTGATTCTGCATATTATTGAAGAGGTTGCATCCCAGGTGTTCATTCCGTTAACCGTGGGCGGCGGGGTTCGTCAAGTGGAGGACGTCCGCAGACTATTGAATGCCGGAGCAGATAAGGTAAGCATCAACACCTCGGCGGTACAGAATCCCCAATTGGTCGCCGATGCCACGGGCCGTTATGGGTCACAGTGCATCGTGGTGGCGATCGACGCGAAGCGGGTAAGCGGGACTGACGATTTCCCGCAATGGGAAGTATTTACCCATGGGGGGCGTAAGGCTACCGGTCTGGACGTGGTTGAATGGGCAAAAAGAATGCAATTACTAGGGGCTGGCGAGATATTGCTTACCAGTATGGATAAGGATGGCACTCGCAATGGGTTTGATCTGGCGCTTACGCGGGCGGTCTCGGACGCGGTGGATGTGCCGGTAATCGCAAGCGGTGGTGTAGGTAATCTCCATCACCTGGCGGATGGAATCTTGCAGGGCCACGCGGATGCGGTGTTGGCCGCAAGTATTTTCCACTATGGTGAATACAGCATACGCCAGGCCAAAGCGTATATGGCGCAGCATGGTATTGAAGTACGCCTGTAGTGGTAGAATGAAAATTCAATAATTACTCCAAGCATGTCCATGTCCGACAATTGGCTCAACAAAGTAAACTGGTCCGAGGACGGGCTGGTGCAGGTAGTGACACAGGAGGCCCGCAGTTATACGGTGCTGATGGTCGCCTGGATGAACCGCGAGGCGCTGAAACTCACTGTCCAAACCAACGAGGCGCATTATTGGTCCCGCTCCCGCAAGAAACTCTGGCATAAAGGCGAAGAATCGGGACACGTTCAAAAAGTAAAGGAAATCCGCCTGGATTGTGATCAGGATGTTCTGCTACTAACAGTGGAACAAGTAGGCGGCATAGCCTGTCATACAGGCAGACATAATTGCTTTTTCAATAAATTAGATAATGGTCAGTGGACGGTGGTTTCGCCGGTGATCAAGAGCCCTGAAGAGATCTATAAGAAGAAATGACTGATCCAGCTATCCTTGACCGCCTGGCTGCAACGATCGAAGCCCGTAAAAGCGCAGACCCCGCGGCCTCCTATGTAGCGAGGCTATTGCACGAGGGAGAGGACAAAATCCTCAGGAAAGTTACGGAAGAGGCTGTAGAGGTTTTGTTAGCCTCAAAAGAGGGGAATAAGGAGCATATTGCACGCGAGACGGCGGATTTGTGGTTCCACTGTATGGTGTTGCTGGCTCATCATGGACTAAGGCCGGATGATGTGCTGAATGAATTGCAGCGCCGGGAGGGAACTTCGGGGCTAGACGAGAAGGCATTGCGGAAAATGGGATAAATATGGAAAACTGTATCTTCTGTAAAATCGTACGAGGAGAGATCTCCAGTAAACACGTATACGAGGATGCCGACGTGTTCGCCTTTCACGATATCCATCCCGCGGCCCCGGTACATTTTATGGTGGTACCCAAATTGCACATTAGCTCACTCGCCGACGTTGAGGACAAGCATCGCAGTTTACTGGGCGATATGATGATTCTGATACCCAGACTGGCGAAAGAACAAGGGTGCACCGATGGCTTTCGTACCGTTATCAACACCGGGCGCGTGGGGGGACAGGAAGTTTACCATTTGCATATTCACGTCATCGGTGGCAGGGATCGCTTGCCTGTCATGATTCCCCACCCGAGATAAGGAGTAAATGATGGGATCATTCAGTATCTGGCACTGGCTGGTCGTTCTTATAATCGTTGTTCTGGTATTCGGCACCAAAAAACTTCGCAACCTAGGCAGTGATCTGGGCGGCGCGGTGAAAGGCTTCAAGGAAGGCATGAAAAACGCCGATGGAGAAGAGATATCCCCCCCATCCCAGCAAGCCGGCGGTCAGACCATCGAGGGCGAGGTGAAGGACAAAACCCAAACAAAGCTGTAACGGGTGATTACTACTGAACAAGGTGCGGTGAATCGCTGAAGGAATTGGAATCCAGTGACCCTTATCACGCTTTCACAAGTGATGCTCACAAAAAATGTTCGATATCAGCTTCACAGAAATTGTTGTTATAGCGATGGTGGCGTTGATCGTCCTCGGCCCGGAACGACTGCCTCAGGTAGCGCGTACTTTGGGACATCTGTTCGGGCGGGCTCAACGTTATGTGAATGATGTCAAGAATGATATTCGGCATGAAATGGAACTGGAAGAACTGAGGAAATTGAAAACTTCGGTACAGGAGACCGCCAGATCCATTGAAAGCACGGTAAGAACAGAAATAAACCAATTCCAGGACATTGCAGCGGAAACAAAGTCCATGGCCACAACCGATCCCGCCGGAGGGAATGTAGCAGAACCCACAGCTCCGGTAGCCTCGTCCGCCACCACCCCTGCCAAATCAGCCAAATCGCTGGCACAATCCTAGAATCGGATAAAACGGCGGGGAGCAAAGGTATATCGCCAGAAGATAGAACGGCAAATAACCCCTACCCGGCCGGGCACGGCTCGGTATACTAGGACCGTTTTTTCTACTCCCATTACCGCACAGCATGAGTGTCGACGAAACATTTATTTCGCATCTTGTGGAATTACGCGCCAGGCTGCTGCGCATCATCAGCGGGCTGGCGGTCGGGTTTCTGCCCTGCGCATATTATGCGCGGGAACTCTACTCACTGCTGGCGCAACCTCTTCTGGAAAAACTGCCACAAGGCGGGCAGATGATAGCCACCGAAGTTGTCACACCTTTCTTCGTGCCGATGAAGGTTGCCATGATGACCGCTTTCGTCATCACCCTGCCGCATACGCTATATCAGGTGTGGGCATTTGTCGCACCGGGATTGTATGCCCACGAAAAACGGCTGGTGCTGCCTCTGGTGGTTGTCAGCAGCTTTCTATTCATTTGCGGCATGGCTTTTGCCTATTTTGCAGCGCTGCCACTGGTATTCGAATTCATTACCCATTTTGCACCGCAAGGTGTAGCGGTGATGACCGATATCGGCAAGTATCTCGACTTTGTGCTAACGATGTTCATTGCCTTCGGTATTACGTTCGAAGTTCCGATATTTGTAGTGATCCTGGTTCGAATGGGAATTGTCTCTATCGAGAAGCTGAAGGAAGTACGCCGCTATGTCCTCGTTGGTGCATTCGTTGTCGGCGCAATATTCACGCCGCCCGATGTGGTTTCGCAATTTATGTTGGCAGTACCGCTTTACCTGCTCTACGAACTAGGCATATTGGTGGCGGGTTTCATTATCAACCCGGCTCCCGGGCCGGCATTAATGTATTCCTCGAACGACCAAGAGAAGGAGCGGGAATTAGATGGCGTAGAAGCCCAGGCGAAAAACCCGGAAGAGAAAAGTGGCTGAATGCCGCAATTCTTGCTGCAATAATTGCACGAACGGGTAAAGCCGGTCTCGAGATTTATTCTATCCCATCCGGGTCCTGATACTGATCTTGGGGCATTGGCTTGGGGCGCTTCCCGACATTAATCTTGATGGATTTCTCCGACTGATTGCGCATCACCGCAATATTGGCGGTTTTTCCCGGCGGCAATGCAGCAATCAGATCGAGCATCACGGATGAATCAGTGACTGCTTTGCCATCCACCGCCACAAGGATATCCCCTGGCTTCACTCCAGCCTGATCCGCCGGCCCGTTCTTGAGCACACCCGCGATTAGCGCACCATTGGTGTTGGGGCGCTTGAATGATTCTGCCAGCTCGGGTGTCAAATCTTGTACTTCCACACCGATCCACCCTCGCGTCACGCCGCCAGTCTGAATGATCTGTTCCATTATCTGTCTGGCCACACTGGTGGTAATGGCAAAGCCGATGCCAAGCGATCCGCCAGTCCGGGAAACAATCGCGGTATTGATGCCGATCAAATTGCCAGAGGTATCCACCAGCGCACCGCCCGAATTACCCGGGTTGATAGCGGCGTCGGTCTGGATAAAATTTTCAAAAGTATTTATACCCAGGTGTGATCGTCCCAATGCGCTGACGATGCCCATGGTCACCGTCTGCCCAACCCCAAATGGATTGCCTATGGCAAGCACGACGTCGCCAACCTTGGCGCGGTCGGAGTGTCCGAAAGTCATCGTAGGCAATGCCTCCATATCCACCTTTACAACCGCAAGGTCAGTTTCCGGATCCGAGCCGATGACGCGTGCTTTTCCCTTTCTTCCATCAGCCAACGCTATCTCGATTTCGTCCGCCGCCTCTATCACATGATGATTGGTGAGGATATAGCCTTCAGGACTGACAATGACACCGGAGCCAAGACTTGATGCACGCCGGCTCGGGGACTCGAAGCGATCGCCGAAGAAGCGACGGAACCTGGGGTCATCCATCAATGGATGGGGGGATACCTTGATCTCTTTGCTAGTAAAAACATTCACCACTGAAGGCATGGCGACTTGGGCGGCCTCGCTAAAACTGTTGAACTTGGATACCTCCTTGGGCTCCCCCCCGGACGCAGCCTCTTTGATGGTTATCGTGGCGCCACGCTGACTCCATGGCAGCAGTTCAGGCCGCAAGGTAGAAACTACAAACAACACCGCAAGGACTATCGTTGCCGTTTGTGCGAAAATCAACCAGAGTTTATGCATTTTTTTAGGGTGCAGATTTTGAGATCAGGATAAATGGGATAGGCCCAGGAAATATCGATGCAATTGAATGAACTTGAAACCTATTTGAGCCAACTTCTGGATGTCGCCCGTTTTCGCGATTATTGCCCAAATGGACTGCAAGTGGAAGGCCGAAGTGAAGTGCGTAAACTAGTCAGCGGTGTAACCGCCTCGTTCGATCTCCTGCAAGCGGCTGTAGCAGCCGAAGCGGACGCGGTGCTGGTACATCACGGTTATTTCTGGCGCGGTGAGGATCAATGCCTGATCGGAATGAAACATCGCCGTGTTGCGCTGCTGATGGCGCACCATGTCAGTCTGCTGGCATATCATTTGCCGCTGGACGCACACCCGGAATTTGGCAACAACGCTCAGCTCGCCCGCAGACTGGGTTTCGTCGAAACCGGCCGTTTCGGTGAACAAAATATCGCTATGCAAGGTAATTTATTGTCAGGGGCATCAACCCTGCAAGAACTGCGGCTCAATGTTGAATATATCCTGTCTCGAAAACCTCTGGTCATTGGAAAGGATGCAAAATTGATTCGGCGTGTAGCTTGGTGCACCGGCGGCGCCCAGGATTATTTCGATGAAGCCATCCGTTTGGGAGTGGATGCGTTTCTTACAGGAGAGATTTCCGAGCGAAACGTGCATGCCGCACGCGAGTCCGGCGTGGCCTTTATTGCCGCGGGGCATCACGCCACCGAGCGTTATGGCATACAGGAATTGGGAGAGCTTATCTCCCGCAAATTTGGTGTTTCGCATCAATTCATTGATATTGATAGTCCGGTGTGAGGCATGACGCTCGCTCTGAATACCATGCGGATATTCTTATTTATAATCCAGTTATGCGCATTGCCTAGCAGTTGGGCCCACTCAATTTCAGCGTGCTATTTTCTTGACACACCGTAGCTCCCAAAGTTAGTCTAACTGAAAATCTTGGGTTATAATAAGGGCCATTGACTAGGGTAGGCTCTTTTGTCTGATGGCGGAATAGTCTAAACGGATCAGACGGCACAGATGGCAACGGCATCAAAAAAACAATTATT
>NZ_JXQM01000151.1 GCF_000832065.1 Nitrosospira sp. NpAV | reverse complement strand
TGACTTGCATTGCGGCTGATCGAATGCAAAGCACCAGGCGCTTCTGACCAGCTCTGGCCTGCTTGGTAAATACGTGCTTCTTCGTCATTAACCTGCGACTCAATAGCGCCTTTCAGAACATACGCGTAGATGAAAGCCGATTGCGCGTGATGATGAGGTACTGATGCGGCGCCAGGTGCATATTCCACCTCAACAACGATCAAGGATTTTCCAGGAATGTTTGGTATTGCTTGCTGAAAGTTCAGCGTGACCTTTTCGCCAACCTCCTGCGCGCTCGCAGGAGGTACGGCCAGCAGCACATTAACGCCCAACAATGCTGCTAGCAGCTCGCCTTTGAATTTGAGCATCATTACAATTTCTCCTATGCATTCTCCTGAAGGGGAGTAAGTGACTACTCTAACAAAACAATCTTTTTGGATAAAGATGGTAAATTCGTTTTTTAAAACGAAAAGTCATATAAAAAATTTATGGATCGCATCAAAGCAATGCAAGGTATTGAATCGCCTGCTGGATGGATTTGAAGGAAAGCTGACGACCAATAAGTGGGACTAAACAGCTAGCCACTCGCTCCGAATCTCTGAATGGTGCAGGCTACCAGCACCGGCCATCGTTTTCCCTGCCTCGCCCATTTGAGCCTGACTCGCCAAGGACTTGTTGAGCTTAAGACCATTGGCCGCGTTCTCAGCGCCGGTGC
>NZ_JXQM01000150.1 GCF_000832065.1 Nitrosospira sp. NpAV | reverse complement strand
CGTGGGCTCGGGCAGCGTCGGTTTCGAAGCGCCCCAGATCAGCACCGGATAGATCGCCTGCTTGATAGCGGCGTCGAGCCAATTCCAATATATGCTCAGACTGGCCGGCAATAATGCCGCTCAGTTCAACGTGATGCTCAGCCAGTTTAAGTTCAAACCAAGCGCTGCGTGCATTGAACCGAGTTTGCCGCAGCGTATCGTCAAAATCGAACCGAGTAGCGGTGAGTTTACTGTCTGCTTGTGCCATTCGGAGCGCTCTCTTACCACCTCGTTCAAGAGTCTGATCAATACGAATTTCGCTTTCGGTTGGCGTTCTGGAGCTGAATGCAGTAGTTGGGTCAGATTTAAGATTTAAATGACTGGCATTAACCGCAAGTGTGGGGTTGGGGAAAGCAGCTGCATTGAGTGTTTCCGCTGCCGCAGCTTCAATATTTCGTCGGGCAAAGCGGAGATCGCGGTTACGAGTCAGCGCCAACTGCTCGGCTTCTTTCAGACTGACGGTAATATCGTAGGCTTGGCTGTTACCTGGGAGTACGGCCCACAAAGCAAGGATAAATAACGCTGAACAGCGCATGACAGTCGATTTCCACATGAGGTAAATATAGACTGCTTCAACTTGCGTTTGCCTGACGAATCTCGGCAGGAAATAGAAACGAACAATGAAGCGGTATGGGGTGTCAGTGGTACGGTGTTGAAGCTCCAGGTATTA
>NZ_JXQM01000149.1 GCF_000832065.1 Nitrosospira sp. NpAV | reverse complement strand
GGGCTTGATGGCAAGGCGGTCTGGGACGAATACCAGGCACTGCTGCACAAGTACCAGGCTGAACTGGATGAGAAGGGTTATCCCTGGAACCGAAGCTGATTGCTGATCCTGCTGCCGGCGGTGTTGCTGCCGGCAGTTCCTGAACGGTCAGTTTGACCGGAAAACATCATCATTCAGAAACCGTGATTTGCCCAGAGCCTGGGCAGGTCTCTACCGGGAGGTGCATATGGTTGTCACCGAGCGTACGGAACCACTTCAACCCCATAGCCC
>NZ_JXQM01000148.1 GCF_000832065.1 Nitrosospira sp. NpAV | reverse complement strand
GGCTCGGAGATGTGTATAAGAGACAGCGTTACGCCGGAGCAAGCTTGTGCTCATCCCAATTGGGTAATGGGCAGAAAAATATCGGTTGATTCAGCTACCATGATGAATAAAGGGCTGGAAGTCATTGAGGCGCACTGGCTGTTTAGTGTGGAACCCGAAAAAATCCAGGTGGTTGTTCATCCGCAAAGCGTCATTCATTCTATGGTTGAATATATTGATGGCTCGGTGCTTGCCCAACTCGGTAATCCGGATATGCGCCCACCGATAGCGCATGCGTTGGGTTATCCCGAGAGAATAGAAA
>NZ_JXQM01000147.1 GCF_000832065.1 Nitrosospira sp. NpAV | reverse complement strand
AAGGTGCCACCAGCGGACCACGCGATTATCGGCAGGGAGAAATACCATTTGATTACTCCGATTTGAAAGACGTTTACCAGGTAGTTGGCGGCCGTGCTGCCTGGATGCTCAACAATGGCTATGATCTCGCTCTCGCACAACAAACTGTTGCAACAAATCAGGCGGATTTAATTGCATTCGGCCACCTTTTTATTAGTAATCCTGATCTGGTTGAACGTTTACGACAAGGTGCTTCGTTGACACCGCCTGATAAAAGTACTTTTTACGGCGGCAACGAGCACGGATACACCGATTATCCTTTTATGAGCGGGTGAACACGTACAATCCGATTTTTATGTGAGGATGAGCCGGAAT
>NZ_JXQM01000146.1 GCF_000832065.1 Nitrosospira sp. NpAV | reverse complement strand
CTGCCAAGACTTTCTACGATCAGAACAAAAACAGAAGAGTTTTGTGGGGTTGGATTGGAGAATCCGATAGCGAAGCTGCTGATATGCAGAAAGGATGGGCATCTGTTCAGAGCATCCCGAGGACGATTTTGTTTGACAAGAAGATTGGTACTCATTTGCTTCAGTGGCCAGTGGAAGAAATAGAAAGTTTGAGGTTGAAGAGCTACGAATTTAACCAGGTGAAAGTCCAGGCCGGATCAGTTGTTCCTCTAGATGTTGGTCCAGCCACACAGTTGGATATCATAG
>NZ_JXQM01000145.1 GCF_000832065.1 Nitrosospira sp. NpAV | reverse complement strand
CCTGCCCTCACTGCCAATCCGACCGTCTGACCTTATGAGGCACCCGCAGGTGTTCAAGGACTTGCCCATGCACGGCAAGCGCATGGGTATCTACACCGACACCCAGCGGATACACTGCCAAGTCTGCGGCAAGACCTTCTCGCAGGCGCTGCTAGCCGGGAACCGGATGATGACCGAGCAGCTGGTAAAATGGATCGGGCAGCAGAGCTTGATGCGCACCTTCACAGCACTGGCCGACGAAACCAGTGTGGTCGAAGGGACAATTCGCAACATCTTCTGTGACTACATCAACGAGCTTGCGCAACCCGTCCGTTTCGAGACGCCGAAGTGGATGGGCACCGACGAACTACTCTACATCATCACCAAACCGCGCTGCGTCGTCTCGAACATCCAGAACAACATCGGTAATTGTCAACACTCATC
>NZ_JXQM01000144.1 GCF_000832065.1 Nitrosospira sp. NpAV | reverse complement strand
GCGAAATAAACAAAATATCGGAGATAGCAGATACCCAGCCCACAGCCATACCCGAAAAAAAATCTCATGCAGTTGAATCAGGGGGAAAAACAGAACCCGAGAATACCGAGACAGCCGCCTCATCAACCCCTAAAGAACCCCGGCAACTGGGCAGTTAGTTTTTGCAGTGATTCAACCACTGCAAACTGCCAGTAATCTCCTCTTTATTAAGCGACTCAATTTAACAACAGGATAAACCACAGCAACAGATGGATGATGACAATACTTTTATTTCGCATCTGGTGGAATTACGTGCCCGGCTGATTCGAGCACTGCTGGCATTATTTCTGGGTTTTCTCCCCTGCGCTTTTTTCGCGCGAGAGCTGTACAGTTTCCTGGCCTTTCCTTTGCTGGAAAAATTGCCGCAAGGTGGTCAAATGATTGCTACAGAGG
>NZ_JXQM01000143.1 GCF_000832065.1 Nitrosospira sp. NpAV | reverse complement strand
AAGACGGTCGAAGGTATTGAGCAAGCTATTGCTCGGGTACAGCAAGCCCAAGGCAAGGTATCCATTTCTGCTGTTGCTAAGGAGGCCGGGGTCACCCCAGCCCTGATTCACAACACCTACCCGGACCTTGCAGAAAAGATCAGAAGGCTAGTGGGTAAGGCAACGAGAAGTCAGCGCGATGCCAAGCATGACACGTTAATTCGTGAGCGCCAGATCAACCATGCCTTGAGGCAGGAACTTGCAGAGTCGCGTGCAGATTTAGCTAAGCTTGCATCCATTAACCAAGTACTAATAAACGAGGTAGCCTTACTAAAAG